>NZ_JACBFO010000002.1 GCF_021401135.1 Azonexus sp. R2A61 | reverse complement strand
GTGCGCGGGACGGACGTTGGTGTTGGGACGATTGTTGACGACGGCACGTCGGTGCCGCCGCCGGTGACGCCGCCGACGACGCCGCCGACGCCGCCGGTGGACGACCGTCCGACGGTGACGGATGTGTCGGATCCGAGGGAAACGGAAGGCAACAACCTGGACTTCGTGGTGACGCTGAGCAACAAGAGCGAATTCCCGACGACGGTGACGCTGAACCTTGGGAACACGGCGGACCCGACGGATCGTGATGCGACGTTGGGGACGGACACGGGAACGCCGGTGGAGGTCTCGTTCGACGGTGTGAATTTCGTGCCGGTGACGATCGGTGCCGACGGTAGTTTCAGCGTGAATGTTCCGGCGAATGCGACGACATTCACGGTGCGTGTGCCGACGATCGACGACAGCGAGCTGGAATCGACTGAAACCATCCAGCTGACGGCGGGAACGGCACAGAACGCGACGCCGGTGACGGGTATCGGTACGATCCTGGACAACGACATTGCCGACGGTAACGAGTCAGTAACGACCCTGGAGGATACGGATCTGCTGGGTGGCAATTTGCTGACCAACAGCCAGACGTCGGTCGGCTCTGCTCATGTCGTGTCGTTTACCGTGGCTGGCGATAGCCAGACTCATCTGGCCGATGGCTCTTCGGTGCTGATTGCCGGCAAGGGTACGCTGACCGTTCAGGCAAACGGCGATTACTCCTTCAGCCCATACCACGATTACAGCGGCCCGGTCCCGACGGTGACCTATGTGGTGAGCAACGGGGTGAGTACCGATGTGTCGACGCTGAACATCAATGTCACGCCGGTTGCCGATGTGCCGGTCGTTACGGTGGCGATCGGCGATCCGGTCGTGAATACCACGGTGATCAACAATACGAACGCTTTGGCGTCGGGGCAGGGATATACCGTTACCGCATACAACCTTAACGGCACCGACGGCACGGTGAGCGTGGTTCAAAGCGGACCCTCCACCCAGGTCAGCGGCTTCGGTGTGGTTGGCGATGCCGATGGTGGCGCCGCCAATGCGGAAATCGGTCGCCGGGGTTCGCAATCCGAAAAACTGGCGGTGACCTTCGATGACCCTGTGGCCAGCGCAACCATCCAGTTCTCCTGGTTGGCCGCTGCCGAGCGGGCGCAGTATGTCCTTTATGATGCGCAAGGCAACGTTATTGGAACCGGGACGGTTAAGGGTGTGACAGACATCATCGATGCCCCCTTCACTGCTGTTTCTGCCAATGGTGAGTTAATTAGCCGGATTGAATTCACGGCGCCGAACGCCGGTGACGACTATCTGGTTCATTCGATCACTTACGAAACCGGCAAGACCTATCCGGTGACGATTACCGCTTCGCCGAGCGATATCGACTATTCGGAAGAGATTGCCTCCATCACGGTTTCCGTACCGGCAGGGGTAACGCTGTCCAATGGGACGCAGAATCCCGATGGGACCTGGACTTTGCCGCTGCAGAGCGGTGGCGGTTCGTATGCCGTTCAAGTCGATCCGGTCACCAAGGCCGTCACCATCACCGGCCTGACCATGTCGGTGCCGGCCGGAACCCCTGATCCGCTGCAAGTCGTTGTTACGGCTACGGCGAAGGATGGTGCGGATACCGAGGTCGGCACGGGCTCTGCGGTTGCCCTGTCGATTGCTGCCGAGGTCGCGGTTGTTTCGGAAGAAGGCCTCGCGCATGGTATCCAGGATGCGAGCGGTACGTCCGATACCACCAATGCTACGGTTTACAGCGGAACACTCGATGTCGGCACGGCGATCAACAGCGTCTCGCTGGCTTCGCCGACCGTGATCGGTGCGTTGGCCGGCAGTCCCGTGGGTGCCGTACTCACCTCGGGCGGCCAACCCGTCACCTGGAGCGGTGTCGGTACCAGCTCGTTGACCGGTTCTGCCGGTGGCAAGGAGATCATCTCCATCACCGTGGATACCGATGGTCATTACACGGTGACGCTGAAGGGGCCGGTCGATCATCCGGTGTCGGGCAGCGAAGACACCCTGCGCTTCGACATTCCGGTGACCGTCAGCAATGGCAGCAGCAGCAACACTGCCATGCTGAGCGTAGTGGTCGAGGACGATGCGCCGATCGCCGGCACGTTGATCCAGGATGTCGCCGTGACCCAGAACACCAACGTGATGATTGTTCTGGACAACTCGGGCAGCATGGCCGGAACCCGCTTGACCCTGGCCAAGGCAGCGCTGGTCAACCTGATCAACACCTACGATAGCTATGGCGAGGTCATGGTCCAGCTGGTGACCTTCTCCAGTACGGCGAGCAGCAGCAGCCCGGTCTGGGTGACGGCTCAGGATGCCATCGCATTGATCAACGCGGTCGCGGCCACTGGCAACACCAACTACGATGCCGCGCTGGCTCAGGCCATCGCTTCGTGGAGCAATGAAGGCAAGCTGACGACGGTGCCGCCGGGCGGGACGCTGCAGAACGTGGCTTACTTCCTCACCGACGGTGCGCCGAACCGGGGCGATGGCAACAGCACTGCGCTGAACAATGTGGATAGCTCCAGCGACAGCGGCATCAACGCTGCCGAAGAAACGCTCTGGAAGAACTTCCTGACGGCCAACGGCATCAACTCGGTGGCCATCGGTGTCGGTTCCGGCATCAGCACTTCGGCAATGGCGCTGATCGACCCGATTGCCTACAACGGCATTACCGGGACGAACACCAACGCCATTCAGGTGCTCAACGAGAACAACCTGTCGTCCGTGCTCCAGGCAACGGCGATTCCGAGCACCTCCGGGAATCTGCTGACCGGTGCCACGCCGGGTGCGGTTGGTGCCGATGGTGGGCATCTCAGCGTGGTTTCGATCGGCGCCCTGGGCGACCGCAGCACCTATGCCTGGAACGTTGCGAACAACACGATCGCAGTAACCAACGATAGCGGTGCGACGAACACCCATACCTGGGATGCGGCGACGCATACGCTGACGATCACGACCGAGCTGGGTGGTACTTTCGTTGTCGATATGGATACCGGTGATTACTCCTACCGTCCGTCGGCCAGCATGACGGGTACGGCGCAGGAAGTGATCGGCTTCACGCTGGTCGATAACGACGGTGACAGTGCCAGCGGTCAGCTGACGATGAACGTTTCCCGCTACGCCGGCGGTGAAATCAACGGAACCTCTGCTGCCGACACGCTGAACGGTACTGCCGGTGACGACATCATCAACGGCCTGGCCGGCAATGACACCATCTACGGCAACGACGGCAACGACATCATCTCGGGCGGTGCCGGCGACGACAAGCTCTACGGTGGCGCCGGCAATGACCTGCTCAGCGGTGGTGCCGGTAATGACCTTCTGGTCGGCGGTGACGGCAACGACATCCTGTGGGGCGGTGCCGGCAACGACACGCTCACCGGTGGTGCCGGTTCCGATACCTTTGCCTGGACGCTGGCCGATGCCGGCACGACCGCATCGCCGGCGATCGATACGATCACCGACTTCGATACGGCGGCCTACGCCAGCGGTGGCGATCGTCTGGATCTGCGGGATCTGCTGTCGAGCTCGGCAACCACGGCCGATGCTCTCGACAACTACCTGCACTTCCAGTACTCGGGCGGTAACACGACGATCTACGTCAGCACCAACGGCGCATTCAGCAACAACAATGCCGCCGGTGGCCTGCCGAGCAACGTCAGCAGCAACGACGTGCAGCAGATCGTCCTGCAGGGGGTGAATCTGGTGGGTTCCAGCACGACGGACCAGCAAGTGATCCAGAACCTGCTGAACCAAGGCAAGCTGATCACCGACTGATTCCTGCGGTCGACGAAGCAAAAGGGGCGAATTTCGATTCGCCCCTTTTTTATTTCATCACCGCGTTCAGGAAATCAGTGCGCGTAGCCGGTCGACCGCAGGAATCTCGATGCGTCGGCCGCGTACCTCGATCAGGCCGGCGACGACCAGTTCGTGCAGGATGCGCGAGAAATGCTCCTGCGTCAGGTTCAAGCGCGAGGCCACGACGCCCTTGGTGGTTTCCAGTTGAACGCGGGCCGCACCGGTCTGTTCCGGTGGCAGATCGCGCAGCAGATAGCTGACGATGCGTTCCTTGCCGGAATGCAGCGAATTGGCTTCCAGATCGGCCATCAACTGGTGCAGGCGCACCGCCATGCTGGCCAGCATCTTGCGAGCCAGTTTCGGGTCGCGGTCGAGTTCGGCGAAAACGGCCGATTTTGCGACATGTAGCAGATGCGCATCGTCCAGCGCCTGGGCATAAACGATGTAAGGCGTTTCCATGAACATGATCGCCTCGCCGAAACTCTGGCCGGGGCGGATGATCTCGACCACCTTCTCGTTGCCCTGGGCCGACATGAAGGCCAGTTTCACCTGGCCGGTCAGCAACAGGTGAAAACCGAGATTCGGATCGCCTTTGTGGAACAGGATGTCGCCGCGTGCCGCATGCTGTTCCCGGGTGCCGGCCGCGATGCGCGCGACTTCTTCGGGGGTCAGGCTGGAAAACAGCGGCAGCCGGCCGAGCAGGGCGGGGATGTTCAGGAGATTGCCGGACATGGTCGGACTCGGGAATAAGGAAGATGGCGGCATCGTCGCAGGGGCCCTCCGGCGATGCAATACCGCTTTCGCCGTAGCGCAGGCGGTATACTGCCGCCTTGTTCAAATTCAAGGTGTTACATGGCTGCCAATGAAACCGCCAGCATGGCGCTGTTCTGCGATTTCGAGAATATCGCGCTGGGCGTGCGCGACGCGCAATACGAGAAATTCGATATCCGTCCGGTGCTGGAACGTCTGCTGGCCAAGGGCAGCATTGTCGTCAAGAAGGCCTATTGCGACTGGGAACGTTACCGCGGTTTCAAGGCGGCCATGCACGAGGCGAATTTCGAATTGATCGAAATCCCGCACGTCCGCCAATCGGGCAAGAATTCGGCCGACATCCGGATGGTCGTCGATGCGCTGGACCTTTGCTACACCAAGTCGCACGTCGACACCTTCGTGATCATCTCCGGCGATTCCGATTTCTCGCCGCTGGTTTCCAAGCTGCGCGAGAACGCCAAGCGGGTGATCGGCGTCGGCGTCAAACAGTCGTGTTCCGACCTGCTGGTGACCAATTGCGATGAATTCATCTATTACGACGATCTGGTGCGCGACCGCGAGTCGTCGCGTTCGTCCGAGCGGCGCGAGCGCGAAAAACGTTCGCCGGAAGAGGAGGCCAAGCGTCGCGAGAAGATGGAAGAGCGCAAGCAGAAAGCGGTCGAACTGGTGTCGGCGACTTTTGCCGATCTGATGGCCGACCGCGGCGAGGCGGAGCGCACCTGGGCTTCGGTACTCAAGGAAGTGGTCAAACGGCGCAACCCGGGGTTCAACGAAAACTACTTCGGCTTCCGCACCTTCGGCAACCTGCTCGAAGAGGCTGCCAGCCGCGGCTTGCTGGCGGTTGGTCGCGACGAGAAATCGGGCACTTTCGTGACCCGCGCCGTGGCCAGAGCAACCGAGGTCGAAACCGGGGTCGGCGAGGCGTCCGGTTTGCCGGAAGCGCCGGTCGTCGACGCGGCTGAAGCAAAAGACGAAAAGCCGGCCCGGCGTCGCGCTGGCCGGCGTAACCGGCGCGATGCCGATGCGCCGACCATCGAGTCGGTCCCGGTTGCCGGCGAGCCGGAAGCGCCTGTCGATGCCCAGGCGGTCGTCGTGGCACCAGCCCCGGAAAGCGCAGCAGAAGCACTGCCGGCCGGCGAGAAAAAGCGTCGAGGCGGCCGTCGACCGCGCAAGGGTGGCGACGCGCCGGTCGTCGCCGAAACCGCTACCGACGTACCGCCTGCAGCGCTGGCGGATACCACGCCGGCCGTATCGGCTGGCGACGATGCCGAGCCGAAGAAAGCCAAGCGGGCGCCTGCCCGGCCGCGCAAGCCCAAGAAGAAGGAAGCCGCCGACTGATCGTTGGCGTGCCGGGCGTGCTCAGATGACCTTGAGCA
Organism: Azonexus sp. R2A61; assembly: GCF_021401135.1. Taxonomy (GTDB): domain Bacteria; phylum Pseudomonadota; class Gammaproteobacteria; order Burkholderiales; family Rhodocyclaceae; genus Azonexus. The sequence continues at coordinate 967,629 of NZ_JACBFO010000002.1, read as the reverse complement.
GCAGCCCGCGCAACTCCTCCGCACGCCGTCGTCCTTCGCGGGTCTGGACGATGGCGTGGAACCAGGGATCGAACTGCTGGCGCAATTCGTCGTGGGTTTTGGCTGCGTAGGCGGCCTCCACGATGTGCAGATGCGCATAGGGGCCGCAGAAGGTCTTCAGCGTGTTCTGGATGAAGTTGCGCGCCATTTCCAGCTCCTTCTCGTTCGCCGGCGCTGGTGCCGGGCGGAAGGCGGTGATTGCCGGCAGGGGCGTATCCGGTGGCGGGTGATGCCTTCCCGCTTCGTCGGTGAGGCCGGCGATCTCGATGAAACCGCTTTCCTCGAGCAGGCCCAGGGTGTGCTGAAGGTCATCGGTCTGCAGCATCTCGCGCAGTTGTTCGACCGTCCGTCGGCCGTCGACCATGATCAGGACGCGCCGCTGCCGGGGTGTCAGCCCTCCGGATCGCGCGGCGACCTCGACCTGCCCCTTCGGGGTCTTGGCGAAAATGACGCCCATCTTGTCTCCATTGTTTTGTGAATATTGTCAGGCCATTGTAACCAAAACAAAAAACCCGCCGGAAGGCGGGTTTTCACCGAACGGAAACGGGCGTTCGCTCAGGCGGCCGCCTGGACCGGAATCTTGTGGCCGCGGCGGGCGATGCGGTTCTGCGAATCGACGTAGATCAGTTCCGGCTCGTGCTTGGCCAGTTCGACTTCGTTGTAGATCGCGAAGGTGGCAATGATCAGGATGTCGCCGGGTGCGGCGCGACGGGCAGCCGAACCGTTGACCGAGATGACGCCCGATCCGCGTTCGGCACGGATCGCATAGGTCGTGAAGCGTTCGCCGTTGTTCACGTTCCAGATGTCGATCTGCTCGTATTCCTTGATGTTGGCAGCTTCAAGCAGGTCTTCGTCGATCGCGCAGGAACCCTCGTAGTGCAGGTCGGCGTGCGTCGTGGTCACGCGATGCAACTTGGATTTCAACATCGTTCTCTGCATGGTTTCACTCATCCGGAGAGTTGGGGAAGCGCATTTTAACGGCAACAGACCCTCTGTCAACCGCCATAATTATGATTTTCCCGCAGTTCATAGCTCGATATTGTCGATCAGCCGCGTGTTGCCCAGGCGGCTGGCGGCAAGGACCACCAGTGGGGCGTTTGCGGATTCGGGCGGGGTCAGGTCGGACTGTTGTCGCACCGCAACATAATCGGTCTTCCAGCCGGCTGCGGTCAACTGCTCGATGACGGATTTTTCCAGTTTTACAAAATCCGTCTCACCGCAACGGACCGCCTGACGAAGTTCGCACAACAGACGGTACAGGCGCGGTGCCTCGGCGCGTTCGGCGGCGCTCAGGTAGCCGTTGCGCGACGACAGCGCCAGACCGTCGTCGGCACGCACCGTTTCGCCGCCGACGATGTCGATCGGCATGGCCAGCTGGCGCGTCATGTTGCGGATCACCATCAGCTGCTGATAGTCCTTTTTGCCGAACAGCGCGACCTGCGGCTGCACGCAGTTGAACAGTTTGGTCACGACGGTGGCGACGCCGCGGAAGTGACCCGGGCGGAATTCGCCGTCGAGCACATCCTGGATGCCCGGCGGTTCGATGAAGTATTCCTGCGGCTCGGGATAAAGATCGGACTCGGTCGGCGCGAACAGTACGTCGACGCCGGCTGCCGCGAGCTTGTCGCAATCGGCCTGGAAAGTGCGCGGGTACTTGTCGAAATCCTCGTTCGGACCGAACTGCAGCCGGTTGACGAAGATCGAGGCGACCACCGTGTCGCCGTGGGCACGCGCCTGCTGCATCAGGCTGATATGGCCGGCGTGCAGGTTGCCCATGGTCGGCACGAAGACGATGCGGCCGCGCGGCTTGAGCGCGGCACGCAGGTCGGCGATGGCGGAATGGATGTGCATGGCGTTTCCGTGAAGATCAGGCGGAATAAGTATGTTCCGGGCCAGGATAGCTGCCGTCCTTGACGGCGGCGACGGCACGGGCGGCGGCGTCGGCGATCGAGCTGGCGCCATCCATGAAGTTGCGGACGAACTTGGCCTTGCGGCCGGGCGGGATGTCGAAGGCGTCGTGCAGCACCATGACCTGGCCGGAACAGTCGCGGCCGGCGCCGATGCCGATGGTGATGATCTGCAGCATGGTGGTGACTTCGGCGGCGAGTGCGGCAGGAATCGCTTCCAGCACGATCATCGTCGCGCCGGCCTGCTGCAGCGCCAGCGCGTCTTCCTTCAGGCGCTGCGCGGCGGCTTCGCCCTTGCCCTGGACCTTGTAGCCACCGAGCACGTGCACCGACTGCGGCGTCAGGCCGAGGTGGCCGCAAACCGGGATGCCGCGGGCGACCAGGAAGCGCACCGTCTCCGCCATCTCGGCACCGCCTTCCAGCTTGACCATCTGCGCGCCGGCTGCCATCAGCGTCACGGCATTGCGGAAAGCCTGCTCGGGCGACTCCTGATAGCTGCCGAAGGGCATGTCGGCGAGTACGAACCCGTGTTCCGAACCGCGTTTGACGGCGGCCGTGTGGTAGGCGATGTCGGTAACGGTCACCGGCAGCGTCGTGTCGTGGCCCTGGATCACGTTGCCCAGCGAATCGCCGATCAGCAGACATTCGACGCCGGCGCCGTCGAGCAGGCGCGCGAAGCTGGCGTCGTAGCAGGTGAACATGACGACTTTCTCGCCAGCCTGGTAAAGCTTGGCCAGATCGGCCTGGGTCAGTCGGCGGGTGATGGTTTGTGCGGACATGGATGACTCGCTGTCGTGAAACGGACGCCTAGGATACACAGCGACGCCCGGTGTGCAAGCTGGGTTAAAGGCGGCGGATGCCCTGGTTGGCGACGGCCGGTAGCCAGGCGGCCAACGTACCGCGGCCGGGAATGCGCAGCGCCGGTGCAAGCTCGGCCAGCGGTTGCAGCACGAAGGCGCGCAGGTGCAGGCGCGGATGCGGCAGGGTCAGGCGCGGTGTATCGAGCACCTGTTCATCGTAGAGCAGCACGTCGAGATCGAGTGTGCGCGGACCGTTGCGTTCGGCACGCACGCGTCCGAAATCCTGTTCGATGGCGAGCAGGGCGTCGAGCAGGGCTTCCGGTGCCAGCGTGGTGTCGAGGCAGGCGGCGGCGTTGACGAATTCCGGTTGCGTCTCTATGCCGACCGGCGCCGTGCGGTACAGCGCCGAGCGGCCGCGCAGCGTACTCTGCGGCAGGCCGGCCAGCGCCGCGAAGGCGGCTTCGACAGTGGCGACAGGATCGCCGAGGTTGGCGCCGAGGGCGACGTAGGCAAGGCTCATCTGCGGTCTACGGGGATTTTCGGGAAAAAAGCCGGTCGACCGCGCTCAGGCGGCGTCGCTGCGGTCGACGGATTCGCCGGCCGGTTTCTTGCGCCGACGCCGGCGTTTCTTCTTGTCGGCACCGGTGTCCGGCAGCAGCATCTGGCCGCGTTTTTCACCGTCGGCATTCTGGAAATGCGACCACCATTCGACGACGTCCATGTCCAGCTCGCCGGCCTGTGCGCGCAGCAGCAGGAAGTCGTAGCCGGCGCGGAAGCGCGGATGTTCGAGCAGCGCATACGGCCGCTTGCCGGCGCGTTGTTCGAAGCGCGGCTGCAGGGCCCAGATGTCCTTGATGTCGCCGGCGATGCGGCGGGTGATGGCGAGCTTCTCGCCCTGCACGTCGAGCACCGTATCCATCGCCTGGAACAGCGCCGGAATCTTCGATTCGCCCTTGGCCTTCAATTTGTCCCAGTGCGCCAGCACCTCGTGCCAGAGCAGCGTGGCGAACAGGAAGCCGGGTGAGGTGCCCTTGCCGCGGCGGACGCGCTCGTCGGTGTTGGCCAGTGCCAGCATGACGAACTTCTCGCCCATCGGCTGTTCGAGGATCACGTCGAGCAGCGGCAGCAGGCCGTGGTGCAGGCCTTCGTCGCGCAACTGCGTGATGCACTTGACCGAATGGCCCGAAGTCAGCAACTTGAGCATCTCGTCGAACAGGCGCGCGGCCGGCACGTTCTCGAGCAAGTCGGCCATCTCGCGGATCGGCTTCTTGGCTGCCGGATCGATCGATAGACCGAGCTTGGCGGCCAGCCGGACGGCGCGCAGCATGCGCACCGGGTCTTCGCGGTAGCGCGCGCGCGGCTCGCCGATCATGCGCAGCGTCTTCGCTTTCAGGTCGCCGACGCCGTGGTGGTAGTCGAGCACCGTTTCGCTGCTCGGGTCGTAGTACAGCGCGTTGGCGGTGAAATCGCGACGGGCGGCGTCTTCGGCCTGGGTGCCGAAGACGTTGTCGTGCAGCACGCGGCCGTGCTCGTCGGTTTTGGTGTTTTCGTCGAGTTGACCGCGGAAGGTGGTCACTTCGATGACCTCCTGGCCCATCATCACATGGACGATCTGGAAACGCCGGCCGATGATGCGCGAGCGGCGGAAACAGCGGCGCACCTCTTCCGGCGTGGCGTCGGTGGCGACGTCGAAATCCTTGGGCTCGGCGCCGATCAGCAGGTCGCGCACGGCGCCGCCGACGACATAGGCCTTGAAGCCGGCTGCCTGCAGGCCTTCGCAAGTACGCCGGCTGCCGCTGGACAGGCGATCGCGGGTGATGCCGTGGCTGGAAACGGGAATGACGGCCGGTTCGCCGAATCGGGCGGCCGGTTTCTTGCCGCGCAGGACGCGGGAGATGAATTTTCGGATCACGGGTGGGGCGGAAGCGGCGACAGCGTCGTCCGGACTGCGGAAAACCGCGATTTTACCGCAGACTGATGATTTTCCAGCCCATTTCCGTGGCATGCGCGCGCAATTTATCGTCCGGGTCGACGGCGACCGGTGTCTTCACCCGTTGCATCAACGGCAGGTCGTTGTGCGAATCGCTGTAGAAGCTGGTGTTGGCGAAACTGCCCCACCACAGGCCCTGGGCCTCCAGCCATTGTTCGACGCGGACGATCTTGCCGCCCTGGAACGACGGTACGCCGGTCGGCGCGCCGGAAAATGCACCGTTACCCACGTCGACCGCAGGAATTGCGCCGATCAGGTGGGGAATGCCGAATTCGCGGGCGATCGGGCCGGTGACGAAGCTGTTGGTGGCGGTGACGACGACGCATACGTCGCCGGCCGCCAGATGTTCGGCGACCAGGGCTTTCGCCTTGGCGGTCATGATCGGCCGGATGTGGCGTTCCATGTACTCGGCGTGCCAGGCGTCGAGTTCGGCGCGCGGGTGGCGGGCCAGCGGTTGCAGCTGGAAGGCGAGGAATGCCTGGATGTCCAGCGTGCCGGCCTTGTACTGCTCGTAGAACTGCCGATTCTTCGCTTCCTGGAGCTCGCGGTCGACGACGCCGCGCGAAATCAGGAACTGCGCCCATTCGAAATCCGAATCGCCGGCCAGCAGGGTGTTGTCGAGGTCAAAGAGGGCGAGATTCATGACGAGGTTTCCTGGGTGAGCAGTTCGCGCAGCAGCGGCAGCGTCACCGCGCGTTTGTGTTCGAGCGTGTAGCGGTCGAGGGCGACGACGAAGTCGGACAGCGTGCGCATGTCGCGCGGGGCGTGGCGCAGCAGGTAATCGATGGCTTCCGGGCCGAGCTTGAGGGCGCGGTCGCGGGCCTGGGCGGCCAGCGCTTCGGCCTTTTCGGCATCGGACAGCGGCTGCAGCCGGTAGATTAGCCCGGAGCCCAGCCGGGTGCGCAGGTCCTCGCGCAGCGCCAGGTGTTGCGGTGGCTGGCCGGCTGCGGTCAACAAGCGTCCGCCGGCCATTTTCAGCCGGTTGAACTGGTTGAACAGGGCGATCTGGCCGGTTTCGTCGAGCGACTCGACGTTGTCGACCGCCAGCAGTTCGTCGTCGCCGGCCGTTTTCAGCGCCGGGTCGCGTGCGGCGTCGATGTAAGCGAAACCGCTGGCCTGCAGCAGGTGGCTGCGGCCGCAGCCTGGCTCGCCGTACAGATAGAACGAGGGATCCTCGGTGGCGCCAGCCAGCCAGGCGGTCAGCGCGGCAACCGTTTCGGCATTGGTGCCGGCAACGAAGTTGTCGAGGCCGGGCGGGCTGTCGGGCAGCAGGTCGAGCAGGAGCTGGCGCACGGTCAGCCGCCCTGTTCTTCCCGCACGTAAGGTTCGCGCAGGTCCACCGGCTTGCCCGCGCTCTTGCGCAGGCGGATGTTGAGCATTTCGACGGCGACCGAGAAAGCCATCGCGAAGTAGATGTAGCCCTTCGGCACATGGTGGCCGAAGCCGTCGGCGATCAGCACGACGCCGACGACGACGAGGAAGGACAACGCCAGCATCTTGATCGTCGGATGGTCGGACACGAAACGGCCGATGGCGCCGGCGAACAGCATCATCAGGCCGACCGAAGCGACGACGGCGGCGATCATCACGCCGACTTCGCGGACCATGCCGACGGCGGTGATGATCGAATCGAGCGAGAAGACGATGTCGATCATCATGATTTGCAGGATGACGCCGGCGAAGCTGTTGGCGACCTTGCGCGATGCTTCGCCTTCCTCGCCTTCGAGCAACTGGTGTACTTCGCCGGTGCTTTTCCAGATCAGGAACAGGCCGCCGCCGATCAGGATGATGTCGCGGCCGGAGAAGCCGTAGCCGAAGACGGTGAGCAGCGGTTCGGTCAGGCCGACGATCCACGACAGCGCGACGAGCAGGCCGATGCGCATGAACATCGCCAGGAACAGCCCGAGCTTGCGCGCCACTTCGCGCGTTTCCTTCGGCAGCTTGTCGACGATGATCGAGATGAAGATGATGTTGTCGATACCGAGCACCAGCTCCAGCGCGGTCAGCGTGAAGAAGGCGATCCAGATTTCGGGCGAGAGAAGGAAGTCCAAGATGGCTCCGGAAAGTTATTGCCAGCGCAGCATCGCGTACTGCTTCTTGCCGCGACGCAGGATGGTGAAGCGACCGAACAGGCGTTGTTCGCCGACGATGCGGTGGTCGAGCGCGTCGGCCTTGTCGCCGTTGATCGTCACGCTGCCGCTCTGGATGAAGCTGCGCGCTTCCGATTTCGACTTGGCCAGGCCGCTTGCCGCCAGCGCGTCGATCAGGCCGTCGGCGGCGCTGTCCAGCGCGATGCCGGGCATGCCGTCCTGCGCCAGTTGTTCCAGGTCGTTTTCGGTCAGATCGAGCAGTTGACCGGAGAACAGGCATTCGGTGATGCGCCGGGCGGCCATCAGCGCCTGTTCGCCGTGTACCAGACGGGTGGCTTCCTCGGCCAGGATGCGCTGGGCTTGCGGCTTGCCGCCATCGGCCTTGTCCGCCGCCTCGATCTCATTGATGCGGTCGACCGGCAGAAAAGTGAAAAACTTCAGGAACTTGTAGACGTCGGCATCGGCCGTGTTCAGCCAGAACTGGTAGAAGGCGTAGGGTGAAGTCTTCTTCGGGTCGAGCCAGACGGCGCCCGATTCGGTCTTGCCGAACTTGGTGCCGTCGGCCTTGGTGATCAGCGGCACGGTCAGGCCGTAGGCCTGCGTCTGGTGCAGGCGGCGGGTGAGGTCGGTGCCGGCGGTGATGTTGCCCCACTGGTCGGAGCCGCCGACCTGCAGCACGCAGCCGAAACGCTTGTACAGTTCGGCGAAGTCGTAGCCCTGCAGCAGCGCGTAGGAAAACTCGGTGTAGGAAATGCCCTGGTCTTCGCGTTCCAGCCGCTGTTGCACCGATTCGCGCTTGATCATCGAATTGACCGAGAAGTGCTTGCCGATGTCGCGCAGGAAATCGAGGCAGTTCATCGTGCCGAACCAGTCATGGTTGTTCGCCATCAGCGCCGCGTTGTCACCCTCGAAACTGAGGAAGGGCGAGACCTGGCCGCGGATGTTGTTCACCCAGCCGGCGATCACGTCGGGCGTGTTGAGCTTGCGTTCGGTGGCCTTGAAGCTGGGGTCGCCGATCATGCCGGTGGCGCCGCCGACCAGCGCGATCGGCCGATGGCCGGCCTGCTGGAAGCGCTTGAGGATGAGCACCGGCACCAGATGGCCGAGGTGCAGGCTGTCGGCCGTCGGATCGAAGCCGCAATACAGCGTCACCTTCTTCTCGATCAGCATCTGGTCGAGCGTCGCCGCGTCGGTCAGTTGCGCGATCAGGCCGCGATCATGCAGATCCTGAAGAAGGGGGGACTGGTACATGGCGAATGGCTCCAGGGGCGAAGTGCCGCCCTGACGGGGCGGCACCGGAAAAATCGGACCCGAGATTCTAGCAGAGGCGGCTGTTGTCGCTGCGTTTTGCCGGGGCTTCGCCAGTTGCCTCCGGGATGTCTTCTCCGCCCCCGTTTTGCTGTCGGAACGGCTTGCCGGAGGGCCTGCGACACGTGCTATGCTGGATCGCAGAGAGGGTGGCCGGGCGCGCGCCAGCCATCAATCGTTGCCGAGGTGTCTCATGGATGACCGGATACGCAACCTGATCGAACGCTCCTTCCCGGCGGCAGCGGAGCGTCCGCCCGCCGTCGAGGCCTGTCTGACGCAGTTGGCCCGCGGAGAGACATTGGCGGGCGAAACCCTGACTGCGCTGCTGGCGCTGGCGCTCGAACGCCACCAGTCCTGCGTCGCCGACCGTGTCCGGCAGGCGGCTGAACGGCTCGAAGCGGAGGCGCAGACGGAGAACCTGCTGCAACTGCTGGGCACCATCCTGGAATCGTCCGACGAAGGCATTTTGGCGCTCGATGTCGACGACCGCATCATTCGTTTCAATTCGCAGCTGGTCAGCTTGTTCCGGATTCCCGACGAGGTCATCGCCTTTTGGCGGCACGAGGAGGTGATGGCCGCAGTGCTGGCGCAATTGTCCGAACCGCAGGCGTTCAGCGACAGTCTCGCGCGCTTGTGCGGGCAAGCCGACGCCAATTGGCGCGAAACGCTCGAATGCCTCGACGGTCGTGTCATCGAGTGGCGTTCGCAGCCGCAGCCGGCCGTCTGGGCCGGGGTCAAACGAGTGGTCAGCTTTCTTGATGTGACCGAACGCTTCCGCTCGGAAACCCATCGCCGCCTGCTCGAGCGCAAGCTCGACGAAACCCAGGGGCGCCTGCTGCAGGCGGAAAAGCTGGCGGCGATCTTCCAGCTGTCGGCCGGGCTGGCGCACGAGATCAGTAATCCGATTGGTTTCGTCCAGTCCAACCTGGAGGCGCTCCGGCGCTACGTCGGCAGCATGCTGGACCTGCTCGACCGCTACCGACGAGGCGAATCCGGCATGTCCCCCGAGTCGCCGCTGTTGGCGGAGATTGCCGCAGCCAAGCAGGCGATGGATTTCGATTTCCTGCGGCAGGATACGCTCGATCTGCTCGACGAATCGCTCAAGGGAACGGGCCGCCTGGCGACCATGGTCGCCAGCCTGCGCGTGCTGGCGCATGCCCAGGGCAGCGGCAGCCGCCGGGCGGCGCTGCAGGAGATGCTCGACGCGGCGTGGGCGCGAATCGCGCCGCTTGCCGGCGAACGGATCCGCTTTCTGCCGGTTTATGCCGGCGTCCCTGAACTCGAGTGCCGGCCGTCGGAACTGGCCGAGGTGTTCAAGAACCTGCTGACCAACGCCGTCGAGGCGATCGACGGTGTCGGCAGCGTCGGCATTCGCACTGGCGTCGGTGGCGACGAGGCCTGGGTCGATATCGTCGATACCGGTCGCGGCATCGCCCCGGAAAACCTGTCGCGCATCTTCGATCCCTTCTTCACCACCAAGCCGCCCGGTGCCGGCATGGGGTTGGGCCTGTCGGTCGCCTACGCGATCGTCTCGATCCACGGCGGGACGATCGGCGCCTTCAGCCAGCCGGGCCAGGGCAGCCGTTTCCGCGTCACGTTGCCGCTGCGCCAGCCGGCGGCCGGTTGAGCGCCTGCAGCCGGCGGTCGCCCGCGGTCAGCCGGGCCGGGTCAATGCGGCCCCGTTCCAGCGCTTGCGCCGCCGCGAAAATCGCCCGGTAGACCTGGCGCGGATCGTAGCTGACGAGCACCAGGTCGACGCCGGCATTGAGCGCTTCGCTGGCGACCTTGCCGATGCCCTGGCTGTATACCGCGCCCATGTTCAGGTCGTCGGTGACCAGCACGCCGTCGTAGGCCCAGTCATTGCGCAGCAGCCGGACGATGGCCGGCGAGTGCGAGGCGGCACGGTAGGGGTCGAGCGCGTCCAGCGTCACGTGGCCGAGCATCAGTGCGCTGCCGGCGTGGCCGGCCAGGGTGCGGAAGGGCAGCCAGTCGGCGGCCAGTTCGGCCGGCGTTTCGCTCAAGCGGGCCGGGTGCAGGTGCGTGTCACGGTCAACCCGCCCCAGACCGGGAAAATGCTTCAGCGTGCCGCGCACGCCGCTGGCGGCGAGGCCGTCGAGATAGCCGGCGGCGACTTCGGCGACGCCTTCCGGATCGCTGCCGATGGCACGCGCCGGGATGTCGCTGAACATGTCGCCGGCTGGTTGGTTAGCCGGGCGCAGGTCGACCACCGGGCCGAAATTGAGCGTCACGCCGAGCCCGGCCAGCGCGCCGCCCTGGCGTGCGCCGTAGGCCTGCGCGGCGATGCCGGGGTCGGGCTGGTCGGCGACGCCGGCCAGTGGCGGCAGGCGTTCGAGCAGCGGCGACAGGTGATTGACCGGGCCACCTTCCTGGTCGGCGGCGACGATCAGCGGTGGCAAACCGGCCCGGGCGCGCACCGCCTGCAGGCCGGCGATCTCGGTGCGCACCTCGGCCAGGCTGCGCCCGCGCACGTTGCGCCGGCCGACGTAGATGCCGCCGATCAGCCCCTTGGCCGCCAGCTCGCGGACTTCGTCGACAGCGGTGTAGCCGACGACGAAATGCCGGCCGACCGCGCGCATTGCCGGCCCGGCGGCGAGCACCGCCTCGCGCTGCAAGCGGTAGTCGAGCGCCTGCCAGCCGAGCAGCAGCCCGACGCCGAGCAGCAGCACCCGGGCGAGGCCCGGCAGCCGCCGCCAGCCGAGCAGCCCGAGTAGCGGCAGGCCCCAGAGCAGCACGCTTTCGCCGTGGCGCAGGCTGAACAGCAGCGGATGCTGGTAATGCCAGGCCGAGGGCAGCAGCGCCAGCGGCCAGAGGCTCGCCGCCAGCGTCGCCGCGCCGCGGCCGAACGCGGTGCCGGCCGGCATCAGGCGTCCTCCGCCTTGCGGCCGAGGCCGTACCAGTCGAGTCGGCGGGTCGCCAGCATGGTCGCGCCGAGCGCCGCGAAGAGCAGCAGGCTGCCCATCAGCAGCGCGTTGTCTTCCGAACGCAGCACGCCGAAGAGCACGCCGTAAAGCCCGCTCAGCCCGGCGCCGAAGGCTGCGCCCTGACGCCAGCCGCCGAGTGCGCCGGCCAGGTACCAGCCGATCAGCACGATGCAGGCCGCCGCCGACAGGCCGTAGGCGGTGGCGAAGGGCATGTGCTCGGAGAAGGCGATCAGCAGCAGGAAGAAGATCGCCAGCGCCAGCCCGACCAGCAGGTATTGCAGCGGATGGATAGGCGCCCGGCGCAGGATTTCGGTGAGGAAGAAGCCGGCGAAGGTCAGCACGATGAACAGCACGCCGTACTTCACCGCGCGCTCCGATTGCAGATAGACGTTGACCGGGTTGATGAAGTCGATCGCCAGCGCCTCGCCACTGTTCGGGTTGAGCGCGTTGTCGAAGTTGCGGGCGAGGTGGGAGACTTCCCAGCGGGCGTTGAAACCGTCGGCACCGACGCTGCGCTCGCGCGGCAGGAAGCGGCCGCCGAAGTTCGGATGCGGCCAGGCCGACTTCAGCGCGATGCGGTTGCTCTCGCCAACCGGCGCGATGGCCAGGCGTGTGGTACCGGTCAGGTGCAGCGGAAAGGCCAGCGAGAAATCGTAGGGCTTGCCCGCCTCGATGCGCCCGAGTGTCACGGTCAACGGCTGCAAGGGCATGATTTCCGGATCGACCTTGCCGCTGGCGAAACGGTGGCGCTGGCCGTTGATCGTCACCTCCGGATCGCTGGCCACGCCGCGCGGATCGGACAGGCCGACGACCAGCGTCGCCTGCAGGTCGAGCAGCTCGGCATCGCCGCCCGGTGGTGGCGCGTTGAAGCGGAAACGGCCAGCGACCTGGCTGTCGAGGTGGAACAGCCGCGCCTGGTAAATGCCGCGCTGGCGCGTCTCGACCTTGACGTCGCCCTCGATGCTCAGCGACTCCGGCGCCACCAGCCGCCGATGCTCGACCACCCGCGTGCTCTCGGTGACCTTGCCGGTATCCGGCGCCACCCGCGTCTCGCGCAGGCGCTCGCGGTAACGCAGCACGACAATCGGCCCGATCAGCGTCTGTGCCCCGGCCGAACTCTCGGCAATGTTCTGCTGCACCTCATGCTGCCGCTGGCTGCGCTCGCGAATCTGCCCCTCGATCAGCGCCAGCGGTATCAGCAGAAGGATCGACATCGTGACGATGGCGACGATCTTGTAAAGCAGTTTCCTGTCCATGATTGACTCCCTGGTTGAATGACGGGAGCGAGTCTGGACGGGGTGGGTGAGTTGGTGATGAGGTTATGTGAAGCGGAGGTGAAATGACGGATTGATGTCGTTTGCCATCTAAATCCGCTTCAAGGGTTCAACAGCCGGTCGACAATCTGTTGCGAATGCTCAAGTTGTTGGCTCAATTCGTTGGTGGCGTGCTCGTCGGGGTGGGGTTGCCGTAATGCATCGTCGAGTTCCTGCGCAATCCGGTACTGGGTTTTGAGACCAAGGTAAGCGGCGCTGCTTTTGATGCTGTGCACCAGTCGTTCGGCGGTGGCGAAATCCTTGGCGCTCAGGCTGGCCTGAATTTCCACGATGGCTTGCGGCGTCGTCTCACCGTGCAGATGCAGCAGTTCAAGCACTTTTTGCTTGTGGCTGGAAAAGGTTTGCAGGGGGCGTTCGATATCGATGTCGGGCGATGTCGCCAGGCGCGAGAATATCTCCTCGATCCCGCTGGGCGTTGCAGCAGGCGCTTGGGGTAGGGGAGGCAGCGCATTGCCGCCGGTGGGGAGCCATTTCAGCAATACTGCGTAAAGCTCGCTGGGTTCGACCGGTTTTGTGATGAAGTCGTTCATGCCGGCAGCCAGACAGGCTGCTTTGTCGTCCTCGAACGCGTTGGCGGTCATTGCCAGGATAGGTTTCGTCTGCCACGAATCGAGCCTGCGGATGGCGCGACTGGCGGCGATGCCATCCATCTCCGGCATCTGCATGTCCATCAGGATCAGGTCGTAGTGGTTTTTCGTGGCTTTTTCGAGCGCGATACGGCCATTTTCAGCCACATCGACAATCAGATTGACGCCGTGCAGCAGTTGCAAAGCGACTTCGACGTTGATTTCGTTGTCTTCGGCAAGCAGTATCCGGTTGCCGCCGTGACGCATGCGCAGGTCGTGTTCTGCCGGCTGGATTGCTGGCTGGGAGGTTGGCATGATCCCATGTCCCCGCTGTAGCCAGGCAGTGAACCAGAACGTGCTGCCGATGCCTGGGCGGCTATTGCAGCCGGCTTCTCCGCCCATCATTTCGGCGAGTCGCCTGGAAATGGCGAGGCCAAGGCCGGTTCCGCCATATTTGCGGGTCGTGCTGGCGTCCGCTTGCTCGAAGTCGTGGAACAGACGAGCCTGGATTTCCGGCGGGATGCCGATGCCGGTGTCGTGTACCGAAAACCTGACTTTTAGGCGACCGGCTTGTTCTTCTTCCAGTTCGGAGCACAGGGAAATGCTGCCTGTCTGCGTGAATTTCACGGCATTGCCGGCAAAGTTCAGCATCGCCTGTCGTATGCGCAGCATGTCTCCCCGGAGCCAGACGGGAACGTGATCGGTATCGATTGAAATGCTCAATCCCTTGGCATGTGCGGATTCCCCGATAATCGACGCGACATGATCCAGTAGCTGCTCAAGGGCGAAATCCCCTTCTTCCAAACTGAACTTGCCGGCTTCGATCTTGGACAGGTCAAGTATGTCGTTGATGATCGACAAGAGATGTTTGCCGGAAGCGTCGATCTTGGCCAGGCGGTCCGCTTGCTCAGGGCGGGGGGCGTCCTGAATGAGCAGGTGCGTGAGGCCGCTGATGGCATTCATGGGCGTGCGGATTTCGTGGCTCATGTTGGCCAGAAAGGCGGATTTTGCCTGGCTGGCGACCTCGGCCTTGCGTCGCGCAATTTCCAGTTCGCCGGTTTTTTGTGCGACGAGTTCCTGCAGGTGTTCGCGATGTCGCAGCAGTTCTTCGGCTTGCAGTTTGCGGTCGGTGATGTCTTCAGCGATGCCGAGAATTCCGTAAACCTTGCTATCACTATCGAAAAGCGGAACTTTCGTGGTGCTCAAAAAACGGGCTTCACCATTATCCTGCCAAGCCTCCTCGAAATTTTCGATGTTGCCCTCGGCCATGATGCGGCGATCGTCTGCGGTGTATTTTCCGGCCAGGTGCCCGGGGTAAAAATCAAGGTCGGTACATCCGGCGATTTCTTCCGGGCGACGTCCGACGGTGCGGGCAAAGGCCACATTGCAGGTGACGTAAATACAGGCTGCGTCCTTGTGCCAGACGAACTGAGGCAGGTTGTCGAGCAGGCTGCGATAAAGATGCGCACTTTCGCGCTGAGCCTGTTCTGCCTGCATGCGTTCGGTGATGTCCTGGAGTGTTCCGAGAATGCGTCCCGATTTTCCAGCGATGTTGCCGTCAGGGTGACTCCGGCTGTGCACCCAGCGTACTTCGCCATCGTTTTGGCGAACGATACGGTATTCCAGATCGATCATCTCGCTGCCATCTCCGGTGCTGGGAGAGAGGGCTGCTTCTACTTGTGCCCGGTCCTCGGGGGATATCCGAGCCAGCCATCCGGCGAGGTTGCGAGGGTAGTCCGCGTCGATGCCGAGGATGCGCGCCAGTTCGCGTGAGCCGTGCCAATGGTCGTTTTCATGATCGATTTCAAAGCTGCCCAGTTCGGCTACCCGCTGGGCCTCGTCGAGATTTGCCAGGGTCTTGCGCAGGCCGAGGTTGTGTCGATCCAGACGGCGTGCCCCCCAGAGCAGCAGGATATTCATGCCGAGGGTGAACAGTCCGAGCAACAGGGCGGTCTGCTGCCACGAAGTGGCGAAATCGGCAGTGGCTCGTCCCACGGTCATCCAGAACGGCGATTGACTGAATTTTGCGTACGCATAGACCCGTTCGATGCCGTCGATCGGCGCCACGGTCATGTAGACGTATTGCTTCTCCAGAGGTGCTGCTTCGATCAGCTGACGAATCGTCTTGGAAACGTTCCGGTTGCCCGTGTCCTGCTCGCCGCCGGGTAGCGCAGGATGGCGGACGACCTGGGCTAGGTCAAGGGTGCGCAAATTAATGACGCCACTTGCCCCGAGGTCGATTTGTGAAAATGATCGACCAATGGTCCCAGCCGGCAGGATGGCGAAGACTACGCCTTGAAAGTTGCCGTTGGCATCGGTCATGCGCCTCGCCAGCACCAGGGCCCATTCCTGATTGATCCGGGTTTGCAGCGGCCCTTCGAAGAGCAGTCGGTCTTCCCCGGCCTGGGCCCGAACGAAGTAGTTGCGCTGGGATAAATCGATCTGTTGTGAAACCTCGCCGTTCTGAAAGCCGGTATTGAAGACGACAATGCCCTGCGGGTCGGTTGTGCCGACGCGAGCGACCAAGGGATAGTAAGGGAGTTCGTGGAGTATTTCCTGGCCAAGCTTTTCGACTTCCGCCGGCCCTTTGCGCGCCGCGCTACGGTAGCGTTCGCTGACCGAAACGAGCAAGGCATCGGCCTGGGTGAACGAGCCTTCAACCTGATTGGCCAGTATCCGCGCGGTATTGAGCACCGAAATTTCGGCCAGTTCCCGACTTTCCTGCTGCTGTTTCCAGACGATGAAGGCGGATAGCGCAAAAATGGCCAATGAAGCGAGCCAGGCCATCGCGCGGAAAGGCAGCCGGGGTTGCCGCAGCAGGATTGTGGCATCGTCTTGCAGCGGCTTGTCTCTGTCCGTTGCCGGGAGCGGCGCGGGGTGCTTTGTGTCGTTATCGTTCATGGCGATCCAGTTGGGGGGCCTGACGGTTCGCCGCTTGCCGGATATCTGTGTCGCGTACCGGGGTAGCGTCGGCCGATATGCCTATGGTTTTTCTTTACTTTAGTCTCTTTCCAGGGAAAGGCATAGCTGTTCCATCGATTCGGCAGGGGAGGCTCAAACTGGCTAATGCGCCGCCATCCGGGTGATTCGAAAAGCTTGCTTCACCGTTGTGCAGACGAGCGACTTCGCGGACCAGGGCAAGTCCCAGGCCGGTACTTTTTTTGCCGGTCAGCGGACGGGGGAGCGAATAGAAACGATCGAACAGGTGGGACAGCGCGTAGTCGGGAGCGCCGTCACCATGGTCGCGGATGGAGAGTTCAATCCGGGGTTCGCTGGGGAGCCGCAAGGAAGGTGTTGTTGGGGCGTCGGCAGCCTTGTGCTGGTCTGGTCGAATTTGGGCAGTAGCGGCAAGTTTCAGTGTGACGTCGATGAATCCGCCAGGTGGCGAGAACTCGATGGCGTTGTCGAGCAGGTTGAGCACCGCCTGACGCAGCAGGAAGGCGTCGCCGTTGAGGCTGACGCCCGGTTCGGCGTCGATGACGCAGTGCAGGTTGCGGGCGGCGAGCGCCAGCTGGCGGTCGGCGACGGCGGTTTTCAGCAATTCGGCGAGGTCGACCGTCAGATTGGCACCGGGTGCCTGCAACTGTTCGACGCGGGCGAGTTGCAGCATGCGGTCGATGATGTCGCGCAGGCGCCCGGCCTGTTCGCCGATGCTGGCGGCGAAGCGGCGGCGGTCTTCGGCCGGGAGTTCGTCTTCGAGGATTTCGGCGGCGCCGATGACGGCCGTCAGCGGGCTTTTCATCTCGTGCGCCAGGTTCTGCACGTAGCGTTCGACGTATTGCTTGCCTTCGAGCTTTTCGCGCATCGTCGCCAGCGCCTGCGCCAGTTCGGAGAGTTGCCGGCCGCCGCCGCTCGGCGGTTCGGCCTTCTGCCCTTCGCTGACGGCGCGGGCGTAGTCGCGCAGGCGGTGGATCGACCAGCTCAGCCAGGCGGTGAACACCAGGCCGATCACCGCCGTCGCCAGCAGCAGCGTCAGGCCGGAGGCGCGCACGCGGTCGGTGGCGCGCTCGACGAAGGGGGCGATTGAGGTCATCGGCTTGGCCAGCGAGACGACGCCGATCAACTGGCCGTCGCGGCGCACTGGGGCGGCGACGTGCATGACGGAGGTGCTCGGGTCGTTCGGGTCGATCCGGCTCTGGCGGGCGCCGTATTCGCCGCGCAGCACGCGGGCGACGTCGTTCCATTTCGAGAAATCCTTACCCTGCGCCTGCCCGGCCGAGTCGTAGACGACGATGCCGCGCGCGTCGGTGAGGGTGATGCGCAGGTCGACGCTGTCCTTGCGGATGCCGTAGATTTCAGCGCCCGGATGGCGCTGCAGTGCGGCAGTGACGGCCTTGGCGAAGGCGCCGCTGTCGATGCGCCCGGCGGCGAGTTCGCCGGCCGCCAGTTCGGCGAGCAGGTTGGCGCTGTCGACCAGGCTTTCCTCGGTGGCCTGGCGGATGCTCGGTTCGCTTTCCTTGACGAAGGTGTACAGCACGAACCAGGCGGCCAGGCCGACCACCAGGAAATAGCCGAAAAAGAGGCGGACCGAGATGTTCACGCTCAGGCCGCCAGGCTGTAGCCGAGGCCGCGATGGGTGAGGATGACCTCGTCGTCGCGCACCGCGCGCAGCTTGCCGCGCAGCGTCTTGATGTGGGTGTCGACGGTGCGTTCCAGGCTTTCGCCGTCGTCCTGCCAGACCGCCGCCATGATCTGTGGGCGGCTAAGGATGCGCCCCGGGCGTTCGAGCAGCAGCGCCAGCAGCAGATATTCGTAGCGCGTCAGCGCCAGCCAGTGGCCGTGGTAGGCGATGCGCAGGCCGTCGCGGTCGACGGCGAATTTGGCGGATTTTTGCGGTCGACCGTGCGCTTCGGCCGATTCCTGCCGTTCCGGGCGCAGCCGGCGCAGGATGGCGCGGATGCGCGAGACGACCTCGCGCGGGCTGAACGGCTTGGCGACATAGTCGTCGCCGCCCAGTTCGAGGCCGACGATGCGGTCCACTTCGTCCGAACGGGCGGTCAGGAACAGCACCGGGATGTCCGAATCGCGGCGCAGCCGGCGGCAGACGTCGAAGCCGCTGATGTCGGGCAGGCCGATGTCGAGCACGACGAGATCGAAGGCGCTGCCGTCGGCCAGCCGTTCCAGTGCCGCGCCGCCCAGCGCGCAATGCTCGCTGGAAAAGCCTTCGGCCCGCAGCGCGTAGGCCAGCGTGTCGGCGATGGCCGGTTCGTCGTCGACGATCAGGATGTGCATGATGGCGGCAATGATAAGCCAAGCCGGAAATCCGGCGGCAGGCCGCGTCGACCGCAGGATTCGCGGCCGCTGTCGTTCGGACTTAGGCGCTTGGCCGGTTTCGGGTAAAATGCCGGGCTTTTCAGTCAGTTGGCGTTGCCTACCATGAGCCAGAACACTTCCCTTTCCTACCGTGATGCCGGTGTCGATATCGACGCGGGCGATGCCCTCGTCGACCGCATCAAGCCGCTCGCCAAGAAGACCCTGCGCGACGGCGTGCTCGGCGGCATCGGCGGCTTCGGCGCGCTGTTCGAGGTGCCCAAGCGGTACAAGGAGCCGGTGCTGGTCTCCGGCACCGACGGCGTCGGCACCAAGCTGAAGCTGGCTTTCCAACTGAACCGCCACGACACCGTCGGCCAGGATCTGGTCGCCATGAGCGTCAACGACATCCTCGTGCAAGGCGCCGAATCGCTGTTCTTCCTCGACTACTTCGCCTGCGGCAAGCTGCACGTGGACACCGCCGCGGCGGTCGTCGGCGGCATCGCCAAGGGCTGTGAACTGGCCGGCTGTGCGCTGATCGGCGGCGAAACCGCCGAGATGCCGGGCATGTACCCGGACGGCGAATACGACCTGGCCGGCTTCGCCGTCGGCGTCGCCGAAAAGTCGTTGCTGATCGACGGCAAATCGATTGGCGAAGGCGACGTGGTGCTCGGCCTGGCGTCCTCCGGCGCCCACTCCAACGGCTACTCGCTGGTGCGCAAGATCATCGAGCGCTCCAACCCGGACATGAACGCCCCGTTCGACGGTGATCGTTCCCTGGCCGACGTCGTCATGGCGCCGACCCGCATCTACGTCAAGCAGGTGCTCGCCACGATGCAGAAGGTGACGATCAAGGGCATGGCCCACATCACCGGCGGCGGCCTGCTGGAAAACGTGCCGCGCGTGCTGCCGGAAAACACCGTCGCCGAACTGCAGAAGGCCGCCTGGCCGCGTCCCAAGCTGTTTGACTGGATGCAGCAGGAAGGCAAGGTCGCCGAGAACGAAATGCACCGCACCTTCAACTGCGGCATCGGCATGGTGGTGATCGTCTCGGCCGCCGAGGCGGACGCGGCGGAAGCCGAACTCAAGGCGCAGGGCGAAGCGGTCTATCGCATCGGCCGCATCCGGGCGCGTCAGGGTGACGAAGCGCAGACCGTCGTGGTCTGACATCCGCCGGTTGGCTGCCCTGCTGGTGGGCAGCCTCTGGCTGGCCGGCGCGCAGGCGACACCGGCCGTCCTCGATCCGCTGCTGCATCGCGAATCGACCGATTCGGCGCTGATCCAGCCGGACCTGAAGCGCGGCCAGGCCAGCTTCTACAGCGCACGTTTTCACGGCCGCAAGACGGCCAGCGGCGAACGTTTCGACCGCCGGCAATTCACCGCCGCTTCCAATCATTTCCCGCTCGGTAGTTGGGTGGCCATCCGCCGTCCGGACAATGGCCGCTGCGCGGTCGTGCGGATCAACGACCGGATGCACGCCCGGCACACGACGCGCATCGTCGATCTGGCGCATGGCGTCGCCGCCCACCTGAACATGCTGCGCGATGGCGTGGCCAGCGTCGAGATGGTGTCGATGTGGGCCGGCTGGGAGCGTGAAGGCGTCAAGGCTTGCCAGGCGGCGTTTGCCCGGCCGGCAAAAATCGCGGCCGGGGACGGTGGACCGCAGGAAGACGCGTTGCCGCTGCTGACCGACGAAGCGCTTCCGTCGTCGCCGGCACTACCGGAAAACGTCGCGCCGGCAGCCGGCATCCGGCCCTGAGCGGTCGCCGGGTCCGTTACAATCGCCAATCCCGCCGGGCGCAGCCGGCGTATCCGGAAGTTTCCCCGATGAAAGCGAAGTCCCGTCGTCCCGTTCTCGTGATTGCCGTTGTCGGCCTGCTCGGCCTGGCGGCCTATGCCTGGTCGCTCAATCGCGCCAGTGCGCCGGTGCCGGTTGCGGCCAAGCCGGCCGGCGACAGCCAGCCGACGGCGGTGGAAACCGCCCGTGTGACCGGGGTCGATTTCGCCGACGAGGCCACGGCGGTCGGTACGCTGAAATCGAACGAATCGGTGGTGCTCAAGCCGGAAGCCAGCGGGCGCATCGCCGGCATCGGTTTTCGCGACGGCGCGCTGGTCGACCGCGGCGCCCTGCTGATCACCCTCGATGCGGCGATTCCCGACGCCGAACTGGCGCAGGCCAAGGCCAATCTGGCATTGGCGCGGACCACGCATGAGCGCAACCAGGAGTTGCTGGGCAAGAAATTCATCAGTCCGCAGGCGCTCGATGCGTCGGCGGCAGCCTTGAAGGTGCAGGAGGCGGCGGTCCAGCTGGCCGAGGCGAAGGCCGCGCGGATGCGCATCCGCGCGCCGTTCCGCGGCATCGTCGGGCTGCGCGAGGTAAGCGTCGGCGATTACGTCAAGGAAGGCGAAACGCTGGTCAATATCGAGGACATCTCCAGCCTGCGTGTCGATTTTCGGCTGGCCGAAGCCTGGCTGGACCGCCTGGCCCGCGGCCAGGCCATCGAACTGAGCAGCGACGCGCTGCCCGGCAAGCGTTTTTCGGCAAGGCTCGAAGCGGTCGATCCGCAGATCGATCCGGAAGGTCGGTCGATTTCCGTGCGCGCCCGGCTGGACAACCGCGACGGCAGCCTGCGGCCGGGCATGTTCGTGCGCGTCCGGCTGAGCTTCGGCGAGCGCAAGGGCGTACCGATGGTGCCCGAAGCGGCGGTGATGCCCGGCGCCCGGCCGGCGGTGTACAAGGTGGTGGACGGCAAGGCGGAACGGGTTGCCGTGCGTCTCGGCGCCCGGCGCGACGCTCAGGTCGAGATCAGCGAGGGCCTGGCGATCGGCGATCAGGTGGTGACTGCCGGCCAGTTGCGTTTGAAGCCGGGGGCGCCGGTCAACGTTGCCGCTGCCGCAGAAAGCAAGCCGGCGGAAGGCAAGGCCGCGGAATGAAGATTTCCGAAGTCTGCATCGAACGCCCGGTCTTCGCGACCGTGCTGTCGCTGATCGTCATGCTGCTCGGGCTGGTTTCCTACGACCGCCTTGCGGTGCGTGAATACCCGAAGATCGACGAGCCGATCGTCACGGTGACGACCACGTATCGCGGCGCCTCGGCCGACATCATCGAATCGCAGGTGACCAAGCCGATGGAGGATTCGCTGGCCGGTATCGAGGGCGTCGAGGTGCTGACCTCGATCTCGCGCGCCGAGCGCAGCCAGATTTCGGTGCGCTTCAAGCTCGAACGCGAACCTGACTCGGCCGCCGCCGATGTGCGCGACCGCGTGTCGCGGGTGCGCAACCGGTTGCCGGACGAAGTCGACGAGCCGGTCATCGCCAAGGTCGAGGCCGACGCCAACCCGGTGGTCTGGGTCGCTTTCTCGTCGGACAGGCATTCGGCGCTGGAAGTCACCGACGTCGCCAACCGCATCGTCAAACCCAAGCTGCAGACGCTGCCGGGGGCGGCCGATGTGCGGGTGTTCGGCGAGCGCAAGTTCGCCATGCGCATCTGGCTGGACAAGCAGCGCCTGGCGGCCTACCGGTTGACGCCGGCCGATGTCGAGGACGCCTTGCGCCGGCAGAACGTCGAAGTGCCGGCCGGCCGTATCGAAAGCCGCGAACGCGAATTCTCGGTGGTGGCGACCACCGACCTGCGCACGCCGGAAGAATTCGGCGCCGTCGTCGTGCGTCGGGTCGACGGCTATCCGGTGCGTATTGCCGACCTCGCACACGTCGAGATCGGCGCCGTCGAGGAGCGGACGTCGGTGCGCTTCCGCGGCCAGCCGGCGGTGTCGCTCGGCGTCATCAAGCAGGCGACGGCCAATCCGCTTGAACTGTCGAAGGCGCTGCGCGCCGAACTGCCGAGGATCGGCGAGCAGTTACCGGACGGCATGCAGGCGACGATTTCCTACGATACCTCGGTGTTCATCGACCGCTCGATCAGCTCGGTGTTCTCGACCATCGGCGAAGCTATCGTGCTGGTGCTGGCGATCATCTTCTTCTTCCTGCGCAACGTGCGGGCGACGCTGATCCCGCTGGTCACCATCCCGGTGTCGTTGATCGGCTCGTTCACGTTGATGTTCGTGCTCGGGTTTTCGATCAATACGCTGACCTTGCTGGCGCTGGTGCTGGCGATCGGCCTGGTGGTCGACGACGCCATCGTCGTGCTGGAAAACATCTACCGCCACATCGAGGAAGGCATGCCGCGGCGCGAGGCGGCGTTCAAGGGGGCGAAGGAAATCGGCTTTGCCGTGGTGGCAATGACGCTGACGCTGGCCGCGGTTTACGCGCCGGTCGCCTTCATGACCGGGCGCACCGGCAAATTGTTCATCGAATTCGCGTTGACCCTGGCCGGCGCCGTGCTGGTCTCCGGCTTCGTCGCGCTGACGCTGTCGCCGATGATGTGCTCTATCCTGCTCCGGCACGAGGACAAGCACGGACCGCTGTTCGTCGCCATCGAGCGCTTCCTGGACGGTCTGAACGCCGCCTACCGGCGGGCGCTGACAGCCGTGCTCGGGCAGCGCTGGGTGGTGCTGATCGGTTTCGTCGCGGTTGCCGCTGCCTGCGGTCTACTGCTGAAAACCCTGAAATCCGAACTGGCGCCGATCGAGGATCGCGGCATCATCCTCGGCTCGTTCAGCGGGCCGGACGGCGCCACGCTGGAATACACCGAGAAGTACGCCCGGCGGATGGAGGAGATCATCGAAGGCACGGCCGATGTCGAGCGTTACTTCGTCGTTTCCGGCAACCCGACGGTGACCCAGGGCACCTCGTTCATCGGCCTGACCGACTGGAAGGCGCGGCAGCGCAGTTCGCTGGCCATCGCCAACGAGCTGCGTCCGCAGTTCTCGGCGATCCCGGGCGTGCTGGCCTTTCCGATCACGCCGCCGTCGCTCGGCCAGAGCCCGCGCGACCGGCCGGTCAACTTCGTGATTGCGACTTCGGCATCCTACGAGGAACTGCAGCAGGTGACGCAAGCCTTCCTCGCCGAGCTGGCCAAGAATCCCGGCCTGAGCAACCTCGATACCGATCTCAAGCTGAACAAGCCGGAGCTGTCGGTGGTCGTCCGCCGCGACAAGGCGGTCGACGTCGGCACGCCGATCGAAACCATCGGCCGGACGCTGGAAAGCGCGCTGGGCGGTCGTCAGGTTACCCGCTTCAAGCGCGACGGTGAACAGTACGACGTGATCGTCCAGATCGCCGACACCGACCGGCGCAATCCGGAAGACATCCGCGACATCTACGTGCGCGGGCGCAACGACACCATGATCTCGCTCGACAACCTGCTCGACGTCAAGGAAACGGTGTCGCCGCGCGAACTGAACCACTTCGGCCAGCGCCGCGCGGTGACGATCACCGCCAACCTGGCGCCGGGCTACACGCTGGGCGAGGCGCTCACGGCCATGGACGGCGTGGCCGAGCGCGTGCTCAAGGCCGGCTATTCGGTGGATTACAACGGGCAGTCGCGCGAGTTCCGGCAGTCCTCGTCGTCGCTGGCAGTCACTTTCCTGCTCGCGCTGGCCTTCATCTATCTGGTGCTGGCCGCCCAGTTCGAGAGTTTCCGCGATCCGTTCATCATCATGCTCACCGTGCCGCTGTCGATGGCCGGCGCGCTGCTCGCACTGTGGGCGACCGACGGCACGCTCAACGTCTACAGCCAGATCGGCCTGGTCACGCTGGTCGGCCTGATCACCAAGCACGGCATCCTGATCGTCGAATTCGCCAACCAGTTGCAGGAGCAGGGGCGCGACGTGCAGGCCGCGGTCGTCGAGGCGGCCGAACTGCGTCTGCGGCCGATCCTGATGACCACCGGCGCGATGGTGCTCGGCGCCATTCCGCTGGCGCTGGCCAGCGGCGCCGGCGCCGAGTCGCGGCAGCAGATCGGCTGGGTGATCGTCGGCGGCCTGCTGCTCGGCACGCTGCTGACCTTGTTCGTGGTTCCTGCGGTCTACACGCTGCTGGCGCGAAAAAAGGCCGCCGAGCCCGCGCCCGCCTGAGTCCCGGTGCGGCAAGTCTTTGCTTTTGCCGCCCGGGGTGAAAAAATGCGGTCTGAGGCAACATCCCGGCGAGAACACCCCATGGACCAGAAACTTCGTGTGTACATCGTCGACGACGATGCGATCCTGCTTGAATTGCTCGGTGCCGCGCTGGAAGACGAATTCGACCGCGAATTCTTCACCTCGGGCGAAGCCTGTCTGGCGCGCATCGCCGAACGGGCGCCGGATATCGTGATCCTCGATCTCGGCCTGCCCGGCATCGGCGGGCTCGAAGTCTGCAAGCGGCTGCAGGATGACTGGGAAACCAGCGACATCCCCATCCTCTTCGTTTCCGCCGACGACGACATCGAAACCCGCCTGCTCTGCTACGAGGCCGGCGGCGAGGATTTCATCGTCAAGCCCTTCATGCCGGCCGAACTGCTGCGCAAGGTGCGCGTCGCCGCACGCGTGTTGGGCGAGCAGCGGGCGTTGCGCGAACAGGCCGGCTTTGCCCAGCAGACGGCGATGTCGGCGATGGTCAGCATGGGCGAACTGGGCGTCGTGCTGCAGTTTCTCGGCAAATCCTTCGCCTGTGCCAGCCGCGACGAACTGGCGGCGGCGATGCTCGAAGCGATGGGGCAATGGGGCCTGAATGCGGCGGTCCAGCTGCGCAGCGGCGCCCGCGCGGTTTCGATCAGCCACAACGGCCACGAATTGCCGCTCGAAGTCTCGGTGCTCAACCATGTGCGCAATTCGGGGCGCATCTTCCAGTTCCGCTCGCGCTGCGTGTTCAACTACGGCCACGTCACGCTGCTGGTCAACAACATGCCGCTGGACGACGGCGACCGCTGCGGACGCATTCGCGACAACGCGGCGCTGCTGGCCGAAGGGGCCGATGCGCGGATGAAGGCGATCGAGGCGGAAGTCCTGGCGGCCGAGCGGCGGGCCGGTATCGAGGCGGCGCTGCCGCGCGTCCGTCAGACGCTGGAGGCCGTGCAGGCCAACTACCGGCGGAATTCGCTGGAAATGACCCAGGCGATGATCGAGTTCCACGAGGCGCTTGGTCGTTCCTTCCTGGCGCTTGGCTTGACCGAGTCGCAGGAGGAATCGATGAGCGCGCTGGCCAGCGAGAACATGCAGCGGCTGGTGGCCAGCCAGGATGCCAGCCTGGAAACCATCGGCCGGCTCGAAGAACTGGCGCGCAGCCTGGAAAGCCTGCTCAGGCGTTGAGGAAGGCGGCGACGCGCTCGGCGACGCGGCCGGCCAGGTCGGGCGCCAGGCAGTCGACGGCTTCGGCCGAGAAGCTGTTGCCGAGCCAGGTGATCTGGCGTTTGGCCAGCTGGCGCGTGGCAAAGACGCCGCGGTCGCGCATTTCCTGTCGGCCGTAGCTGCCTTCCTGCGCTTCCCAGACCTGCCGGTAGCCGACGCAACGCATCGACGGCAGGCCCAGGTGCAGCGCGTACTTGGCGCGCAGCCGGCTCACCTCGTCCTCCAGGCCGTCGCGCAGCATGTCGTCGAAACGGTTTTCGATGCGCCGGTGCAGCACGCTGCGCTCGGACGGCAGCAGCGCCAGCTGCA
The DNA here is from genome assembly GCF_021401135.1 of Azonexus sp. R2A61. Lineage (GTDB taxonomy): Bacteria > Pseudomonadota > Gammaproteobacteria > Burkholderiales > Rhodocyclaceae > Azonexus. The sequence goes on along the minus strand of NZ_JACBFO010000002.1, from coordinate 941,871 downwards.
GGAAAGCGTAGGGCGGTTTCTGCGCTTCGCGTTCGGCCTGCGCTTCGGCCAGCAATTCGGACATCGGCCGGCCGCTGCTCAGGCAGATTTCCAGCGCCCGCTGGATGCGCTGGCTGTCGGTCGGATGCAGGCGTGCTGCGGTCGACGGGTCGAGCCCGGCCAATCTGGCGTGCAGCGCCGGCCAGCCGTGCACGGCGGCCTGCGCATCGAGTTCGGCGCGAATCTCCGCGTTGGCCTGCGGCAGATCGGCCAGTCCCTGCAGCAAGGTGCGGAAATACAGCATGGTGCCGCCGACCAGCAGCGGCACGCGCCCGGCGGCGGTGATCTCGGCCATCGCCGCCAGCGCGTCGCTGCGGAAGCGAGCCGTGGAATAACTTTGCTCGGGCGTGATCAGGTCGATCAGCCGGTGCGGGTAGCGCGCCAGCGTTGCCGCATCCGGTTTGGCGGTGCCGACGTCCATGTCGACGAAGACCTGCGCCGAATCGACGCTGATCAGCTCGACCGGAAAGCGGTCGGCCAGATGCATCGCGGCAGCGGTCTTGCCCGACGCGGTCGGGCCCATCAGCAGGATGGCGGGCGGCAGGGCGGAAGCAGGCGGGAGCGACATGGCGGCGAATGCTAGCACGGGCGGCCGCCGGTGCGCGCCTCAGTGCCCGACGAACAGGTTTTCCGGATGGCGCAGCAGGGTCTCGGCCTGTCCGGGGGCAACCGGGTGGCCGAAATGGTAACCCTGCATCAGATGACAGCCGGCCTGGCGCAGGAATTCCATTTGCGGCGATTGCTCGACGCCCTCGGCAATGACTTCCTTCTGCAGGCTGACGGCAATTGCGACAATGGCGCGGACGATGGCCGTGTCGTCCGGATCGTCCGGCAATTCGCGGACGAAGGACTGATCGATCTTGATCCGGTCGAAGGGCAGTCGCTTCAGATAGCTCAGGCTGGAATAGCCGGTGCCGAAATCGTCGACCGACAGTTTGATGCCGAGCGCCTTGAGCTGGCCGAGGATGCCGATGATCCTCTCGGTATCGCGGATGAATGCGGTTTCGGTGATTTCCAGTTCGAGCCAGTGGGCATCCAGGCCGGTTTCGGCGAGGATCGCGGCAACCTGCTCGACCAGTTCCGGCTGACGCAACTGGACGGCCGACAGGTTGACGGCGATTGCGACCGGCGGCAAGCCGGCGTCCTGCCAGGCCCGGTTCTGTCGGCAGGCCTCGCGCAGCACCCATTCGCCGATCGGATTGATCAGCTTGCTTTCCTCGGCGATTGGAATAAAGCGACCGGGCGGAATGTCGCCCAGCGTCGGGTGGCGCCAGCGGGCAAGCGCCTCGAAACCGGTCAGGCGGCGTTGGCCGATGTCGATCTGCGGCTGATAGTGCAGGTGGATTTCTCCGTTCTGCAGTGCCCGGCGCAGATTGTTTTCGAGTGCCACGCGTTCCGAGATGCGGGCATTCATCTCCTGAGTGAAGAAGCGGTAGGTATTGCCGCCCGTCGCCTTCGCCTGATACATCGCGGTGTCGGCGCTCTTCAGCAGGCCGCCGAGATTGTCCCCGTCCTGCGGGTAGGTGCTGATGCCGATGCTGACGCCGACGCGCAGTTCGTGCCCATCGACATCGAAGGGACGGCTCAGCGTATCGATCAGGCGCTGGGCGATGCCGGCCAGGCGGGCAGGCGTGCCGTAGTCGCGCAGGAGCACGACGAATTCGTCGCCGCCCTGGCGGCTGATCACGTCGCGCCAGTCGAGGCGGGTGCGCAGGCGATGGGCAGCCTGCAACAGCAGGCGGTCGCCGATCTCGTGGCCGAGGGTGTCGTTGATGTTCTTGAAATGGTCGAGGTCGAGGAAAAACAGCGCCATTTCGGGGGGGCGTCCGCCCGCGCCGGAGAGCGCATCCTGGACATGTGCAGCGAGCTGGCCGCGATTGGGCAAGCCGGTTAACTGGTCGTGTTCGGCCAGATGGCGGATGCGCTCGCGATCTTCGTGCAACTGGGTAATGTCGCGTGCCACCCCGGCGACCCCGACCAGCTGCCCTGCATCGTCGACGACCGGCGTGGCGATGTAGTCGAAGTAGCGGGTGCTGCCGTCGGCCAGGCTCTGGCTGCCCTTGCGCCGGATCTGCTGTTGCTCGTCGAGCGCCGCGAGGTCCAGCGCGCCCAGCGTGCGGGCCGCCGCCGATGGCCAGATTTCGGCCACCTGCCGGTCGAGAATGGCCGAGGCCGGGAGGCCGGCCAGCGCGGCGTAGGCGTCGTTGACCGCGATCAGCCGGTGCTGGCGGTCGCTTAGCCAGGCCGGATCGGGCAGGCTGTCGAGCAGGGCGCGGGTGCGTTGCAGGGTTGCGGCGTGCGCCCGGGTCATGTCGCTGGCGATTTCCCGGGCCCGGTCGTAGGTGCGCAGCCAGATGCGTACCCAGCCGGCGAGTACGCCGCCAAGCAGCACGATGCTCAACAGGCCGCCGAGCAACTGACGTTGCCAGTTGCTCAGATAGTCTGCTTCGGCGTGGCCGACCAGCAGGTAAAGCGGTTGGTTGCCGACCCGGCGGACGACGTAGAGCCGTTCGATGCCGTCGATTGCCGACGGGCGGGTGTAGGAGACCTGGCGTTCGCCGCTGTCGATCAGTTGGCGCAGGTTTTCGCTCTCCAGCACCTTGCCAAGTCGCTCCGGCGCCGCCGGATAGCGGGCGATCAGCCGACGCTGGTCATCAATCAGCGTGACGCTTTGGGCGGGGCCGAGATTGAGTCGGGCAAACACTTGCTGAAAATAATCGGCCCGCGCCGCGGCCTGCACGAGGCCGGCGAACCGACCGCCGGGGCCGTCGATCCGGCGGCTGAGGGTGATCACCCAGTTGTGCGTGATGCGGGCGAACAGGGGTGCCGAAATGACCAGGCCGGCGTGCGGGTCATCCCGGTTGCGCAGGAAATAGTCGCGGTCGTCGATGCGTGCGGTGGCCAGGCGGCCGCTGGCGTCGTGGATGAAACGGCCGCTGGCATCCGCCACCCGCAGGCTTTGCGACTCTGCTTCGATCAGCGCCAGATAGCGGGCCAGCGCCGCATCGATTGCCGGTCGGTCATGATGTTCGCCGTGAAAGGCTTCATTCAGCCGGAGCTGGGTTGCCAGCAACACCGTGTCGATCTTGTCGACCGTGCCATGTACCCGGCCTTCGAGGACGCGTGCAAGGTTTTCCAGATTGCGGGCGGCAAATTCGGTTTCCCGGTCGTGTGCGATCTTCAGCCAGAATCCCAGCAGCACCGCATAGCAGAGCAGCGCGAGCAGGCCGATGGCCAGCAGCCCGTTGCGACGCCACAGCGTGTGGACGGCGGCGGTCGTTGGCGACAGGCTGGGTGGGGAATCCTTCATGACGGCTCCGGACGGCGAGGGCCGATTATCGGTGTTGTCCGAAGCCTTTGTCGACTCATCCGTTTCGCGCGAGTCCCTTCTGCTGCCTATAATGACAGGTATGTCGCCCCCCTTTTTTCCGCCCTCTTCGAACCGGCGTCGCCTGCTGCTCGGCGGCCTGCTGGCGCCCGCGGCCAGCCTGCCGGCACTGGCCGAAATCCGTGCCCTGCCGGGGTTGACCGCAAAACACGCCTATGTCGGCGGGTTCGACGATACCTTGCTGGCCGTCGATGCCGACCGGCCGGTGCAGATCGCCTCGATCACCAAGCTGATCACCGCCTGGGTGGTGCTCAGCGCCGGGCTGGACCTGCAGGAGACGCTGCGCGTCACCGACGAGGATGTGCGCCTGTCGCTGAATACCCATTCCAGCCTGCCGGTCGGCTCGCGCTGGCGGCGCGAGGAACTGCTCGAATGGCTGGTGGTGACGTCCGACAACCGGGCGGCGGCGACGCTGGCGCGCACCTTTCCCGGCGGCTGGCCGGAATTCCAGTACCAGATGCGCGCGCTGATGACGCGCATGCAACTGTTCAGCTTCGACTTCGGCGACTCGTCCGGCCTGTCGTCGGTCAACAAAGCCAGCGCCCGCGACCTCGGCGTGCTGCTGGTGACCCTCGCGCAACTGCCGTATTTCCGCAACCTGTCGCGCAAGACGGCGGTCGGCGGCAAGCTCAACGTCAATCGCTTCGCGCACGACCAGTCGGTGGCGCTGCTCGCCGGCAAGACCGGTTTCACCTCTGCCGCCGGTTTCTGCCTGGCCGAAGCCGAGCGTTTCGGCAACCGGACGGTGGCGATGGTGGTGCTCAACTCGGCCGGGCGCGAGGAACGGGCGCAGGACATGAACCGGTTGCGGCGGTTTGCGCAGCAGCAGTTGGCGGGCTGAGAGTCGTTGGCTGTTTTGGGGGGGCGGGTTTTCTGAAAGGCTGGTTTCCGCCGTTGACCGGCGGGCGTACTTTCTTCTTGTTTCGCCAAGAAGAAAGTAGCCAAAGAAGAAGGCGACCCTGGCTCGGCGCCGGGCGTTGCCCGGTTCCCTGCGCGACTCGGGCGGTCGGGTGGCTGGCTAAACTCGCCGCTGCGCGGCTCGGACAACGCCAGCCGACGGCCCCCGACCGCCCTGCGTTGCTCGGCGCCTCTCAAGGGGCCCGAAACCGATGGTGTGCTGCGGTCGACGGACAAAATTGGCGAAAAAGCAGGTCGACCGCACAAGAAGCGCAAAAAAACGAATCTTGCGGTCGACGGCACAAAAACCATTTTTTCCGCCAAGGTTTCCGCCGTGACGTTTTCCCGGTTCCCTGTGTTTCGCGCCGAGCAACGCAGAAGGGCCGGGGGATTTCGGCTGGCGTTGTTTGAGGCCCGCAGGGCCGAGTTTAGCCAGCCGCCCGGTCCTTCGAGTCGCGCAGGGGAGTCGGCGGCACGCCGACCGCGAAAGTCAGGGTCGCCTTCTTTTGGCTACTTTTCTTGGCGAAGCAAGAAAAGTACGCCCGCCGGTCAACGGCGGAAAACAGCCTTTCAGAAAATCCCACCCCGCGCGTCAGGCGCGGAACCCGGCATTTCCGTAACAACGACGCTCACCGGTCAACGGCAGAAAACAGCCTTTCAGAAACCCCGCTCCGCGCATCAGGCGCAGCGGACAGACTTCTCCGAAGCGATAAACATCCCTCAACCCGGCAACCGGCATTTCCCCCGTTTCCTGCGGTCGACCGCAGAAATCCGCCGTTTTACTGCCCGCGCAGGAAGAGCTTGTCCAGCTGATCCATCGACAGTTCGGTCCACGTCGGCCGGCCGTGGTTGCACTGGCCGGCGCGTTCGGTGTCTTCCATCTGGCGCAGCAGCGCGTTCATTTCCGGGATCGCCAGTTGCCGGCGGGCGCGTACCGCGCCGTGGCAGGCCATGGTGGCGAGGAGTTCGTTGCGGCGGGCGGCGAGCAGGTGGCTGATGCCGTGTTCGCGCAGGTCGGCGATCAGCGCGCGGGCCAGCGCCACCGGGTCGCCGGCCTGCAGCAGTGCCGGCACGGCGCGTACGCCGAGTTGACCAGGGCCGAGCGGGGCGAGGCTGAAGCCGAGGCCGGCCAGCGCTTCGCCGTGTTCCTCGACGGCGGCGATGTCGAGCGCGTCGGCCGAGAAGACGGCGGGGATCAGCAGGTTCTGCGTCGCCACGCCGGCACCGTCGTAGGCTGCCTTGAGCTTTTCGTAGAGGATGCGTTCGTGCGCGGCGTGCATGTCGACGACGATCAGGCCGCGCGCGTTCTGCGCCAGGATGTAGATGCCGTGCAGTTGCGCCAGCGCGTAGCCGAGCGGCGGGCCGTCGCCGCTGGCGGCGGGCATTTCCGCGCCGTTGTTGCGGTCGACCGCTGCCGGCGGCGGATTTTGCAGCGCGTTGCCGGGGGCGAATTGCGGCATCCGTTCGCCGGCGATGGCCGGCTGGCGTTCGATGTTCTGCGCGGCGCGGGCGAAGGCGAGGTAGGCGGCGGCTGCCGGTTCGGCGACGCCGAGGCTGGCCTGGCGGGTCGGGTAGGCGGGCGGCGCGGAATGTTGCCCATTATTGCGGTCGACCGCGGCAGCGGGCGGATTTTCCGGCGTGCCGGCGTCGGCCAGCGAGGCGCGTTCGATCGGCGCGGCGAGCGTGCGCTGGATGGCGTGGAAGACGAACTGGTGCACGGCGCGCGAATCGCGGAAGCGGACTTCGGTCTTGGCCGGATGCACGTTGACGTCGACCAGCGCCGGATCAATCTCGAGGAACAGGCAGACGGCCGGCTGGCGGCTGCCGTGCAGCACGTCGCGGTAGGCTTCGCGCAGCGCGTGGCTGATCACCTTGTCGCGCACGAAACGGCCGTTGACGAAGACAGTCTGGCCGTCCTTCGTGTCGCCGGCACGGGTCGGATCGATGGCGAAGCCGGCCAGCGAAATCGGCCCGGCGGAGGCGTCGACCGCACGACAGGCGCCGATGAAGTCGTCGCCGAGGATGTCGGCAATGCGCCGGGTGCGATCGGCCGGTGCCAGCTGGAACAGGCTGCGGCCGTTGTGCGCCAGGCTGATCGCCACGTCCGGCCGGGTCAGCGCCAGCCGGCGCACGGCGTCGGCGCAGTGGGCGAACTCGGTGCTTTCCGACTTGAGGAATTTGCGGCGGGCCGGCGTGTTGTAGTACAGGTCGCGCATCTCGACCACGGTACCGGCCATCAGCGCCGCCGGTTCCGGCGCGGCGCCGTTTTCGGCCTTGAGTTTCCAGGCATGGCCGGCGCCGCGTTCGCGGCTGGTAATCGTCAGCCGGGCGACGGCGGCGACCGAGGCCAGCGCTTCGCCGCGAAAGCCGAAGCTGGCGACGCGTTCGAGGTCGTCGAGGCTGGTGATCTTGGAGGTCGCGTGGCGGGTCAGCGCCAGCGCCAGTTCGTCTTTGGCGATGCCGCAGCCGTCGTCGGTGATGCGGATCAGCTTGACGCCGCCTTCCTCGAGATGCACCCGGATCGCCGTGCTGCCGGCGTCGAGGCTGTTTTCCAGCAGTTCCTTGAGGACGGAGGCGGGTCTTTCGACGACCTCGCCGGCGGCGATCTGGCTGATCAGCAGGTCGGGCAGGCGGGCGATTCTGGGCAAAGGCATCGGCATGCCCGGATTATAATGCGGCCTCGTCAAAGGCCCGGCTTCGCTCATGGAACTGCTTACCCAATTCATCGACATCGTGCTGCACCTCGACCAGTATCTTGCCGTGCTGGTCCAGCAATACGGGCTGTGGATCTACGCCATCCTGTTCTTCATCGTGTTCGCCGAGACCGGCTTCGTGGTCTTTCCCTTCCTGCCGGGCGATTCGCTGCTCTTCGTGGCCGGCGCACTGGCGGCGCTGGGCGAGGGCGGCATGGATCTGCCGACGCTGATGGTCGTGCTGATCGTTGCCGCCGTGCTCGGCAATACGGTCAACTACGCGATCGGGCGACATTTCGGGCCGCGCGTCTTCCAGTGGGAGAACTCGCGCTTCTTCAACCAGGCGGCACTGCAGAAGACCCATGCCTTCTACGAAGTGCATGGCGGCAAGACCCTGGTCATCTCGCGCTTCCTGCCGCTGCTGCGCACCTTTGCCCCGTTTGTCGCCGGTATCGGCGCGATGTCGTGGAGCAAGTTTTCGCTGTTCAACCTGATCGGCGCCGTTGCCTGGGTGGTGTCGCTGTGCGCGGCCGGCTACTGGCTGGGCAACCTGCCGTGGGTTAAGCAGAACCTGTCGCTGCTGATCGTCGGCATCATCGTCGTCTCGCTGATTCCGGCGGCGATCGGCCTGCTGCAGCAACGCCGGACGACCTGATGCGCTGGCTGCTCGTCGTCCTCGCGCTGATGCTGGCGGCCTGCTCGACCCGGCTGGGGCGGGACGGCCGCAGCGAAACCACGGTCGACGCCAAATATTTGCTGAAAACCGAGGTCGACCGCATTGCCGACGCCAATCGTCAGGAGGTGGTCGACAGCCTGTTGCTGATCGCCGATAAGCTGTACAAACGCAATCCGCGCGAGTGGAAAAAGGGCGCCGCCAGCCGCGAAGCGGCCGTGGACCGCCTGCGCCAGCGCGTGCGCCATGCCTGGCCGGACCTGCAGGGGCGGCGCGAGCGCCTGGCCGCGGCGCTGGCCTTCGACGAGCAGTTCGCCGGCGACCGTGTCGCGGCCCTGATGTTCGGTCTGCTGACCATGGTCGATGCGGCCTTCGAGTACAAGGACGATTTCTACCTGCTCGACAGCCTGAACGAGAGCAAGCTGTTCAACACCGCGCGCAACCTGGAAATCGCCATCTGGAAGCTGGGCAACGACCGGCAGGCCGACGGCACGCTGTTCCTGTTGTCCAACGAACTCGATCCGAACAACCGCAATCTCTCCTTCGAGCGCGAATTCGGCCGCGACATCGGCCTGCTCGATTTCATGGCGCGCATCGTCGCCGACCGCAACGGACGCACGCTGTCGCGCGTCACGCAGTCGCTGGCGACCGCCGTTTTCCTTCCCGTGGGTTTCTGAAGCATGAAGAACGTCGTCATTCTGGTTTCCGGTCGTGGCAGCAACATGGAGGCGATGATCGCCGCCCGCGCGGCCGGCGAACTGCCGGTCAACCTTGCCGCAGTGATCAGCAACCGGCCGGATGCCGGCGGGCTGGCCACCGCCGCCGCGGCCGGCATTGCCACCCGGGCGCTCGATCACAAGGCCTTCGCCGGCCGCGACGCCTTCGACGCCGCGCTGGCCGAATGCATCGACAGCTTTGCGCCGGACCTGGTCGTGCTGGCCGGTTTCATGCGCATCCTGACGGCGGATTTCGTCCGCCGCTACGAAGGCCGGTTGCTCAATATCCATCCATCGCTGCTGCCGTCCTTCCCCGGTTTGCACACGCACCGGCGCGCGCTCGAGGAAGGCGTGCGCATCCACGGCTGCACGGTGCATTTCGTGACCGCCGAACTGGATCACGGGCCGGTCGTCATCCAGGCCGCGGTGCCGGTTCTCGACGACGACGACGAGGCCAGCCTGGCGGCCCGCGTCCTGAAACAGGAACACCGTATCTATCCGCAGGCGGTGCGCTGGTTTGCCGAGGATCGTCTGACGCTGGTCGGCGGCCGGGTGGTGCTGGCCGATCGCCAGGAAGGTGAGCGCGCACTACGGTCGCCCGAGGTGTGCTGATTTGCGATGCCGCGCAAGCTGATCGTCGCGCTGCTCGTTTCCCTGCTGCTCCATTGCTGGCTGATGGCCGGCTTGCCGGGCTGGCCTGCCGGTGAGGATTTTTCGTCGCGGCCGGCGTTGACCGCAACATTGCGTCCGCTGCCCAAACCGGCGGCCGTTGCGGGCGGGCGCCAGGGCCCACCGCAGGCGAAGGCAGCAAGCACCGCCGCGGCGCCACCTCGGGTCAAGACCTCGGCGCCGGCGCCGTCGGTTGTCCCGGCCGACGACATCCCTTCGCCTGCCGAACCGGTCGAGCCTTCCGCCACGCCGGTCGCCGCGTCGGCCGAGCCCGCTTCGCCGGCGCCGGTGCAGCCATCGTCCGGCGTGCTGCGTTACGACATCGTGCATGAGTCGTCGGAAGCCCTCATCGGCCGGGCCGAGGTGGTCTGGCAGTTTGCCGCCGACGGGAGCTATCGCTTGCAGAGCCTGTCCGAGACGGTCGGCCTGGTCGCGCTGTTCAAGTCGGTGCGCCAGGAAACGCGCAGCACCGGTCGCTTGATCGCCAGCGGCCTGCAGCCGGAAATCTACCGGACCTGGCGCAACGGCGAGGAGACCCGCGAACGGGCCGACTTCGTCTGGCCGACCCGGCAAGTGGTGATCGGCCGCGAGGGCACCACGCTGCAGATCGCCGACGGGACGCAGGACCTGTTGTCGCTGACCTTTCAGCTGGCCTATCTGAAAGCGCCCGAGAACGGCAGCCGGATCGGCGTCGTCACCGGCAAGAAGTACGAGGTGTACGAACTGGACGCGCTGGGCGAGGAAACGCTGCTCACGCCGGCCGGCGAATTCCGGACCCTGCACCTGCGGGCGGCCGGCGAAACCGTCACCGAATTGTGGATCGCGCTCGATCTGTACCGCTTGCCGGTTAAAATCCGTTTCACCGACAAAAAGGGCCGCCGCTATTTCCAGGTCGCCCGCGAAATCGGCCAGCCGGTGGCCGATCCCTGATTCCTCGCCCAAGATTGCCCGGATTCCATGAAAGCACGCTTCACTCCCGCCCTGTTCACCCATGCCGAAGCCGTTCTCGGCCAACTCCTGCGCTTCGAGCATCCAGCCGATGCCGTCGTCTCGCGTTATTTCCGCGAGCATCGCCAGCTCGGTCATGCCGACCGGGCTTTCGTGGCCGAAACGGTGTTCGCCGTGCTGCGCCGTCGGCGCAGCATCGAGGCGAGACTGGGCGACCGACGCAGCGACCGGGCCCGGCTGCTGGTTGCGCTGGCCGTGGTGCGCGGCTGGAGCCTGCGCGAACTGGCACCGGTATTGCGCGGCGATGAAGAAAGCTGGCTGGCCGGCGTCAAGGCCTTCGACGATGCGTCGTTAAGCCCGGCCGAGCGTTGCGATCTGCCCGACTGGCTGTACGACCGGCTGGTCGCCCAATGGCCGGCCGAGCAGTTGCCGGCGCTGGCCCGCGCGCTGAACCAGCCGGCGCCGCTCGACTTGCGGGTGAATACGCTGAAGACGACGCGCGACGAACTGCTGGCCGGTCTCGCGGCGGACGGCATCGAGGCCCGTGCCGGGCGTTGGTCGCCGCTTGCCGTCCGGCTGCGCGACAAGCCGTCGCTGGCCAGCAATCCGCGTTTCCAGGACGGTGCTTTCGAAGTTCAGGACGAAGGCAGCCAACTGCTCGGTCTGGCGCTGGAAGCGAAGCGCGGCGAGATGGTCGTCGACTTCTGTGCCGGCGCCGGCGGCAAGACGCTGTTGATCGGCGCCCAGATGCGCAACACCGGCCGGCTTTATGCCTGCGATGTTTCCGACAAGCGGCTGAGCAACCTCAAGCCTCGGCTGGCGCGTTCCGGCCTGTCCAACGTGCATCCGGTGCGCATCGAACACGAGCGCGATGCCAAGATGAAGCGGCTGGCCGGCAAGGTGGATCGCGTGCTGGTCGACGCGCCGTGTTCCGGCCTCGGGACCTTGCGTCGCAATCCGGACCTCAAATGGCGTCAGGACGCGACGGCGATCGACGAACTGGTGGCCAAACAGACCGCCATCCTGGCCGCTGCCGCACCGCTGGTCCGGCCCGGCGGCCGCGTGGTTTATGCCACCTGCAGCCTGTTGACCGCAGAAAACGAAGCCGTGGTCGAGGCTTTCCTGGCTGCCCACGCCGATTTTTCGCTATTGCCGGCGTCGACCGTGATGGCGCGGCAGGGCATCGAGATCGGCGGCGACTGCCTGCGCCTGCTGCCGCATGAACACGATACCGACGGGTTCTTTGCCGCCATCCTGGAGCGCCAGTCATGAACAGCCACGCCGAGGCCCTGCGCCTGATCAACGATCTGCTCGACGATTTCAGCAATCCCGGCTTCGTCTGGCAGGTCGTCGCACTGTGCGTCTGCCTGGGGGCGGCGCTGCTCTTTTCCCGCTGGTGGCGCAGCGGCCATCAGGAAACGCGCGGCCGTCTGCGTGATGCCGGTGCCCGCCTGGTTTTTCCGTTTACCGGCATGCTGCTGGCCGGCCTGGCAATCGTCACCCTCAAGCAGGCGATGCCGGTCAACCTGCTGCGCCTGGTGATGCCCCTGCTCGGTTCGATGGCGCTGGTGCGCGGCGTGGTGTTCGTGCTGCGTCAGGCGTTTCCGCATGCCCAGTGGCTGACCACCTGGGAACGGGTGATCGCCACCCTGGTCTGGTGCTGGCTGGCGCTGCACATCACCGATCTGTTGCCGTTCGTGATCGACGCGCTGGAGGACATCAGCTTCACCGTCGGCCAGCAACGGCTGAATCTCTGGGTGATCCTGCGCGGCATCGTCACCGTTTTCCTGACGGTGATCGTCGCCCTGTGGGGTGCCGGCATCATCGAAAACCGCTTGATGCGCGTCTCGTCGCTGGACAACAACCTGCGCATCGTCGGCGTGCGGGTGGCCAAGGCCGTACTTACCGTGCTGGCCATCCTGGTCAGCCTGTCGCTGGCCGGCATCGACATGACGGCACTGTCGGTGTTTACCGGTGCGCTTGGCGTCGGCCTCGGTTTCGGGTTGCAGAAGATCGCCAACAATTATGTGTCCGGCTTCATCATCCTGCTCGAGCGCTCGATCCGCATCGGCAACATCGTCCAGGTCGGCAACGATTCCGGCGTGGTCACCCAGATCACGACGCGCTATACCGTATTGCAGCATCCGGGCGGCAGCGAATTCATCGTGCCCAACGAGACGCTGATCAGTTCGACGGTACAGAACCAGACCTACACCGACAAACGCCTGCGTCTGGCAACGACGGTCGGTGTCGCCTACGACTGCGATCTGCCCGAGGCGATGCGGCTGATGGCCGAATGCGCCCGAGCCCAGCCCAGGGTGATGACGGAGCCGGCGCCGCGGGTTTCGATCCTGCAGTTCGCCGACAGCGCGATCAACCTGGAGCTCGGCTTCTGGATCGAAGATCCCGAAAACGGCAAGGGCAATGTGGTGTCGGACATCAATCTGGCGATCTGGCAGCGTTTCCGCGACAACGGGATTTCGATTCCCTTCCCGCAGCGCGAAGTGCGTCTGTTGAACCCGTCCGGCGCCTGAGCCGGCGGCACAAAAAAAGACCCCGCCACGAGGGCGGGGTAACAGGGAGGTCTCGAATCGGGGGGAAGATCCGAGAGGAGGGATTCGGGTCAGCGCTTGCGGCGGCGGGAAATCCGGCGGGCAAGGAAGATGATGGTGCCGGCGACGATTGCGCCGATGACTGCGGTCAGCAACTCGGCATTGCCGTCGTCCAGCCAGTCGAAACCGGCGATGCCGACGAAAATGCCCAGCGTCTCGCTGAGCGGCAGGTCATCCGGCAGCGACATCAATCAGCGGCGGTCGTTGCGACGGACCGGGATGGCGGCCAGCACCGGCTGTTGGGTCGGCACCAGGCCGAGCAGGTAGAAGCGCGCGGCTTCGAGAAATTGCTTGATGTTGATGTCGATCATTTCGCGGTCCTCCTCTTCAGGGGCTCGTTGTTGTTCCATGGAGCCGATTCTAAGGACGGCGCGCCGGCCGGTCTGTTGGGCCTGCGTTGGCTCGGGGTAACCAAGCCGCAGGCTTCGATGACGTTCTGTAACCTGAAGTCGTCGGGCTACTGATGCGCCTGCCAGCGCAGCGTGAAACGGGCGCCGCCGAGCGGCGATGCATCGGCGGTTGCCGTCCCGCCGTGCAGTTCCAGCACGCGCCGGGCGATCGCCAGGCCCAGGCCGTAACCGCCGGTCGAGCGGTCGCGGGAACGATCCAGCCGGGTAAACGCCGAAAAGATGTGTTCGCGTTCGCCTTCCGGAATGCCGATGCCGTCGTCGTCGACGTGGATGAAGATTTGTTCGTCCTGCAGTTCGGCACTCACCCGGATGTGCTTGCCGGCGTACTTGAAGGCGTTGCGCAGCAGGTTGCGCAGCGCGTAGGGCATCGCCTTGCGGTCAAGGTCGATGCGCAGGTTTTCCGGCAATTGGGCGGTGTCGACCGTGACATCCAGCGTCCGCCCGAGCAGGCGCACGCTTTCCACTTCATCGACCAGCCAGGCGGCGAAGGCGACGCTGGAGAAATGGGCGGACGGCGCTTCCCGTTCGTAACGGGCGTAGGTCAGGCTGGTGTCGATCAGTTGATCGAGTTCGTCGAGGTCGGCTTCGATCATCGCACGCAGGCGGCCGTGTTCGGCGGTGTCGTCGGTTTCCGACAGCATTTCGAGGGCAAAGCGCATGCGGGCGATCGGCGTGCGCAGTTCGTGCGAGATGCCGCAGGACAGTTCGCGGTGCGTGGCGAGCAATTGACGGATGCGGTCGGCCATGCTGTTCAGGGTGTCGGAAAGCGGTGCGAACAGCTGGGTGCGCGCCTGCGGCGAATGGGCGTCGAAGTTGCCGTCGCCCAGATCGCGGGCGGTCTGGCGCAGGCTTTCGAGGTCGCGCCAGACCGGGCGGATCCAGAACCACAAGGCGATGGCAAAGATGACGCCGATCAGGCTCCAGGTCAGCAGGCGCAGACGCAGTTCCAGCGGCAGGCGTTCGGTGCGCTCGGGATTCCGGCTGGCCGACAGCGGACCGATCACCAGGACCTTGCTGGACGTCCCGAGGCGGTGATACATCAAGTCGTGATCGTGGGCGATGGCGATGTCGCCGGCGTCGAGCTTTTCGACCTGGGCGCTGGTCAGGCGGGTATCCAGGGTCATCCGCTCGACGATGTCGAGCTTGTACGAGAACTTGCCGTCGATGTCCTTGATCTTGGTTTCCCACTGGCGACGCGGGACGGCGAAGAGTTCGTCCTCGATCAGCGTGATCGTGCCGCGCATGAAACGGCGCGCGTAGTCGTCGGTGATGCCGCGCTGGGCGGTCGAGATGATGAAATCGGCGGTAAACGCGATGGCGACGAAGGAGCCCATCGCCAGCAGGTAGAAGTTGAAGAACAGCTTGGACAGGCTGTAGCGGTTGCCGCGCCAGCGCGGCAGCGAGGCGCGGAACAGCGAGCGGGCAAGGCCCTGGCGCCCCGGCTTGTCGCCGGGGTTCCCGGATTCGGGATCAGTTCCAGTCATGCTTGCTGAACAGGTAGCCCTTGCCGCGTACGGTCTTGATGCGCGTCGGATTTTCCGGGTCGTCGTTCAGTTTCTTGCGCAGTCGGGAAATGCGGGCGTCGATCGAGCGGTCCAGGCCGTCGAAGCCGATGCCGCGCAACTCCTGCAGCAGGTCGTCGCGCGACAGGACGTTGCCGGCGTGCGAGGCGAGCAGCCACAGCAGGTCGAATTCGGCGGTGGTCAGGTCGATGGCCTGGCTGCCGAGGGCGGCGGTGCGCGTCGCCTGGCTGATCCGGAATTGCCCGAAGACCAGCGATTCGTTGTCCTGTGCCGGCTCGCTGGCGGTCGGCATGCGTCGCAGCAGTGCCTTGATGCGGGCCAGCAGCACCCGCGGCTGTACCGGCTTGGCGATGTAGTCGTCGGCCCCCAGTTCGAGCCCGAGAATCTGGTCGAAATCCTCGTCGCGGGCGGTCAGCATCAGGATGACGCCGCGGTACTGCTGGCGTACCGAGCGGCAGACCTCGAAACCGTCCTTGCCGGGCAGCATCACGTCGAGGATCACCAGGTCGGGCTGCTCGTTCAGGATGCGTGCTTCGGCGGCGTCGCCACGCGGTTCGATGGCGACCTGCAGATCGTTCTTGGTCAGGTATTCGGCCGTCAGTTCGGCCAGTCGTTCGTCGTCTTCGACGAGAAGGATGCGCGTGCTCATCCGCCAATCTTAGCGGCGAGGCCGCCGCCGGTCTACCTTCGCTGCCGCCTGTTGCGAGACGAGCAGGCCGCTGCCGTCGGCGAGCGCGATCGCCAGGAAATCGCCGGTCTCGCCGGCGCACCGGTAAATGCGGGTATCGCCGAGGGCCTCGGCAGACAGCACGTCGTGCTCGGCGATCAGGTCGACCAACTGGCTGCGGTCGACCTGCCGGTATTCGATTTTTCCCTTCATGGCCGGTCGACCGCAGCCAGCGTCTTGCCTTGCTGCAACATCAGTGCGAATTCCTCGGGCGGGATCGCGCGGCTGAACAGGTAGCCCTGCAACTGGTCGCAGTCGAATTCGCGCAGCAGGGCCAGTTGCGAATGATCCTCGACCCCTTCGGCAACCACCTTCAGGCCGAGCTTGTGGGCCATCGCGATGACCGCCTGGGCAATGGCCGAATCGTCGCTGTCGCGGTGAATGTCGCGCACGAAGGAGCGGTCGATCTTGAGCACGTCGATCGGGAAGCGCTTCAGGTAGGACAGGCTGGAATAGCCGGTGCCGAAGTCGTCGAGCGAGACGGTGGCGCCCAGTTGCTTCAGTTCGCGCAGCGTGTGCAATGTGTTCTCGACATCGTGCATGACCATGCTTTCGGTCAGCTCGAATGCCAGCCGGCGGCCGTCGATGCCGGCCTGGCCGAGAATCTGGCCGATGTTGTCGGCGAGGTCTTCCTGGCGGAACTGGCGGGCCGACAGGTTGATCGACAGCTTGATCGGCGGCAGACCGGCCGCATCCCACTGGGCGATGTCCTTGCAGACGCGGCGCAATACCAGTTGGCCGAGGGCGATGATCAAGCCGGTTTCCTCGGCGAGCGGGATGAACTC
Organism: Azonexus sp. R2A61; assembly: GCF_021401135.1. Lineage (GTDB taxonomy): Bacteria > Pseudomonadota > Gammaproteobacteria > Burkholderiales > Rhodocyclaceae > Azonexus. Next base: position 925,791 of record NZ_JACBFO010000002.1, on the reverse strand, counting down.
GTTCGGCTGGATCATGCCGATTCGCGGGTGTTGCCAGCGGACCAGCGCTTCTGCACCGATCACCTCGCCGCTGGCGACATCGACGATGGGCTGGTAATGCACCAGCAATTCCTCGCGCTCGAGGGCCCGGCGCAGGTTGCCTTCCATGTCCAGCCGGTCGATCGCCATGTGCGTCATTTCCGGCGTGTAGAAGCGGTAATTGTTGCGCCCGTGCTCCTTGACCCGATACATCGCCACATCGGCGTTGCGCAGCAGCATCTCGCCGTGGTCGCCGTCGCGCGGGAACAGCGCGGCACCGATCGACGCCGTGATGAACACTTCCTTGCCCTCGACCAGGATCGGCTGGTTCAGCGCCCGCATGATCTTGCTGGCCACCAGCGCCAGGTCGTCGGCCGATTGCAGGCGACCGATGACGACGACGAATTCGTCGCCGCCGAGCCGGGCGACGGTATCGGTATCGCGCACCGCCTGGGTCAGTCGCTGGGCCACCGATTTCAATAGATCATTGGCCGGTGAATGACCGAAACCGTCGTTGACCAGCTTGAAGCGGTCCAGGTCGAGCAGCAGCACGCCGGCCAGCAGACCGTCCAGGCGGGCCTGGGCGATGGCCTGGGCGATGCGGTCGTTGAGCAGGTTGCGATTGGCCAGGCCGGTCAGCGAATCGTGGTTGGCGTGGAATTCCAGTTGCTGCTCGTAGCTGATGCGCTCGCTGACATCGTTCAGTATGCTGACGAAATGGGTGGTGATGCCGCCGCTTTCGTCGCGTACCGGGGAGATGAACAGCTCGTTCCAGAACAGCGAACCGTCCTTGCGATAGTTGCGCAGGATGGCGTGGGCGTCGCGGCGGGTGCGCAGCGCATCGCGTATGGTATTCAGGCCGCGCTGGTTGAGATCGTCGCGAACCAGGAAGCGGCCGCTCAGGCCGATCACTTCCTCGGCGCTGTAACCGGTGATGCGCTCGAAGGCCGGGTTGACGTAGACGATGGGATGGTCGAGTTGGGTCGACGAGGTGATCATCACGCCGTTGAGACTCGATTCCAGTGCGCGCGACAACTGGCGCAGGCTGGATTCGAGTTCGCGTTGCACGGCTTCGCCGCGCAGTACGATCAGGGCTTCGCCGATGCTTTCGGCAATCAGGTCCAGCGCACGACGTTCGTCGGGGCCCAGCAGATTGTCCTTGACCGGTGCAATGCGCAGGATGCCCAATGTCTTGCCGGCGTGGTGGAACGGAAAATCCGTGCTGTCGTCGCGGCGGGTCTGCAGCCAGTCCCGGGGGGGCTTGGCGGTCGCCCTGGCGGCGGCCAGATGCCAGCTTCCTTCCGGCGCGACATGGTCGTCCGGTGGCAGGCCGATACAGGCCAGCGCGTAGCGCTTGCTGTCGATCAGCAAACGGCATTGCCCGTCGAGCAAGGCCTGTTCGCTGGCGGCGGCCAGGCGCTGCCGGTTGCTGTCGGCGAGCAGGGTCAGAAGGGGGCGCAGCGGCGTTCCGCCATCGGCCTTTACCGGGTCTTGCAAGAATTGTCTCCGCTTTTTTGTCCGACCGTCTTGCGGTCTGAATTTCCATTATTCTGCCGGTGCTTTTGGCGAATCTGCAATAATTTTATCTGCAGTCGTGATTTTGTTTTTTTCGGAGCAAGGAATGATTCGTTACCTTTCGGGCTGGCTGGCCCGTTGTCCTGACCGTGCCTGGTTCGCCACGCTGGCGCTCGGGACCTTTGGCATCAGCGCAGTCGGCATGACGCTGCAAAGTCTTTTGCGTCTGTCTCCCTGCCCTTATTGCATCTTTCAGCGTGTGCTCTATCTGGCGATCGGCGCGGTGGCGCTGGCCGGTGTTCTGGCGCCGCGTGTCCGGCCCTTGTGGGCGGCCGTGAGCGGTGCGCTGGCGGCGCTGGGGTTTGCCGTGGCGGCCTTTCAGTCATGGATGCAGGCTTTTCCGGATCTGGCGCCGGAATGTGGGTTCAGCAACCCGAACCTGATCGAGCAACTGGTCGACTGGCTGGGTATGCAGTGGCCGGGCTGGTTCCTGGCGACCGGCTTCTGTACCAGCCGCGAGTGGGAATTCCTCGGCCTGTCGATGGCCAACTGGTCGGCTGTGCTGTTTGCCGGGATCGCCGGCTTTTGCGCCTTGTTGTTCATTCGTCGAGGTGAATGAACGCGGGCGGTGAACGGGAAACGGCGGCCGTCACGGCCGCCGTGCAAAAAACGAAGCCCGCCGGAAGGCGGGCTTGTCGAATTGCCGGAGTCGGCTGAATTACTTCAGCTTCACTTCCTTGTAGGCAACGTGCTTGCGTGCCTTCGGGTCGTACTTCATGAACTCCAGTTTTTCAGGCGTCGTGCGCTTGTTCTTGGAGGTGGTATAGAAGTGACCGGTACCCGCGGTGGATTCCAGCTTGATCTTTTCGCGACCGCCCTTGCTAGCCATGATTCAGTTCCTCTCGATTAGATTTCGCCACGGGCGCGCAGATCGGTCAGAACGGCGTCGATGCCCTTCTTGTCGATGATGCGCAGACCGGCGTTGGAAACGCGCAGACGGACGAAGCGGTTTTCGCTTTCGACCCAGAAGCGACGGTACTGCAGGTTCGGCAGGAAGCGGCGCTTCGTTTTGTTGTTGGCGTGGGAAACGTTGTTCCCAACCATCGGGGCTTTACCCGTGACTTGGCAGACTCGCGCCATGATGGTGCTCCAGAATTCGATGGAAGAAAGCCCGCGATTGTAGCCGGACGTGATTGTTCCGGCAAGCCTTTTTTCTTTCAGATCAATCCCCGTTCGGCAAGGGAAAGCGGTGTCGCGTTGCCGGCCACGATGAAATGATCGAGCAGTTTGACGTCTACCAGCGCCAGCGCGGCCTTCAGGTCGCGGGTCAGCATTTCGTCGGCGCGCGACGGTTCGGCCAGGCCGGAAGGGTGGTTGTGGGCGAAGACGACCGATGCAGCATTGTGGGTCAGCGCCTTTTTGACGATTTCACGCGGGTAGACCGTGGTAGCCGTCAGGCTGCCTGTAAACAATTCCTCGGCGAGCAACAACCGGTTCTGGGCATCCAGCCACAAGGCGATGAATACCTCCTGCGGTCGGCGGGCCAGCGTCAGGCGGAGCCAGTCGCGGACCTGCGCGGGTGAAGTCAGGGTGTCCCGCTGTTTCATCTGCTGGGTCAGCGCACGTCGAGCCAGTTCGAAGCTGGCTTTCAATTGTGCGGCCTTGGCCGGTCCGATGCCGGGGCAACTGGCGAGTTGTTCGGGAGAGGCTTCGGCCAACTGGCCGAGTTCGCCGGAGAACCGGCCGAGCAGGTCACGCGCCAGATCGACGGCGCTTTTGCCGCGCACGCCGACTCTTAAATAGATGGCCAGCAATTCGGCATCGCTGAGTGCGGCGGGGCCGTGCGCCAGCAGGCGTTCGCGCGGTCGTTCGCCGCTGGGCCAGTCGGTGATGGGCATGGGAGTTGTAGAATGGGCGCAGTCGATCTTGCGGAATATGATAATGGAATTAACTGGCAAGCGCATCGTGCTCGGTGTGACCGGCGGCATTGCTGCTTACAAGGCAGCGGAGCTGGTTCGCCTGCTGGGCAGGACGGGCGCGGAAGTCCAGGTGGCGATGACCGAAGGCGCCACCCATTTCGTCACGGCCACCACTTTCCAGGCACTGTCGGGGCGGCCGGTCTATCTTGACCAGTGGGACGCACGCATGCCGAATGCGATGGCCCATATCGATCTGTCGCGGCAGGCCGACCTGATCGTCATCGCGCCGGCGTCGGCCGATTTTCTCGCCCGCATCGCCAACGGCATGGCCGACGATCTGCTGGCCACCATGGTGCTGGCCCGTGATTGTCCGTTGCTGGTGGCGCCGGCGATGAATCGCCAGATGTGGGAAAACCCGGCAACGCAGCGCAATGTCCGGCAATTGGGCGAAGACGGCGTTGCATTCATCGGTCCGGTCAGCGGCGAGCAGGCTTGCGGCGAAGTCGGTGCCGGCCGTATGGTCGAGCCGGAAGACATCGTCGAGGCGGTGATCGCCCACTTTGCGCCCAAATGTCTGGCCGGTCGCAAGGTGCTGATCACCGCCGGGCCCACTTTCGAGGCGATCGATCCGGTGCGCGGCATCACCAATCTGTCGTCCGGCCGCATGGGCTATGCCGTGGCGCGTGCCGCCCGGCAGGCTGGCGCCGAAGTGACGCTGGTTTCCGGCCCGGTAGCTTTTTCGCCGCCACAGGGCGTCGACCGCATCAATGTGCGCAGTGCGCTCGACATGCATGCGGCGGTATTGGCCCGGGCTGCCGACAGCGACATCTTCATTGCCGTGGCGGCGGTTGCCGACTACCGCGTGGCCAATGCCGCCGAGCACAAACTGAAGAAGGATCACGGCGGCGTACCGGCCATCGAACTGGTCGAGAATCCCGATATCCTGGCCGAGGTTGCCGCGCTGCCCGAAGGGCCGTTCTGTGTGGGCTTCGCTGCCGAAAGCCGCAATCTGGATGACTATGCCCAGGCCAAGCGGCGCAAGAAGAACATCCCGCTGATTGCCGGCAACCTGATCCAGGACGGCTTCGGCGGCGACGACAACCGGCTCGTGCTGTTCGACGACGCCGGCAGCCATCCACTGACCCCGGCGCCGAAGGCGGTGCTGGCACGCCAGCTCATCGAACATATTGCCAAACTGACAGGAAACCGCTGAATGCATCGTATCGACGTCAAACTGCTTGACCAACGCCTGCGCGACAACCCGCCGGCCTATGCCACGCCGGGCTCGGCCGGCCTGGACCTGCGCGCCTGCCTGAACGACGCGCTGGAACTGCAGCCCGGGCAGACCGTGCTGGTGCCGACCGGCATGGCCATTCATCTGGCCGATCCCGGGCTGGCGGCGATGATCCTGCCGCGCTCCGGCCTCGGCCACAAGCACGGCATCGTGCTCGGCAATCTGGTCGGGCTGATCGATTCGGACTACCAGGGTGAACTGATGGTCTCGGTATGGAACCGCGGGCACAGCGCCTTCACCATCCAGCCGCTGGATCGTATTGCGCAACTGGTGGTGGTGCCGGTGCTGCAGGTCGGTTTCAACGTGGTTGACGATTTTTCCGCCAGCGACCGCGGTACCGGAGGTTTCGGCAGCACCGGGCACGCCTGAGCCCCTTGAAAGGCCTATGTAAGAAAATTAGTATTTTATAACTTTATTTTTATATAGGTTTTTGGGGGAGGGGAAATGAGGAAACTGTTATCGGTGTTCGGTGCCTTGCTGTCGCTGGCGCCGGGAAGTGCCGTGCTGGCGGCCGACAAGCTCGATCTGGCGCGGGCAGAGGAGATTGTCTCTGGACGCTGTTTCCTGTGCCATGGCCTGGAAGGCGAAGCCGCCAGCCAGGTGTTCCCGCGCCTGGCCGGCCAGCACGCCGACTATATTGCAAGACAGTTGAGCGACTTCAAGTCCGGCAAACGCAAGAGTGACACGATGAAACCGCAGTCCGAAGAATTGACAGCGGATGAAATGAAGGCGCTGGGGCTGTTCTTCCAGCAGAAATCCGTCGCGGCAGCGGTTGCTTCGGACACGATGCTGGTCGGTGTCGGCAAGTACATCTTCGAGCGCGGCAATTCCTTCTCCGGGTTACCGGCCTGTTCCAGTTGCCATGGCGCAACGGGGCACGGCACGCCGCAACTGCCGCGACTTGCCGGTCAGCATCCTCGCTATATCGAGGATCAGCTCAGGCAGTTCAACAAGCGCGAGCGGACCAACGATAACGCCGTGATGCATACCGTTGCCTCCAAGCTGTCCGAGCTGGAAACGCACGCCGTGGCGGAATACATCGCAACACTGGAGTGAGTGTTTCTCCAACGAGCCAGTCGAATACGCGTGTCGATTCGGCGACAAAATCGCAGAAGTTCACAAAAACGGCCGCGCTTGGGCGGCCGTTCCATGTGCGGGGTGCTTGGCTCAGGCCAGCATGTCGGCCCAGATGTTTTTCGCCCAGGCCAGGGCGACCTTGCCTTCCAGTTCGTTGCGGGCCGCCGAGACGCCGCCGGCGCCCTTGACGGGTTGAACCAGCTTGGTGGCGGCGTCGTACTGGTGTACCGAAGCGACGTGGATGACGTTTTTGGCGTCGACAAAGCTGTAGCAGGTGTTCATTACCACCGGCGCCGGGTTCGGGGCTTCGCCGGCCAGCAGGTTGAGGATCGCGGCGGCGGCGAGCTTGCCGTGCTGGTTGGCCATGTGACCGGATTTCGGCATGGTCGGCGCCGGGAATACGGCGTCGCCCAGGACATGAACGCCCGGTGTGCCGTTGGCTTCCATCGACAGCCAGTCGATGTCCACCCAGCGGTTGTTGACCAGTTTCAGCCCGGATTTTGCGGCGATATCGCCGGCCCGCATCGGTGGGATGACGTTGAGCACGTCGGCCTTGAACTTGTCGAACTCCATGACCGCGGTATGGCTGGCGACGTCGACATCCTTCACTTCGCTGTTGTTGCGGTACTCGATGATGCCTTTGTAGAGGTCGCTCCAGGCTTTGGTGAACAGGGCCTTCTTGGACTGTACGTCTTCGTTGGCATCGAGGATGACGACCTTGGATTTCGGCTTGTTTTTCTTGAAGTAGTCGGCGACCAGGCAGGCGCGCTCGTAGGGGCCGGGCGGGCAGCGGTATGGCGCCTTGGGGATGGCGATGGCGTATGTGCCGCCATCTTTCATCGCTTCGAGCTGCCGGCGCAGTGCCACCGTTTGCGGGCCGGCCTTCCAGGCGTGCAGGATGCTGGACTGGGCGGTGGCGTTGTCGAGTCCGGGAATTTCGCCAAACATGAAGTCGACCCCGGGCGACAGGACCAGGCGGTCGTAGCTCAGTTCGCCGCCCTTGGCGAGTCTGATGGTGCGCTTGGCGGGATCGGCGGCGACCACGTCGTCCTGGATCACGCGTACACCCCAGGTGTTCTTCAGTCCGTCGTAGCTGACCGTGATGTCTTCCATGGTCTTGGTGCCGCCGATGACCAGATTGGAGATCGGGCAGGAAATGAAGGTCGGGTTGCGTTCGATCAGGGTGACCTGAACGCCGCCTTCGCTCCACATGCGCAGGTATTTCGCCACCGTGGCGCCGCCGTAGCCGCCGCCGACCACGACCACGTGACCACTGGCCTTGGTACCGCCGGCGCAGCCGTAAAGTGTTGCCATTGCGCCAGCTGCCGCGCCGACCTTCAGGAAATCGCGTCGTTTCATCTGCATCATGGTCGTTCCCCCCCCTTATTTCTGCGCGGCAAAGTAGGCGGCGATCAGCGCCAGTTGTTCGTCGGTATAGCCCTTGGCGATCTGGTGCATGATCGATGCGGGTTTGGCTCCGCTCTTGAAATCGGCCAGTTTCTGCAGCAGTTTTTCCTTGCTTTCGCCGGCCAGCGAGTCGAGTCCGGCGCCCGGTACGGCCTTGCCGTTGGTGCCGTGGCAGTTGGCGCAGGTTGCGGCCAGGTTGCGGCCGAGATGGGGATCCGCTGCCTGGGCGCCGGTGCTGGCGGCAAGCAGGCAGACGGCGGCGACGTTGAGTAATGGCTTCATCGAGACATCTCCTTCCTCTAGGTGTTTTGATGTTGGGTTGCCGGTGTTTTTGTACGGCATTCTGGATGCAACCCGGTGCCTAGGTTATAGCGCTTTTTTTCAAAAAGCATGCTGCGTCGCAATAATATTAGTTGTTGACTATATAAATACTCGGTTATAGAGTTTTGTTGACTTAGATCAAAAGAACGATATGGACGAGACAACCCAGGTATTCGAGCAGGTCGCTCGATACTTCAGCCTGCTGGCCGATCCCACGCGTTTGCGCATCCTCTCCTGCCTGTGTGTGGACGAGAGGCCGGTCAACGACGTGGTCGATCAGATCGGGCTGACCCAGGCCAATATTTCCCGCCACCTGAACATCCTGTATCGGGCTGGCGTGGTCGACCGGCGTCGGGAGGGAAATAGTGTTTTCTACCGTGTCGTCGATCCGAATTTCGTGGACATCTGCCGGACCGTCGCCATCACTGTCGCCAGCCGCGACATTGGCGAGCAGTTAGGTGTCCCGTCATGCAGCACTTGAACTCAAGCGAGCGGAGGGGAGAAATCTCAATGGTTGATTTATCGAAGAAACCGGGGCATTTGCGGCGTGCACCGGAAAATTTCCTGTCGGAAGAACAGGTCAAGGCCGTCGGCGCGGGGCGGCGCGATTTTCTGAGGAAGAGCTTCCTCGCCGCCGGGGCGGCGATGGCGGCACCTCTGGTGGCAAGGGCCGACGCCGCGGGCGATCCCGACATCCTGAACCTGCCTCCCTGGACGACCAGCCTGGGCCTGCCGGTGGCGACCAATCCCTACGGTCAGCCGTCGAAGTATGAAAGCCAGTTGTTGCGCCGCGAATCGCCGGGGCTGACCCGCGTCGGTGGCGCTTCGGTGTCCTTCTGCCCGCTGCAGGGCCTGTTCGGCATCATCACGCCGTCCGGCCTGCATTTCGAGCGGCACCACCAGGGCTGGCACGACGTCGATCCGAGCAAGCATCGCCTGATGATCAACGGCTCCGATCCGGCCTTCCTGAAACAACCCAAGGTCTACACGATGGATCAATTGATGCGCCTGCCGCCGGTGTCGCGCATCCACTTCATCGAATGCGGCGCCAATACCGGCCTCGAATGGGGCAACGTCGCCGTGCCGACCGTGCAGTACACGCACGGCATGTTGTCCTGCTCGGAATTCACCGGCGTGCCGTTGAAGACGCTGCTCGAAGACTGCGGCGTCGATTACAAGAAGGCCCGCTACGTGCTGGCCGAAGGCGCCGACGGCTCCTCGATGACCCGCACCATCCCGATGGAAATGGTCGAGAACGGCGAGGTCATCGTCGCTTACGGCATGAACGGCGAAATGCTGCGGCCCGAGAACGGCTACCCGCTGCGTCTCGTCGTGCCGGGTGTGCAGGGCGTGTCCTGGGTCAAGTGGCTGCGTCGCATCGAGGTCGGTGACATGCCCTACGCGACCAAGGATGAGGCGGTGCATTACATCGACCTGATGCCGGACGGCATGCATCGACAGTACACCAGCATCCAGGAGTGCAAGTCGGTGATTACTTCGCCCTCCGGCGGTCAACAGCTGCTGGAGACCGGTTTTTACAACGTTACCGGTGTCGCCTGGTCGGGGCGTGGCAAGATCACCCGCGTCGATGTCTCGTTCGATGGTGGTATCAACTGGAAGACGGCACGCCTCGAAGGGCCGATCCAGAACAAGGCGCTGACCCGTTTCAACATCGACTGGGTGTGGGACGGCAAACCGGCCATCCTGCAGTCGCGCGCGATCGACGAGACCGGCTATGTCCAGCCGTCCTACGGCCAGTTGCGTGCAGTGCGCGGCACCAAGTCGATCTATCACAACAATGCCATCCAGTCCTGGAAAGTCGTCGAAAGCGGGGAGGTCAGCAATGTCCAGGTTCTCTAAATCCATTGTCGCGGCGGCGCTGCTGGCGCTGACGGCGAGCGCCTTCGCCTTCGATACCTTCAAGCTGGGACGACAGGCCACACCGGCCGAATTGGCCGCCTGGGACATCGATGTCCGGCCGGACTTCAAGGGGCTGCCCAAGGGGTCGGGCAACGTTCAGCAGGGTAACGACCTGTTCGAGGAAAAGTGCGCTTCCTGCCACGGTTCCTTCGGGGAGTCGAACGAAGTGTTTACCCCGCTGATCGGTGGAACGACCCACGAGGACATCAAGAACGGCCGGGTCGGCGGCTTCGTCAAGGGCGATATCCCGCAGCGCACGACCTTTACCAAGGTGGCGACGATTTCGACGATCTTCGATTACATCCAGCGCGCCATGCCCTGGACTGCGCCGAAATCCCTGAAGCCTGACGAGGTGTATGCGATCCTGGCCTACTTCCTGAACCTTGCCGAAATCGTGCCGGCTGATTTCGTCTTGTCCGACAAGAACATTGCCGAGGTGCAGAAGATGATGCCCAACCGCAACGGCATGACCACCAATCACGGCATGTGGCCCGGGGCGCCGGCAGCGCGTGGTGGCATCGGCAACGGTGGCAAGCCGGACGTGAAAAACGTCGCCTGCATGAAGGATTGCAAGAAGGAAGTCCGTATCGGTTCGGTACTGCCAAATTATGCGCGGACGGCTCATGGTAATCTGGAAGACCAGAACCGCAGCTTCGGTCCGGTGCGCGGCGTGCGTACGGTCGACGGCGATGCCGCCGTCGCCAGGGCGCCGGCCCAGTCGGCCGAACTGACGCTGGCCAACGCTTCCGGATGCATGGCCTGCCACGGCCTGAGCAGCAAGATCGTCGGACCGGGACTCAACGAAGTCCAGGCCCGGTACAAGGATCAGGCCGATGCGGCCGACCGTCTGGCCGCCAAGGTCAAGGCGGGCGGCCAGGGGGCCTGGGGTTCCATCCCGATGCCGCCGAACGGGCACGTCAAGGATGAGGACATCAAGACACTGGTGAAGTGGATTCTTTCCGGTGCGAAGTAATCCCGATTTTTGAGAGGAGAAGTCATGAATAATCAACGTCGTAACGTACTCAAATCCGGTACCGGTGCCGCCGTCCTCGGCGCGCTCGCGGCCGCCGGCATCATCAAGCCGGGCGTCGCACTGGCGGACTGGAACAAGGCCGCTTTCGAAGCCAAGAGCATGGCCGATACGCTGAAGGCGCTGGGGGCTGGTGCTCCGGTCGAAAGCAAGGATGTCCAGGTGACCGGCCCGGATATTGCCGAAAACGGCGCCGTGGTGCCGGTCGGCGTCGCCTCGTCGATCGCCGGAACGACCATGGTCGCCATCCTGGTCGAAAAGAACCCGAACGCGCTGGCCGCCAGCTTCACGCTGCCGGAAGGTACCGAAGCCAACGTGCAGACCCGGGTCAAGATGGGCCAGACGTCGAACGTCTATGCCCTGGTCAAGGCCGGCGGCAAGTTCTATATGGCGACCAAGGAAATCAAGGTCACGCTCGGCGGCTGCGGCGGCTGATTTCGACCTGTCCCGGACTAGAGAAAGAGGAGAAAACACATGGGAAATCCGATGAAGATTCGCGCCGCCGCAAAGGATGGCGTTACTGAAGTCAAGGTGCTGATCAGCCACGAAATGGAAACCGGTCAGCGCAAGGATGCCAACGGCGCGGTGATTCCGGCCTGGTTCATTACCGAACTGGTGGCCAAGCATGGCGACAAGGTCGTGCTGCAGAGCGAATTCGGCACCGCGGTGTCGAAGAACCCTTACCTGGCATTCAAGTTCAAGGGCGGCGCCAAGGGCGACAAGGTCAGCGTGTCGTGGAAGGACAACAAGGGCGACAGCCGGACCGACGAGGCCGTGGTCAACTGATCCTGCCGTCCGGCGACACAACAAAAACGGACGGGGGCACGACCCCCGTTCCGATAACGTAAAACACCCATGGAGGCGTGATGAGACATACATTCACCATTTTGCTGGCCGGATTCGCCTGCGGGCTGCTTTCCGGCACGGCAGCCGCTTCGTCGGAAATGGACGCAATCGCCAAGTATCGCGAGTTGCTGGCCGACGGCAATCCTTCCGAACTGGTTGCGGCGCAAGGCGAGGAATTGTGGAAAACTAAGCGTGGACCGCAGCAGGCATCGCTCGAGCGTTGCGATCTCGGCCTCGGGCCGGGCGTCATCAAGGGCGCCTATGCCAAGATGCCGCGTTACTTCAAGGACACCGGTCGGGTACAGGATCTGGAGTCGCGTCTGATGACCTGCATGGAAAACCTTCAGGGCATCGAACCCAAGAGCATCGTTGACGGCAAGTTCCTGAAGGGAGAACGCGAGAAGGTCGCCGCACTGGTGGCTTATGTGGTTACCGAGTCGAACGGTGCCAGGATCGATGTCGACATGCGCCATCCCGAAATGAAGAAGATGTACGAGATGGGCAAGATGGCCTTCTACTTCCGCGCCGGGCCGATGGATTTCTCCTGCGCGACCTGCCATGGCGAGGAAGGCAAGCGTATCCGCATGCAGGACCTGCCCGATCTGCGCACGCAGAAGGGGGCGGCGGCCGGCTGGGGAAGCTGGCCTGCCTATCGCGTCTCGAACGGCGAGTTCTGGACCATGCAGCATCGTCTGAACGACTGTTTCCGTCAGCAGCGTCTGCCTGAGCCGATCTACGGTTCGGACGTGACCATTGCCCTGTCCGTCTATCTGGCCGCCACGGCCAAGGGCGGCACCATGCTGACCCCCGGCATCAAGCGCTAAGGAGACCGCCATGAAGAAAATCAGCCTCATCGTCGGCCTGCTCGTCGCCATGCCAGCTGCCTGGGCGCAAGGTGAAGATACCTATGCCGATTTCAAGGCGATGATGGACCGCTCGTTCAAGACGACCGGCATCGCCAGCAAGCACCGCATCTATCAGCTCGATTTCCAGAAAGCCTGTTCCAGCGAGAAGCTGCCTTCGAAAAAGGAAATGGCCCGGATCGAAGCCGAACAGATGAAGACCATCCGTTATCCGGCCGACGGCAAGTATCTCGGCGACTGGAAGGAGGGCGAGAAGATCGCGGTCAACGGTCGCGGTCTGACCTGGACCGACAAGACGCCTTACAACAACGGCGGCGGTTGCTACAACTGTCACCAGATGAGCCATCACGAGATCTCCTACGGCACGATCGGCCCCAGCCTGCTCGAATACGGCAAGCTACGCGGCAACGGCGAGGAAGTCGTGAAATACACCTGGGGCAAGATCTACAACGCCAAGGCCTTCAATGCCTGCAGCCACATGCCTCGCAACGGCGATGCCGAAATCCTGACGGAAAAGCAGATCAAGGACCTGATGGCCTTCCTGCTGGACCCTGCGTCCCCGGTCAACAAAAAGTAATCCTTGCGTGATTTTGTCCGGCCGGGGCGACCCGCCTCGCCGGGCTTTTTTCAGGAACCATTCCATGAGCATGAATCGTCGTGAATTCCTCCAGGTGCTCGCAGTGGCTGCCGCCGGCGGCATGTCGCTGCACAGCGAATTCGCCATGGCCGAGAAAGGTGCCGCCCGGTTGTACGACCTGCCGAAGTTCGGCAACGTCAGCCTGTTGCATATCACCGACTGCCACGCCCAACTGCTGCCGATCTATTTCCGGGAGCCCAGCGTCAATCTGGGGTTTGGCGACCAGTTCGGCAAGGTGCCGCATCTGGTCGGCGACCACCTGCTCAAGCACTTCGGTTTCAAGCCGAACAGCCTCGAGGCACATGCTTTCACCTATCTGAATTTCGAGAAGGCGGCGCAGACCTACGGCAAGGTCGGCGGCTTCGCCCACCTGGCGACGCTGGTCAAGCGCATGAAGGCCAGCCGGCCGGGAGCGCTGCTGCTCGACGGCGGCGATACCTGGCAAGGCTCGGGTACCGCCTTGTGGTCGAATGCCCAGGATATGGTCGACGCCTGCAAGGCGCTCGGCGTCGACGTGATGACGCTGCACTGGGAAGCCACTTACGGTGAGGAACGGGTCAAGGAAATCGAGGAAAAGGATTTCGCCGGCCATGTCGACATCGTCGCCCAGAACATCAAGACCACCGATTTCGGCGATCCGGTGTTCAAGCCCTACGTGATCAAGAACATCAACGGCGTGCCGGTGGCCATCGTCGGCCAGGCTTTTCCGTATACGCCGATCGCCAATCCGCGCTGGCAGATTCCGAACTGGAGCTACGGCATCCAGGACGACAACATGCAGGCGGTGGTCGACGAAGCGCGTGCCAAGGGCGCTCAGGTCGTCGTCGTCATTTCGCACAACGGCATGGACGTCGATCTCAAGATGGCTTCGCGCGTGCGTGGTATCGATGCCATCTTCGGTGGTCATACGCACGATGGCGTGCCGGCCCCGGTGGTCGTCAGGAACGCCGGCGGCAAGACGCTGGTGACCAACGCCGGTTCCAACGGCAAGTACCTCGGCGTGATGGATTTCGACGTGAAGAACGGCAAGGTCGTCGATTTCCGCTACAAGCTGCTGCCGGTGTTCGCCAACCTGTTGCCGGCCGACAAGGCCATGCAGACGCTGATCGACAAGGCGCGTGCGCCCTACCTCGACAAACTGGGCGAAAAGCTGGCGGTGACCGAGGGCACGCTGTACCGCCGGGGCAATTTCAACGGAACTTTCGACCAGGTCATCGTCGATGCCCTGCTCAAGGTCAAGGACGCCGAGATTGCCTTCTCGCCGGGGTTTCGCTGGGGGACTTCGCTGCTGCCCGGGCAGGATGTGCTGATGGAGCACGTGCTCGACCAGACGGCGATCACCTATCCGTGGACGACGGTCACGATGATGACCGGCGAGACGATCAAGACGGTACTGGAGGATGTCTGCGACAACCTGTTCAACCCGGATCCCTACTACCAGCAGGGCGGTGACATGGTGCGCGTCGGCGGTCTGCAGTACACCTGCGATCCGACCGCGAAGATGGGCAGCCGCATCCAGGACATGATGCTGCGCGGTCAACGCATCGATCCGAAGAAAACCTACAAGGTGGCCGGCTGGGCGCCGGTCTCCGAAGAAGCGAAGGGCGCCGGCGAGCCGATCTGGGAGGTGGTTGCCCGCTACCTGCGCGACATCAAGACGATCAAGCCGATCGAATTGAACATGCCCAAGCTCAAGGGCGCCGACAAGAATCCGGGGATTGCATGATGAGCCCCCTGAAAACTGCGCTGGCCGGTGTCGGGCTGCTCCTTTCCGTTCTCGCCCATGCCGGCGACTGGGCGCCGGGCAGCACCGACTGGCGCCAGCTGCCCGAAGCCAAGGTCTCGAAAGCCGGGCGCTATCTGACGCCGCAACAGGCATTCGAGATGAAGCAGGGCAATCCGAAGACGGTGGCCTTGTTCGACATCCGTACCCGTGCCGAGGCGATGTACGTCGGTATGGCGGAGGCGGCCGATGCGCTGGTGCCTTTTGTCGAACATCAGGAATTGATGACCGACTGGGACGACAAGCGCGCCATGTACAAGCTTGAACCGAATCAGGATTTCGTCGCCGAGATCGCCCGCCGCCTGCAGGCCATGGGGCTGGACAAGAATGCGACGGTGATCCTGCTTTGCCGCTCCGGTGACCGCAGCGCGAAGGCGGCCGACCGCTTGCAGGCCGAAGGCTACGCCAGCGTCTACAGCGTTGCCGAAGGGTTTGAGGGGGACAAGGCCTCGGCCGGGCCGGGCAAGGGGCAGCGGACGGTCAACGGGTGGAAGAATGCCGGTTTGCCGTGGAGTTACACGCTGGACAAGCGCCGGATGTACTTCCCGCGCTGAATCTTGCGGTCGACCGGGCGTTTCGGAATATTTCAAATATTAGACTTTTCTGATTTGTTGATATAACTTTCGTCAGACTTACAACGGCAAGGGAGGCCTGGCATGACGAAAGCGCACGAAACGGAACGGCGATTCACACTGGATCGCCGTTCTTTCATCAAATTTGCGACACTGGCGGGGGCGGGCGGCGTGTTGCCGGCGAGTGCTTCGGCAGCCGCCAGGGTGAAAACCCCGGCGCGCATCGTCATCGCCGGCGCCGGGGCGGCCGGGCTGGCGGCGGCATCGCAGCTGGCAGCGCGTCTGGACGGCGCGAAGATCACCTTGATCGATGCCCGCAAGGCGCATTTCTACCAGCCCGGATTCACGCTGGTGGCCTCCGGCATCAAGCCGGAATCCTACGTCGTCACGGCGACCCGCGATTATCTGCCGGCCGGCGTCGAACTGGTCGAGGAGCGGATCGCCGAATTCGATCCGGAAGGCAACAAGGTGGTTACCGAAAGCGGTACCGCACATGTCTACGATTTCCTCGTCGTCGCCACCGGCCTGACGCTGGACTATGCGGCGATCCCCGGCATGGATACCGAACTGATCGGCAGCAACGGCCTGGGCAGCATCTATCACAGCCCGGCCAAGGCGGCGGCCACCTGGCAGGCAATGTCCGAGTTTGCCGACCGGGGCGGCGTCGGTGTCTTCCTGCGGCCGAATACCGAGATGAAGTGTGCCGGCGCCCCGCTCAAATACACCTTCGTCACCGAGGACTACCTGCAGCGTCGCGGCAATCGCGGCAAGGCGGAAATCGTGTACAACGCCAACAACAAGAGCCTGTTCAGCGTGCCCATCGTGCATGAGAAGGTCCGCATGTTGTTCGAGCAGCGCGGGGTCAAGATCAATTACGAGCGGGTGCTGGCGGCGATCGATCCTGGCCGGAAGATCGCCACGTTCGATACGCCGACCGGTCCGGTCGAGCAGCCCTACGATTTCATCAACGTGATTCCGCCGATGCGCGCGCCGGATGCGGTGCGCAACAGCCCGTTGCGCTGGCAGGAAGGCGCTTGGGCCGCCGATGGCTGGATCGAGGTGGACAAGCACAATCTGCGGCACGCCCGCTTCGCGAATGTCTTTGCCGTCGGCGATGTGGCCGGTGTGCCCAAGGGCAAGACGGCGGCCAGCGTCAAATGGCAGGTGCCGGTGGCGGTCGACCATCTGCTGGCACAGATCGAAGGCAAGGAATCGATGGCGCGCTATGACGGCTATACCTCTTGCCCGCTGATTACCCGGCTCGGTCAGGCGATGCTCGTCGAGTTCGACTACAAGAACAACCTGACGCCGTCTTTCCCGGGCGTGATCGCCCCGCTGGAAGAGTTGTGGATCAGTTGGGTGATGAAGACGATGGCGCTCAAGCCAACCTACATCAGCATGCTGCGCGGCCGCGCCTGAAAGGAGAAAAGAACATGAAAGAACTGGATCCCCTGGTTTTCCTGGCTGTTTTTCAGGAAATGCTCGGTCCCTTGCTGTGGGTGATGCTGCTGCTCATCGTGGGGGGCACTGTCGCCTTCGTCGCATTGCTGCTGAAGGAACGCAGGATCGACTCAAAACGCCTGGTGCGCGCCGAACTGGCAGGCTTGCTGGGCGGCGTGCTGGCCCTGATCCTGATGGCCAAGGTCTCGTCATCCGGATTTACCGATGCCGGCGGTCCTGCCGACTGGTTCCTGATCGCCCTGGTCTTCGGGCTGGGTTTGGCCGGCACTGCGATCCTGATCTACACCTGGGCCGGCTGGCGCGGTCGACGCCTCGCCGGGTGACTTTTCACGGCTGCGGCAACGCAGCCTGGCGGCGCTCCGGCCGGTCGATCAAGGCATCGGCCAGGCCGGCGCCGGCCCACATGCCGATCAGGGCGATCCAGGCCGTCAGTGCGAAGATCGAGGCGCCGGATACCCCGGCCCCGACCGCGCAACCGCCGGCCAGCATGCCGCCGAAGCCCATGCAGATCGCGCCGACGATGTAGCGGCGCATGCTGTGTCCATCCTTGAACCCCTCCAGTTTCAGTTCGCGGCGCCAGGCGGCCGACAGGAAGGAGCCGAGGACGACGCCGGGCACCAGTCCGATGTCGAAATCCCACGGTTGTCCGGGCGGCGACAGCACCAGCATCAGTACATCGGCCGACGGACCGGTGAAGCTCAGGCTCTGTACCGGCATCACGTCGAAGGAGGCGGTGCCGACCTGATAGGTGATCAGCCAGCCGCAGGCGACGACCAGGCCGACACCGACGGCGCCCAGCCATTCGCGAGGCTGCAGCGCCGCGCGGCGGCCGAAATGGATGGCCGCCGCCAGCCAGAGCAGCCCGAACAGCAGGCCGCCGGCGTGCCCGACATGCATCAGGCCGAGCAGGTCGCGGCTGCTGCCGTCGATGGTCCACCAGCCGGAAATCCAGGTGCGCAGCGGCGACAGCAGCCCGTTCAGCGAGGCCTGTGCCGTCACGGCGAAAATCAGGCCGGTCAGCAGGGCGCGCAGGTTGCCGTTGGCCGACAGGATCAGCATGCGCGACGAGCAGCCGCGCGCCAGGATCATGCCGGTTCCGAACAGCAGGCCGCCGACCAGCGCACCGGACAGACTGCCGCGTGCCGACAACTGCCGGGCCTGGGAGACGTCGAGCCAGCCGGATGCGATCAGCGCCTGCGTGGCGATCATTGCCGCGGAAAAGGCGAACAGCCAGATCGCGAGGCGCGAGGTGCCCTGGCGCGCCCAGAATTCGACCGTGGCCGAGCGCAGGCAGAAGCGCGAGCGTTGTGCGAAAACGCCGAACAGGATGCCGATCAGCAGGCCGGCAACGGTGATCACCGCGCGGTCGCCCCAGATATCGATCAGGCCGTCCAGATCCATTTTTCCTCCGATGTCGGGGTTGACCGCAGCAAGCTCAGAACAGTTCGATATCGCCGTCGCTGTGGGCCCTGGCTGTGGCTCCGGCCGTGTTGCCGCGAATCGCATCGGCCTTGACCTGCGCGTCGACCAGCAATTGAACCAGTTTCTGGCTGCGGGCGCGGAAGCGCTGCACGCCGTCCTTTTCGCCCTGGTCGTGGTGAAGGTTCAGGAAGGCATGCAGGTACTGACCGACGTTTTCGGTGCGCTGGGCGATGCGCGTGATCATCTGCGTGACGATGTCTTCGAACTGCATCGCCATGACGCCTTCCTGCGTCATGCCCTGCATCTTCTCGGTGATCGCGGTGATGTGGGACGAATGGCTGCGCGCCTTGTCGGTCAGTTCCATCAGCTCGGCACCGAGGTCGCGCAACGTGGCTTGCGACTGGTCGGCGATCGTCAGGTCGATCTGGGTCGCCGATTCGATGCGCTGTCCGACATCCTGCAGCGAACTCAGGATGTCGCTCAGTGCGTTGCGGATGTCGATGTTGAATTCACCGGTGCGTGCCGCCAGGTTGCGCACTTCGTCGGCAACCACGGCAAACCCGCGGCCAGCTTCCCCGGCGCGGGCGGCTTCGATGGCGGCGTTCAGCGCCAGCAGATCGGTCTGCTTGGTGATGCCGGCAATGTCGTTCAAGGTCCCTGAAATACGGGCCACCTGATGCTGCATGCCGGAAAAACTGTCGGCAATGCCCCGGCTGGTCGAGCGAAGGTGCTCCATCTTGCTGACGAATTCGGCGATCAACGCGTTGGTCTCGTCGAAGAAGCGTTGCAGCCCGGCCTGTTCGGCGGCGCGCTCGTCGTCCGGCCCGGTCATCTGCAACATTTCGTCGATCAGCGAGCGCAGGATTTCGCGCTGGTCGGAGGAGTGGCTTTCCAGTCCGGTCAGGCTGCCGGACAGTCGATTGACCGAACTGCGGATGATCTCCTGGGCATCCTGCATTTCCTTTTCCAGCGAGCCGAACTGGCGCTCGGCGTGGGCCATCGCTTCCGACGACAGCACCTGGTATTCCGACATCACTGATTTGAGTTCGTCGACGTAGGCCGACTGGCGTGTTTTCCAGCCCGAACGTTCGCCGAAGGAGAGGGCACTGGCCAGTGCCAGCGAGACGGCAATGGCGGCGAACCAGTGTCCGGATACGCTGCCGGTCGCCAGATGGACCACCCACAACAGCAGACTCCCCCCTGCCGCTCCCCAGATCAGGAGATCGTCGCTTCTTTTCATTATCGGTTTCATCCACGAAAACTCCCGGCATTGTATCGCCGGGAGTTCACGTGAAATGTGCGCTGGATCAAATCAATTCATCGCTTTCAGATGCTGGATGATCTCGCCGGCCATCGGCTGCGCGTCGCCGTAGAGCATGCGGCAGTTGTCGGTGTAGAACAGGGCGTTCTCGACGCCGGAGTAGCCGGTACCCTTGCCGCGCTTGATGACGATCACGTTCTGCGCCTTGTCGGCATCAAGAATCGGCATGCCGTAGATCGGGCTGGCCTTGTCGGTGCGTGCGCTCGGGTTCACCACGTCGTTGGCACCGATCACCAGCGCGACGTCGGCCTGACCGAATTCGCCGTTGATTTCCTCAAGGTCGAAGATCTTGTCGTAGGGCACGCCGGCTTCGGCCAGCAGCACGTTCATGTGGCCCGGCATGCGGCCCGCCACCGGGTGGATGGCAAATTTCACCTCGACGCCGGCTTCCTCCAGGATGGCGGTCATTTCCCAGACCTTGTGCTGCGCGTGCGCCACCGCCATGCCGTAGCCCGGCACGATGATGACCTTGCTGGCGTAGCGCATCATCGCTGCCGCGTCGATGGCACCGACTTCCTTCATCGTGCCGGTGATCGCTTCGCCCGGTCCGCTCGCCACCATCGGCGTGAACAGGATGTTGGACAGCGGCCGGTTCATCGCCTTGGCCATCAGCTGGGTGAGCAGCGTACCGGCGGCACCGACGACGATACCGGCGATGATCAGCGCCGGGTTGCCCAGCACATAACCCTCGAAACCGACCGCCAGACCGGTGAAGGCGTTGAACAGCGAGATCACCACCGGCATGTCGGCGCCGCCGATGGGCAGCGTGACGATCAGACCGAGGACCAGGGCGACGACGAAGAAGCCATAGATCAGCTCCGGCTGGGCCGGGGCGAACAGGACCATGGCTACACCGAGGCCGATGGCGACCAGCGCCAGCACCACGTTGACCGCGTTCTGCGCCGGCAGGCGGAAGGTCTTCTTGAGGACACCTTGCAGCTTCGCCCAGGCGACGCAGGAGCCGGTGAAGGAGACGGCGCCGATGAGGGCACCGATCACCGCCAGCACGGTGGTGACGACGCCGTGCGTGTCGCCCTTGGCGAACTCGATGGCGGCAATCGCCGCCGCCGCACCGCCGCCCATACCGTTGTAGATGGCGACCATCTGCGGCATGTCGGTCATCTTCACCTTCTTGCCGGAAATCCAGGCGGCAGCACCGCCGATGGCCAGCGCGGCGAGCATCAGCGCCAGGTTCTTCAGTTCCGGAATGAAGAAGGTGGCGACGATGGCTACCAGCATGCCGTAACCGGCGACAACGATGCCGTTGCGCGCCGAGGCCGGCGAGCTCATGCCCTTCAGGCCGAAGATGAACAATGCGGCACCGGCGAACCAGGCGCCTTGTACGTAGATCGGGAGTGCCATGATCAGCCCTCCTTCTTCTTGAACATGCCGAGCATGCGCTCGGTCACCACGTAGCCGCCGGCGGCATTGGCGGCGCCGAGGGCGACGGCGAAGAAGCCGATGGTCTGTTCGAGCACCGTATCGGCGTTACCCAGCGCGACCATGGCGCCAACGACGACGACGCCGTGGATGAAGTTGGAACCGGACATCAGCGGCGTGTGCAGGATGACCGGCACCTTGGCGATGATCTCGTAGCCGGTGAAGGCGGCGAGCATGAAGATGTATAAGGCAAGCAGGCCGTCCATCAGGCTTCTCCCAGAACTTGTTTCACGGTGGCATGGACGGTGGCGCCGTCCTTGCAGAGCACGGTGCCGGCGAGGACTTCGTCGGACCAGTCGAAATTCAACTGGCCATCCTTGATCCACGGCGACAGGAAGTTGTACAGGTTCTTCGAGTACAGCTCCGAGGCGTGCGTCGGCATGCGTGAAGGGAGGTTGAGGGGGCCGTGGATATTCACGTCGTTGGCGATGACGTGTTCGCCCGGCTGGGTCAGTTCGCAGTTGCCACCGGATTCGGCGGCCATGTCGACGATGATGGCACCGTATTTCATGCGCGCGACCATGTCGCGGGTGACGATGACCGGTGCCTTCTTGCCGGGAATGGCGGCGGTGGTGATCACCACGTCGGCGGCGGCGACGGCCTTGGCCAGCTTCTCGGCCTGCTGCGCCTTCTCCTCGGCGGAGAGTTCGCGGGCATAGCCACCGGAACCGTCGGCGGAAACGCCGGTATCGACGAACTTGGCACCGAGCGATTCGATCTGCTCACGCGCGGCAGCGCGCACATCGTAGGCTTCGACCATGGCGCCCAGGCGCTTGCAGGTGGCGATGGCTTGCAAACCGGCGACGCCGGCGCCGATGACCAGCACGCGTGCCGGGCGGATGGTGCCGGCGGCGGTGGTCAGCATCGGGAAGAACTTGGTGCAGCGCGCGGCGGCGATCAGCCCGCACTGGTAGCCGGCGCAGGCGCCCTGGCTGGACAGCGCGTCCATGCTCTGGGCGCGCGAGATGCGCGGCAGCAGTTCGAGGGCAAAGGCGGTGATCTTGCGGGCGTTCAAGGCCGCCAGACGTTCCTTCGACTCGTAGGGTTTCAACAGCCCGATGAGCACGCTGCCTTCCGGCATTGCGGCGATTTCTGCGGTCGACGGCGGGGTGACGCGCAAAATCAGGCCGGCATCGGCATAGGTTTCCGACTGGCCGGGGGCGAAGGCGACATCCGGATAGTCGGGGTCCAGGAAATGGCTCTGCACGCCGGCGCTTTGCTCCATGCGGAGCTGGGCGCCAAGGGCGGCGAACTTCTTGGCCGTCTCGGGGACGAGCGCGGTCCGGCTTTCGCCTTCCGTGCGCTCGCGAGCGACCGCTACGATCAGCGGCATGTGTTTCTCCTTGAATGGTCGGGAATTCCGGTGAAGATCGGCAGCCGGTCAGGGATCAAGGCTGCTTACGTCGAATGGCCCAACGATAAGGGCTTTCTTAAGTCGGGAACAATCAGGATTTCTGAAGTGATTGATCAGTAATCACTTACTGGTCTGGCCAATTTATTCAGCAATGACTGCGCGTGCTGCCCGACGGTGGAGAAAGCGCAGTTCTTGCGGATAAGGGAAGAAATCCTCGACGTGGCCGGCTCGTATCCGCTCCTGGGCGGCTTGCCAGAAGGCAGGCGTGAGCAGGTCCCGGTGATGTTTCATGAACAGCTTGCGAACCTGCGGCGAGCCGAGCAGGAAGGTGGCGAATTCCTCCGGGAAGACATCGCCGCGATTGACCGGATACCAGACTTCCCCCGACATCTCCGTTTCGAAATCGGGGGCCGGTGGAATTTTGCGGAAGTTGATGTCGGTCATGTACTCGATCTCGTCGTAGTCGTAGAACACGACACGGCCGTAGCGGGTAACGCCGAAATTCTTCCACAGCATGTCGCCGGGGAAGATGTTGGCAATGGCCAGTTCGCGGATGGCGTTGCCGTATTCCTCGATCGCGTGTTCGAGCCCGGCGAGGTCGTTGCTCTTGTCCATGCGGTCGAGGTGGATGTTCAGCGGCTCCATCCGGCGTTCAATATATAGATGCCGGATGATCAACTGCTTGCCGTCGATCTCGAACTTGCTGGGCGCGAGCCGGCGCAGGTCGTCGAGCACTTCATCGTCGAAACGGTCGAGCGGGAACATCACGTTGGAAAATTCCAGCGTGTCGGCCAGTCGACCGACGCGGTCGACCTGCTTGACCAGCAGAAATTTCTTCTTGACCGTCGCCTGATCCATTTCCTTGGAGCTGCCGAAGACGTCCTTGATGATCTTGAAGACGTAGGGGTAGGAGGGCAGCGTGAACACCAGCATGACCAGCCCGCGGATACCGGGCGCCATGACGAACTTGTCCTCGGAATGGTGCAGGTGATAGATGAAGTCGCGGAAGAACATCGTCTTCCCCTGCTTGCCCAGGCCGAGCATGATGTACAGCTCGGAACGCGGCTTGTTCGGCATGATCGAACGCAGGAACTGCACGTAGCCCGACGGCACTTCCATATCCACCATGAAATAGGCGCGCGACAGCGAGAACAGCAGGCCGATGCGCCAGGCATCGAGCAGCACGGTGTCGAGATTGAGCAGGCCGTCGGCATCGTGCAGTACCGGAATCGCGAACGGGTATTCGCTGGCGCCGTTGATGGCCTTGCCGATGATGTAGGCGGCCTTGTTGCGGTAGAAGGCGGAACCGAGCACCTGGATCTGGAAGTTCACGTCGCGCGCCGGCATCCCTTGCAGGTGCCGGCGTACGGCGCGATACACCTCGTCCACATCGCGATCGAGATCGGCAAAGGGGTGTTGCCAGCGGAAATCCGTGATGATCTGGCGGATCGCACCGCGCAGGCCATCCTGGGGGGCGTAGTAGCTGCGATAGGTGGGTTCTTCGTCGGCCTCCAGGTTCTCGGTCGAGATCGTCGGCCGGACGAACAGGAAGTCGTTGTGGAAATAGGTCCGGTGCAGGATCTTGGTGCTGACCGAGTTGAAGAAGGTTTCCGCCAGTTCCGGCTGCTTGTGGTTGAGCAGCAGGCCGATGTAGAGGAGTTTGACCTGCTGCCAGGTCGCCTCGTCCGACCCCTGGATGTCGAATTCGCTGCGCAGCCGTTCGACGCACTCGTCGACGCGGTCGTCGTAAAAGCGCAGGCGTTCCTTGACCGCCCGGTGGACGCCCTGCCAGTCGCCGGTTTCGAAGCGCGTCTTGGCCTCGCGGCAGGTCTGGCGAAACAGCGTGTAGTGCTTGTTGAAGCCCTGGATCAGGGCCAGCGCGATGCGGTGCGCGTTCGTGCCGTACAGCCCGACCGAAATCTTCATCGTTTCGTCCCCCTCCATTCGGGAAAATTCTAGCATCGCCCGGGGTGCGGATTGGCGGGGTTCGCGATGTGAAACGCCGTTTCACCGTTGACCGCGGGCCGGCTGGCGCGGATACTCCGAAAGTTTCTCGTTGTAAGCACCGCGCAAGGGGACCGGGCGACAATCCGGTCAGCATTCACGTCCAACAACAAGGGGTTAGCATGTCCTCAGGCAAGTCCAAAATCATCTACACGCTCACCGACGAGGCGCCGCTGCTGGCGACTTGTGCCTTCCTGCCGGTCATCCGTACCTTCACGGAACCGGCCGGGATCGAGATCGAAAAGGCCGACATCTCCGTGTCGGCCCGGGTCATCGCCGAGTTTTCCGACATGCTGCCCGAAGCGCTGCGCCTGCCGAACACGCTGGCCGAACTGGGCAAGAAAACGCTGGATGCCGACGCCAACATCATCAAGCTGCCGAACATTTCCGCCTCGGTCGCCCAGTTGAAGGCCTGCGTCAAGGAGCTCCAGGCCAAGGGCTATCCCTTGCCGGATTATCCGGAAACCGTCGTTTCCGACGAAGAAAAGGCGATTGCCGCGCGCTACGGCAAATGCCTGGGGTCCGCGGTCAACCCGGTGCTGCGCGAAGGCAATTCCGACCGTCGTGCCCCGTTGGCCGTCAAGAACTACGCCCGCAAGAATCCGCATTCGATGGGCGAATGGAAACCCTGGTCGCAGACGCACGTCTCGCACATGCACGCCGGCGATTTTTACCATGGCGAAAAGTCGATGACCCTCGACAAGGCCCGCCGCGTGCGCATGGAGCTGATCGCCAAGGGCGCCAAGATCACCGTGCTGAAGCCGGAAGTGAAGTTGCTCGAAGGCGAGATCATCGACTCGATGTTCATGAGCAAGAAGGCGTTGTGCGCCTTCTACGAAAAGGAACTGGAAGATTGCCGCGATTCCGGCATCCTGTTCTCGCTGCACGTCAAGGCGACGATGATGAAGGTGTCGCACCCGATCGTTTTCGGTCACTGCGTCAAGATCTTCTACAAGGAAGCCTTCGAGAAGCACGGTGCCCTGTTCAACGAACTGGGCATCAACGTCAATAACGGCATGGTCGACCTCTACGAGAAGATCAAGACCTTGCCGGAGTCGAAGCGCGACGAGATCATCCGCGACCTGCACGCCTGCCAGGAACACCGTCCGAAGCTGGCGATGGTCGATTCGGCCAAGGGCATCACCAACTTCCATTCGCCGAACGACATCATCGTCGATGCGTCGATGCCGGCAATGATCCGCCAGGGCGGCAAGATGTGGGGCGCCGACGGCAAGCAGTACGACGCCAAGTGCGTCATGCCGGAATCGACCTTTGCCCGTATCTATCAGGAGATGATCAACTTCTGCAAGACCAACGGTGCCTTCGATCCGAAGACCATGGGCTCGGTGCCCAACGTCGGTCTGATGGCGCAGAAGGCCGAGGAATACGGTTCGCACGACAAGACCTTCGAAATCGCCGAGGACGGCATCGCCAACATCGTCGACATCGACAGCGGCGAAGTCCTGCTGACGCAGGCTGTCGAAGCCGGCGACATCTGGCGCATGTGCCAGGTCAAGGACGCGCCGATCCGCGACTGGGTCAAGTTGGCTGTCACCCGTGCCCGCAACTCGAACACGCCGGCGATCTTCTGGCTGGACCCGTATCGTCCGCACGAAAACGAACTGATCAAGAAGGTCACCCAGTACCTGAAGGATCACGACACCAGCGGTCTCGAGATTCACATCATGTCGCAGGTGCGTGCCATGCGTTACACGCTGGAGCGCGTGATCCGCGGCCTGGACACCATTTCGGTCACCGGCAACATCCTGCGCGACTACCTGACCGACCTGTTCCCGATCATGGAACTGGGCACCTCGGCCAAGATGCTGTCGATCGTTCCGCTGATGGCCGGCGGCGGCATGTACGAAACCGGTGCCGGCGGTTCGGCGCCGAAGCACGTGCAGCAGCTGACCGAGGAAAACCACCTGCGCTGGGATTCGCTGGGCGAGTTCCTGGCCCTGGCGGTGTCGCTGGAAGATCTCGGCCTGAAGGAAAACAATGCTCGTGCCAAGCTGCTGGCCAGGACGCTGGATGCGGCAACCGGCAAGCTGCTCGACAACCGCAAGTCGCCGTCGCCGAAGACCGGCGAACTCGATAATCGCGGTTCGCAGTTCTACCTGGCCATGTACTGGGCCCAGGAACTGGCCGCGCAGAAGGACGATGCCGAACTGGCTGCCCACTTCGCCAAGCTGGCCAAGACGCTGGCCGACAACGAAGCGCAGATCGTTGCCGAAATGAAGACGGTGCAGGGCAAGCCGGCCGATATCGGCGGCTACTACAAGGCCGATCCCGAGAAGTGCAAGGCGGTGATGCGTCCGAGCCCGACCTTCAACGCCGCACTGAAGGCCATGCAAGCCTGATCATTCCTGGTTTTCGCTGTCCGGAACGGAGGCCCTCGGCCTCCGTTTTTCGTTGACGGGCGAGGTCGACCGCAGGTGTTACATCCCGACACAAGGCAAGGCCGGTCGTTTGTGGGAAAATATTGAATTTCAATGTATCTGTCGTGTTTCCCGTCGTCCAGCCTACTTTCATCCTGGCCTTGCGTGCCTGCGCCGCGCTGACCATCCTGTGGCACCACTTCGCGCTCTATCCGCCGCTCAGTGAGTGGGCCGCCCCGCTGTACGGCGATCTGCTTGCCTGGCTTGCCGAATATGCGCGTGCCACCCAGGTCTTCTTCGTGGTCAGCGGTTATGTTGCCGCCCGCACCATCGGCCGCCGCCTCTGGGGTCTGCGCCAGCTCGGGCAGTTTTCGGTGCAGCGCTATTGCCGGCTGGGCCTGCCGTATCTGGCGGTCGTCGTGCTGATCCTGCCGATCTACGAATTCGCCCGCGGCTGGCTGCCCGACGAGGTGCTCGGGCAACCGGTGTCGCTGGCACAGTTTCTCGCCCATCTCTTCCTGCTGCAGGACATCCTCGGCTATGAAGCCTTGTCGGCCGGACTGTGGTTCGTCTGCATCAATTTTCAACTGGGTTTCGGCTACGCTCTGGGGCTGGCCGTACAGCAACGCTTCGGGCGCGGTGGCGACGGGGTGTTCACGGTCATCGGCTGGGCCACCTCAATTTATTCGCTGTTCCATTTCAATCTCGATCCGGCCGGCGAGTGCTGGGCCATGTATTTCTTCCCGTATTTCTTCCTCGGCATCCAGGTGAACAAGGCGCTGGTCAGCCGGCAAGCGGGTGAGTTCCTGGCCTTTCAGGGCCTGGTGCTGCTGGCGGTGATCTACGAGTGGCGGTGGCGACTGGTGATCGCCATGATCTTTGCCATGGTGCTGTATGTGGCGGAGCGTTCGGGGCTCGGCCAGCGCTGGCCGAAGAGCCGTCTGCTGGCCGTGCTCGGCGAGGTTTCGTTCAGCCTCTTCCTGATTCATTTTCCGGTGCTGGTGCTGACCTCGACGATCTGGGCGCGACTCGGCTGGACGTCGCCGGAGGCCGGGGCTGCCGGCCTGCTGCTGGCCTTCCTGGGCAGTGTGTTCGCTGCCTTGCTGTTCCATCGCTGGGTGGAGACGCCGGCGGCTCGCCTGGCTCGCCGCTTCCGTGTGCCGACGCGACCGGACGATGGTGAATCCGCCGATCGCCGGTTGGCTTTCGAGCGCTGACAGTCATCGGGCTTTTGTTTCATAATCGATCCCGCTGTCGACCGCGCGCGGAGACCGCCGGTCGCCAGCCGCCCGCTCGGGCCATCCCATAACAACGCAAGGAGTTGCCCATGACTTCCCACATCAGGATTCCGCAAGGTGGTGCCAAAATCGTGCCGGGACAACCGGTGCCGGACAATCCGATCATTCCGTTCATCGAAGGCGACGGCATCGGCATCGACATCACGCCGGTCATGATCAAGGTGATCGATGCTGCGGTCGACAAGGCCTACGGCGGAAAAAGGAAAATCCACTGGATGGAGGTGTATGCCGGCGAGAAATCGACGCGCCTCTACGGTCCGGACGAGTGGCTGCCACAGGAAACCTTCGCTGCGTTGAAGGAATATTCGGTATCGATCAAGGGACCGATGACGACGCCGGTCGGCGGTGGCATCCGTTCGCTGAACGTGGCCCTGCGTCAGGAATTGGATCTGTACCAGTGCGTCCGTCCGGTGCAGTACTTCAAGGGTGTTCCGTCGCCGCTGAAGCACCCGGAACTGGTCAACATGGTGATCTTCCGCGAGAACACCGAGGATATCTACGCCGGCATCGAGTGGGCCGTGGGCTCCGAGGGCGTCGCCAAGGTCGTCAAGTTCCTGCAGGACGAGATGGGGGTCAGGAAGATCCGCTTCCCGGAAAGTTCTGGCATCGGCATCAAGCCGATTTCCGTCGAGGGCACGTCGCGCCTGGTCCGGGCAGCGATCCAGTACGCCATCGACAACGACCGCAAGTCGGTGACCATCGTGCACAAGGGCAACATCATGAAGTTCACGGAAGGCCTGTTCCGTGACACCTGCTACAAGCTGGCGCAGGAGGAGTTCGGCGCCGAGCCGATCGACGGCGGTCCGTGGTGCCGCATCCGCAATCCGAAGACCGGCCGCGAAATCACGATCAAGGACTCGATCGCCGATGCCTTCCTGCAGCAGATCCTGTTGCGTCCGGCCGAATACGACGTGATCGCCACCACCAACCTGAACGGCGATTACATTTCCGACGCGCTGGCAGCGCAGGTCGGCGGCATCGGCATTGCGCCGGGGGCCAATATTTCCGACCGCTATGCCTGCTTCGAAGCGACGCACGGCACGGCGCCAAAGTATGCCGGGCTGGACAAGGTCAACCCGGGCTCGTTGATCCTGTCGGCCGAAATGATGTTGCGCCACCTGGGCTGGAAGGAGGCCGCCGACCGGGTCATCCGTTCGATGGAAGCGGCCATCGGCGACAAGCAGGTGACTTACGATTTCGCGCGTCTGATGGACGGCGCCGAGGAGTTGTCCTGTTCGGCGTTTGGCGACGCGATGATCGCTCGCATGTAAGCCGCCGGCTGTGGTTCAATGGAGGCCCCCGCCAGGGGGCCTTTCGTTTTCCGTCATCTTGAACGCACATCCGATCGCCGTTTTCGATTCGGGCCTGGGTGGCCTGACTGTCCTGCGCGCCTTGCGCGGTCGACTGCCGCACGAAGACTTTTTCTACTTTGCCGATACCCGCTTCCTGCCTTACGGCGACAAGCCGGAAAGCTTCCTGCGCGAACGTGGCGTCCGGATCGCCGAGGCGCTCGTCGCCCGTGGCGCGAAGGCGCTGGTGATCGCCTGCAATACGGCGACGGCTGCCGCTGCCGAGGCCATCCGCGCTGCCATCGGCGTACCGGTCGTGGCGCTCGAGCCCGGTGTCAAGCCGGCCGCCGCGCTCAGCCGCAGCGGCACGCTGGGCGTGCTGGCCACGACGCGAACGCTGCACAGCGAGCGTTTTCAGCGTCTGGTCGGCCATCACGCGCCGGGCGTCGAGGTCGTCGCCCAGGCCTGTCCCGGCCTGGCCGAGGCGATCGAGAACGACGGGCCGGACAGCCCCCGGGTCGGTGCGCTGCTCGACGCTTACGTGGCCCCGCTGGCGGCGGCCGGAGCCGATGTCGTGGTGCTCGGTTGCACGCACTATCCCTGGGTGGCGGCGGCCATCGCCCGGCGCATGCCGGTCGGCACGACGCTGCTCGATACCGGCGAGGCGGTGGCCCGGCAGCTCGAGCGTCTGCTCGTGCATGGCGGCCTGCTCGGCGGCGGTCACGGGCGCCTGCAGCTATCGACCAGCGGTGCGCCGCAAGCGGTGCAGTGTACGGTCGACCGCTTGTGGGATGAAAAATCGACGGTCGATCACTGGGAGCCCTGACATGTCCGCAACGCAAAAACCGCTGGCCGGGTTGCGTGTCGTCGAACTCGGCACGCTGATCGCCGGCCCGTTCTGTACCCGCATCCTCGGCGAATTCGGCGCCGAGGTCATCAAGGTTGAGGCCCCCGATGGCGGCGATCCGTTGCGCAAGTGGCGCAAGTTGTACGAGGGCACGTCGCTGTGGTGGTACGTCCAGGCGCGCAACAAGAAATCGGTGACGGCCAACCTCAAGCACGCCGACGGCCGCGAGTTCGTGCGCCGCTTGATCGCTTCGGCCGATATCCTGGTCGAGAACTTCCGGCCGGGGGTGCTGGAGAAGCTCGGGCTGGGCTGGGCGGAACTGCAGCGCGACAATCCCGGCTTGGTCATGGTCCGCCTGTCGGGCTTCGGCCAGAGCGGGCCCTACAAGGACCAGCCGGGTTTCGGCGCGGTCGGCGAGTCGATGGGCGGCCTGCGTTACGTGACCGGTTTTCCGGACCGGCCGCCGGTGCGTACCGGGATTTCGATCGGCGATTCGATTGCCGCGCTGTGGGGGGCGATCGGCGCCTTGATGGCGCTGCGCCACAAGGAGGTCAATGGCGGTGCCGGCCAGGTGGTGGATGTCGCGCTCTACGAGGCCGTGTTCGCGATGATGGAATCGCTGGTGCCGGAGGCCGACGTCTTCGGTTTCGTGCGCGAGCGCACCGGCAACATCATGCCCGGCATCACGCCGTCGAATACCCATGGCACCCGCGACGGCAAGCACGTGACGATCGGTGCCAACGGCGATGCGATCTTCCGTCGCCTGATGCAGGCCATCGGTCGCAGCGATCTGGCCGACGATCCGTCGCTGGCCGACAACACCGGCCGCGACGGCCGGCGCGACGAGATCTACGGACTGATCGATGCCTGGTGTGCCAGCCACGACGAGGCCGAGGTGCTGGCGGTGCTGGCGCAGGCGGAAGTTCCCGCGTCGCGCGTCTATTCCGTGCTCGACATGTTCGCCGATCCGCAATTCATCGCCCGGCAGATGTTCCAGACGGCCGAACTGCCCGACGGCAAGCCTTTCCGGATGCCCGGCATCGTGCCGCAATTGTCGGCAACGCCGGGCGGCACCGAATGGATCGGGCCGGCCCTCGGGGCCCATACCGACGAAATCCTCGCCGGTCTTGGCTACCCGGCGGCGCGCATTGCCGAATTGCGCGCTGCCGGCGCGCTCTAGCGGCTCATACCCTGAAGCGGCTGATCAGCTGCTTCAGGCTGAGCGCGATGTTTTCCAGTTGATGGGCGGTGGTCGCCGTGCCGCGGATGGTCGCCGTGGTTTCCTCGACCATGTTGGCGATCTGCTCGACACGCTGGGCGATCGACGTGCTGGCCGCGCTCTGCTCCCTGGTCGCGTCAGCCACTTCGCCGACCCGGGCCAGGGTGCGCCGGGCGCCTGCTTCGATGGCACGCAGCGATTCCGAGGCCGAGCCGGCCAGTTCGACGCCCTGTTGCACTTCCGGCAGGGCCGCATTCATCGCTTCGACGGCACCGACGGTATCGCTCTGGATGCCGACGATCATCTGCTCGATTTCGGTGGTGGCCGACGAGGTGCGTTCGGCCAGCTTGCGGACTTCGTCGGCGACCACCGCGAAACCGCGGCCCTGCTCGCCGGCCCGCGCCGCTTCGATGGCGGCGTTGAGCGCCAGCAGGTTGGTCTGGCCGGCGATGTCCTTGATCACGTTGGCGATCGTCGAGATCTGCTGGGCCCGTTCTTCCAGGGCGCGAATCCGCCCGGACGCATCGGTCACCGTCGAGGCGATCTGTTCGATCGCCTGGGTGGCCTGGCCGACCCGGGCCGACCCCTGGCCTGACAGCTCGACTGCCGTCGACGAATCCTGCGAGGTCTCGCGGGCGCTTTCGGAAATGTGGTTGGAGCTCACCGTCAGTTGCTCGATCGCCGCCGCCATCGCCGACGTGGCGTCGGCCTGTTGTTCGGCGGCATTGGCGACTTCGTCCGACGCCGTGGCGATGCGTTCGGCGTTGTCGACCAAGCGGTTGGCGTCGTCGTTGATCTCGCCGACCATCTTGCGCAGCGACTCGGCCATGCGGTCGAGGGTATGCAGCAGGCTGCCGGCCGGGGTGTCGCCGATATGCGCGGTCAGGTCGCCGTCGGCGATCTGGCGCATGATGGCAGCCGCCGTCGCCGGCTCGCCTCCGAGCTGGCGAAGGACGCTGCTGCTCACCTGGTAGCCGACGGCGATCAATGCGCCGAGCAGGCCGACGGCGATGCCGCCGAGCAGCAGCGCCACCTTGCGGAATTCGCGATCGATGTCGTCGATGTAGATGCCGGTACCGATCACCCAGCCCCAGGGTTCGAACAGCGTGGCGTAGGACAGTTTCGGCTCGGCCGTCTGCTGGCCGGCCCGCGGGAACCAGTATTCGACGAAGCCGCCGCCGGCCTGTGCGGCCTTGATCAGTTCCTTGACCAGAAATTTTCCGTTGGCGTCCTTCAGTTCGATACGGTTCTGGCCTTCGACCGAGCGGTTGGCACCCATCATCAGATAGGTGCCCTGGGTGTCGAAAATGAAGTAGTAATCGTTGTCGCCGTAGCGCAGGTCACGCAGGTTGTCGCGGGCCGCTTGTTGGGCGGCTTCCAGCGACAGCGCGCCGCTGGCCGCCAGTTTCTGGTGATGTACCAGGACGCCGTTGGCTACTTCGATCAGGTTTTTCGTTTTGGCCTTGCGGTCTTCGAGCATGCTGTCCCGCAGTTCGAAGAGCGAAACCAGGCAGAGGATGACCAGCCCGACCAGCGTCAGGCCGACCAGTAGCTGCATGCGCGTGGAGACGCGGAGATTGCTCAGGGATGCCATGCTGATTTTCCTTGTCGGAACCGTTGTTGATCAAAATCAAATTGGTGCGGCAGATTAGCATCAAAATTGTTTTTTATAACAAAATTAATAATCCGTAAAATTGTTCTGATTAGGTGAATTTCAGCGCAGCAGAAAACGGACCGGCAGCAGGAATTCCCTCGGGGCATCCGCGGGAAGTGCGCTCAGTCGGTCGATCGCGCAGCGGGCGGCGGCATCGAGCGCGGGCTGTCCGCTGCTCGCCTCGACGCGGCTGGCGACCACTTTGCCGTTTTCGTCGAGGATCACCCGCATGAGGACTTCGCCCTGGACGCCCTGACGCAGCGCATCCTCCGGATAGCAGTTGCCTTGCCTGCGCTGGCTGGCGAGTTGCTGGCCGATCGACTGCTGCCAGGTTTTTGCGGGTTTTCTGCGGTCGACCGCAGAAGGCCGCGGTTTTTCGATGTCGGGGACAGCTTTCCTGGCGGGGCCGACAGGCGTCTCGTCCACCTTCAGTTCGCTGGGGGCGGCACTTGCTGCCGGGGCGGCGGGATGCAGGGTCGCCTGCATGGCATTCGGCGACGGGCTCCGCGGGGCCGCCGTGTCCGGCAGTTTCAGGAAGGGGAGCAGGTGGATCAGTCCCGACAGGAGCAGGGCAAGCAGAAGCGGGCGCCGGGGGCGGGTCATGAGAAAATGCACGGATGAATGAAGCGAGACCACCAATGACCCGCCTGATCAGGAAGTTCGTACTGACAATGATAATCGGCGTGACGCCGATTTGCGCCGTCCAAGCCCAATCCTGGTTCGGCGGCGAAACCCGTCTGCCCGATCCGGTGGCTTTCTCGACCCAGATGGAACTGGGCGATCTGGGGCAGGCCGAGGCCTGGCTCGATGCCGGCTTGCCGGCGGACTTCCTCGGCAGCCGGATCGGTTCCGGCCTGATGATCGGCGCCTGGGAGGGCAACATCGCGTTGATGCGCCTATTCATTGCGCGCGGGGCCGATATCAATCAACTCAACGCCAACGGCGAATCGGCGCTGGCCCTGGCGGCCTGGCGCGGCAAGATGGAGGCGGCCCGCTGGCTGGTCGAGCGCGGAGCCAGGATCAATGCGCCGGCCCGTCGCTGGTCGCCGCTGCATTACGCGGTATTCGCCGGCAACGAGGAAATGATGGAGTATTTGATCGGCCTTGGCGCCGATATCAACGCCCGCAGCACCAATGGTTCGACGGTGCTGATGATGGCGGTTTACGAAGGGCGCGAGGGACTGGCTCGCAAGCTGATCGAGAAAGGCGCCGACCGCAGTCCGAAAAACGACTGGGGCGACGGGGCACTGGAATGGGCGATGCGGGCCGATAACCTCAACCTGGCCCGGCTGGTCAGCAATCCGGAGGCGTTCAACATCGCGGTGGCCAAGCCGAAGGAAAGCTGGGGCGAACCGAGCCGTTCGCTGCGCATGAGCAAGGAACTGGAAAGCCTGCTCGAGATGCGCAAGGTGCTGGCCGACCGCGGCATGTCTACCGATGGCATCGATCGCCGGATCGCCGCCGAGCGCGTGCGTATCGTGCGTGAAACGCTGGACCGGCCGGGGCCGCAGCGGGCCTCGGTCATCGAGGTGAGCGCCGACCGGCAGTCGGGGCAGCAGTCGGTGCGGGTCGTCCCGGCCGACAAGCCGGCGGGCGGCGGTTTCAAGGTGCCGCCGACGAATTTTCACGGTCAACCGAAAATGCCGTTGAAGATTCCTACGAAAAATTACTGAAATGTTCGTTTGGCCAATTGCCAAGCCGCAAGGGCTGATGCAGACTTCGAGCCAATAACGGGAACAGGAGAGGCAGGGCATGCTGTACGTGGCGAGAGATGAGGCGGGAAGGATCGTCGAATTGCATCCGACGCCTGTCGGCAATGCCCAGGAATCGTTGCCGGCGGATAATGCCGAAGTGCTGCAGTTCATCCACGAGCGCTGGCGGGAAAACGAGCTGACCCAGCTCGACCGCGATTTCGTGCGGGTCATCGAAGACACCATCGAACTGTTGATCGCCAAGGACCTGATCCTGTTCACCGACCTGCCGGCCAAGGTGCAGGAGAAGTTGCTGCGCCGCAAGGAAGTCCGTCAGCGGACCTCGTACGACGGTCAACTCGGCGCCGGCGGCGACGACATCATCCCGTTGTGATCCCGGCGCCGGGGACGGCGCTTCAATTCAGCTGCAGTACCACCTTGACCAGTTCGGCCAGCGTACGCACGCCCATCTTGTCCATGACCCGTGCCCGGTGGGCTTCGACGGTCTTCATGCTGATGTCCAGTTCGTCGGCGATCTGCTTGTTCAGTTTTCCGGCGACGACCAGGTTCATCACTTCGCGCTCGCGTTGCGTCAGTTGCGCCAGGCGATGGGTGATTTCGCCGTCGCGCTGGCGGCGGGCGGCATTTTCGGCATCCACGTTCAGTGCGCGCCGGATGCGTGACAGCAGGTCTTCGTTGTGGAAGGGTTTTTCGATGAAGTCGCAGGCGCCGCGTTGCAAGGCGGCTACGGCCATCGGCACGTCGCCATGGCCGGTGACGAAGATCACCGGCAGCGCGCAGCGCAGGTCGACCAGGTGTTCGTAGAGCTCCAGGCCGCTCATGTCGGGCATCCGCACGTCGAGCACCAGACAGCCTTTCATGCCAGCGTGGTAGTCCGCCAGAAAGCGCTGGCCGGAGGCAAAGGTCGCCACCGGCCAGCCTTCGCCTTCGAGCAGCCAGGTCATCGAATCGCGCATCGCCTCGTCGTCGTCCACCACGTAGATGATTTGTCCGCTCTCAGTCATCGTCGTCCTTCATGTTGTCTTGCCCGCTGACCGGTACGGTGAAGCGGAAGCTGCTGCCGCCCTCGCGCCGCGCTTCGGCCCACAGGCGCCCCTGGTGGAATTCTATGATGGAACGGCAGATCGGCAGGCCGATACCCATGCCGTCGGGCTTGGTCGTGTAGAACGGGGTGAAGATGCGTTCGATGTCTTCGTCGGCCAGCCCGTGCCCCTGATCGACGATCGCCACCTCGACCGTCCGGGCATCCTGGCTGCGTGCCTGGACGCGCAGTATCCGGCGTTCGGCCGGCAGTTCGTGCATGGCCTCGATGCCGTTCTTGATCAGGTTGAGCAGCACTTGTTCGATCATGATGCGGTCAACCAGGATCTGCGGCAGGTTTTCCGGCAGTTCGACGACGATCTGGGTGCCGGTGCGACGGGCTTCGATGTCGGCAAAGGCGCGTGCTTCGTCGACCAGTTCGGCGAGCGAGACGGGTTGCCGCTTGGGCTCGCCCTTCTTCACCATGTCACGCATCCGGCGAATGATCTTGCCGGCCCGCTCGGCCTGTTCCGAGGCTTTCTGCATGGCGGCCAGCAGGTCGTCGAAGCGGTAGTTGCCGGCCTGCATGCGCTTGACGCAGCCGGCGCAGTAATTGGCGATCGCCGACAGCGGCTGGTTCAGTTCGTGGGCCAGCGAACTGGCCATTTCGCCCATGGTGATCAGTCGCGAGGTTTGTTCCAGGCGTTTCTGCTGTTGCAGGTTGACCTCTTCGATGTGCTTGCGGTCGGTGATGTCGGCGGCGATCTGGACGCGCACGGTGCGCCCGTCCACCCAGCGGATGGCACGTTCGTGCAGGTGGTACCAGTGGCCGGACAACTGGTGGCGGAGTTCGCCGTCGAAAATCTCGCAGGGCAGCATGTCGACCGCAAGATCGCGAGGATCGTGGCTTAGCGCGGCGGGATCCGGGCGGCAACTGGCGGTGACCAGCGCCGTGTCGCGGCCGACGGCGTCGAAGCCGTAAATGTTCTGGAAGGCGCGGTTGGCGAACAGGATTTCGCCGGTCAGCGCGTCGGCGACGTGCACCGCCGAATCGAGCCCGTCGATCACCGTCGTGAAGCGCTCGTGGGCGCGTTCCAGTTCGACCCGCGCCCGCTTCGGCTCGGTGATGTCGTTCATCGACGCCATCCAGCCGATCTGTTCGCCGCTGGCGTCGATCAATGGCGAAAAATAGAGTCGCACGTCGAAACGCTCGCCGCTCTTGCGCATGATGCGCATCTCGAAGCCGCTGGCCGGAGCCTTGCCGGCCAGCGCGGTGTCGATATTGTGCTGCAGCCGGTCGAATTCTTCCGGCGGCCAGTAGGGATAGGGCGGCTTGATGCCGACCAGCTCGCTCTCGGCAAACCCGGTCATCCGGCAGAAGGCGGCATTGACGAAGGAGATCCGTCCTTCCAGATCGATCGCCCGCATCCCGGTGACCAGTGAATTGGACATGGCCTGGCGGAAGGCATAGGCGGCCCGCAACTGCTCTTCGGTATCCGCCCGGTGCTGGGCATGGCGGCGCAGCTGGATCAATGTGATCGTGGCGATCAGCGTCAGCACGACGATCAGCAGCGCCGGCACGTAGGGCAGCCAGGCAGTGCCGCTGCGGTAGGCGACGATATCCAGGCCGAGCCGGTTGTTCGGCAGGTCGACCACGAACGAGCCGGAAATCTTGCGTTCGGTGGGGCGCACTGACGAGTTGCGATAGACCTCGCGGTTGGCTTCGTCGACCACGGTCAGGTGATAGCGGGTCATGAAGGCGGCCGGCATCGCTGCCCGCAGCAAGGCATCGAGCGATTGCATGGCGATGAACGCGCCGACGTCGGCGCTGCCGCGCTGGACCGGAATCACGATGTCGTGCTCGGGTTGGCCGACCGGGTTGGCGTAGTCGGCGGAGACGACCTCGTGTCGCGTGCGCAGGGCTTTCTGCAGTGCCGCCAGGCGTTTGCCGCTCAACTGGTCGCCGACGAAGCTGGCGGTCGATTCGTTGGGCGCCACCCATTCCACCTTGCCATCGGTGTCGACCCAGATGATCGCTTCGATTTCCGGCATTTCGCGCACGTAGCGCGATGCCTTGACCTGGAAGGATTCGTAGTCGAGCTGACGAAATTCCTGGTCGCGCGCCAGTTCGCCAAGAAAATCGAGGTGGGCGTGCAGACGTCCCTCCAGCGTTCGCTCGGCCCAATGCATGTCGCCTTCCAGCGCCGACCGGGCGGTATCCAGTTCGCGCCATTGCAACAGGCCGGTGACGAACAGCATGGCCAGCGCGAACACGCCGATCGCCAGATACGGCGCCTGCCACAGCCAGGTCTGGCGGGGCGCGGGGGGCGGGGGTTTGGGGAACATGCCGGGATTCTTGGCCGCCGGTTCGGGAGCGGCCATTGGGGCTTACCCTTAGCGGACCAGCAGCCAGCCGGCGATCACCGGCAGCAGCAAGGCGGTGAGCAGTCCGTTGAGCCCCATCGCCAGTGCCGCGAATGCGCCGCTTTGCTCGTTTTCCTGGAAGGCGCGCGCCGTGCCGATGCCGTGCGAGGCGACGCCCATGGCGAAGCCGCGGATCGCCTGGTCGCGTACCCGCATCAGGTCGAATACCTGGCGGCCGACGATGGCGCCGAGCACGCCGGTGAAAATCACCATGACTGCGGTCAACGACGGTAAACCGCCGATTCTTTCGGCAATGCCCATGGCGATCGGTGTGGTCACCGATTTGGGTGCCAGCGACGCCTGCGTGGCAACCGAGGCACCCAGCCAGCGGCCGACCAGCACGGCCGACACGATAGCGGTCAGGCTCCCGGCGAGCAGGCCGAGAATCACCGGCAGCAGCAGTCGGCGCACGCGCCGGAACTGGGCATAGAGCGGAACCGCCAGCGCAACGGTGGCCGGGCCGAGCAGGAAATGGACGAACTGGGCGCCGGAGAAATAGGTTTCGTAGCGGGTTCCGGTCAACCACAGGAAAACCCCGAGAATGGCCACGGCAATCAGCACCGGGTTGGCCGCCGGATGACGCTTGCAGCGGACATGCAGGGCGTGGGCGGCCTGGTAGGCGAGCAGAGTGAGGGTCAGCCCGAGCAGCGGCGACGCCGCGAGGTAGACCCAGATGGCGGAAAAGGGCTGGAACTGCAGGTTCATGATTCCTCCCTGGCGAAGTAGCGCTGGACCAGCACCATCACGCCGGCGGTGACCACCAGCGCGGCCAGCGTGCTGATCAGCAGCGATGCGGCGAGCGCTGGCCATTCGTCGCCGATCAGCGTCAGGTAGAGCACGATGCCGGTGCCGGCCGGAACGAACAGCAGCGACAGATGCTGGAGCAGCGTCTGGCAGGTCTGCTTCAGGTCGTCCGATGGCCCTTCGCTCAGCACGAGCCAGAGGAACAGCAGCACCAGTCCGATCACCGGGCCGGGCACGGGCAGGGCCAGCCAGTGGGCGATCAGTTCGCCGATCAACTGGCAGCTCAGCAGCAGGCTGAGGGAAGCAAGCATGAGGACATCCTCCGGAAAGAGGATGTCAGTTTATTGCAGCCTGGCAGTGTTGATAATCCGCCGTCGTGTCGATTGATCTTTTACTTTTTTGGCGTAATGCTCAGTAGTCCTTGCCGTCCGACCACATTTCGGTCGAGAAGCGGACCACCCGGTTACGCCCCTGTTCCTTGGCCTGGTAAAGCGCCACGTCGGCAAACTTGACGGCCTGCCAGAAGGTTTCGCTGTCGGTCGGAAAGTCGGAAATGCCGATCGAAATCGTCTTCTGCAGCACGATGCCGCCGATTTGCACCTTCAGGGCCTCGACGGCCTGACGAATGTTCTCGGCGATCCGCTCGGCGTGCTCGCCGGAACTGTCGAGCAACACGATCAGGAACTCTTCGCCGCCGTAACGGATCACCAGGTCGGAAGCGCGTACCGACTGCTTGAGCACGTTGGACAGCGCTTTCAGCACGGCATCGCCGGCATCGTGCCCGTGCGTGTCGTTGACCATCTTGAAGTAGTCGAGGTCGAGCATCATGATTGCCGCGTGCGAGCGTTTGCGCTGTACGCCGGCGACCAGCGTTTCGACGTATTCCTCGAGGAAGCGGCGGTTGTTCAGGCCGGTCATCGGATCGCGCAGCGTCGAATCGCGCAGGCTTTCCATCAGTCGCTTGGTTTCGAGCACCGGCGCGGTCTCGCGCAGGTAGACGTTGATCAGCGGCACCTTGGCCTGCAATGCCTCCTGTTCGGCCGGGCGGGTCAGCAATTGCACGACGCTGCCGACCGAGCCGGACTGGATGATCGGGAAGCAGACATGGCGGCGGGCGCCCGCGTCGGCCGGCGGTGCGAAGGCGTAACAGATTTCCGGATTCTCGACGCCGTCGACCAGATGGCCGGTACGCCGAACGCGGCAGGCTTCCGGGCGGACCAGGATTTCCGGCGAGCACCAGCGGCAGCCGTCGGCCTCTTCGCCGTCGACGATGATGCTGAGCATCTGTTTCTTGTTGGCGCTGATCTCGTACAGCGAGAATTCGCGGAGATCGAACTCCTGTTGCAGCGTGCGCGACAGGCGCTGGTAGATCTCGGACTTCGATTCGTCCTCTTCGATGGCCTGCTTGAAGTGAGCCGCCTTGGTCAGCCCGTCGACCATGTCGATGGTTGCGGTCAGGCGGTTTTCTCCCGGGGTCGGCGTGCGGTCGGTGAGTCGGGCGACGCTGTCGCCGATCCGGTTCAGACCGTCGTCGAGGAAGGTCAGCAGACGGTTCATGTCGGTCGCGATCTGGCCGATCTCGTCGTTTGTGCGTTTTTCGACATGCGCCCGGAAATCGCCGGCCAGGGCACGCTGGACGGCCATCTCCACGTTGACTGCGGTTTCCGAGACCGGGCGCAGCAGCCGGCGCGACAGCAGGACCAGCAGCAACGCGAAGACGGTGACTGCGCCGACGATGCCGGCGACGGTGAGCAGTGCCTTCTGCTTCAGCGCGTCGATCGACATGCTCATGCTTACCGCGCCGAGCACGGTACCTTCCGGCACATGATGGCATTGCAGGCAGTTCGGGCTGCCGGTGGACGTGGCGATATAGGGAATGGTGCCGCGGAAGATCGATTCGTCGCCCTCGTCGATGACTTCGAAATAGGACTTGCCTTCGGCCAGTACCCGGCGTTCCAGCTCGTCGGCTGCCGACTCCATGCGCAAGCCTTCGCCGAACTGCTTCTTGACGTCTTCCGAGCGGAACACGCGGGCGGAGCGCAGCCCCTTGACCTCGACCAGTCGCGACAGGAAGCTCTCGCGCTTGTCGATGACGCCGTTGATCATCGATTCAGTCAGATGGACACGGACGATTTCAGCTGCCGTACGGATATGCTCGGTGGCCGAGGCAATCGAAAAACTGCGGAAGGCATACAGGCTGATCGCGATCAGCACGGCCAGCAAGGTGGCGGCGATACCGGCAAAGAACAGGGTGACCTTGGTGTTCAGATTCACGGCTCTTGTCTCCTCTCCCCGAGAGAACCATTGTTATGTGTGGGGGCAATTATGTCCCTACGGGGATGGAAATCAAGCCAGAGCGCGGAAAATACCGTTCAAACGTCAAATTTGACCCGAGAACTGGGGTTTTTGGTGATTTTTTCCGATAAAAGCCTATACATCAGACACTTGAAAAAAAGCGATTGCTAATTTTCAATGTCGAAGGCATGCCTGTCATGCCGGGGCAGGCGCCGTTGTCGGTCAGCGTTCGTGGTGTTCGCCATCGCTGCCGGATTCGCTCGGCGGTGGCACGGCCGGGGCGCCGATGGTGACGCCGATCAGTAGCAGCAGCATCAGCCCCAGGCTGGTGGCGAAGATCTCGAAGCTGTCGAGCCCGATGCCCAATGTGGCCGGCAATACGGCGAGGCCGCAGGCGAAGAATTCGGTGAGTTTGGTCCAGCGGTCCATGGCGATTCTCCTGTCGTGATTGCGACATGACGTGGGTGAGTGTTTGTTGCGGTGCACAAAACGTGCCGGAAAAACACCCGTTTGACGGCCGCCTGCGGCGAACCGCGGCAGGCCGTCGTTGGCGGAGAGAACGCGCTGGTGCGTGGTGCCGGTGCTTGGCAACAAGTGCCGAATGGTGCATTGCGAACCATTGCGGTGCATCGGCCCTTCAGCGATTTTTGCGGTTTTTTGCCGTCGACCGCAGGCGGCCGCTTCAGGCCGGCCGCAGGTGCAGGACGGTGATTTCGGACGGGGCGCCGAAGCGTTTGGGCGGTCCCCAGTAGCCAGTGCCGCGGCTGGTATAGACGGTCAGCCGGCCGAGCTTGTGCAGGCCGGCGGTGAAGGGCTGTTGCAAGGGGACGAAGAAATTCCACGGCCAGAATTGGCCGCCGTGCGTGTGTCCGGACAACTGCAGATCGGCGCCGGCGGCCGCCGCAGCGTTTGCCGAACGCGGCTGGTGGGCGAGCAGCAGCCGCGGCAATCCGGCCGGGCTGCCGGCCAGGGCCGCAGCCGGATCGCTGGCCTGGGCGGGGTCGAAGGCGCCGGCGTTGTAGTCCGTGACGCCAGCAACGACCAGGCGCGCGCCGTCGTGGTCGATGACGACATGCCGGTTGTGCAGGCCGTGCAGCCCGAGGCGGTCGAACTCGGCCAGCCAGGCCGCCGCACCGGCATAGTATTCGTGGTTGCCGGTGACCAGATAGCTGCCGTGGCGGCTGCGCAGTCCGGCCAGCGGGGCGACGTCTCCGCGCAACTGCTCGACGCTGCCGTCGACCGTGTCGCCGGTGATGGCGACCAGGTCGGCAGCGAGGCGGTTGACGCGGTCGACGATGGCCTGCACGTAGTCGCGTTTGATCGTCGGCCCGACGTGGATGTCGCTGAGCTGGACGATACGAAAGCCGTGCAGGCCCGGCGGCAAGCCGGCCAACGGCACGTCGACGTGCACCACGCGGGCGACGCGGCGGGCATTGACGAAGCCGATGGCAGTCGCCAGCAGCGCCAGCACAAAGACGGCGAGCGCGGTCGGGCGGTCCTGCGCCGGATCGCTTATCGCCAGGCTGGCGAGATCGCGCAGCACGGTGAGGACCAGGACCGACGAGAACAGACCCATGGCCAGGCCGCCGAGGCCGCTCAGGCGGTCGGCCAGCGCCTGGCGCTGGCCGAGAAAGCGTCCGAGCAAGCCGAGCGGCACGAGCACGGCGGAGAGTGTGAGTCCGGCGGTGGCGACTGCCAGTGTTGCCGGGCCGAGATCGAGCGGCAGCAGCAGTCGCCAGCCGATGTAGGCGTGCAGCGCGGCGATGATCGGCAGGATGCGCCAGAGGGCACGGCGGATGCGTTGGGGCAGGACCGCCGGCGGCGTCGGGGGCGTGGTGGGCATGTGCAGTTTTGGCTGAGGGCGGAGAATCTGCCGGCGGTCGGGAAGGCGATTTCCCGGCCGCCGGTGGCTCGGTGCTTACGCGGCGGGTGAATCGCCGTTGCCCTTCTTGTCGTCAGTACTTGCCGACGTGTCGCAGCAGCGGTGCCAGCGGCTGTGGAAGCGGCCGCGCAATTGTTCGCGCTCCTCCGCGCTGAGTTTCTCCCAATGCGCGTGCCGGTCGTGCCAGCGGTGGTGGCCGCCGCGCAGACCGCCGAAGAGGATGCGGCTGAGGATCAGCACGCCCAGCGCCTGCCAGTAGCCGATGGGCGAGACGCCGATGAACAGGTCGGGCAGCAGGGCGTTCCAGAGGTACATGACGATCCAGGTGACAGCGGCGATGCCGGCAATGACCAGCAGGCCGATCTTGAGGCCGTGCTTGACGCAGCCGGCGGTACGGGAAGTGCATTTCATCGGGGTTTCCTCATTCAGGGGTGAGTGTCGTAGAGTGGACGCAGGCGTTCACGCAGATGCAGGACGGCCTGGCGTTTCCAGCCGAGCAGGGTGTTCAGCGGCACGCCGCTGGCCGTTGCCAGCTCCTTGAAGCTGCGGCCATCGATTTCGTGGGCGATGAAGGTGTCGCGCGGCCCCGCCGGCAATTCGTCGAGGCCGGCGGCCATGGTGTCGAGCCACAGGCGGCGCAGATGGGCGGCTTCCGGGCCGCCGTCCGCCGCTGGCAGGGCATCGTCCAGCCAGCGCGCTTCGGCGTCGTCATCGTGCGGGTTGGCGACTGCCGCCAGCGGTACTTCGCGCTGCTTGCGGAAGCGGTCGACGATGCGGTTGCGGGCGACGCGGAACAGCCAGGCGCCGACCTGCTCGATCGGTTCGGGCAGCCGCCAGGCTTCGACCAGGTCGAAGAAAACGTCCTGAAGGATGTCTTCCGCCTCGCCCGGGTCGGCGACGCGCTGGCGGATGAAACGCCCCAGCCGGCCGCTCTCGCGGGCGATGGTCTCGGTCAGGTGGCGATTGCGATCGGCCATGGGCAGGGGCGTCTCAGCGGGCGTCGGCAGGGAAAACGTGGTGTCCATGCCAGGGTAGACGGCGGAGACGGGAAAATATTGTGGGGTGGCAAAAATAATTCGTCAGAGCCATGCCGGAAAGCGGGGCTTGGGGGAGCGGCATCTTTGTCGATGCTTCGGCAGGCGGCCGTGTGCCGGTGACCATCACGCATGGCGGGAGTGCGGAATTTGGGCTTTTTTGAGGGGACCGCAAACGTCAAAAAAAACGCCGGGTTGCCCCGGCGTTTGGTCTCTCTCCACTTCGTTTTTATCAGGCCATCGCCTCGTAGAGCGGCAGCGTCAGGAATTCCGGGTAGTCCGGGGTCAGGCTCATGCGGTCGAAGATTTCAGCGGCCTGGTCGTAGGTCGCGGTGTCTTCGCCTTGCGCCGTCACGGTGGCCTTCACCTTGGCCAGTTCCTCGGCAATCATCGGGCGGACCATTTCAACGGTGACCTTGCGGCCGTCGTCGAGGATGCCCTTCGGCGAAACCACCCACTGCCAGACTTGCGAGCGGCTGATTTCGGCGGTGGCGGCGTCTTCCATCAGGTTGTGGA
This sequence comes from Azonexus sp. R2A61, assembly GCF_021401135.1. Taxonomy (GTDB): domain Bacteria; phylum Pseudomonadota; class Gammaproteobacteria; order Burkholderiales; family Rhodocyclaceae; genus Azonexus. Next base: position 881,275 of record NZ_JACBFO010000002.1, on the reverse strand, counting down.
TGGGCACGCAGCCGTTGCCGGCCAGCCAGGAACCGAGGTAGTGGATGCCGACGTTGATGTTGTTGCGCAGGCCGGCTTCGGTGATCGGGGTGGTCGGCTGGAAGTCGAGCCACTGGGCCGGGCCGAAGTTGCCGGAAACCTGCTTCTCGAACTGGTTCGGGCGGTCGCCGAGGACCTTGACGAACTCTTCCATGGCGATCGGCACCAGGCCCGGGTGGGCCACCCAGCCGCCGTCGAAGCCGTCGTTGGCGTCACGGGTCTTGTCGTGGCGGATGCCGGCCAGGGCCTTTTCGTTGGCCACCGGGTCGTTCTTGATCGGGATCAGGGCCGACATGCCGCCCATCGCCGGGGCGCCGCGCTTGTGGCAGGCCTGGACGAGGGCCAGGGCGTAGCCGCGCATGAAGGGCACTTCCATGGTGATGGCGCCGCGCTGGGCCAGGCAGAAGTCCTTGTTCTTCTTGAACTTCTTGATGCAGGAGAAGATGTAGTCCCAGCGGCCGGCATTCAGCCCGGCGGAGTGATTGCGCAGTTCGTACAGGATTTCTTCCATCTCGAAGGTGGCGAGGATGGTCTCGACCAGCACGGTGGCCTTGATGGTGCCTTGCGGCAGGCCGACGTGGTCCTGGGCCATCACGAAGATGTCGTTCCACAGGCGGGCTTCGAGGTGGCTTTCCATCTTCGGCAGGTAGTAGAACGGGCCGGCGCCGCGGGCGATCTGTTCCTTGGCGTTGTGGAAGAAGACCAGAGCGAAGTCGAAAATGCCGCCGGAAACGCGTTGACCGTCAACCAGCACGTGCTTTTCGTCGAGGTGCCAGCCGCGCGGACGGATCTGCAGGGTGGCGATCTTGTCGTTGAGCTTGTATTCCTTGCCGGCTTCGTTCTTGAACGACAGTTCGCGGCGGATCGCCTTGTACAGGTTCACCTGGCCCTGGATCTGGTTTTCCCAGTTCGGGCTGTTGGAGTCCTCGAAGTCGGTCATGTAGGAGTCAGCACCCGAGTTGAAGGCGTTGATGATCATCTTGGCTTCGACCGGGCCGGTGATTTCGACGCGGCGGCATTGCAGCGCGGCCGGCACCGGCGCGACCTTCCAGTCGCCGTTGCGGATGTGCGCGGTTTCCGGCAGGAAGTCCGGCATTTCGCCGGCATCGATGCGCGCCTGGCGCTCGACGCGGGCCTTGAGCAGTTCCTGGCGGCGGGCTTCGAAGGCGCGGTGCAGCTTGGCGACGAATTCGAGCGCTTCGGTGCTGAGGATGGATTCCCATTCGGGCTTGATCGGGGCGGTGATTTGCACGCCGGCGGGCAGTTGGATGCTCATGAGTTTTCCTCTACGTTGGTTTATGGTGAATGGCGGATTAACCGTGCAGGCCGCGCACATGGGCCAGCACGTCGGAAAGGAGCCGGCCGCTGGCGTGCGGCGCGACGTCGAGTTGTTCGGGCGGCTGGCCGTTGCGGTTGACCCAGAAGGTCTGGAAGCCGAACCAGGTCGCTGCGCAGGCGTCCCAGGCATTGGCCGAGACGAACAGGATTTCGTTTTTCGGCAGGGCGAAGGCGTCGACCGCAAGTTGGTATACCTCGGGGGCAGTCTTGAATTTCTGCACCGTGTCGGCCGACAGGATGTGCGCGAACAGATGGTTCATGCCGTTGAACTTGACGGCGATGTCGAGCATCGGCTGCGTGCCGTTGGACAGGATGGCCAGCGGCATGTCCATCGCCACCAGCGTTTCCAGGGTCGCCTGGTTTTCCGGAAAGGGGCGCAGGCAGGCGTACTGGTTCATCAGATGTTGGCGCTGGCTGTCGTTCATCGGCAGTTCGAGCTGGGCGGCAGCGAAAATCAGCGCATCGCGGGTCAGCTCCCAGAAGGTCTTGAAACGTCCGCTCATCGTCCGGATGCGCGTGTATTCCACCTGCTTGTGCCGCCACAGGACGGTGAGCGCCTTGCCCTGACTGGGGAAATATTCCTCGGCCAGCGCTTCCATGCAATAGACGTCGAACAGCGTGGCGTACGCGTCGAAGGCAATCGCTTTGATCGGCGGCAGGGGGGATGGATTCGTCATGGTTGGCAAGTTTATTGTTACTTGATTGATAGGATAAGTGGCAAAATCAGCGTTGCTTCTTTTACTTCAGGTATCAAATGGACGCCTTCAAGCAGATATCCGCTTTCGTCAATGTGGCTACTCGCGGTTCGTTGTCGGCGGCAGCCCGGGCGGAGGGCGTCACGCCGGCGATCATCGGGCGTCGGCTCGATGCGCTTGAGTCCCGCCTGGCCGTGCGTTTGATGATCCGCACGACGCGCAAGCTGACGCTGACTTTCGAAGGCCAGGCGTTTCTTGAGGATTGCCAGAAGCTGCTGACCGATCTGGCCAACGCCGAAGCGGCGGTGTCGCTGGGTAGCGTGCGGGCCAGCGGCCAGTTGCGCGTGTCGGCGCCGGCCGGTTTCGGGCGCCAGCACGTGGCGCCGCTGGTCGGTGAGTTCATGAAGGCGAATCCCGAGGTGCGCGTCAATCTGGACCTTTCGGATCGCCTGGTCGATCTGATCAACGAGAACATCGACTGCGCCATCCGGATCGGCGAGTTGACCGATTCCAGCCTGGTCAGCGTCCGTCTCGGCGAAATGCGGCGGATGGTTGTGGCCAGCCCGGCCTACCTGGTGGCACACGGCGTGCCGCGCACGCCGGCCGACCTCGCCGGCCATAACTGTTTGTCGCTCGGTCAGCAGCGCGGTTGGGTGTTTCGCGATCCGGACAGCACCACGGTCGAAACGGTGAAGGTGAGCGGTAACTTCGAGTGCAACGACGGCGCTGTCTTGCATGAATGGGCGCTGGCCGGCCGTGGGCTGGCCTGGCGCTCGCTGTGGGAGGTCGGTCGCGATCTCAAGGAAGGGCGCCTGACCTCGGTGCTCGATGCCTGGCAGGCACCGCCGATGGGTATCTATGCGGTGTTTCCGCAACGTCGTCACCTGCCGTTGCGGGTGCGGTTGTTCATCGATCTGCTCAAGGACAATTACGGCCGTCCGAGTTACTGGGAATTGCGCTGACGCGGTCGACGGGGAAAAACGATGAAAAAGCCGGTTTACCGCATCCTTGGCGTGCTGTCGGTGTTGCTCGGGGCGATCGGCGCGGTGCTGCCGCTGTTGCCGACGACGCCCTTCCTGATCCTGGCCGCCTTTTTCTTCGCCCGTTCGCATCCGGCATGGGAGGCCCGCCTGTTGGCGCATCCGCGCATCGGACCGGCCATCGTCGCCTGGCGCGAACATCGGGCGATTCCGCGGGCGGCGAAACTGGCGGCCAGCGCGATGCTGGCAATCAGTGTCGTCGGCGGCGGGTATTCGTTGCCGGGAAACTGGGCCTATCTGCCGCTGCTCGTTGCCTGCGTTACGCTGACGTGGATGTGGTCGCGACCGGATCGCTAGGGGCCAGCGGTTCGCAACGGCCATCGGCCCAGACGACGCGGTCGCGGCCGGCATCCTTGGCGGCGTACATCCGTTCGTCGGCTCGCTTGAGCAGGATCTCATAGGCGCTGTTCGGCTCGCCGCTGTTGGCGATGCCGATCGATGCCGTCAGCGGGGTGCCGTCCGGACGTAATCCGAAGCCGGTCGCGCGCAGACGCCGCAACAACGTGGCGGCGTTTTCCGGCGGTGTGTCGGGCAGGGCGACGACGAATTCCTCTCCTCCCCAACGGATCAGGACATCGCTGCGCCGCAGCCCGGCCCTCAGGCAGTCGGCAAACTGGCGCAGGCACTGGTCGCCGGCTTCGTGGCCGAAATTGTCGTTGATGCTCTTGAAGCGATCGAGGTCGATGAAAGCCAGCGTCAGCGGCTTGCCGGCCATCTGGTTCAGGCGGTACAGCAGCTGGATCGCTTCCTCGCCGGATTGCCGCGTGTAGGCGGCGGTCAGCGGGTCGTGCAGGGCACGCACGACGAGCGTGGTCATGTAATGGCACTGACTCATGCACGAGAACATCGCCACGCCGAGCATCATCAGCATGAACCACAATGCGCCGCCGTGCTGGGCCAGCGACAGCGGCGGTTCGGCCAGCGACAGCGAGTAGCTGCCGAGGATCAGGACCGGCAGCGACAGCAGCAGACTTTCCAGTGCGGTCAGCGGAAAGATCGCCAGTCCGCCCAGGACGACGGTCGGCAGGTAGGCGTAGAGCTGGGTGAAGGCCTTTTCAAGCGGCGTCTGGGCCGCTGCATTCAGCGTCCCGAGCGACATCAGGTGAAACAGCGAAGGCACCAGCAACAGCAAGGCCAGATTGCCCATCGCCCGGCCGTAACCGCGGTCGCTCGATGGCGGCCTGGGCCAGGCCAGAACAAGGAAGATCGCGGCGGAGGCAAAGCGCAGCGCGGTCAGGTAACGGGCCGTGGCCGGATCGAAAACCAGCCAGTCCACAATGGCGGCGAGCGGCACCAGTACCGCGAACAGCGCCGCGATCAACTGGACCCGCGCCTGGATGACACTGGCTGCATGGCGTTGCAGATCGTCGGAGCGGCCGCGCGGCGACAATAAATCGAGCAGCACCGCGCCGTTCAATTGCGACGGCGCGAGGATGTGTTCTGAAATGCGGTGCCAGAGCCTGTTCACGTGATTTCCAGCCGGAGGCTCGGATTTTAGCGTTGCTTGCGGTCGACCGCAGGAAAAATAAAAAAACCGGCCCCTTGTGAGGGCCGGTCGAATGCCGCCGGGTAGGCGGCAGGGATGCCTAAATCGTTGCTTAGTGGAACTGTTCTTCTTCGGTCGAACCGGTCAGGGCCTTCACGGAGGAAGAGCCACCCTGGATCACGGTGGTGACGTCGTCGAAGTAACCGGTGCCGACTTCCTGCTGGTGCGAGACGAAGGTGTAGCCATCTTCGCGAGCGGCGAATTCCGGTTCCTGAACCATGTTCACATAGTGCTTCATGCCTTCGCCGCCGGCGTAGGCCTTGGCGAACTTGAAGGTGTTGTACCAATTGACGTGGATGCCGGCCAGCGTGATGAACTGGTACTTGTAGCCCAGCGCCGACAGTTCTTCCTGGAAGGAGGCGATCTGCGAGTCGTTGAGGTTCTTCTTCCAGTTGAAGGACGGCGAGCAGTTGTAGGACAGCAGCTTGCCCGGGCAGGCGGCCAGCACGGCTTGGGCGAATTCGCGGGCGAAGCCGATATCGGGCACGCCGGTTTCGCACCAGACCAGGTCGGCGTACGGAGCGTAGGCGACGCCGCGGGAGATCGACTGTTCCAGACCGTTCTTGACGCGGAAGAAGCCTTCCTGGGTGCGCTCGCCGGTCAGGAACGGCTTGTCGTTCTCGTCGTAGTCGGAGGTGATCAGGTTGGCGGCTTCGGCATCGGTACGGGCCAGGATCAGCGTCGGCACGCCCATGACGTCGGCGGCGAAACGCGCGGAGATCAGCTTTTCGACCGCTTCGCGGGTCGGCACGAGGACCTTGCCACCCATGTGGCCGCACTTCTTGGCGGCAGCCAGCTGGTCTTCGAAGTGCACACCGGCGGCGCCGGCGGCGATCATGTTCTTCATCAGTTCGAAGGCGTTCAGCACGCCGCCGAAACCGGCTTCAGCGTCGGCGACGATCGGCAGGAAGTAGTCGATGAATTCCTTGTCGCCCGGATTGACGCCACGCGACCACTGGATTTCGTCGGCACGCTTGAAGGTGTTGTTGATGCGGCGAACCATGGTCGGCACGGAGTCGTAGGCATACAGCGACTGGTCCGGGTACATGGTTTCGGAGGTGTTGCCGTCGGCGGCGACTTGCCAGCCGGACAGATACACGGCTTCCAGGCCGGCCTTGGCCTGTTGCATGGCTTGACCGGCGGTGATCGCGCCGAAAGCATTCACGTAGCCCTTCTTGGCGCCGCCGTTGACCTTGTCCCACAGAACCTTGGCACCGCGCTGGGCCAGGGTGTATTCCGGCTGCAGGGAGCCGCGCAGACGGACGACGTCAGCAGCGGAGTAGCCGCGCTTGACGTTCTTCCAACGGGGGTTTTCGGCCCAGTCTTTTTCCAGGGCGGCGATTTGCTGTTCGCGAGTGCTCATGTGAATTCCTCAGGGTTGGGTTGAGATCAGGCTTTGGGCGCCCCCGGTTGAGTGCAGTGGGGCGATGACTGAAGTATAGAAGGATTTTTGCAGGGCAACAATAGTCTTATATAAGACATAAGACTTTATTTTTTTCAAAATATTCATGGCTTTATTGTTTGGTTTTCACGATATGAAATATTGTTTGCTACGGTGAAATGCGCTGCAGCAATTTTCGGACGAAATGGATCTTGTTTGAAACTTGACGTTGCGTCGTGGGGAGTGTTGAATTCGGTAAATTTGAACATTTTGGTGATCTGAATGGAATTATTCAGGCGGCTTTACGACTGGAACGAACGGACTTTCTGGAATTCGCTGACCAAGAAGCTGATGAGCTTCCTGTTGCTGTTCGTCATCGATCTCGGCTATCTGGGTGTCTACGTGCATCAGAAGCGACTGGTGTCGGAAGAGATCGCCCGTGCGGGGACCAGCAGCGAGGTCTTGCAGCACATTCTGGAGAGCATGGACCAGGGGCTGATCGTCATGGTCACGCTGACCATGATCGCGCTGTGCTGGAATCTGCTGCAGATCATGTACATCCGCTATCTGATCCTGCGGCCGATCCGGATGATTTCGACGATCTTCGATGAAATCGGTCGTGGCGAAGGCGATTTCTCGCGCAACCTGCCGACCATCACGCACGATGAGCTGCGTACGCTGGCCGAGGCCTACAACCGTTTCGCCGACAAGATGCGCGAGATCATCAGCGAAGTGCGCAAGATGAGTGTGAACATCGCCCGTGAAGCGGTGGTGGTCAAGAAAACGGTATCGGCGACGGCCGGACGGGCAAGCCGCCAGGGTGAAATTGCCAATTCGGTGTTCGGTGCCAGTACCGAGGCGGTGCAGGCGATCCAGGAGGTGTCGAGTTCGACTGAACTGATTTCTCACTCGACGGACGCCAACCTGGCGACGGCGCGCAACTCGCTTGAAGAAATGCACGAAATCGTCAGCAAGGTGCAGGTGGTCAGCACCAAGCTCAGCCAGTTCAACGACACCGTCGGCCACCTTGCCCAGCGCTCGGACAGCATCAAGCAGATCGCCGGATTGATCCGGGAGATCGCCGACCAGACCAACCTGCTGGCGCTGAATGCGGCGATCGAGGCGGCTCGTGCCGGTGAGATGGGCCGGGGCTTCGCGGTCGTCGCCGACGAGGTCCGCAAACTGGCCGAACGGGTTAACGTCGCCACCCAGGAAATCACCGTCAATATCGGCGGCATGATCGATCTGGTGCGCGAGACGCAGCGCGAGAACGATCTGATCAACGCCGATATCCGGACCACGCGCGAAGTCGTCGAACGTTCGTCCGGCGAATTCCAGCGCATGGTCGGCGATTTCGAGCGAACCGGCGACCAGCTCAACCAGATCGCGACGGCCATGGAAGAACTGACGGCAACCAACGCCCAGGTGCATGATTCGGTCCGTCAGGTGCATGACCTGTCGGACGAGGTGGCGGGCAGCATGAAAGAGTCCGAACAGACGACGCAGTTGCTCAGTCAGGCGACGGAAAGCGTTCAGGAGCTAGTGTCGCGCTTCAAGATCGGCCGTGGTGCCTTCGACTTCAACGTCGATCAGGCGCGCCGCTTCCGCGATGCGATCCAGGACAAGTTGCGGGAGTTGGCCAAGTCGGGCGTCGACGTCTGGGATCGCAACTACCGGGCGCTGCCGGGAACCAATCCCCAGAAATACGAAGTGGGTTACTGCCGCGTCTTCGAACAGCAGGTCCAGCCGCTGCTTGAAAATGCGCTGGGCGGGTTGAAAGGCGGGGTTTACGCGCTGATCGTCGATAGCAATGCCTACGGCGCGATCCACAACCTGAAGTTCTCGCAGGCGCTGACCGGCAATTACCAGGCCGACCTGGTCGGCAACCGCACTCGGCGCATCTGGGACGATGCGACCGGGCTGCGCGGTGCCAAGAACGCGCAGCCCCTGCTGGTTCAGACCTATGCCCGGGATACCGGTGAAATCCTTTCGGAAATCAATATGCCGATCATGCTGGAAGGTCGCCACTGGGGCACGGTGCGTGTCGGCTGCGAGAGCTCGGTACTGCTCGAAGGCTGATCCTGCGGTCGACGATGGAAAAACAGGAAAAACCGGGGCGATCCCCGGTTTTTTTCATGCCTGGGTCAGCGCTTTAGCCGAGACCAGCACGCCGTCCTCGTCGGCATACAGCCATTCCCCGGGATGGAAGGTGACACCACCGAAAGTCAGGGCCAGGTTGCGGTCGCCGATGCCTTTCTTGACGGTCTTCTGCGGATGCGTGTTCAGTGCGCGGACACCGATGTCGATCCCGTTGATGTCGCCCGAGTCGCGGATGCAGCCGTAGACAACAACGCCTTCCCAGCCGTTCTTGTGGGCCAGGATGGCCAGCTGATCGCCAACCAGCGCGCAGCGCAACGAGCCGCCACCGTCGATGACCAGCACCTTGCCGTGACCCGGCTCATTGAAAATCTCGCGGACCAGCGTGTTGTCCTCGAAAATCTTCAGCGTGACGATTTCGCCGCAAAAAGCCGTACGGCCACCGTAGCGCTGAAACATCGGAGCGACGACGCGCACCGTCTTGCCCAGCTCGGCCTCGAATTCGTCGCACAGGTCGGGGGTCTTGAAGCTCATGCTTGTCTCCGGAAATAAAAAAGCCGTGCAATCTTGCACGGCTTTTTGACCGGAAGGCAATCGTCAGACGGTGGCTTCGCTTTTTTCCTCGGCGAAGTCGAGCTGGATTTTTCCTTCCTTGTCGAGGTCGACCGTGACATGCCCGCCGTTGGCCAGACGGCCGAACAGCAGCTCGTCGGCCAGCGCCGAGCGGATCGTGTCCTGGATCAGGCGAGCCATCGGCCGGGCTCCCATCAAGGGATCGAAGCCGCGTTCGGCGAGCATTTCCTTGACGGCATCCGTGAAGTGGGCATCGACCTTCTTCTCGTGCAACTGTTCTTCCAGCTGCATCAGGAACTTGTCGACGACCCGCAGGATGATCTCGTGATCCAGCGCACGGAAGGAGATGATCGCATCCAGCCGGTTGCGGAATTCCGGCGTGAACAGGCGCTTGATCTCCTGCATCTCGTCGCCGATTTCCTTGCTCGACGTGAAGCCCATGCTCGACTTCTGCAGTTCCGCCGCGCCGGCGTTGCTGGTCATGATCAGCACGACGTTGCGGAAATCCGCCTTGCGTCCGTTGTTGTCGGTCAGCGTGCCGTGGTCCATCACCTGCAGCAGGATGTTGAAGATGTCCGGGTGCGCCTTCTCGATTTCGTCGAGCAGCAGCACGCTGTATGGCTTCTTGGTGACCGCCTCGGTCAGCAGGCCGCCCTGGTCGAAACCGACGTAGCCCGGCGGGGCGCCGATCAGCCGGGAGACGGCGTGGCGTTCCATGTACTCGGACATGTCGAAGCGGATCAGTTCGACCCCCATGCAATAGGCCAGTTGCTTGGCGACTTCGGTCTTGCCGACCCCGGTCGGACCGGAGAACAGGAAGGAACCGATCGGCTTGCCCGGATTGCCGAGACCGGAGCGCGCCATCTTGATCGCCTTGGCCAGTGCATCGATCGCCTTGTCCTGACCGAAGACGGTCGCCTTCAGGTCGCGGTCGAGGTTCTTCAGTGCGCTGCGATCGTCCATCGTCACGTGTTGCGACGGGATGCGGGCGATCTTGGCGACGATTTCCTCGATATCGGTCTTGCCGATGGTCTTCTTCTGCTTCGACTTGGGCAGGATGCGCTGTGCCGCACCGGCTTCGTCGATCACATCGATTGCCTTGTCCGGCAGATGGCGGTCGGTGATGTAGCGCGACGACAGTTCGACGGCCGACGAGATCGCCGTCGCCGAATACTTGATGCCGTGGTGGGCCTCGAAGCGCGCCTTCAGGCCCTTGAGGATTTCGATGGTCTCGGCGACCGACGGTTCGACCACATCGACCTTCTGGAAGCGCCGCGACAGTGCACTGTCCTTCTCGAAGATGCCGCGGAATTCGGTGTAGGTCGTGGCACCGATGCACTTCAGTTGGCCGGAAGAGAGTGCCGGCTTGAGCAGGTTGGAGGCATCGAGCGTACCGCCCGAGGCCGAGCCGGCCCCGATCAGCGTATGGATTTCGTCGATGAACAGGACCGCATGCGGATTGTCCTGCAGCGCTTTCAAGACACCCTTCAGGCGTTGCTCGAAGTCGCCCCGGTACTTGGTGCCGGCGAGCAGGGCACCCATGTCCAGCGAATAGACGTTGGCCTGGGCGAGCACTTCCGGCACCTCGCCCTCGACCACGCGGCGGGCCAGGCCTTCGGCGATGGCCGTCTTGCCAACGCCGGCCTCGCCGACCAGCAACGGATTGTTTTTGCGTCGGCGGCAGAGAATCTGGATCACGCGTTCCAGTTCCTTGTCGCGGCCGATCAGCGGGTCGATCTTGTTCTGCAACGCCAGGGCGTTCAGGTTGATGGTGTATTGCTCAAGCGGTCCGGCATCGGCCTTTTCGGTCTCGCTATCGACCTCGCTTTCCGGCACCGCCTTCTGCTGCGGCACCTTGCTGATGCCGTGCGACACGAAATTGACCACGTCCAGCCGCGTGACGCCCTGCTTTTGCAGGAAATACACCGCGTGCGAATCCTTCTCGCCGTAAATCGCGATCAGCACGTTGGCGCCGTTGACTTCCTTCTTGCCCGACGACTGCACGTGCAGGATGGCCCGCTGGATGACGCGCTGGAAGCCGAGGGTCGGCTGCGTGTCGATGTCGTCCTCGCCGGAAACCGTCGGCGTGTGTTCGGTGATGAAATTGTTCAGATCCTTACGCAGCGTGTCGGTTTTCGCACCACAGGCATGCAGGGCTTCGGCCGCGGAGGGATTGTCGATCAATGCCAGCAGCAGATGTTCGACGGTAATGAACTCGTGGCGTTTTTGACGCGCCTCGACGAAGGCCATGTGCAGGCTGACTTCGAGTTCCTGGGCAATCATCAGTTTTCCTCCATGATGCAGGCGAGCGGGTGTTGGTTCTGGCGGGCGAAAGCAATGACCTGTTCAACCTTCGTTGCTGCGATGTCGCGGGGATAAACCCCACAGACGCCACGGCCTTCGTTGTGAACTTTGAGCATGATTCGCGTCGCTTGTTCAGTGTCCAACGAAAAAAAACGCTGCAGAACGGTGATGACGAAATCCATCGGTGTGTAATCGTCGTTCAGCAACACCACCTTGTACATCCGTGGCGGCGCCGGCTTGCTGCGCAAAGCCTCTAGCTGTCCGCCTTCCTGAATCTTCGTAGCCATGCGTCCGATTCTTATACAGTCCTTTCCAATCTGCAACCGGGGTTACGGGAGTGACTGCGACAAATTCATTGATTGCCTAGCAATTCCCTTGCCCGAGGATTTTGCGCTGCATCAACCAAACCTGTTGACGTCATCATTCAACAGGCGTAGAAAGCGTCTTTGTTTGGCTTCAAGCTGTATCGAGGTTGCCGGGGGCGCCGCGTTATTGAGCTCAAACAGGGAGTCGGGGAGACCCGGAAGTTCATTCGTTTTGTAGGAAAGTAGCAAACATGGCAATCGGTACCGTCAAGTGGTTCAACGACGCAAAAGGTTTTGGTTTCATCACGCCGGATGATGGCAGTGAAGATCTCTTCGCCCATTTCTCCGCGATCAACATGAACGGCTTCAAGACCCTCAAGGAAGGCGAGAAGGTTTCCTTCGAAGTCGTCCAGGGCCCGAAAGGCAAACAGGCTTCGAATATCCAGCGCGCCTGATTCGCTGCCGTTCAGGAACATGCAAAGCCCGCTCCGGCGGGCTTTTTTATTGTCTGTAGTGACTTCGAAATGATGCGTGCTGGTGCGTCTGCACCGATTTCGGGCATCGTGCCGCCGACAGGTCAGTCGGCGATCCAGTGCCCCGACTTGCCGCCCTTCTTTTCGATCAGACGCACGCCTTCGATGCGCATTCCCCGATCGACGGCCTTGCACATGTCGTAGATGGTCAGCAGGCCGACGGAAACCGCTATCAGCGCTTCCATCTCGATACCGGTGCGCCCAAAGCATTCGGCGGTGACCGAGCAGTGGACGGCGCTGTCGGTGTCGTCGATGGCGAATTCGGCGGCGACGCGGGTCAGACCGATCGGATGGCACAGCGGGATCAGGTCGCCGGTGCGCTTGGCCGCCTGAATCGCGGCAATGCGGGCGATACCGAGAACATCGCCTTTCTTGGCCGAGCCGTCGCGAATCAGGGCCAGCGTTTCCGGCTGCATGCGGATGGTACCGGCGGCACGGGCGATACGGGCGGTTTCCGGTTTGTTGCCGACATCCACCATGTGGGCCTGGCCGGTGGCGTCGAAATGGGTCAAGGGGGAATCGGTCACGATGACTTGCTTTCGGTTACAAAGCGCCGGCTGGACCGTCGCGCGGGATGGAATATCATAGCACCCATGGCTTTTTCCCGACGTCTCGCCGCCTTGCTTCTGGCTTCCCTGCTCGCCGCGAGCAGTGTGTCGGCCCACGAATTGCCTGAACTGGGCGACGTGGCGGCGGAGGATCTGCCGATTGCGGCGGAGAAGCGTATCGGCCAGCAGATCATGCATGAGATTCGCTGGCGCGAGGCGGCTTATCTCGACGATCCCGACGTCGAGTTCTACCTGAATCAGCTGGGCAATCGGCTGGCGTCGTTCAGTGCCGATCCCGGCTTCGGATTCCAGTTCTTTGCCATTGCCGATCCCAGCATCAACGCTTTCGCGATGCCTGGCGGCTATATCGGTGTGCACACCGGGTTGATTCTGGCGGCACAGAGCGAGTCGGAGCTGGCCGGTGTGCTGGCCCATGAAATCTCGCATGTGACCCAGCGCCATATCGCGCGCCAGATCTATCAGTCGAAAAAGGTCAGCATTGCGTCGATGGTGGCGATGGGCTTGGCCTTGCTGGCAGCCCGCTCCAACGGCCAGGTGGCAACGGCGGCCATCGCCACTAGCCAGGCCGGTGCGCTGTCGGCGCAACTGGCGTTTTCCCGGGATTACGAGCGGGAGGCCGATCGTCTCGGGTTCGACACCTTGTCCAAGGCCGGTTTCGACGAACGCGGCATGGCGCAATTCTTCGAGCGACTGCAGCAGTCCGCGCGCCTGTACGAGAGCAGCGCGACAGCTTATTTGCGGACTCACCCGTTGAGCGGCGAGCGCATGTCGGACATGCAGAACCGGGAACGCGCGCTGCCGTACCGGCAGATTGCCGACAGCCTGGACTTCCAGTTGGTGCGGGCCCGATTGCGGGCAAACCAGGGCTTGCCGGCGGAGGCGATCAAGGACTTCAGCCAATTGCTGCAGGCGCGCAAGTTCAGCAATGAGGTGGTTGTCCGTTACGGGCTGGCGCAGGCCTTTTTCCGGGCGCGCGACTGGGCGGCGGCGGCGCGCGAGATCGATGCTGCGCGTGCCATGCACCAGCCATCGGCGATGCTGGAACGGCTGGCGGCGCAGATCCGCCTGGCCAACGGCCAGGGCGTCGAGGCCTTGCGCATCTATCGCGAAGCGATGCAGCGCTACCCGCAGAACACTGCGCTGATCTACGGTTACGGCGATGCCCTGGGCGAGTTGAGGCGCTACGACGAAACCTTGCGTTTCGCCGAGGAGCAGTTACTGGCCAATCCGCAGGATGTGCGGCTGCACAAGTTGCGGGCGCTGGCCTATGCCGGCCAGGGACGGCAGGCGATGCAGCATCGTGCACTGGCCGAGGTGTTCGCCTTGCAGGGCCAGACGCAAGGGGCGATCGGCCAGCTTGAACTGGCGCAGAAGGCCGGTGACGCCAATTTTTACGAGATGTCGTCGATCGACGCGCGTTTGCGCGAACTCAAGTTGCAGCGTGTCGAAGAAATGAAGGCGCAGCGCAATTGAGGGTAGAATCGCGGCACTGTGTTTTGTGAATACGACCATGGAATTTGATCGCGACCTCGACGTCAAGGGGCTGAACTGTCCGTTGCCCATCCTGCGTACCAAGAAGACGCTGGCCGATATGGAATCCGGTCAGGTGCTGCGCGTGCAGGCGACCGATCCGGGTTCCCTCAAGGATTTCCCCGCCTTCGCCAAGCAGACCGGCAACGAGCTGGTCGATCAGCGCGAGGTGAACAATGTCTTCGAGTTTTACCTGAAGCGCAAATAAACCCCGATTTCGTCGCTTTCCTTGAAGATCGGCGGGCGCCGCAAGGCGAACCCGCCGCTTGGCTTTTCAGCGGCCTTTTTTCCTGTATCGAGGTCGTCGACCGCAGCAGCTTCGATGCCGCGCTGGCCGAGCTGACGGCGCGTCCGGCCTGGACTGTCGTTGCCCTCGACTACGAGCTCGGTCATCTGCTGGAACCGAAATCGGCGCCGTCCCAGTGGTCGCCGGGTGAGCGCCCACTCGCGCGTTTCTGGCGCTTTGCCGACTGTCGACGCTTGACGGTACCGGAGGCCGAAGCGTGGCTGAGCCGCCAGCGTCCCGGCCGGGCGGCCGGCGTCGGCGGCCTTTGCTCGTCGCGCGACGAAAAAACCTATCTTGCTGCGGTCGACCGCATCAAGGCGTGGATTTCGGCCGGTGACTGTTATCAGGTCAATTTCACGTTCCCGCTGGATTGCCGGGTTTTCGGCCACCCGCTCGACCTGTACGCGGCGCTGCGCGAACGTCAGCCGGCCGGCTACGGCGGTTTTGTCGGCGATGGCCGGAGTGCCGTCGTTTCGCTGTCGCCGGAACTGTTCGTCGAGCGACGGGCCGGTCGTCTGCGTACCCGACCGATGAAAGGCACCGCACCGCTTGCCGCGCCGTTGGCGCAACTGCGCGACTCGCCCAAGGACCGGGCGGAAAACCTGATGATCGTCGATCTGTTGCGCAACGATCTCGGACGCATCGCCACACCGGGCAGCGTGCGTGTCGAGCGCCTGTTCGACGTCGAGGATTACCCGACGGTGCGCCAGATGGTCTCGGAAATTTCGGCGATGGCGCCCGATGCGAGTTTCGGCGACATCCTGGAGGCGCTGTTTCCCTGCGGTTCGATCACCGGTGCGCCGAAAATCCGCGCGATGCAGATCATCGGCGAACTGGAGAACGCGCCGCGCGGCTTGTATACCGGTGCCCTCGGCTGGCTGGCGCCGGACGGCGATTTCCGGCTCAACGTGGCGATTCGCACGCTGGAGATCGCGGCCGGCGGGCGTGGGCGGGTCGGCGTCGGCAGCGGCATCGTCGCCGATTCCGATCCGGCGGCGGAATGGCAGGAGTGCGCCCTGAAACTGGCGTTCCTGCGCGATCTCGATCCCGGCATCAAGCTGATCGAAACCTTGCGCCGCGACAACGGCGTCTATCCGATGTGGGCGGGACATTACGCACGGCTCAAGCGTTCCGCCGCCTGGCTGGGATTCCCGATCGACGAGCAAGGCTTGTTCCGCGCACTGGCAGCGCAACCGGTCGCCGGAACCTGGCGCGTGCGTCTGACGCTGGACAAGGCCGGGCGGATCGAGGTGGCGGCCTTTCCGCTTGAAGCGGCGGCGCCGAACGAGCGACTGGCGGTACTGGCCGAGGTACGGATCGACGCCGACGATCCGCTGCGTCGGCACAAAACCACGGAGCGGGCCGAATACGATGCGGCGCTCGCCGGCTTGCCGGCCGACGGGGCGGTGTTCGATGCGGTTTTCCTCAACCGGCGCGGCGAAGTTGCCGAAGGCGCACGCAGCAATGTTTTTGTCGAGCGCGACGGCTACTTGCTGACACCGCCGCTGAGCAGCGGCGCCTTGCCCGGCGTGTTGCGCGACAGCCTGCTGGCGCAGGGCAAGGCCAGGGAGGCCGTGCTGTATCCGGCCGATCTGAGCGACGGTTTCTGGCTGGGCAATGCCTTGCGCGGCTTGATCCGCGTTCGCCTGCGGTCGACCGGCGAAATTTAGCGATTTCCACGGTCGACCGTGGAAATCCGTTATTTTTCAGTCAGCCTTGCGCCGCTTGTTCAGGTAAAGCAGGCCGAGCGAGAGGAGGGCGCCGAGCAATGCGTACAGGAAGACCTTGCCGCCGATTTCCTGGTATTCGAGCAGGACCGGTCGGTCGTCCTCGATGCGGTAACGCACGGTGGTCTGGAAGTTCCAGGCGGAAGCCTTGACCTGCATGCCGCCCGCCACTTTCTTCCACTGTACGGTGATCGATTCGTAAGCCGTCTCGCCGGTATCGTCCTTTGGCATCAGGGCCAGCAGACGGCCGTCGGCGCGCGCTTCGTCGAGCTTGCCGACCGGTATCGGGCAATCCTGTTCGCCGGCGCAATGCACGACGACCGGATAATCGGGCAACCATTCGCCGCCCTTCTGCCACGGCCACAGCATGAACAGGCCGAGGCCCCACAACCAGACCAGTACGCAATACACCATGAAGGCGGTGAAGATGCGCGAGAAGCGCTCGGTGTGTTGCGGTCCGTTCATGTCAGTCGCCCAGTTTGGCCAGTTGCGGCTTGAGTTTTTCCAGCGTGGCCGTGAATTCGGCGACGCGCTGTTTTTCCTGGTCGACGACGGCGGCCGGCGCACGAGCGACGAAGCCTTCGTTGGAAAGCTTGCCCTGAGCGATGGAAATCTGCTTTTCGAGCTTTTCGATTTCCTTCTTCAGGCGCTCCTTCTCGGCCGCGACGTCGATCTCGACCTTGAGCATCAGGCGGATTTCACCGACGACGGCGACCGGCGCCATCGCGTCTTCCGGCATGTCGGCGACGATCTGGACCTCGGAGAGCTTGGCCAGGGCGGCCAGGATCGGTGCGAATTCGGCGATTTCCTCGCCGCCGCCGGCCACCAGCAGCGGCGTGCGCTGCGCCGGCGACAGGCCCATCTCGCCACGCAGGTTGCGGCAGGCGTAAGCCAGGGCCTTCAGGCGCTCGACCTTGGCCTCGCTGGCGGTGTCGATCTTGTAGTCCTCGGCTTGCGGGTAGGCGGTGAGCATGATCGAGTCGTGCGTCTTGCGGCCGGCAATGGGCGCCACCGTCTGCCACAGTTCCTCGGTGATGAACGGGATCAGCGGATGGGCGAGGCGCAGGATGGCTTCAAGCGTGCGCACCAGGGTCCGGCGGGCGCCGCGCTGCTGTGCCTCGTTGCCGGTCTGCATCTGCACCTTGGCGATTTCCAGGTACCAGTCGCAGAACTCGTCCCAGATGAACTTGTAGATGGCCTGGGCGATCAGGTCGAAACGGTAATCGGTGAAATGCTGCGCGACTTCCTGCTCGACCTTCTGCAGCTGGCTGACGATCCAGCGGTCGGCGAAGGAGAATTCGAGCGGCGCGTTGCCGCCGCAGCTCGGACCGTGCTGCTGGTGTTCCAGCGCCAGATCGTGGCCTTCGACGTTCATCAGCACGAAGCGCGTGGCGTTCCACAGCTTGTTGCAGAAGTTGCGGTAGCCGTCGCAGCGGTTCAGGTCGAACTTGATGTCGCGGCCCGGGCTGGCCAGTGAGGCGAAGGTGAAGCGCAGCGCGTCGGTGCCGAAGGCCGGAATGCCGTCCGGGAATTCTTTCTTGGTCTTCTTGGCGATGCTCTCGGCCTGCTTCGGATTCATCAGGCCGAAGGTGCGCTTCTCGACCAGCGCGTCGATACCGATGCCGTCGATCAGGTCGATCGGGTCGAGCACGTTACCCTTGGACTTGGACATCTTCTGGCCTTCGCCGTCGCGGATCAGGCCGTGCACATAGACGTGCTTGAACGGGATCTTGCCGGTGATGTGCTTGGTCATCATGACCATGCGGGCGACCCAGAAGAAGATGATGTCGAAGCCGGTGACCAGCACCGACGACGGCAGGTATTGCTGCAGCACCTGGTTGGCCGCGTCGGTCGCCTCGTCGCCGGACCAGTCCAGCGTCGAGAAGGGCCACAGGGCGGACGAATACCAGGTGTCGAGGACGTCTTCGTCACGCTGCAACTGGCCGGCGTAACCGGCCTGATCGGCCAGGTGACGGGCTTCTTCCTCGCTGTGCGCGACGAAGACCTCGCCATTGACGCCGTACCAGGCCGGAATCTGGTGGCCCCACCAGAGCTGGCGGGAGATGCACCAGTCCTGGATGTTGTTCAGCCACTGGTTGTAGGTGTTGACCCAGTTTTCCGGGTAGAACTTGATCTCGCCGGAGTGGACGACGTCGAGCGCCTTCTCGGTGATCGACTTGCCGTCGGCGCCGGGCTTGGACATGGCGACGAACCACTGGTCGGTCAGCATCGGCTCGATGACCACGCCGGTACGGTCGCCGCGCGGCACCTTCAGCTTGTGCTTGTCGACCTTGACCAGGATGCCTTGTTCTTCGAGGTCGGCGACGACGGCCTTGCGGGCGTCGAAACGGTCGAGGCCGCGATACTTCTCGGGCGCGTGGTCGTTGATCTTGCCGTCCAGGGTCAGGATCGAGATCATCGGCAGGCCGTGGCGCTGGCCGACCGCGTAGTCGTTGAAATCGTGCGCCGGCGTGACCTTGACGCAGCCGGTGCCGAATTCGAGATCGACGTAGCTGTCGGCGATGATCGGGATTTCGCGGCCGGTCAGCGGCAGCTTCACCGTCTTGCCGATCATGTGCTTGTAGCGCTCGTCTTCCGGGTGGACCATCACGGCGGTATCGCCGAGCATGGTTTCCGGACGCGTCGTGGCGACCACCAGGCTATCGCTGCCATCGGCCAGCGGGTAGCGGATCTGCCACATGAAGCCGTCTTCCTCCTCCTGCACGACTTCCAGGTCGGAGACGGCGGTATGCAGCTTCGGATCCCAGTTCACCAGACGCTTGCCGCGGTAGATCAGGCCTTCGTTGTACAGGCGGACGAAGGTTTCGGTGACGACCTTGTTGAGGCCGGCGTCCATCGTGAAGCGCTCGCGCTTCCAGTCCGGGCTGGTGCCCATGCGGCGCATCTGGCGGGTGATGGTGCCGCCGGAGTATTCCTTCCACTCCCAAACCTTCTCCAGGAATTTCTCGCGGCCGAGGTCGTGCCGGGAAATGCCTTGCGCGTCCAGTTGGCGCTCGACGACGATCTGCGTGGCGATGCCGGCGTGATCGGTGCCCGGCTGCCACAGCGTGTTGGCGCCCTTCATCCGGTAGTAGCGGGTCAGCGCGTCCATGATGGTCTGGTTGAAGCCATGACCCATGTGCAGCGTGCCGGTGACGTTGGGCGGCGGCAGCAGGATGCAGAAATTGTCCTGTTTGCTGCGGTCGACCCCGGCGGCGAAGTAATTTCTGGTTTCCCATTCGGGATACCAGCGACGTTCGATATCGGCGGGTTCGAAGGCTTTGGCGAGTTCCATGGCGGCGCGGGAAGGGAAAACGGAAAACCGGCAATTATACCGGACGCCGCTGCCTGCTCGTCGGCTCGTGTCAGGACTGGCGCTGCTGTTCGTCGAGGAATTCCCGCACGGCGACGGCGACCAGCCGCGGGATTTCAGTCTGCAGGCGCAGTACAACCCGTTCGGTCAGTGCGGTGATCAAGAGTTCGCGTTCCTCGTCGGTGCTGAAGCGTTCTTCCTCCCGAAGTGCTGCGCTCGGCGAGGGCGGCGAATCGGTGGCCGGCTGCTCGGCGGTAGTGGGAGCGGCCGTTTCCGCGTCGAGCAGCAGCGGAATGTCGTCTTCGTCATTGACCACCGCGTCGGTCAGGACCGGTACGTCGTCGCCGTCGGCCAGGCTGGCGCGGCGGCGTTGCATCAAAGCGTCGGCCCGGGCGAGGATGGGGCTGGGCATGGCGTCAGCGCTGGCTGAGGTCGAAGTAACGGACGTCGCAGCCCGCTTCCTTGTAGCGATGAACCCGCTCGCGCGCGGCCAGCCGGTCTTCCTCGTCCTGGCCGACGACCTCGACCAGGCTTGCAAAGCGCTGGTAACCCGGCGGCTGTTCGCGCGACAGGTTCATCAGCCGTTCCTGCTGGGCTGGCGCGTCGAGTCGGTCGGCGATCAGGATCGACGTTTCGGCGGCCAGTGGTGAGTCGGCCCGGCAATGCGGAATGAAACTCAACTGATTGGCGGTCCACAGGCTGCGGTCGACGCTGTCCGCCACCTGTTTTTCCGGTGCGTAGATGATCAGCGGCCGGCGTTTTGCCCAGGCGCCGCCGATCAGGGCGCAGGCGGCGGCGATGCGGTCGCTGGCGCCGTGATAGAAAAAAACCTGGGTCATTCGCCCGAACCGGCCTGCTGCATCAGCCAGTGCACCAGCAGCGGCACCGGGCGGCCGGTGGCGCCCTTGTCGGCACCGGACTTCCAGGCGGTGCCGGCGATGTCCAGATGAGCCCAGTCATACTGCTTGGTGAAGCGCGACAGGAAACAGGCCGCGGTGATTGCGCCGCCGTAGCGGCCGCCGATGTTGCCCATGTCGGCAAACGGACTCTTCAGGAGTTCCTGGTAATCGTCCCACAGGGGCATGTGCCAGGCGCGATCCAGTGCTTCTTCGCCGGCGTCGAGCAGGTCGCGGGCCAGGCTGTCCTTGCTCGAGAAGAGACCGCTGGCCACTTGTCCCAGTGCAACGACGCAGGCGCCGGTCAACGTGGCGACGTCGATCACCGTGGTCGGCTCGAAACGTTCGGCGTAGGTCAGGGCGTCGCACAGGATCAGCCGGCCTTCGGCGTCGGTGTTGAGAATCTCGATGGTTTGTCCGGACAGCGAGGTGACGATGTCGCCAGGCCGCGTGGCATTGCCGCCCGGCATGTTCTCGGTGGCCGGCACGATGACCGTCAGGTTGATCGGCAGCGCCATCCGGGCAACTGCTTTCAGCGTGCCGAGAACGCTGGCGGCACCGCACATGTCGAACTTCATTTCGTCCATTTCGGCAGCCGGTTTCAGCGAGATGCCGCCGGTGTCGAAGGTGACGCCCTTGCCGACCAGAACGACCGGTTTGCCGGCGGCCGGGCCGCCACGGTAGTGGAGGACGATCAGTTTCGGCGGTTGGTGGGCGCCGCGGGCGACGGCAAGCAAGGCGTTCATGCCCAGCTTTTCCATGTCGGCGCGTTCGAGGATGTCGCAGTCGAGCTTGAACTCGTCGGCCAGTGCTCTGGCCTGCTCGGCCAGATACGTGGGGTGGCAGACATTGGGGGGCAGGTTGCCCAGCGTGCGGGCCAGGGCGATGCCTTCGGCGATCGCAGTGCCCTGGTTGAGCGCCGTTTCGGCCTGGGTCAGTTCGTTGCGCCGCTCGACGGCCAGTGTCAGCTTGCGCAGCGGACGGCGTACCTCTTCCTTCTTCGACTTGAACTGATCGAAGCGGTAAGTGGCGTCGATGGCGGTACATGCGGCCTGACGAACGCGCCAGGTCACATCGCGCTTCTTGACCGGCAACTCGGTCAGGAACAGCGTCGCGTCGAAGGCGCCGGTGTCGTTCAGTGTTCTGACGGCAGTACGGACGGCGGCGGTGAATTCCTTTTCCCGGAAATCCTTTTCCTTGCCCAGGCCGACCAGCAGTACGCGGTCGCTGAGTGTCCCCGGGACGCTGTGCAGCAACAGCGTGGTGCCCGCCTTGCCTTCCATGTCGCCGCGACGGATGACGTCGGCGAGATAGCCGCCAGCGGCTTTGTCGATGAGCTCCGCCGGAAAACTCAATTTTCGCGGCTCGAACACACCCACCACGACGCAGGCACTGCGCTGCTTCTCCGGGCTGCCGCTTTTTATGCTAAATTCCACGCGCTGCTCCTGGTCCAGGAAATATCGGTATCCGCGGGATTATCCCTGCATTTTTTCAGTTTCGTCAAAGCATGATATTCGAGCGTGCCGTCCGGCGCGAATTTGCTCAGGCAGCGGCTGGCATCAGTGTCGCGTTGCTGGCCATTCTCACCTCCATCCAGTTGATTCGTCTGCTCAAGGATGCGGCGGGCGGCCGTCTTGCGCCCGAAGGGGTGATCACCCTGCTCGGCTTCGGCGCGTTGAAATTCCTGCCGATGTTGCTGACCTTGACGTTGTTCGTCGCCATCCTGCTCTCGTTGTCCCGCTTGTATCGCGATTCCGAGATGGTGGTCTGGCTGTCCAGCGGTTTGCCGCTGACGGCGTGGGTCAGGCCGGTGCTGGTATTTTCGCTGCCGATCGTGCTGGCCGTCGCTGCCTTGGCTGTCGTGCTGACGCCGTGGGCGAATCAGGCACAGGAAGACTACCGGGGCGTGCTGGCGGCGCGCTCCGAGCTTTCGCGCCTGTCACCGGGGGCGTTCAAGGAAGTGGGCAATGGTCAGCGGGTGTTCTTCGTCGAGGAGATTCCCGGTGAAAGCGAGCGTGTCGGCAATGTCTTTGTGGCCAATGTGCAGGATGGCAAGCTGGGCGTGGTGATGTCCGATGCCGGTTATCTGGAGACGGTGGGCGGCGGTCAACGGGCGGTGGTGCTCGAAAACGGGCGGCGCTACGAGGTTCAGCCGGGAAGTGCGGCATTCAAGGTGATGGCGTTCGAGCGTTATCAGGTGATGACGGAAGAGAGCGACATCAAGCCGGGCAGTAATTCGCCGAAGCGGATGGATATCCTCGATCTGCTCGAAGAGCCTGGCAACGGTGCTCGTGCGGAATTGCTGTGGCGGATCGCCATTCCCGTTTCGGCGGTGATTCTCGCCTTGCTGGCGATCCCGCTTTCGTACGTCAATCCGCGTGCCGGGCGCTCGGCCAACATGCTGATCGCCATTCTGGTTTACGCCATCTACAGCAATCTGATTTCCGTCGTTCAGGCCTGGGTTGGGCGCGGACTGGTGCCGTTCTCGATCGGTGTCTGGGCGCCACATCTGCTGATGCTGCTGCCGTTGCTGCTGCTTTTCCGCCGGCGCATGGTCCTGCGCAGCCCGTTCCGTCGCAAGGGGCTTTGATCGATGCCGTCCATCCTGTCCAACGCGCTCTACCAGCGCTACCTGCAGCGCGAAGTGCTGGCGGCAGTGATGCTTGTGTTGCTGGCCTTTCTGGCGCTCTTCTCCTTTTTCGACTTTGTCGACGAGTTGCGTCGGGTCGGCTCGGGAACTTACGACATCTGGCGTGCAGCGCTGGTCGTCGCGCTCAGTCTGCCGGGATTGGTGTACGAACTGGTACCGATTGCCTGCCTGATCGGTGCGTTGTATGCCTTGTCGACGATGGCGCGTCATTCCGAGATCACAGTTTTGCGGGCTTCCGGGATGTCGACCGCAGGACTTCTCGGCACCTTGTGCCGTGCCGCCCTGCTGCTGGCTGTGCTGACTTTCCTGATCGGCGAGGTGCTGGTTCCTTTCACCGAAAAGCTGGCGCATGAAATCAAGGCCAATGCGCTGAACCGCGTCGTGGCCCAGCAGGGGTTCTCGAGTGGCGTCTGGGTCAAGGATGGGCGCAGCTTCGTGAATATCCGCAGGGTAACGACGCAAACCTTTCTCGAAGGAATCCGCATCTATCGTTTCGATGACCGGAACGCCCTGGTTTCGGTGACCGATGCGGCCTCTGCCAGTTTCGACAAGACGGTCGGCTGGCGCATTCAGGAAGTCGTGCGCACTGCGCTGGCCGGCGACCGCGCCAGTGTCGAACGATTGCCGGAGGACGTCTGGGCGTCATCGGTGACGCCAAATCTGCTGGCCGTGCTGATGGTGCCGCCGGAACGCATGTCGTTGATGAATATTTTCAGCTACACGCGGCATCTGGCAGAGAACCGGCAGAACACGGATCGCTACGTGATTGCGATGTGGAAGAAATTTCTCTACCCGCTGTCCGCGTTGGTCATGGTGGCGTTGGCGCTGCCTTTTGGCTACGCCCATGACCGGGTCGGCGGGGTCAGTCTGAAGATATTCACTGGCGTGATGCTGGGTATCGCGTTCTATGCCCTGAACGGCCTGTTCTCGAATCTCGGCGTGATCAATGCCTGGCCGCCGTTCGCCAGCGCGGCAGCGCCGTCAGCCCTGTTCCTGCTCGCTGCCGGTGCGATGATCTGGTGGGTCGAGCGGCGCTGATCCTGGCTCCGGAACGCGGATCAGTCGGGTACCGGCGATCCGGTCGTGCAGAAACTGCTTGTCGGTGTCGAACACGGCCCACAGGATGCCGACGCCGAACAACAGGGTGCTGGGCAACATCGCGCAGTAGCGCAGGATCGCCTGGGTCGGGCGTAACGGTCCACCGTTGCGGTCGACCAGGCGAATCTTCCAGGTTTTCATCGGCAGCGTCTGTCCGCCATGCAGCCAGAACCAGGTGAAATACATCATCAGCAGCAGGAAACAGTGAATCCACAGCAGCCGGCCGCTGGCCTGAAAGCCAAAGCCGGACAGCACGATCTGGGGAAACAGAAAGCCGGCGATGAGGATGGCGAAGAGCACGAGCCCTTCGTAGAGCATGGACACCAGGCGGCGGCCCATGCCGGGTACGGCAACAGTCATTTATTTTGGCGAGTCGGGCGAAGCCGGCAGGTTACCATCGATTTCGACTGTTTCGGGCGAAGGGGCGGGCGGTGCCAGTAAGGCCGACGACTTGTGCTTTTCCCGTATTGCCTGTTTTTCTTCGTCCGACAACTGCTTGTAGGCTGACCATTTCTGTTTGATCAGCTGTTTCTGTTCGGTCGACAGTTGCTTGAGTTCGCGATAGTTGCCTCGTGCCTTGGCGCGTTGCTCGGGCGTCAGTCGAACCCAGTCGCGCATGCGCTGCTGGACTCGTCCTTGCTCGGGCGGATCCATCCGGTGATAGCGGTCGGCAATCGCCAGCCAGGTCTTGCGGCGAACGGCCTCCATGCTGTCCCAGTCCTTGGCCAAAGGTTGCAGGACGTCCTTCTGGGTCTGCGTCAGTCCGCTCCACTCGGGTTGCGGCGGGGTGCCGATGATGACTGCCGTCGGGGTGTCCGCCTGAGCCAGGCTGAACAGCGCGAACGCCAGAATCACTCCAGCGAGGTGTCGTCTGAGGAGTCGTCTTTCAGCCATTCAAGCAAGTCCGGGTCAATGAGTGCTTCGGGGTCCAGGTCGTCGGCAAGCAGTGCGCTATCCACTTCTTCCAGTTCGCTGACGTATTGCGTGCTGTGCCAGTAGAAGGAAATCCACATGCCCAGCAGCAAGGCGGTGACCGCCATGATCTGCTTCAGATAGGGGATGCGCGGCGCCTGTCCGGGGATGCGGAAAGCGGTCGTGCGCATGCCGGCACCGATCAGGGCGATCGATGCCGCTTCCTGTTTCTGGTTGGCGAGTGCCAGGTGGCGGGCTGCCTCCAGGCGTCGGAGGGCCGGTGCCGGAATGTCCTTGAGCCCGTGGTTCAGGGCCCGCTTGATTCTGTAGGCTTTCTGTATTTCGTTCATAGTCTGATCCCCTTTGCCGCCAGGGCTGCTGCCAACGTATGGGTTGCGCGGGAGCAATGCGTTTTGACGCTACCTTCCGAGCAACCCATGGCGCTGGCCGTTTCCGCAACGTCCAAGTCTTCCCAGTAACGCATGATGAATGCTTCGCGTTGACGTGCCGGCAACTTTTTTAATTCTTCCTCGATCGCGGCCAGCGTCTGGCTACGCAATAGTTCGCTTTCCGGTGTGCTGGGGCCGTCGGTGTCCTGGTCACCAAGCAGCGTGTCGAGCGGGTCGTGTTCGTCGTCCTCATCGCCACCAAAGGCAGAAAGCACGGTAGTCCACATCGAGCGGACCTTGCTGCGCCGGTAGAAATCGCGGATGGTGTTCTGCAGGATGCGCTGGAACAGCATCGGAAACTCTTCTTCGGGTCGATCGCCGTATTTTTCGGCGAGCTTCATCATCGAGTCCTGAACGATGTCCAGTGCGGCTTCCTCTTCGTGCACGGCAAACATGGCCTGCTTGAAGGCGCGCCGTTCGACGCTTTCGAGAAATCCCGAGAGTTGATGTGGTGTGGCCAGAGCGTTTCTTTCGTCGGACGAGCCGGATGGGCGTTCTGCGGCAATGCACCTTGACCGTCACCGTGGTGTCGATTAAGGTTACGCCCTTTTCACGCTAACAGCTTTTTTAGGCTCGAGTATGATGATCAGCGGTGCGGAAATTGTAATCAGGTGCCTGCAAGAAGAAAAGGTCGAATATGTGTTCGGGTACCCTGGTGGTTCCGTGCTGCACATTTACGATGCCCTTTTCAAGCAGGAAGAGGTCAAGCACATCCTGGTCCGCCACGAGCAGGCTGCTGTTCATGCTGCCGATGCCTATTCCCGCTCGTCACAGAAAGTCGGGGTTGCCCTGGTGACTTCCGGGCCTGGTGTGACCAATACCGTGACCGGCATTGCCACCGCCTATTCCGACTCGATCCCGATGGTCGTCCTGTGCGGTCAGGTGCCAACGGCCTACATTGGTCAGGATGCCTTCCAGGAGTGCGATACGGTCGGCATTACCCGCCCCTGCGTGAAGCACAATTTCCTGGTCAAGGACGTCAAGGATCTGGCGGTCACGATCAAAAAGGCCTTCCATATTGCGTCGACCGGACGACCCGGTCCCGTGGTTGTGGATATCCCGAAGGACATCACGGCCCAGGTCTGTGAATTCGATTACCCCAAGACCGTCCAGATGCGTTCCTACAATCCGGTCGTCAAGGGGCATCTGGGGCAGATCAAGAAAGCCGTCCAGATTCTTCAGGAAGCCAAGCGTCCGATCATTTACGCCGGCGGCGGCGTGATTCTGTCCGAAGCGGCAGAGAAGCTGACCGTACTGGCCCGCAAGCTGAAGTTCCCGGTCACCAATACCCTGATGGGTTTGGGTGCCTATCCGGCGACTGATCCGCAGTTTGTCGGCATGCTCGGCATGCACGGTACGTTCGAGGCCAACAATGCGATGCATTACGCCGACGTGGTATTTGCCGTCGGCGCCCGCTTTGACGACCGCGTGATCGGCAATCCGGAGCATTACGGCCAGGAGAAGCGCCGGGTCATCCATATCGATATCGATCCGTCGTCGATTTCCAAGCGCGTCAAGGTGGATGTGCCCATCGTCGGCAACGTAAACGAGGTGCTCGACGAGATGCTCAAGCTGCTGGATGGTGACGTCGTGACCGATCCCGACGTTGCCGACTGGTGGAAACAGATCGATCAGTGGCGCGGCCGCGATTCGCTGGCCTACCGCCAGAGTGCGCACATCATGCCGCAGTACGTGATCGAAAAGCTTTACGAAGTGACCGGCGGCGATGCCTTTGTCACCTCGGACGTCGGTCAGCACCAGATGTTCGCCGCGCAGTACTACAAGTTCGACAAGCCGCGTCGCTGGATCAATTCCGGCGGTCTGGGCACGATGGGGGTCGGTCTGCCCTACGCGATGGGCGTGCTGTTTGCCAATCCGGGTGCGCAGGTGGCCTGTGTTACCGGCGAAGGCTCGATCCAGATGTGCATTCAGGAGTTGTCGACCTGCAAGCAGTTCGAACTGCCGATCAAAATCATCAACCTGAACAACGGCATGCTTGGCATGGTCCGCCAGTGGCAGGAGATGTTCTATTCCAAGCGTTATTCCCAGTCCTACGTCACCTCGCTGCCCGATTTCGTCAAGCTGGCCGAATCCTATGGCCATGTCGGCATGCGCATCGAAAAGCCGGAAGATGTCGAGCCGGCATTGCGCAAGGCCTTTACCGAGCACAAGAACGATCTGGTCTTCATGGACTTCATCATCGATCCTGGTGCCAATGTGTTCCCGATGGTGGCGGCCGGCAAGGGTCTGACCGAAATGATCCTCGCCGAAGATCTGTAAGCGGGGGAGGAAAAGCATATGCGTCACATCATTTCCATCCTGATCGAAAACGAATCGGGTGCACTTTCCCGCGTTGCCGGCCTGTTCTCGGCGCGCGGTTACAACATTGAATCGCTGACCGTCGCGCCGACCGAGGACGCGTCGCTGTCGCGCATGACCATCCTGACCCGGGGCTCGGACGAGGTACTCGAGCAGATCACCAAGCAACTCAACAAGCTGGTCGATGTGGTCAAGGTGGTTGACCTTTCCGAAGCGGCTCATACCGAGCGCGAACTGATGTTGATCAAGGTTCGGGCGACGGGCAAGGATCGCGAGGAAATGAAACGGATGGCCGATATCTTCCGTGGCCGCATCATTGATGTCACGGAATCGACCTACGTGATCGAGTTGACCGGATCGAGTGCCAAGCTCGATTCGTTCATTGCCGCGCTCGATGCCGGCCTGATTCTCGAAACCGTGCGTACCGGTGTCTGCGGCATTGGCCGTGGCGATCGCATTCTCAAAGTCTAACTATCTGTCCACAAAGAGGATTTCATGAAAGTTTATTACGACAAGGACGCCGACCTCTCCCTCATCAAGGGCAAGAAGGTCACCATCGTGGGTTACGGTTCGCAAGGGCACGCCCACGCCCAGAACCTGAAGGACTCCGGCGTCAAGGTCACCGTCGGCCTGCGCAAGGGTGGTGCTTCGTGGGCCAAGGCCGAAGCGGCCGGCCTGAAGGTCGAAGAGATCGCCAAGGCTGTCAAGGGCGCCGACGTGGTCATGATCCTGTTGCCGGATGAGAACATTCCGCAGGTGTACAACGAGGAAGTCGCCCCGAACCTGAAGAAGGGTGCTGCCCTGGCCTTCGCTCACGGCTTCAACGTGCATTACAACCAGGTTGTGCCGCGCGCTGACGTCGACGTCATCATGATCGCGCCGAAGGGCCCTGGCCACACCGTCCGTTCCGAATACCTGAAGGGTGGCGGCGTGCCGTCCCTGATCGCCGTTTATCAGGACAAGACCGGCAAGGCCAAGGACATCGCCCTGTCCTACGCCGCAGCCAACGGCGGCACCAAGGGTGGTGTCATCGAGACCGACTTCAAGGAAGAAACCGAGACCGATCTGTTCGGTGAGCAGGCTGTTCTGTGCGGCGGCGCCGTCGAACTGGTCAAGATGGGCTTCGAGACCCTGG
This sequence comes from Azonexus sp. R2A61, assembly GCF_021401135.1. Classification (GTDB taxonomy): domain Bacteria; phylum Pseudomonadota; class Gammaproteobacteria; order Burkholderiales; family Rhodocyclaceae; genus Azonexus. Next base: position 852,540 of record NZ_JACBFO010000002.1, on the reverse strand, counting down.
TCGAAGCCGGCTACGCGCCGGAAATGGCCTACTTCGAGTGCCTGCACGAACTGAAGCTGATCGTCGACCTGATGTACGAAGGTGGCATCGCCAACATGAACTACTCGATCTCGAACAATGCCGAATACGGCGAGTACGTGACCGGCCCGGAAGTCATCAACGCCCAGTCCCGCGAAGCCATGCGCAACGCCCTGAAGCGCATTCAGAACGGTGACTACGCCAAGATGTTCATCCTCGAAGGCCGTACCAACTATCCTTCGATGACTGCGCGTCGCCGCAATACCGCTGCCCACCCGATCGAAGTGGTCGGCGGCAAGCTGCGCGACATGATGCCGTGGATCAAGAAGAACAAGCTGGTTGACCAATCCAAGAACTAAGCCGGTCGCTGGCTCGGTAGCGCCTCATTGCGCCCGCTTGCCGTACTGACGTACTGTCTGCGCGAGCGCGCCTAGCGCTACCTTCGCTTTGGGCGGTGTAGGAGACTGCACCGCCCAAGTCATTTATAGGCTTCGGCCGGGTGTATCCTTCGGCTGTTCCGGATCATCGCTGTTACCCATGACTGAACTGAAACCCCGCAAAGCCCTGTTCAATCCCGAGGTCAAGCGGCGCGGCATTTATGTCCTGCCCAACCTCTTCACGACGGCAGCCCTGTTCGCCGGATTTTTCGCCATCGTCCAGGCGATGCAGGGTGATTTCGAACGCGCCGCGATGGCCATCTTCATCGCCATGGTGCTTGATGGCCTGGATGGCCGCGTTGCCCGCCTGACCAATACCCAGTCGGCTTTCGGCGCCGAGTACGATTCGCTATCCGACATGGTCAGTTTTGGCGCCGCCCCCGCGCTGGTCATGTACGAATGGGCCTTGCGCGATCTGGGGCGCCTGGGCTGGATCGCTGCCTTTATCTATTGCGCCGGTGCCGCCCTGCGTCTGGCGCGCTTCAATACCACCCTGGAAGTGGTCGACAAGCGTTTCTTCCAGGGCTTGCCGTCGCCGGCTGCCGCTGCACTGGTTGCCGGTCTGGTTTGGGTGATGATCCTGGCGGACGTGCCGGGCAGTGACGTCCGTTGGCTGGCCTGCGTACTGACCGTATTCGCCGGGCTGACGATGATTTCCAATATTCGCTATTACAGCTTCAAGGACGTCAATCTGAAGAAGAGCGTACCTTTCTTCGTGATTGCAGCGATTGCCCTCGGCTTTGCGTTGATCGCCTACAGCCCCGAAATCGCGCTGTTCGCTTTTTTTGTGGTCTATGGCCTGTCGGGTTACGTGATCGCCGCCATCGGACTGATCAAGCGTAAAAGCATCTGAATTCCGGAGTTTTCCATGCAACAGCATCTCGTCATCTTTGATACCACCCTGCGCGACGGCGAGCAAAGTCCGGGCGCTTCGATGACCCGTGAGGAGAAGATCCGGGTTGCCCGACAACTCGAGAAAATGCGGGTCGACGTCATCGAGGCGGGGTTTGCCGCCGCATCGCCGGGGGATTTCGAGTCGATTCAAGCGATCTCTCAGGCGATTCGCGAATCCACCGTCTGTTCGTTGGCACGAGCCAACGAGAACGATATAGCGAAGGCCGGCGAAGCGATTCGCCCTGCGGCTTCGGGACGGATCCATACCTTCATTGCGACATCCCCGATTCACATGGAGAAGAAGCTGCGCATGACGCCGGATCAGGTTGTCGATCAGGCCGTCAAGGCGATTGGCTGGGCGCGGCAATACACCGACGATGTCGAGTTTTCGGCGGAGGATGCCGGTCGCTCCGATCTTGATTTCCTGTGTCGTGTATTCGAGGCGGTGATCAAGGCTGGTGCCAGGACGATCAATGTTCCGGATACCGTCGGTTATGCGATCCCCTTTCAGTATGCCGAAACCATGCGCCGCCTGATTGAGCGGGTGCCGAATTCGGACAAGGTGGTGTGGTCGGTACATTGTCACAATGACCTCGGGCTGGCGGTGTCGAATTCGCTGGCCGCCGTGCTGGCCGGTGCCCGTCAGGTCGAATGCACCATCAATGGCCTTGGTGAGCGGGCCGGTAACGCGGCCCTTGAGGAAATCGTCATGGCCGTGCGTACCCGTCCGGATATTTTTCCGGTCGAAACCCGCATCGATACCACGCAGATCGTGCCCGCTTCCAAGCTGGTTTCGCAGATCACCGGTTACCCGGTGCAGCCGAACAAGGCGGTAGTCGGGGCGAACGCTTTCGCGCACGAGTCCGGCATTCACCAGGACGGCGTGCTCAAGCATCGCGAGACTTACGAAATCATGCGTGCCCAGGATGTCGGCTGGACACAGAACAAACTGGTGCTGGGCAAGCATTCCGGGCGCAATGCCTTCAAGACCCGCCTGCAGGAACTGGGTATCGAACTCGATAGCGACGAGGCGCTCAATGCCGCGTTTGCCCGTTTCAAGGAACTGGCCGACAAGAAGCACGAAATCTTCGACGAAGATTTGCACGCACTGGTCTCCGACGAGGTCGTGACACCGGAACAGGAGCATTACAAGCTGGTTTATTCGCGGGTGACCTCGGAGACCGGCGAGATGCCACGTGCGTCGGTGATCCTGAACGTCGGTGGCATCGAGCAGAAGGCCGAGGCCGAAGGCGGCGGACCGGTCGATGCCACCTTCAAGGCGATCGAAAGCATCGCCGGCAGCGGTGCCGAACTGTTGCTCTATTCGGTCAATGCGATCACCACCGGCACCGATGCGCAGGGTGAAGTGACGACGCGCCTCTCCAAGGGGGGGCGCATCGTCAACGGCAATGGTGCCGATACGGACATCGTCATCGCTTCGGCGCGTTCCTACCTGAATGCGCTGAACAAGCTGCAAACGACCCTGGACAAGGTGAGGGCGCAAGGCGACGTCTGATTCGTCGGATTACCCGGAAAAAACCGCTCAGTCGTCAGGGGCGGTTTTTTGTTGTCTCCGGTTTTTCGGGGTTATGACGGGTTGACCGGATGAACATGATGGTCCCGACAAAAACCGTTGCCGCCAGGATGGTTTCGGCAAGTGCCAGCCACTGACTCGGTCCATGGTCGCTGGTCGCGCGGACCAGCCCTTCAAGCAGGTAGAACTGGATGAACAATGAAAGCCACTTGTAGGTGTAGCGTCGCCCGCGCAGGATGCCGAACAGCGGCAACAGCAACAGGGCGCCCTTGAGGATCATCCACGAGCCGCCCGGCCGCAGCGGGGCCAGCCAACCTTCCCAGGCCAGGCAAAGGAAGATCAGCGCGATCAGGCTGGCGCTGGTCAGGCTCTGGTAACGGCTGGCTTTTACGGTCGACATAGCTGAAGCGTCAAATTTGCCAGGCGTTGGCCTTGCAGGAAAGCCAGGCGGCTTTCGCTGTCGCTCAACGCCGGATTACCGTCGCTGCCGGCGACATGGCTGGCGCCGTAGGGCGTGCCGCCGGTCTGCGTGGCGGAGAGTTCCGGCGCGCTATAGGGGAGCCCCTGCAGCAGCATGCCGTGATGCAACAGCGGCAGCATCATGCTGAGCAGGGTCGCTTCATTACCGCCGTGCTGGCTGGCGCTGGAGGTGAATACGCAGGCGGGTTTGCCGGCCAGTGTGCCGTTATGCCAGGCGGCAATGGTGCCGTCCCAAAAATACTTCATCGGTGCGGCCATGTTGCCGAAACGAACCGGGCTGCCGAGGGCCAGGGCAACGCACTCCTCAAGATCGGCGGCTTCGACGTAGGGGGCGCCGTCTTCCGGGATGGCGGCTTCGCTGGCTTCGCAGACAGTGGATACCCGGGGCACGGTACGCAGCCTGGCCTGGATGCCGGGGACCGACTCGATACCGCGGGCGATGCGCTCGGCCAGGGCGCGGACCGAGCCGCGGTGGCTGTAGTAGAGAACGAGGATTTCCTGCATGGCGGGATTATACCGATGCCCGCCCGGGTCTCAGTTTTCGTCCGGTTGGACGGTGAAAATTTCAATGGCCGAGGTTTGCTCGTCCAGGCTGGTTGCCTGCATTTCACGGACTTCCAGGTTGTCCCTTTCGATCAGCACGACGATCCGCCCCTTCTTTTCCTTGATCAGGCCGGGACGTAGCAGCAACGCCTGATGCGGGCGGACAGGCGGGGCTTCGGGCAGGATGAGTGCGCTGTAACGGTTGCCCGGTGTTTCCGAGGGTTGGACGATTTCTGCCGAAACGGCCCGGGCCGCGAGCAATTGGAGGCCGAGCTCGATGTGCTCCGGGTTTTCCGAGATGGCCCAGCGGATGATGCATACGTGCCAGGTTGGTGTTTCGAGTTCGCGGTGCGGCTTCAGTGCGACGATGTCGCCGACGCGCAAATCCTGGGTGTCGCCGGACATGTGCATCAGTGCGAAACCCTCCGGGCTTTCGTTGATCACCATCCATTCGCTGCCCTCGAGCTCCGCATCCGGTTTCTTGAGCAGGTACCACAGCTTGTCCAGTCCGGAGCAGAGGTTGGCCCGGTAGGATTGCCGGCGGCGGGGAAATTTTCGTTTCGAAGGTTTGCCCCACAGCGACTCCAGTCGCTGGAGAATTCCCTGGCCGGCATGGCTGTCGGCAAAATCCGGCAAGCCGAGCGATGCGGCGGACTGGCCGGCACGAATGGCCTGGCGATGCACGGCTGCCTGTTGGGCGGCGTCGCCGCAGGAAAAGTACAGCGGGGCGATATCGCTGCCCGGATTGCGACGGATCAGCGCATGTGCCGGAAAGTCGCGGTCGAGGTCGATCCAAAACAGGCTGTCTGCATCGCCCGACGGGTGTTCGCTCAACGCCGGCGGTGAAATCGCATGCTCGACGTAGTGATGGATGAACTCCAGTTCGTCCGATGAAAACGATGCGGGTTGGGCAATGGCTGTCAGCAGGGCATGGATGTACAGGTGTTCGATGCTGGCGCCGTCGCGCGGGCCGGGAATCTGTGTCACGCCGAGTCGGCGTGCCGTGCGATAGGCTGCGTGCAACTGTTGCCAGAGCCCGGGCCGGGGAGGGGAGGCGACCAGATGATGGATGCGAATCTGCCAGGAAAGGGAGAGTGTCGCACGCCGTAGCGAGGCCTGTGGAACGCTGCCCATGGCCTTGCCGGTCGGGTCGAACAAGCCGGCCAGATTGTTGAAGTAATCCTGGGCGAGCGTTTCCAGCAGGTCGAGCAGCAGGCGGGTGCGGGTGCGAGTCTTGCGCGAGATCGGCAGCGACAGATCGCGCAACCTTGGCAGTTCGCCTTGTACGATGCTGTCGGCGTGCGCGTAAAGCAGGTCGAGCAGTTTGACGCGTTGGGTCAGCGGAACGGCTGCGCCGCGCAGGTCAAGGATCTGCTGCAGCAAGCCTTCGGCATCTTCCGTGGCGCGGCCGTGGGCCAGGGCAAGCCATTCGAGAATGCGCTTGACGCTGTTTTCATTGGCGGAAGCCGGAGGGGGGGAAGCGAGGTTTTCCATTGCTGTTCCGCAGCATAACAAATTTTTACCAAAATACCGGGAGGCGGTGGCAATCGTCCGATGAATGGCTTTCCGGTTGTCAGTGGCTTGTTTTTCATCGACAAAAAGATATAATCCCACGTCTTTTTTCCAGCTAACGAAAGTATTCACATGGTTGTTATCCGTCTGGCACGTGGCGGCGCCAAGAAGCGCCCGTTCTACAACTTGGTCGTGACCGACTCCCGTAACCGTCGCGATGGCCGTTTCGTCGAGCGTATCGGCTTCTACAACCCGGTTGCCTCCGGTGCTGCCGAAAGCCTGCGTATCGCTGGCGACCGCCTGGCTTACTGGCTGGAAAACGGCGCCCAGCTGTCGCCGACTGCTGCCCGTCTGGTCAAGCAGAACGCCAAGGCCGTTGCTGCCTGAGATTCATCGTTTGTCCAGCAGCGATATCGTCGTTCTCGGTCGGCTTGCCGACCCTTACGGAATACGTGGCTGGATCAAGTTGCATCCCTTCGGGGACGATCCGCTGAACTGGAAAACGATCCCGGTCTGGCAGATCGGTCGGGAAGATGGCCCCTGGCGCGAAATCCGACTGAATGGTCTGAAGACGCATGGCGACGGTCTGGTGGTGGCGTTTGATGACGTCACCGACCGGACGGCGGCCGAGGCCATGAAAGGCTTGCTGGTTGGCGTGATGCGCGAGCAGTTGCCGGCAACCGGCGAAAACGAGTACTACTGGGCTGATCTGATCGGTTTGGCGGTGCTCAATGAAGCCGGCGACGATCTCGGCATTGTGGCCGGATTGATCGAAACCGGTGCCAATGACGTATTACGCGTCGTTGGGAAGGACGGTCAGGAGCGGCTGTTGCCTTTTGTCGATGCGGTCGTTCTTGCGGTCGACACCGCGGCGCGGCAGATTCGTGTGGACTGGGGCAGCGACTGGTGATTCGTTTCGACGGCGTGACGCTGTTCCCGGAAATGTTCGAGGCCGTCACGCACAGCGGGATTACCCGCCGGGCACTGGAAGAAGGGCATTGGCACTGGCAGGCGTGGAATCCGCGCGATTTTGCCGACAATGCCTGGCGTCGGGTCGATGACCGGCCGTTTGGTGGTGGGCCGGGCATGGTGATGCAGGCTGCGCCGCTGGAAAAGGCGATCGCCGCGGCACGGGTTGCGCAGCGCGAAGCCGGTATCGCGGCCAGTCGGGTGATCTACCTGTCGCCGCAGGGGGCGCCGCTGACCCATGAACGGGTCATGCGTCTGGCGGAAGGCGGAGAGGGGCTGATCCTGCTCTGCGGCCGTTATGAAGGAATCGACGAGCGTTTGATCGAGCGCTGCGTCGATGAAGAGATTTCGATCGGGGATTTCGTGTTGTCCGGCGGCGAACTGCCGGCGATGGTGCTGATCGATGCCGTCGTCCGCCAGTTGCCGGGTGTGCTGGGCGATGCGGCGTCGGCGGTGGAGGACTCGTTCGTGACGGGTTTGCTCGATTGCCCGCACTACACGCGGCCCGAAGTGTATGAAGGACAAGGTGTGCCGGATGCGTTGATGTCCGGCGATCACAAGAGAATTCGCCGGTGGCGACTGAAACAGTCGCTGCTGCGGACCCGGAGGCGTCGTCCGGAGCTGTTTGCTGAATGGCTGGCGCAACGCAGTCTGACTGCGGAAGAGACGCAACTCCTCACGGAAATCGCCGGAGAGGAGCAATGCGGTGAGTAATTTTTTACAACAAGGATCTCACATGAACCTGATTCAACAACTCGAGCAGGAAGAAATCGCCCGCCTCGGCAAGACCATTCCCGAATTTGCGCCGGGCGACACCGTCGTCGTCCAGGTGAAGGTCAAGGAAGGTAACCGCGAGCGTCTGCAGGCTTACGAAGGCGTCGTCATCGCCAAGCGTAACCGCGGCCTGAATTCGGCTTTCATCGTCCGCAAGATTTCGTCGGGCGAAGGCGTCGAGCGTACTTTCCAGACCTATTCCCCGCTGGTGGCTTCGATCGAAGTCAAGCGTCGCGGCGATGTGCGTCGTGCCAAGCTGTACTACCTGCGCGAGCGTTCCGGCAAGTCCGCCCGTATCAAGGAAAAGCTGCCGGCCAAGAAGGTCGCTACCGCGTAATCGGTTTTTGCATTTACCCAATGCAGACGGGGCGCTCAGGCGCCCCGTTTTTTATTGCCGTTTTTTGCCGATGCCTGCGGTCGACCGCAGCCATCGGCAATTTTTCAGCCTTGACGCTTGTCGCGCTCGATCAGCGCGTAGGCGGAGTGATTGTGGATCGACTCGAAATTCTCCGATTCGACCACGTAAGCATCGATGCGTGCTTCGGCGTTGAGGCGGGCGGCGACGTCGCGCACCATGTCTTCGACGAACTTCGGGTTGTCGTAGGCGCGTTCGGTGACGTACTTCTCGTCCGGGCGCTTGAGCAGGCCGAACAGTTCGCAGGAGGCTTCGGATTCGACCAGCTGGACCAATTCCTCGATCCACATGAAGTCGTTGGTGCGCGCCGTGACGGTGACGTGCGAGCGCTGGTTGTGGGCGCCGCGTTCGGAAATCTTCTTCGAGCACGGGCACAGGCTGGTGACCGGCACGACGACCTTGACCGCGACATCGACGCGACCGTCGACGATGTCGCCGATGAAAGTGACGTCATAGTCGAGCAGGCTCTGCACCCCCGAAACCGGTGCGGTCTTGTTGATGAAGTAGGGGAAATTCATCTCGATATGACCGGTCTGCGCCTCCAGACGGACGAGCATGTCCTGCAGCATGGCCGGGAAGTTCTCGACCGAGATTTCGCGCTCGTGCGAGTTCAGGATCTCGACGAAGCGCGACATGTGGGTGCCCTTGAAGTTGTGCGGCAGACCGACGTACATGTTGAACATGGCGATGGTGTGCTGGATGCCTTCGGATTTGTCGCGGACCTTGATCGGGTGGCGGATGGCCTTGATGCCGACCTTGTTGATCGCGATCTGGCGCGTGTCGGCGGAACTCTGGACGTCAGGGATGGGGCTGGTGGTCATGGGCTGTTCTGTCGGGGTTATGGTTGGGGCAGGCATTCGCGCACGCTGCGCACGATACCATCCTTGTCGAGGCCCAGCTCGGCGAGGAGCTGACCCTGTTCGCCATGATCGACGAAGCGATCCGGCAGGCCGAGACGCAGCACGGCCACGTTCAACCCGCGCTCGCCGAGCACCCGTTCGATTTCCGAACCGGCGCCGCCGATCACGGCGTTCTCTTCGATGCTGACCAGCAGCGAATGGTTCCCGGCCAGTTCGACGATCAGGTCGATATCGAGCGGCTTGACGAAGCGCATGTTCACGACGGTGGCGTCAAGCACTTCGCCTGCTGCCCGTGCGGCAGGCACCAGGCTGCCGAAGGCGAGCAGGGCGATGTTGCGCCCCTGGCGCAGCACTTCGGCCCGGCCGACCGGCAGCGTGTCGAGCTGGGTCGATGGCAGCGCGCCGGTGCCGGCGCCGCGCGGGTAGCGGACCAGGCTCGGGCCGTCGAGGCCGTAGGCGGTCGACAGCATGCGCCGGCATTCGGCTTCGTCGGCCGGTGCCATCACCACGAGATTCGGAATGCAGGTGGCAAACGACAGGTCGAAGGTCCCATGATGGGTCGGGCCGTCGGCGCCGACCAGGCCGCCACGGTCGACAGCGAAAACGACCGGTAAATTCTGCAGGGCGACGTCGTGGATCAACTGGTCGTAGGCGCGTTGCAGGAAGGTCGAGTAGATCGCGACAACCGGTTTCAGGCCTTCGCAGGCGAGCCCGGCGGCGAAAGTCACGGCGTGCTGTTCGGCGATACCGACATCGAAGTAGCGTTCAGGGTGTTCCTGAGCGAAGCGGACCATGCCAGAGCCTTCGCGCATCGCCGGGGTGATGGCGATCAGCCGGCTGTCCGCTCTGGCCTGGTCGCACAGCCAGTCGCCGAAGACCTGGGTATAGGTCAGCTTGCCGCCAGCCTTGCCGGCGGTCTGGATGCCTTCTTCTGCCGAAAATTTGCCGACGCCGTGGTAGAGCACCGGATCGGCCTCGGCCAATTTGTAGCCATGGCCCTTGCGGGTGATCACGTGCAGGAACTTCGGCCCCTTGATCTTCTTCAGGTTTTCCAGTGTCGGGATCAGCGCGTCGAGGTCGTGGCCGTCGATCGGGCCGTAATAGTGGAAGCCGAATTCCTCGAACAGCGTACCCGGCGCAATCATGCCCTTGACGTGTTCCTCGGCGCGGCGCGCCAGTTCGAGCAGCGGCGGGGCGAAGCCGAGCATGTGCCGGCCGGCGTTGCGCGCGGCATTGTAGGTCTTGCTCGAGGTCAGTCGCGTCAGGATGTGGTTCAGTGCGCCGACCGGTGGCGAGATCGACATCTCGTTGTCGTTCAGGATGACCAGCATGTCGGCGTCGCCGACGCCGGCGTTGTTCAGTGCCTCGAAAGCCATGCCGGCCGACATCGCACCGTCGCCGATGATCGCCACGACCTGCCGGTCTTCGCCCTTGTGTTTGGCGGCCAGCGCCATGCCGAGTGCGGCCGAGATCGACGTCGAGGAATGACCGACGCCGAACGTGTCGTACTCGCTTTCGCAACGCTTCGGAAAGCCGGCGATGCCGTGCCGCATGCGCAGGCGGTCCATGCCGCCGCGGCGCCCGGTCAGCACCTTGTGCGGGTAGCACTGGTGGCCGACATCCCAGACCAGCCGGTCGGCCGGCGTGTCGAATACGGCATGCAGCGCGATGGTCAGTTCGACGGTGCCGAGGTTCGACGACAGGTGGCCGCCGGTTTGCGAGACCGAATCGATCAGGAAACTGCGCAGTTCGTCGGCCAGTTGCTTGAGTTGCTTGCGGTCGAGCGAGCGAAGATCGGCCGGGCTGGTGATGATGTCGAGCAGGGGAGTGGGTTCGGCCTGGGCCATGGTCAGAATTGCCGGTGACAGATGAAGTCGGCCAGTTCGGTCAGGCGAGCGGCCCGCGTGCCGAAGGCGGACAGGGCGTCGAGGGCGTCGTTGCGCAGTTCCTCGGCGTAGCGGCGGGCACGGTCGAGGCCGAGCAGGGCAACATAGGTGGGTTTGTCGGCGGCTTCGTCCTTGCCGGCCGTCTTGCCGAGCGTGGCGGTGCTGGCGGTGCAGTCGAGGATGTCGTCGACGACCTGGAACAGCAGGCCGGCGCGTTTGGCGAAGCGGTCCAGTCGCTGGCGTTCGTCGGTGCTCAGCGGTGTGCCGCACAGCGCGCCGAGCAGGACGGCGGCACGGATCAGTGCACCGGTCTTCAGTGCGTGCATCAATTCCAGTTCGGCCTGCTCCAGCGGTTTGCCGACCGACGCCAGGTCGATCGCCTGGCCGCCGGCCATGCCGCGCGAGCCGCTGGCGTGCGCGAGCAGGGCGATCATTTCCAGCTGGCGGAGCGGTTCGCCGAGCGGCTGCGTGGCCAGCAGTTCGAAAGCCTGGGTCTGCAGGCTGTCGCCGACCAGCAGCGCGGTCGGTTCATCGTATTCGACGTGACAGGTCGGTCGACCGCGCCGCAATACATCGTCGTCCATGCACGGCAAGTCGTCGTGGACCAGCGAATAGGCATGGATCATTTCCACGGCGCAGGCAACGACGGCCAGCCGGTCGGCCGGTGCCGATGTCAGTTCGCCGGCGGCGAAGGCGAGCAGCGGGCGAACCCGCTTGCCGCCGCCCAGCGTTGCGTAGCGCATCGCATCATGCAGGCGTTGCGGAATGCTGTCGGCAGCGGGGAGGTAGTGGGCCAGGGCGTGTTCGACGCAGGTCTGGGTACCCGCCATCCAGTCGCTGAAACTTGCGTTCACCGGGCCTCCAGCGTGTTGCGGTCAACGAGGCTGGTTTCACCGTTTTCCAGAACGGCGATCTGCGCTTCGGCGTCGGCCAGTTGGGCCTGGCAGTGTTTCATCAGTTCGGTACCGCGTTTGTAGGCTGCGATCGAGGCGTCCAGTTCGAGCTGGCCGCCTTCCATGCTGGCGACGATGGCCTCCAGTTCGGCCAGCGCCGTTTCGAATTTCATGTCGGCGAGCGGAGTCTGATCCATGGCTGCAGCATTCGGGGAAACGCGTGAAAATACTCCATCCGGGGCGCCACGGTCAAATTCGGGTTAAAATTCATGCCCTTTTCTTGTTTTGCAACCCCGCTGGAGGCTTGGAATGTCCGACATGGCGACGCTGTCCCGGTTGGCACCCGCAGTTTCCCAACTGCCGGTGGACTGGTACTTCGATGAACGGATCTACGCATTGGAGAAGAAACTCATCTTCGATGCCGGTCCCGGCTATGTCGGCCACCAGCTGATGGTGCCCGGTGCAGGCGATTACCGTTCCCTGGAATGGAAGGATCACGGCCAGATGCTGCTCAACGGCGGCACAGTCGGGACAAATGCCGGACTCTGGCAGATGTCCAACGTCTGCCGTCATCGCCAGGCGATCATGCTGCAGGGCAGCGGCACCTTGAGCGGGCCGGTGGTCTGCCCGATCCACCGCTGGACCTACGCGCAGTCCGGCGAGCTGATCGGGGCCCCGCACTTCCCGCAGAATCCCTGCCTGAACCTCGACAAGGTCAAGCTGGAAAACTGGAACGGCCTGTTGTTCAAGGGGCCGCGTTCGGCCAACGGCGACCTGGCCGGCATGAACGTTGCCCGCGATCTGGATTTCACCGGCTACAAGCTCGACCACGTCGAGATGCACGAGTGCAACTACAACTGGAAGACCTTCATCGAGGTCTATCTCGAGGACTACCACGTCGTGCCCTACCACCCGGGCCTGGGTAATTTCGTCACTTGCGACGACCTGACCTGGCAGTTCGGCGACTGGTACTCGGTGCAGAAGGTCGGCATCACTTCGTTGATGAAGGACTCCACCTCGTCTGCCTACAACCGCTGGCAGAAGGTCGTCCGCGAGTACTACGGCGACCGTGGCGAGACGCCGCCGCAGGGCGCGATCTGGCTGACCTACTACCCGAACATCATGGTCGAGTGGTATCCGCACGTGCTGGTCGTGTCGACGCTGATCCCGATGGGGCCGGACAAGACGATGAACGTCGTCGAGTTCTATTACCCCGAGGAAATCGTCGATTTCGAGCGCGAGTTCATCGAGGCCGAGCGCGCCGCCTACATGGAAACCGCCATCGAGGACGACGACATCGGCGAGCGCATGGATCGCGGCCGCAAGGCGCTGCTGGCCGAAGGCAAGAACGAGGTCGGCCCGTACCAGAGCCCGATGGAGGACGGCATGCAGCACTTCCACGAGTTCTACCGCCGGATCATGCAGCAGGATATCGAGCGCATGCGCACTGCCGGCTGAACGCCGGTTTTTCGCCGATTCGCGCGGTCGACCGCAGGCGCCGGGGTAAAATCCGGCGCCTTTTCTTTTTCCGGCGAGATTCGATCGATGCAATCCCTGTGGATGCTGGTCGCCAGCTTTCTCTTCGCCTGCATGGGCGTTTGCGTCAAGCTGGCCGCGCAGACCCATTCGGCGGTCGAGATCACATTCTGGCGAGGCGCCGTGTCGCTGGTGCTGATGTTCGCGCTGGTCCGCCTGCGCCGGGTGCCGCTCGCCACCCCGCACTGGCGCTGGCAGTTGACCCGCGGGACGGTCGGGTTTCTGGCGCTGTTCGCCTATTTTTACGCGATCACCCTGTTGCCGCTGGCGACGGCGGTGACGCTGAATTACACCTCGGCGATCTTCCTTGCCCTGTACCTGGCGCTCGACGGCATGCGCCTGCGCAAGGCCATGCTCGGCGCGTTGCTGCTCGGTCTGCTCGGCATCGTCCTGCTGCTGCGGCCGACGCTGCACCAGGATCAGCTGTTCGGCGGCCTGGTCGGGCTGCTGTCGGGGGCCGGGGCCGGCATGGCCTATTTCAGTGTGCGCGAACTGGGCGCGCGCGGCGAGCCGGAGACCCGGACGGTTTTTTACTTCGCCCTGGTGTCGACCGCAGGATCGGCAATCTGGCTGGCGTTTGCCGACCTGCATGCGGTCGACTGGCAGAGCGGGCCGATTCTGCTGGCCGTCGGCGTGTTCGCCACCGGCGCGCAACTGGCGATGACCCGCGCCTACGCCCGCGGCAAGACGCTACTGTCGGCGGCGCTGGCCTATTCGACCGTGATCTTCTCCAGCCTGTTCGGCATGGCGGTGTGGGGGGAATTGCTCGACACGACGGCGTGGACGGCGATCGGCCTGATCGTGCTGTCCGGCGTCGCAGCGACGCAGTTTTCGCGTCAGCCGGCGCGAACCGGATTAAACTGGGGACAAAACAACAAAGGAGAAAGACCATGATCGTCATCGACCATCAGCCGAACCGCGTCAATGTATCGGTGTTCGGCGAATTCACGCTGGCCGACTACCGGGAGTTCGAAGAAGTCGTCAATTACAAGGTGAAATTCGAAGGCCCGGTCGACCTGCTGTTCGATCTCGGCCAGATGGCCGGGCTGACCCTCGACGTCGCCTGGGAAGAGGTCAAGTTTTCGCGGGCCCATGCCAGCGATTTCAAGCGTGTCGCCGTGGTGACCGACAGCCAGTGGGTGACCTGGAGTGCTTGGATTTCGCAGACCTTCGTCAGCGCCGACGTCGAGGTCTTCGACGATGTTGCCGAAGCACGCGGCTGGCTGGACGGGGCGGCGTGAGTTTCACCACCGTCGTTGACGTTGCGACGCTGGCGGCGCATCTGGACGACGCCGACTGGCGCATCGTCGATGTGCGCCATCAACTGGCCGACGTCACCTACGGCGAACGCAGTTATGCCGCCGGCCATCTGCCGGGCGCCCAGTTCCTGCATTGCGACCGCGACCTTTCGGGGCCGATGAGCGGCGTCAACGGACGTCATCCCTTGCCCGATCCGCAGGTGCTGGCCCGACGGCTGGGCGACATTGGCATCGACCGGGAAACGCAGGTGGTGGTCTACGACGATGCCCAGGGAATGATCGCCGGCCGCCTGTGGTGGCTGCTACGCTGGCTCGGGCATACCCGGGTGGCGGTGCTCGATGGCGGATGGCAGGCCTGGCTGGCGGCGGGCGGCGCGCTGGAAACAGTGGTGGGGACACCGACGCCGTTGTCGTTCCCGGTTGCGCTTCAGCCGGCTGCGGTCGACGCGGCATTCGTGCAGAAAACGCTCGCTACGCCGTCGGTCCGCCTGATCGATGGCCGGGCGCCGGATCGTTTCCGCGGCGAGAACGAAACGCTCGATCCGGTCGGCGGCCATATTCCCGGTGCCGGCAATCGCTTCTTCCGCGACAACCTGCAGGCCGACGGCCGTTTCAAGGCGGCCGGCGAGTTGCGCGAGGACTGGTTGCGGCGGCTCGCCGGTCGTCCGGCAACGGAGATCGTCCATTACTGCGGTTCCGGCGTCTCCGCCTGCCACAACCTGCTGGCCATGGAAATCGCCGGCCTGCCGGGCTCGCGGCTGTACGCCGGGTCGTGGAGCGAATGGTGTGCCGATCCGGTGCGCCCGGTCGAGACCTAGGCCTTCCCGCGGTTTTCGGCGAGGCGCCGCAGCGCCCAGCCGACGTGTTCGCGAACCAGTGCCGACGGATGGTCGGCCCGGGTTTTCAGTGCATTTTCCGCGTCGACCGTGGCCGGCCCGTTGCCGAGCGCGACGGCGATGTTGCGCAGCCAGCGTTCATGCCCGATGCGGCGGATCGGGTTGCCGGCCAGGCGCGTGTCGAACGCCGCTTCAGTCCAGTTGAACAGGTCGATCAGGCTGGCCGAATCCAGTCCGTGACGCGCCGCGAAATCGGGGTCGCCGAGACGGGCGAAGCGATTCCACGGGCAGCAGGTCTGGCAGTCGTCGCAGCCGTAGATGCGGTTGCCGATCAGCGGCCGCAGGGCTTCCGGAATGGCGCCGGCCAGTTCGATGGTCAGGTAGGAAATGCAGCGGCGGGCATCGACTTCGTAGGGCGCGACGATCGCCGCCGTCGGACAGGCATCCAGGCAGGCGGTACAACGGCCGCAATGTTCGTCAGCCGGCGCATCGGGCGTCAGCGGCAGATCGCAGTAGATTTCGCCGAGGAAGCGCCACGAGCCTTCACGCGACAGCAGCAGGGTGTGCTTGCCGCGCCAGCCGAGTCCGGCCTGGCGGGCGAACTCGACCTCCATGACCGGCGCCGAATCGGAAAAGACGCGATAGCCGAAAGGGCCGATTTCGCCGGCGATTACATCGGCCAGCTTCTGCAGACGCTGGCGGACGACCTTGTGGTAGTCGCGCCCCTGGGCATAGCGGGAAATCGCCGCCCGGTCGCCGGCCTGACCGGCTTCCCGGTGCGGCAGATAGTCGATGGCCGTCGAAATCACGCTCAGCGTACCGGGATGCAGGCGCTGCGGTTCGGCGCGCAGATCGAAGTGGCGGGCCATATAATCCATCTCCCCGTGCCGGCCGGCGGCCAGCCAGGCGCGCAGCCGGTCGACCGCGGCGCCGGGTTCGGCCCGGGCGAAGCCGATCGCTGAAAAACCCAGGCGCCGGCCGTGCCTGCGGATGTTTTCCTGCAGCGCCGCAATCTGTTTCGTGGAGTCACCATCATGCATAGCCCGGATGTTACCGCCGTTTTCGACCTGCCCGACGAGCCCGCCACGCAGGCGCTGGGGGCGATGCTGGCCGGCTCGCTGCTGCCGGGCCTGAACATTTTCCTCGAAGGTGACCTCGGGGCCGGCAAGACGACGCTGGCGCGGGCGCTGATTCGGGCATTGGGTCATGCCGGACCGGTGAAGAGTCCGACCTATGCCTTGGTTGAAGTTTACGTATTTTCGAGCTTATACTTGTATCACTTTGATTTTTATCGCTTCGAGTCAGCAGAGGAATTCCTCGATGCGGGGTTTGCCGAATATTTCAACGATGCATCGGTCTGTCTGGTCGAATGGCCTGACAGGGCGGCGGGTTGCGTGCCGGCCCCGGATTTGCGGATCCGCCTGCGTCATGTCGCAGACGGCCGCATCGCCGAACTCGAAGCCTGCTCGGAAAGGGGACGGTCATGTCTGAGCAAGATCGCATCGACGCCCGCCGACGGCACCTCCTGCGGGGCGCCGGTTCGGCGCTGATTCTTTCGGTGACGCCGCTGGCCGGCGCTGCCGCCAGCCGGCCGGCCATCGTCGCCGTGCGCATCTGGCCGGCCCAGGATTACACGCGGGTCACGCTGGAACACGATGCGCCGCTCAAGTTCAACCAGTTCACCGTTGAAAACCCGGACCGTCTGGTGGTCGACATCGAAGGCGTCGAATTCAACAGCGTGCTCGACAGTCTGGCCGGCAAGGTGGCGGCCGACGATCCCTACATCAAGTTGTTGCGGGCCGGACGTTTCAAGCCGGGCGTGGTGCGCCTAGTGATGGAATTGAAGACCAAGGTGGCGCCCCAGGTCTTTTCGCTGGAACCGGCTGGCAACTACGGCCATCGTCTGGTGCTCGACGTCTATCCGCAAACACCGGTCGATCCATTGCTGTCGCTGATCGAGGGGCGCGAGGATGCGGTGCAGCCGCTCAAGCAGGACCAGGCGCTCGGCGAAAGCCGGAACGAGCCGGCCAAGGCGCCGGAGGTCAAGACCGCCCGGAAATCCGGCAAACCGGTGGTCGACCGGCTGGTCACCGTCATGCTCGATCCGGGGCACGGGGGCGAGGATCCGGGGGCGGTCGGCAAGCGGGGCACCTACGAAAAGAACGTGACGCTGGCCGTTGCCCGTCAGCTCAAGGCGCGCATCGACGCCGAACCGAACATGCGCGCGGTGCTAACCCGCGATGCCGATTTCTTCGTGCCCTTGCAGATGCGTGTGCAGAAAGCGCGCCGCATCCAGGCCGATCTGTTCCTGTCGATCCATGCCGATGCGTGGATCAAGCCGGATGCGCGGGGGTCGTCGGTCTTCGTGCTGTCCGAAAAGGGCGCTTCGAGTACCCAGGCTCGCCTGCTGGCACAGAAGGAAAACAGCGCCGACCTGATCGGCGGGGTCAATCTGGCACAGACCAAAGACATGTTCCTGGCGCGTACCTTGCTCGACCTGTCCCAGACAGCCACCATCAACGACAGCATGAAGCTCGGCAAGTACCTGCTCGGCGAGTTGGGGGCAATCAACACCCTGCACAAGGAAAGCGTCGAACAGGCCGGTTTCGCCGTACTCAAGGCGCCGGATATTCCATCGGCGCTGATCGAAACCGCGTTCATCTCGAATCCGGAAGAGGAATTGCGCCTGGCCGATGCCGATTATCAGGAAAAACTGGCCGATGCCATCATGCGCGGCATTCGCCAGTTCTTCATCAAGCATCCGCCGGGGCCGAAGGCGAAGCTGGCCAGCCTGGGCTAAGTTTTTCCGCTAACCGGCCGGTCGACCGCAGGCGGCCGGTTCAGAACAGTTCGACCTCGCCCTTGGCGATTTCCCTGGCAGCCAGCTTGTTGCTGGCGATCAGTTGTTCGTACCCGTCGACGCGGTTTCGTCCGTTGCGCTTGGCGTAGTACAGCGCCTCGTCGGCACGGTCGATGACATCGGTCGGCGTGTCGTTGGGCAGCAACTTGCTGAAACCGACGCTGACCGTGACGTGTCCGACGCGGCTGAACACCGTTTGCTCGACATCGGTCCGGAAGCGTTCGAGCACCGCTTGCGCCGAATTCTGGTCGGTCGGCTGGAGCAGCGCGACGAATTCCTCGCCGCCGAAACGAAACAACTGGTCGTCGAAACGGAAAGCCTGACGCATCACCTGCGACAGCATGATCAACACTTCATCGCCGATCAGGTGGCCGTGGTTGTCGTTGATCTGCTTGAAATGGTCGATATCGCAGACGGCCAGCCAGTGATTGCTGTTGGGCGGGCCCTGGCGGCGTTTCCAGCCGCTTTCGCCGAGCATCCGGTCGGTCGCCGCCTGGCCGAGCAGTTCGAACAGGTGCTTGTCGAAGGTCTTGCGGCTGGACAGCCCGGTCAGCGTATCGGCTTCGCCGTAGTCGAGCAGCGCGATATGGTTGCCGAAGTATTCGATCAATCCCATCAGCGTGACGCGCTGGTCGGCCGAGAACTCGTCGGTCAGCTCCAGGTCGATGAAGTAGATCGGTTCGTCGAGCCGGATGACCGGAAAGATGATCCGGTGGGTGCCGTCTTCAAGAAAGTCGATGACCGCCGAGAGTTCCTTGTGGCACTGGCGAAGCAGGGGATCGCGTTCGATCGTCTGACAGAAGCGGTGGTCCGGCAGGTAGGCGTTGCGCAGGAACTGGCCTTGCGGCCCGCTGCCGGCGCAGGCAAACACGACGCTCTTGCGGTGCCCCGAGTAGCATCGATAGATGGTCAGCCGCTGCGGATTGAACAGATCCATCAACGCGTCCACCATGGCGGAATTGATTTCCGTCCGGTCGCGCCGGGCGGAAATCTTGACGACGTGAGCGATCAGCTCGAGCATGGCAGCGGGGTAGCGTTCGGATGGCCGATTATAACCACTGATGTCGGCGAGTCCGGCGGCATTTTGGGGCGAAGCCGGGTGAGCACCGGTATAATTCGCCATTTTTCGCTTCGATCCCATGCGCGTCTTCCGCGGTCACTCGCGTCCGCTTCCTGCTCCCGTCGTTCTGGCCATCGGCAATTTCGATGGCGTGCATCTCGGACACGCTGCCTTGCTCGATCGTCTCCGGCAGGAAGCCGAGCGGCGGGCGTTGGTGCCGACCGTGCTGACCTTCGAACCGCATCCGCGCGAATTTTTTGCGCCGGAATCCGCGCCGGCGCGACTGAGCACCTTGCGCGAGAAACTCGAACTGCTGGGCGACGCCGGCGTTCGGCAGACGATGATCTGCCCGTTCAATGCGGCTTTTGCGGCACTGACGGCCGAGGACTTCGTGCAGCAGGTGCTGCTGCGCTCGCTTGGGGTTCGTCATGTGATTGTCGGCGAGGATTTCCGTTTCGGCCGCAGTCGCGCCGGCGATACCGTCATGTTGCGGGAAGCGGGCGAGCGCCTGGGATTCTCCGTGGATGCCGTGGGCAGCGTGCTGCTCGACGGGGAGCGGGTGTCCAGTTCGTCGGTCAGGGCGGCACTGGCGGCCGGCGAGATGATGCACGCCAGCCGTCTGCTCGGCCGGCACTACGCGATGGACGGCCAGGTTTCGCATGGACAGAAACTGGGGCGGCAGCTCGGTTTCGCCACGGCGAACATCCGTATCCGGCACAATCCGCTGCCGTTGAGCGGCATTTTCGCCGTCGAGGTTGCCGGCCTCGGCGAGCGGCCGCTGCCCGGGGTGGCCAATCTTGGCATCCGGCCGACGGTAGGCGGTACGCGGCCGCTGCTGGAAGTGCATCTTTTTGATTTCGACCGCGACATCTACGGCGCGCACATTTCGGTGCGCTTCCTGCACAAGCTGCGCGACGAGCAACGTTTTCCCAATTTCGATGCCCTCAAGGCGCAGATCGCGGCGGATGCCGCGGCGGCGCGGGCCTTCTTCAAGCTGTGAGTGATTGCGATGGCTGACTACAAGGACACCCTGAATCTTCCCGATACCCCGTTCCCGATGCGCGGCGATCTGCCGAAGCGCGAGCCGAAATGGGTTGCCGACTGGCAGCAGAAGAAGCGCTACCAGCGCATCCGCGAGATCAGCGCCGGCCGGCCGAAGTTCATTCTGCACGACGGCCCGCCGTACGCCAACGGCAGCCTGCACCTGGGGCATGCGCTGAACAAGATCCTCAAGGACATTATCGTCCGCTCGAAGACGCTGGCCGGCTACGATGCGCCCTACGTGCCGGGCTGGGACTGTCATGGTCTGCCGATCGAGCACAAGATCGAGGTCACGCACGGCAAGAACCTGTCGGCCGACAAGGTGCGTGAATTGTGCCGTGCCTACGCCGCCGAACAGGTCGACATCCAGAAGGCCGGGTTCATCCGCCTTGGTGTGCTGGGCGACTGGGACAATCCCTACCTGACGATGAACTTCGCCAACGAAGCCGGCGAAATCCGCGCGCTTGCCGAGATCGTTCGTCAGGGCTACGTGTTCAAGGGCCTGAAGCCGGTGAATTGGTGTTTCGACTGCGGCTCGGCGCTGGCCGAGGCGGAGGTCGAGTACGCCGACAAGAAGTCGCCGACCATCGATGTGGCTTTTCCGGTCGACGCCGCCGACGGGCAAAAACTGGCCGCCGCCTTCGGGCTGCCGGCGCTGACCAGGCCGGCGTTCGCGGTGATCTGGACGACGACGCCATGGACCATCCCGGCCAACCAGGCGCTGAACATTCATCCCGAGCATGCGTATGCGCTGGTCGATACCGGCGAGCGGCTGCTGGTGCTGGCCGCCGAACTGGTTGAGGCCTCGCTGCAGCGTTACGGCCTGCCGGGCAGCGTGCTGGCGACCGTGCCGGGCAAGGCGCTGGAAGGGCTGCAGTTCCGTCATCCGCTGTACGACCGCGTGTCGCCGGTTTTCCTGGCCGACTATGTCGGACTCGATGCCGGCACCGGCATCGTGCACTGTGCGCCGGCGCACGGCGTCGACGACTTCAACGCCTGGCTGGCCTACGGGCGGGGCAACGACGAGATCATTTCCATCGTCAAGGGCGATGGCGTCTATGTCGACGATCTGCCTTACTTCGGCGGTCAACTGATCTGGAAGGCCAATCAGCCGATCTGCGACAAGTTGAGCGAAGTCGGCTGCCTGCTGTCGCACGGCAACGTCAGCCACAGCTACATGCATTGCTGGCGGCACAAGACGCCGGTGATCTATCGGGCGACCGCGCAATGGTTCGTCGGCATGGATCGCTCGGCCAATGCCGGGGCGGAAACGCTGCGCCAGATCGCGCTGCGCGGCGTCGAGGCGACCGAGTTCTATCCCGGCTGGGGTAAGCCGCGCCTGCACAACATGATCGCCAACCGGCCGGACTGGTGCATCTCGCGCCAGCGCAACTGGGGCGTGCCGATTCCCTTCTTCCTGCACAAGGAAACCGGCGAACTGCATCCGCGGACCGTCGAGCTGATGGAAGAAGTCGCCAAACGCGTCGAGAAGGAAGGTATCGAGGCCTGGTTCAAGCTCGACGCCGCCGAACTGCTGGGCGCAGAAGCCGCGCAGTACGACAAGATCAGCGATACGCTCGACGTCTGGTTCGACTCTGGTACGACGCACTGGCACGTGCTGCGCGGTTCGCATAACGATGGCCATGCCGTCGGGCCGCGTGCCGATCTCTATCTGGAAGGTTCCGACCAGCATCGCGGCTGGTTCCATTCCTCGCTGCTCACCGGTTCGGCGATCGACGGTCATCCGCCGTACAAGGCGCTGCTGACGCACGGTTTCACCGTCGACCAGCAGGGCCGCAAGATGAGCAAGTCGCTGGGCAACACCATCCTGCCGGAAGAAGTCACCGACAAGATGGGCGCCGACATCCTGCGCCTGTGGGTCGCCGCCACCGACTATTCCGGCGAGCTGGCGATGTCCAAGGAAATCCTGGCGCGCGTCGTCGAGGGCTACCGCCGCATTCGCAACACCTTGCGGTTCCTGCTCGCCAATATTTCCGATTTCGATGCGTCGACCGCAATGCTGCCGGTCGATCAGTGGCTGGAAATCGACCGCTATGCGCTGGCACTGACGCGCAACCTGCAGGAGAACTGCCGCGCCGATTACGACCAGTACGAGTTCCACCGCGTGGTCCAGGCCTTGCAGACCTTCTGTTCGGAAGACCTGGGCGGTTTCTACCTCGACATCCTGAAGGACCGTCTGTACACGACGGCCCCGCAATCGCGTGCGCGCCGGTCGGCGCAGTCGGCGCTGTGGCACATCACGCAGGCTTTCGTTCGCCTGCTGGCGCCGATCGCCGCGTTCACCGGCGAAGAAGTGTGGGCCGTGCTGCAAGGCAACGAGGACGATTCGGTGATGTTCCAGACCTGGCACGAACTGCCGGCCGTTGCCGATGAAGCGGCGCTGCTCGCCCGCTGGGGCATCGTCCGCGAGGTGCGCAACGACGTGACCAAGGCGCTGGAAGCCCGTCGCGAGGCCGGCGAGATCGGTGCCGCGCTGCAGGCGGCCGTCGAAATCCGATGTGCCGGTGACAAGTTCGCTGCCCTGACGGCGCTTGGCGACGATCTGAAATTTGTCTTCATCTGCTCGTCGACCGCAGTGATCGAATCCGCCGAGGAATCCGTCACCGCCACGCCGCTGACCCACGCCAAATGCGAGCGTTGCTGGCACGTGCGTGACGATGTCGGGGCCGATCCGGCGCATCCGGGCCTGTGCGGCCGTTGTGTCAGCAATCTGCATGGCGACGGCGAGGTACGTACGCATGCGTGAGGCACGCTCCTGGTATGCGCTGGCTGCCGTCGTGGTGGTGCTCGATCAGTTGAGCAAATGGATCGTGCTGAACACGCTGGGGCCGGCCGACAGCATCTACGTCACGCCATTCTGGAACTGGGTGCTTGCCTTCAATCCGGGGGCCGCGTTCAGTTTTCTCGCCGATCAGCCGGGCTGGCAGCGCTGGTTCTTCACCCTGCTGGCACTCGGCGTTTCCGGCTGGATCGCGCTGGAACTGCGGCGCCATCCTGAACAGCGGCTGCTGTCGCTGGCGCTGGCGCTGATCATGGGTGGTGCGCTGGGCAACGTCATCGACCGCATCCGCTTTGGCGCCGTGGTCGATTTCATCCAATGGCACGCCGCCGGTTATTACTGGCCGGCATTCAACGTTGCCGACTCGGCGATCAGCATCGGCGCGGTTTTGCTGGTTTTCGCCTCGTTGACCGCAAGAAAGGCAGATTGAAGATGGTCGAGAGCACCACGAACAAGACGAATGAACCGGTTGTCCGTCCCGATAGCTACCTGACCCTGCATTACCGGGTAACCGCGCTGGATGGCGAGGAATTTCTGTCCACCTTCGACATGAGCCCGGCCACCTTGCAGATGGGTAGCGGTCAACTGGCCGAAAACCTCGAAAATGTCCTGCTCGGCCTGAATGCCGGCGAGCATTACGTATTCGAACTGCCGCCCGCACAGGCCTTTGGCGAGCATAACGAGCGTCTGGTCGAACGCATTGCCCGCACCGGCCTGCCCGAAGGCATGGAACTCAAGGAGAATTCGGTCGTCGAATTCAGCGCGCCCAACGGCGCGACTTTTGCGGGTTTCCTGCGCTCGCTGGACGCGACGCACGCCCTGTTCGACTTCAATCACCCGATGGCGGGCAAAACGATCCGTTTCGAGGTGAAAATCATCGGAATCATGTAATGCGCCAGATTTTCCTCGCCAATCCCCGCGGCTTCTGTGCCGGCGTCGAGCGCGCGATCGCCATCGTCGAGCGTGCACTGGCCAAGTTCGGTGCACCGATCTACGTGCGCCACGAAGTGGTGCACAACAAGTTCGTCTGCGACGATTTGCGTGCCAAGGGGGCCATCTTCATTGAGGAACTGGCCGAAGTGCCGGCTGGCAGCACGGTCATTTTCAGCGCCCACGGGGTTTCCAAGGCCGTCCGCACCGAAGCCGAGGCGCGCGGCCTGAAGGTCTTCGATGCGACTTGCCCGCTGGTCACCAAGGTTCACGTCGAGGTTGGCAAGATGCGCGGCCAGACCCGTGAAGTGGTGATGATCGGCCACAAGGGGCATCCCGAGGTCGAAGGCACGATGGGGCAATCGACCACCGGCATGTATCTGGTGGAAACTGCCGAGGACGTCGAGCGTCTGACGGTGGCCGAGCCGGAACAACTCTCCTTCGTCACCCAGACGACCCTGTCGGTAGACGACGCATCACGGGTGATCGACGCGCTCAGGGCCCGCTTCCCGCTGATCCAGGGCCCCAAGAAGGACGACATCTGCTACGCCACGCAAAACCGCCAGGATGCGGTCAAGGTGCTGGCCGAGCGATGCGACCTGGTGATCGTTGTCGGCAGTCCGAACAGTTCGAATTCGAGGCGCTTGCGCGAAGTGGCTGCCGGTCTGGGCATTGAGGCCCATCTCGTCGATAACGCCGCGGAAATCCAGTCCGACTGGCTGAAAGGCAAGGCGCGCATCGGTGTCAGCGCCGGTGCGTCGGCACCGGAGGTTCTGGTTCAGGCAGTGATCGAGCGGCTGGCCAACCTCAGCGGTGCCAGTGTGACCCAACTGGCAGGGGTGGAGGAGGGCGTTGCCTTTCCGTTGCCGCGGGAACTGGCTACGCCCTGATTTTCCTGTCGCTTAACGCCAGCAGGTACCGGTACCTGTCGCTGCACGCGTACCGGCCTGGTTGACGGATAGTGTTCCGCAGCGATCAGAGGCCTGTGCGCCGGTAGGTGCGGCCGAGATCGTGTAGGTTGCCGCGCCAAGATTAGCCGTTGCCACGTTATAGAAATTGGTCACTTCCCCCGGACAGGCCGGCGGAACTGCGCCGACATAGGTCATGTTGCCTGAATAGAAACGCTCCATGAAATGCGTCTGCTCCATCACGCAGCCCATCGCAGCCGTACGTCGGGATGTGCGGATGTATTCCTGGTACGAGGGATAGGCGATCGACGCCAGGATGCCGATGATGGTGACGACGATCAGGAGTTCGACCAGCGTGAATCCGGTTTGTGAACGGTGTTGCTTGAGCATCATTGTGTCCTCACGATTTCGCGCCAGTATATCCTGCCACCCCGGTCGGATGGATTGAAGGCCTTGCTGATCGGCTTGCCACCCTGAGTCCCCGAACTGTCGCCGGTACCACTGACGATCAGCTGGCCGGTCCCCGAATCACCCACAAACAGTGCTGGCTGGCTGGGCATGCCGATGCCGAGATCAATCGACCCGACGATGCCGCCGCTGGGTAGCGAAGTCAATACGAAAATCGATTCCTTGAGACTGGCACCGGTAAAAGCATTGATTGCGTTGATGTAGCCGGTTCCACCTGGCTGGCATGGGTCGTCTGCTTCCGGAATAACCGAACTGCCGAGAAGCGTCGGCTCGGTCAGGCGATAAAGCGTTGAGGGAGTGACGATCCGCTCGCCGACCTTGGTGCCGTCCGCATTGATCCAGTCAATGTACCAACCCCGTTTACCGGCCATGTCGTTGGTGTCGGTCTGCTCACTGAATGCCCGGGCGGCCTTGCCGTCGGCGGTAAAGGATGTTTTGAGGGATCTTGCTGTCAGTTGTCCCCGCCCGCTGATGGCCGAATCCCCGTCGATCAGCCCGTACCAGGTTTGCACCGATTTGTCGTCCGGATCAGCGTTGCGGAAGTAAGCTCCCGTACCGAAGAAAATGAATCGCTTGCCGACGTTCGCATCGCTGGCCAGATAGTTGATGCCAAAGCTGATCTGCGAGGTAATCGGTTGTGCATTGTTGTTCGCGTCTTTGGCCGCAAAGAATATCGACTGGGTCCACACGGAGGAAGTGCTGGATCTGACGTCATATTTCCAGAGGTTACCCTTGAGGTCCCCGGCAAAGATGTAATCGATATCGCCATCACCGTCTTCGTCGACCACGCCCGGTGTAGCCATGCCGTTGTCTCCGGCGATGCCGGTGTCGAATTTCCTTACCAAAGCCCCGGTGGCCAGATTGATGATGTACAACGCGGCCTTGCCACTGGCGCTGTTGTAGCCGTTACCGACGATCACGACATTCTGTCCATCGTTCATTTTGGCGTAGACCGGGCGCCCGATCATGTAGCCCAAGTCGTTGTCCGAGGCAGTGACGTATTCCCAGGCAATGCTGGATGCTGTGAAATTCGCCGGAGTCGTGACATCAAGCGCAAACAGTCCTTTGGCGCCCGCCCCCAGGGTGCCAACCAGATAAGAATTGGTTAATCCACTTTCCGAACGGTCGACGACAGTGAGTTCGCCGTCGACAAAATATTTGTGGGCATAAGTTGTCTGACTCAACAGGCTGAGTTTCGAATACATCGGGCTTGGTACGTAAGCGAAGCGTTCTACGCCGGTCGTTGCATCAAAAGCATGCAGCATGCCGTCGTTGGCACCGACGTAAACCGTTTGAGTTTCGTTATGCAGAACTGGCGATGAGTGGATGATGTCGCCAAGCAGCGAGGTGCGCTTTCTCAATGTGCCGCCGTTTGTGGTTTCCTGGCTTCGGTCGCCACGCAGGTAGTTCAGGATTGTCTGGCTACCAATGCTCGTCTGATCAGCGCTGCTCAGATTGGTCCAGAGGAATTCCCGCTTGTTGCCACCGGTGGTCGTGTAAATCTTTCGGCTGCCATATGCCGGAATCAGGCCGGAAGCCTTCCAGTCCGGTGTGCTGGCAACGCCGCTGGCGCTGATGCTGTAAGCTTCCAGCTCTCCGCCCCAGCCCGTGGTGTTGAAACTTGCACTGAAGACTTTCGAAGAGGTGGTGAGGCGGGTGCTATTGGCACTGACCGAGCCTGAACTGCTCTTGCGGTCCACGATGTCGTTGAGCATTGCGGTCAAAGCATCCGCGAATTCCTTGGGGTCCTTGGCGCTGAAGAAACCGCCGCGGCTGTTGACGGCGGCATGCAGCAGGTCATCCAGTTTGCCGGTATTGCTGCCCACAGGATCGGGCCAGGTGATCGTGGTTGAAGTGTTGCCGATAGCAGCAAAAGCGTCATCAGGGTTTACCGAGCCGGTAACACCAAGTCCGACCCCGAAAGTCACCATGTGTTGCCAGAACGCGGGGTCCTTTTCACTGGTTGGAACGGCATTTGGCAATGAACTCAGGTCGCGCTTCCAGTAGTACATTGCGACATCGGCAAGCGTATTTGATCGACTATCCCTGAAAGGGGAGCTCGCGTTGAAGGTATAGCTCTGGTTGTTCGAACCCGTAATGGTTACTCCGTTTGAGCTGTCGTTGTCGCTCCGGGCACCGCTGGTGC
The DNA here is from genome assembly GCF_021401135.1 of Azonexus sp. R2A61. Classification (GTDB taxonomy): domain Bacteria; phylum Pseudomonadota; class Gammaproteobacteria; order Burkholderiales; family Rhodocyclaceae; genus Azonexus. The sequence goes on along the minus strand of NZ_JACBFO010000002.1, from coordinate 825,481 downwards.
TGGCTTGGTATGAGGTACCTTCGGTCCAGTAGCCGTCTGTCATCAGAATGCTATAGGACTGTCGACAGGCGTAATTGTCGCCACCTGTGCTTCCTGGCGTAGTGCTCCAGGGGCCTCGGTCATCACTTCGGCTGTAATATTGGCCGACATCATCCAAGGCCGCGCGCAGCGGGGTGCCGGCATTGGGGATCACGTGGTTGTACAGGTCGGAGAAAAATGTGCTCCGGTTCGTGCCGCTGAACTGACGTACACCACGTACGACGGTTGAGGTGGAAACGCCGTCGATGCTTGTGCTGTCTTTGTTGATGGCCGCAAAGCCGACACGCAGCCCTGTTCCCTGGGCGGCGAAGGCGCGGCCGATGCCGGCGCGAGCTGTCAATACGCGGGAACGGTAGTAGGTGTACCAGTTGGCGAAGTTCTGGATTTCCTGCGCGTAAGTACAGACGCCGGCCGTGCAATCGGTGCGGGCACTGCGCCCATGCCCCGAGTATGAAGGGGTTGTTGAACGGATTTCCTGACGGGTGTAATTACCCCATGTCCAGATGCTGCCGCCGTTATGCCAGAAATAGGTGGCCGGCCAGAAAGTCTTGTTGGAGGTATCGGAAGAGCAGGAACTGGAAGAGTTACAGGAGCGCCAAGTGTTGCTGTTGTAGCGCGAGTTGTTGCTTGTCAAATCGCGGCAATAGGCAGAGCCAGTTCCCGAGCGCATCGGATTATGCAATGCGCAGGTGATTGATGCTGGCGGAAAGAGCGAGCCGTCCTGGTTGGCCCAGGGGGTATAGGTAATGGATGGGTTGTAATAGATCGTGTTGACCTGGGGCGAACGAGTCAGGGCGTTGAACGCATTGTTGCTGTCGACAGTCGAGACATAGTTGTTGTAGTCGCCACCGCCATAAATACCATCAGCTCGTGGGAAGACATAGTAGGTGCTGCCTGGGGTGTAATCATCCGGCATGATCTCGAACTGCATGGAACCCGAATCGTCAAGAATCATCATGATGTTCGGATCGGTCGTAACGTTCGCTTGCAGGGGAGTGTCCGGAATGGTGAGTGCATAGCCCGGAGAGATACCCATCAAACCGACGGTGACGGCGAGCGTCCGCGCCGTCAGGCGCTGGAATGAACGAGTGCGATTCGGGAAATAAGTCATATTGATGCTCCTGGCGACTCGAGTGCTCAGTAAGTGGTGAATAGTGTTTGCAGCATGACGTCCGCGCGACCGTTGGCCGGGTTTGCCCTGGCAGTGATCCGGAAGAGATAGCAACTGCAGGAGGGGTCGGGGTTTTTACTGAGGCAAGCGCCCTTGTCGGCAATTTCACCGCTTTTGGGCTTGCAAATCTGGGTGCCGCGGTATTCGATCAGGTAGCGGGTATTGTTGCCTGCCAGAGCCCCCAGGTTGGCGCCGCTATTGCTGTTGGCAAGCAAGCGGGAGTTGGCGCTCCACCAAGTGTTGTCCTTGCCAGCCATCCAGTTGTCAGCACAGCGATAAATGGTCGAAACATAGCCGTTGCTGGGTGCTACGGCGTTGCCTCCCGGGCAGTCCGTCGCTGAGGCGCCGGGGTCCGGGGTGATTCCACCGGTACGGTTACGCGCGTCCTGCTGCCCGGCAATCAAGGCTGCTTCAGCCGCCTGTAAGGCAATGTTGTAGTCCAGCGCGGCAGCACTCATCTTTTCTTCCAGAGCAACGGTGCGGACACTGGAAATGCCAAGAATGCTCATGATCACAAGCATGATCATGGCAACGATCAGGACGATGCCCTGCTGTTGATGGTATGGAGTGGTTTTCATGGTCTAGCTGGCTCGACGTTGAACCACGTTGATGACGCTTCTTTCTATGTGTCTGGCCGGGCATAGAGAGACGACGGTGTCGATGCCTTGAGGTTCCGGATTCCGGCTGCACAGAATGAGGGTGAGCTTGATCGCCGTCCCCTGTTGCTGAACGGTCAGGCCTGCAACACGATCAACCATTTCCACCCCATTGCGGAACAGCGATGGGGTGTTCCGTCCAGCGTTGCCCACGTTCCAGACTCGGGTTGTCAGATTGGTGACCAGAACCGCTCTGTCCAGATTTGCAATACTCGGTACGCCGACCGTGGTTGTGAAGGATGCGGCGCTGGCCGATGCAACCTTGAGTACGTAACCAGCCTGATTCGTGCAAAGCACGACCAGATCACCTGCCTTGAGTTGGTTTGTAATGTTGAATGTTGTCTGTCCGGCGGTGAGGGAGATCGTCTGGGCATCGGCAACAACGGCGTTGATGACGCCTGTTCCGGCAACATTCTCGTTTTCCAGGGTGTAGCCTTTGGACAGGTTGGTTTTGAGCGTCTGAACCTCGTTGGTCACGGTTAGTCCGAGATTGGCAGCCGTGCGATCAAAAAAGTCGGTTGCCGTGCAGGGATTGCTGCCGGCGGCGCGGAGGTCTCGGGCAATCATTTCAGTGGCAATCCGCGCATTTTCCTGGATGTCGGACAGACTTCCCGAGGTGCGGAAGGCGTTCTGGTTTGTTACCAGTACGCCGGTTGCGCCTAGCATCAGGATCATGCCAATGGCCATGGCAACCATCAGTTCAACGATGGTCAGGCCGTGCTGCAGCTTGGTCGGAGCAAGGGTTTTCATAACAGGGTGCTCAAGGAAAGCTGTTCAGAGGCACTGCCTCCGCTTCGAGAGTTATTCCACTGCACGGTTACGGTACAGTTGGTTCCCAGGGTTACGGCCTGACATGCGATCATGCCTTGGCTACCTGGGCCGACCGTTCTTGAGAGTTCGCTCAGCCAGGTGCCGATGGTTCCCGAGCCACTGCTTGCCATGCTGGTGGTTACCCTGAGTGCAGCGTCAGCACGAATCGAGTCAAGCATGTAGCTTGCCGCAATCAGCGCCTGGCTGCGTTGCAGACTGCCTTCGTTTCCCTTTAGTGCACGGGCTTGCAGGCCTGCGATGCCAAGGGCGCCGAGTGCGAGTATGACGATCGCGATAAGGACTTCGATCATGCTCATGCCGGATTCCCTGCTTTTTCGCGACGCAATGTTCTGGGATGGGGGGTGCATGGTGTGTTCGTGTCAGTTTGAGATGAGGGTTTTGCCACTACCGAGAATCTGCAGGGTTTTGCTACTGCCATAACTGGATGTCAGGGTGATTACGCCGGTGTCTCCCGTTGTGCCGTCCGCGTTGAAGGTAATGGCGGTGTCGTCGCTGACGATAGAGATTCCGGAGGATGGGTTGTCTCTTGACACGAGAGTGTTGCCACCCGTGGTCGTGGTCCATCCCTTGGACCAGTCGGCATCCTTGGCCGTCACCGTGACTTGGGCGTTCCGTCGAATCGCTTCGCTGCGTGCGTGGATCAGCGTGGCGAGTAATTCGTTGGTGACGGATGTTGCACGACTGGATGCAATGTATCCCTGCATTCCTGGGACGGCGATCGCCGAGAGGATGGCCAGAATGGCGATGGCGACCATCAGTTCGATCAAGGAAAAGCCGCGCGCCTTGCGAGAAGGTATTGTGGGCATGTATGTCGAGTCACAATTTTCCATGTCCCCAGTGTACTTTCCTAATCATCTCCTTGTTGTTGTTGATGGCTGAGCGGTCGTTGCTGCCGGATGAGCGGGATTGGTGTGGATGGGCTTGTTGCCGCTGCGTAGTCGTGTTAGAATCGCCGGCTTAATTTATCTCTAACGGATTCATTGCCATGGCCAACAGCGCACAAGCCCGCAAGCGCGCCCGTCAAGCTGACAAGCAGCGCGCCCACAACGCAAGCCTGCGTTCGACCCTGCGTACCGCGATCAAGAGCGTGCGCAAGGCGATCGTCGCCGGCGACAAAGCCGCCGCACAAGGCGTTTTCCAGCAAGCCGTTTCGGTTATCGACCGGATCGCTGACAAGAAGATCGTTCACAAGAACGCGGTGTCCCGCACCAAGAGCCGTCTGTCTGCTCAGATCAAGGCACTGGGCGCTGCGGCCTGAGCGTTTTTCGCTCAATGAGAAATGGCGCCTCTGGCGCCATTTTTATTTGTGCTGCTGCGTGAGTCTTTGTCGGCACGGTCGACTGCCGCACCAGCTTATTTTTTGTCTTCCAGCGAACAGACGCCGTCAATGATCTGCAGGTCGTTGTCCTGGGCGAAATTGAGCATGAAGCGGTAAGCCATCGGCTCGACCTCGGCCAGGCGGCCGTCAACGAATACGGCCTTGTCGCCGTTGTAGTCGCCAGGGCCGACGTAAGGCGAGTACTTCATCTTGCGTTCGGCACCAAAGGCTGACATTACGCCGCACAGGCGCTCGGCCCAGTCACTGGGGCGGAATTTTCGCCCTTCCTTTGTGACGCCGATGATGATGAATGTCGTCAGTTCTTGTGTTGTCATTGTTCTGCCTTGCGCTGTGCGGATGGGCGGCGGTGCGATCTCGCTTTTTGGGCATTTTAGCAGAACCAAGTGGTCTTACCGCAATCTGTCGGTGACGCTCAAATCCTTGCGGTCAACCAGTTCTTCGAGCATTTTTCGATAATCGTGGGCCCCCGGGCTGTGGGCGTTGTGACGGAAGACATCCCGATTCAGCGACGGACTTTCGGCGACCGCGACATTCTCCGAGATGACGGTTTCCATGACGTCTTCACCGTAGCGCTCGCGCAGCTTTTGCCGGATATCGTCGCTCATCCTTCGGCGGCGGTCGAAGCGGGTCAGCAGATAGCGGCGTTCGACCCGGCGTTTGAGGACGGGTTCGAGGACCTGCAGCGTGCGGGTGATCTGTTCGGCCGCCTGCAGTGAGAGGTAGTCGGTGGAGACCGGAATGATCAGCCGGTCGCAGGCAAAGATCGCGTTGAGGGCGAGTACGCCGATGTAGGGGCAGCAGTCGATGACGATATGGCGGCCGCCGTTTTCCTGCTCCAGGGTGTCGAGGCCGACGCGCAGCTTGTTGAGGACGGAGGGGCCTTTGCCGAAGATCGAATCGACCTTGATCAGTTGCTGGTGGGCCGGGATCAGTCTGCCGATTTCGTGCCAGTCGACTTCCAGTTCGGCCAGTCCGCTCTGCTCCTGAAAGAAGGCGAAGAGGCTGCGTCCGGATTCCAGCGGGACCTGGCCGTGAATGCTGGAAAGGTGCCCTTGCGGGTCGAGGTCGATCAGCAGCGGTTGGTCTCCGGCGCGATGCAGGGCGGCACCGAGATTGAGTGCGGTCGTGGTTTTTCCGACGCCGCCTTTCTGGTTGAATATGGCGATTCGCATGGCTTGGCCGTTCTATACAAGGCGCTATTTTTCACTTAACATTCAGCTTTCTGCAACTGTTTCCGGGGCTTTTTCCGGCTTCGGGTTGCGGTCGTTTCGGCGGCGTTGGCCGCCGTTTTTGTTTTCAGAGGTCGTCTGATGTCGCATGTCATGAACACCTACGCCCGTTTGCCGGTGACGTTCAGTCACGGCAAGGGGAGCCGGATCACCGATACCGAAGGCCGGGAATACCTGGATGCGCTTTCCGGGATCGCCGTCAATACCCTCGGGCATGCCCATCCCCGCCTGGTTGCCGCACTGGCCGAGCAGGCCGGTCGTCTGTTGCACACTTCCAATCTCTACGGCGTGGCCGGCCAGGAGACACTGGCCGACAAGCTGTGCGCACTGTCCGGGATGCAGGAAGTTTTCTTTGCCAATTCCGGTTGTGAGGCGAACGAAGCGGCAATCAAGCTGGCGCGCTATTTCGGTCACAAGAAGGGCGTTGAGCTGCCGACCGTGGTGGTCATGGAAAAGGCCTTCCACGGCCGCACGATGGCGACGCTTTCCGCCACCGGCAACCGCAAGGTTCAGGCTGGTTTCGAACCGCTGGTGGCAGGTTTTGTCCGGGTGCCCTATGGCGACCTCGAGGCGATTCGCGCGATCGCCGAACACAACAAGAACATCGTCGCCGTGATGTTCGAGATCATCCAGGGCGAAGGCGGCATTCACCTGTGCGATGCTGCGTATTACCGCGGTGTCCGGGAACTGTGCGATGCCCGCGACTGGCTGATGATTTGCGACGAAGTGCAGTGCGGCATGGGCCGTACCGGCCAGTGGTTCGGCTACCAGTTGGCCGGCGTCCAGCCGGATGTTGCGACGCTGGCCAAGGGCCTGGGCTCCGGCGTGCCGATCGGTGCCTGCATGACCGGTGGCAAGGCGGCCGGGCTGTTCGGGCCGGGCAATCATGGCTCCACCTTCGGTGGCAATCCGCTGGCCTGTACGGCCGGCCTGACGACCCTGGCCTGTATCGAGGACGAGGGTCTGCTGGCCAATGCCGATCGTGTCGGCAAGCTGATCCGCCAGGGCTTTGCCGACGGGCTGGCCGGGGTCGAGGGATTGGTCGATATCCGGGGGCACGGTCTGATGATCGGTGTCGAACTCGATCGCCCGTGCGCTGCGCTGGTCGGTCAGGCGTTGGCGGCCGGTCTGCTGATCAACGTCACCGGCGATACTGTGATCCGCCTGCTGCCGCCGCTCAATTTCAGTGAAAGTGAGGCGCGGGAACTGGTCGACCGCATGATTCCGCTGATCAAGACCTTTCTGGCGGGGTGAGCATGGCGATCAAGCACTTCCTGCAGTTCAAGGATTTTTCGCGTGAGGAACATCAGTACGTTTTCGAACGTGCCACCTGGATCAAGCAGCAGTTCAAGTCCTACCAGCAATACTGGCCGTTGACCGACCGCACGCTGGTGATGATCTTCGAGAAGGCCAGCACGCGTACCCGTCTGTCGTTCGAGGCTGGTGTCCAGCAACTTGGCGGTTCGGCGATCTACCTGAATACTCGCGATTCGCAACTGGGGCGTGGCGAGCCGGTCGAGGATGCGGCGCAGGTGATCTCGCGGATGAGCGACATCGTGATGATCCGCACCTTCGAGCAGGACATCATCGAGCGTTTCGCCGCCAATTCGCGCGTGCCGGTGATCAACGGCCTGACCAACGAATACCATCCCTGCCAGATACTTGCCGACATCTTCACCTACATCGAGCATCGCGGTTCGATTCAGGGCAAGACGGTGGCCTGGGTCGGCGACGCCAACAACATGTGCAATACCTGGCTGCAGGCGGCCGAAGTGCTCGATTTCAAGGTGCACGTGTCGACCCCGCCGGGCTACGAACTGAATCCGCAACTGATTGCCGGGGTCGACGCCTCGCGCTACGCCATTTTTGCCGATCCGATGGACGCCTGCCGCGGCGCCGATCTGGTGACCACCGACGTATGGACCTCGATGGGCTACGAGGCTGAAAACGAAGCGCGCATGAAAGCTTTTGCTGATTGGTGCGTCGATGCCGAGATGATGGGCGTTGCGCACGAACAGGCGCTGTTCATGCACTGTCTGCCGGCCCATCGCGGCGAGGAAGTGACTGCCGAGGTCATTGACGGCCCGCAGTCGGTTGTCTGGGACGAAGCCGAAAACCGCTTGCACGTGCAGAAGGCGCTGATGGAGTACTTGCTCCTCGGCCGTTTGCAGGGGTAATGGCGGTGATCGTGCAAGCGGTTTCGGTGCAGGCTAACTTGCGCAAGCAAGTTAAGCCGCGTAGCGGCGGCCGTAGCCAAAACCTCCTCCGCGTGCAGAAGGCGCTGATGGAGTACTTGCTCCTCGGCCGTTTGCAGGGGTAGAAGCCAGGAATATCAACCGCCGGGTTTGCCCGGCGGCATTGTCAAAACGTAACAGGAAAGCAAATGAGCGACGTCAAGAAAGTGGTTCTCGCCTATTCGGGCGGTCTGGATACCTCGGTCATCCTCAAGTGGCTGCAGGATACCTATCAATGCGAGGTGGTGACCTTCACCGCCGACCTCGGCCAGGGCGAGGAACTCGAACCGGCGCGCGCCAAGGCGCTGAAGTTCGGGATCAAGCCGGAAAACATCTTCATCGACGACGTGCGCGAGGAGTTCGTGCGCGATTTCGTCTTCCCGATGTTCCGTGCCAATACCGTCTATGAAGGCGAATACCTGCTCGGTACCTCGATCGCCCGGCCGCTGATCGCCAAGCGCCTGATCGAGATCGCCAATGCCACCGGCGCCGACGCGATCTCGCACGGTGCGACCGGCAAGGGCAACGACCAGGTCCGCTTCGAGCTTGGCGCCTATGCGCTCAAGCCGGGCGTCAAGGTGATCGCGCCGTGGCGCGAGTGGGATCTGCTGTCGCGCGAGAAGCTGCTCGCCTACGCCGAAACCAACGGCATTCCGATCGAGATGAAGCACCGCAACGGCGGTTCGCCCTATTCGATGGACGCCAACCTGCTGCACATCTCCTTCGAAGGCCGTCACCTCGAAGACCCGGCGGCCGAAGCCGAGGAAAGCATGTGGCGCTGGACGGTGTCGCCGGAAGCCGCGCCGGATGCCGCGCAGTACCTCGATCTCGAGTTCGAGAAGGGCGACCTGGTCGCCATCGACGGCGTGCGCATGAAGGCGCACGAACTGCTGGCCAAGCTCAACGAACTCGGCGGCAAGCACGGCATCGGCCGTCTCGATCTGGTCGAGAACCGCTACGTCGGCATGAAGTCCCGCGGCTGCTACGAAACCCCGGGCGGGACGATCCTGCTGCGTGCCCACCGTGCCATCGAGTCGATCACCCTCGACCGCGAAGTCGCCCACCTCAAGGACGACCTGATGCCGCGCTACGCCAGCCTGATCTACAACGGCTACTGGTGGAGCCCGGAGCGGCGTGCGCTGCAGGCCCTGATCGACCACACCCAGTCCACGGTCAACGGTTCGGTGCGCCTGAAACTGTACAAGGGCAATGTGATCGTCGTCGGTCGCGACTCGAAGAGCGATTCGCTGTTCGACCCGACCATCGCCACCTTCGAGGACGATGCCGGCGCCTACGACCAGAAGGACGCGGGCGGCTTCATCAAGCTCAACGCCCTGCGCATGCGCATCGCCGCCAACCTGCAGGCGAAGAAGGGCAAGTAAGCGATGGAAGGCACCGTATTCGGCCTGAACGAGGAACAGATCGCCGATTTCTTCTCGACCTGGGGCGTCGGTGCCTTCATCCTGTTCATGCTGTTTATCATCGGCGAGATCGCCTGGAAGTCGAAAGCCGGCAAGACGGGCACCTTCGTGCTGTTCTTCGTGCTCGCTTTCGGCATGGTCGGTTTCATCGCCAAGTCCGTCATTCAAAAAATCTGGGGTATCTGATGTCTCAATTCGACAATGTTTCCGTGGTCAAGGCCGCCAATGTCTACTTCGACGGCAAGTGCGTCAGCCACACCGTGGTGTTCGCCGACGGGACCAGGAAGACGATCGGCGTGATCCTGCCGTCGTCGCTGACCTTCAATACCGGGGCGCCGGAAATCATGGAAGGCGTCGGCGGTGCCTGTCGCGTCAAGCTGAAGGGCGAGTCGGCGTGGAAGGCCTACGGTGCCGGCCAGTCGTTCAACGTGCCGGGCAATTCGAGTTTCGAGATCGCCTGCGACGAGCCGTATCACTACGTCTGCCATTTCGGCTGATTTTCATCGGTCGACCGCAATACTGGCCCGGCGTCTGCCGGGCTTCGCATTTCAGCAAAGGAGAAGGTCATGCCCAGTTTCGATTTCACCTCTGAAGCCGACATGGTGGCGCTGAAGAATGCCGTCGACGTGGCGGCGCGCCAGATCGACAACCGTTACGACTTCAAGGGCACCTCGGCCAAGGTCGAGCTGAACGAGAAGGACAAGCTGATCACGCTGTGGGGCGATTCCGAATTCCAGCTCGACCAGATCAAGGACCTGCTGTTCCCAGCCCTCGAAAAGAAGGAAAAGGACAGCGTCAAGCGCCTTGACGTGCAGAAGATCCAGAGCGTTTCCGGCAACAAGGCCAAGCAGGAAATGAAGATCAAGGACGGCATCGACAGCGAGCTGGCCAAGAAGATCGTCAAGTTGATCAAGGATGCCAAGCTGAAGGCGCAGGCGTCGATTCAGGGCGATGCGGTGCGTGTTTCCGGCAAGAAGATCGACGAGTTGCGCGAGGCGATCGCGCTGGTCCGTTCGAAGATTACCGACTTCCCGATCAAGGACGGCAATTATCGCGATTGATTGCGGTCGACCGCAGGATTCGGCAAAAAAGGGTGGCCATGGCCACCCTTTTCATTTTTGGGCGTGTTCAGCGGGCCAGGCCGCGAATCCATACCGAATACAGTTGGTCGGACAAGGCGCGCATCGCCGGCAGACGTTCGCCGACCTGGCCGTTCATCTCGTCCGGCGTCTGCACGCTCGGCTGGTCGGCGACGGCGGCGGCTTCCTCGGCCCATTGATCGCACCAGGTGGCGATCATTTCCGGCGTCATCTCGACATGACACTGCATGCCGAGATGCGGGCCGAGCGCATACATCTGGTTGGCGCAATAGGCGTTCGAAAACAGGCGGGTGGCACCGGGCGGGATGCTGAAGGTTTCGCCGTGCCACTGGAAGACCGTGCCCCGGTGTCCGGCGAAATCGCCCAGCCAGTGCCGTGCGACATCGTGATCCTCGGCCAGCGCCTCGCCCCAGCCGATTTCCTTGGCCGCGTTGCCGGTCACCTGGCCGCCCAGTGCCTTGCTGATCAACTGCCCGCCCAGGCAGTGGCCGATCACCGGCACGCCACGGTCGACAGCCTGGCGGATCAATGCGCAAACACCGTCGATCCACGGCAGTGGGTCGTTGACGCTCATCGGGCCGCCCATGAAGCACAGGCCGGCGAAATCGTCGGTTGTCGCAGGAACCGGTTCACCGGCATCGAGGGCGATCAATTTCCATGGAATCCCGTGCTGCTCAAGGAATATGGCAAAATAGCCCGGACCTTCGGTAGGGGAGTGACGAAAGATGGCGACTGGTTTCATGGCTCGGTTGGGCAATCGATGGAAGGCCGTCCATTTTACGTCGGCCTTGCTGGGCTGTCTGGTCGCGTTGCCCGTTGCGGCGCAAGAGGTCGGACTGGCCGGCGTCATCGGCAACAAGGCCCTGCTGATGATCAACGGTGCGCCGCCGCGTTCCGTGCCGTTGGGAACGACCATCGACGGTATCAAGGTCGTGGCCGTTCAGGGCGATCAGGTGATCGTCGAGATCGGCGGCAAGAAACGGCCGTTGCGGGTCGGTCAGCATGCGGTCGGCAATGCGGCCGACAGTGGCGCCGAACTGGTTACGCTAAACGCCGACAGCCAGGGACATTTCGTGACCAATGGCACGGTCAACGGCGGTTCTGTCCGCTTTGTCGTCGATACCGGTGCCAGCCTGGTTTCGCTCGGCGCCAGCGATGCCCGTCGCTTGGGCATCGATCCGGCCAAGGGCGAGCGGGGCGTTTCCCAGACCGCCAATGGCCAGACGCAGATCAGCATCGTCAAGCTGAACAGTGTGCGCATCGGCGGTATCACGCTGCATCAGGTCGATGCGGCGATTCATCAGAACGACCTGCCGGTCGCGCTGCTCGGCATGAGTTTCCTGAACCGCATGGAAATGAAGCGGGACGGCGACACCATGACCTTAAAAAAACGATTCTAGGAGAGAGAGATGCCTCATCAGGAAATCGCCTTGTTGCGCGGCGAACTGGAAATGCTCATGGGAGAGCGTCAGGCCTTGTTGCGTGTGGTCGGTGCCGCTGCCGCGCTGATTGCGTCGCTCGACAGCAAACGCTTGCCGGTCGGCGCGGTCGAATCGGCCGATCTGGTCGCGACGGCGATCAACGCGCTGCCCGAGGAAACACTGCACGATGCGCTGGCCGCGGTCCACGTCGAAATCGAGGAGGATTCGGCGGTACGATGAGTCGCATTGACCTCTCCGGACTGCGCGCCTGTCTGCTGCCGGAGCCTGCGAACGGGCAGTTCGTCGCCGAGGATGGTGCGGCGGCCGGGCAATTGACGCCGGCCGCGGTACTGTTTCCCATTGTCCGGCACGAAAATGATCTGACCGTATTGCTCACCCGGCGCACCGCACATCTGCGTGATCACGCCGGGCAGGTCAGCTTTCCCGGCGGGCGGGTCGAGGCGGAAGATGTTTCGCCGCTGGCTACCGCGTTGCGCGAGACGGAAGAGGAGATCGGCCTTGATCGCCGGCACGTCGAACCGTTGGGATATCTGCCGGAATACCGGACCGGAACGGGGTTCCAGGTCGTTCCTGTGGTCGCGCTGGTGACACCGCCGTTCGAACTGAAACTGGATGCCTTCGAGGTTGCGGAAGTCTTCGAGGTTCCGCTCGACTTTCTGCTCGACGTGCGCAACCACCAGCGCCACAGTGCGAACATCCGCGGCGCGCTGCGCCATTACTACGCCATGCCTTACGGCGAGCATTTCATCTGGGGGGCGACCGCCGGCATGATCCGTTCGTTGACCGACAGGCTTGTGGTATCTTGACGTTTCAATAATCGAGAATAGCCGCTGCAAGCGGTAATTAGAGTCCCCATGAGCCTCCTGTCGCTGATCGCCGTTTTCCTGATCGAACAGCTGAAGCCGCTGGATTACCGTCGCATCGTCGAGGGACCGGCCAATGCGTGGGCGGATCTCGTGGAGTCCGGTTTCAACGCCGGCAACCGTTGGCATGGCGTTGCCGCTTGGTGCGTTGCCGTGTTGGTGCCGGTGATTGTCCTGGCCCTGATCTATGCCGCGCTCCATGCAGTTTCTCCCGTGCTTGGCTGGCTGCTGAACGTGATCGTGCTATACCTGACGATGGGATTCCGCCAATTCAGTCATTACTACACGGATATTCAGGTCGCCCTGCGTCTGGGAGAGCTGGATCGTGCCCGTGCGTTGCTGGCCGAGTGGCAGCAGATTCCGACCCAGCGGATGGGCAGCGAGGAGATTGCCCGAGTATCCATCGAACGGGCACTCGTCGCATCGCATCGTCACGTCTTCGGCGTTCTGCTCTGTTTCGTGCTGTTGCCTGGACCGTGCGGTGCGTTGCTTTATCGTCTCGGCCTGATTGTGCGCGACCGCTGGCAGCTTTCTGATATTGCCCAGCACAACGATTTTTCGCAATTTGCCCGCCAGGTTTTCGGTATGATCGATTGGCTGCCCTTGCGGGCAACGGCTTCGGCCTTCGCCATCGTCGGTGATTTCGAAGATGCTGTTCACTGCTGGCGGACTCAGGCAGCCTTGTGGCCGGACAAGGATATGGGAATTGTCCTTGCTGGCGGCGCGGGGGCGCTGGGGGTGCGCCTGGGGGGATCCGTGATCGAGGAAGGTGATGCTGCCGACCGGGCCGAATTGGGTCTTGGCGAGCCGGCTGACGTCGATTTCATGCAAAGTGCCGTCGGTCTGGTCTGGCGTGCCACGGTGCTGTGGATGTTGTTGCTCTTTTTGCTGGGGCTCGCCAGTCTGGTGGGCTGAAAATAATTTCTACAGGAGGTAGTACATGAGCAGAGATGTTGTCGTACTGAGCGCAGTTCGTTCGCCGATCGGTTCCTTTGGCGGCTCCCTGGCTGATTTCGAAACCAGCGAACTGGCTGGCCTGGTGATGAAGGAGGCGGTTGCCCGCTCCGGCGTCGATCCGCAGCAGATCAACTATGTCACGGTCGGGACCACGATGCCGACCGATTCCCGTTACGCCTACGCATCCCGTGTTGCTTCCATCCAGGCTGGCCTGCCGATGGAATCGGTGGCCATGCAGGTTTCCCGGCTGTGTGCCTCCGGCCTGCAAGGCATCGTGACCACGGCCCAGAACATCATGCTGAACGATGCCGACTACGGTATTGGCGGCGGTGTCGAAGTCATGTCCAAGGCCGCCTACCTGATGCCGGCGCTGCGTTCCGGCGCCCGTATGGGCGACACTAAGGCTGTCGACTCGATGGTCGCCGTGCTGACTGACCCGTTCGGCGTTGGTCACATGGGCATTACCGCCGAAAACCTGGCGGCAAAGCACGGCATCACCCGTGAAGCGCAGGATGAATTCGCCGTCGAATCGCAGCGCCGCGCCGCTGCCGCCATCGATGCCGGCTACTTCAAGTCGCAGATCGTGCCGATCGTCAAGCAGACCCGCAAGGGCGAAGTCGTTTTCGATACCGACGAGTACGTCAAGCGTGGTACCACGGTCGAAGCTCTGGCCAAGATGAAACCGGCGTTCAAGAAGGATGGTACCGTCACCGCCGGTAACGCTTCCGGCATCAACGACGGCGCCGCCTTCTTCGTGCTTGCTGCGGCCGATGTCGCTGCCAAGGCCGGCTACAAGGCGCGTGCCCGCATCGCCGGTTACGCCGTTGCCGGTGTGCCGAACGATGTCATGGGCGAAGGCCCGATCCCGGCCACCAAGCTGGCGCTGAAGAAGGCCGGCCTGACGCTGGATCAGATGGACGTCATCGAATCCAACGAAGCCTTCGCCGCGCAGGCCCTGTCGGTGTCCAAGGTGCTCGGCCTCGACCCGGCCAAGACCAATCCGAACGGCGGCGCCATCGCCCTCGGTCACCCGGTCGGCTGCTCCGGCGCCTTCATCGCCACCAAGGCGCTGTACGAACTGGAACGCATCGGCGGCAAGTACGCGCTGGTCACCATGTGCATCGGTGGTGGTCAGGGTATCGCGGTCATCCTAGAACGCGCCTGATCTTCGGGCCGAAGATGAAAACCCGCCGGGATTTCCGGCGGGTTTTTGTTTTTTGAGGATTCCACATATCTCGGAACAAAGTATTGTCGCGCGATTCTGCTTAGTTAGAGAGGGGCACGATACACAGGGTGAAGTCGGCACAAGTCCCTGACGTTTTCCCTGACCCGAGCCGTCACGGCGGACTGATCGCCGCTTTCCAGCGCATCGAGGACATCGCACAGCCAGCCGGCCAGGGTGGTGCAAGCCTGGGGGTCGAAGCCCCGTGTCGTCACCGCCGGGGTACCGATGCGCAGCCCTGAGGTAACGAAGGGCGAACGCGGATCGTTGGGCACGGAATTCTTGTTGGCGGTGATCCAGGCCGCGCTCAGGGCCGCGTCAGCGTCCTTGCCGGTGTAGGGGCGGTTCGACAGGTCGATCAGCATCAGGTGGTTGTTGGTGCCGCCCGAGACGATCCGGTAGCCGCGCTGCTGGATCACTGCGGCCATCGCCCGGGCATTGGCCAGCACCTGTTGCTGGTAGACCTTGAATTCGGGTTGCAGCGCTTCCTTGAAGGCCACCGCCTTGGCGGCGATGACGTGCATCAGCGGCCCGCCCTGGGTGCCGGGGAAGACGGCGGCGTCGAGCTTGCGCTTGAAGGCGTCGTCCTGGCCCCGGGAGAGGATCAGGCCGCCGCGCGGACCGCGCAGGGTCTTGTGGGTGGTGCTGGTGACCACGTGGGCATGGGGCAGCGGGTCGGGATATTCGCCGGCCGCCACCAGTCCGGCTACGTGGGCCATGTCCACCCAGAAAATGGCGCCCACCTTGTCGGCAATGGCGCGCATGCGGGCCCAATCCTTGTGCCGCGAGTAGGCGGAAAAGCCGCCGATGAGCAGGCGCGGGCGATGTTCCAGCGCGATCCGCTCCATCTCGTCGTAGTCGATCAGGCCGCTTGCCGGGTCGAGGCCGTAGGGCACGATGCGATAGTGCCGGCCGGAGAAGTTGGCCGGGTTGCCATGGGTCAGGTGGCCGCCCTGGGCCAGGTTCATGCCCATCACCGTGTCGCCCGGCGTCGCCAGGGCGAGGAAGACTGCCGCGTTGGCCTGGGCGCCGGCATGGGGCTGGACGTTGGCGTAGTCGCAGTCGAACAGGGCCTGGGCACGCTCGATGGCCAGGCGCTCGGCAACGTCCACATGCGCGCAGCCGCTGTAGTAACGGCGGCCGGGATAGCCTTCGGCGTACTTGTTGGTGAATACCGAATTCTGGACGGCCATGACTTGCCGGCTGACGTAGTTCTCGGAGGCGATCAGCTCGGCGTGATCCTCCTGGCGCCGGGCTTCGGCGGCGATGGCGGCGGCCAGCTCGGGATCGAAGGCGTTCAGGTCTTGATGGGCGTTCATGCGGAAATCTCCTTGGCGATGGGGGCAAGCAGGCGGACGAGCCGGGCGACGATGGCGTCGATCTGGGCTTCGTCGCAGATCAGGGGCGGCAGCAGGCGGATGACGCGGTCGCGGGTGACGGTGATGAGCAGGCGCTGTTCGGCCAGGGCGCGTCCGACCAGCTCGGTGCACTTGTGTCGCAGTTCGATGCCGACCATCAGCCCCTGGCCGCGAATCGCCAATACCTCGGGGTGGCCGGCCAGACCCTGGCGCAGCCCATTCAGCAGGCGTTGGCCGAGGGCGGCAGCGCGGGCCGGAATCCCCTCGCGGGCCATGATGTCGATGACGGTGCAGGCGACCCGGCAAGCGAGCGGGTTGCCGCCGAAGGTCGAGCCGTGCTGGCCCGGCGCGATCAGCTCGGCGGCGCCGCCCCGGGCCAGGCAGGCGCCGATGGGAAAGCCGTTGCCCAGGGCCTTGGCCAGGATCAGGACATCGGGCGTAATTCCGCCATGCTCGGCGGCGAACCAGGCGCCGGTGCGGCCCAGGCCGGTCTGCACCTCGTCGAGCATCAGCAGCCAGCCACGGGCATCGCACAGCTCGCGTAGTTGCTGCAGGTAGGCGGCATCGGCGACCCGGATGCCGCCCTCGCCCTGGACCGGTTCGAGCAGCACGGCGACGATTTCTGGGTGCTGCCTGGCGGCTGTGCGGACGGCGTCGGTGTCGTTATAGGGCAGACGCAGGAAACCCGGCAGCAGTGGGGCGAAACCCTGCTGCTTGGCGGGGTTGCCGGAGGCGGACAAGGTCGCCAGGCTGCGGCCATGGAAGGCGTTTTCCATGACCAGGATCAGCGGATTTGCCACCTGCCGGCGATACCCGTGCAGACGCGCAAGCTTGAGCGCTGCTTCGTTGGCTTCGGCCCCGGAGTTGCAGAAGAAGGCCTTGTCCATGCCGGCCAGCCCGCACAGGCACTGGCCGAGCCGTTCCTGCCAGTCGATGCGGAAGACGTTGGAAGTGTGCAGCAGGGTGTTCGCCTGCTCGGCAATGACCGCGGCGATCTCGGGCTGGGCGTGGCCGAGGCTGGTGACGGCGACGCCGGCGATGGCATCCAGGTATTCCCGGCCCTCGGCGTCCCACAGGCGGGCGCCGCGACCGCGGACGAAGGAAACGGGTTGGCGGGCGTAGGCTGCCATCAGGTGGGTGGTGTTGTCGTTCATGGTGAATCCTCTTGGGCAAGTTGCGTGCGCAGGGTTTCCAGCCGCTGCCGTTGCTGGCCCCGGGCGTCGAAATTGCCGTCGTCGAGCCAGGCCAGGAAGGCGGCGCGCAGGGCCGGCCACTCCCGGTCGATGATCGAGAACCAGGCGGTGTCCCGGTTGCGGCCCTTGTAGACCATGGCCTGGCGGAAGCAGCCTTCGTCGGTGAAGCCCAGGCGCAACGCCGCCTGCCGCGAGCGGGCGTTGAGGCTGTCGCACTTCCACTCGTAGCGGCGGTAGCCGAGGGTCTCGAAGACGTGGGCCATCAGCAGGAAGTGGGCTTCGGTACCGAGCCGCGAGCGCTGCAGGGCCGGAGCAAAGGCGATGTAGCCCACTTCGAGCACGCCATGGGCGGGCTGCTGGCGCATCAGGGCGAAAGTCCCCAAGGCCCGCCCGCTGACCCGGTCGCGCACCAGGAAATGCAGGGGGTCGGTAGTGGCCGTGGTGGCGAGCAGATAAGTGCGATAGGCGGCCAGACTGGCGAAGGGGCCGACCGGCAGATAGGTCCAGTCGCTGCCATCGACGTCCTCGGCGTAGGCGGCAAACAGGGCCTCGGCATGTTCGACGGCGGAAAGGGGTTCGAGCCGGCAGTAGCGGCCCGCCAGGGTGACCGGTGTGGGAGCCGGGCAGCCTTGCCAGTCGGGGACGGGATAGCCGAGGGGCGCTTGGGCGGTGGTGGATGGGGTTTCAGGCTTCATGTTCGCTCCGGGTCGATGCGCTGCTCTCGGCCGGCCAGTAATGACCGTCGGGTAGCTTGCGGGCGCCGAAGATGGCCTGGCCGACACGGACGACGGTAGCGCCTTCTTCGACGGCGATCTCGAAGTCGCCGGACATGCCCATCGACAGCTCGCTCAGGTCGATGCCGGCCGGCGCTGCCTGGCGCCATTGTTCGCGTAGCTGGTACAGCTGGCGGAAGCAGCGGCGGACCGGCTCGGGTTCGCTGGAAAACAGCGCCAGGGTCATCAGCCCACGCACGCGCAGCGTCGAAAAGGCCGGCAGGACGCGCAGGAAGGCCGGCACTTCGGCGGGCGTCAGGCCGTACTTGCTGGCTTCGCCGGAGGTGTTCACCTGGACGAACACGTCGAGGCCGCGCCCCTCTGCCTGCAGCCGCCGCTCCAGGGTTTCGGCCAGGCGCAGGCTGTCGAGGGCCTGGAATTCGCTGGCAAAGCGCGCCACCAGCCCGGCCTTGTTGCCTTGCAGGTGGCCGACGATGACCCAGCGCAGGTCGTCCAGGTCGGCCAGGGCCTGGGCTTTGCCCCAGGCTTCCTGGACCTTGTTTTCGCCCAGCTCCCGGCAGCCCGCCTCGTGGGCGAGGCGCAGGCGTGCCGCGTCCACAGTCTTGCTCACCGGCAGCAGGCGGACGCCGGCCGGATCCCGTCCGGCCCGGTGGCAGGCCTCGGCGATCCGCGTGTCGACGGCGGCCAGGTTGCGGCGCAGGTCGGCGAGCGTCAGCGCCGCCGGGTAGCGCACGTCGGGCATCACCGGGCGGCCTCGCTGGCCGCTACCGCCGGCGCCTGGCGCGACAGTCGGGGCAAGTGGCCGTTCAACACGGCGTGGGCGAGCAGGCCGATGACCAGTCCCCAGAAGGCGCCGCCGATGCCGAGCAGGGTGATGTTGGCGGCGGCGGCGACGAAGGTGATCAGCGCCGCTTCGCGGGTTCTGGCATCGGCCAGGGCGTTGGTCAGGCTGCCGCCGATGGTGCCAAGCAGGGCCAGCCCGGCCAGGGTGGTGATGAAGGTGGCGGGAAAGGCCATGAAGACGGCGGCCAGGGTCAATCCGAACACACCGACCAGGATGTAGAAAACGCCGGCGGCGATACCGGCCAGCCAGCGCTTGGCCGGATCTTCGTGGGCCTCGCGGCCGGTGCAGATGGCCGCCGTGATTGCCGCGATGTTGAAGGCGTGGGAGCCGAAGGGGGCCATCAGCAGCGAACCCAGCCCGGTGATGGTGACGATGGGGTTGGCGCTGGTCCGGAAACCGTCGTTGCGCAGCACCAGCATGCCTGGCATGTACTGACCGGTGAGGGTGATCAGGAACAGCGGCAGGGCGACGCTGAGCAGGGCGTTCAGCGAAAACGCCGGGACGGTGAGCAGCGGCGCCGCCAGCCGCAATTCCAGTCCGGACAGGTCGACACGCGCCTGCAACAGCAGGAAACCCAGCCCCAGCACCAGAATGCCGACCACTGCGTAGCGCGCGGTGAAACGCTTGAGCACCACGTAGGCGACGATCAGCAGCCCGGCCAGCAGCGGATCGACGCTGAGGCCGGCAAAGGCCTTGATGCCGAATTGCAGCAGGATGCCGGCGAGCAGGCCGGCGGCGACGCCCTGGGGAATCAGCCGGATTAGCTTCTCGAAGTAGCCGGACAAGCCGAGGGCGACGAAGGCGGCGGCCGAGATCAGGTAGGCGCCGACCGCTTCGGCGTAGGGCGTGACGGCCAGCGCGGTGACCAGGAAAGCGGCGGCAGGCGTGGACCAGGCGGTGATGATCGGCTCGCGGGCCAGCCAGCTCAGGATGATGCCGGTGACGCCGACACCGATCGAGATCGACCACACCCACGACGCCGTCAGCGCCGGGCTGAGTCCGGCCACCTGGGCGGCCTGGAAAACCAGGATGAAGGTGCCGCCGTAATTGACGATGACCGAGATCAGCGCGGCGACGACGGGATGGGTGAGGTCGTTGAGGCGTAGTGGCGAGGGCGATGGATGCATGGGACGGCTCCGGAAGAAAGGGGATCGACGATCCGCCTGGAAAGTCCCAGTTATAGCGCTAGAATGGCCGGGCTAATCCCGCCAATTAATCACTGGATACCCGGCCAATTGTTCCGCCATGCCCAACTCGAATCGGTCAAAGCCTGGCTCGGTGATCCCGCCCACCAGGCCCAGCCCCGGCATGTCCGCGTCCAGCGGGCGATCCGCCAGTTGATCCTCGACGGCGCCCTCGATGCCGGACGGCCCCTGCCGGCCTCGCGGGCCTTGGCCCGATCGCTCGGGGTTTCGCGCGACACGGTCGAAGCGGCCTACGGCCAGTTGCATGCGGAAGGTTTCATCGAGCGCCGGGTTGGCAGCGGCAGTTTTGTTTCAGCGCAGGCGCTGCGGGTGCCGCGACGGCCGCCGTCATTGCTGCCGGATCAGCCGGCGGCGGCGCTCAGCCGGCGCGGCAGCGCCATGCTGGCCGGCGGCGGCGTGCGCGAATCGCTGACCGCCCGACCCTTCGCCCCGGGCATTCCGGAAACCCGAAATTTCCCGCTGGCGGTCTGGGAACGCCTGCAGCGCCAGGTGCTCAAGGAGCACGGCGCGCGCGCCCTGGCCCATTGTCACCCGCAAGGCATGGAAAGCCTGCGTCAGGCGATTGCCGACTACATCAACCTGGAACGGGGCGCCCGCGCCACGCCCGAGCGCATTCTGGTGCTGACCAGCTCGCAGCAGGCCCTGAGCCTGTGCGCCATGGTCCTGCTCGATGTCGGCGAGCGCATCTGCGTCGAGGACCCGGTCTATCACGGCGCCCGCAAGGCTTTCGATGCAGCCGGTCTGGACTGCGTACCGATTCCGCTGGACGGCGACGGCATGCAGGTCGGCCACCTGGACGCGGTGGCGAACGCCCGGGCGGTGTTCCTGACGCCCTCGCACCAGTTTCCCAGCGGTACGACGCTGAGCCTGGCGCGGCGCCTGAGCGTCATCGACTGGGCGCGCCGGCAGCAGGCCTGGATCATCGAGGACGACTACGACAGCGAATTCCATTACGCCGGCAAGCCGACCGCCTGCGTCCAGGGGCTGGACGACGAGCAGCGCACGATCTACATCGGCACTTTCACCAAATCCCTGTTTCCCGGCCTGCGCATCGCCTACCTGCTGCTGCCGCCGGCGCTGGTGGCACCGATGACGGTGGCGCGCAGCCTGCAGGACGGCCACAACGCGACGATCGCCCAGCTGACCCTGGCGCGTTTCATCGAAGGCGGGCATTTCGGCGCCCACGTGCGCGCCATGCGCAGCGTCTATGCCGCCCGCCGCGATCGGTTGGCGCGCCTGGTCGACGAACATCTGGGTGATTTCGTGACGGCAGAAGTGCCGGCCGGTGGCATGCAGATGCCCTGCTTCCTGCACGCCGGCATCGACGAGGCGCAGGCGCTCGCCGCCGCCCAGCGGGCGGGCGTCGAACTGCTCGGGCTGAGTCCCTTGTCCGGTAGCGGTAGTGGTCGGCCCGGCTTCCTGATGGGCTTTGCCGCCTACACGCCGGAGGAAATGGAAAAGGCGGTCAGGCAACTGGCAACTGCCCTCCGCTCAAAGGCCAAGCCTTAGGCCTCCGTTTGCCGATCCCGGTCGACTTTCCCTTTTCAGTGCACGCTTTGACTTTATTGCACCAGCTTGTCTGTTGCTGCACCAAAAGCGTGCGACGATAGGTGGGGTGCTTTGCCAATGTCCTGATTCGTTTCGGGTTTTTTCGTGGCATGGAACCTGCTAATTTTCCCGTGGGTAGCATCCTCAAACGAAGAGTCCAATATGAACTTCTATAACGAGATGTACGACGCCGACGGCAGCGTCAGGGAGCACTACAAGGCATACGAAGCGTGGCTGAAGGCGACGCCGCCGGAACGGATCGAACGCAAGCGGGCCGAAGCCGATCTGGCTTTTCACCGCGTCGGCATCACCTTCGCTGTTTATGGCGAGGAGGCCGGCAAAGAGCGACTGATTCCCTTCGACATCGTGCCGCGCATCATTCCTTCAAAGGAATGGAAAGCGCTGGAGCGCGGCATGCGACAGCGGGTCAAGACGCTGAACATGTTCCTGTGGGACATCTATCACGATCAGGAAATCCTCAAGGCCGGCAAGATTCCGGCCGAGCAGGTGCTGAACAACGCGCAGTATCGTCCGGTGATGCAGGGCGTCGACGTTCCGGCCGGCATCTACGCACATATCGCCGGCGTCGATGTGGTGCGTGCCGGAGCAGGCGAGTTCTATGTGCTGGAAGACAACCTGCGGGTGCCGTCGGGCGTGTCCTACATGCTCGAGGACCGCAAGATGATGATGCGGCTGTTCCCGGAGCTGTTCGCCAAGCACAAGGTGGCGCCGGTCCAGCACTATCCGGACATGCTGCTCGAGAAACTGCGTGCCGTTGCGCCGCAGGGCATCTCCGATCCGACGGTCGTTGTGCTGACGCCCGGGGCCTACAACAGCGCTTATTTCGAGCACAGCTTCCTGGCTCAGCAAATGGGTGTCGAACTGGTCGAGGGGCGGGATCTGTTCGTCAAGAACGATGTGGTCTTCATGCGTACGACGCAGGGTCCGCAACGCGTTGATGTGATCTACCGGCGGATCGACGACGACTTCCTCGACCCGCAGGCCTTCCGGGCGGATTCCGCGCTCGGCGTGCCGGGCATCCTGAAGGCTTACCAGGCCGGCAACGTGACGCTGTCCAACGCCATCGGTACCGGCGTTGCCGATGACAAGTCGATTTATCCCTACGTGCCGGACATGGTCCGCTTCTATCTCGGCGAGGAGCCGATCCTCAACAACGTGCCGACCTACATGTGCCGCAAGCCGGACGATCTGGCCTACGTGCTCGATCACCTGCCGGAACTGGTGGTCAAGGAAGTGCACGGGGCCGGCGGTTACGGCATGCTGGTCGGTCCGGCGTCGACCAGGGAGCAGATCGAGCATTTCCGCAAGCTGCTGATCGCCAAGCCGGACGGCTACATCGCCCAGCCGACGCTGGCGCTGTCCAACTGTCCGACCTTCGTCGAGGAAGGCATTGCGCCGCGTCACCTCGATTTGCGTCCCTTCGTGCTGTCCTCGGGCAAGTGCGTGAACATGGTGCCGGGCGGCCTGACCCGAGTGGCGCTGACCAAGGGGTCGCTGGTCGTCAATTCGTCGCAGGGCGGCGGCACCAAGGATACCTGGGTCCTCGAAGACTGATTAGGGAGAGAGAAAATGCTGAGCCGTACTGCCGATCACCTGTTCTGGATGTCCCGTTACATGGAACGGGCCGAGAACCTCGCCCGCCTGCTCGACGTCACCTGGCAGATGTCGCTGGTGCCGCAGTCGATGGAAGCCGCCAACCGGAGTTGGGCCGGGATCATCGCCCTGAACAGTCTGGAAGAGGCGTATGCCGCGAAGCACGCCACGGTCAACGGGGAAAACGTGCTGCGTTTCATGACCACCGACCCGGACAACTTCTCGTCGATCTTCAGTTGCCTGCGCATGGCCCGCGAAAATGCCCACGCCGTGCGTGGCACGCTGACCACCGAAATGTGGGAAACGCTCAATTCGACGTGGCTGGAAGCGCGGGGCAAGAGTTTCGAGCAGATTCTCAACAGCGGCATCACCGAGTACTTCGAGTGGGTCAAGCTGCGTTCCGCGCTGACACGCGGCACGACGCTGGGTACGCTGCTGCAGGACGAGTCCTACAACTTCATCCGGCTCGGCACCCTGCTCGAACGGGCCGACAACACGGCGCGCATTCTCGACGTCAAATACCACGTGTTGCCGACGAGCGAGGAAGAAGGCGCCAGCGACTTCTACGAATGGGGGGCGCTGCTGCGTTCGGTGTCGGCTTTCGAGGTCTATCGCAAGGTTTACCGCGATGTCATCACGCCCGACCGTGTCGCTGAACTGCTGATCCTCGACCGCGACATGCCGCGCTCACTGCATTTCTGCCTGGCCAGCGTGGTCAAGAACCTCGAACTGATCGCCAACAGCCATTCCGGCGAAACCCAGCGGCAGGCCGGCATGCTCTATTCGCAGCTGCGCTACGGCCGGATCGAGGAAATTCTCAAGGACGGCCTGCATGAATGGCTGACCGATTTCATGGATCGCATCTATCTGCTCGGCGATGGGATCAGCAAGGATTTCCTGGTGCCGATGAGCGAAGCCGCCTGATTGGGCGTTCCGGCGGCAGATTCACGCCGCCTGGGTTGCCGCAGTCGGCGTTCCGATGGGCTGCGGCGCCAATTCGGCCAGGCTGCCGGCCGCTTTCCTCGCCTGTTCGAGCAAGCGGCGCAGCGCGCTCAGGCCGCTCATCGCCTCGTCCATCCGGTCGATATCCAGCCGTCCGCTGGCCCCTGCCTGCAGCAGGGCGGCCTTGACGCACTGATAAGCGCTTTCGAAGTCGTTCAACGCCTCGGCGCCGGGCGTGGCGAACGCCGGTAGACCGGGATCGAGCGTTTGCAGCAGCGCCAGCGCGGTGTCCAGCGTGCGTCGGACATCGCCAGCCAATTCGCTGTCGAGCGCCGGCAGCGCCGCATGGGTTCTCGCCGCTTCGGCAGCCAGTTCGTGGCAGGTGTCGTAATAGCGATGGACGCGCAGCAGCAATGCCAGATTCGCAGCCGTATCGGCCGGCATCGGGTGCCGGTTGACCTCGGTGACGAAGGCGACGATGGCTTTGGCCAGCGCGGGAAAGGCATCGACCCGGGCCAGGTTGGCCTCGTCCATCGCACAGCGGGCGCGGGCTCGTTCCAGTACCAGGTGGCCGGCGCGGGAAATTTCCCGATGCAGCGCGTCGACCGCAAGGGAAGGCACCGCGCCGACATTGCGGTCGATGTAGTGCGGTCGGCCGATTTCCTCTTCCTGGCTCAGGAAACAGCGGCGCAGGAAGTTTGCCAGGCGCTCGCTGAGCGGCCACATCAGCAGGATGCCGATCAGGTTCTGTGCGGTATGGAACAGCGCCAGCGTCATCGCCGGCTGGTTACCCAGCGCCAATGCATCGCGCAGCACTGCCAGCAGGTCGAGTATCCAGGGCAGGCCGAGCAGCGCCGTACCGCCGGCCAGGATGTTGAATGCGACGTGCGCCAGGGCCGCCCGGCGGGCATTCGGGGTTGCGCCGATGGTGGCGATCAGCGCGGTCGCCGTGGTTCCGATGTTGGCGCCGATGACCATCGCCGCGGCTTCGGTCAGCGGCAGCACCCCGGCCTCGGCCAGCGTCAGCACGATCGCCAGCGTCGCCGCCGAGGCCTGCAGCAGCACGGTCAGCACGGTGCCGGCCAGGACGAAGGCGAGCAGGGACCAGAAACCGTAACCCGACAGGGCTTCGAAATCGAAGGCATCGCCGCCGGCCACGAACGCCTGCTGCAGGAAGTCGATGCCCAGGAACAGGACGCCGAGGCCGCCGATCGCGCTGCCCAGCGCCCCGCGCCGGGTTTCCGCACCGGACAGGCGCAACAGGATGCCGATCCCGATCATCGGCAGCGCCGCGACTTCGAGCTTGAGCTTGAAGCCGATCATGGCGACCAGCCAGCCGGTGAAGGTGCTGCCCAGGTTGGAGCCGAAGATGACCCACAGCGACTGGCCGAGCGACAGCAGACCGGCATTGACGAAACCGATGGTGGCGACGGTGATCGCCGTCGACGATTGCACCAGAGCGGTGGCCAGCACGCCGAACAGCAGGCCGCGCAGGCGGGTTGCGGTCCACGCCTGCAACAGGCGGGAAAGCGCGGGGCCGAGCGCCATTTTCAGGCCGTCGGTCATCATCGTCATGCCGAGCAGGAACAGGCCGATGCCGCCGAGCAGGCCGGCCAGGTCGATGCGCTCCATGAACTCCCCCTACCGTTTTCCGGCTGCCAGATTGCGGTCCGCCAGCCATTCCGTCAAGGGCGTCGGGGAAGGCCGCCGACTGGCAGCCGGGGGCTTACCAGGCGCGGGCGCCGCGCAGATAGCTGCGGGTTTCCGCCGTTCGCGCCGGCGCGGCTTCGTCGCTGGCAGGGCTGGGGGGCGCGGCGACCGGCAGCAGATGGCTGCGCAGTTGCAGGAGCATGATCAGCAGTTCTTCTTCCTCGGCGGCTTCCTCGATCTCGCTCAGCCGCTGGCGGGCATATTCGGGCTCGCGGGTCAGGCGTTCCAGATCGACCGTCTGTCCCAGCGAGCGTTTGACCCGGAGTTTGAAGCGGGCGAGCAACTGGGCGATTTCCATCGATTTATCGGTCGACATGGTTTCTCCTTATGGGTACGACTTTTCCCGTTGGGGCGGGGCAAGTCATGCCAGCGAAAATCGTGCCTGTTGTTGCGTTGCGGAAAAATGGTTTCAACTCAGCCGCTTAGTGCTTATTCCCTTGGTTTTCCCGGGTTTTCTGCGGTCGACCGTGGTGCATGGGCAATTTTCTCCGGCTGGTTTTGGTGCGGTGCACGAAAGTCCCGGCGCTGGTGGGATCGCCGTTTCCGGTGCTATAAGGCGGCTGGAGACAAAATAGACAGGAGACCAGGATGCGCAGACATCCGGTAGCGATCATCGTGATCGCGCAATTGTTCGGGACCTCGTTATGGTTCTCGGCAAACGCCGCGGCGGAAGACCTGATGCGGCAGTGGGGCCTGAGCGTCGGCGACCTCGGTACGCTGACCAACGCGGTACAGTTCGGCTTCATCGCCGGCACGCTGCTGTTCTCGCTGAGCGGGCTGGCCGACCGTTTTCCGGCCAGCCGGATCTTTGCCGTCTGCGCCGTCCTCGGTGCCTTGTGCAATGCCGGTTTTGCCTGGCTGGCGGACGGCCTGGCGGCCGGTATCGGCTGGCGGTTCGCGGTCGGTTTCTGTCTGGCCGGCGTCTACCCGCTGGGCATGAAGCTGGTCGTCAGCTGGGTGCCGGCCGAAGCGGGGGCGGCGCTGGCCTGGCTGGTCGGCATGCTGACGCTGGGCACCGCGTTGCCGCACGGTGTGCGCTTCGCGGCCAGTAGCGCCGAGTGGCAACTGGCGATCCTGGCCTCGTCCGGGCTGGCCTTGTGTGCCGCCGCCCTGATTCATCGGCTCGGCGACGGGCCGCACCTGAAACTGCGTCACGGGGCGCCGCCGTTGCGCCTGGGGCGCGTGCTGCAGGCGTTTTCGCTACCCGCCTTCCGGGCTTCCGCCTTCGGCTATTTCGGCCACCAGTGGGAGTTGTATGCGTTCTGGACCTTGGTGCCGTCGTTGCTGGTCGTTGGCGGTCTGGCCTCCGGCGGCAGCGCGCAGGCAGCCGGGTTGGCGTTTGCGGTGGTCGGCATCGGCGCGCTGGGTTGCGTGAGCGGCGGCTGGCTGAGCCGGCGCATCGGCAGTGCCCGCGTGGCGGCGCTGGCGCTGGCCGCTTCGGCTATCTGCTGCGCGCTGTTTCCGTTCCTCGATGCCGTGCCGCTGGCCTGGAAGCTGGCCGTGCTGCTGTGCTGGGGCTTTTGCGTGGTCGCCGATTCGCCGCATTTCTCGGCGCTGTCGGCGCGCGCCTGTCCGCCGGAAATCGTCGGCAGCGCGCTGGCTTTCCAGAACGCCATCGGTTTTGCCGTGACGATGGTGTCGATCCAGCTTTCCACACGCTGGGTCGGCGATCTGGGCGGACAGGTCGCCTGGTTGCTGCTGCCCGGGCCGTTGCTCGGGCTGCTCGGACTGGCGCCGCTGTGGCGGCGCCCGGCCTAGCCGTCGGCGTCGTTCTCGTCGGCTGCCCGCAACCACCACAGCAGGTCTTCGCCCTGTAACGGGGTCGGAACCATCTGGTTCTGCTTCCAGCGGTAGATCGGGCCGTAGGGCAGGTAGCGGGCGAGGACGTCGCCACGCCCGGTGACGCCGAAAAATGGCCAGCCGGAGCGAATGGCGTCGCGAATCTGGGCATCGGTCATCGTGTTCTCCTCCTTGAAGGATGGAGTATCGGCCGATCGCCGCCGCCGCGGCAAGTCAGAGCATGCCGCGCTCGCGGATGAAGGCGATGATCGTCGCCAGCCCTTCGCCGGTCTTCAGGTTGGAAAACACGAAAGGCCGTTCGCCGCGCTGCGCCTTGGCGTCGGTCGCCATGACCTCGAGCGAGGCGCCGACCAGCGGCGCCAGGTCGATCTTGTTGATCACCAGCAGGTCGGACTTGGTGATGCCCGGGCCGCCCTTGCGCGGGATCTTCTCGCCGGCGGCGACGTCGATGACGTAGATGGTCAGGTCGGAAAGCTCCGGCGAGAAGGTTGCTGCCAGGTTGTCGCCGCCGGATTCGACGAGGATCAGCTCGACGCCGGGAAAGGCGCGCTGCAGGCGGTCGACCGCTTCGAGGTTGATCGAGGCGTCCTCGCGGATGGCGGTGTGCGGACAGCCGCCGGTCTCGACGCCGATGATCCGCTCCGGTGCCAGCGCCGAGTGATTGACCAGGAACTTGGCATCCTCGGCGGTGTAGATGTCGTTGGTGACCACGGCCATGTCGATCTTGTCGCGCAGGGCCTGGCACAGCGCCAGCGTCAGGGCGGTTTTGCCGGAACCGACGGGGCCGCCGATGCCGACGCGCAATGCTTGTTTGCTCATGTTTTTCCTAGGATCTGAAGAGACGGGAGTATTGGGTTTCGTGGCGGGCGCAGGCGATGGCGAAGGCCGGCGTGAAGTTCGACCATTCGCTTTCCGGCAGATTCAGCGCGTCGACCGCAATATCGGGGATGCGCCCGCCGAGTTCGGCGAGCAGGCGCTGGCCGCTGGCCTGGCCGAGCGGCACTGCCTTCAGCGCGGCCATCACCTGGTTTTCGGCCCAGGCCCAGAGGTAGGCGGTCAACGCGGCCGACGGATCGATTTTCCAGGCGGCGGCGATGCCGGCCCAGACGACGGGAAAGGCGACTTCGGGCAGTGTCTCGACGGTTTCGCCGACGCCGTTCAACGAGGCGTCGCGCAGGTCGCGCACCAGTCGGCGCAGCGAAAAGCCCATCTGGGCGGTTTCGGCGCGCAGCTCGGCGGTTTCCCGGCTGGCCAGGAACTCGTCGTTCAAGCGCCGGATGGTGGTCGGCTCTGCTGCGGTCCACGCCGTCATCAGGGCAAAAACCAGCGGCGCCTCGTAGCGGCCGATGCCGTGCGCCAGCAGGTCGGCGATCCAGCGACCGGCGCTCGCCTCGTCGCGGATGAGGCCGGATTCGACCGCCCATTCCAGGCCTTGCGAATAGGTGTAGGCGCCGACCGGCAGCGCCGGGCTGGCCAGTTGCAGCAGGCGGGCCTGTTGCAGCAGGCCGTCAGCAGCCACGGGCCTTCTCCGGAAAGTGCGCCCGCCGGCTGCCGGGGACACACGGGCGAATTGCAATTTGCTCCCATGCCAAGGAAAATCCGGCCAGGGAGGTCGCATTCGCCGGGCAGACGAAAAACGGGGAAGCGGCTGATTCGACGTTCATTTTGCTGGCGGCTCGGTCAATGCGTATCCGGTTTATTTCGATTTTTCTCATGGCAGCACTGCTGTCGCCGTTCGCCTGGGCCAACAGCGGCGGTCATGGCGGTGGCGGCGGTGGGCCGCAGCCGATGATATTCACGGTCAACCTGGGGGCGACCCGTTATCTGCGCCTCGAAGTCGTGCTCGAAGCGGCGGCACCTGAAGCCGCCCACGAATTCGACATGTTCCGCCCGAAAATCCAGCACGCGATCATCCTGCTGCTGTCCGAACGCAGCGAAGATAAATTGCGCACGCTGGCCGGCAAGAAGGAACTTGCCGACGACATCGTCGATGCGGTCAATCACGTGATTCACGGCGACCCCAAGACCGGTGTCAAGGAAGTCCTGTTTCCGTCCTTCATCATTCAGTAAGCCCGTCCGCCGCGCTCAACGCGGCTTGAACTCGTGGATTTTCGGCACCGAGCGATGTGGACCGTGACCGGGATTGTGCAGGTCGCCATGCTCGGGTTCGTCGCCGTGGTGATGGTGGCCGCCATGGGCACCATACGCCCCGGATTCCGGCTGAAAGGGCGCTTCCGTTTCGCTGATCGTGCAGCCGAGGCCCTTCGCCATGTCGGCCAGCACGTGGTCGGTCTGGAAGCGCAGCTTGCCGCCGTTGTCGGTCGGCAGGATCTGCACCGGCACGTGCCGGTTGCCGAGATGGTAGGCGGCGCGGGCGAACAGTAGCGGGCTGTCGGCGACGGCCTCGATCAGCTTTTCCGGCGCGGTGAGGATTTCGACGACGGCCGAGCCGTCTTCCGCCGCCAGCTTGTCGCCGCCGTGCAGGTGGTCGCCGCGTTCGAGAAAGATGCCGGCTTCCGCGCCGGAAGCGAGCTTGACTTTCAGCCGGCTGCGCTTGCGTTCGTCGTAGGCCAGCGCCACCGAGTCGGTGGCGGCGGCGGTGCTGCGTTGGGTGAGGATGAGCATGAGGGTCAGTGAGCGACGGTTTTCGAGAAGACGTTGAGAACGATGACGCCGGCGACGATCAGCGTCAGGCCGAGCACGGCCGCCAGATCGAGCGACTGGCCATAGACCAGCCAGCCGACCAGGGCGACCAGCGCGACGCCGATGCCGGACCAGATGGCGTAGGTGACGCCGACCGGCAGCGTGCGCAGCACCACCGACAGGCAGTAGAAGGCGATGCCGTAGCCGACCGCGACGACCAGCGACGGCAGCGGCCGGGTGAAGCCTTCCGCCGCCTTCAGCGCCGAGGTGGCGACGACTTCGCTGACGATCGCCACGCCGAGGTAGAGCCAGTGCTGCATGCCGCTCAGAACAGGAAGTAGCGCTGGGCCAGCGGCAATTCGGTGGCCGGCTCGCAGACCAGGTGCACGCCGTCGGCCTTGACCACGTAGGTTTCGGGATCGACGGTGATTTCCGGCGTGGCGCCGTTGTGCACCATGTCGGACTTTTGCACCCCGCGGCAGCCGGAGACGGCAACCAGCGGTTTTTGCAGATTCAGCGCGTTGACCGCAGTATTTTCCAGCGCGGCCTGCGAGACGAAGGTGACCGAGGTTTTCAGCGCCTTGCCGAAGCTGCCGAACATCGGCCGGTAGTGCACCGGCTGCGGCGTCGGGATCGAGGCATTCGGGTCGCCCATCGCGGCGGCGGCGATCATGCCGCCCTTCAGGATCAGGCTCGGCTTGACGCCGAAGAAGGCCGGTTTCCACAGCACCAGGTCGGCCAGCTTGCCGACTTCGATCGAGCCCACCGTATGCGCGATACCGTGCGTCAGCGCCGGGTTGATGGTGTATTTGGCGATGTAGCGCTTGACGCGGAAGTTGTCGTGGCGCGCATTGTCTTCCGGCAGCGTGCCGCGTTGCAGCTTCATCTTGTGCGCCGCCTGCCAGGTGCGGATGATGACTTCGCCGACGCGACCCATGGCTTGCGAGTCGGAGGACATCATCGAGAAGACGCCCATGTCGTGCAGGATGTCTTCGGCGGCAATCGTCTCGCGGCGGATGCGCGATTCGGCGAAGGCGACGTCCTCGGCGATGCTCGGGTCGAGGTGGTGGCAAACCATCAGCATGTCGAGGTGCTCGTCGATGGTGTTCACCGTGTACGGCATGGTCGGGTTGGTCGAACTGGGCAGGACATTGGGCAGGCTGGTCGCCTTGATGATGTCCGGCGCGTGGCCGCCGCCGGCACCTTCCGTGTGGAAGGTGTGGATGGTGCGGCCCTTGAAGGCGCCAATCGTCGCTTCGACAAAACCGGATTCGTTGAGCGTGTCGGTGTGGATGGCGACCTGCACGTCCATCTCGTCGGCGACCGACAGGCAGCAGTCGATGGCGGCCGGCGTCGTGCCCCAGTCTTCATGCAGTTTCAGCCCGATGACGCCGGCCTCGACCTGCTCGCGCAAGGCTTCCGGCAGGCTGGCGTTGCCCTTGCCGAGGAAACCGAGGTTCATCGGCAAGGCGTCGGCCGCTTCGAGCATGCGATGGATGTGCCAGGGGCCGGGCGTGCAGGTCGTGGCGTAGGTGCCGGTGGCCGGGCCGGTGCCGCCGCCGATCATGGTCGTCACGCCGGAATACAGCGCCTCGTCGATCTGCTGCGGGCAGATGAAATGGATGTGGCTGTCGATGCCGCCGGCGGTGACGATCATGCCTTCGCCAGCGATGACTTCGGTGCCGGGGCCGACGACGATGGTCACGCCGGGCTGGATGTCCGGGTTGCCGGCCTTGCCGATGGCAGCGATGCGGCCGTCCTTGAGGCCGATGTCGGCCTTGACGATGCCGGTGACGGCATCGACGATCAGCGCGTTGGTGATGACGGTATCGACGGTTTCAGCCGACACGCGCTGGCTCTGGCCCATGCCGTCGCGGATGACCTTGCCGCCGCCGAATTTCACTTCCTCGCCGTAGATCGTGTAGTCCTTCTCGACCTCGATGATGAGGTCGGTATCGGCCAGGCGCAGGCGGTCGCCTGTGGTCGGGCCGAACATTTCGGCATAGGCCTGACGGGTGATCTTGTTCGCCATCACAGTGCTCCCTGAACGAGGCCGCGGAAACCGTAGACCTTGCGCTCGCCGGCCAGCGCGACCAGTTGCACGGTGCGCGTCTGGCCCGGCTCGAAGCGCACGGCGGTGCCGGCGGCGATGTCGAGGCGGAAGCCACGGGCGGCTTCACGGTCGAAGCTCAGGCCGGCGTTGGTTTCGAAGAAGTGGTAGTGCGAGCCGACCTGGATCGGCCGGTCGCCGGTATTGGCGACGACCAGCGTGATCGTCGGGCGGCCGGCGTTGAGTTCGAGTTCGCCGGCTTCGGCGAGGAGTTCTCCGGGAATCATCGTGTGCTCCTCAAACAATCGGGTTATGGACCGTGACCAGCTTGGTGCCGTCCGGGAAGGTGGCTTCGACCTGGATTTCCGGGATCAGCTCGGCGATGCCGTCCATCACGTCGGCGCGGCTCAAGACCTGCGTGCCTGCGTGCATCAGCTCGGCCACCGTCTTGCCTTCGCGGGCGCCTTCCATGATCGCGCAGGTGATCAGCGCCACGGCTTCCGGGTAGTTGAGCTTCAGGCCCTTGGCCTTGCGCCGCTCGGCGAGCAGGCCGGCGGTGAAGATCAGCAGCTTGTCTTTTTCGCGCGGTGTCAGTTCCATGACGACTCCTCAGGTATTCCAGATTCGGGGCAAAACGGCCGGTCGACCGCAGCAGGCCGGACGCAGGATTTTCCACAGTTCGGCGAACCACTGCCGGGCGGCTTCGCTGTTGTCGCCGAGGTAACGGGCGATCAGCAGGCCGGGCGGGGCGGTGATGCCGTGTCGGGCGCCGTCGGCGGGCGTCACCGCGCGCAGGGCTTCGAGCAGGGCAGTGGCCTGTTGCGGCAGTTCCGGGAAACTGCACAGCAGCGTGCCGCAGACGGTTGTGCCGGCCCAGCCGGCCGGGCTGGCGAACATGCCGTCGTTGCCGGCGAAAGCGCCGCGTTCCAGCCAGATCGGCTGACCGGCGCGGTCGACCCGGCAGAACAGCGAAAAATGCCCGTTCGCGAAACGTTCGCCGGCGGCGGTGCGACCGAGGCAGAGGATGTCCCAGCCGAGGTAGCGGGCGTCGGCGGCGAGCGTGATGCGGCTGTCCATGCGGGCGATTGCGCCGTCGAAGACGATGGCTTCCTGCGGCAGCCACTCCAGCGTCGCGCCGGGGCCGACCTCCAGCCGCACCGTCTGCGATGCCTCGGCGCCGCCCGAGCGGTACCACTTGCCGGCGCCCGGCGTGGTGATTTGTGCGTGGCTGTCGCGGTCGACCGCAATATCGATCGATAAATGGTCGCCGCCGGCGATCCCCGACGGCGGATGCAGCAGCAGCGCCTGACAGACCGCATCGCCTTCCGGGTAGAGCGCTTTCTGCACGCGCAGCGGGCCGCGGTGGCGGTTTTGACTGAGCACGCTGCGCGCCCCCTGCCGGGTGAAGGCAAGGTGCAATTCGGCCTGCCAGGTGCTGGCGGCCGGGGATGTCGCGGGCAGACGGGAAGTCATCGGGCGATTATCCGCGCGCCGCTGCCGGGCGGGCCATACGCAAGAATGCGCAGCCTGCGCTAAGCTGCCGGCTGTTCGATGACGGAGCGTCGCCATGCAGCGCAGAGCATTTCTCGCCACCTTGGCCGGTTCCGGCCTGGCCGCCTTGCTGGCCGGCTGCAACAGGAAGCCGCCCCGACTGGCCGCACTGCCGGCCGACAGTGTCGTGCTGGCATTCGGCGACAGCGTCACCTTCGGCACCGGTGCGGCGGCGGGCGAAGACTGGCCCGGCCTGCTGGCCGCGCGTACCGGCTGGCGCATCGTCAATGCCGGTGTACCGGGCGATACGGCGCAGGCGGCGGTCGGCCGCATCGGGCCATTGCTGGCGGAACACCGGCCGCAACTGGTGCTGCTCGAACTGGGCGGCAACGATTTCCTGCGGCGCCGGCCGGCCGAGGCGGTCAAGGAGGACTTGCGCCGGATCGTGCGCGAAATCCGGGCGAATGGCACGCAGGTCGTGTTGATCGCGGTGCCGGCCTTGTCGCTGATGGCGATGGCCGGGCGTCCGTCCGATGCGCCGATTTACGCGGCGCTCGCCGACGAGGAGGGCATTCCGCTGGTGCCCGATGTCTTCGCCGACGTGCTCGGCCGGAGCGAATGGCGTGCCGACGCCATCCATCCGAATGCCGAGGGCTACCGGCAGATGACCGCCGGCATCCACGCCCGCTTGCAGCAGCTCGGGCTGGCGGCGCGCTGACCGGTTTATTGGCGCACCTCGCGGAGGTTGGCCGGGGCGGTGAATTCGCCGCTGCTGCGGAACGGGTTGATGTCCAGTCCGCCGCGCCGCGTGTAACGCGCGTAGACCGCCAGCGCGGCCGGCGCGCAGCGGCGCGTGATGTCGCAGAAGATGCGTTCGACGCACTGTTCGTGGAATTCGTTGTGCTGGCGGAACGACACGATGTAGCGCAACAGGCCGGCGCGATCGATCGGCCGGCCGCGGTAGCGGACGACGACCATGCCCCAGTCCGGCTGGCCGGTGACCAGGCAGTTCGACTTGAGCAGGTGCGAGATCAGCGTTTCTTCGGTTTCCGGGCCGTCGACCGTGGCCAGCAACGCCGGCGTCGGCTGATAGGTGTCGCAGGCGATGTCGAGTTCGTCGAGCAGCACGCCGGCCGGATAATCGAGTGAAACCTGCGGTCGACCGCGCAAATCGGCGATTTTCACGCTGACTGGCGCACCGGCGGCGGCTGACAGATCGCGCGTCAGCGCCGTTTCGACCTCGCTGGTGCCGGCAAAAACCGACTGGTTCAGCGAATTCAGGTAAAGCTTGAAGGATTTCGATTCGATCAGGTTCGGGCTGGCGGCAGGCACGCGGAATTCGCCAAGAGCGACCACCGGCTTGCCTTTCGGGTTCAGCCACGAGATTTCGTAGGCGTTCCACAGATCCTCGCCGACGAAGGGCAGCGCATTGGCGGCGACGCCGATTTCGTCGCGCTTGATCTGGCGGGCGATCGGGAACAGCAGTTCCGGCGCATAGGTATCGCGGTACTCGGTGGCCTTGCCGAGCGGGGATTGGCTACTGGGATCGACACAGGAATTCATGGGGCCGATTTTACCCGCTGCACCGCGTGGTGCAGGTTGGAAAGAGAAGACAGGCAGGCGCCTGCGAAAACGCGGCGCAGCGGCCGAAGCCGACTGCGCCGCGCAGGAGAGACCGGGATGCTTAGAAGTGATATTCGGCGCGGATCATCGGGGTCTTGGCGAAGGCACCATCGCCGGCTGCACCCTTGTGGTCGTTACCGAACTTGTTGCGCCAGTACTGGTATTCCAGACCGACGCGGAAGGTCTTGGCCTTGGCGCCGACCAGCGAGCTGGCGTCGTACATGACCATCGCGTCGATGTTGGTTTCCGGCTTGGTGCCACCGCCGAATTCATTCTGTCCCTTGGCGGCGATGTAGTTCAGGTAGCCTTCGAAGGACAGCGGCAGCGAACCGATGGGAATGCCCCAGGCGGCGGTCAGCATCGGGTGCGGATCGTAGCTGTAGCGTTCGGTGCTGGTGTTGGTGTACTTGTTGTACGGTGCGTTGCTTTCCCACAACTGCAGTACGCTGATGTTCAGGAAACCCGGTACGTCCATCATCACCGTCGGACCGGCAACCAGCATGCGCTTGCGCGAGTTGTAACCGGCGTCGTTCTTGGTATTGACGTCGAATCCGGCAGTGAAGCCAACCCCGCGGATCGGGCCCCATTTGAAGGTCTCCGGACTGCCGATGATCTTGCCGAAGTCCAGGGTGTGGCGATAAACCACGTAGATTTCCTGCGAGCCGTTGCTCGAGCCGGGGGAGGCCGGATCCTTGTTGTCCGCCATCAGCAAATCGACGTTCAGGAAGTTGGTTCCGTACTTGTAGCCGCTGGCATGGCCCAGGTTTACGATGTTCTTGGCGATATCGTTCTTGTTGAACGGCTCGGCGAACTTGGTGCCGTAGCGATAGCCGATGTAGGTATCGCTCCAGTCGGCGGCGAAGGCGCCGGAAATGCCGGCCGCGAGCAGGGCGCAGCCGATCAGGGAAGACTTCTTGGTGAACATGGGTGAGACCTCCTGGGTTTGATTTGGATTTTTCGTGCCGATGCTGCGGTGCAATATCGAACCGATGGGCAAAATTTATCAGGAAGCGCCGGTTAGTTGCGGAATACACAGTATTGCAGAAATCGTATATCGCGATCCGTATATCTCATTGAATATAATGGCATTGCTTGAATCGAAATATGAAAAAACCATGCACCCCGCAGGGGCGTTTTTACCGCCCATGCACCATTGGTGGGCGCATTTTCCGGGAAAAATGGACGAAAAACAGGGGGTAGCCCTTCCCTTTTTCGTGCACGGAAAGTTTGCTCTTTGGAAATGCGTTTATAAACATGTGTTTATGTATTGGCATGGCGATTGCTGAAGGGGTGACATTTCAACCGTTCAGGAGATCTTTCATGTCCGTTCCGTTCAGCGCCTGTCGCCGCCTTCTTCTTGCCGCCGGTGTGGCGATGCTTGCCGCTCCCACGCTGGCGAGCGCACAGACCAAGATCAAGTTCACGCTGGACTGGCGTTTCGAAGGTCCGTCGGCCCCGTTCCTGATGGCCAAGTCCAAGGGTTACTTTGCGGCCGAAGGCCTGGATGTCGAAATCGATTCCGGTTCCGGCTCGGCCGGTGCTGTCACCCGCGTCGCCACCGGCGCCTACGACATGGGTTTTGCCGACTTCAACGCACTGGTCGAGCATGATGCCAAGACGCCGGGTTCGAAGATCCAGGCGGTCTACATGGTTTACAACGCAACGCCGGCCGCCGTCTTCGTGCTCAAGAAGTCGGGCATCACCAAGCCGGCCGATCTTGCCGGCAAGACGCTGGCGGCGCCGATCTTCGACGGCGGCCGCAAGGCCTGGCCGGCCTTTGCCAAGTCGAACAAGCTGGCGGTCGATGCCGTGAAGTGGCAGACCGTCGAGCCGGCGCTGCGCGAAACCCTGCTGGCCCGCGGCGACGTGGACGGCATCACCGGTTTCTACTTCACCAGCCTGCTCAATCTGGAAGCCCGCGGCGTCAAGACCGAAGACATCGTCGCGCTGAAGTACCCGGATTACGGCGTCGAACTGTACGGCAACGCGATCATCGCCAGCCCGAAGATGATTGCCGAAAATCCGAAGGCCGTTGCCGGCCTGCTGCGCGCCTTTAACAAGGCGCTCAAGGAAACCATCGCCAACCCGGATGCCGCCATCGCCTACGTCAAGGAACGCGATCCGCTGATCAACGTTGCGCTGGAGACCCGTCGCCTGAAGCTGGCGCTGGACAGCAGCGTGGTGACCGCTGAAAGCAAGGCCAACGGCCTGGGCGCGGTGACCGCCGAGCGCCTGCAACGTTCGCTGGCCGAAACGGTCGAGGCCTTCGGTCTGCCCAAGCTGGCCAACGGTGCCGAACTGTTCAATGCCGGCTTCCTGCCGGCCAAGGCCGAGCGCACGGTCAAATAAGTTCCGCCCGCGGCCGGTCGTTGCCGGCCGCGATCCGTCGTCGGCGGCCTCCCGGCCGCCTTGCTCCGACAGGAAAAACGCATGTCTTTCGTCAAATTCGAGAACGTCAGCCTGGCCTATGCGCCGGGTGGCGCCAATGCCATCGAGGATGTCAGCCTGGACATCCGCGAGGGTGAATTCGTCGCCGTCGTCGGTCCTTCCGGCTGCGGCAAATCCACGCTGATGAAGCTGGTTTCCGGCCTGAAGCCGCCCAGCGTCGGCAACGTCTTCGTCGATGGCCGCGAGGTCGGCGGGCCGTTGAAGATCGTCGGCATGGCCTTCCAGGCCGCCAACCTGCTGCCCTGGCGCACCACGCTGGACAACGTGATGCTGCCGCTGGAGATCGTCGAGCCTTATCGCGGTCGACTGCGCCAGGAGAAGGAAAAGTTCCGTGCCGACGCCGAGGCGCTGCTCGCCCGCGTCGGCCTGGCCGGCTACGGCGACAAGTTCCCGTGGGAATTGTCCGGCGGCATGCAGCAGCGCGCGTCGATCTGCCGCGCGCTGATCCACCAGCCGCGCCTGTTGATGCTCGACGAGCCGTTCGGCGCGCTCGACGCTTTCACCCGCGAGGAGCTGTGGTGCATGCTGCGCGATCTTTGGCAGGAAAAGCCGTTCACCATCGTGCTGGTCACCCACGACCTGCGCGAGGCGGTCTTTCTCGCCGACACCGTCTACGTGATGAGCAAGCGTCCGGGCCGCATCCTGGTGCGCAAGGAAATCGACCTGCCGCGTCCGCGCCCGCTCGACGTGACCTATACCGATGCCTTCGCCGGCTACGTGCATGAACTGCGCGAGCACATCGGCCGCATCCGCGAATCCTGAGGAGCCCGTCATGGCCATCAAGCAAACCACCGTGATCAAGAGCGCCCCGTGGGTGCTGACGATTGCGCTGTTCCTGATCTGGGAAGCCATCTGCACCGGCTTGTCGATTCCCGATTACCTGATGCCGGCGCCCAGTGCGATCTGGGTCTCCGGCCACGAGTATGCCGGGCCGATCATGATGCACGCGACGCAGACCTTGTGGACGACGCTGGCCGGCTTTGCCATCGCCGTCGTCGTCGGCATGCTGCTCGGCCTGGCCGTCGGTGCCTCGCCACTGGTTTACAAGGCCTGCTATCCGCTGCTGGTCGGTTTCAACAGCATTCCCAAGGTCGCCTTCGTGCCGGTGCTGGTGGTCTGGTTCGGGATCGGTACGATCCCGGCCATCCTGACCGCCTTCCTGATCTCCTTCTTCCCGGTCGTGGTCAACGTCGCCACCGGCCTGGCGACGCTGGAGCCCGAACTGGAGGACGTGCTGCGCTCGCTCGGCGCCAAGCGCTGGGACATCATGATCAAGGTCGGCCTGCCGCGCTCGCTGCCGTATTTCTTCGCCTCGCTGAAGGTGGCCATCACGCTGGCCTTCGTCGGTTCGGTGATCTCGGAAACCGTCGCCTCCAACCTCGGCATCGGTTACCTGATGATGTCGGCCAGCTCGTCGATGAACATGCCGCTGGTGTTTGCCGGGCTGATCGTCATCGGCGTCATGGGCGTCGTGATGTACGAGTTGTTCGCGCTGCTCGAGAAGCGGCTGACCGGCTGGGCGCACCGCAACCCGAACGCGCCGGGCTGAGCTTTCGGGCTTTCCGGTCGACGGCGCCGGCGGGCGCCGTTTTTCATTCAGGGCTCCGCTGCCCGGGCGACATCCCCGAAAATCCCGGCGGCTCCCTGGCGGACGATTTCGGCGAAGCGGCGCAACCGGGCCGGGTAGAAGCGGGCGTAGGGATAGACCAGGCTGACCGGCAGCGACGGCGCCTGCCAGTCCGGGGCCAGACGCACCAGATCGCCGCGCGCCAGGTCTTCCTCGATCACCCAGGCCGACGCGATGCCGACACCGATGCCGCGCAGCATGGCGTTGCGCAGTGCATAGAGGCTGTCGGTACTGAAGCGGGGGGCGATCGGGAAACGGCGCTTGCGACCGCTGCTGCCGTGCGTCAGCGTGACCTCGTTGCGGTAGAAAGTGCGCAGCGCCAGCCATGGCAGTTCGGCCAGTTGTCCCGCATCGTCCGGCAGCGGGCCGCCATCGAGCAGCGACGGCGCGGCGGCGACGATGCGCGGCACCTCGCTGAGCCGGACGGCGACCAGCCCGGGATCGGTGATTTCGCCGACCTGGATTGCGCAGTCGATGCCGGCGGCGATGTAATCCTGGATTGCCCGATCATCGTGCAGCAGCCATTCGACGGTCATCCCCGGATAGCGCGCCAGATACTCGGCCAGCGGATCGATCAGGCGGTCCTGGCCGAAGGCGTGCGGGACGATCACGCGCAGCGTGCCGGTCGGTTCGTCGCCGGCCCCGCGTAATTCGGACTCGAACGAAGCCCAACTGCTGAGCAGTTCGCGCGCCCGTTCGTAGCAGCGTTCGCCGTCGAGTGTCAGGCCCATGTGGTGCGTCGTCCGTTGCAGCAGGCGCAGGCCGAGCGAGCGCTCGAGCGCCTGCAGCCGGCGGCTGATCGTCGGTTGCGTGGTGCCCATCTGCTCGGCGGCGGCCGACAGGCTGCCGGCTTCGACGATGCGGACGAAGGTCTGCATCAGTTCGATGCGGTCGCCGCTGGCGGGCGGGCTTGCGGTCGACGAGGAGGAAACGGGATTTTTCATGCGTTGAATGTATAACAAATCTTCGTTAATGCGTACTACACAATCGTGTTGCGAATGATCAACATGCGTTCTCGTCAACCATCGGACCCCATCCATCATGTCCCCTTCCGTGAACACTCCTGCCGGCGGCCTGTCGCCGCTGCTGATCCTGCTGCTGGCGATGAGCGCCGGCCTGTCGGTCGCCTCGCTGTACTACAGCCAGCCGATGCTGGGGGTGCTTGGTGCCGACATCGGCGCTTCCAGCCGGAGCATCGGCCTGGTGCCGACGCTGACCCAGCTCGGCTACGCCCTCGGCATCCTGCTGCTGGCCCCGCTGGGCGACCGCCACGACCGGCGGAATATCATCCTGGTCAAGAGCGGCGTGCTGTTGCTGGCGCTGCTGGCGGCCGGGCTGGCGCCGTCGATCCACCTGTTGCTGTTGGCCAGCCTGGTGGTCGGCCTGGCCGCCACGCTGGCCCAGGACATCGTGCCCGCCGCCGCGACGCTGGCTTCGGCCGAACAGCGCGGTCGCGTCGTCGGCACGGTGATGACCGGGCTGCTGCTCGGTATCCTGCTGTCGCGCG
Source organism: Azonexus sp. R2A61 (assembly GCF_021401135.1). Lineage (GTDB taxonomy): Bacteria > Pseudomonadota > Gammaproteobacteria > Burkholderiales > Rhodocyclaceae > Azonexus. The sequence continues at coordinate 784,640 of NZ_JACBFO010000002.1, read as the reverse complement.
TGGTCAGCGGCCTGGTCGCCGAATTGCTCGGCTGGCGCAGCATGTTCGTGATCGCCGCGCTGAGCATCCTGGCCGTCGGCTACACGGCCTGGCGCCACATGCAGCCGTCGCGGCCATCCACCAACCTGAGCTATGTCGCCTTGCTCGCATCGCTGCTCGGTCTGTGGCGCGCCCATCCGTCGTTGCGCCGCGCGGCGTTGGCGCAGGGCCTGCTGGCGGTCAGCTTCAGTGCCTTCTGGTCGACGCTGGCGGTGATGTTGCACGATGCGCCTTTTCATCTCGGCAGCGCGGCAGCCGGGGCTTTCGGCCTGGCCGGTGCGGCCGGTGCACTGGCAGCGCCGCTGGCCGGCCATCTGGCCGATCGTCGCGGTCCCGGGCTGGTGACGCGTTTGGGGGCGGGGCTGACGGCACTGGCCTTCGCCGGCCTGGCGGCAGCCTGGTGGTGGGCGCCGACAACGGCGCAACTGACCCTGCTGGCCGTCGGTACGGTGCTTTTCGACCTCGGTGTGCAGGCGACGCTGATCGCTCATCAGACGCTGGTTTACCAGATCGATCCCGGCGCCCGCAGCCGGCTCAACGCGGTGCTCTTTGTCGGGATGTTCTCCGGCATGGCGAGCGGGGCGGTGCTCGGCAGTCTGCTGCTGGCCGCCTGGGGCTGGGGCGCGGTGATGGGCATGGCGACGCTGAGCGCCGCCGCCGCGCTGTGGGTGCGTCTGCGCGCGGCCTGAAAACGCTGCCTGCCAGCCGCTTTTTTGGCGAAATCCTGCGGTCGACCGCAGGATTGCCGCGTTTTTAACCGCCGCTGGTCTTGTCCGCGCGCATCTTCCGGCGCTGAACGTAGAGATAGAAGGATTCGACCTTCTCGCGCGCCCAGGGGGTGCGGCGCAGGAATTTCAGGCTGGAGGCGATGCTCGGGTCGTGCGTGAAGCAGCGGATCTCGATCTCGCGGCCGAGCGTGTCCCAACCGCATTCGTCGACGAGTTCGTTGAGAATGCGTTCGAGCGTCAGGCCGTGCAGCGGGTTGCGGGCTTGGCTGTTCATGCAGGTCGGGTCGTGCCGGCGTTTTCGACGGGGTCGGTTGATCTGACCTCGCGTGCCTTACTTACCGCGGAAAATGAATCGCCTTAGCGGCGTGTCCGGGCGGCGGGGGGCGTGCGGCCCTCGATGTGGCGGAAGGTGATCCGCCCCTTGGACAAGTCGTAGGGCGACAGTTCGAGGGATACCTTGTCGCCGGCCAGCACGCGGATGTGATTCTTGCGCATCTTGCCGCCGCTGTAGGCGACCAGCATGTGGCCGTTGTCCAGCGTCACGCGGAAGCGCGAGTCCGGCAGCACTTCCATCACGACGCCTTGCATTTCGATCAGATCTTCCTTGGCCATGGCGATTTCTCCAGAGTAAGCCGGCGGGCTGATTATTCGGTCGGCGCAAAGCCGTAGTAAGAGCCGTAGGCCGACGGGGCCGGGGCATAGGCAGCGACCTTGATCGCATCGGCCAGCGTGACCTGGTCGGTCAAGCCGTCCACGCCACCCGCTTCGCCGAGCCAGCGTTCCTCGACTTCCTTATCGCTCAGGCCGTTCAGCTTCAGATTGCTGTTGAGGCGCTCGGAACGGTATTCGAAGGCCGTGTCGTGGGCGATGAACAGCGTGTGCGGACAGGCGGTGATGCGCGTTTCGTCCTGCGGATCGGCACCCATCACCCGGGTGCCGCAGAACGGGCAATGGACCGGGGTGTAGTAATAGGTTTTCAGTTCGGTACGCTGGATGGCCTGGCTCATGCGCTGCCCTTCATCGTTGTGTCGCCCGAGGGCAACGTGGGTCGGAACGCGACGGCCCGACCGGTTTCCCGAGCGCGCGGTTGCTTGCTTGTCTTGCAGGAATGGCACGGGCGGCGGCCGTTTGCTGCGGCCGCCGTGGGCATGCAATATGCCGATCAGGCGATCTGGATGTTGCTCGCCTGCTTGCCCTTGGGGCCGGTGGTCACGTCGAAGTTGACGCGCTGACCTTCGGCCAGGGTCTTGAAGCCGTTGGATTGAATTGCGGAAAAGTGCGCGAAGAGATCTTCGCCGCCGCCATCGGGCGTGATGAAGCCGAAGCCCTTGGAATCGTTAAACCATTTGACGGTACCTGCTGCCATGTCTTGAATCTCCGAAAATTGACGGGGCTGGGCCCCAGGGTGGGGCGAGATCAAGAGGGCGAGGTAAAAATGGGGGAATGGCGCCGCAGAACTGCGGGTACTAGACCAACAAAATAACTACACAACCAGAAATCGCTGCGGTGCACAATACGTGGCTTGGCGTCATAAGGCAAACAAAATCTGGCATTCGTCACAAAACTTTCACTCGACTGCTGCTGATAATTCGATAATACTCGAATTATCGTAATGAACGGAGCACGGTCCCATGGACACCCTGATCGCCGCCGAGCGCCTTGCCGCGCTGGGCCATGAATCCCGCCTGAGCATCTACCGCCTGCTGGTCGAGGCGGGGCCGGAGGGCCTGTGTGTCGGGCCGATTGGCGAGGCGACCGGCCTGGCGCCGGCCACGCTGTCTTTCCACCTCGGCCATCTGAGCCGCGTCGGGCTGATCCAGGGCCAGCGCGAGAGCCGTTTCATCCGCTACTCGGCGGTCTTTCCGGCGATGGACGAACTGCTCGCCTTCCTGACGCAGAATTGCTGCCAGGGCGAGGGCGGCTGTTTCCCCAACAGCCTGTGCGCCGACAAGGAGCCCGCATGAAAACCGTATTGGTGCTGTGCACCGGAAACTCCTGTCGCTCGCAGATGGGCGAAGTGATCCTCAACGACGCGCTGGCCGGGCAGGTCCGCGCCATTTCCGCCGGCACCGAGCCGCAGCCGGCCGTTGCCGAGGGCGCCATTGCGGCGCTGCGCATGGCCGGCCTGCCGACCGACGGCCTGTACCCGAAGACCATCGACGCCGTGCTCGACCAGCCCATCGATCTGGTGGTCAGCGTCTGCGACAACGCGAAAGAGAGCTGCCCGATCTTCCCGCGGCCGGTGCAGCGCATCCATGTCGGGTTCCACGATCCGCATGGCGAGCCGCTGGCGAGTTTCATCGCGGTACGCGACGACATCCGTGCGCGGCTGGTGCCGGCCGTGCGCGCCGCCTTGCTGCTGTGGGATTGAGCCATGTCGGTCCAGTGTGAAGTCGGCGTGCGCGCCGCGAGCGGGGCGCCGATGTCGGTGTTCGAGCGTTATCTGAGTTTGTGGGTCGGCCTGTGCATCGTCGCCGGCATCGTCGCCGGGCAGGTCGCGCCGGGGCTGTTCCGGGCCATCGGCGCTTTGGAGGTGGCGCAGGTCAATCTGCCGGTCGGGTTGTTGATCTGGGTGATGATCGTGCCGATGCTGGTCAAGGTCGATTTCGGCGCGCTGCACGAGGTGCGTCAGCACGTGCGCGGCATCGGCGTGACGCTGTTCGTGAACTGGCTGGTCAAGCCGTTTTCGATGGCTTTTCTCGGCTGGCTGTTCGTGCGCCAGTTGTTCGCGCCGCTGTTGCCGGCGGATCAACTGGACAGCTACATCGCCGGCTTGATCCTGCTGGCCGCCGCGCCGTGCACGGCGATGGTCTTCGTGTGGAGCCGGCTGTCCGGCGGCGATCCGCTGTTCACGCTGTCGCAAGTCGCGCTGAACGACAGCATCATGGTCTTCGCCTTCGCGCCGCTGGTGGCGCTGCTGCTCGGCATGTCGGCGATCACGGTGCCCTGGGACACGCTGTTGACCTCGGTGGTGCTCTACATCGTGCTGCCGGTGGGTTTCGCGCAATTGTGGCGGCGCCGCCTGCTGGCGCGCGGCCAGGCGGTCTTCGAGGCGGCCATGGCGCGGATCGGGCCGTGGTCCATCGGCGCGCTGCTGCTGACGCTGGTGCTGCTCTTCGCCTTCCAGGGCGAGGCCATCATCGGGCAGCCGCTGGTCATCGCGTTGCTTGCCGTGCCCATCCTGATCCAGGTGTTCTTCAACTCGGCGCTGGCTTACTGGCTGAACCGCGCCGTCGGCGAGAAGCACGCCATCGCCTGTCCGTCGGCGCTGATCGGTGCATCCAACTTCTTCGAACTGGCGGTCGCTGCGGCGATCAGCCTGTTCGGCTTCGAGTCGGGGGCGGCGCTGGCGACCGTGGTCGGCGTGCTGATCGAGGTGCCGGCGATGTTGCTGGTGGTGCGCGTGGTCAATGGGACGCGCGGGTGGTACGAGGCGGGGCTGCGTCGTTGACTGTGGCCATCGGCGTGCCCGGGGGCCGGATTTCGCCTGTTTGCTGCGGTCGACCGCAGCAAAGGCAGGAAATCCGGCGCGGGTTCAAACCCCGATGTCCTCGTTCCACAGCGTCGGCCGCGCGGCGATGAAGTCGCGCATCAGGCCGATGCAGGTCGCGTCCTGCAGCACTTCGACGCTGACGCCGCGCGAGCGCAGCAATGCTTCCTCGCCCATGAAGGTCCGGTTTTCGCCGACGATCACCTTGGTGATGCCGTAGAGCAGGATCGCGCCGCTGCACATCGCGCACGGCGACAGGGTCGTGTACAGCATGGCCTCCCGATAGACCGAGGCCGGCTGGCGGCCGGCGTTCTCGAAGGCGTCCATCTCGCCGTGCAGAATGGCGCTGCCCTGCTGCACCCGCCGGTTGTGACCGCGCCCGATGATGCGGCCGTTGTGCACGATCACCGAGCCGATGGGAATGCCGCCCTCGGCCAGACCCTGTTGCGCTTCGGCGATGGCGGCTTGCATGAATTCGTCCATGGTGGGGCTCCTCGTATGTGCTGATCAATCCTTTAATCGTAGCAGCGAATGGCATTGACATTGCCCAAGGCAAATCCACTGCAATCGGTCAAAATACCGCTTTTCGTGTTCCAGCACCGACGCCCAGCGATTCGCCCATGACCCAGGAAACCAACAACCTCGCCGCCGACCTCTGGACCCTCGCCGACCTGCTGCGCGGCGATTTCAAGCAAAGCCAGTACGGTCGCATCATCCTGCCCTTCACCTTGCTGCGCCGGCTCGAATGCGTTTTCGCCGCGAGCAAGGCCGCCGTGCTCAAGCAGTTGCCGGTAGTCGAGGCGATGAAGCTGCCGGAAGAAGCGCAGGAAAAGATGCTGCTGCGCGCCACCAAGGACCTCAAGTTCTTCAACACCTCGCCGATGGACCTCGGCAGCCTCGGCGAAGCCGGCATCAAGGCCAACCTGGAGCGCTACATCCAGTGCTTCTCGAAGGACGCCCGCGAAATCTTCGATCACTTCAAGTTCGCCGAATTCATCGGTCTCCTCAACGACGCCAACCTGCTCTACAAGGTCGTGCAGAAGGTCCGCACCATGGACATCAGCCCGCAGGCCGTTTCCAACTACGAGATGGGCCTGGTTTTCGAGGAGCTGATCCGGCGCTTCGCCGAAAGCTCGAACGAAACCGCCGGCGAACACTTCACCCCGCGCGACATCGTCCGCCTGACCACCTCGCTGGTGTTCATGGAAGACGATGCAGTGCTGACCAAGCCCGGCATCATCCGCACCATCTACGACCCGACCGCCGGTACCGGCGGATTTCTTTCTGCGGGTATGGAATACGTGCATGAGCTGAACCCGCAAGCGGTGATCCGCGCCTACGGCCAGGAACTCAACCCGGAAAGTTACGCCATCTGTAAGGCCGACATGCTCATCAAGGGCCAGGAAGTCGGCAACATCAAGCTCGGCAACACCCTGTCCAACGATCACCTGTACGCCGACAAGTTCGACTACATGCTGTCCAACCCGCCCTTCGGCGTGGACTGGAAAAAGATCGAAGGCGACATCGTCGACGAGCACACCCTCAAGGGCTACGACGGCCGCTTCGGTCCCGGCCTGCCGCGCGTCTCCGACGGCTCGCTGCTCTTCCTGCTGCACCTGCTCAGCAAACTGCGCGACGTCAAGGAGGGCGGCTCGCGCATCGGCATCATCCTCAACGGCTCGCCGCTGTTCACCGGCGGCGCCGGCTCCGGCGAATCGGAAATCCGCCGCTACATCCTCGAAGCCGACCTGCTCGAAGCCATCGTCGCGCTGCCCACCGACATGTTCTACAACACCGGCATCGCCACCTACGTCTGGGTGCTGTCCAACAAGAAAACCGCCGAACGCAAGGGCAAGGTGCAGCTGATCAACGGCGTGAACCTCTGCGGCAAGATGCGCAAATCCCTGGGCAGCAAGCGCAACGTGATGGACGAAAGCGACATCGCCACCATCACCCGCTGCTTCGGCAATTTCGAGGTTGTCGACGCGCGCACGGTCGACAAGCCCAGCGAGCCAAAAAGCAATCGCGGCCGCCAGTCCGCCAACCCGAAGGCCGAAGCGCCCAAGACCTTCGCCGCCAAGATTTTCGCCACCCACGAATTCGGCTACCGCCGTATCACCGTCGAACGGCCGCTGCGCCTCTCCTGGCAGTTCAGCAACGAGCGCATCGCCACGCTGCGCTTCCCGCCCGGCGCGCTCAACGCCGCCATGCAATGGATCTACACCGAGTACGGCCGCGACTACTGGCGCGATGACGCCGATTGCGAGGACTACGGCCAGCTCGCCGACTACGCCCAGGAAATCCGCGCCCACTTCAAGCGCCACTTCGCCGACCTCAAGGAAAAGCAGGTCAAGGACCTGCTCGATGCCGACACCTGGCTTGCCCAGAAGCGCGTCCTGCTCAAGGCCCGGCAATTGCAGCAAGTGATCGGCACGGCCCGGCACGACGATTTCAACACCTGGGACGACGCCCTCAAGGCCGCTGCCAAGCAAGCTGGCATCAGCCTCGACACGAAAGAGAAAAAGCAGATCGCCGATGCCGTCAGCTGGAAGAACCCGGCCGCAGAGAAGGTCGTCAAGAAGCTGCACAAGGGCAAGCCGGCGCCGCTCTACGGCCTCTTCCCGGTCGGTAAGGAAATCGTCGAATACCAGGCCGACGGTGACCTGCGCGACTTCGAGAACATCGCCCTCAATCCGGCTTTGACGGTCAACGCCCAAAACGAGGCATATTTCATCAAGGAAGTGCAGCCGCACGTGCCGGATGCCTGGATCGCCGCCGACAAGCGCGACGCCAAGGACGGCGAAATCGGCATCGTCGGCTACGAAATCCCCTTCAACCGCCACTTCTACCAGTACCAGCCGCCGCGCCCGCTGGCAGAAATCGACGCCGACCTCGACGCCGTCAGCGCCGAAATCATGGCCCTGCTGCGCGAGGTGCATTCATGAGCGACCTGACGCCGGCGACGCCCGACTTCGCCGAAATCACCCGGCTCATCGCCAGCGCCCGCCAGCGCGCCTACCAGGCCGTCAACACCGCGCTGATCGACCTCTACTGGCAGGTCGGCGCCTACCTCAGCGGCAAGATCAAGGCCGCCGAATGGGGCGAGGGCGTCGTCGAACAACTGGCGCAGCACCTGGCCAGCACGCAGCCGGGGCTGAAAGGCTTCACACGACGGAACCTGTTCCGCATGCGGCAGTTTTACGAGGCCTATCCCGACCCGCAATTAGTGACAGCACTGCTGACACAATTGCCCTGGACACATAACCTGATCATCCTCAGTCGCAGCAAGCGCCCGGAGGAACGCGAGTTCTACCTGAAAATGGCGGTGCAGGAAAAATGGTCCAGCCGTGAGCTGGAGCGGCAGTTCGACACCTCACTCTTCGAGCGCGTCGTCCTTAGTCCGGCAAAAGTCTCACCACTGGTGCGACAAATTCACCCCGACGCAGCCAGCGTGTTCAAGGACAGCTACCTCGTCGAATTCCTCGACCTGCCCGCCGCCCACCTCGAAAGCGAACTGCAGCGCGGCCTGCTGGCGCAACTGCGCCAATTCCTGCTCGAACTCGGCCGCGATTTCTGCTTCGTCGGCAGCCAATACCCGCTGCAAGTCGGTCAGCAGGATTTCGCGCTCGACCTGCTCTTCTTCCACCGTGGCCTCAACTGCCTGGTCGCCATCGAATTGAAGACCACCCGTTTCTCGCCCGAACACCTCGGGCAACTCAACTTCTACCTCGAAGCCCTCGACCGCGACCACAAGAAGCCCCACGAAAACCCGGCCATCGGCCTGCTGCTCTGCGCCAGCAAGGACGACGAAGTGGTCGAATACGCCCTCAGCCGCAGCCTGTCGCCGGCCCTGGTCGCGCAATACCAGACCCAGTTGCCGGACAGGAAGCTGCTGCAGGCGAAACTGCATGAGTTTTATCTGGCCAATCTGGGCGAGGGGGAGGCGGAATGAGTCGGTACAAGGCTTATCCGGAGTACCTTCCGTCGGACGCCGGGCTGGTGTATGAGTTGCCCATCGGCTGGCGAATGCTGCGCGGAAAATATGTTTTCTCAGAGTACTCGGAGCGCTCCGAGGCAGGCGAGGAGCAACTGCTGTCGGTTTCCGAGTATTACGGCGTTAAGCCGCGTGGTGAGGTTATCGAAGAAGGCGATTTTCTATCCCGTGCCGAATCGCTGGTGGGCTACAAGAAGTGCCAAAAGAATGATCTGGTGATGAATATCATGCTCGCATGGAAGTGTGGTCTTGGCGTTTCCAAATACGACGGGATTGTCAGTCCAGCTTATTCGGTTTTTCGCTTCAACGGCAATGCGGTTCCCGATTACATGCATTACTTGCTGCGGACGGAAACCTATACCGGACACTTCAAAACGCGCTCAACCGGTGTTATCGATTCCCGGCTGCGGCTTTATCCCGAGAGCTTCGGCGATGTTTCGGTCATTCTTCCACCGACGGGCGAACAGGAGAAAATCGTTGCCTTCCTCGACTACGAAACCGCGAAGATCGACGCGCTGATCGAGAAGCAGCAGCGGCTGATTGAACTGCTCAAGGAAAAGCGCCAGGCGGTCATCAGCCATGCCGTGACCAAAGGCCTCAACCCCAACGCTCCGATGAAGGATTCCGGGGTGGAATGGCTGGGCGAAGTGCCGGCGCATTGGTTGGTGGCGCCGCTGAAACGATTTGCCGAGGTAATCGACTGCAAGCACTACACCGTTCAGTTTCTGGATGAAGGTTTGCCTATCGTGAGCATTCGGGAGTTAAGGGACGATTCAATTGATCTAGCGAATGCAAAAATGACTTCTCGTGCAGAGTGGGATTTCCTTCGTGAGGGCAGGGTTCCTCGAAAGGGTGACATTGTTTTCTGTCGCAATGCCAGTGTTGGTGCGGCCGGCTACGTAGAAGGCGACGCTGAATTCTGCATGGGACAGGACGTTTGCCTGATCAGAACGGGCAAGGCCAATCGATATATGCACTTTCAAATTACGTCATGTCACGTCAGGGAGCAAATCGAGGCCTTCTTGGTTGGAGCAACTATTCGGCGGGCAAACGTTGAGGAAATTCGCCGGCTTGTTGTTGCGCAGCCTCCCGAAGCTGAGCAGATCAAAATTGCCCAATACTTGGAAAATACGCTTTCAGAATTTGACGCGCTGAGCGATAGGGCTAACCGGACAGTTGAACTACTCCAAGAGCGCCGCACCGCCCTGATTTCCGCCGCCGTCACCGGCAAGATCGACGTCCGCGACTGGCAGCACGCTGCTGCCTGAGCTTCCTTCCACCCACAGCCCCGAACCCAGCCATGAGCGACCAAGCCAGCGAACGCATCTTCCAGGACGACATCCTCCGGCAATTGCAGGCGAACGGCTGGTTGCTCGGTTCTTCCGATAAGTACAACCGCGAGCTGGCGCTTTATCCGGAGGATGCGCTGGCCTTCGTGCAGGAGACGCAGCCGGCCCAGTGGCAGCGTTTCTGCGCCAATCATCCGAAGGACAGCGAAGAGAAATTCCTCGAACTGATCGCCGGCCAGTTGGCCAAGGCCGATCCGAACGCGACCAACGCCGACAGCCGCCGTTTCGGCACCTTGGGCGTGTTGCGTCATGAACTGCGCGACCGCAATGCGCGCCTGTCGCTGTGCCAGTTCAAGCCGGAACACGATCTGAACCCGGATACCCTGGCCCGCTATGCGAAGAACCGTCTGCGCGTGGTGCCGGAGCTGGTCTATAGCCCGTGGGCGTCGGCAGCGCAGTTGGCCGAGGATGGACAAAGCGGGGGCAGCAAAGCCAAGGCCTGGCGCATCGACCTGGTGTTGTTCGTCAATGGCCTGCCGGTGGCGACGCTGGAACTGAAATCCGAGTTCAAGCAGTCGGTGGACCGCGCCATCCGCCAGTACAAGACGACCCGGCTGCCGGTGGACCCGGTGGCGAAGAAGGCGGAGCCGTTGCTGAGCTTCAAGCGCGGCGCGCTGGTGCATTTCGCGGTGAGCCAGTACGAGGTGCACATGGCGACGCGGCTGGAGGGCGTGGAGACGGTTTTCCTGCCTTTCAACAAGGGCTCGGCGGAGGGCGGCGCCGGCAACGACGTGCCGGAAGACGTGAGCCGCTACGCCACCGACTACCTGTGGAACGAGGTGCTGCTGCCGGACAACCTGCTCAACATCCTCGCCCGCTTCGTGCATTTGCAGATCGACGACAAGGAAGACTGGGAAGGCCGCAAGTACAAGAAGGAAAGCCTGATCTTCCCGCGCTATCACCAGTGGGACGTGGTGAACAAGCTGCTCGACGCCGCCCGCCGCGAGGGGCCGGGGCAGCGTTACCTGATCCAGCACAGTGCCGGTTCGGGCAAGTCCAACTCGATTGCTTGGGTGGCGCACCAGTTGTCGGCGCTGTACAAGGCCGACGGCGGCAAGCAGTTCCAGTCGGTGATCGTCGTCACCGACCGCACCGTGCTCGATGACCAGTTGCAGGACACCATCTACCAGTTCGAGCACACCGATGGCGTGGTCGGGCGCATCAACAACAAGGAAGGCGAGGGCTCGAAGTCGGAAAAGCTAGCCAGCGCGCTGGAAAACGCGCAGCCGATCATCATCGTCACCATCCAGACCTTTCCCTTCGTGCTCAAGGCCATCGAGAACAGCGTCAGCTTGAAGGAGCGCTGCTACGCGATCATCGCCGACGAGGCGCATTCCTCGCAGAGTGGTTCGACGGCCCGGCAGTTGAAGGAAGTGCTGATGAAGGAGGCGGGCGAGGAGGATGAGGCCGAGCTGGATAGCGACGACATCATCGCCGCCACCGTGGCGCCGCGCCGCGCTTCCGGCAACCTGAGCTTTTTCGCCTTCACGGCGACGCCCAAGGCCAAGACGCTGGAACTGTTCGGCCGCAAGCCGCGCCCGGACGAAGTGGCGTCGATCCACAACAAGCCGGCCGCCTTCCACGTCTACAGCATGCGCCAGGCCATCGAGGAGGGGTTCATCCTCGACGTGCTGAGGAATTACACCAACTACAAGGTGGCCTACAAGCTGGCGCTGAAGCTCCAGGAAGCCGACCGGGAAGTGGATAGCAAGCGGGCGCGGGTCAAACTCAACCAGTGGGTGCGCCTGCACGACCACAACATTGCCCAGAAAGTGAAGCTGATCGTCGAACACTACCGCGAGCACGTCTTCGGCCTGCTCGGCGGCCAGGCCAAGGCGATGGTGGTGACCAGCTCGCGCAAGGAGGCGGTGCGCTACAAGCGGGGTTTCGACAGCTATATCGAATCCAGGGGCTACCAGAAAATTCACGCCATGGTCGCCTTCTCGGGTGAGGTGACCTTTACCGACAAGGACCCGAATGCTGCCGGCCTGGTCGGCCAGCAATTCACCGAGAGCAACATGAATCCGGCGCTGAAGAAGCGCGACATGCGTGTTGCCTTCGATTCCGACGATTACCAGGTGATGATCGTCGCCAACAAGTTCCAGACCGGTTTCGACCAGCCCAAGCTGTGCGCCATGTACGTGGACAAGAAGCTGGCCGGCGTCGAATGCGTGCAGACCCTGTCGCGCCTGAACCGCACCTACCCGAACAAGGCCGAGAGCGGCACCTTCGTGCTCGATTTCTTCAACGAACCGGAGGACATCCTCGGTGCCTTCCAGCCCTATTACCGGACGGCTGAACTGGCCGACGTCTCCGACCCCAACCTGATCTTCACGCTGCACGACAAGCTGCGCGCGGCCGGCATCTTCACCGGCCAGGAAGTCGAGCAGTTCTGCGCCGCCTACTACGTGAAGAACAAGAGCAACGCCGCCATCGCCAACATCTGCAAGCCGGCGGTGCAACGCTGGCAGCAGCGCTACAAGTCGGCGGTCGACGCCTTCAAACAGGCAAAAATGATGTTCGAGCGCACGAAGAAGACCGCAGATGCGGTGCTCATCGCCAACGCGGAAAACTGCCTGAAGGATTGCCAGAAGGAAAAGGACGCGCTGGAGATTTTCAAGAAGGACCTCGGCACCTTCGTGCGCTTTTACGAATTCATGTCGCAGATCGTCGATTACGACGACACCGGCCTGGAAAAGCTCGCCCTCTACGCCCGCAACCTGCGCCCGCTGCTGCGCGAAAGCCTGCTCGACGAGGACGACGTCGATTTGAGCAACATCGTCCTCAGCCACTACCGCGTTGCCAGAATCCGCCAGCAGGACCTGCTGCTCAAGCAGGACAGCGCCGAGTACAAGCTGGAACCGGGCGAAGGCCTGGGCACGGCGAAGCCGAACGACAAGAAGGAAGAATTCCTGTCGCAGATCATCAGCCGCCTCAACGAAATCTTTGTCGCCGATCAACTGACGGACAAGGACATGGTCAATTACGCCTACACCATCCGCGACAAGGTCGGCGAGAACGCCGCGGTGATGCAGCAGATTGCCAACAATTCGCCGGAGCAGGCGCTACTCGGCGATTTTTCCAAGGCGGTCGACGACGCCATCATGGACAGCAGCGCCGCCCACCAGAACCAGATGCTGCAACTCCTCGCCGACCCGCAGAAAGCCGCCGGCTTCGCGCGGGTGGTGTTCGATCTGCTGCTGGCGGGGAAAGGGAATGCGGGGGCGTAGCCCCAACTTTTTTAGCTGCTTGTTCCGGGCTGCGGAAATGCGATCGCATCGAGCAGCTTTCGCATGACCTTTCGATGCCAGCTACCGATAGCCAGATGCTTCTGGACAATGGATCGATAACGCGCTGGGTCGGGCGCCGGTCGTAAATAGTGTCGTCGTTGATTGCAGCACACACAGGCGGCAACGATGTTTTCCTCAACGTCGCGACCGCCATCCTGGCGGGCCTGTAAATGCTCGGCGGTGCACTGAAAGCGTTTTGCCTGCTCCAGGGAGAGCCCCGCCAGGCGGGCGAATGCTTCGGGATTGCCTTCCCACATCGGATAGCCGCAGTAATAGCAGCGGCCATTCTGGTTGAGAAAGGCGTGGTGGCGGAGTTTGGAAAGTTTGCTGGCTTTGCACATGACAGAGGTCCATGAAAACGTTGAACCCCGCTGTGCAATATCGCCTAAAACGGGCACTAGCCGAATACCTCGGACTAGCACTACATGCGCCCATAGCGGGCAGCACGGCTGAATAATACGGCAGCCCGCTATGGGACTGTCAATATTGATTGCTGTGACACCAATCAGGACCTGCTGCGCTTACAACACCTTTTCCCCGAGCACATGCGTCGCCGTCACGCAGCGTTCGTCGCCGAGGATCATCAGCGCGAACAGCGTTGCCGCCAGTTCGTCGGTTTTCTCCAGGCGGAAGTCGAGTTCCGGCGTCGCGCGCGGGTCGAGGACGATGAAGTCGGCTTCCTTGCCGAGCGCGAAGTTGCCGATGAACTCGTCGAGGTAGAGTGCCTGCGCGCCGCCCAGCGTGGCGAGGAACCAGGCGCGCAGAGGCGGCAGCGGGCGGCGGTGGACTTGCGAGACCTTGTAGGCTTCGTCGAGCGTGCGCAGCATGCTGAACGAGGTGCCGCCACCGACGTCGGTGGCCAGGCCGACGCGGATGCCGGCGTCGACGGCGGCGGCGTGGTTGAAGAAACCGCTGCCGAGGAAGAGGTTGGAAGTCGGGCAGAAGGCCGCGGCGGTGCCGGTTTCGGCCATGCGCGCGGCTTCGGCCGGCGACAGGTGGATGCAGTGGCCGTAGATGCTGCGCGGGCCGAGCAGGCCGTGGCGGTCGTAGACGTCGAGGTAGTCGCGCGCTTCCGGGAATAGCGACTTGACCCAGGCGATCTCGTCGAGGTTCTCGGCCAGGTGCGACTGCACGTGCAGGTCGGGTTTGCTCTGGTAAAGCTCGCCGGCCAGCGTCAGTTGCGCCGGGGTCGAGGTCGGCGCGAAGCGCGGCGTCACACAGTAGCGCAAGCGGCCCTTGCCGTGCCAGCGTTCGATCAGCGCCAGGCAGTCGCGCTCGGCGTCGGCGACGGTGTCGCACAGCGCCGGCGGCGCGTGGCGGTCCATCATGACCTTGCCGGTCAACATGCGCAGCTGGCGTTTTTCGGCGCCGGCCATGAAGGCATCGACCGAGCCGGCATGTACCGTCGAGAAGACGGCGGCGGTGGTCGTGCCGTGGGCGAGCAGGCGGTCGAGGAAGTAATCGGCGGTGCGTGCGGCGACTTCCGGTTTGGCGAAGGCGGTTTCGGCCGGGAAGGTGTAGTCGTTCAGCCAGTCGAGCAGTTGCCGGCCGAAGGAGGCGATCACCGCCGACTGCGGGTAATGGCAGTGGGTGTCGACCAGGCCGGGCAGGATCAGCTGGTCGCCGTAATCGATGACTTCGGCGGCGGCGCGTTCGGCCGGCGCGATGCCGGCTTCGACCGTGGCGCGCGGGCCGGCGGCGGCGATGCGGCCGCCGACGATCCACAGCGCGCCGTCGGGAAAGTATTCGTAGCTGTCGGCGGCGTCCTGCTCGCCGGGGTCGGCGAGGAAGTGGAGGACGCGGCCGAGGACCAGCGTGTTGCGGCTGTCGGCCGGGGCGGTTGACGGAGCGGTCATGGCGTTTTGTCCTGGGGGCGCGCTCAGTGCGCGGTGTTGGCCAGTTGCCGCGCCAGCCGGTTGTGTTCGGCAACCAGCGGCGGCAGGTCGAGCGGCAGCAAGTGGCCGTCGCTAACTACCGGCTTGCCGTTGATGATCGAATGGCGCACCGATTGCGGCGTACAGAAAACCAGCGCCGCCACCGGGTCGTGCACCGCAGCGCCGGCCAGGTCGAGGCCGCCGGTCGGGAAGGCGACGAGGTCGGCGCTCATGCCCGGGGCGAGCGCACCGATGTCGTCGCGGTTGAGCACTTTGGCACCGCCCAGCGTCGCCAGTTCCAGCGCCTGGCGGGCGTTCATCGCCGCCGGGCCATGGCCGACGCGGGCCAGCAGCATCGCCTGCCGCGCTTCGCCGAGCAGGTGGGCGGCGTCATTCGAGGCGCAGCCGTCGACGCCGAGGCCGACGTTGACGCCGGCGGCGCGCATCGCCGGAATCGGCGCGATGCCGGAAGCCAGGCGCATGTTCGAACACGGGCAGTGGGCGACGCCGGTGCCGCTGCGGGCAAAAAGATCGATGCCCGGCGTGTCGAGCTTGACGCAGTGGGCGTGCCAGACGTCGTGACCGACCCAGCCGAGCGATTCGGCGTATTCGGCCGGCGTCATGCCGAATTTCTCGCGGCTGTAGGCGACGTCGTTGTCGTTCTCGGCGAGATGCGTGTGCAGCGAAATACCATAACTGCGCCCGTAGCTGCGCGCCAGTTCGGCGGCGTCGCGCATCAGCTCGCGGCTGACCGAGAACGGCGAGCAGGGGGCGACGACGATGCGCTGCATGGCGTGGCGCTTGGGGTCGTGCCAGGTTTCGATCAGGCGCTGCGTGTCCTTGAGGATCGCCGCTTCGTTTTCGACGAGACGATCCGGCGGCAGGCCGCCCTGGCTTTCGCCGACGCTCATGCTGCCGCGTGCGGCGTGAAAACGCATGCCGAGGGTCGCGGCGGCTTCGATGCTGTCGTCGAGGCGGCTGCCGTTCGGGTAGAGGTAAAGATGATCGCTCGATGTGGTGCAGCCGGAGAGGATCAGCTCGGCCATTGCGGTCAACGTCGAAATCCTGATCATTTCCGGCGTCAGCCCGGCCCAGATCGGGTAGAGCCGGCGCAGCCAGCCGAACAGTTCGGCGTCCTGCGCGCCGGGGATGGCGCGGGTCAGGCTCTGGTACATGTGGTGGTGCGTGTTCACCAGGCCGGGCAGGGCGACCGTGCCGGCCAGCGAAATGACCTGGTCGGCGGTGGCCGGCAGCTCGGCCGTGGTGCCGACCGCCTCGATCACGCCGTCGCGGATGAAGACGCCGCCACCGGGGATTTCGCGGCGGGCAGCGTCCATGGTGACGAGGACGTCGGCGTCTTTCAGTAACAGGGTAGGCATTTAGGAATCAGGGCAGGAAAGGCTTGCCGAGCGAGGCCGGCAGGTTCAGTTGCAGCAGTTTGCGGTCGCGCGAGATCAGCACCAGGACGACAACCGTCGCCACGTAGGGCAAGGCAGCCAGCAGTTGCACCGGCAGCTCGATGCCCAGCCCCTGGGCATGGAACTGCAGGATGGTGACGCCGCCGAACAGGTAGGCGCCGAGCATCAGCCGGGCCGGTTTCCAGGTGGCGAAAACGACCAGCGCGACGGCGATCCAGCCGCGCCCGGCGCTCATGTTCTGGACCCACAGCGGCGTATAGACCGTCGACAAATAAGCACCGGCGATCCCGGCCATCGCGCCGCCGAAAGCCACCGCGCCGTAACGGATGCCGAGCACCGGGTAGCCGATGGCGTGCGCCGCTTCCGGCGATTCGCCGACCGCCTTGAGCAGCAGGCCGAGGCGGGTTTTGGCCAGGGTCCAGGCGACCAGCGCGAAGGCGATGAAGGACAGGTAAACCACCATGTCGTGCTTGAACAGGATCGGCCCGAGTACCGGGATGTCGGCGAGCAGCGGGATCGCGACCGGCTGCAGGCCGGGCAGGCTGTAGCTGACGTAGTGCTGGCCGATGAAGGCCGACAGGCCGATGCCGAAGATGGTCAGGGCCAGCCCGCAGGCGGCCTGGTTGGCGGCCAGCGACAGCGCGAAAAAGGCGAAGACCATGGCAATCGCGGCACCGGCCAGCGCGCCGGCCGGCAGGCCGATGGCGGCACCGTAGCCGGTGGTCGCGGCGGCGGCAAAGCCGGCGATGGCGCCGGTCAGCATCATGCCCTCGACCCCCAGGTTGATGACGCCGGTACGTTCCGACACCAGTTCGCCGAGGCCGGCGAAGATCAGCGGCGTGGCGGCGGCGATGGCGCCGGCCAGGATGGGAATCAGGTGATCGATCATGGCTCAGCTCCCGAACGCCGGACGGCGCAGCTTGTTGTCGATGAAGGCGTCGGCGCCGAGCAGGAAGAACAGCAGCATGCCCTGGAAAATGCCGGTGATGGCGGCCGGCAACTGCAGGCTGACCTGCGCCGCTTCGCCGCCGAGGTAGATCAGCGCCATCAGGAAACCGGCGAGCACGATGCCGAGCGCGTGCAGGCGGCCGAGGTAGGCGACGATGATCGCCGCGAAGCCGTAGCCCGGAGAAATGTTCAGGTTCAACTGGCCGACCGGGCCGGCCACTTCACCGACGCCGGCCAGGCCGGCGGTCAACCCGGACATCACCAGGCTGAACCACACCGTCTGCTTTGCCGAAAAGCCGGCGTAGCGCGAGGCGGCCGGCGCCTGGCCGCCGACTTCGATCTGGTAGGCGAGGAAGCTCCTGGCGTTGAACAGCCAGAAGGCAAGCACCACGGCCAGCGTGATGAAGATCGAGGTATTGACCCGCGAGCCGTCGAACAGGATGCCGAACAGCGCACCGTCGCCGAACATGATCGATTGCGGGAAGTTCATGCCTTCCGGATCGCGCCACGGGCCGTTCACCATGTAGGCCATGATGAAGCCGGCAACATAGGTCAGCATCAGCGTGGTCAGCGTTTCCTCGGCGTTGAAGCGGGTCTTCAGCAGCGCCGGCAGGGCGCCCCACAGCGCGCCGCCGAGGGCACCGGCGACGACCATCGCCGGAATCAGCCAGGTCGCATCGACGCCGTCGAAGTGGATGGCGATGCCGCCGCCGAACAGTGCGCCGATGATCAACTGGCCTTCGGCGCCGATGTTGTAGATGCGTGCCTTGAAGCCGATCGCCAGACCCTGGGCGATGAGGATCAGCGGTGAGGCCTTGATCAGCAGCTCGCTCCAGCCGTAGCTGGTGGTCAGCGGTTCGACGAAGAAGACGTGGAAGGATTCCAGCGGCGACTTGTCGAGCAGCCAGAACAGGAAGGAGCCGGCGGTCAGCGTGGCCAGGATGGCGATCAGCGGCGCCGTCCAGCGCATCAGTTGCGACGGCTGGGCGCGGGGTTCAAGGATGTGCATGGCCGGACTCCGGGGTTTTTTCGTTGGACAGGCCCGACATCTGCAGGCCGATCGATTCGGCGTCGGTGTCGGCCTTGGGCTTGGCTTCCGACAGGCGACCGGCGGCCAGCACGGCGATGCGGTCGCTGATCTCGAACAGTTCCTCCAGTTCTTCCGAGACCACCAGGATGGCCACGCCGGTGCGCGACAGGTCGAGCAGCGTCTGGCGCAGGAAGGCGGCGGCGCCGACGTCGACGCCCCAGGTCGGCTGGGCGACGATCATCAGCTTGGGCGCCAGCATGATCTCGCGGCCGACGATGAATTTCTGCAGGTTGCCGCCGGACAGCGAACGGGCGGCCGAACCGGCGCCGCCGCAGCGCACGTCGAAACGGGCGATGCACTGTTCGGCAAAGGCCCGCGCCTTGGCGTAATCGACCAGCCCCCAGCGCTTCATGCCCTGACGGTGGGCGGTGAGCAGCGCGTTGCGCGACAGCGGCAGCGCCGGCACCGCGCCACGGCCGAGGCGTTCTTCCGGCACGAAGACCAGGCCGCGGTCGCGCCGGCGGCCGGCGTCGAGATGGCCGATCGCCTCGCCATCGAGCCTGACCGTCTCACGGGCCGTCGTGCTCTCGCCGGACAGCGCGGCCAGCAGTTCGGCCTGACCGTTGCCCGAGATGCCGGCGATGCCGACGATCTCGCCGGCCTGCACGGTCAGCGAGATGTCGTGCAGCGTGGTGCCGAAAGGATCGTCGGAAACCTGGCTGAGACCGGCGATTTCCAGCACCGGCCGGCTGTCGCCGGTGTAGAGCGGCGCCTCGCAGACCGGCAGTTCGCGGCCGATCATCAGGCGCGCCAGACTGGCCGGGGTTTCGTCCTTGGGGATCGCGTTGCCGGTCACCTTGCCGCCGCGCATGATCGTTGCCGAATCGCACAGCGCCTGGATCTCGTGCAGCTTGTGGCTGATGTAGAGGATGGACACGCCTTCCGCCGACAACTGGCGCAGCGTCTCGAACAGCTTGAGCACGGCCTGCGGCGTCAGCACCGAGGTCGGCTCGTCGAGGATCAGCAGTTTCGGGTCCTGCAGCAGGCAGCGGACGATCTCGACGCGCTGCCGTTCGCCGACCGACAGGCTGTGCACCAGCCGGAACGGATCGAGCGGCAGGCCGTAGCGTTCGGAAACCTCGGTCACCCGCTTGGCCAGCGCGGCGAGGTCGAAAGGCTCGTCGAGCACCAGTGCGATGTTCTCGACCACGGTCAACGTCTCGAACAGCGAAAAATGCTGGAACACCATGCCGATGCCCAGCTTGCGCGCCTGCGCCGGGTTGGCGACGGCAACCTGGCGGCCGTTCCACATCACCTCGCCTTCGTCGGCCTTGACCGCGCCGTAGATGATCTTCATCAGCGTGCTCTTGCCGGCGCCGTTCTCGCCGAGGATGGCGTGGATCTCGCCCGGCATGACGGTCAGCGAAACATCCGAATTGGCGACCACGCTGGGATAGCGCTTGGTGATGTTGAGCAGTTGCAGTCGGGGGTCGGGCGGTGACATGGTTTACTCCGGCTGAAGGGGGCGGACGGGCAGCTCGGCCAGGCGCGGGCGGGCGGCCTGGGCGAGCAGTTGTCGGGTATCGTGAATCTGCATCAATTGGGCGGCGACGGCCAGCGCGATGACCGCCGGTTCCTTGCCGACGATGCCGGGCACGCCGATCGGACAGGTCATTTCGGCCAGCCGGTCGGGAATCACGCCGCGTTCGAGCAGGCGGTGCTCGAACGACATGCGCTTGCTGCGCGAGCCGATCAGCCCGAAATAGGCGAAATCGTGGCGCTGGTAGATGGCCTCGCAGAGCGCGAAGTCGAGCGCATGGCTGTGCGTCATGACGACGAAGTAGGAACCGGCCGGCGCGCGCGCGATTTCCGCCTCGGGCAGGTCGGTGACCAGACAGTTCAGGCCGGCGGTGTCGATCCCGGCGAAAGCTTCGTCGCGGCTGTCGATCCAGGTGATCGACGCACCCAGCGGTTGCAGCTGGCGGACCAGCGCCTGCGCGACGTGGCCGGCGCCGAACACCCATACCGGAAAGCGCTGGGCGGCGATGGCCTGCTCGAAAAGCCAGTCGTCCGGGCCGCCGAGCAACTGGCAGGCGGCTTCGCCGGCGGCACTTGCGGTCCACGTCGATGCCCGGGCAAAAATGCTCGTTTTGCGCAGTAGACCGTGACCGGCGGCGATCTGCTCGCAGCGTTGTTGCCAATCGACATGGGCGCTGGCCGGCACCACCTCGAACAGCAGCCAGACGACGCCGCCGCAGCACTGGCCGAGTCGGGCGCCGAGGTTGTAGCGGCGGACCTCGGGGCGGGTCGAGCCGGTTTCCAGCAGGCGGCGGGCGTGAGCCACGGCCTGCCATTCGAGATGACCGCCACCGATGGTTTCGGCCTGGCCGTCGCGGTCGACGACCATCGTCGCACCGCCGTCGCGCGGTGCCGAACCCTGCGTACCGGCGACGGTGATCAGTACCGCATCGCGGCCGGCGGCCAGGCGCTGGTGCAGGGCGGTCAGCCAGTCGGTGCGCATTTCAGCCCCCGCCGACCGGTTGACCGCAGCAATCGCCGAGCGCCCGCAGGATCGCTTCCGGTGTCGCCGGCGCGTCGAGCTGCACCGGCTGCCCGGCCGGCAGCGTTGCCGCGACGGCATCGCGCAGGGCCTGGAAGACCGATAGCCCGAGCATGAACGGCGGCTCGCCGACGGCCTTCGAGCGGTGGATGCTGTCCTCGACGTTGGCGTTGTCGAAGAGGTGCACGTTGAACACTTCCGGCAGATCGCTGGCGGTCGGAATCTTGTAGGTCGACGGCGCGTGGCTCATCAGCCGGCCGGCTTGCGGACCGTCCGGCCGCCACCACAGTTCCTCGCTGGTCAGCCAGCCCATGCCCTGGATGAAGCCGCCTTCGATCTGGCCGATGTCGAGCGCCGGATTGATCGAGCGGCCGACGTCGTGGAGGATGTCCACGCGCAGCACGCGCGTCTCGCCGGTCAGCGTGTCGATCGCCACCTCGCTGCAGGCGGCGCCGTAGGCGAAGTAGAAGAAGGGCCGGCCGAGCTTGGTCACCGGGTCGAAATGGAGCTTTGGCGTCTTGTAGAAACCGGCGTCCCACAGCTGGATGCGGGCGCGGTAGGCGCGCATCACCAACTCGGCGAAGGCTTCGTCGAACACACTGCCGGCCTGTACGCGGCCGCAGGAAAAACGCACGTCGGCGGCGTCGACCGCAGCATTCGTCAGTTCGACGACGAAGGCCGCCAGGCGCGCCTTGATGTTGAGGCAGGCCGCCTGCGCCGCCTTGCCGTTGAGGTCGGCGCCGCTGGAAGCGGCGGTGGCCGAGGTGTTGGCGACGCGGCTGGTGTCGGTCGAGGAGAGCCGTACGTCGTCGAGCGTGAGGCCGAATTCGTGGGCGACGATCTGCTTGATCTTGGTGTACAGGCCCTGGCCCATCTCGGTGCCGCCGTGCGAGACCAGCACGCTGCCGTCGGTATAAACATGGACCAGCGCGCCGGCCTGGTTGTAGTGCGTGGCATTGAACGAGATGCCGAACTTGATCGGGGTCAGCGCGATGCCGCGTTTCAGCACATTGCTGCTGGCGTTGAACTCGGCAATCGCGGCGCGCCGGGCGGCGTAATCGCAATCGGCCGCCAGTTGGCCGACCAGCGCCGGCGCAACGTTGTCTTCGACGGTCATGCCGTAGGGCGTGGTGCTGCGTGCGCCCGGTTCGACATCGTAGAAATTGACCTGCCGCACGGCCAGCGGATCGCGCTTGAGGTGGCGGGCGATGTCGTCGATGACGTTCTCGATGACGAACATCCCCTGCGGCCCGCCGAAACCGCGGAAGGCAGTGTTCGACACGCGGTTGGTCTTGCAGCGCAGGCTTTTCAGCGCCACCGCGTCGAGGTAGTAGGCGTTGTCGATATGGCAGATCGTGCGGTCGTTGACCGGCCCGGACAGATCGGCCGAATAGCCGCAGTTCGACGCGAATTCGAGGCGCAGGCCGAGAATCCGCCCGGTGTCGTCGAAGGCGCTCTGCCAGCGGTACTGGAAGGGATGGCGCTTGCCGGTGGCGACCATGTCGTCGTCGCGGTCGAGGCGCATTTTTACCGGTTTGCCGGTGTGGACCGCAAGCAGCGCGGCCAGGCAGGCCCATTGCGCCGACTGCGATTCCTTGCCGCCGAAACCGCCGCCCATCCGGCGGCATTCGACGATCACCTGATGCGAGCGCCAGTGCAGGCAGTGGGCGACCATCTGCTGCATTTCGGTCGGGTGCTGCGTCGAGCAGATGACGTGCAGCGTCGCGTCTTCCTTGGGCAGCGCGTAGGAAATCTGGCCTTCGAGGTAGAAATGCTCCTGGCCGCCGAGCACGGCGCTGCCTTCGAGATGGTGCGGCGCGCCGGCAAAGGCCTCGTCCACCGGCCCGCGCTGCATGGCGAAGGGCGGTAGCACCCAGGATTCGGCGGCAATCGCGGCGTCGATGTCGAGGATCGGCGCTTCGGCCTCGTACTCGATCTTTGCCAGCCGTGCTGCCTGACGCGCGGCGTCGCGGGTCTCGGCGGCGACGACGAAGATCGCCTGGCCGTAGAACTGGATGGCGTCGGCGGTGAGGATCGGATCGTCGTGCAGGATCGGCCCGCAATTGTTCTCGCCGGGGATGTCGACCGCCGTCAGCACGGCGCGCACGCCGGGATGGGCGCGCACCGCCGACAGGTCGATGGACTTGATGCGGCCGCGGGCGATGGTCGACAAGCCGGGCGCCGCGTGCAGCGTGCCGGCGGCTTCCGGGATGTCGTCGATGTAGGTGGCCTTGCCGCTGACGTGCAGGTGGGCGCTTTCGTGGGCGACCGGCCGGCCGATCTGCGGACCGTGGACGACGGGAGCGTGCGGCGCGTTCATGCCCGGCCCTCCGGCGAGATCGGCGCCAGCGCGCCGAGGCGGACCGCTTGGCCGCCGTCCGGCGAGGTTTCCAGCCAGAAACGCTGCAGCAGGTTGGCGGCGACGCTGAGCCGGTAGGCCTGGGTCGCGCGGACATCGCTGAACGGCGAGAAATCCTCGCGCAGCGCGGTCATTGCCAGACGCACGCTGTCCGGCGACCACGGACGGCCGAGCAGGGCGGCTTCCGCCGACTCGGCGCGCTTCGGCGTGCCGGCCATGCCGCCGAAAGCGAGCCGGGCGCGGCGGACGATGCCTTCGTTATCGACATGCACGGCCAGCCCGGCGGCGACCGCCGAAATATCCTGGTCGAGCCGCTTGGCCACCTTGTAGGCGCGGAAATGGCGGATCAGCGCATCGGCCGGCGCGTCGAGCAGCAGCCCGCGGACGAATTCGCCGGGCTGCAGCGCCGTCTTCTGGTAATCGAGATAAAAGTCTTCGAGCGGCATTTCGCGTTCCGTGCCCAGCCTGTGCAGCACGACACGGGCGCCGAGCGCGATCAGCGCCGGCATCGAATCGCCGATCGGCGAACCGTTGGCGACATTGCCGCCGAGCGTGCCGGCGTTCTTGACCGGTGTCGAGGCGAAACGGCGGGCCAGTTCGCCCCATTGCGGCTCGAAGGCGACGAGCGCCGCGAAGGCGTCGGTCAACGTCGCCCCGGCACCGATTTCCAGCCGCTTCGGGCCGATCTGGATGCGCTTGAGTTCGGCGACGGCGCCGATCTGGATGATCTCGCCGAGGTCGCGGCCGAGCTTGGTGACCCACAGGCCGACATCGGTGCCGCCGGCGACGATCCGCGCCTCCGGCAGCCGGGCGCGCAGTTCGGCCAGTTCGACCAGCGTGCGCGGGCTGTGGCTCTGACGGCCGGCGCCGGCGTAATCGAGCGGCGGCAGTTTGCGCAGTTCCTTCAGCGCGGCGATCACCGGCAGGCGGTCGATGGGCTGGCGCGGCAGCGCGTAGGCGTCGCGCGCGGCATCGACGATGGGCCGGTAACCGGTGCAGCGGCACAGGTTGCCGGACAGCGTGTGATCGATCTCGTCGCGCTCCGGGCAGGTATCCTGGTTTTCGTACAGCGCAAACAGCGACATCGCAAAACCCGGCGTGCAGAAGCCGCACTGCGAACCGTGGCGGTCGACCAGCGCCTGCTGCACCGGATGCAACTGTTCGCCCGACGCCAGGTCCTCGACGGTAAACAAGGCCTTGCCGTCGAGCGCCGGCAGGAACTGGATGCAGGCATTGACCGCGCGCAGACGCAGCGCTTCGTTACCGTCATCGCCGGTCAGCTCGCCGATGACCACGGTGCACGCGCCGCAGTCGCCTTCGGCGCAGCCTTCCTTGGTACCGGTCTGCTGCAGGTCCTCGCGCAGATACTGGAGCACCGTACGGGTCGGCGCCGGACCCTGGATCGTCTGGATGGCACCGCGGAAGTAGAACTGGATGGGACGTTCGGACATGGCTTAGTAAATCAGTCGGACATTGCCTTCAAGTTAGCACAGCGGCGGCGGCCGGTTGAGACGCGTAGGCCGATAAGCGGTATGTGCGAATGCTTATGGTCTGTGCCAGAAACCCCGGTGCGGTTCGGCCGCTTCGTCCTCCAGGCAAGGGCCGGTGACCTCGATGCGGCGCTGGCCGCGCGCAAAAACCTCGCGGCAGGGCAGGGCGAAGGTCGGATTTTCCGGATGGTCGCCGGTCAGGCCGAGCAATTTATGCTCGGACAGCGCGTAGACCACACGACCGATGCCGCACCAATAGATCGCGCCGGCGCACATCGCGCAAGGCTCGGCGCTGGTGTACAGCGTGCTGCGCGCCAGCTGTTCCGGGCTCAGCCGGCGGGCGGCCAGGCCGGCGGCGACCAGTTCGGCGTGGCGGGTCGGGTCGCCTTCCGGCGGCAGCGAATCGTTGCCGGCCTCGGCGACGATGTTGCCGTGCTCGTCCACGACGATGGCGGCAAAGGGATGTTTGCCGCCGTCGCGCACGCGGCGCGACAGTTCGATGCAATGGCGCAGGAAGCCTTCGTCCTGCGGATTCGGGGTATCGCTCATGCTGGGCAAGTCCGTAGAATGGTGCACCGCATTATGCGATGCGCCGCCATGTCGTCATGACAGCGTTGAGCGATACCGGTCATAAGATTTTCGAGATGGGCTGGCCCCGGCTGCGTTGTTAGAGTACGGCAACCAACCCCACTGAACCGTAAAGGAGATTCGCGCATGTTCCTGTCCCGACTCAAGTTGTTGACGGCTGCCGCCGCCATCGCCATCGCCGGAATCTCCGGTGTCCAGGCCGCCGAGCCGATCAAGGCCGGCTTCGTCTACATCGGCCCGACCGGCGACCACGGCTGGACCTACGCCCACGACGAAGGCCGCAAGAAGGCCGAAGCCGCCACCGGCGTCAAAACCGCCTTCGTCGAAAACGTGCCGGAAACGGCCGACGCCGAACGCGTTTTCCGCGACCTCGCACAGAAAGGCAACAAGGTCGTCTTCGCCACCTCCTTCGGCTACATGAACCAGATGGTCAAGGTCGCCAAGGCCTTCCCGAACACCGTCTTCATGCACGCCACCGGCTACAAGACGGCCGCCAACCTGGGCGTCTACGACGTGCGCACCTATGAAGGTGCCTACATGCTCGGCGTCGTCGCCGGCAAGATGAGCAAGGGCAACAAGCTCGGCGTCGTCGCCTCCATCCCCATCCCGGAAGTCATCCGCAACATCAACGCCTTCACCCTCGGCGCGCGCAGCGTCAACCCGGCCATCACCACCCGCGCCATCTGGGTGAACTCCTGGTTCGATCCGGGCAAGGAACGCGAAGCCGCGCTGGCGCTGATCGCCCAGGGCTGCGACGTGCTGATGCAGAACACCGACTCCCCGGCCGTCGTCCAGGCCGCACAGGAGAAGGGCGTGCTCGCCTTCGGCTGGGATTCCGACATGAGCAAGTTCGGCGGCAAGGCCCACCTGGCCGCATCCGTGCTGCACTGGGAAACCATCTACACCAAGACGCTGGAAGAAGTGAAGGCCGGCACCTGGAAGAGCGGCGACCTCTGGTACGGCGTCAAGGAAGGCGCGGTCAACATCGAGAGCTTCGGCGCGGCCGTCCCGGCCCCGGTCAAGAAGATTGCCGAAGAACGCCGCGACGCGATCAAGGCCGGCAAGCTGCACCCCTTCACCGGCCCGCTCAAGGACCAGTCCGGCAAGGAATTCCTGGCTGCCGGCAAGACCTACGCCGATGGCGATCTGAAGAAGATGAACTTCTACGTCGAAGGCGTGGAAGGGACGATTCCGAAGTAAGTAGCGGGATGGTTAGTGCCGGTGAAAAGCCGGCGGAAGAAAGGGAAGCCCCCGGCCTTGGTCGGGGGCTTTGTTGTTTTGGAGGCTGCTGGTCGGCCGAAGCTGTCATTGGCCCATCGCTGCTAAAACGTCCGTTCCGTGACGGATAGCGGATGCTCCCTCAGACGGCTCGCTGCATTTCTATGAATTGGGCTCGGCAATTATTACGGCGCCAGGATAATTTCAGAGCGGAAGATGTCGCCGATGCGCATCGTCGCGGAAAGCCTGTCAGTCTCCACCACGTTTCTACCAATAAGCTGCGTCCAAGATACGTGTTTATTGTCAGCAAGATCCTCAACACTCGGCTTTTGCTCCAGTTCCTCTAGCGCCTCGCGGCAGACTCCTTGCCTAAGGATGACCTTCCTTACCGGTTCTTCATTCACCCAGATCTCGCGTGGAAGTTCAATAGGAATCTCCCGACCACGGAAATTTCCGTCGAAAACTAATCTTTGGCCAACTATGCTACGAATTTCTCTACGCGATTTCTGGTCCCGCTCCTCCACCATTTTTTTGCGCGCACTCTCTGCCCTTGCCGACGCAGCGCGTGTCGCATCAGGCCTACTTCCGAATGGTGAGGCAACTGACTCGGCGGTTACTTCAAATCCGGACATGCGAAGAACCCTGGATATTACGCCGCGATTCGCAGCATCTTCAGCATATATAAGTTGATCGGTTTCAACTTCAAATGGATCCTCTGGTTCAGGGTCAATAATTTTGAGAACACTTCCTGTACGCCCCTCAACACCAATGCTTAGGCCGCAAACCAACCGTTGCCCAGTATGGCTTGGTGGAAATCTGATCGAGCATTTTTGAGCAATCCCGCCGGTAGGCGGTGGTCCCTTAGTCCCGAGTTGTTTCTCGCTAAATTCGGAACCGGATTGCGTACCC
The DNA here is from genome assembly GCF_021401135.1 of Azonexus sp. R2A61. GTDB lineage: Bacteria > Pseudomonadota > Gammaproteobacteria > Burkholderiales > Rhodocyclaceae > Azonexus. Next base: position 757,356 of record NZ_JACBFO010000002.1, on the reverse strand, counting down.
TTGCACTCAATGATGTGCCACTTTCCTGCTGCATCGCGTGCGAGGAAATCTGGTGTTTTGTTCGGCCCGCGCTTCGCAGTTCGCCGTTGAGTCACTCCAACCATGGGAGCAATCCTCTCCATGAAGTATCTGCCGTCGACAATCTGTACGAGCGAAAGCTTGTCGCATAACCAAAGAATAGGCACGCCCATTCCAAAGTCGTCGCTCAGAATAGTCTTCTGATGCGCATCAAGTTCTGAATAGGTCTGCGTCAGACTCAAATCCGCTTGGTTTGAAATGGCCGCAAGATATCGTACCCATGCCCAAAACTCGCTTAGCGAGACGCCCGTAGACGAGGTCGGAGTCGTTAAGTACCCGATCATCATCAGCATCGCCGGAATGTTCAAGTTGTAAGAACTTAGGCCGGCTTTGAACGACTTGGGGAACAAGGGGGGTATGCCTGGATTGGGCCAGGTTGTTCTGTCAATGTGTACTTTGAGGATTCGATCCATTGGAGTCCCGCGATGGTCGCTGATAACGTCGAGCTTCGGTATATAACCCAGTAGCATACACGGAGTAACTTATGTCACGGTTGAGATCAATACGGAAATTCAGTGACGGAGATCGTCTTGGCGAAAAGAAGAAATAAACGAAAACGCAGTATTGAATCTTCAGTCGATCGGCCGTCCGAACAGCCCTTCGGTGGGCTGTCCCCCGAAGAGGGACGAGCCTACGCGCTAACAACTGCGATGGAACGTAAGTTCAAGGTGTTCTACTTTGTTCCTCATTTGCCCCAGAAAATAGAGGAAGCGAGCCCGCTGGGTTGGTACACCCCAGGGCTTCATGCCGCAGCGGACCCCCTAATGGTGGCGGCAACGCTTCCCGCCGACATTCGAGAACCGCACACGGATCGAAGTTCTGTGCTGGTTCAGCGCCTTTTTCGGGGAATCTGGCCATTTGTTACTCCAATCAGCATCGACGCGGTTGCTGAAGTCCATCGGATTGTTGGCACACCGTTTCAGGTCTTCTTGACCAACGATGAGACGGTGGCGGAAGCGGTTGACTTGGTTATTAAGGATGCCGAGGCGCCGGTTCTTCATGCGTCATCAATCCCGGGTAGTGGCCGCATTAGCATAAGAGATCTACTCACAGACGGTATCTCCAAGTACACGAGAGAAGTGCTGGATGCGCTAGCCAGTCGAGATGAGTGGAAAGTATTCGTGCGCCAAGCAAGACAACTCATATCGGCCGAACCGCAGGTTCGTCCGAGAAAACACCATCTTCAGGCTGGACAACACAACGTTGTGATGCCCAACGAGATCGCGTTAATGGCATTTGGCTGGAAGTTTCACCGAAGCAAGCCCATAAGCCAGCCTTTTATGACCGACAATAGCTCCGAGACCTACATAAGTCGAATTTGCGAAAGCGCCGACGCAGTAGCTGAGGAGCGCGAACGCTTACTCAAAGGCATGCCAAATGCGCCACAAGACCACCGCTACGTATTAGCTTTAGCAAGCGTCTACTGGGGGCACTACAAGGACTGGCGGGCACGAGTCCAAGAGATGGCACCAGAACTACGCGAAGACCTCAAGCTCGCTTATGCCTCAGTCGTACAGGCGAAGACATACTTCGACTGGATCAAGGTAAACGAGTTCGGCAAACCTGCAGTCGGGAAGCTTTACTTGGCCATAAACCAGCTGCGGGGGAATGACATGCGCGCCTTTACCGCCGGCTTGTCACTGCTTGCGGCAGCTTCTCTTGTTCCAGTGTTACGTCTTGAACCGAGGCTCCATTCGATTCGAGGTGACCTGAAGATGCTCGCAGACTGCACAAGAGCTGAAGCGCAGATAAGGATCGAGTGGAAGACTTCCCGTCTCATGACAAGGTTAGGACAAAAGATGCGGTCACTAATCGCCCCATCCTTTCTCCAGCGTATCGATGCGCCGGCAAGGAGCGGGCAAATCGAAGGCATGAAACTCGTAAGCGATCTACCGCTTGAGCTGTTACCCACCTACGGTCTTCCGTTGGGCCTTCGTTACGACACATCGCGCCTTAATCCACTTCCTGGGAACATGTTCCTGCAGCAGTGTTCCCTCCCTCCAATAGTGTTGCCACAAGAGAGCTTCGAGGAAATTCTCGTCATTCGTTCATTTGCGCCGGACGATCGGCTCAAACCTCTATTTGAGCGAGCGACCAGCATTGTCACAACGAACGAGCCAACTCAGAGGATACGGTATCGGATCGTTGACGTTGAAAATGAGGGTGAATTCGTTGCAGCTTTGAACGATTACGAGGGCGCGATTGTCGTTTTTGATTGTCACGGTAGATTTGACGAGACCTTGGGGATGGGCACGCTGGTTATCGGTGGTGCCTCCTTGAATCCATGGGATCTCAAAAACCGAATTCAAATGCCACCGATTGTTATGTTCAGCGCGTGCGACACCCAGCCCATAGATGGATCACATAGTTCTGTCGCCACTGCGGCTTTTGCGCTTGGGGCACGTGCTGTCCTCGCCACGATTCTCCCAATACGAGCGCTGGAAGCAGCAGTATTCAGCGGGAGGATGAGTTTACGACTCGCAGAGTTTGTTCCCGAGGCGCTTAAGTACAGGACGTTGCTCACTTGGCGCGAAGTTGTATCTGGAATGTTGCGAATGTCTCACTGCACAGAGGTGCTTCGCAGGCTAATGAGCCATGCTCGCTTGTCCCTAAGCAAAGACGAATTCCATAACGTTTTACTCACAGCAAACGTCGCAATCAATGGTCGCAAAGCTCACTGGTTTGAGGCGTTCTTGGAGGAGCTAGCGACTTGCTCGGGAAGGACTTTGGTTTCCCTGAAAGAGGATGTCGAAAGGTGGGCGGGGATGACCGAAGCAATGAAACACATACAGCTTGGTGCTCCTGAGAGCATTATCATCGTCGGGAAAAGTCCCGAACAGGTCCTTGCTGAGCGAGGACCAAATTCGGCGACCGCGTATGTGTAGCGACAGCATAGGGCGTTGGGCGGCCTCGTTTATCCACGATTCAGTCGCAGCAGAGAATAATGACAAATATATTCTCAGAATTAGGGACCTTAGTAGCACCGAGGTGCCAGCAGGGCATTCGATGAGAATAAGCTCCTGTGACCGTTGATGTGCACTTTGCGGCCGTTAGTGGCACTGGGTCTCAATGACCGTTCTGGCCGACAAGCAGCCTGTATTCCTTTTCAGATCGCTGCACCTCCGCCTGGCCGGTGTTCTATACACACTACTCACTCCACCGGCCTCGTATAACGGCATTTCGGAAACCCGCTGCAACCGTAAAACTCTGATCCAGCCTTGGGGCCGGTTTTCACCGTTCTCACCACCAGTTCGCTGGCGCATTTTGGGCAGTGGGTGGTGCTACTGTGTCGCTGATTCAGCGATGCCAGATGCGCCGATCTGGTTTCAAAGGACTTCACGAGCCCCTTGGGCATTTTCCCGGACTGGATGGCTGCCACGAATTGTTGGACTTCGGCGTCGGTGAGCAGCGTGGCCGTGTAGCGTTTGATGAAGCTGATGTAGCCGGAGCAGCGAACGTTGTCCGGCATCGGGGTCTTGAATTCGCATTCGCCCCAGAACATTACCAGCGAGATCAGTTTCGATTCGTCTACGCCCAGAAATTCCTGTAATGCTTTGGTATGGCGGTAGTTCTGGTGCAGCGGGTTCTGGAAACGGTATTTCTTGCCGAACAGGCTTTGCGTCCATTGGGCGCTTTTCGCGTCGCCGAAAATCCAGCCTCCCATGTTCTTGGCCTCAATGACGAAGATGCCGTATTTCGAGACGATGATGTGGTCGATCTGGGTGGTTCCGTTAGCGGTCTGCAGCGTGATGTTGTTCAGCGGGAAATAAATCTTCGGGTCGAGCAGCAGCTTCTGGGAAATCGCGCCGAGGGTTTCGCCGATCCAGCCCTTGATGAATGATTGCAGTGACATGTCGTTAGCGCCGTAGCGTGCCTTTGAGGTCGTAACTCCAACCAGGATTGAGGAAATCGACGGGGTGGGCATAGACCCAGAATTGGGTCCGCTTATCTTTCGGGAACAAGGCCAGCGTTCCGGTCAGTCGGCGATTGAGTCTGGAGAAATTGCAGCCGCTGAGGGTGACGTCCAGTTGCAGGACATTGGCGGCGAGGCTCGGGCTGGCGATGCCTTTCATGCGGCAACCGTTTTCGGGCGACGACCCCAGAATTTTTCCCTGTGGGTCGATGGAAATCGTTGTCTGAACGACTGCGTGGGCTTCCGATACCGGTTGCCCTTTGAAGCTTGCTTGATACTGTATCTGTCCCCGCCAGTCGCCATATGCGCTTGAGTAGGCGCTGTTGGCTGGATCGCCAATGATTTTCGGGCTGCTACCCCGTGGCGGGGCTGCACTTTCCAGCGTGGTGCAGGGCTTGTCGGTAAACAAGGTTTTGCCGTTTTCGACGCAGCGGTACTGCGCGATGGCAAAGGAAAAGGGCAACAATCCAAGGAGCGCGGCAATCGGGCGTTTCATGATGCAGGTATCTATCCGGGATGGGTAATGGTATCCCGGATGACGTCCGGCTAGCCCGTTTGTGGAAGCTTCGCAAATGCTCAGGGCTTTGATGCACGGAAACTTGCGGCTTGTTCATCCCCATTCCCAGATGCCGACTATACGTCCGGCGCACCGCCGCTTCTCGTAGAATCGGGCGATTACCGTGCCATTCAGGGATTCTTCAGCGATGACTACCCACGACCCCGTTCTCGATCTCGCCTGCCGCATGCCCAAGGCCGAACTGCACGTGCATATCGAAGGCACGCTGGAACCGGATCTCGCCTTCAAACTGGCCCGGCGCAACGGCATCACGCTGCCTTACGCCGACGAGGCCGCGCTGGCGGCGGCTTACGACTTCGACTGCCTGCAGTCCTTCCTCGACCTCTATTACGCCTGCGCCGACGTGTTGCGCACTGCCGACGATTTCCGCGATCTGATGCTGGCCTACCTGGAGCGTGCTGCGGTCGACAACGTGATTCACGCAGAAATCTTTTTCGATCCGCAGACGCACACGGCGCGCGGTGTGCCGATTGGCGACGTGATCGGCGGCTTCGTCGCCGGCATCGAGGCGGGCCGGGCGCGCTGGGGTGTCGATGCCAGCCTGATCCTGTGCTTTTTGCGTCACCTGTCGGAAGAGGATGGCCTGGCGACGCTGGCCGAGGCCGAGCCTTATCTTGAACACATCGTCGGCTTCGGCCTCGATTCGTCGGAGAAGGGCCATCCGCCGCGCAAGTTCCAGCGCCTGTTCGCCCGTTGCCGCGAACTCGGCAAGCCGGTGGTCGCGCATGCCGGCGAGGAAGGGCCGCCCGAGTACATCCGCGAGGCGCTCGATCTGCTCGGTTCGCAGCGCATCGACCACGGTGTGCGCTCGGTCGAGGATCCGGCGCTGGTCGCGCGGCTGGTGCGCGACGGCATTCCGCTGACCGTCTGCCCGCTGTCCAACATCCGGCTGTGCGTGTTCGACAAAATGGAACAGCACACGCTGGCCGACCTGCTGGCCGACGGGGCGAAGGTGACGATCAACAGCGACGATCCGGCCTATTTCGGCGGTTACATGAACGACAACATCCGCGCCGTGCAGGCTGCTTTCCACTTCAATGCGGCCGCCTGGTACCGGATGGCGCGCAACAGTTTCGAGGCAAGCTTCGCCGAGCCGGCGCAGAAGGCAGCGTGGATTGCGCAGCTGGATGCGGCTTTTGCGGTCGACGGGTAAAAATCGCGAATTTTCGGTGTCGACCGCAGTGGGATACGTCTGGCGGCCGATGCCGAACCCGATGGTGGCGGCTCCGCGCGCTTGCTTGCCTGTCAATGTCTACTAATCGTTTGATAAATTAGTCGTTACTAGTCGTTACGCCCAGGCGCCTCCGGAACAGGCTTTCACCCGCCGACCGCCACGCCGAACAGCCGGCCGATGCCGAAGGTCACGCCGGCTGCCGCCAGGCCGATGGTCAACTGGCGCAGGCCGGAGAACAGCGGGTGCTTGCCGGTGAAGACCGCAATCGCCGCGCCCAGCGCGAACAGGCCGGCGGCGGAAGCAATCAGGCTGGCCGGCACGATCTGTTCGCGGGCAACCAGGAACATCGGCAGGGCCGGCACCAGCGCGCCGACCAGGAAGACGAGGAAGGACGACAGCGCGGCGCCCATCGGCGAGCCGCCCAGATCGTCCGGGTTGATGCCGAGTTCCTCGCGAACCAGCGTGTCGAGCGCCGTGTCCTTGTCGCCGATCACCCGCGCCGCGATCTGTTTCGCCTCTTCCGGCGCAAAGCCCTTGGCCTGATAGATCAGGCGTAGTTCTTCCTGCTCTTCGGCTGGTACCTCGGCCAGTTCTTCGGCTTCGCTGGCGATCTGCCTTTCCTGCAGTTCGCGGGCGCTTTGCACCGAAATCCACTCGCCCATCGCCATCGAACAGGCGCCGGCCAGCGTGCCGGCCAGGGCCGTGGCGAGTAGCACTTGCGGCCCGGCGGCCGAACCGGCAACGCCCATCAGCAGGCAGAAGGTGGATACCAGCCCGTCGTTGGCGCCGAGCACCATGGCCCGCAGATTGTTGGCGGCACCCGCGCCGTGCCGGCCTTCCAGGCGGGAGTAAGCGCTACCGTTCCAGCCCTGGCTGGAGCGGCTGGCGAGCAGCGACAGCAGGCGGGCATGCGAGCGTTCCTGGGCCGGCAGCGAGGTGCCGGCGGCTTCCCCTTGGCGGTCGTAGACGCTGCGGTTGCGCGTTTCGTCGTCGGCCACCAGCGGCAGCACGCTTTGTGCGCCGAAGCGCCGGCTGGCCGCGATCAGGAGCCGCGCTCGCCAGCCGATGCCGGTGGGCACCCGGCCGCCGGCCTGCTCGATGCGTCGGCGCCAGAAATCGGCGTGGCTTTCCTCGACCTGGGCCAGGCGCCGGTAGACTTCGGCGATTTCCGTTTTCGGCTCGTGCTCGGCCATCGCCCGGTACAACGCCGCGCTGTCGGTTTCGTCGCGAAAATTGGCGATGAAGCGTGCAACATCCTGTTTGTGCGGCATCTCTTGTTCCCGTCGTCTGGCGCGTATTCGGCCCATTTTGCGCCGGATTTCGAGAAATCGCCCGGCGCCGGGAAACGATGCCTACCACCAGACCAGCGGGTAACGCCGCGAGGCCGGCAGATTGTTGACCAGCAGGGCCACCAGCATCAGCAGCAAAGGGCCGACGGTGGCCGGCCACACTATGTACCAATAGCCGAGACGCTCGATCTCGGCGCTGCCCAGCGTGGCGATCAGCGCCGTCGCGCCGCCCGGTGGGTGCAGGGTCTTGCTCAGGTGCATCAGGGCGATGGCGCTGGCCACGGCGAGCGCCTGGGCGAGCATCGGTACGGCATGCAGCAACTGCCAGCAGAGCACGCCGACGGCGGCCGAGACGATGTGGCCGCCGAGCAGGTTGCGCGGCTGGGCCAGCGGGCTGCGCGGCGCGCCGAAGAGCAGCACCGCCGAGGCGCCGAACGAGCCGATCAGCAGATGCAGTGCGTAGGTCTGGAAAAACAGCTCGCCGAGGCCGGCCAGCAAGCCGATGCCGAGCAGCGCGCCGAGCCAGGACCAGAAGATTTCCGAGTTGCTGACGCGCGGCGGGCCGCCCGCCGTGGTGCCGCGCCATTTGCGGAAATAGGCGCGCCAGCCGCGTTCTTCCCCGCTCATGCGTTGCCGTCCCGACGGCCGCGCAGGCGGGCCACGGCGTGCTGCCAGGCCAGGTGGTAGATCAGCCGGAAATCCTCGGTGCTGATGTCGATGTAGCCGGGCATGTGCTGCATGGCGTCGAGGATGTCCTCGTCGGACAGCTCGGGTTCGTGGTCGGCGTCGATGGCCGCCGGGTCGATGGTGTCGTCAGTCATGGTCGGCGTTCTCCAGGGGCGGGGCGACGGGGATCAACGCGGCCGGGTCGAGCAGCAGGTCGGCCAGGGTGTAGCTGTCGAGCACCAGGAACATCGCCTGCAGGGCTTCGCCGAGCACGCCCTTGAGCCGGCAGGCGCCGTCGATGCGGCAGGGGTAGTCCTTGCCGAAGCAGTCGGCCAGCGCGAAATCGCTTTCCGTCTGGCGTAGCACGTCGCCCAGCACGATTTCCCGCGGCGCCATGCCGAGGCGCAGGCCGCCGCCTTTGCCGCGCACCGTCTGCACGTAGCCGCAGCGCCCGAGGTGCAACACCACCTTCATTAGATGGCTTTCCGAAATGCCGTGGCCCTGCGCGATCTCGGCCGTGCTGGCCAGGCGGTCCGGCTGCGCGCCGAGGTAGAGCAGGACGCGCAGGCTGTAGTCGGAAAAGGTGCTCAGGCGCATGGCGGATCGATAAGTGACATTTGATATGTTGATTATAGGCAGGCGGCCCGTTACCATAAAGCGGAATTTTTAATTCCACTTAAAGCATTTTCATGGCTCATCCCCCGAAGCAACGAAAAGTCATCGACATCAAGGCCGTCGGCGATGCCGAAGGCAAGGTCTATCCGCGGTCCGTAGACGGCCCTTTCACGCGCTGGCGCTGGGTTTTCGTGTGGCTGACGCAGCTGGTCTTCTACGGCCTGTGCTGGATTCCCTGGGATGGCCGGCAGGCCGTGCTGTTCGATCTGGATGCGCGCAAGTTCTACCTGTTCGATCTGGTGCTGTGGCCGCAGGACACCATCTATCTGGTGATGCTGATGATCGTCGGCGCGCTGGCGCTGTTCCTGTTCACCGCCGTCGCCGGCCGCCTGTGGTGCGGTTACAGTTGCCCGCAGACGGTCTACACCGAAATCTTCCTGTGGATCGAGAAGCGTATCGAGGGTGAGCGGCCGCAGCGCATCAAGCTGGACGGCCAGCCGTGGAGCGCCCGCAAGCTTGCCATCAAGGGCGCCAAGCACCTGGCCTGGGGCGTGTTCGCCTTATGGACCGGCATCACCTTCGTCGGTTACTTCGTGCCGATCCGCGAGCTGGTCGGCGATCTGCTCGCCTTTTCGGCCGGGCCGTGGGCCAGTTTCTGGGCGGTGTTCTATGCCTTTGCCACTTACGGCAATGCCGGTTTCCTGCGCGACCAGATGTGCCGGCAGATCTGCCCGTACGCCCGCTTCCAGTTCGTCATGCTCGATCCGGATACGCTGATCATCGCTTACGACAGTCAGCGTGGCGATGCGCGCGGGGCGCGCCCGAAGGGCGTCGATCCGCAGACGCTGGGCCTGGGCGACTGCGTCGATTGCGGCATCTGCGTGCAGGTTTGCCCGACCGGCATCGACATCCGCAACGGCCTGCAGAACGAGTGCATCGGCTGCGCCGCCTGCATCGACGCCTGCGATCAGGTGATGGACAAGATGAACTACCCGCGCGGCCTGATCCGCTATTCGACGGAGAACGCCATCGCCCAGCGCTATACGCTGGGCACCGTGCTGCGTCGGGCGCTGCGGCCGCGGGTGCTGGTTTATGCCGCGCTGCTGATCGGCCTGACGCTGGCTACCGCCTGGTCGCTGGCGACCCGGCCGCAATTGCGCATCAACGTCCAGAAGGACCGTAACGTGCTGTCGCGTGAGGCCGACGACGGGCGCATCGAAAACAGCTATCAGTTGCAGATTCTCAATGCCGGGCATGTCGCCCGCTCGCTGCAGGTGACGCTGGACGGCCGTCAGGAACTGGCGCTCGGCGGCGCAGTCGAGCTGACGGTGCCGGCCGGCGAATCGGCATCGACCACCGTCGTCGTCCGGGCCGAGCCGGGCAGTCTGCCGGCCGGCTCGAACGCCATCGATTTTACGGTCCGCGATGCCGTCGACCCTGCCATCGAGGCGCACGAGAAATCCAAGTTCTGGATGCCGTGAACGCGCCCCGGTAGCGTTTCAGGATTCGTCGGCGATCGGGAAGAAGCGGTCGTAGATCAGGTTGAAGACGTAGGCGTAGGCGACGTAGGACAGCGCCAGCCCGATGTCGGCGATCAGCGCTTCCAGCCAGCCCATGCCGGTCCAGGCCATGATGATCGGCAGGCTGACCAGCAGCAGGCCGGTCTCGAAGCCGAGCGCGTGCACCACGCGCAGCAGGGCCGGCCGGCGGTCGGCGGTACGGCCGGTCAGACGGCCCTCGATCCAGTCGAAGCCGGTGTTGTAGGCGGCGTTCCACAGCGCGGCGATGGCCGCGATGATGGCCAGCAGGCCGAGCGAGTCGGTCAGCGGCACGCCGCTCAGCCAGACGAAGGGCGGGGTGATCAGCAGCAGGCCGCCGACCTCGAACAGGGCGATCTGCCGGATGCGATCCGGCAGGCTTCTCAATTTGGGTTTATGGCTCATGGTCAGGCAGGCCGGGGCCGGCGGCGACCTTGTCGCGCACCGGCCCCGGTGTCGTGTTTCCTCGGATGGGTCAGGCTTCGGCCGCTTCCTTGGGCAGCAGCAGGTTGAGCAGCACGGCGAGCACGCCGCACAGGCTGATGCCCTGCAGCGAGAAGCTGCCGATGGTCACGCCCAGGCCGCCGATGCCGGTGACCAGCGTCACCGAGACGATGCACAGGTTGCGCGCGCTGGACAGGTTCACCTTGGCGTCGAGCAGCGTCTTCAGGCCGATGCCGGCAATGGAGCCGAAGAGCAGCACCATGATGCCGCCCATCACCGGCATCGGGATGGTCTGCAGCAGCGCGCCGAACTTGCCGACGAAGGCCATCAGGATGGCGAAGCCGGCCGCCCAGGTCATCACCACCGGGTTGTAGTTCTTGGTCAGCATCACCGCGCCGGTCACTTCGCCGTAGGTGGTCACCGGCGGGCCGCCGAACAGGCCGACGACGTTGACCGCCAGACCGTCGCCGAGCAGCGTGCGATGCAGGCCGGGGCTTTCGGTGAAATCCTTGCCGGCCACCGAGCCGATGGCCAGGATGCCGCCGACGTGCTCGACGATGGGCGCGATGGCCACCGGGATCATGAACAGGATGGCGGCGAGGTTGAATTCCGGCGTGCCGAATTCCGGCAGGGCGATCCAGGCGGCGTTGCTGACCTTGCCGAAATCGACGATGCCAAGGAACAGCGAGACAACGTAGCCGACGGCGACGCCGACCAGGATCGGCACCAGTTTCAGCAGGCCGCGCGCGCGGATTGCGGTCAACATCGTTGCCAGCAGGGAAATGGCGGCGACGGCGATGGCCGTTTCGTAGGGCACGACCTGCGCGTCGCCGGCCTTGCCGGTGGCCATCGAGACGGCGACCTGGGCCAGGCCCAGACCAATGACCATGACCACCGGACCGATGACGACCGGCGGCAGCAGCTTGTGGATCAACCCGACGCCGCGCCATTTCACCAGCCCGGCGGCGACGTAGTAGAAGAAGCTCGCCGAGGCCAGCGCGCCCAGCGTCGCCGGCATGCCCCAGGTCTGCACCGAGTAGATCACCGGCGCGATGAAGGCGAAGCTGGAGCCGAGGTAGATCGGCACCTGGCGCTTCGTGCAGAGCTGGAAGATCAGCGTGCCGACGCCCGCGCCGAGCAGCGCCAGACTGGGGTTGAGGCCGGTCAGCAGCGGCACCAGCACGGTGGCGCCGAAGGCGACGAAGAGGATTTGCGCGCCGGACAGGGCGGTGCGCCAGGTGGGGGCGGTGGTGGTGGTCATGCTTCCTTGGTTCCGAAGATTTTGTCCCCGGCGTCGCCGAGGCCCGGGATGATGTAGCCGAGTTCGTTGAGATGGCTGTCGACGGCGGCGGTGTAGACCTCGACGTCCGGGTGGGCCGCCGTCATCGCCGCGATGCCTTCCGGCGCGGCGACCAGCACCAGCGCCTTGATGTGCTTGCAGCCCTTGCGCTTCAACATGTCCACGGTGGCGACCAGCGAGCCGCCGGTGGCCAGCATCGGGTCGATGATCATCGCCAGCCGCTCGTCCAACTGGCCGACGAAGCGCTCGAAATAGGGCTCCGGCATCAGCGTCTCGTGGTTGCGGGCGATGCCGACGACGCTGACCTTGGCGTTGGGGATCAGGTCGAGCACGCCGTCCAGCATGCCGATGCCGGCGCGCAGGATGGGCACCACGGTGACTTTCTTGCCCTTGATCTGGTCGATCTCGACCGGGCCGGCCCAGCCTTCGATGACGACCTTCTCCAGCTCGAAATCGGCGCAGGCCTCGTAGGTCAGCAGGCGGGCCAGTTCTGCCGCCAGTTCGCGGAATTTCTTGGTGCTGATGTCGCCTTCGCGCATCAGGCCGATCTTGTGTTTGACCAGAGGGTGGCGGACTTCGATCACCGGCATGAGATCCTCGCGTGCTTTCGGTAAAAGGGTGAAGGGTAATTCATCGGCCACGGGAAAGCGCATGCGATGGCGAGAATTTGCGCGTTTCGTCGCATCCGGCGTCAGGGCAAATGAAGCATGGCCGGCGTCGAGAGGCTCACCTCGTCGCAGTTGTCGCCCGGACCGCTGCGGTCGACCACCAGAAAATCGCAAATTCGGTTGAGCGCGAGCAGCGGGTGATGCCACACGCCGGCGGCGTAATTGACGCCCTGGCCCGGCTGCGCGAGGAAGGCCACCAGATCGTCCGGGCCGGGCGCAGGGCCCGGTTTGGCAACGACGACCAGGTACGGCTCGTCGGCCAGCGGCATGAAGGCCTGCGAGGCGAGCGGATGGCGTTCCATCATTTCGACGGCGAAGGGCAGCGTGCGCGGCTGACCGCGGAAGATGCTGACGATCAGCTTGCCGTCCGGGCCGGGGTCGAGTTCGGCGAGGTCGTGGTAGCGCTCGGTGTTGCCGCCGTTGATGGAAAAATGCCTTTTGGCGGCGTCGACCGCAATGACCTGGCCGAAAGGCGCGAAGGCGCTTGCGGTCAACGGCGCCGGAACGAGGATTTTCACCGGGCCACCTTGCCCCACAGGCGCAGCCGCGAGACACCGCCGTCCGGGATGATGTTCAGGCGCACGTGCGTCACCGGGCCGAGTTCGGCCAGGCCCTCGAAGCTGTGGATGGCGTCCATCGACAGCTTCTGCTCGCCGAGCAGCACCGGCCAGAACATGCTCTGGGTGATCACCGACTGGTCGGTGCCGCCGTCCATGCGCGCCGCCTGCAGTGAGAAACGGTCGGGGTAATTGCCCTTGAAGTGCGCGGTGTCGATCTCGACGCGCTCGACGATGCCCGGCGCGCCCAGTTGCAGGATGCACCAGTCGTTGCCCGGCTCGCGGCGGCGGCGGGTTTCCCAGCCGTCGCCCATGTTGATGCCGCGGCCCGGCGCGATCAGGTTGGAGGCCGAGCCGAAGTGCGCGTCGTTCCAGGCCACGGCGCGGCCGCCGTTTTCCAGCGCGACGAGGTCGTAGATGCGGTCCGGATCGTTGGCGTCGAACACGCCGACCGGCTGGCCGTAGGCGCGCAGGCGGGCGACGCCGCCGTCCGGGTAGATGTTCAGGCGCAGGTGGCTCCAGGTGTCGATGCTGTCGATTTCCAGCAGGTGGTGGCTGTTGCCCGACAGGGTCGTGGACGGCAGGATGCGCGTCCAGCGGGCCTGGGCCAGCACGGCCGGATCGTCCGATTCGCAATCGGTGGCGTCGATGGAGATGGCCGGCGCGAAGTTGCCGGTGAAGTGGCTGGTATCGACGTCGAAGCCGCGCAGGATGCCGCGCCGGCCGAGCTTGACGATACTCCAGTCGTAGCCGGTGGTGCGCTTGCGGCGGGTTTCCCAGCCGTCCATCCACTTGCCGTTGGCGTCGTACTTGCCGGGCACGAAGACGGCGGGCTCCGGGTTGAGCAGGCGTTCGAGCGGCGCGAAGAATTCGTCGCTGGCGACGATGGCGCGCGCGCCGATGCGGGCGTCGGCCAGGTTGACCGAGCGTTTGGCCCAGTCGGGCAGGTCGGCCGGGGCGGAGACGATGGGGTTGCCGGGAGTGCTCATGGGGATTCCTTATTTCTTGAACGGGTGCGTGGCCTGCCAGTGGCGGGCGATGTCCAGCCGGCGGCAGACCCAGACGTGGTCGTGTTTTTCGAGATGGTCGAGAAAGCGCTGCAGCGCCCGGATGCGGCCGGGCCTGCCGAGCAGGCGGCAGTGCATGCCGATGGACAGCATCTTCGGCGATTCCTTGCCCTCTTCGTAGAGCGCGTCGAAGCTGTCCTTCAGGTACTGGAAGAAGGGATCGGCGTGGCTGAAACCCTGCGGCAGCGAGAAGCGCATGTCGTTGGTGTCCAGCGTGTAGGGCACGATCAGGTGCGGCACGGTCGTGCCGTCGCTTTTCGTGACCTCGGTCCAGAAGGGCAGGTCGTCGCCGTAGTAGTCGCTGTCGTAGAGCAGCCGACCGTCGTCGGCGACCAGCCGGCGCGTGTTCGGCGAATCGCGACCGGTGTACCAGCCGAGCGGGCGCGTGCCGGTCATTTTCTCGATGGTGTCGAGCGCCAGGCGCATGTGCTCGCGCTCGGTGGCCTCGTCGACGTTCTGGTAGTGAATCCAGCGCCAGCCGTGGCAGGCGATCTCGTGGCCCAGCTCGACGAAGGCGGCGGTGACCTCCGGGCAGCGCTGCAGCGCCATGCCGACGCCGAAGACGGTCAGCGGCAGGCCGCGCTTCTCGAATTCGCGGAGGATGCGCCAGACGCCGACGCGCGAGCCGTACTCGTAGATCGACTCCATCGACAGATGGCGGTCCGGGTAGCTGGCCGGGTTGAACATCTCGGAGAGGAACTGCTCGGAACCGGCGTCGCCATGCAGCACGCAGTTCTCGCCGCCTTCCTCGTAATTGAGCACGAACTGCACGGCGATGCGGGCCTGGCCCGGCCATTGCGCGTGCGGCGGGTTACGGCCATAACCGGCCAGATCGCGCGGATATTCGTTTCCAGACATATGGCTCAACTCAAGCTCCCTCTATACTGCCGCCCATTCTTCACCCTCGGGATTGCACCATGGAAAACGCCCCTACCAGCCCTTACCGTGACGATATCGTGATTTCCTGGCCGGAATTGCACCGCGACACGCGCCTCTTGTGCCACCAGTTGGTCGACAAGGGACCGTTCAAGGGCATCATCGCCATCGCCCGTGGCGGCCTGATCCCGGCCGCGCTGGTCGCCCGCGAGCTGGAAATCCGCCTGGTCGACACCATCTGCGCGTCGAGCTACGAAGCCGCCGACGACGACAGCGCCTCGACCGTGCGCAAGGAAGTCCGACTGCTCAAGGGCGTCGAGCACGACGGCGAGGGCTATCTGCTGATCGACGACCTGGTCGATACCGGCAACACCGCCCGCTATATCCGCAAACTGCTGCCCAAGGCCTACTTCGCGACGCTCTACGCCAAGCCGCTGGGCCGCGAGGTGGTCGATCTGTGCGTCAAGCAGTTTGCCCAGGACAAGTGGATCTACTTCCCCTGGGACATCGACTACCAGTTCGTGCCGCCGATCAAGAAACATCGCGCCGCGTCCTCGTCCTGATTCAGCGATAACCGCCGGCGGCCCAGTCGGCGATCTTCTGCCGTTCGGCCTCGGTCATCTGCGTGACGTTGCCGAGCGGCATGGCCTTCAACTGAACCGTCTGGGTCAGCAGGCGCGGGCCGTTGGCGCGGATCTGTTCCGGCGTGTCGAGCAGCACGCCGGCCGGCGCGGCCGGCATCAGCGTCGGCGTCGCCGAGTGGCAGCCGGTGCAGCGGGCGGCCAGCACCGGCTGGATGTCTTGCACGGTCAACGCCGGATTTTGGCCATTTTCGCCGGTCGACCGTGAAATCGGCGCGGGGGCCAGCCAGGCGAAGACGCCAGCCAGAATGAGTCCGCCGACGGCCGGGTACTGCCACGCGAAAACGCCCTTGTGGCGCAGGTTAAAGAAGTGGCGGATCAGCACCGCGGCGAGCAGGATCAGCGCCAGCACCAGCCAGGCCTGCGGATGGTTGTAGGTGAAGGCGTAGTGGTTGGAGATCATGCAGAACAGCACCGGCAGCGTCAGGTAGTTGTTGTGCACGCTGCGCTGCTTGGCCCGCTGGCCGTGGATCGGGTCCGGCGTCTCGCCGCGCTGCATCGCCGCGACGGTGGTCTTCTGGCCGGGAATGATCCAGAAGAAGACGTTGGCGCTCATCGTCGTGGCGATCATCGCGCCGACGTGCAGGAAGGCCGCGCGGCCCGACAGCAGGTGGCTCAGCAGGTAGGCCACCGCAACCACAAAGACGAAATACAGCGCCGCGAACAGCAGCAGGCTGCGCCGCATCAACACCCGGCACAGCGTGTCGTACACCAGCCAGCCGACGATCAGCGTGGTCAGGCCGATACCGATGGCGGCACCGGGCGACAGGTCGGCCTTGGCCGGATCGACCATGTAGGTCGCGGCCTGCGAGTAGTACAACACGCCGAGCAGGAAGAAGCCGGTGATCCAGGTCGAATACGATTCCCACTTGAACCAGTGCAGGTCGTCCGGCAGATTCTTGGGCGCCACCAGGTATTTCTGCGGATTGTAGAAACCACCGCCATGCACCGCCCACAGCTCGCCGCCGACGCCTTTTTCCTTCAGCGCGGGGTCGACCGGGGGTTTCAGCGTATTGTCCAGCCAGACGAAGTAGAAGGACGAGCCGATCCAGGCGATGCCGACGATCAGGTGCAGCCAGCGCAGCAGCAGCGAGCCGACTTCGATCAGGTAATGCGCATCCATCAGCTGCCCCGGTAGGTCGAGTAGGACCACGGCGACACCAGCAGCGGCACGTGGTAGTGGCCCTCTGGATCGGCGACGCCGAAGCGCAGCGTGATGCGGTCGAGGAAGGGCGGTTCGGGCAGTTCGACGCCGGCGGCGCGGAAATAGGCGGCGGCTTCGAAAACCAGTTCGTAGATGCCCGCGCGCAGGTCGGCACCGCTCAACAGCGGGGCGTCAGTGCGACCGTCGGCGTTGGTCGTGCCGGCCGCCAGCGCGACCTGGCGGTCGCCGTCGATGCGGACCAGCGTGTAGGCTATGCCGGCGGCGGGGCGGCCACTGGCGGTGTCGAGTACGTGCGTGGAGAGGCGTCCCATGGGCTTTCCCGGAAGACATTGGCGATATGCCGATTATAGGAAGGGCGGGGGCGCGCGGGGTTTATAAAGGCTATCGGATTTTCCGGATGTCGGGCCGGTCGACCGGGACTATATGAAAGCGCGCAACTTCCTTATATCGGCCGGCAGCTTGCCTGGCCCCGGCCGGAATCCGTAAGCTTGGCCCGACGATGATTACGGTGTTTTTGCCATGCCCGGACTGTTGACCGCAAGTACGACCGCGCTCCAGCGCCTCAGCCAACTTGATCGCGACGCCTTCGTCGCCGAGGTCGGTGCCGTCTTCGAGCATTCGCCCTGGGTGATGCAGCGGGTCTGGGCGCGCCGCCCCTTCGCCGACCGCGCCGCGCTGCGCGCCGCGATGGCGGCGGTGATCGCCGAGGCCGGCCGCGACGAACTGCTCGCGCTGATCCTGGCGCACCCGGAGCTGGCCAGCAAGGCGGCGCTGCGCGGCGACCTGACCGAGGATTCCGCCCGCGAACAGGCCGGCGCCGGCCTGAACGCCTGTTCGCCGGAAGAGCTGGCCGAGATTCGCCAGTTGAACGATGCCTACCGGCGTACTTTCGGCTGGCCGTTCATCGTCGCCGTCAAGGGCTTGAGCCGGCAGGACATCATCGGCCAGATGCGTCGCCGCCTGGCGGCCACGTCGGCGCAGGAGTTCGCCGAGGCGCTGGCGCAGATCCAGCGGATCGCCGACCTGCGGCTCGATCCGCTGCTCGGCGGCTAGGCGGGAAGGGGGCAGCCGGCGGGCTGTCCGGAATTTTCCGGCGTCCGGCGCGAGGTGCCGCATTGCGCAGGCGGGATCACGGGATCAAGCCTGCTTCGCGCAAGCGCGGCGCCTCGTAAACGGCATCTTCCGCCGGATAGCGCAGACAGGGAATCCCGGCCGCCCTGGCCTGCGCCCAGATGATGCTTTCCCCGGCTGGCAGCGTGTCGGGAGGACTGTCGTACAAGCGGTCGGCGAACGCGCTGCGCGCCGGGACGACCCGCCACCCCTTCGCGTTGAGCGCATCGATGACGTCGCCCAGGGCATCGGCGTTGAGTTGATTGGTGTGCAGCAGCATGACGTGAGTCGGACTTCGGCCGAGAACGCGGCGGGCAAGGCCGTCGTAATAGGCCGCGCGGTCGAGCAGATGGTCGATGTAGCGTTGCTTGACCTGTCCGGCCTTGCCGGTTTCCCCGGCGGCCAGGTGTCCGGCATAAACGCGGTTGTAGTACCAGTCGCTGGCGTCGATCGATACCGGTGCGGGGCGATAGCCGCGGCGTTTCATCCACGCCCGCATGCCGTCGCGCTTGGCAAGCGTGTCGCCTTCCTTCAGGTAAGGGAAACGCAGCATCGGCACAAAGGTCGACAGACCCCGAAGGGCCTCGTCCGCCGTTTCGACGTCGGAAATGAACCCGTCCAGCGAGACTTCCGGGGCGGCCAGGCTGCGATGGCTGGCGGTATGGTTGCCGATCATGTGTCCAGCCTGTGCCCATGCGCCAAGCAGTTCAAGGCCTGCGCCATTGCCCAGTCGGGCCAGGGAAGGAAAGAGTGCGGCCTGGATGCCTCGTGCCTCGAGGGTGGCCAGCAGTTGGGCGTTCCACTGTCTGGCCCCGGGGTGTGCTTCCGGATTGAAGCCGTCATCGAAACTCAGTGCGAGTTGTTGCGCGAAGCAGAGGTGCGAGAACAGACAGAGGAGCGCGGCGACAAGCGTCCGGCGCGGGTTGGGGCGAAAAAACATCGACGGTGGGTTCCTGCAGCAAAGGAAGCGAAACGACGGGAGGTTGGGACCTCGCATCGGCTGGCAGGATAACAGTTGCCGGCCGGGATTCCGGTGTGCGGCCGGTTCGTCGGCCGGCTATGCTGCGCGAGATGGGGCGCAGCGGCATTGCGCGGGCAAAAAGACGCCGGCCAGATGGCCGGCGCGAGGACTCTCAAGGACAGACAGGAAAGGATTCAGGCCCGCAGGCGGGCGCGGGCTGCGACCGTCGCCGGCGGCGCGGTGTCGCGCTTGGCATCGACGCGATGCTTGACGACATCGATGATCTGCTCGCGGAACCAGCGGCATTCCTCGGAATGGTGCGCGCGGTCGTGCCACAGCAGGTAGAAGCGCATCTTCGGGAAATCGAGCGGCGATTCGGCATAGCACAGGTCGCCCAGCGTGCAGCAGTGTTCGGCGAAGATGCGCGGTGCCGAGAAGATCAGGTCGGCCTGCTGCAGCACATAGGGCACCAGGTTGAAATAGGGGACGCTGGCGACGACGTTGCGCTTGATCCGGTCGCGCGCCAGTTGCATGTCGATGACGCCGCGCTGGCCGACGGCATAGGGCGTCGGCACCAGATGTTCGGCGTTCAGGTAATCGTCCTGGGTCAGCCGGTGGCCGGCCAGCGGGTGCGCCTTGCGCATCAGGCAGACCACGTCGTCCTCGAACAGCGGCGCCAGACGCAGATGCTCGGGCGGTTGCGGCCAGTTGCCGATGACGATGTCCAGTTCGCCCGATTCGAGCGCCTTCGAATAGTCGAAATCCGGTCCGAAGGAATGCAGCACGACCTGCGAATGCGGCGCGTGCTGGCGCAGGTGGGCGACGATGTTGCCGATCAACAGGGCGTTCAGGTAATCCGGCGTGGCGATGTTGAACACGCGCTTCGACTTCATCGGGTCGAAGCGGACCTGCTGCAGACCGATGGCCTCGATCTGCGCCAGCGCGATCTTGACCGGCTCGAGCAGCGACTGGCCGCGTTCGGTCGGCGTCATGCCGTTGCGGCTGCGGACCAGCAGCTGGTCGCCGGTGATGTCGCGCAGGCGGCGCAGCGCGGTACTGACCGCCGGCTGCGACTGGTTGAGCCGGCGGGCGGCATTGGACACGCTGCATTCGGTGAGCAGTGCATGCAGCACGCGCAGCAGATGTACGTCGATCGATTCCCAGGAACACGTCGCGGCCATGCCATTCCCCTCAGATAAACAACGAATTATTTCTTCTGATTAGCAATAAGCGCGCCCGGGGTCGGCAGCACGGAAATACGGGGGATTCCGCTGTCGACCGCAAAAGTCTGCGCACCGTTTTCGCGCAGATTTGCGGTCGACGCACTGCCAGGAGGCCTGTTCGCTAGACCGCCAGCGCTTCGCGCACGCCGTCCTGCGGCATGGTTTCACCGCGCCCGCGCATGATGAACTCGCCGCGCTCCATCAGCAGATACTGGTCGGCCAGCGACTCGGCGAAGTCGTAGTACTGCTCGACCAGCAGGATGGCCATTTCGCCGGTTTCGGCGAGCATCCGGATGGCGCGCTCGATGTCCTTGATGATCGACGGCTGGATGCCTTCGGTCGGTTCGTCGAGGATCAGCAGCGACGGCCCCATCGCCAGCGCGCGGCCGATGGCCAGTTGCTGCTGCTGGCCGCCGGAGAGGTCGCCGCCGCGGCGGTGCATCATCTGCTTGAGGACCGGGAACATCGCGAAGATGCGTTCGGGAATCTTCGTGCTGCCCGGCTGGGTCGCCAGGCCCATCAGCAGGTTTTCCTCGACGGTCAGGCGCGGGAAGATCTCGCGTCCCTGCGGCACGTAGCCGATGCCGGCCCTGACGCGCTCGTGCGGCGGCAGGTGGGTGATCGTCTTGCCGTCGAAAGTGACGCTGCCTTCCTTGGTCTTGACCAGGCCCATCAGCGATTTGAGCAAGGTGGTCTTGCCGACGCCGTTGCGGCCGAGCAGCGTGGTGACTTCGCCTTTCTGCAGCTCGAAACTGAGGCCACGGAGGATGTGGGAGCCGCCATAGGCTTGGTGGAGGTTATCGACTTTGAGCATGTTCCGGGCTCCTGGTTATTGGGCGATGTTGTGTTGCTGAACCGCTGTGTTCCGCGCCTGACGGACGGGCGGGCGTTTGTCGTTGCTGAACCGCTGGGTTCCGCCGTTGACCGGCGGGCGTACTTTCTTTTTGCTTGTCCAAAAAGAAAGTAGCCAAAGAAAAAGGACACCCTAGGTCGGCGCCCCGCTGCGCGGGGTTCCCTGCGCGACTCGGGCAGTCGGGCGGCTGGCTAAACTCGGCCCTGCGGGCCTCAGACAACGCCAGCCGAAGGCCCCCGACTACCCTGCGTTGCTCGGCGCCTCCCAAGGGGCCCAGGACACCGATCGCAGCGATTGGTTTTTTGGCAAAAAGGGGTGTCGACCGCAAACTTTCGTAAACCGCCGGTTTTGGGGTCCCCCTGAGAGGCGCTGAGCAACGCAGGCGGTCCGGGGGCAGTCGGCTGGCGTTGTCCGAGCCGCGTAGCGGCGAGTTTAGCCAGCCGCCCGGACTGCCGAGTAGCGCAAGGGACCGGGCGCCGCCCGGCGCCGACCTGGGGGTCGCCTTTTCTTTGGCTACTTTCTTTTGGCGAAGCAAAAGAAAGTACGCCCGCGCGTCAGGCGCGGAATACAGCAGCTCATCTTCCAAGATAAACCTCAATCACCCGCTGATCATTCTGCACCGTGGCCAGGTCACCCTCGGCCAGTACCGACCCTTCATGCAGCACGGTGACCTTGCCGCCGAGTTTTTCGACGAAGGCCATGTCGTGCTCGACGACGACCAGCGAATGCTTGCCGGCGAGCGAGACGAACAGCTCCGCCGTGCGCATCGTCTCGTCGTCGGTCATGCCGGCGACCGGTTCGTCGAGCAGTAGCAGCTTTGGTTCCTGCATCAGCAGCATGCCGATTTCCAGCCACTGCTTCTGGCCGTGCGACAAGAGGCCGGCCGGGCGGTCGGCTTCGCCGTCGAGGCGGATCAGTTTCAGGGTGTCGGCGATGCGGTCGCGGTCGTCGCCGGAGAGCCAGGCCATCAGGCTCTTCCACACGCGCTTGTCGGTCTTCATCGCCAGTTCGAGGTTCTCGAACGCGGTGTGCTGCTCGAAGATGGTCGGTTTCTGGAACTTGCGGCCGATCCCGACGTGGGCGATTTCCGGTTCGGTCAGGCGGGTCAGGTCGATGGTCTGGCCGAAGAAGGCCTTGCCCGAGTCGGGCCGGGTCTTGCCGGTGATGACGTCCATCATCGTCGTCTTGCCGGCGCCGTTGGGGCCGATGATGCAGCGCAGTTCGCCGGCGTCGATGGCCAGGTTGAGGTTGTTCAGCGCCTTGAAGCCGTCGAAGCTGACGGTGATGTCTTCGAGGTAGAGCGCGACGCCGTGCGACAGGTCGAGCTCGCCGGTGACGACGTGGCCGAGCGCGGCGCTGCCGTCAGGGCCTTCGTTGTGCGGGGCGGTGAGGGTGGCGGCGTTCATGCGGCGGCTCCTTTGCGGGCGATGATCTTTTTCCACAGGCCGACCAGGCCTTGCGGCAGCATCAGCGTGACGACAATGAACAGCAGGCCGAGGAAGAACAGCCAGTATTCGGGGAAGCTGACGGTAAACCAGCTCTTGGCGAGGTTGACCACGAAGGCGCCGATGACCGGCCCGATCAGCGTGCCGCGCCCGCCGACCGCCACCCAGATGGCGATTTCGATTGAATTCGCCGGGCTCATTTCGCTCGGGTTGATGATGCCGACCTGCGGTACGTAGAGCGCGCCGGCGATGCCGCACAGCACGGCCGAGATCACCCAGATGGTCAGCTTGTACCAGAGCGGGTTGTAGCCGATGAACATGACCCGGCTCTCGGCATCGCGGATTGCGGTCAACACCCGGCCGAACTTGGATTTGACCAGCCAGGCGGCGAACACCAGCGTCGCGGCCAGCGTCAGCGCGGTCAGGCCGAACAGCACCAGCCGCATTTCCGGCGAGGTGATGCCGTGGCCGAGGATGCGCTTGAAGTCGGTGAAACCGTTGTTGCCGCCGAAGCCGGTTTCATTGCGGAAGAACAGCAACATGGCGGCGTAGGTCAGCGCCTGGGTGATGATCGAGAAATAGACGCCCTTGATCCGCGAACGGAAGGCGAAGTAACCGAAGACGAAAGCGACGACGGCCGGCACGGCGAGCGCCAGCAAGGCCGCCCAGCCGAAGTGGTCGCTGCCCAGCCAGAACCACGGTAGTTCCTTCCAGTCGAGGAAGACCATGAAGTCGGGCAGGTCGGCGCCGTAGCTGCCGTCGCGGCCGATCTGGCGCATCAGGTACATACCGAAGGCGTAGCCGCCGAGCGCGAAGAACAGCCCGTGGCCGAGCGACAGGATGCCGCCGTAGCCCCAGATCAGGTCCATGGCGACGGCGACCAGCGCGTAGCACATGATCTTGCCAATCAGCGTGATCGCGTAGGCCGAGACGTGAAAGGTGCTGCTCTCGGGCACCGTCAGGTGCAGCACGGGAACGACGACCAGCGCCAGGGCAAGGAAGACGGCGAGCGCGATCCAGGCCTTGCGGTCGAGCGCGGCGAAGACGCGCAGGGTCAGCGGCACGCGGCCGGAAGCGGGCAGGGGAAACGCGGAAGAAGTGGCAGACATGCGTCGCTCCTTACTGGTCGGCAAAGCGGCCCTTGAGGGCGAAAATGCCCTGCGGACGCTTCTGGATAAAAACGATGATGGCGACGAGGATCATGATCTTGGCGATCACCGCGCCGGCCCAGCCTTCGAGCAGCTTGGAGAAGATGCCGAGGCCGAGCGCCGCCCAGACCGCGCCGGCCAGTTGCCCGACGCCGCCGACGACGACGACCATGAAGGAATCGACGATGTAGCCCTGGCCCATGTCCGGGCCGACGTTGGAGATCTGCGACAGCGCCACGCCGCCAAGGCCGGCGATGCCGGCGCCGAGGGCGAAGGCCATGGTGTCGATGCGCGCCGTCGGCACGCCGACGCAGCCGGCCATGGCGCGGTTCTGCGTGACGGCGCGGACGAACATGCCGAGCCGCGTCTTGTTCATCAGCACCCAGACCAGGAACAGCACGAACAGCGCGAAGCCGATGATGATCACGCGGTTCCACGGCAGGATCAGGTTGGGCAGCAGTTCGACGCCGCCGGACATCCAGCTCGGGTTGGCGACCTCGACGTTCTGCGCGCCGAACAGCACGCGCGCCGCCTGGATCAGGATCAGCGACAGGCCCCAGGTGGCGAGCAGGGTTTCCAGCGTGCGTCCGTACAGCCAGCGGATCACCGTGCGTTCCATCACCACGCCGACCAGTGCGGCGGCGAAGAAGGCGACCGGGATCGCCGCCGGCAGGTACCAGTCGACGTAGTCCGGTGCCCAGGCGCGGAACAGGCTCTGGACGGCGTAGGCCGAGTAGGCGCCGATCATCAGCAGTTCGCCGTGGGCCATGTTGATGATGCCCATGACGCCGTAGGTGATGGCCAGGCCGAGCGCCGCCAGCAGCAGGATGGAACCGAGCGACAGGCCGGAGAAGATGCCGGCCAGCGTGTCGCCCCAGGCCAGGCTGCGTTCGATGTGCTTGATCGCGTCGACCGCGGCAGCGCGGACCTTGTCGTCGCTTTCCGCCGACGCCTCGGTCAGCGGCAGAAGCAGGCTGCGGATGGCCGGCGTCGGAGCGTCGGCCAGCGTCTGTACGGCGGCCAGCCGCACCGCCGGGTCGCTGTCCTGCAGCGTCGCCTGGGCATAGGCCAGATCGAGCAGGAGCTTGATTTCGGCGTCCTGTTCCTGAGCGCGGGCCTTGCCCAGCACGTCGGCCAGTTCCGGCCCGACATTGCTCTGCAGTTCGCGGGTGGCGTTCAGGCGGGCGTTGCGGTCGGCGTCGAACAGCTTGAGCGCGGCCAGGGCGTTGCTCAATTCACCGCGCAGACGGTTGTTGACCGTGACCGAATCGGCGCCTTCCGGCAGGTCGGCGGCGCTGCCGCTGACCGCGTCGAAGCCGTGCTCGCCGTCGAAGATGAACAGCCGGTCGCCGGCAACGAACAGGCTGTCGTCGGCCATTGCCTGCAGCAGCCTGGCCGTGCCGGGCTCGGCGGCTGCGGTCAACTGCTGGATGGCAGCGATTTTGTCGGCGTTGTCGTCAGCCGCCAGCTGACGGACCAGCGCCGGATCGGGCGCGGCCAGGGCGCTCAGGCTGGTCAGCCAGAGCAGGAAGGGAAGCAGGGCAGGGAGAAGGGGTTTTTTCATCGTTTCCGTCCGCAATTTGTGCAGTGCAGCGCCAGCTTACGGAGGTCAAGACAGACCCGGAATACGATGAATTGCGTAGCCCTGTGCGCAGGGCGGGCCGCGTCCGTTGCGGACGCGGCCGGGGGACGGTCAGCGCTGCCGCGTCTGGCGCAGCGACAGGATCACCGAGGTGGCGATGATCGCCGCAACGACGCCGAGCGAGAACAGCACCGGAATCTTGTAGATATCGAGCAGCAGCATCTTGGCGCCGATGAAGATGAGCACCAGCGAGAGGCCGTACTTGAGCAGCGCGAAGCGGTCGGCCATGTCGGCCAGCAGGAAGTACATGGCGCGCAGGCCGAGGATGGCGAAGATGTTCGAAGTCAGCACGATGAACGGATCGGTGGTGATGGCGAAGATGGCCGGGATCGAATCGACGGCGAAGATGATGTCGGAGAACTCGACCAGCACCAGCACCAGGAACAGCGGCGTGACGTAGCGCACCAGCTTGCCGCCTTCCTGGCGGACGACCGAGAAGCGCTCGCCGTGCAACTGCTCGGTGACCTTCATGTGCCGGCGCAGCCAGCGCAGCAGCGGATTGTTGTCGAGATCCGGTTCCTGATCGGCGAACCACCACATCTTGATCCCGGTGATCAGCAGGAAGGCGCCGAACACGTAGAGCAGCCAGTGGAACTGGGCGACCAGCCAGACGCCGGCGAAGATCATCACGGTGCGCAACACGATGGCGCCGAGCACGCCGAAGATCAGCACGCGTTTCTGCAGTTCCATCGGGATGGCGAAGAAGTTGAACAGCATCAGCCAGACGAACAGGTTGTCGACTGCCAGCGATTTCTCGATCAGGTAGCCGGTGACGAATTCGAGCACTTTCCGGTCGGCCACTGCGCGGCCGGCGGTCTGCTCCAGGTAGAACCACAGGCCGGCGGCGAACAGTGCCGAGACGGTGATCCAGATCACCGTCCAGGTGCCGGCCTCGCGGACCGACACGCGATGTTGCCGGCCGCCGCCGACGGCGAACAGGTCGATGGCCAGCATGACCAGCACGACTGCGAAGAAGCTGGCCCACAGGCCGAAATTACCGACGGTTTCCAATCCAGGCTCCAATGCGATGCCCGGCGATGGCCGGGACGAACGGGGTGGACGATAGTGGGCGGCTGTCGGTGCGGTCAATGCACCGGGCATCGGAAAAGCCGAGGGGAAATTTCGGGAAAAGCGGAAGTCCGCTCGGCGACTGGCGCGCCACCCCCGGCTTGCGGTAAAAGACGCCTTCGTCCTTTCGGAGAAAAACCGTGTCCGCGCTGTTGCCCACCCTTGAAATCGACCATGGTCAGGCCGCGAGCCATGCCGTCATCTGGCTGCACGGCCTGGGCGCCGACGGGGCCGATTTCGCGCCGGCGGTACCGGCGCTCGGCCTGGCCGCGACGCCCGGCGTCCGCTTCGTTTTTCCGAATGCCCCGGAAATCGCCGTCACCTGCAACGGCGGCTGGCGGATGCCGGCCTGGTACGACATCCTGGCGATGCACCGCGATCGCCGGGTGATCGACGTCGACGGCCTGCGCGCCTCGTGCGACGCGGTACGGCAGCTGATCGCGCGCGAGGGCGAGCGCGGCATCCCGCCGGAACACGTCTTTCTGGCCGGTTTTTCCCAGGGCGGCGCCGTCGCCTACACAACGGCGCTGACGCATCCGCAGCGCCTGGGTGGCGTGATCGCGCTGTCGACCTATATTCCCGATTTCGACCTGGTCGACGGCGAGCGGCGGCTGGAGAACGCGTCCTTGCCTTGCTTCGTCGCCCACGGCACGGCCGACGACGTGGTGGCGCCGGCGCTCGGCCAGCAAGCCCGCGACTGGCTGCTGGCCCACGAACATCCGCTGACCTGGCGCGAATTCCCGATCGACCATTCGGTCAGCATCAGCGAATTCCGCGCCGTGGGCGCCTGGCTGCGCGAGCGCATCGCCGGCTGACAGCGGCCGGTTTTCCGGTTTTTTTTCCGTTACCTGTAAGAAATCGGCGCTGCCGCCGACCAAGCTTGCGGACGTCCGGCCCGGACGTTCGCCCCTTGATCATCCTTACGGAGAAAAAACCATGAAGACCCGTCAAATCGTTTCCCTGGCCATCGGTTCCGCCGTCGCCGCCGCCGCGTTCGCCCCGCTGGCCCAGGCCGCCGACAACCCGTTCGCGGTCAAGCCGCTGACTGCCGGCTACCAGCTGGCGCAGGCCGACAAGAAAGCCGATGGCAAATGCGGCGAGGCCAAGTGCGGCGCCGACAAGAAGGCGGCCGAGAAAAAGCGCGACGGCAAGTGCGGCGAAGCCAAGTGCGGTGCCGACAAGAAAGCGGACAAGAAGGCAGACGGCAGCTGCGGCGCCGACAAGAAGAAGGATGCCGGCTGCGGCGCCAAAAAATAAATGTGCAAGCGGCGGGCGGCGCGGGCTGTCCCGTGTCGCCGCCCGCTGCCGGGAGAACCGCATGCATCCTCGTCATCCGCAAGGCGCCGGTCTCGGCTTTCGCCGCGAACTGCTCGGCGAACTGACCGCCGGCGTGCCCGCCGCCATCGAATTCTTCGAACTCGCGCCGGAGAACTGGGCCGGCATGGGCGGCGCCTCGGCCCGCCGGCTGCGCGCCTTCACCGAGCGCCATCCTTTCGTCTGCCACGGCCTGTCGCTGTCGCTCGGCGGCCCGGCGCCGCTCGACGTCGACCTGCTGAAACGCATCCGCCGCTTCATGGACGAGCACGGCATGACGCTGTACACCGAACATCTGTCCTGGTGCGCCGACGACCATCAACTGTACGAACTGCTGCCGATTCCGCAGACCGCCGAGGCGGTGAACTGGACCGCCGCGCGCATCCGTCAGGCGCAGGACCTGCTCGGCCGGCGCATCGGCATCGAAAACGCCTCGACCTACATCGCGCCGCCGGGCGCCGAGATGAGCGAGGCCGAATTCATTGCCGCCGTCGTTGCCGAGGCCGATTGCCTGCTGCACCTCGACGTCAACAACATTTACGTGAACAGCCGCAACTTCGGCTTCGATGCCAGCGATTTCCTGCATGCGCTGCCGCTCGACCGCACCTGCTACATCCACGTTGCCGGCCATTACGTCGAGCCGGACGGCCTGTTGATCGACACCCACGGCGCCGACGTGATCGACCCGGTCTGGCAACTGCTTGCCGAAACCTACGCGACGATCGGGCCGGACGTGCCGACCTGCCTCGAACGCGATTTCGATTTTGCCGATTTCGCGCGGTTGACCGCAGAAGTCGACACCATCGCCCGGCTGCAACGCAACGCCGCGCGCGAAAGGCGGGCTGCCTGATGCGCGCCGCCTTCCAGGATTTTCAGCGGGCTTTCGGCGCGCATCTGCGCGATCCGCGCCGCGTCGCCCGGCCGGCCAGTTTGCCGGCACGGCGGGCCGGCGTCTATGCCGAACTGGTGTTCAACAACCTGTGCGGCTTCGTCGATGCCTGTTTTCCGGTCTGCCGCGCGTTGCTCGGCGAATTGCGCTGGCGCCGCCTGTGTCGCGCCTTCCTGCGCCGCCATCCGCTGCAAACGCCGTGGTTCCGCGAGATTCCCGGCGAGTTCGCCGCTTTTTTGTCGGAAATCGCCGTCGACCGCAGCTTGCCGCGCTGGCTACCGGAACTGGCGCGTTACGAATGGGCCGAACTGGCGGTGGACGTGATGGACGTCGCCCCGCCGCCGCACGATCCGGCCGGCGATCTGATGACGCAGCCGGTGGTCGTCAATCCGGCGCTGCTGACGCAGGCCTGCGCCTGGCCGGTGCACCGGATCGGGCCGGACTGGCGACCGCGCCGGCCGCAGCCGACGCATCTGGCGGTCTATCGCGATGCCGAAGACACCGTGCTTTTTTGCGAAATCAGCGCGTTGACCGCAGACCTTCTCGACCACCTGCGCGCCGCGCCGACTTGCGGGCGCGATGCCTTGTTGGCGCTGGCCACCGCTGCCGGCCAGCCCGATCCGGGCGCCTGGCTGGGCTTCGGCGCAGCGACACTGAACGACCTGCGCGAGCAGGGCATCCTGCTCGGGACAACCCCATGAAAACCTTCATCTTCGGCACCCTGCGCCGCCTCGACGGGGCCGGCGAATGGCTCGGCCTGCTCAGCCTGCGCCTGCTGCTGGCCTGGGATTTCTTCGAATCCGGCCTGGAAAAACTGCACGGCGACAACTGGTTTGCCGACATCCAGGACGCCTTTCCCTTCCCGTTCAACCTGCTGCCACCGGCCGTCAGCTGGCAGATGGCGACCTGGTTCGAACTGGCTGGCGGCGTCGCGCTGCTGATCGGCTTCGGCACGCGCTTCTTTTCCGTGTCGCTGGGCGTGCTGACCGTCGTCGCCATCGCCGCCGTGCATTGGCCGGGCGAATGGCAGACCTTTGCCGAACTGATGATGGGCTACGGCTTCACCGACCACGGCTACGGCAATTTCAAGCTGCCGGTGATCTTCCTCGGCATGTTGTTGCCCCTGATCCTGCTCGGCCCCGGTAAGCTGTCGGTCGACGCCTGCTTGCGCCGGCGCTGTCAGCCCACCGAGCGGGAGCCCACCCAACGATGTCCGAAAACCTGCTGATCGACGAGGCCTGCGTCGGCGAATTGCGCCGCGACATGCTGCGCTTCGCCCAATTGCAACTGCGCGACGCGGCGGCGGCCGAGGATGCGGTGCAGGAAGCGATGCTCGCCGCGTTCGACGGCGAGCGCCGTTTTGCCGGGCGTTCGGCATTGAAGACCTGGGTGTTCGCGATCCTGCGCAACAAGATCGTGGACCTGATCCGGCAGCGGACGCGCACCGTCAACGTATCGGCCATCGCCGACGACGAGATGGCGCTCGACGCCGCCTTCGAATCGCTGTTCAAGGCCAACGCCCACTGGCGCCCGGACAGCCGGCCGCACGGCTGGGGCGATCCGGCGGAAACCCTGCGCGAAAGCCGCTTCTGGGATGTCTTCGAAATCTGCCTCAACCATTTGCCGGAAAACACCGCCCGCGTGTTCATGATGCGCGAATTCCTCGAATTCGAGACGGCTGAAGTCTGCAACGAGCTTGGCCTGAGCGTCAGCAACTGCAACGTGATCCTGCACCGCGCCCGCAACGGCCTGCGCCGCTGCCTGGAAACGAGCTGGTTCGCTCCGGGAGAAAGACCATGCTGAAATGCCGCGAAGCGACCCGCCTGATGTCCGAAGCGCAGGACCGCGAACTGGAATCCGGCGAGCACCTGAGCCTGCGCCTGCATCTGATGACCTGTCGCGGCTGCCGCGCCTACCGCCGGCAGATGGATTTCCTGCGCGCCGCCTGCCGGGCATTTCCCGGCAAGCCGGACGAGGCGGCGGGCGACGAGGAAAGCGGCAAAGCCCGCTGATCCCTTTGATTCCCCCTGACTGGGAATACATGGGGCAGGCTTCCCGAGCTTGTTTGCAAACCGATTCGCCTGATCGAATGCGGGGTTTTGGCCACGCCAGGGCGGCTATCGGCCAACGGCTGCTGTGCAAAAAATTCTGCAAAGCAGACGCTCGACGAGATGTCCCTTGCATGAATGACATCAGTACAATGGCAAGCTGACCGGTTTCAGCCTCCCGCCTACATGCTGCATAAAATCCATTTTTCTGAAAAAGCCCAGCAGGCAAGGACTTCGGCCTGTCGCGTATTCCAGCTTATCGGACAGAGGCCCAGCTTATTGGACACTTCTGTCGTCTACTACTAGTTAGCCCCTTCAATCGGAGCATGCTGAATGGAAACTAAGACCATAACTGCCGCCGACGCTTTGCTGCTCTCAACAAAGCAGGAAGATCACTTCTTTGACAGAAAAGCGGCGGCGATTAAGGGCGCCAAGCTACAGAAGATCGCGGTGGCCTTTGCCAATGCAGATGGAGGTGAAGCCTATGTAGGCGTCGCCGACGAGAAGGATGAACCCGATCCCGCAAAACGGTGGACTGGTGCGCCGAATATTGAAGATTACAACCAGCACATACAGGCGCTTACGGAAATCCAGCCAGCCTTGCCGATGGACTTGGCTTTGCTCAAGGCGGAAGGGAAGCACGGATACGTCCTGCGAATCCAGATTGAGAAGAGTCAAGCAGTCCACAAGACATCCGATGGCACCGTTTATGAACGCAAAGGAGCACAGTCTCTCCCAGTGAGTGATCCATCGCGCATAACGGCTCTTTCGTTTGCAAAGGGGGCTGTTTCCTACGAGGACTATTCACTCGACAATGCGATGGCGGAAGACGTTGTTGATTCCCCTCGTTTGAGTGAGTTTCTGGCTGGCTATTCCCCTACTACAGACCCCCTCGAACTTGCTTTGAATAAGAATCTGATAGATCGCAAGTCCTTTAAGCCAAAGGTCGCTGGAGTACTGCTCTTTTCGACAGAGCCAGCGAGTCTGATGCCAAAGAAATGCTCCGTTCGCATCATTCGGTACGAAACAAAGGAAGAAGACCCTGAACGCGACCACCTCGGCCCAATAGAGTCGGTTGAGGGATCGCTTTATGGAGTGATACACAAGACGGTAGAGCGAGTCACAGCGATCATGTCGGCGATCAACGTCTGGACGACCGATGGACCAAAGGCAATGGCGTACCCCCCCGAAACACTTTGGGAGATTGTCGTGAATGCCATCATCCATCGCGATTACTCGATGTCAGATGACGTTCAGGTTCTAATTTTCGACAATCGAATTGAAGTCCTAAGCCCCGGCCGCCTGCCAGCGTTTGTAACCAAGGAGAACATTCTCGATGTCCGCTATGCGCGGAATCCACGCATCGTTGGGATGCTCTCCCGGTACAAGTCCCCACCCAACAAGGACATCGGCGAAGGCTTGAACACTGCATTCCAAAAAATGAAGGAATGGCGCTTACGCAGCCCAGAGATCGTGGATGAAGGCAACTATGTTCGCGTCGTCATCCCTCATACCCCTCTTGCTACACCTCAGGAGGCGATCATGGAGTTCCTGAACAAGCAAGGCACGATCACGAATAGGCAGGCTCGCGACATAACGGGAATCAAGAGCGAGAACGCGGTGAAGTCCGAATTCTACAAATTGAAAGAGGCCGGTCTCATTGAGATGATTCCTGAACTGAAAGGCAACAAGGCGGCATGGCGGCTTCTTCCAAAATGACCGGGGCTAACCCGGCGGTCAACCGGACAGGCAAAAAGCTGTGCTTTTTGCCTGTCCGGTTACTTTCGTCGTTGCCCACCTTTGCAGTCAGTTACACGCACGGGGAGTTATGACTAAATTTTGGCTCTATGTAGGTCTTGCATCCTTGGCACTCCTGTGGGCTTTCTCATATCCAAGCCACAGCGACTCGCGCGGCTGGATCATGGGTATTTGGTGGCTAATCGGCTGTTTTCCTTGGTGGCTTGTTCTTCCATTGCTAATTGATGTAACTCCCGATACTCAACTTACGTTATCGCTCGTATCAGCTATGTCGTCGGTTAACGCTTTGGCAATCTTCTGCATGTGTCGTGCCCGCATGCAGCAAGTAAGCGTGCTTCAGTACATGGGTTATCAACTTGGCCGTTGTGTGTCCTACTTCGGCAAATGGCACTAATACCTCAGGTGGCGGTTTTCCCTAAGCGTTTGCACTGCATTGCGTATCCGCGATGCCCAACCCGGCAGTCGTTCGGCCTGCGCAAAAAGCCGAAATCCGTTGATTTTCTACGTTGAGCATCCGCTTTCATAAGCAGCCAACTACCGCTCAGGGTTGGTTCAAGACCTTGCCTTACTCCCGGTTTTTGAAGAAGTGAATGCCGCAACGAAAACGGCCGGAGCAAGCTCCGGCCGTTACGTTTGCATGGATGAGATGTACTGATACATCCATCGCCCATCCAGCCAACTCCG
Source organism: Azonexus sp. R2A61 (assembly GCF_021401135.1). Lineage (GTDB taxonomy): Bacteria > Pseudomonadota > Gammaproteobacteria > Burkholderiales > Rhodocyclaceae > Azonexus. The sequence continues at coordinate 724,645 of NZ_JACBFO010000002.1, read as the reverse complement.
CGTCGTCAGGCTTACGAGTCCTGACGCGGAGCGTGTGCGCTGCTTACTGCTTGATCGCTTCCAGCGCGATGTCGATGCGCACTTCGTCGCCGACGTAGGGCGCGTACTTGCCGGCATTGAATTCCGAGCGTTTGACGACGGTGTAGGCGTTGGCGCCGTTAGCACTGGGTTATAGGGCGTGGGATCCGTCCGATCGCACGACCGACTTGAGATTTACGCAGAATTAACGCGTGATGCCGGTTCGAGAATAGAGAGTTTACGGGGCTTCGCGAAATACTTCGGCATGGCTATTTCGCCATTTGTTCGCGAAACGGGATCATGCCTCTTAACTTCACTCAATCGACCGGGAAGCCCGTGTCAACGGCTTTCTACGGGCTAGCACCAAATACGCTGGATCGCCTTTACCTGCCCCGACTTGTGCGGGAAGGAGGTCGGTCGTGACAGAATTTCTTCTCGTATTCTCACTGGCTATCGGCCTTGGCTGGCCGCTCGGTCGCTACCTGGCCACGCTGATGCGCGGTGCGTCGATGCCTGGCGATCGTGTCTTCCTGTGGCTGGAGCGCCCGCTTTACGCCCTGCTTGGCACTAATCCGGCCTGCGGTATGAGCTGGCGCGGTTACGCTGCTGCTTTCCTGCTCAGCAATCTGGTGCTATTCGGCATCGTGTGGATATTGTTGATGACTCAGGGCTGGCTGCCGCTCAATCCCAATGGTGCACCGAATATGAGCTGGGATCTGGCTCTGCACACTGCCGTCTCGTTCGTAACCAATACCAACCAGCAGCATTATTCCGGCCAGGCGCAGATTTCCTATCTGGCGCACATGATGGGAATTGTCGGCCTGCAGGTGATCACCCCAATGATGGGGCTGGCCGTTGTCGTAGCAACCTTGCGCGGCCTGTTCGGCGGTCGTAACGTCCAGGAGCGCTTGGTCGACGGCATGGATCGGGTGCCGGTAGACGTCGGCAACTACTGGGCCGACGTGATCCGTCCGACGCTACGCTTCATGCTGCCCTTGTGCCTGGTCTGGTCGCTCCTGCTGACCAGCCAGGGGGTACCGGCCACATTGGCTGGCGGTCCTGTGGTGGAACCGCTTGATGCGACGGTGGAATTGAAAGAGCAGAAGATACCGCTCGGCCCGGTGTCCCCGATGGTGGCGATCAAGCAACTGGGGACCAATGGCGGTGGTTGGTATGGCCCGAACAGCTCGGTACCGCTCGAGAATCCCACGCCATTGTCGAATTTGTTGGAAACCCTGGCTATCGTGCTGGTTCCCGTCGCGGTGGTGTTCATGGTCGGCAGCCTTACCGGACGCCGCAGGTTTGGCGCGCTGGTGTTCAGCACGATGCTGACCATGTCGGTTATTTCGGCAGGGCTGGCGGTCTGGTCCGAAGCTTATTCTTCGACCGCGCAGGACAGCGCGTTGATGGAAGGCAAGGAAGTACGCTTCGGCGCCGCGCCGTCGGCACTATGGGCGGCCTTGACGACGCAGACCTCGAATGGTTCGGTCAACGCCATGCACGATTCGCTGGCGCCGTTGACCGGCCTAGTGACGATTTCCGACATGCTGATCAACGCGATCTGGGGCGGTATCGGCTGCGGCCTGCAGCAATTCCTGACCTACCTCCTGCTCGGTGTCTTCCTGGCCGGTCTGATGACCGGGCGCACGCCGGAATTGTTCGGGCGCAAGATCGAAGCGCCCGAAGTGAAATTGCTCGCCGTGCTGGTGCTGCTGCAGCCGCTCGCCTTGCTCAGCCTGACCGCTGTCACGCTGTCCGTTCCCGAACTTGCCGGAAATTCCAACCCCGGCTTCCATGCGATCAGCCAGGTCTTCTACGAATACGCCTCGGCCTTTGCCAACAACGGTTCCGGTTTCGAAGGGCTGGGCGATGCCACCGTGTGGTGGAACGTCTCGGCGACCGTCCTGCTGATCGCCGGCCGCTATCCGGCACTGATCGTTCCGCTGGCAATCGCCGCCATGCTGGCCCGCAAGCGCCAGGCGCCGGAAAGCGCTGGCAGTCTGCAGATCGAGACGCCAACTTTCGCGCTGACGCTGATCGCGGTGATCGTCATCCTGACCTTGCTCCAGTTCATGCCTGTCCTGGTGCTCGGCCCGATAGCCGAACATCTGAGCCTGCTTGCGCGTTGAGGAAAACATCATGAGTCATCTCTCTATCACCGAACCCGCCGGCCGTACTTCGCAGCTGGAAGGACATGGCCTGGGCGCAGCGCTGATCAACGCCTGCGTCAAGCTGTCGCCGCTGCACATCGTCAAGAATCCGGTCATGGCCGTGGTCTGGTTCGGCACCCTGGTCACCGCCGTCGCGACGCTGGCCGGTTGGGCAGGGCCCGCCTTCGGCTGGTCGGTCACGGCAATCCTGCTGATTACCGTGCTGTTCGGCAATTTCGCCGAGGCGATCGCCGAATCCCGCGGCCGCGGTCAGGCGGCTTCGCTGCGCCGGGCGCGCAAGGATCTGATGGCCCGCCGTCTGGACAAAACGGGCGGCGAGCAGATGGTCGCAGCCGCTGAATTACGGCCCGGCGATCTCGTTGTAGTCGAGGCTGGTCAACTGGTACCTGCCGATGGTGAGATCGTCGAGGGCCTGGCTACCATTAACGAGGCGGCGGTGACCGGCGAATCGGCGCCGGTCCTACGTGAGGCCGGTACCGACCGTTCCGGCGTGATCGGCGGTACCAAGGTGCTGTCGGACCGCATCGTCCTGAGGGTCACGGCCGAACCTGGCAACAGCTTTCTCGATCGCATGATTGCGCTGGTCGAAGGTTCTAATCGCCAGAAGACGCCCAACGAAATTGCGCTCGGTATCCTGCTGGGTGTTATGACGTTGACGTTTTTGATTGTCGTGCTGACCTTGCCTTTCATCGCGGCCTTCGTCGGCGTCAAGGTCGATGTCGTGCTTCTGGTGGCTTTGCTCGTCTGCTTGATCCCGACCACCATCGGCGGGCTGCTGCCGGCGATCGGCATTGCTGGCATGAATCGGGCACTGCGTGCCAACGTGCTGGCTAAATCCGGCAAGGCGGTCGAAGTGGCGGGCGACGTGGACGTGCTGCTGCTCGACAAGACCGGCACGATCACCCACGGCGACCGCCAGGCGACTGCTTTTCATGCCTTGGCCGGCGTCGATGCCGCGCAACTGCGCCAGGCCGCGCTGCTGGCTTCTCTGGCCGACCCGACCCCGGAAGGCAAATCCATCGTCCGGTTGGCCCGCGGCAAGGACGAGAAGCTGGTCGACCCGGAGGGCGCGCATTTCGTGCCTTTCTCCGCGCAATCGCGCATGTCGGGGGTCGATCTGCCCGACGAACGGATCATCCGCAAGGGCGCGCTGGATGCCATCGTGAGGCACGTGCAGGCCCAGGGCGGTGCTGTTCCGGCCGAAATCGAGGCCCGGGTCGCCGACGTGGCACGCAAGGGGGCGACGCCGCTGGTGGTCAGCGACGGCCACCATGTGCTGGGCGTCATCGAACTGTCCGATGTGATCAAGCACGGCATCAAGGAGCGCTTCGCCCGCCTGCGCGAGATGGGGGTGAAAACCGTGATGATCACCGGCGACAACCCACTGACTGCCGCCAACATCGCTGCTGAGGCAGGTGTCGACGATTACATCGCCGAGGCGCGCCCGGAAGATAAGCTGGCGCGCATCCGTGCCGAGCAGAGCGCCGGCCGATTGGTTGCTATGGTTGGCGACGGTACCAACGACGCGCCCGCGCTAGCCCAGGCCGACGTTGGCTTGGCCATGAACTCGGGTACTCAGGCGGCCAAGGAGGCCGGCAACATGGTCGATCTCGACAGCGATCCGGCCAAATTGCTCGCCGTGGTCGAGATCGGCAAGCAGCAACTGATCACGCGCGGCGCGCTGACCACCTTCTCGCTGGCCAACGATGTGTCGAAGTACTTCGCTATCCTGCCGGCGCTGTTCGCAGCGGCGATCCCGCAGATGGCCGCGCTCAATGTGATGCAGTTGAGCAGCCCGGCCAGTGCCGTGCTGTCGGCGCTGATCTTCAACGCAGTCATCATTCCGCTACTTATCCCGCTGGCGCTGCGCGGCGTCCGTTTCAAGCCGTCGAGCGCGACGCAACTATTGCGCAACAACATGCTTATCTACGGCGTCGGCGGCGTCGTGCTGCCCTTCCTCGCCATCAAGGCGATCGACGTCGTGATCTCCGCGACGTTCTCCCTCTGAGAATACGATCATGTCAATTTCCAATGCCATTTCTTCCTGTAATCGGGAAAACTCCGTTCCACCGGGCGTCTCCGATCGCGGCCTGTTGCGCGGCTCCCTCGGGTTGGCCGGCGTTTCGCTGATCGGTTTCGGCCTGCTCTATTCGCTGACCGGCGTCGGTCTGGGGCAGGCACTTTTTCCCGAGCAGGCCAACGGCAGCCTGGTCGGGCGCGACGGTAGGGTTCTGGGGTCGACCTTGGTCGCGCAGCCGTTTTCCGACTCACGTTATTTCCTGTCGCGGCCGTCGGCGGCGAATTTCGATCCGATGGCCCTGGCCGGCAGCAACCAGTCGAGGACCAACCCGGATTTGAGCGCTCGCATCGACGAGGCCCGGAAGGCGATTGCGCAGCACGCCGGTATTGCGCCGGCAGCAGTGCCAGGCGATTTGCTGACACAGTCCGGCGGTGGCATCGATCCCCACGTCAGCCCGTCGGCGGCGGCGATCCAGGTCGATCGCGTGGCACAGGCACGCGGTTTGCCGAGCGCTGTCGTCGCCGAACTGGTCGCCAGGCACACGGAGGGCCGGCAACTCGGCTGGCTGGGTCAGCCGCGCGTGAACGTGCTCGAACTGAATCTGGCGCTGGATGCGGCGAGTGCCGCCGGCCCGGCCGGGAAGACGTCGCGATGAATGTGCCGGCCGTTCATCTGCAGGCTGGCGATGTGCTGCTCGATCTGCCGGTCGAAAATCGGTGCCAATTGTTCGAAGTCATCGGCCGGCATGTCGAACGCGGTGGCGGTCCGTCGACGGAAAGCGTGGCTTCGGCTCTGCTGAGGCGAGAGCAACTGGGTTCGACCGGATTGGGCGACGGCGTCGCGATCCCGCATGCGCAGGTACGAACGCTGGACCGGATTCGGGTTTTCTACGCCCGGCCGCGTGTGCCGCTCGCCTTCGACGCGCCGGACCGTCGGCCGGTCGTCGACATCGTGGTACTGCTGGTTCCTCATCCGACGACCCAGGAACACCTGGAGGCCCTGGCCGAGATGGTCTCCCGCTTCGCCGATCGCCCATTCAGGGAGATGCTGCATCGTTGCGACACCTCGGAACTGGTTGCCACGCATTTCCGGCGGGCGGTGGTGCCCGATGTCTGCCTGTCACGCTGATCGATCACGAGGTGAAACCATGAATCCATCCCTATGCATCGGTATTGCTTCCCGGGATGAGGTACTCGAAGTCGCAGCCCGCGAGGGCAGCGGCAATATCGCGGTGTTTTTGCTGCCCGGCAGTTCGATGGGCATCGCCGCCATCAGGATCATCCTTGCCGATTACGCGGTCGGCCACACGCGGGTGGTGGCTAGCGGCAAGAACGCGATTGATCTTGCTTTGACCCTGGGCAACGTGCCGGGCGGCGAGGCTTTCGTCGTCGCGGCGGAGACCGGCAAGGAAGCGGCCGACCTGGTGCGTTACGCGACGCGCGTGCTTTGAGACGTCGATGTCGGTTCACCATTGCCCCGTGTGCGGGACGTTGCATGATGTCCATCCTGTATTGGACCGGTTGGCTTACGGCCGGCAATTGACTTGTTCGCCCCGCTGCAAGACGATTTTCCCTGGAATGGTTCGCCAGCGGGTGCTGGCCGAGATCGCCGCCCTCCGCCGGCTTGTCGTGCCGTCGTCGGGCAATGCGGCGAACGCGGGAGTCGCCGGGAAGGCGCAGATATTGGATGACCGATCTGACAACGCGGCGCAAGGCCGGGAATGGGAAATGCAGCATGGGAACTGAACGGGCCGATGCCCTGATGGGCGAACTTAAGCGCCAGGCTGCCGGTCGGCTGACCGTGTTTCTCGGCGCGGCGCCGGGCGTCGGCAAGACCTACGCCATGTTGGCACGGGCGCGCGAACTGCAGCGCCAGGATGTGGACGTCGTCATTGGCATCGTTGAAACGCATGGGCGCAGCGAAACGCTGGCCATGGCCGACGGATTGCCGTTGCTGCCGCGCAAGAAGGTGGAATACCGGGGGCGGCAACTGGAGGAAATGGACCTCGACGGCTTGTTGACGCGGCGTCCGGCAATCGCCCTGGTTGACGAACTGGCGCACCGCAATGTCCCCGGGAGCCGTCACGAACGTCGCTGGCAGGATGTGGAAGAATTGCTCGATGCCGGTGTGGACGTCTACACCACGGTCAATATCCAGCACCTGGAAAGTGTCAACGACGTCGTCTATCAGATCACCGGTATACGCGTCAGCGAAACCGTACCCGACGCCGTGTTCGAGCGCCTGCGCGACATCCGACTGGTCGACCTGCCGGCGCCCGAGCTGATCGAACGGCTGAACCAGGGCAAGGTGTATTTGCCGGAACAGGCTGCCCAGGCGCTGCAGGCCTTTTTCTCGCCGTCGAATCTCACCGCCTTGCGGGAGTTGGCAATGCAGACGGTGGCCGAGCACGTCGATACCGATCTGCGCGAGAAACGGGCAGCGCGTGGCCTGGAGGGAATTTCCATCCAGCGCCATGTGCTGATCGCGATCGACGGGCTGGGCCAATCGGAATACCTGGTACGGGCCGGTGCGCGGATCGCCGAGCGGCGCGGCGCACCGTGGTCGGTGGTGACGGTGGATACCGGCCGCTCGGCGGGGGCGGCCCTGTCAGTTGACGGTGCGGATAACGCTATCGGGCGCTCGGGTCGGCGCGAACGGGCGGAGCAGCAGCGCCAGATGGAAATGGATCGGGCGTTTGCGCTGGCGCGCAACCTCGGCGGTGAAACCGAGGTCCTGCACAATACCGACATCGCCCAGGCCCTGCTCGACGCCGCCGCGGCGCGTGGCGCGAAGTCGCTCGTGATTGGTCGCACGCACGATCGGCCGGTCGCCCGCATTTTCAACCGCAGTTTGACGCAGCAGTTGCTGCAACGTGGCAGCCGCTATGAACTGACCATTGTCAGTACGCCCCAGGCTAGGCAACGCGGCCTGCGCTTGCCGGACATCGCCGGCGAGAGCCTGACCCGGCGGGAGCCGCTGCTCATCCCGCTGGCCAGCCTCGGCGCTACCGGCATGGCGGCGCTGGCCGAGCGCGTTTTGGGTCTGCAGGACCTGTCGATGGTATTCCTGGTGGCTGTCATGCTGGTCGCTTCGCGGACGCGCATGGTTGCAGCGGTGATTACCGCCGGCTTGTGTTTCCTGTCCTATGATTTTTTCTTCATCGAACCGCGCTACACCTTCTTCATCAGCGCTCATCGCGGTGTGGCGACCGTACTGTTGTTCCTCGCAGCGGCGCTGATCGCTGGGCGCCTGGCTTCGCGTTTGCGCATGCAAGTGGTGGCGTTGCGTACGGCAAATACCCATGCCACGGCGATGCAGAGCCTGGGGCGCCGCCTGGCCAAGGCGGCCGATTTGGGGCAGGTCGTCGCCGCCGGCTCCGCCGTGCTGCAAAAAACCTTGCGGGCTGAGGCCTGGATAAGGATTGGCGGCGAGTCCGGGCCGGTCACGGCCGCCGGACACTTGAGCGAGAAGGATCTGGCAGCGGCCGACTGGACCGAGCGCCACGGCCAGGTGAGCGGCCGCTACACGGACACGCTGGGTAATACGCAGTGGTGGTTCCTGCCCGTTGCTTCTGATAAGGACACCCTGGGAGTGGTCGGCTTGCGCTTTGCGCCGGAGATGGGGCGTCTTTCCTTCGAGCAGCGACGGCTGGCCGAAAGCATGGTCGAAGATATCGGCCAGGCGGCCTTGCGGACGCGCCTGGTATCGGAGCTGGAAGCGGCACGCGTCACCGGGGAGACCGAACGGCTTCGTTCCGCGCTGCTTTCCTCGGTGTCGCACGACCTTCGTTCGCCGCTGTCGTCGATGATTGGTGCGGCCGACAGCCTGGCGAGCTACGGCAATGACATGAAAGCGGATGACCGGCATAGCCTGCTCGACACCATTCGCGTCGAGGGGGAGCGTCTTGATCGCTATATCCAGAACCTGCTTGATATGACGCGGCTCGGCCAGCAGGGCCTGACCCTGACGCGCGACTGGATCGGCGTGGACGAACTGGTCGGCTCGGCATCCCGACGCCTGCAACGCTATGAGCCGGGGGTCAGGATTGAGCACGATATTCCGATGGATCTGTCGCCAATCCACGTTCATCCGGCGCTGATCGAACAAGCCCTGTTCAACGTGATGGAAAACGCGGCGAAGTTTTCGCCGCCGGGCGAATCCATCCGCGTGCAAGCCCGGCGGTTGGAGGACGATCGATTGGAAATTCGCGTTTCGGACCGTGGACCGGGGATTCCGGAGGACGAGCGGCGGCGCATCTTCGATATGTTCTACAGTGTCGAGCGGGGCGACCGGGGGCGCCAGGGGACCGGCTTGGGATTGACCATCGTTCAGGGTATCGTGGGCGCTCACATGGGGAGCGTCGCAGCGTTTTCCGGCCCGGACGGCCGGGGAACCACCATCTGTCTGACATTGCCCTGGAGCGCCTAGCCGATTTGGGAGACCGTTCATGATGCAATCCGGCGACAAGGGGGCCGCCGCGTCAGCGGCGCAGATTCTCATCGTCGACGACGAAGCGCAAATCCGCAAATTCGTCGATATCAGCCTGCGTTCGCAGGGCTATGCCACGTTGCTGGCGGGGACGGGCCAGGAAGGCCTGACGCTGCTGGCCAGTCGGGGGGCGGATCTGCTTATCCTCGATCTCGGCCTACCCGACATGGACGGTCGGGAGGTACTCAAGGAATTGCGGCAATGGTCGAAGGTGCCCGTCATCGTGCTGACTGTCCGTTCGGGCGAGGAGGAGAAGGTTGCCCTGCTCGACGCCGGGGCCAACGATTACGTGACCAAGCCGTTCGGCGTGGAGGAACTGATGGCGCGCATTCGCGCGCTCTTGCGGGCGATGCCGGTGTCGGGCGGAGGTAATCCTGTGTACGACGACGGCTCCTTGCGCATCGATTTTGTCGAACACCAGGTGAGGCTCGACGGAGAAGTTGTCGTGCTGAGTCGCAAGGAGTTTTCGCTGCTCGCCCTGTTGGCCCGGCAGCCCGGAAGGCTGGTGACGCAGACTCAGATACTGCGCGAAATGTGGGGGCCGATCCATGAAGGGGACACCCACTACCTGCGGGTGCTGGTTGGCAAACTGCGCTACAAGCTCGGCGATGACGCGTCGGCACCACGTTTCCTGCTGACCGAACCGGGCGTTGGACTGCGCTTGATCACCGGCGAGCGGCGAAATTCCTAGTCACGGCCGGGTTCCTTGCCGCCATTGCGGCCGGCTGAAGAATCGAAAAACGGGGTTTCTTGCGGTCGACCGCAAGAAACCCCGTTTTTCGTAGCGGGCCGCTCGCCGGGGCTTACTGCTTGATCGCTTCCAGCGCGATGTCGATGCGCACTTCGTCGCCGACGTAGGGCGCGTACTTGCCGGCGTTGAATTCCGAGCGCTTGACGATGGTGTAGGCGTTGGCGCCGATCGCATCCTTCTTCATCATCGGGTGCGGCATGGCCTGGAAGGAGGTGACGGTGAGGACGACCGGCTTGGTGACGCCCTTCAGCGTCAGGTTGCCTTCGACCTTGGCCGGCTTGTCGCCTTCGAAGATCACCTTGGTGGACTTGAAGGTGGCGGTGGGGTACTTGGCGGTGTCGAGGAAATCCTCGCCCTGGATGTGCTCGTTGAAGGTCGGGTAGCCGGTGTTGACCGATTTCGTGTCGATGACCACGTCGACCGCGCCGGTCTTGGCGGCCTTGTCGAAGACGACGGTGCCGGTGGTCTTGTCGAAGCGCGAGAGCTGCGTCGAATAGCCGAAGTGGCTGTACGAGAAGCGCGGGAAGCTGTGCGTGCTGTCGAGCACGTAGGTTTCCGGGGCGGCGAAGGCCGGGGCGGCGAAAGCAGCGGCGAGGGCGATCAGGGCGATGGATTTTTTCATGAGGTTTCTCCTTGAGGGTGGGGGTTACTTCTGTGCTGCAACGATGTGGAACTTGACCTGGACGTCGTTGGCGACGATGTCGAACTTGGCCCAGGCGCCTTCGCCGATGGCGAAATCGCCGCGGCGGAGGGTGAAGGCGCCGTCGAAACTGCCGACCTTGCCTTGTGCGGTGAAGGTGGCCGGCACGACGATGTCCTGCGTGCGACCTTTGATGCTCAGTTTGCCGGCGACTTCGTAGCGGTTGCCGCCGAGCGGTTTGACGCCGGTGGACACGAAACGTGCGGTCGGGAAGTTCTTGCTGTCGAACCAGGCCTTGCCGGCGACTTCCTGGTCGGATTCGGCGCCGCCGGTGTCGATGCTGGCCAGATCGACGTCGAAGGCGGCGCTGGCGCTGGCCGGGCGGGCCGGGTCGAAGGCCAGTTGCGCGCTGAATTTGCGGAAGCGGCCGTCCATCTTGACGCCCATCTGCTGATAGCTGAAGGCGATGTTGCTCTGTGCCGGCTGCACCGTCGCATAGTCGACGGCTTGGGCGGGGGCGGTGAAGGCCAGGCCGGCCAGGCTTGCGGTCAACGCGACGAAAAGTTGTTTTTTCATGATTTTTCTCCTTGGGGTTGGGGCGGTTTCAGCGGCGGCGTTGCGGCAGCATCCGGCGCAGGATGTCGTCCTTGTCGATGAAGTGGTGCTTCAGCGCGGCGCCGACATGGCCGGCCAGGACGGCGACGAACAGCAGGTTCAGCGCGAGGTGTACGTTTGCCAGCAGGTCGCCGGTCTCCTTGTCCTTGCCGATCAGGTCGGGGATCGGCAGCACGCCGAACCAGACGGTCTGGAAGCCCTTGGCCGAACTCATCAGCCAGCCGCTCAGCGGAATCGCCAGCATCAGCAGGTAGAGCAGCGCGTGACCGGCGTGGGCGGCGAACTGCAGCGGCTTCGCCATGCTGTCCGGCAACGGCGGCGGCGGATGCCCGGCACGCCAGGCCAGCCGGAACAGCACCAGCAGGAAGACGCTGACGCCGGCCCACTTGTGGTACGAGTACAGCTGCAGCTTCTGCGGCGATAGCGGCAGGTCGTGCATGGTGAAGCCGAGGGCCAGCAGGCCGATCAGCAGGACGGCCATGATCCAGTGCAGGCCCTTGGCGGTTGTCGTGTAGGACGCGGTCACGGTCGACCTCCTCATTGCGGTAAAAAGCGGTAACCGTCCATCGCGATCACGTAGTCGTCGATGCCGGCGTGGAAGCGGACGGCGCGGGCGTTTTCGCCGCCGGCGCCGAGCGCGAAGTGGAAGGGCAGCAGGTGTTCCTCGCTGGGATGGGCCTGGGCGGCGTGCGGCGCCTGCCGGCGGTAGTCGAGCAGTGCCGCGTGGTCGCCGGCCAGCGCCCGGTCGTTCAGCCAGTCGGCAAAGACGCGGATGTAGTCCGGTGTCTGGCCGCCGTTGCGCCAGGCCTGCTGAAAGTCGCGCAGGTTGTGCGTGATGCTGCCGGAGCCGACGATCAAAAAGCCGCGTTCGCGCAGCGGGGCCAGCGCGCGACCGATGTCCCAGGCCAGCTGCGGTCCACCGCGGCTGGCGACCGAAATCGGTACGACCGGCACATCGGCGTCGGGATACATCAGGCGCAGCGGCACCCAGGCACCGTGATCGAGGCCGCGCTGCTCGTCGCGCGCGACCGGCAGACCGGCGGCGCTGATCGCGGCGATGACTTCGGCGGCGGCCTCCGGGCAGCCGGTCGCCGGGTAGCGGATGGCGTACAACTCGTCCGGGAAGCCCCAGAAGTCGTGGATGGTTTCCAGCTGGCGGGCGCTGCCGACGGTGGGGACGGCGCTGTCCCAGTGCGGGCTGGCGATGATCACGGCACGCGGTCGCGGCAGGCTGTCGGCTTCGCGGCGCAGCGCGGCGCCGGCAGCGCCGGGGCGTAGCGAGAAGGTCGGGGCACCGTGCGGAACGAAGAGGCTGGGCAGCAGGTTCATGATGATGGCCGGGTTGGCGTTATTGCGTTGGACGTACTTTAAGTGCTTTGATTGCTGCGAAATAGGTCACAATATGCAAATTACTGTTGCTTTAATGACAACAATATGGACAGACTGGACGCCATGCGCATCTTCGTGCGTGTTGCCGAACTCGGTAGTTTTTCCGCCGTCGCCCAGCAGATGGGCGTCGCCCGCTCGGTGGTGACGCGGCAGGTCGCCGCGCTGGAGCAGCACCTCGGCTGCCAGTTGATGGCGCGTTCGACGCGCCGGCTGACGCTGACCTCGGCCGGTACCGGCTATCTGGAAAAATGCCGGGTCATCCTCAACCTGGTCGAGGCGGCCGAGACCGATATCGCCGCCGAACGGCAGACGCCGCGCGGCAACATCCGCATCAGCCTGCCGCTCAGCTTCGGCCTGAAACGGGCGGCGCCGCTGTTGCTCGATTTCGCCCGCGATTACCCGGAGGTCGCGCTCGACATGGATTACAGCGATCGCCGGCAGAACCTGATCGAGGAAGGTATCGACCTGTCGCTGCGCATCACCCGTCAGCTGGCGCCGGGCGACGTCGCACGCAGGCTGGGGGCGGCTCGGCTGAAAGTGGTGGCGGCGCCGGAATATCTCGCCCGCCACGGTCGACCGCAGAAGCCGGCCGATCTGACGCACCATGAATACCTGGGTTACACGCTGTCCGGGCCGGCGACACTGCTGTTCGACGTGGCCGGCCAGTCGCAGGCCGTACACGTGCACAGCCGGCTGACCGCCAACAACGGCGACGTGCTGCTCGATGCCGCCGCGCGCGGGCTGGGGGTGACCAGCCACCCGGATTTCCTGGTCGATGCCTATCTTGCCGATGGAAGACTGGTCGAGGTGCTGGCCGAGTTTGCCCAACCGGAACTGGGCATCTATGCGATGCTGCCGGGCAACCGGCAGGTGCCGCACCGGGTGCGCGTGCTGATGGACTATCTGGCGGCACGCCTCGGCGGCTGAAATGAAAAAGGGCCGCATGTCGCGGCCCCGGCCCCGGTGGCTGGCGTCCCTTACTTGAGGGCGGCCTCGTAGCGCCGGTTGACCTCGTTCCAGTTCACGACGTTCCACCATTGCGTGGCGTAGTCGGCGCGCTTGTTCTGGTACTTCAGGTAGTAGGCGTGTTCCCAGACGTCGAGCGCGAGCACCGGCGTACCGCGCTGGATGTCGGGCAAGTCCATCAGCGGGTTGTCCTGGTTGGCGGTCGAGGTCACCGCCAGCTTGCGCTCCGGCGTCACGATCAGCCAGGCCCAGCCCGAACCGAAGCGGCTGAGCGCCGCCTGGTCGAAGCGCTTCTTCATTTCCTCGAGCGAACCGAAGCTGGCCGCGATGGCCGCTTCCAGCGCCGGCGACGGCTTGCCGCGCTGGCCTTCGGGGGCCATCAGCTTCCAGAACAGGTCGTGGTTGTAGTGGCCGCCGCCGTTGTTACGCACCGCCGGGCCGTATTTGGAAATCTGGCCCTGGATGGCTTCCAGCGACAGATTGGCCAGTTCCGGGGTGTTCTTGACCTGGGCGTTGAGGTTGTTGACGTAAGCCTGGTGATGGCGGTCGTGGTGAATCTCCATCGTCTGCTTGTCGATGTGGGGTTCCAGCGCGTCGGCTGGATAGGGCAGCGGGGCGAGGGAGAACTGGGCGGCGGCGAGCGCCGGCAGCATGGCGGCGGCGATCCCGGACAGCAGGCGGGCCGGGGCAACGGACTTCAGTGCGCAATGGAAGATCATGTCGGAGGCTCCTTTGGTGAATTCATCTTGTTCGAGCCCGGCGGTGTGCCGGGTCCGGGAATTCTATACCCATGGAATGCCGTCCGGCGGCTGTTGTGTCGAGGCGGCCCGGCGGCCACCCCGACGTGACGGTTCAGCGGCCGAGCAGCAGGGCCTTGCGCTTTTCCGCCTCGGCTTCCGGGTCGGTGAAAGGCAGTTGCTCGGCTTCCGCGAAGGCCTGCTTCGGCGCCTGGCCGAAGGCCCAGGCGCAGATCGACAGGAATCCGAAGAAGGCCGCGACGGTATGGATCTGGGCGATCAACGTGAAATCCATGAGGCGCCTCAGTGGTGGCCGGCCGGCGCAAGCACCGGTACCGCGTCGGTCTTGCCGACGGCGATGGTACGGAACATGTTGTACGCCATCAGGATCATGCCGGACAGGAAGAACACGCCGCCCAGCCAGCGCACCGCCCAGAACGGGTAGGAGCCCTTGACGCCTTCGACGAAGGCATAGGCCAGCGAGCCGTCGGCGTTGATCGCACGCCACATCAGGCCCTGCATGACGCCGGAAATCCACATCGAGGCGATGTACAGCACGGTGCCAATGGTGGCCATCCAGAAGTGGATGGTGACCAGTTCCGGCGAGTACATTTCCTTGCGGCCGAACAGGCGCGGCAACAGGAAGTAGATCGAGCCGATCGACACCATCGCGACCCAGCCGAGGGCGCCGGAGTGGACGTGGCCGATGGTCCAGTCGGTGTAGTGCGACAGCGCGTTGACCGACTTGATCGCCATCATCGGACCTTCGAAGGTGGACATGCCGTAGAACGACAGCGAGGTGACCAGGAACTTCAGGATCGGGTCGGTGCGCAGTTTGTGCCAGGCGCCCGACAGGGTCATGATGCCGTTGATCATGCCGCCCCACGACGGTGCCAGCAGGATCACCGAGAAGACCATGCCGACCGATTGCGTCCAGTCCGGCAGCGCGGTGTAGTGCAGGTGGTGCGGGCCGGCCCACATGTAGGTGAAGATCAGCGCCCAGAAGTGCACGATCGACAGCCGGTACGAATAGACCGGCCGGCCGGCCTGCTTGGGCACGAAGTAGTACATCATGCCGAGGAAGCCGGCGGTCAGGAAGAAGCCGACCGCGTTGTGGCCGTACCACCACTGCACCATCGCATCCTGGGCGCCGGCGTACATCGAGTAGGACTTGGTCAGCGATACCGGCGTTTCCATGCTGTTGACGATGTGCAGCAGCGCGACGGCGATGATGAAGGCGCCGTAGAACCAGTTGGCGACGTAGATGTGCGAGACCTGGCGCTTGGCGATGGTGCCGAAGAAGACCACCGCGTAGGCGACCCAGACGACCGCGATCAACAGGTCGATCGGCCATTCCAGTTCAGCGTATTCCTTGCTGGTGGTGATGCCCAGCGGCAGCGTGATCGCCGCCAGCACGATGACCAGCTGCCAGCCCCAGAAGGTCAGTGGGATCAGCGGGCCGCCCCACAGGCGCGCATGACAGGTGCGCTGGACGACGTAGTACGACGTGGCGAACAGCGCACAGCCGCCGAAAGCGAAGATCACTGCGTTGGTATGCAACGGACGCAGTCGTCCGAAATGGAAGTAGGGCGCTACGTTCAACTCCGGCCAGACCAGCTGTGCCGCGATGACGACGCCGACCAGCATGCCGACGATGCCCCAGATGACGGTCATCACGGCGAATTGCCGGACGACCTTGTCGTTATAGGTTGTTGCTTGTGCCATGAACCCGTTCCCCGTTGGTTGAAATGCTCGCCCGGCGGCGCGTAGACGCAGTCCAGGCGGCCGCTTTGGCGGTTTCTCCGGTAATAAGTTCCGTTTTTTTGCAGAAATATTTCGCTTTTTCGATGGAACCCCTGTGCGGGTTTTCGCACGAGGGTTCCGCCGGATTCCGGAAAGCCGCATGCGTCGTGGCCGGTGTCGCGACTATTCGTTAATTGAATCAACGGTTTGGAGATTTGTCCGGGATGGCACGCCTCCTGCAATTCATTGGCCGAGGCCGCACTTCGCGGTCCGCGACAACAACTGGAGGAGTCATTCATGAAACAGATCATCCGTCTTTCGCTGGCCGCGCTGGCCATCTGTTCGACCGCCGCCGTCGCCCAGACGCCGGACGTCGTCCGCCTCGGCAACCTGAAGTTTGCGCACTACGGCGCTGTCTCCTACATGAAGGAATACTGCGGCAAGTACAACCTGAAGGTCGAGGAACGCATGTTCCCGAAGGGCCCGGACATCATGCCGGCGATCGTCGCCGGCGAGATCGACATCGCCGCGCTGGCTTCCGACGGCGCCATCTCGGGCCGTGCCAACGGCGTGCCGATCTACACCGTGGCCGGCTTCGCCAAGGGCGGCGCCCGGCTGGTCGCCGGCATCGATACCGGCATCAAGGACATCCAGGGCCTGAAGGGCAAGAAGGTCGGCGTCACCCGCGGCGGCGCCCACGAACTGCTGCTCTATGCCGAGCTCGAACAGGCCGGGCTGACCTGGTCCGACAAGCCGGGCAAGGACGTGCAGATCGTCTTCCTGGCCTTTGCCGACCTGAACCAGGCGCTGGCCGCCAAGCAGATCGATGCGATGTGCCAGTCCGAGCCGCAATCCTCGCAGGCGATCAACAAGAAGTTCGGCGTCGAGATCATGAAGCCGTACAACACCCGGATGGGCGAGCCGGTGCGCCTCTTGGTGATGACCGAGAAGATGTACAACGAGAAGAAGGACGTCGCGCAACGGCTGATGAAGTGCTTCGTCGAGAGTACGGCGCTGTTCAACAAGGACATGGCGCTGGCCGAGAAGTACGTGCGCGAGCAGATGTTCAAGGGGCAGATTTCGTCGCAGGATTTCCGCGATGCGATGGACAATGCCGACTACACCTACGACGTGTCGCCCGAACACATCGACATCTCCACCGAGTACATGAACAAGTACGGCGTCGGTCGCATGGCCAAGCCGCCGAAGGCGGCCGAGTGGGTCAAGCTCGATCTGCTGCAGAAGGCCAAGGCCGATCTGAAGGTCAAGTGAGGCCGGCATGAAGAAACTGCAATCCTTCGCGCAGGGCACGCTGGTACCGGTGCTGGTGCTGATCGTCTGGGAGGCCTGTTCGCGGGCCGGCCTGTTCTCGGAAGTGGTCTTGCCGGCGCCCTCGGCGGTGGCGATCAAATGGTGGCATTACCTGCTGCCGGCCCAGCCGCAGGAGGCCGGCCAGTCCTGGCTGGCCTGGGCGCTGTCGGGCGAACTGCCGCACGATACCTGGTCCAGCCTGTATCGCGTGGTGGTCGGCTTCCTGATCGGCGCCGGGCTGGCCCTGCCGCTCGGCTTGCTGATGGGGGCCAACGCCCGCATGTACACGCTGTTCAACCCGCTGGTCCAGATCCTGCGGCCGATTCCGCCGATCGCCTACATTCCGCTGGCGATCCTGTGGTTCGGCCTGGGCAATCCGCCATCCTTCTTCCTGATCGCCATCGGCGCCTTCTTCCCGGTGCTGATGAACACCATCGCCGGCGTGCGGCAGGTGGACGGCATCTACATCCGTGCGGCGAAGAACCTCGGGGTCGGCGCCTGGTCGATGTTCACCCGCGTCATGCTGCCGGCCGCCACGCCGTACATCCTGGCCGGCGTGCGGATCGGCATCGGTACCGCCTTCATCGTGGTGATCGTTTCCGAAATGATTGCGGTCAACGACGGTCTCGGCTTCAGAATCCTCGAAGCGCGCGAATTCATGTGGTCCGACAAGATCATCGCCGGCATGATCACCATCGGCCTGCTCGGCCTGGCCATCGACACCGCGGTCAGCCGCCTGAACAACCACCTGCTGCGCTGGCACCGCGGCCTGGAGCACTGACATGAGCAGCCCCATCCTGATCAACAACGTCCACAAGGTGTTCAAGACGCCGGGCGGCGACGTGGTCGCCCTCAAGGACATCAACCTCGGCATCCAGCCGGGTGAATTCGTCTGTCTGCTCGGCCCCTCGGGTTGCGGCAAGTCCACGCTGCTCAACGCGGTGGCCGGTTTCCAGCCGCCATCGGCCGGCGAGATCCTGATTGAGCGCAAGACCATCCTGGCGCCCGGTCCGGATCGCGGCATGGTGTTCCAGGAGTACGCGCTGTTTCCGTGGATGACGGTGGCGCAGAACATCGCTTTCGGCCTGGAGATCCAGAAAAAGGACAAGGCCGAGATCGACCTGACGGTGAACCAGCTGCTCGACCTGCTGCACCTGAAGGATTTCCGCGACCGCTTCCCGAAGGATCTGTCCGGCGGCATGCGCCAGCGGGTGGCGATCGCCCGCGTGCTGGCCCTCGACTCGCCGATCATGCTGATGGACGAGCCGTTCGGCGCGCTCGATGCGCTGACCCGGCGCAACCTGCAAGACGAACTGCTGCGCATCTGGGAAAAGCTCGGCAAGACCATCCTGTTCGTCACCCACTCGATCGAGGAATCGATCTACCTGGCCGACCGGATCATCGTCATGACCTACCGGCCGGGTACGGTCAAGCGCGACCAGAAGGTGGACATGCCGCGGCCGCGCGATCCGTCGTCGGCCGATTTCAACGACCTCAAACGCGAGCTCGGCCGGCTGGTCATGGAAGAGCAGCAACGCCATGCCGATGCCGAACTGAAGCTGGCTGCGGTCGACTGAGAAAAACCGGCAAAATCGGTAGGATGGCGGCGTGATTCCGTTCAACCGCATCCTGTCGCTGGCGCGTCATGCGTTCGTCCTGGTCGGCGCCGCCACCGGGCTGTGCCTGTTCGCCGGCTGGCTGGCCTACCGCATCGCCTTCGGCATCGCGCTCGATCACGAGCGCGGGCTGGCGGCGCAGCGGCTGGACGGTTTCGCCCTGTCGCTGGAGGCAACGCTGGCCCGCCACGAGGCGCTGCCCGGGCTGCTCGCCCTGCATCCGTCGCTGCTCGACCTGCTGTGGCATCCCGACGATGGTCGTCGGGTTGCCGCCGCCAACGCCTATCTGGAAGCAGCGCAACAGGGGGCGGCGGTTTCCGTCGCCTACCTGATCGGCGCCGACGGCGTCACGCTGGCCGCCAGCAACTGGCGCCTGCCGCGCGGTTTCGTCGGGCACAGCTACGCTTTCCGGCCGTATTTCCGCGACGCGCTGGACGGCGGATTGGGCCGTTTCTACGGCGTCGGCGTGACTACCGGCGAGCCCGGCTACTTCATCGCCGGCCCGGTGCGCGACGGCGGCCGGGTGCTCGGCGTCGTCGTGCTCAAGGTCAGCCTGGACAGCATCGAACAGGCGCTGGCCGGCAGCGGCGACATGTTGCTGGCCGATGCCGACGGCGTCGTCTTCCTGGCCGCCGAACGCCGCCTGCGCTACCGCACGCTGGCGCCGCTCGATGCCGTGGCGGCCGAACGCAACGCGCAGACGCGACAGTACGGCGGCCAACGGATTCCCCTGCTGGCCGACCGGCCGTTGCCGAGCGAAGCGGCTTATCCGCTGCGCTTCGCACTGGCCGGCGAGACGGTGCGCGAGCGCCTGATCCAGCGCCGGCCGGTCGGTTCCCTCGGCTGGCAGGTGGTGCAGTTGCGCGACACCACCGAATTGCGCGCAACCGCCCTGGCAGCCGGCAACGCTGCCGGTTTTGCCACCGCTTTCCTGCTCGGGCTGGCCGCCCATGTCCGCCATCGGGCCCGGCGGCGCGAGGAATTGCGTCGGGTCTACGACGAGCTGGAACAGCGCATCGCCGAACGCACCGCCGACCTGACCGACAAGATCGCCGACCTCGAACGCACCGAAGCGATCCTGCGCGAAACGCGCGATGCCGCCGTCCAGGCCGGCAAGCTGGCGACGCTGGGCCAGATGTCGGCCGGCATCAGCCACGAACTGAACCAGCCGCTGGCCGCGCTGCAGACCTTTGCCGACAACGCCCGGGCGCTGCTCGAGCGCGGTCGACAGGCCGAAGCGGTCGAAAACCTGCAGACGATCAGCGAACTGGTCGCCCGCGCCGGGCGTATCGTTCGCCAGCTCAAGGCCTTCGCCCGCAAGGAGGCGCCGACGCCGGGGCCGGTGCCGGTGGCCGCCGCGGTCGAGCACGCGCTGACCATCGTCGAACCGCGCCGTCGCGAACTCGACGCGCGCATCGTCGTCGGCGATCTCGAACCCGGGCTGGCGGTGACCGCCGAGGCCGGGCGCCTGGAACAGGTGCTGGTCAACCTGCTGCGCAACGGTCTCGACGCGATGCACGGTTTTCCGGCGCCGCGCCTGGACATCGCTGCGCGTCGCAGCGACGGGCGCGTCGTGCTGCAGGTCCGCGATCACGGACCGGGGCTGGCCGACGAGGCGCTCGGCCACCTGTTCGAAGCCTTCTACACCACCAAACCGGTCGGCGAGGGGCTGGGCCTCGGGCTCGCCATCTCGCGGACCATTGTCGAGAGCTACGGCGGCACCCTGGGCGCGCATAATGCGCCGGACGGCGGCGCCGTGTTCAGCATCGACCTGCCGACCGCCGGAGACGATCATGCCGCACCTGACGCTTGAATATACCGACAACCTCGCCGGCGCCGACCCGGCGGCCTGGCTGACCGCCGTCAATTACGCCGCGCTGAAGAGCGGGCTGTTCGACGAGGCCGACGTCAAGAGCCGGGCCTATGCCGCGCCGCATTTCCGCATCGGGCTGGAGGACAAGGCGCGCGCCTTCATCCACGTCCGGATCGGTCTGCTCTCGGGGCGCTCGTCCGAGGAACGGCGGATGTTGTCCGATCTGGTGCTGATGGCGCTCAATGCTGCGGTCGACGCGCCGTCCGGCACGGAATTGCAACTGAGCGTCGAGACCGTCGAACTGGACCGGCCGAGCTACGCCAAGGTGGTGCGCCATGGCTGAGCCGGCGGTCTTCCTGGTCGAGGACGATGCGGCCGTGCGCAAGGGCTGCGAGCAGGCGCTGGCGCTGGCCGACATCCCGGTGCGCGGCTTCGCCGACGCCGAGGCGCTGCTTGCCGCGCTGGCCCACGGCAACCCGGCGCTGATCGTCAGCGACGTGCGGCTGCCCGGCCGCGACGGCCTGGCGCTGCTGCGCGAGGTCCGCCAGTTCGACCGCGACCTGCCGGTGCTGCTGATGACCGGCCACGGCGACGTGGCCATGGCGGTCGAAGCGATGCGCCACGGTGCCTACGATTTCATCGAAAAACCCTTCCCGTCCGAACGCCTGGTCGCCGCCGTGCGCAGCGCCCTGGAAAAGCGCGCGTTGATCGTCGAGAACCGCCAGCTGAAGGCGCGTGCCGGTGCCGGCGGCGTCGCCGCGATCATCGGCCAGTCGCCGGCCGTCCAGCGCATCCGCCAACTGGTCGGCACGCTGGCACCGACCGGGGTCGACCTGCTGATCAACGGCGAAACCGGTGCCGGCAAGGAAGTCGTTGCCCGCGCCGTGCACGAAGCCAGCGGCCGGCGCGGCGCCTTTGTCGCGATCAACTGCGGCGCGTTGCCGGAAACGGTGTTCGAGAGCGAATTGTTCGGCCACGAGGCAGGCGCTTTCACCGGCGCCGGCAAGCGGCGCATCGGGCGCATCGAACACGCCAGCGGCGGCACGCTGTTCCTCGACGAGATCGAATCGATGCCGCTCAACCTGCAGGTCAAGCTGCTGCGCGTGCTGCAGGAGCGCAGCGTCGAGCGCCTCGGCGGCAATGCCGCGATCCCCGTCGACTGCCGGCTGGTCGCCGCCAGCAAGGCCGACCTCAAGGCGCTGTCCGACATCGGCCAGTTCCGCGCCGACCTCTACTACCGGCTCAACGTGGTCAGCCTCGACCTGCCGCCGTTGCGCGAGCGGCGCGAAGACATCGCGCTGCTGATGGCGCATTTCCTCGGCGAGGCGGCGCAGCGCTTCCAGCGTCCGGCCGCCGACTGGACGCCGGCCGATCTGGCCCGCTGGTCGGCGCACGACTGGCCGGGCAACGTGCGCGAACTGAAGAACGTCGCCGAACGCTGGGCGCTCGGCCTGCCCGATGCGCTGGGCGACGCCGGCGCAGCGGCCGGGCCCGGGCAGTCGCTGGCAGCCCAGGTCGACGCGGCGGAAACCCGCATCATCGAAGATGCCCTGCGCGCCTGCGGCGGCCAGGTGGCGAAGGCGGCCGACCTGCTGGCGGTGCCGAAAAAGACCCTGTACGACAAGTTGACCCGGCTGGGCATCGTCGCCGAACGTTTCCGCTGATTCAGGCCAGGTGGCGCAGCAGCAGGCCGCCGCCGCTGGCCACCAGCAGGCCGTTGAGCAGCAGGAACAGGCGCTCGCGGCTGAGCCGCAGATCGATGCGCTGGCCGCCCTTGACGCCGATCAGCATGGCCGGCACGCAGGCCAGTGCAGTCAGCAGCAGGGCGCCGTCGAGCAGGCCGAGTCCGGCGCACAGCACGATGCGCCAGCCGGTGGACAGGGCGACGATCACCGCCTGCGTGGCGCGAAATGCCTCGCGCGACGGCAGGCTGCGTTCCAGCCAGGCGGCGTAGACGAAGCCGCCGCTGCCGAACAAGCCGCCGAATATGCCGCCGATCAATCCGTGCAGCAGTGCCGGTCCGGCCGGTCGAGCGGCCGGCTCGTGCCGCTTGAGCAAGCCGCGCAGCCCCTGCCAGACGACGAACAAGCCGAGCGTCAGCGCCGTCGCGCGTAACGGCAGCCGGGCCAGGAGCAGCACGCCGAGCGCCTGGCCGGCCAGCATGCCCGGCAGCAGCCGGCGGAAAGCCGACCAGGCGACGCGTTGCCGATGCTGCCAGCCGCGCGTCGCCGAACCGGCGAAATCGAGTACCGCCAGCAAGGGAATGACCCGCGCCACCGGCATCACCAGCGCCAGCGGCGCGCCGGCGATCAGCCCCGAGCCGAAGCCGACCAGTGTGAACACGCCGTAGGCGAGCACCAGGGTGGCGAAGGCCAGCGCAAAGCGCAGCGGATGTTCGAGGGGAGAGAGGGTGAACAGCAGATCGTTCATGAGGCGTTTCCGGGAAAGCGATGCTTGGATTCTGCGAACGCGCAAGGTATAAAACAAATATCAAATTCGTCGCTAATCGATGCTGGGATGGCATGGCTACGCTGAAACAAATCCGTTATTTCCTGGCCGTCGCCGATCTGGGCGGCTTCACCCAGGCCGCCGCCGCACTGTTCGTCGCGCAGCCGGCACTGAGCCGGCAGGTGGCGCAACTGGAGGCCGAACTCGGCTTCACGCTGTTCGTCCGCGAAGCCCGCGGTGCCCGGCTGACGCCGGCCGGCGAGTTGTACCGCGAACGTGTCTCGGGGATTCAGCGCGAGTTGGCCACCGCCGCCGAGGAAAGCGCCCAACTGGCGCGCGGCGAGGGCGGCGTGCTCCGCTTGCTGCATTCCAGTTCATTTCCGGCGAGCAGCCTGTTGCCGTTCATCGCCCGCTTTCTCGACGCCAGCCCAGGTGCGCGCATCGATCTCGATCGCGTCGCATCGGAAATCCAGGTGACGGAAGTCGCCGCCGGACGCGCCGATCTGGGCGTCGTTCGGCTGCCCTTGCTGCGCCGCGATCCCGCCGTGCGACTCGCCGCCTTGCCCGACGAGCCGCTATGGGTGGCGCTGCCCGACGGCCATCGGCTGGCCGCTCGCGACTTTCTTGCGGTCGACGACCTGCGGGACGAATTTTTCGTATCGGCGGTGCATCGCGAGCGCGGCGGCCTGGCCCGCCGGGTCACCGATCTTTGCCTGAGCCGCGGTTTCGTGCCGACGCAGGCCCGGGTGATCTCGCGCAAGACCAGCCAGCTCGAACTGGTCGCTGCCGGGCACGGCATCACCGTCGTGCCCGAGCGGATGAAATCGCTGGCGGCACATGGCGTCGTCTGGCGGGCCCTGCGCGATGCCGATGCCCGCGCCGGCAGTGCGCTGTTGCTGCCCCTCGAACCGACGCCACTGGCCCGCCGCTTCGCCGAACTGGTCGCCGGGGGAATGTAGCGCGATAGCGATCCTCAATCTCCCGTATTGGGAATGATTTCACGAGATTTTCGGGCTTCTTTGCTATCTTGAATTGGCACTGCGAACCCCGGTTCCCGGTTCGCAAGGTTCCCGCAAAAACCAATCATGGAGGAAGCTATGGACACGAATCATCAACAGGGCAAATGCCCGGTCATGCATGGCGGCGCTACGTCTGCCGGCACTTCGAACATGGCCTGGTGGCCGAAGGCGCTGAACCTCGACATCCTGCATCAGCACGATACCAAGACCAACCCGCTGGGCACCGGCTTCGACTATCGCGAAGCCCTGAAAACGCTCGACGTCGAGGCGCTCAAACGCGACGTCAAGGCCCTGATGACCGACAGCCAGCCCTGGTGGCCGGCCGACTGGGGGCACTACGGCGGGTTGATGATCCGCATGGCCTGGCACTCGGCCGGCACCTACCGCATCGCCGACGGTCGTGGTGGCGGCGGCACCGGCAACCAGCGCTTCGCGCCGCTCAATTCCTGGCCGGACAACGGCAATCTGGACAAGGCGCGCCGTCTGCTCTGGCCGATCAAGAAGAAGTACGGCAACAAGCTCAGCTGGGCCGACCTGATCCTACTGGCCGGGACGATGGCTTACGAATCGATGGGCCTGAAGACCTTCGGCTTCGCTTTCGGTCGCGAGGACATCTGGCATCCGGAAAAGGACATCTACTGGGGCTCCGAGAAGGAGTGGCTGGCGCCGACCGGGGCCGAAGGCAGCCGCTATTCCGGCGAGCGCGATCTGGAAAACCCGTTGGCTGCGGTGATGATGGGCCTGATCTACGTCAATCCGGAAGGCGTCGACGGCAAGCCCGATCCGCTGAAGACGGCCCACGACATGCGCGTCACCTTTGCCCGCATGGCGATGAACGATGAGGAAACGGTCGCCCTGACCGCCGGCGGCCACACGGTCGGCAAGGCGCACGGCAACGGCAATGCGGCCAATCTCGGCCCGGCGCCGGAAGGGGCCGACATTGCCGAACAGGGCCTGGGCTGGATCAACCACAGCGGCCGCGGCATCGGCCGCGATGCGGTGACCAGCGGCATCGAAGGCGCCTGGACGACGCATCCGACGCAGTGGGACAACGGCTACTTCACGCTGCTGTTCAAGTACGACTGGTGGCTGCAGAAGTCGCCGGCCGGTGCCCACCAGTGGGCGCCGATCAACATCGCCGAGGCAGACATGCCGGTCGATGTCGAGGACCCGACGATCCGCTGCATGCCGATGATGACCGACGCCGACATGGCGCTGAAGTTCGACCCCGAATACCGCAGGATCGCCGAGCGCTTCCGCGACGACCAGGCTTATTTCTCGGAAACCTTCGCCCGTGCCTGGTTCAAGCTGACGCACCGCGACATGGGGCCGAAGGCGCGTTATTTCGGCCCGGACGTGCCGGCCGAAGACCTGATCTGGCAGGATCCCGTGCCGGTCGGCAATGCCGATTACGACGTTGCCGCGGTCAAGGCGATGATCGCCGCCAGCGGGCTTTCGGTGGCCGACATGGTGGCCACCGCCTGGGACAGCGCCCGCACCTTCCGCGGCTCCGACAAGCGCGGCGGTGCCAACGGCGCCCGCATCCGGCTGGCCCCGCAGAAGGACTGGGAAGGTAACGAACCGGCCCGGCTGGCCAAGGTGCTGGCGGTGCTTGAAGGCATCGCCGCGCGCAGCGGCGCGAGCATCGCCGATGTCATCGTGCTGGCCGGCAATGTCGGCATCGAACAGGCGGCGAAGGCGGCCGGCGTCGAGGTCGTGGTGCCTTTCGCCCCGGGCCGTGGCGACGCCACGCAGGAACAGACCGACGTCGAATCCTTCGACGTGCTCGAGCCGCTGCACGACGGTTTCCGCAACTGGCAGAAGAAGGACTACGTCGTCCAGCCCGAGGAAATGCTGCTCGACCGCGCCCAGCTGATGGGCCTGACCGCGCACGAGATGACCGTGCTGGTCGGCGGCATGCGCGTGCTCGGCACCAACCACGGCGGCACCCGTCACGGCGTGTTCACCGACCGCGTCGGTGCGCTGACCAACGACTTCTTCGTCAATCTGACCGACATGGCCTACACCTGGCAGCCGACCGGCCGCAACAGCTACGCCATCGTCGACCGGCAGAGCGGTGCGACGAAGTGGACGGCGAGCCGCGTCGATCTGGTGTTCGGTTCGAACTCGATCCTGCGGGCCTACGCCGAGGTGTACGCCCAGGACGACAACCGCGAGAAGTTCGTCCATGACTTCGTCGCTGCCTGGTGCAAGGTGATGAACGCCGACCGCTTCGATCTGCGCTGAACCTGCGGCCGGTTGTCACGACGAACCGCCCGACCTGCCCGGTCGGGCGGTTTTTTCATCGCGGCGGCGCACCGTGGAAAAATGGCTGAATCCTGCGGTCGACCGCAGGATTGCCGGAAAAATGCCGTCACTCGCCCTTGCCAATGCCCCAGACGACAGTCGCCGGCGCCAGAAATTTGCGCAGCGCGGCGTTGACCGCAGCCGCGTCGAGTTCGTCGACGAGATGTTCCAGCCCGGCTTCCCAACGGGCATCGAGACCGCTGCGCTGGGCTTGCAGCAAATGGCCGGCAATCGTCGATTCTGCGGTCAACGCCAGTTGGCGGCCGTTTTTCCAGGCGGCCTTGGCGCGCGCGACTTCCGCTTCGGAAAAGCCGTCGGCCAGGGCCCGGGCCAGTTCCTCGCGCAGCAGTTCGCGCGCCCGCTCGGCCTGCGGGCTGGCGGCGCTGGCCGAGATCGACAATGTGCCGCGGGCGACGAAGGGGCTGGCGCTGAGCGACGCGCCGGCGCTGTAGGCCAACCCTTCGCGCTCGCGCAGGCGCTGGCGGATGCGGCTGTCGTTGTCGCCGCCAAGCAGGCGGACGGCCAGCATCAGGGCCGGGTAATCGGCGTCGGTCAGGCGCAGCGGCAACTGCGCGATGCCGAACACGTCGGCGTTCGGTTTGGCCGGCAGCGCGACAACGATCGGGCTGCCATCGACGCGGTCCGGCGCGGCCGGCGGATCGATCCGCCGGTAGGCGTGCGGCGCCGCCGGCAGCGTGGCGATCTGCCGCCAGAAGCCGCGCACGGCGTCTTCGTCGAAGTTGCCGACGACGGCCAGGCGGATACGCGAACGGCCGCCAAAATCGGCGACGCAGCGACGCACGTCGGCGTAAGTCACGGCATGCAATTCGGCGATCCGTTCGGCCAGCGGGCGCGGGCGCGCCGGGTGATCGGCCGGGTAGTTGTCGAAACGCAACGCGGCCGCATTGGCGGCCAGTTGTCCGGGATGGCGACGGGTGGCTTCCAGCTCGGCGAGGGCGGCGGCACGCAGGCGGACGAATTCCTTCTCCGGTAGCGCCGGGGCGCGGCGCACCGCCAGCAGCAGATCGAGCGCCGCCGCCAGGTTGGCCTCCGGCGCTTCGATCCGCAGCTGTCCGAGTCCGAACGAGGTTTTCGCCTGCAGCGTTTCGAGGGCGGCGGCCAGGCGGTTGCGGTCCCGTTCCGGCGAGCCCTGGGCGAGCAGTGCGCCGGCCAGCGAACAGGCGGCGCCGCGCCCGCGCAGCGTGTCCGGGTTGCCGTAGTCGTTGGCCAGCAGCAGCCAGGCCCGGCCGCCGCGCCGCCGTCCCGGCAGCAGCAGGGCACTGGCCGACGGATCGCCGAGGTCGACGGCGACGCTTTGCGCGGCCAGTTCGGCGAACGAAGCCGGCAGTGGATCGGCTTCGCGGGCCAGCGGCGGCCATTGTCCGCCGGCCAGCAATTCGGCCGGGGCGGCCGCCGGGGCCGGCGCCTCGACGCGGCGCGGCGACAGGTTGCGCAGCAGGACCTCGTTACGGTAGGTGTCGGCCAGCCAGCGGACGAGCGCGGCGTTGACCTCGTCGAGCGTCGCCGTGGCGACGATGTCGCGGGCGCGGAAATACAGCCGCCAGTCGCCGGCGGTTTCGGCATCCGACAACTGGCCGGCCAGCGCTTCGTGGGATTCGCCGCGGCGGGCGTAGGCGTCGAGTTCGGCCCGGCGGGCGCGGGCCAGTTGTTCGGCGCTCAGTCCGCGCCGGGCGAAGCCGTCGACAGTCTCGGCCAGCGCGTCGGCCAGGGCTGCCGGGTCGCCGTCAGGACCGGCGCCGGCGCTGGCGATCAGCAGGCTGTAGTCGGTTTGCGTCTGGATGCCGCAGGCGGCGCCGAGCGCCAGTTGGCGTTCATCGACCAGGGTTTTGCGCAGGCGGCCCCAACTGTCGGTGCACAAGGCCCGGCTGCCCAGTGTCAGCAGCACGGTCTGCCGGTCGCTCATGCCGGGCAGGCGCCAGCCGACGAGGGCCATGCTCTGTCCGCTGTCGCGATGGATTTCGCTGCGCTGCGGGCCGTGCGCCGGCTCGTCGCGCGTCCGGTCGGCGAGCGCCGGCGTCGGCGGGTTTTTGGCCTTGCCGAACAGTTGACCGGACAAGGCCAGCACGCGATCCGCGTCGAACTTGCCGGAGACGATCAGGGCGGCGTTGTCCGGCCGGTAATGGCGGCGATGAAAGGCCTGCAGTGCTGCGAAGGGGGCTTGCTCGATGTCGCTGCGGGCGCCGATGGTCGGCCGTCCGTAGCCGTGCCAGAAGAAGCTCTGGCGCAGCAGGGCGCGCCGCGCCAGGCTCGCCGGATCGTTGTCCTTGCGCTCGAGTTCGTTGCGCACGACGCTCATCTCGCGGGCCAGGTCGGCGGCGGTGAAGGCGGGCCGGATGAAACGGTCGGCCTCGATGCGGATCAGCGCGTCGACTTTGTCGGGTTCGCCGACGATGGTCGAGAAGTAGTTGGTGCGGTCGGCGTTGGTCGTGCCGTTCCAGCGGGCACCCAGCGCAGTCAAGGCCTGCTTGAGGTCGCCTTGCGTGCCGGCCTGCTTGAACAGCATGTGTTCGAGCAGGTGGGCCATGCCGGTTTCGCCGTAGCCTTCGCGCTTGCTGCCGCTGCGGACCAGCAGTTCGACGCGGGCGGTCGCCGCCTCGGGAAAGGGGACCAGGATGATGCGGAAGCCATTGTCCAGGCGGTACGACGAGAAGCCGCCGGCCTCGCCGTCGAGGACAGGGGCGGCGACGGCGAGCGGCGCGCTCAGCGCGAGCGGGATGAGGACGGCGGCCAGCCGCCGGCCGGATCGGAATGCGAACATGGCTTACAGGGTCTTCAGGAAGGCTTCGAGCGCCGCGATTTCATCGGCGCTCAGGTCGAGCGGCTTGAGCAACGGCGAACTGACCGGAAAGCGGGGATCGGCGGCCTGGGCGGCATTCGCCGGTTTCGGCCGGAACATGCCGGCGTTGTAGGCGTTGAGAATGCCGCGCAGCGACGGGAACAGGCCGTTGTGCATCCACGGGCCGCTACGCGCCACGTTGCGCAGAGTCGGCGTCTTGAACTTGCCGACATCCTCGTGCTTGCCGGTCACTTCGTAACGGCCCAGGTCCTCGTACTTGCGGCGCCCGAAATAGGTCAGCCCGAGGTTGTGGAACTGGTTGTCGCTGAGCGCCGGGCCGCTGTGGCAGGTCATGCAGCGGGCCTTGGTGCGGAACAGGTGCAGGCCGAGCAATTGTTGGTCGTCGAGTGCCGCGGTATCGCCTTCGAGAAAGGCGTCGAAGGCGGTTCTTTCCGGCGTCAGCGTGCGCTGGTAGGCGGCCAGCGTGGCCTGGATGCGGGCCAGCGTGATTTCGGCGTCGCCCCAGGCGGCCGCGAATTCGGCCGCGTAGCCGGGAATGGCGGCCAGCCGGGCGGGCAGGGCGGCGAGGTCGGTGGCCATTTCCGCCGGGTCGGCCAGCGGGCCGAGCGCCTGTTGCTCCAGGCTTCCCGCCCGGCCGTCCCAGAACAGTTCGTGCACGTCGCGCACGCCGATCAGCGCCGGCGCGTTGCGCCGCCCCATGCGTCCCTGATGGCCCGGCGTCACCGGCAGCGTGTCGGCGTAGGCATGTTCCGGCCGGTGGCAGGAGGCGCAGGCGATCTTGCCGGAGGCGGACAGGGCCGGGTCGAAGAACAGCCGGATGCCGAGCTTGAGCAGCGGATAGGGCAGACTGGCCGGCAGATCGACCGGCCTGGCCGGCGCCATTTCCTGCCAGGCGACCTGGCCTTCGACCTGTGGCCTGGGCCATTGCGCGATCGGCTGGCGGTAACTGTCGCGCAGACAGACGGGGTCGTTTTTGCCTTCGGCAAGGCGTTGACCGCAGCGCTCGTCCGCATGGGAGAGCAGGGGCAGGGTGAGCAGGAAAAGCAGGGTCAGGGGGTTCATCATGGTTTGAAAGGACGCCGCTTGGCCGGCGTCCGTTGCGGGTTGCGGGGATCAGAAGCGGTAACCGACCTCCAGCCAGAACTGCCGGCCGACTTCATAAATCGGTACGCCGGTGCTGGTGGCCGTGGTGCTGTCGGCGACGGTGGCCTTGTCGAGCACGTTGAACACGTCGACGTTGACGAAGAAGGCGTGACTGTTGGCGATCGGCAGTTCCCAGCCGAGGCGGATGTCCCAGGTCAGGCTGCGATTGAAGGTGCGCTTCTCCCAGATGGCGACCTGCTGTCCATCGTGATAGACCGTCGAGGTGCTGGCGGAAACCGTTTGCGCCATCTTCGAGAAGGCTGCCCGATAGCGCAGGAAGTTGGTCCAGGTCAGGTGCCAGGCCGGAATCTTGGTGATCGTCGACAGGCGCAAGGTCCACGGGCGGCTGTAGTTGTTGGCCGGACGGTCGGCGTAGCGGATGATCTGACCGTCGTATTGAATCCATGGATTGCGGACGTAGGCCTCGCTTTCCGTGCTGTCGTAAAGATAGTTGGGCGCGTTCTGCTTGCTGTCGCGCCAGTCGAGGGCCAGCAGTCCGGTCGTGTAAGTGCCCAGCCAGCGCAGGTCCTGCAGCGGGGTTACGGTCAGGGTGACGATGTCGGTCTCGCTGCGGCCGCCGTTGGTGTAAGTCGTATAGCTGTTGGACAGGGTCGGATCGGTCGATGGTTGTCCGATGCTGGTACCGCTGACTTCGAGAATCTGGTCGCGACCCTTGCGGTTGACGTACTTCAGGTCGAACTTCAGTCCGCGCCAGCGCTGGCTCAATCCAAGCATCAACTCGTCGTCGTAGGGAACCTCCAGCTCGCTGAACTTGACCAGATTGGTGGCCTGGGTGCCGACGGTCCAGTCGTCATCCAGCGTGGGCCGCCGTTCGGTGTTGTAGCGCAGCCGGTTACGTCCTTCCTGCAGGCGCCAGCTGGTAATGTTGCGCCCGTAGTAGCGGTTGGCGCCGGCGCTCAGTACCGTACGGTAATCGCCGAAAATGTCGTACTGCGCCGCAAAGCGCGGTGCCAGCGTCGTCTTGTTCATGTAGTCGTCGTTATCGACGCGTACACCGGGGCGAAGGTTGAATCTGCCGACGCTGATTTCGTCCTGCAGCCAGAGCGCCCACTGGGTCGTGGTGAAATCGAATTCACCGGTGGTGAAGCGGGTGCGTTGCGTGAAATACTGGCCGGGCCAACCGTTGTTCGTCTGGCCGATCGAGCAGGTGATGTCGTCGGTGATGCCGCTGCTGTTGGTGCAGGTGTTGGTCGACGCCGGGATGACATAGGTGCTGTTTTCGGTAAGTCTCGCGTAGCGCACATATTGCTGGGAGATTTCCAGGCCGCTTTGCAGCCGATGCCGGGTGCCGAGCGCCTCGAACGGGCGCCAGTCGGCGTTCAGGCGGTATTGCCAGGTGTTCTGCGCTTGCTCGACGTCGCCGTAGCCGCCCTCCAGGCTGTTGGCGCCGGTGGAATTGCCGACGCCCCAGTTCTTGGTGGTGGATTTGCGCCAGGTGTACCAGTCGTCGTAATCCGAATCGCGCGACTGGTGCAGCCGACCGTAGGCCAGGTTTTGCTCGACCTTGGCCAGATCGCCGTCCCAACGCGCTTTCAGGTTGAACTGGGTCCCGCCGGACTGGGTTTCGAAGGTCGAATTGGCCGTATTGCCCCGCCAGTAGGTGTTGTTTTCCGGCGCGTAGGTCAGGCTGGATTCGATGTCGAGCCGACGGATCGGGCGCCAGAAGGCCTTGATGAAATAGTTGTCGATCTGGCGTTCCTGATCGCGTTTTTCCATTCCCATCGTGCCAACGTTGTTGGACGAGTAGAAGCTGGTCGGCATCGTCGAGCGCTTCTGGCTGAAATTGGCCATCAAGCCGAAGTCCTCGGTCAGATGGCCTTCCAGCGTGGCGCGGATGACGGTTTTGGTGAAATTGGGTTGCTCGTCGTAGTTGGCCGAGTTTTCAAACGATTCGCGCTGCGTTTCGTCGATCTTGTAGCGGGTCCACGAGGAACGCGAGGTCTGGTAAGACAACTTGCCGTGTAGTTCCTTGCTCGGTTTGCGCGTGATCGCTTCGATCACGCCGCCGTTGAATCGTCCGTAAGCGGCGGGCACGTTGCTGTCATAGACGGCGATGCTTTCCAGGAGGTCGGTATCGAGCGCCAGGCCCTGGCTCTTGCCGGGCACATCGGCGGCCAGGTTCGGATTGCTTTGCGCCGGATCGATATCGTTGTTCATGTTGAGGCCATCGATCAGAAAGGCGTTCTGGTAGAACTTGGCGCCGTTGATGCTGATGTTGGCCGGCGAGATTTCGCCCGGTGTCTTGCTGCTTAGCTGCAGGTTGTCGAACTGCACGCTCGGATGAATCTTCAGCAGACTGGTGATGTCGCCGTTGCCGGCCGGCATGGCCTCGATCGTGTGGCGGTCGACGAGGGTGGTGCCCTGCCATTCGCGCTGCTCGACGACGAGCACCGGTGCCAGCGAGGTTTCGCCATGATGGCCTGGCATGCGCTGTCCGGTGTCTGTCCCCGACTTCGGCAATTCGACCAGGATGTACCCCGACGCCGTCCGGGCAACGCCGAATCCGGTGTTGTGCAGCAGCGTCCGGAAACCGCTGTCGACGTCGTGATTGCCTTTCAGGCCGTTGCTGTTCAGGCCTTTCAGCTTCTCGGCGTCGATCACCAGCGAAACGCCGGCCAGCAGCGCGAAGCGGTTGAGCGTGGCGTCGAGCGGTCCGGCCGGAATCTGGTAGTGGCGGGTGGCTGCCTGGGCGGCGGCGGGCTGGACGATGGCCAACTGGCTGGCCAGGGCCAGCGGCAGGATCAGGGCCAGCGGTTTTCGCTGGCGGGCGGGGCGGGTGTTCGGGGATTTCATGTTCGGCAGGCTCCATCGGGGTTGGCGATCGCTCGCGATACCGACGAATCAGGGAACTGGCTGGCGCAGGTCGTGGGGTTCGGCGTGGCTGCCCGGCATCGTCTTGCCTGGTTGACGCACGAGCGGCGTCAAGCGGAACCGGGAAACAAAAAAGTCAGGGTTTTTCCGCGCGGCCGACCATCACCAGGTAGGGGGTGATCCGGCGGATGTGTAGCTC
The DNA here is from genome assembly GCF_021401135.1 of Azonexus sp. R2A61. Taxonomy (GTDB): domain Bacteria; phylum Pseudomonadota; class Gammaproteobacteria; order Burkholderiales; family Rhodocyclaceae; genus Azonexus. The sequence goes on along the minus strand of NZ_JACBFO010000002.1, from coordinate 691,601 downwards.
GGGGAAACTGTTGAGCAGCAACTGCAAGGCGCGATCCGTATCGTCGAGCGGCAGCACGGCGGACACGTGGATGCCGGCCAGCGCCTTGCGGTCGTAGCGCAGATAGCCGCTACGGTGGCGGGCGATCTCGTCCAGCACTTCGCCGAGCGGCCGGTCGCGAACCACCATCTGACGGGCGTTCCAGGCGGTATCGAGCAGGCTGCTGTCGACCGCTTCCGGCGATTCCTCGCGGTTCGGGCCGAAGGTCAGGCTTTCGCCGGCGCGCAGCAGGCGCGGCGGGGCATCCGGTGCGGTGCGGACCTCGACGCGCGATTCCAGCATGCTCAGGCGGGTCGCGCCGTCGATCGCGGTGACCAGGAAGCGGGTGCCCAGCGCGCGGATCGTGCCGTATTCGGTTTCGACGACGAACGGCCGGTTCGCGTCGGGGGCGACGTCGACCATGATCTCGCCGTCGAGCAGCCGGACGATGCGCTTTTCCGGGGTGAATTCGAGGTTGACCGCAGTACCGCCGCTCAAGGCCAGCCGGCTGCCGTCGTCGAGCGTCCGGGCGGTCCATTCGCCGCGTAGCGTACGCAGGTCGGCCATCAGGTGGGTCGGTTGCGTGCCGCTGATCCAGACGGCCGGGAACAGGCCGGCGGCAATGATCAGCAGGATGCTGAGGGCGCGGGCGCCGGCCGACCAGCGGGGCCGCTGCGATAGCCGCAAGGCCTTGCGGGCACTGCTTTGCGTACTGCTCTGGCGGATTTCGCGCAGGCCGTCGATCACGTTTTCCAGCCGGGCGGCAGCCGCGGCGTGGCGCGGGTCGGCAGCTTTCCAGGCGGCGAAGGCATCGGCCGCCGCCCGGGCCTCGGCCGGATCGTCGACCCCCTGGCGGACGAGCCATTCGGCCGCCTGTTCGACCAGATCTTCCGGTACGGCCTGCAGGCGGTCGTTCATGATCCGTGCCGTGCCGGCAGCAGGTCGGCGCAATGCAGCAGGCACTGGACCAGGTATTTGCGCACCATCCGCGTGCTGACGCCTTGTCGCTCGGCAATCTCGGCGTGGCCGAGACCGTCGAGATAATGCAGCAGGAAGGCTTCGGCCGCCTTGGTCGAAACTTTTTCCAGGGCAACGGCGATCTGGCCGAGCGCTTGCGCGGCGATCAGCAGCTCTTCCGGCGACGGCGCACCGGCCTGTTGCTCGCCGGCCTGCATCAGTTCGGCCAGGTAGGCCTGTTCGACGGCCTGCCGCCGGGTCTGGTCGATCAGCAGGCGGTTGGCGGTGGTGGTCAGGAAGGCGCGCGGTTCGCGCATGGCGAACAGTGCATCACGCGACAGCAGGATGCGCAGGAAGGTGTCTTGGGCGATGTCGGCGGCCCGGTCCGGGCAGCCGAGCTTGCGGCGCAGCCAGCCGACCAGCCAGCCGTGGTGGCCGGCGTACAGGTCGACGAGCGGATCGGAATCTCGGGTGACAGAGCTCAAGCGGGCTTCTCCGGGAGGCTGGCTGGGCCGTGCGACGGTGGCTGGCTTGGCTGGCAATCAAGAATGGTTCTTATTTTGTCGGCCGAAAGGCCTCTGGTCAAGGTCGTTTTTCCGGAAACCGGCAGGTCGACCGCAAGCAGTCGCCGCGCCCGGCTACACTGCGCGTTTTCAAACAGGCCGGGTGAATCCGGCGTTGGAGCCTGCCTTGCCGCTGACGAATTCCCGCCAATTGCTGTGCGTCCTGGCCGACGACTGGTCGTCGACGGGCGGCATGCTTCAGCGTTTCTCCCGGTCGACCGCAGCGGCGCCCTGGCAGGCCTGCGGCGAGCCGGTTGCCGTCAGTCTGGGGCGGGCCGGGCTGGCCTGGGGAATCGGCCTGCATGCTGCGGTCGACGACGGAAATCCGCATAAAACCGAGGGCGATGGGCGGGCGCCGGCCGGTCTCTTCGCGCTGACCGGGCTGTTCGGCGAGGCCGGGCCGGACAGTGCCGTCGCGCAGTCGCTGCGCTTGCCTTACCGTTGCGCGACGGGCGATCTGAGGTGTGTGGACGATCCGGCCTCGCGCCATTACAACCGGCTCGTCGATCGCCGCGATGTTGCGGTCGACTGGGTGTCGGCCGAAGAAATGCGGCGCAGCGACGGGCGCTACGCGATCGGCGCGGTGATTGCCCACAACCCGGCCGGGATCGCCGGTGCCGGTTCGTGCATCTTCCTGCATGTGCACGAGGCGCCGGGCGTGCCGACGGCTGGTTGCACGGCGGGCGATCCGCTGGCCGTGCAGGACGTCTGCGCCTGGCTCGACGCGGCGGCGCGGCCGGTGCTGGTGCAGTTGCCGCGTGCCGAGTCTGTGCGCCGGGCGGCCGCCTGGCAGTTGCCGGCATGACGCCGGGTACGGCCATGGCGTAAACTGCCGGCCAAAACACGGGCGGGGCGCAGGGTGCTGAATCGAATCTGGGTGGGTTTCATACTGATCGGCTTTGCCGCCGCCGTCGGCCAGGCGCTGCAGGGCGATCTCGAGGTCTTCGGGCGCGTGCTGAGCGGCCTGTTCGATACCGCGAAAACCGGCTTCGACATCGCGCTCGGCCTGGTCGGCATCATGAGCCTGTGGCTGGGGATCATGAAGATCGGCGAGCGGGGCGGCTTGATCGCCGTCTTCGGCCGGCTGGTGGCGCCGTTCTTCCGGCGCATCTTTCCCGACATTCCGCCCGGCCACCCGGCCGGCGGCAGCATCGTGATGAATTTTTCCGCCAACCTGCTGGGCCTCGACAATGCGGCGACGCCGCTCGGCCTCAAGGCGATGCGCGAGCTGCAGGAAATCAATCCGCGCCAGGACGTCGCCAGCAATCCGATGATCATGTTCCTGGTGCTCAACACAGCCGGCATCACGCTGATTCCGACCTCGGTCATCGCCATCCGGCAGAGTCTGGCGATCCAGCAGGGGCTGACGAATTTCAACGCGGCCGACATCTTCCTGCCGACGCTGCTCGGCACCTTCGTGTCGTTCTGTGCCGGGCTGGTTGCCGTCGCCTGGTGGCAGCGCATCAACCTGTTCTGCCGGCCGGTGCTCGGCTTTTTTGCCGGTTTCGCGGCGTTGACCGCAGGACTCTACCTCTGGCTGCGCGGCATGCCGCCCGAGCAGATGGCCCACACCATCGGTTTTCTCGGCAGCGCCGTCATCGTCTCGCTGATCGCACTGTTCGTCGGCGTTGCTGCCTGGCGGCGCATCGACGTTTATGAAAGCTTCGTCGACGGCGCCAAGGAAGGCTTCGGTGTGGCGATCCAGATCGTGCCTTACCTGATTGCCATGCTGGTGGCCATTTCGGTGTTTCGCACCACCGGTTGCATGGATTATCTGATCGGCGGCATCCGCGCCGGCGTGCTGGCGCTCGGCCTCGACGACGCCTTCGTGCCGGCCTTGCCGGTCGGCTTGATGAAGACGCTGTCCGGTTCCGGCGCGCGCGGCCTGATGGTCGACGTGATGACGACCTACGGCGTCGATTCCTTCCAGGGCCGGCTGGCGGCGATCATCCAGGGTTCCACCGAAACCACCTTCTACGTGCTGGCTGTCTACTTCGGCAGCGTGAACATCACCCGCACCCGCTATGCGCTGGCCGGCGGCCTGATCGCCGATGCGGTCGGGTTGGTCGCCGCGATCTTCATCGCCTACGCGTTCTACGGCTGAAACGCCGGCCGCCGCCGTCCTCCCGGCGCCATTCCGCTGACGCGGCGGCGCATTCCCTTTTCCGGTCGCTGATCGGCCCCCTTGTGCAGTGCCCGCCCATCGGCGGGCGTTCGCGTTCGTCCGAAAAAACGCCTCGCCGGACTGCCTTGTCCATGTCGACCGGGTGTGCGGTGCGCCGTTTTTTTGAAGCTAGAATTTCATATTTAAAGTATTTTGCGTTTTTGTTATTTTGTTTTATAGTTGCCCGCATTGATGACAGGTAAAAATTTTTCTACAGTGAGTGCAATTACATCGGGATTGGTTTGTGGTGTGTCCTTCCGGAGGGGCCATGAATATTCCTAGACATCTGCTGGGCCTGATGTCGGTCGTCGTGCTGGCGCTGGTCCTGATCGCCGGCGGCAATCTGTTCTACATGAACCGGGTCTACGACATGGCCAACTATGCCAATCGCGATACCGTGCCCAGCCTGGACGCGCTCAACGGCGTGCTGAGCAGTTTCCTGAAACTGCGTTTGCGGATTTATCGCAGCGTGATCAACACCGATGAGGCCGCGGTCGTTGAAATCGACAAATCGATTGAGCGAGCCCGGCAGGACATCGACTGGTTTCTGACTCAGTACGAGGCGCACATCAGCAACGACGAGGATCGCCGTTATTTCGAGGACGAGCGCCAGATGGTCGAGGATTACCTCGCTTCGCAGCGGGGGATCGTTGAACTGGTTGATGCCGGGAGGCGTGACGAGGCGAAAACGGCCTTGATGAACACCTTGCCGGCCGGCCTGGCGACGCAGGCGAAACTGGAAAAGCACATCAAGTTCAATGTGGCGATGGGCCAGGCGGCGTCCGCCGAGGCGCTGGCTACCACCCGGCAGGCGGCGCTGATATCGATCGGCTTTGCGCTGTTCAGTATCGCCGTGATCGGCATGCTGATCTTCCAGATCCGCAACAGCCTGAAGACCCGGCACATTGCCGCCATCGTCGATACCTCGGAAGACGCCATCGTGTCGAAGGCGCTGGACGGCACGATCACCAGCTGGAACCTGGGGGCGGAGCAGGTATTCGGCTATACCGCCCAGGAAGCGATTGGCCAATCGATCACCATGCTGATCCCGCCCGAGCGGCTGCATGAGGAGCCGGAAATCCAGGCGCGTATCCGCGACGGCGGGCGTATCGAACATTTCGAGACGGTCCGGGTGCGCAAGAATGGCGAGCACATCCACGTCTCGGTCAGCGTTTCGCCGATTCTCGATGAATCCGGCAAGATCATCGGCGCATCCAAGATCGCCCGCAACATCACCAAGGCCAAGCTGGCCGAGGAAGCCTTGCGGCAGGCCAAGCACGAGGCCGAACTGGCCAATCAGGCCAAATCGGATTTTCTGGCCAACATGAGCCATGAAATCCGTACGCCGATGAACGCCATCATCGGCATGACCGAACTGGTGCTGGAAAGCGAACTGGCCCCGACCCAGGAAAAGTATCTGCGCAAGGTCTCGGCGTCGTCCAGGGCCATGCTTCGTCTGCTCAACGACATTCTCGATTATTCGAAGATCGAGGCGGGGCGCATGGAGGTCGAGCAGATTTCGTTCGAGCTTGGCGAGGTGTTGCGCCAGGGATTCGATTTGTTCGCGGCCGAAATCGAAAAAAAGGGCTTGGCGCTGGGGCTGACGATAGCCCCCGATGTGCCGGCACAGGTGCTTGGCGACCCGATGCGTCTGTCGCAAGTCCTGCACAACCTGCTGGGCAATGCGCTGAAATTCACCGAGGAAGGGAGCATCCAGGTCGAGGTGAGCAAGCTGGCCGAGACGGCCGACGATTTCGTGCTGCAGTTCCGCATCAACGATACCGGGATCGGCATGACGCCGGCCCAGTCCGCGCAGCTTTTCAAACCCTTCGTCCAGGCCGACAGTTCGGTGACCCGGAAATACGGCGGAACTGGCCTGGGCCTGGCCATCTGCCACGATCTGGTGGCGTTGATGGGCGGCGAGATTTCCGCGACATCGCGCTTCGGGATCGGCTCGACGTTCTGCTTTACCGTCCGGGTGGGGCGTGTCGACGTCCTGCAAGCTGCGCCGTCATTGCGCGAGTCCGAGAAGCCGAGCGGGCAGATCGCTGCCCGACGTTTCAGCGGCATTCATGTCCTGCTGGCCGAGGATCAGGAGGTCAATCAGGAGATCGCCGTTGCCTTCATCGAACGCCTGGGGGCAACGATCGTCGTGGTCGATAACGGTCAGCAGGCAGTCGATCGGGCGCAGCAGGAGTCTTTCGACGTGATCGTGCTCGATCTGCACATGCCGGTTCTCGACGGCCTGTCGGCGGCCCGTCAGTTGCGCAAGCGGCTGGGCGCGGCCTGTCCGCCGATGGTGGCGATGTCGGCGGCGGTGCTTGAAGAGGACCGTCGGCGTTGCCGCGAGGCGGGCATGGTGGATTTCATTGCCAAGCCGGTCATGCCGACCGAGGTCGCCGCCTGTTTTGCGCGTGTGCTCGACAAGGCCGACGGCACGGAAAGCGTCGAGCGCGCGCGGAGCATCGCGGCGGCCGACGGCGCTTTCCTGTTCGAGGACTTCGTGCAGCGCCTCGACGGCAATCGTAGTCTGGCTCGTCGTCTGGTGGAAAACACCGTGTCGACCTATGCCCGCTTCAAGGACGACTTCACCGCGTTGCTCGCCCGCAAACGCTGTGCCGAAGCGGCCATGGCGCTGCATTCCCTGCGCGGTGTGTTCAGCAACATGGGCGTTCAGCGCCTGGTCATGCCGGCGCTGTTGCTCGAAGGGGCGCTGAAGGCGGAGCAGATTCCCGGCGAGGCGGCGCTGAGCGCCTTCTGGCTGGCGTTCGACCAGACCCTGGGCGAACTGTCCTGCAGCCTGATTCAGGGCGCCAATCAAGGCAGTGCCGGCGAGGTCATTCCGGCCCGTTCGCTGGCCGACCTGCTGGCGGCTCTCGCGCCCTATCTGGCGGCCGGCGAAGTGATCCCGGACGATGTGATGAACGAGTTGCAGGCGTACTGTCGGGTACATCCTGCCGATGCGTTGGCCGGGCGCCTGGTCCAGTGCATCGACGCATTCGATCATGCCGGTGCACTGGCGGTGCTGCGCGACGCCGGTGTGGCGATCAACGAAGGAGCATGAAGGCATGAACCATCTGAATGACAACAAGGCGACGCTGCTGCTTGTCGACGACATACCGGCCAACCTGCATCTTCTGGTGTCGGCGCTGAAAGACCTGTACCGGCTGAAGACGGCAACCAGCGGCGAGGCGGCGCTCAAGTCGATCGCTCAGGAGGCGCCCGACCTGATCCTGCTCGATGTGATGATGCCGGGGATGAGCGGAATCGATGTCATGCGCCAGTTGCGCGACAGGCAGGAAACCCGCGATATCGCCGTGATCTTCGTCAGCGCCGATACCTCCGAGCAGACGCAGCTGGCCGGCCTCGAACTGGGGGCGGACGATTACCTGACCAAGCCGGTGGTCAGCAGCGTGCTGAAGGTGCGGGTGCGCAATCTGTTGCAGCGCAAACGGGCCGAAAGCCAGCTCCGTCTGGCGGCGCACGTGTTCGAGTCGAGCGGTGAAGCCATCATGATCACCGACAAGAACAACTGCATCGTCGAAATCAACAAGGCGTTCAGCAAATTGACCGGTTACGAACTGGACGAAGTCCGCGGGCGCGATCCCAAGTTCCTGTCGGCCGGGCGTACCGACCCCGAGGTCTACCGCAGGATGTGGTCGGCGATCAAGGAGGAGGGGTTCTGGCAGGGCGAATTGTGGGATCGCGACAAGGATGGCCGGATCTATCCGAAATACCTATCGATCTCGGTCGTGCGCAACGACTATCAGGACATCGATTTCCATATCGCCAGCTTCACCGACGTGACCGAGCGCAAGGTGGCGGAAGAGCATATTCACCGCCTGGCGCGTCACGACAGTCTGACCGGTTTGCTCAACCGCTTCAGTCTGATGGAGGGGATCGAGCAGGCGATGGCCCAGTCGCGTCGGCTGCGGGAAAAAATGGCGGTACTGTTCATCGACATGGACCGCTTCAAGGTCATCAATGACACGCTGGGCCACGATGCGGGCGACGCCTTGCTGGTCGAAGTGGCGCAACGCCTGAGCGCGAATGTCAGGGACAGCGATCAGGTGGCCCGCTGGGGGGGCGACGAGTTCGTGGTCGTGCTCAACGGCGTCGATACCGTTCAGGCGGTGACCCGGGTCGCCAGCAAAATACTGAGCAGCCTGAACGACACGCCTTATCTGTATGAAGGCAATGAACTGAGCAGCACGCCGAGTATCGGTGTCGCCATTTATCCCGAAGACGGGATGGACGGCGGCATGTTGATGCGCAATGCCGATATCGCCATGTATCACGCCAAGGCCGAAGGCCGGAACAACTTCCAGTTCTTCACCAGCGAGATGAATCAGGCGGCACTGCAGCGTCTGCAACTTGAGCGCGAGATGCGCAATGCCCTGGATTTCGGGCAATTCGAGCTGTATTACCAGCCCAAGTTCGATGCCAATACCCTGGCGCTGCTCGGTTTCGAAGCGCTGATCCGCTGGCGTCATCCGGCACTCGGCATGGTGCCGCCGAACGAGTTCATTCCGGTCGCCGAGGAAAACGGCATGATCGGGCCGATCGGACAGTGGGTCATCGAGGCGGCTTGCAAGCAGTTGAAGGCCTGGCATGCCGAACATGGCGCGATGGTATCGGTGGCGATCAACCTGTCGGCCTACCAGTTGCGCTCCGCCGCGCTGCTGTCGGACGTCCATGCCACGATCGAACGCCATGGGCTGGCCGGTCAATATATCGAGCTGGAGGTCACCGAGTCGGTCGCCATGCGCGATCCCGATGCCTGTATCGGTCAGCTGAATGCCCTGCGGATCATGGGCGTGCACCTGGCCATCGATGATTTCGGCACTGGCTATTCATCGCTGGCCTATTTGAAGAAGATGCCGGTCCATACCCTGAAACTGGACAAGTCCTTCGTCAATGACATCGGCCGCGACCACAACGACGAGGTGATCTGTGCCGCGGCGATCAGCCTGGCCCACAGTCTGGGCCTGCAGGTGGTGGCGGAGGGGGTCGAAACCGAGGAACAGAAGGCCTTCCTGGTGGGCCACGGTTGCGACATCCTGCAAGGCTATCTGTTGGGCAGGCCGGTACCGGCGGCCGATGCCGGGGTTTTCTTCGCCGCCTGAAAAACGGTCGTTTGCTGCGGTCGACCGCAGCAAACGACATTATTCCGTTTTTGCTGCCGCCAGGTCCTTCATCGTCGCCACCAGGTCGGTGAAGCGCTCGCCCTGGACCATCACGTGCGAGCGCAGCAGGGCTGCCGCCAGGTCGCTGTCGCCCTTGCCGATCGCGTCGACGATCGCCTGATGCTCGTCGAAGGAATTGCTCATCCGGTTGCGCACCCGTAACTGCAGGCGGCGGTAGGGGCGCAGGCGGCGATGCAGCGCCGAGGTCTGTTCGAGCAGGAAGGTGTTGTGCGAAGCCTCGTAGATGCGCAGGTGGAATACCTCGTTCAACTGATAGTAGGTATCCGGTGCGTTGGCGTCGCGCGCCGAGCGGCAGGCCATGTGTGCCTCGATCAGCGCCATCTGCTCGGCCGGCGTGATGCGCCGGGCGGCCAGACGACCGCACATCGATTCCAGTTCGGCCATCACTTCGAACATTTCGCAGACGCGATCGGCACCGATCTCGGGAACCGTTGCGCCGCGCCGCGGCCGAATCTCGATCAATCCGGCCGACGACAACTGGATCAGCGCTTCGCGTACCGGCGTCCGGGACACGCCGAAGGCGTTGGCCAGTTCCTGTTCGTCGAGCCGCGTGCCCGGCGGGTAAAAGCCGGTGACGATGCGTTCTTCGATCTGTTCGCCCAGTCGTTCCGACTGGCGGGTAGTGGCGGGGCTGTTCACGACAAAAGTCTCCGATCAACTGCGATGGATTAAATTATACGTAACTTGTTGACTAGTATTCAATTCAATGTGTAATGTATACACAACAACGAGTTTTGAACACAAGAACGGCGGTCGAGATTTCCAGGACAAGCCGACACGACAGGAGGACTCGTTGTCCAAAGGTCATCAACCACGGAGGAGACATCCATGATCAGCAAGACCAAGCGACATTTCACGATTGCCCTAGCCGTTTCTGCATTGAGCTTTGCCCTGCCTGCCGCGCATGCCCAGGCCCCGAAGGTGATCAAGATTTCCCACCAGTTCCCGGCGGCAACGACCGAAGACGGTGATTTTCGCGATCGGCTCGTACGCCGCTTCGCGGCAGAAGTGGAAAAGCGCAGTCAGGGCAGCCTGAAATTCGAAATCTATCCGGGCAGCTCGCTGATGAAGGCGACGACGCAGGTCGGCGCCCTGCGCAAGAGCGCGCTGGACATGTCGCTGGTCCCGCTGGCCTACGGTGGCGGTGAAATTCCGGCGGTCAACCTGACCCTGATGCCGACGCTGGTCAACAGCTACGAGCAGGGTATGCGCTGGAAGACCGCGCCGGTCGGCAAGGAACTGGATCGCATCCTGGCCGACAAGAACATCAAGATCGTCACCTGGATCTGGCAGGCTGGCGGTATCGCTTCGGCCAAACAGCCGGTGGTCGTTCCCGCCGATGCCAAGGGGCTCAAGTTCCGCGGCGGCAGCAAGGAAATGGACCAGATGCTGAAAGGGGCCGGGGCGGCCGTGACCGGCATGCCCTCGTCCGAAATCTACAGCGCCATGCAGTCCGGCGTGCTCGATGCGGCGCTGACCTCGAGCACCTCGCTGATCAGTTTCCGTCTGCACGAGTTTGCCAAGTCGGTGACGACGGCTCGCAACAAGAGCTTCTGGTTCATGTTCGAACCGCTGCTCATTTCCAAGTCGCTGTATGACTCGCTGACGCCCGAGCAGCAGAAGATCATCAGTGAAGTCGGAGCCAGTCTCGAACAGTTCGGCGTCGATGAGGCCAAGAAGGACGACCAGCGCATGGCCGAGGTCTATGCCAAGGCCGGGGCCAAGGTGGTGGACATGGACGAAAAGGCCTTCATGGCCTGGCGTCAGGTGGCCGAACAGACGGCGTTCCAGGACTTCGCAGAGAAGATCAAGGACGGCCGCAATCTGCTCGACATGGCCTTGTCGGTCAAGTGATCCCATGGCCGGGCTTGTCCCGGCCGACAACCGAATTCAAGGTGAATCATGAGCCCCGGATACTTCATCAGCCGCGCGATCAAGGCCTTCAATATCGCGACGGGCTATCTCTCGGCCTTTCTGATCGTACTGGCGACCTGCGTTCTCGTCTTCGAGGTGGCAGTCCGATATTTCTTTGCCTGGCCCACCGACTGGGAAATCGAGTTCAGCGTGATGCTGCTGGTCGCCTCCAGTTTCCTGGCGGCCGCCCATACCCAGCTGAACCGCGGTCATGTGACGATCGAAATTCTCGACGAAGTCACACCGCATAGCTGGACCCAGTGGCGGATGGCCCTGTCCGATCTGCTGTCCCTGCTGTTTTGCGTGTTCATTGCCTGGAACAGCTGGCATCTGTTCTACGAAGCCTGGAGCGAGGGGCGGATGAGCGATACCTCGTGGGCACCGGAGATGTGGCCGGTATTCGCCACCATGGCAATCGGCATGACCTCGCTGTCGCTGCAGATCTTCGTCCAGTTCATCGAGGATTCGTTGCCGGAAGCGATGCGCTCCCACCAGGCGCCGGCACAGCATAACGCGGCCATCCAGGTCGCCATCGAACGTATTCAACACGACGTGGAAGGAGCCGGCAAATGAGCACGGGAACCCTGGGCCTGCTCTACGCGGCAGCCACTTTCCTCTTTCTTTTCTCGGGCATGCCGATCGCCTTTGCCGTTGGCTCGGTCGCGTTGATCTTCATGTATTTCTTCATGCCGGCCGCCCAGTTGTCGATCGTTGCCGAGACCATCTTCTCGGAACTGAACAGCTTCACGCTGCTGACCATTCCGTTGTTCATCATGATGGGTGCCGCGATCGGCAAATCACGGGCCGGCGCCGATCTTTACAACTCGCTGAACCGCTGGCTCTACAAGGTGCCCGGCGGGCTCGGGCTGGCCAATACCCTGGCTTGCTCGGTGTTTGCGGCAATGTGCGGTTCGTCGCCGGCAACCTGTTCGGCCATCGGTTCGTCCGGCATCCCGGAAATGCGCAAGCGGGGCTATTCGGAGCGTCTGGCGACCGGCCTGATCGCCGCGGGCGGCACGCTGGGCATCCTGATTCCGCCGTCGCTGACCCTGATCCTCTATGGGCTGGCGACCGAGCAATCGATCGGCAAGTTGTTCATGGCCGGTGTCGGTCCGGGGCTGCTGCTGACCGCGCTGTTTTCGATCTGGGTGATGTACAAGTCCTGGGCCGAGAAGAACGAGAAGATCACGGCGAGCAAAGCCAGCGGTGCCGGGTTGCCTGCCGTCGAATCCTACAACTGGCGCGAACGGCTTGAAACCTTGCCGCGGCTGATGCCTTTCCTGGGCCTGATCCTGATCGTCATGGTCGCGCTCTATGGCGGTTGGGCGACGCCGTCCGAAGTGGCCGGGATCGGTGCCTTCGGTGCCCTGCTGATGGTCATGAGCATCTACGGCTGCTGGCGCTGGGCCGACCTCAAGGTGATCCTCTCCGGCACCGCCCGCGAGTCGTCGATGATCATGATGATCATCGCCATGTCCTTCCTGTACACCTATGTGATGAGCTATCTGCACATCACCCAGTCGGCCGCCGCCTGGATGATCTCGCTCAACCTCGGCAAGTGGGAGTTCTTCCTCTGGGTCAACGTGCTGCTCATCGTGCTCGGTTTCTTCCTGCCGCCGGTCGCCATCATCCTGATGGTCACGCCGATCATCCTGCCGGCGCTCAATGCATTGGGCATCGACCTGATCTGGTTCGGCGTGATCATGACCATCCTGATGGAAATGGGCCTGATTCACCCGCCGGTCGGCCTGAACCTGTTCGTGATCAGCGGCATCGCGCCGGACATCAAGCTCAAGGAAATCATGTGGGGCACCGTTCCCTTCCTGCTGCTGATGGCGCTGGGCATCGTGCTGCTGTGCATTTTCCCGGAAATCGCCACCTGGCTGCCTGCGCAGTACAGCGGTTCCTGATCCGAGGAGACGGTTCTCATGAATGCACCACTTTCCCGCAACTGGGACAGCCTGCGGCAGAGCCGGCGCGACCGCCTGGCGCGGGCTGCCAGTCAGGATTTTGCCAGGGCCGTTCCTGCCGATCGCATCGTCGATCTGCTGGAAGCCGTGATCCTGCCCGGCGATCGTGTCTGCCTGGAAGGCAACAACCAGAAACAGGCGGATTTCCTGGCCGAGTCGCTGGCCGACTGCGATCCGGCGCGTCTGAATAACCTCCAGATGGTCCAGTCCGTGCTGGCCTTGCCCAGTCATGTGGACCTTTTCGAGCGCGGCCTGGCAAGCCGCCTCGATTTTTCCTTCTCCGGCCCGCAAGGCGGGCGGCTGGCCAAACTGGTCCAGGAGCGGCGCATCGAGATCGGGGCGATCCATACCTACCTCGAACTGTTCGGGCGCTACTTCATGGATCTGACGCCCAATGTCGCGCTGATCGCGGCCCAGGCGGCCGATGCCGAAGGCAATCTCTACCTCGGGCCGAACACCGAGGATACGCCGGCCATCGTCGAAGCGACTGCGTTCAAGGGCGGCATCGTCATCGCCCAGGTCAACGAACGCCTCGACAAGCTGCCACGCGTCGACATACCGGCCGATTGGGTCGATTTCACCGTCCAGGCGCCGCACCCGAATTACATCGAGCCCTTGTTCACCCGCGACCCGGCGCAGATCACCGAGGTCCAGGTGTTGATGGCGATGATGGCGATCAAGGGCATTTATGCCGAGTACGGCGTCACCCGGCTGAACCACGGTATCGGCTTCGATACGGCGGCGATCGAGTTGCTGCTGCCGACCTATGCTGCCGAGCTCGGGCTGAAAGGCAAGATCTGCACGCATTGGGCGTTGAACCCGCATCCGACGCTGATTCCGGCGATCGAATCGGGTTTCGTCGAGTCGGTGCACAGTTTCGGTTCGGAGGTCGGCATGGAAGCCTATGTCGCAGCCCGTTCCGATGTCTTCTTCACCGGTGCCGACGGCAGCATGCGTTCCAATCGCGCCTTCTGCCAGACGGCGGGGCTCTATGCCTGCGACATGTTCATCGGTTCGACGCTGCAGATGGACCTGGCCGGCAACAGTTCGACGGCGACGCTGGGCCGGATCGCCGGTTTCGGCGGGGCGCCGAACATGGGCTCCGACCCGCATGGCCGACGCCACGTCAGTCCGGCCTGGTTGAAGGCCGGTCGCGAGGCCGGCGGTGCGAATGCGGTGCGCGGCCGCAAACTGGTCGTGCAGATGGTCGAAACCTTCCGCGAACACATGGCGCCGGTCTTCGTCGAGGAACTCGACGCCTGGAAGCTGCAGGCCGCGATGGGTGCCGAGTTGCCGCCGATCATGATCTACGGCGACGACGTCAGCCATGTGGTGACCGAGGAAGGGATCGCCAACCTGCTGCTCTGCCGGACGCCGGAAGAGCGGGAACAGGCGATTCGCGGGGTCGCCGGCTATACCGCGGTCGGCCTCGGGCGAGACCGGCGGACGGTGGAGAACCTGCGCGACCGCGGCATCATCCGTCGCCCGCAGGATCTCGGTATCGACCCGCGGATGGCCAGCCGCGATCTGCTGGCGGCCCGCTCGGTCAAGGATCTGGTTCGCTGGTCGGACGGCCTGTACGCGCCGCCGGCCCGTTTCCGCAATTGGTGAGCGCTATGGAAATACTGACTTTCGAATATCCCTCGGCACCGCTGGCCCTGGCCGGCCAGCCGGCACTGTGCGGCGTCGTCGGTTCGGGCAACCTGGAAATCCTGATCCGTGCCGGCGAGCGGCCAGATTATTGCCGGATACGCATCCACACCTCGGCCCGCGGCTTTGGCGAGATCTGGCAGGCGGTGATCGGTGAATTCGCCGCCGGCAATGCTGCCGGCGGAACCGAGATCGCCATCAATGACATGGGGGCGACGCCGGCCATCGTTTCGCTCCGGCTGGTGCAGACCCTGGCCGAATATGCAGGAGAGCGGCAATGAAGCGTGACTTCAATTTGCGGCGCAGCTGGTTCGAGGCCTCGGCCCGTGCCCGTCTGGCCGGTTTGCTCGATGCCGGCAGCGGCAAGGAACTGTTGCCGCCGGCGGCGGCCGAGCCCAGTCCGCATCTGGCGGCGCTCGGTTTGCCCGGTGCCTTCGACGACGGCGTTGTCGTCGGCAGCGGCCGGCTGGCTGGCCGGCCGGTGCTGTTTGCCGCACAGGAAGGCCAGTTCATGGGTGGCGGCGTCGGCGAGATTCACGGTGCCAAGATCGTCGGCCTGCTGCGCCGTGCCTTGCGCGAGGGACCGGATGCCGTACTGTTGCTGCTCGACTCTGGCGGTGTCCGGTTGCACGAAGCCAACGCCGGCCTGATCGCCATTTCGGAAATCATGCGGGCCGTGCTCGCGGTGCGAGCCGCCGGCATCCCGGTGATCGGCCTGATCGGCGGCAGCTGCGGCGCTTTCGGCGGCATGGGGATCGTCGCCAAGCTGTGCTCGCACCTGGTCATTTCGGAAGAGGGGCGGCTGGCCCTGTCCGGCCCGGAAGTCATCGAAACGGTGGCCGGTGTCGAGGAATTCGATGCGCGCGACCGGGCCCTGGTCTGGCGTGTCACCGGCGGCAAGCACCGTTTCCTGATGGGCGATTGCCAGGCTTTCGTCGACGACGATCCGGCGGCCTTCCGCGCGGCGGTCGAAGCCCTGCTGGCCGAATCGCCGGTGGATGTAGATGAACTGGCCCAGCTGCGCCGGCAGCAGGCCGCCCTGACGCAGCGGCTAGCCGTCTTCGGCCAATGTCGCGATGGTCTCGAGGTCTGGCAGGCGCTCGGCGTTGCGGCACCGGAAAACGTCCCGATGCTCGACGCCCGGGCGCTCGTTTCGCTCAAGGAAGGACTCTCCGCATGAAGCTCAACGACATTCTCGACGCGCTGTTTCCCGAAGGACATCGGGTTGACCGCAACGACAAGGTGCTGATCGGCGAAGCCACGCTGGGCGGACAGAGCATCGCCGTGCTTGGCACCACCGACGCGGCGGCGGTCGACCACGCGATCGCCTTGTCTTTGGCCGCTGCCGTGCTGGCGACGATCGAAAAGCATCCCGGCCGACCGCTGCTCTTCCTGGTCGATACCAGCGGCCAGGCCCTGTCGCGCAGCCAGGAACTGCTCTGCCTCAACGGCTCGCTGGCGCACCTGGCCGAATGCGTCGATCTGGCGCGTCGGCGCGGACATCCGTCGGTGGCCTTGGTCACCGCCAACGCGGTCAGCGGCGGTTTCCTGTCTTTCGGACTGATGGCCGATGTCGCCTATGCCTTGCAGGACGCGCAGGTGCGTGTGATGGACCTGCGGGCGATGTCGCGGGTGACCAAGATTCCGCTCGAGCAACTGGGCGAACTGGCCGGCAATTCGCCGATCTTTGCGCCGGGGGCCGAGAATTACCAGCGCATGGGCGGCATCGAGGCGATCTGGCCGTCGCCGTCGCCGAGCCTGCTGGCCGCCGCACTGGACGAAGCGGTCGGGCGGTGCCGGGCCGGCGACCCGCGGATGGCGATCGGCCGGGTGCGCGGCGGACGGCAGCTGGCGGCGACCATCGCCGAACGGGTCGCCGGGGATTGAGCATGTTGCGTCACGACCGGGTTTACCTGCGACCGCAGGCGGTTGTCGCGTCGCCTTGCGCGGCGCCCGATTCGCCGGCTCAAGCGGCGCTCGATGCCTGGCTCGGGGCGAATCGCCCTTTTGTCGCCGCCCGCCAGGCGGCTTCCGGCGACCGTTTGGCGCTCGGCCTGTGCCTGCCGCTGGCGCAGGAACGCCGGCGCCTGTCGTTGCAGGTGGTGGCCGGCGACATCGCCGCCGTGCTGCCGCCGCTGGGCATCGACGATTGTCTGGACAGCCTCGACGCGGTCGACCGCAGCGCCTTGCAAAGCTTGCAGGAAACCCTGGCACGATGCGGGGTGCGGGTCGGCGTCTACGGTTCGCTGGCCTGGCAGACCTCGTCCGGTGAAGCCTATCGCCGGGCCGGTTCGGACATCGACCTGATCGTCGATGTCGACCGGCGCGACCAATGCGCTGCCGCGCTCGGTGCGTTGCTCGAGGCCGATCGCCGGGCTGCGTCGCGGATCGACGGCGAGTTGCGTTTTGCCGGCGATCTGGCGGTCGCCTGGCGCGAATTGCTGCCGATGCTGGTCGGGGATGTGGCGGGCAAGGTCCTGGCCAAGGGCGAACGACAGGTCGGCCTGTTCGCCATCGGCGAACTGCTGGCTCGGCTGAGTCCGGCCTGAGGCGGATGCGATGAGGCAGAACGGACCATCCCCGCTGGCCGGTGCCGCCCAGCCCGCCGGCGGCGCGCTGTCCGGTGGCGATGCCGCGCGCCGCATCGGATGCCTGGCGGTGCGCGGGCTGTACCGCGAGGTGGCGCTGAACCACAAACCCGGGCTGGTTACGCCGGCCAGTTGCGGCAGCCACCGCGACATGGATTTCCACACCTTCACGCGCAGCCTGCATGCGCTGCGCAGCTACTTTCCGGCGATTGCCGCGCTCGGGCTGGAAAGCCCGGAATTCCCGGCCTTGCAGGGGCTGGGCGTCGCCGCCGAAAGGCGCATGCTGCAGGCGACTGCTGGGGTCAACACGCATCGCGGGGCAATTTTCAACCTCGGCCTGCTTTGTGCCGCCGCCGGTCTGTTGACCGCCAGCGGCGAGCTGCCGCGACCGGCCTCGATGTGCGCCGTCGTCCGCGAGCGTTGGGGCGAGGGCATCCTGGCCTCGGCTGCGTCGCCGCTGGCGGACGACGGCAGCCACGGCTTGCAGGTGGCCCGCCGTTACGGTGCCGGGGGGGCCCGGCAGGAGGCGGCGGCCGGTTTTCCGTCGGTGCGCGATATCGGCCTGCCGGCTTACCGGGCGGCGCTGCTGGCGACCGGCGATCCGGCGCTGGCCGCGACCCAGGCACTGTTCAGCCTGATTGCCGAGGTGGAGGACAGTAATCTGCTGTACCGCGGCGGGCCGCCCGGGCTGGCGTTCGGGCAGCGCCTGGCGCGTGGCTTCCTGGCGGCCGGTGGGGTACTGGCCGACGACTGGTCAGGCCGGGCGGCTGCCATCGACCGCGAATTCGTTGCCCGTCGCCTGAGTCCCGGCGGCAGTGCCGACCTGCTCGGCGTCACCTTGTTCCTGGCCGAGGCCGGAGTCTTGCGGTGAACCGGCTGGCCATCCTGTTTTCCGGCCAGGGCGGTCAGGCGGCGGGGCACTGGACCTTCCTGCACGAGCAGGCCGATGCCGAGATCGCCGAGGCGCTGGTTCGCTGCCTGCCCGGCTGGTCCGCCGGATGCCCGCCGACGGCAGAACAATTGGCCGGCAACGCGCTGGCCCAACCGCTGATCGTTGCGCAGCAGATGCTGCTCTGGTCACGGCTGGCCGGGCGCTTGCCGAAGCCGGTCTGCCTGGCCGGCTATTCGCTGGGCGAACTGAGCGCCTGTGCCGCTGCCGCCGGCCTGGCGCCGGCCACGGCCATCGCGCTGGCGGCCGAGCGGGCACGCCTGATGGATGCCGCGGCGCCCGGCGACTACGGCATGATCGCCGTTCTCGGCCTGAGCGAATCGACGGTCGTCGAAGCGGCCGCCATCCTCGGCCTGGAAATGGCAATTCGCAACGGCCCCGCGCACTTCGTGCTGGCCGGGCCGCTGGCTGGACTGCCGGTGGCGGAAGCGGCGTTTGCCGCACGGGGGGCGAGCCGGGTCAGCCGGCTCGCCGTCAGGACGCCGTCGCATACGTCGCGCCTGGCTGCGGCAACCCCGGCGTTTGCCGCCCAACTCGCCGGATTGCCGGCAAAACCGCTGAGTTTTCCGGTGCTCAGTGCCGTCGATGCCGTGGCTCATCGTCATACTGACCGGGCTTTCCCGGCCCTGGCCCGCCAGCTTTCGTCCCGCCTCGACTGGGCCGGTTGCCTGAATGCAGTGCGCGAATTGCAACCGGACGCCGTGCTGGAAATCGGGCCGGGCAACGCCCTGGCCCGCATGTGGGAGGAGCTCGACAGCGGCATTCCGGCCCGGGCCAGCGACGATTTTCGCACGCTCGACGGGTTGCTCGGCTGGCTGAACCGGGTGTTGGCGGCCTGAGCATGCGAGGCGCGGGCATGGCGGTTTTTCGTTTCCTGAAGAAGGAATGGTTTCTCGGCGGCATGATCGGCGCCGTCGTGCTGGCCGCATTCACTGCCGAATGGGGACGCGGCGGCGGGCCGCTGCATGGCGATCTGCTGGCCGATGCGGCCATCGCCCTGGTCTTTTTCCTGCACGGGCTGGGGATTTCGACCCGGGCGTTGCGCAACGGCATGCTGCGCTGGCGCGTGCATCTGTTCGTGCAGTCCTGCACCTTCGTCGTCTTTCCGCTGATCTGGGTGGTCGCCTACGCGCTGGTCGGGCGCTGGCTGCCGCCGGGGCTGGCGCTCGGCTTCTGCTATCTGTGTGTGCTGCCGTCGACCATTTCGTCGTCGGTGGCGATGACCGCCATGGCGCGCGGCGACGTGCCGGTGGCGATCTTCAACGCCACCTTGTCCAGCCTGCTCGGCATTGTCGCCACGCCGCTGCTGGTGGCGGCCTTCACCGGCGTGCAGGGGCATGGCTGGTCGATGTGGGATGCCGTCGTCGGCATCGCCCGCCTGCTGCTCCTGCCGCTGCTGCTCGGCCAGCTCCTGCGGCCGGTGCTGCACGGCTGGCATGCCCGGCACAAACATCTGGTCCATCGGCTCGACCGCTGGGCGATCCTGTTGCTGGTCTATACCGCTTTCTGCGATTCGACCGCTTCCGGTTTGTGGCGTGACAACGGGCCCGATGTGCTGCTCACGGCGCTGCTCGGCGCGGCGTTGATCCTGGCGCTGGTCCTCTGGCTGACGACCCGGGTGGTGCGGCGCCTCGGCTTTTCGGTGGAGGAGGAGATCGCCGCGGTGTTCTGCGCTTCCAAGAAGACGATGGCGTCCGGCGTGCCGATGGCGCGTCTGCTGTTCGGCCTGCATCCGTCGATGGGGCTGATCCTGCTGCCGGTCATGCTCTACCACCAGTTGCAACTGTTCGTCTGCGCCTGGATGGCCAGCCGCTATGCGGCTCGTGCCGACGACGGCCGCTGAATTTCCTTCGATTCCTGCGGTCGACCGCAAGAGCGGCGCAATTCTCGCCGGGGTTTGTCCGGCCGATGTCGTTGGGCTATAAATGAAGTGACAATGACATTGGGAGGTGTGCCATGGAAAGCGACCCGCTGCGCCGGAACAACGTTAACGTCACTGGCCGTACCGATGCCCGGAACACCCTGCTGTTCGTCAATGGCCTGGGCGCCGATCAGACGATCTGGTCGCAGGTCGTGCCGGCCTTCGCGCGGGACTGGCGGATCGTGCTGTTCGACCACGTCGGATCGGTCGACTCGAATTTCGAGGATTTCCGTGCCCGGCAGTCGCACTACCTGAACGCCAGCGGTTATGCCGAGGACCTGCTGCAGATCGTCGCCGCGCTGGGACTGCCGCAGCCGCCGGTGGCGGTTGGACATTCGATCGGCGGGCTGGCGCTGCTGCTGGCCAGCGTCAGGCAAGCCGAAGCCTTCGCCCGTCTGGTGCTGATCGGCACCTCGCCGCGTTATCTGGATGCGGCGGGCTATCGCGGCGGTTTCACCACGGCCGACATCCACGCCACCTACGCGGCCCTGGACGGTGATTATCCCGCCTGGGTCAGCGCCTTCAGCCGCGCTGCGCTGGGCGAATCTTCGCCGCCCAATCTGGCCGAGCGTTTTGCCGGGACCATGGGCCGTGTCCCGAAGGAACTGATGCTGACGATCGTCTGTTCGGTGTTGCAGACCGACCATCGCGCCGCACTGCCCCTGGTCCGCGTGCCGGTGCTGATTGCCCAGTCGTCGGCCGACTATTTCGTGCCGCGCGAAACCGCCGATTACCTGCACGCGCAGATTCCGGGCAGCCGGATGGCGATCATCGACGCGATCGGCCACTTGCCGCATCTGACGGCACCGGAAGCGCTGGTGGACGGCATCCGGGCCTTCGTCGAAGCCGGCGAGGGGCTTGCCTGCTAGCACGCAGGCATTCCCACGGTCGGGTTTAAAAACTACAATCGCATGCTTTCGACCCGGCTTCCGGTGATTTCCGCCGGGTTGGCCAAACACTTTCCCGGAGAAAATCATGTCCCCTGTCAAGAATGCCGCGGCGCTCGGCGCCGTCGCCCTGCTTGCCGCGCTGGCCGGTTGCGCGACCGAAGAATCCCGCGCCCTGGGTACGCAGCAGACGGTTGCGGCATCGCGTCCCTACGCCGGTCAGCGCCAGCCGATTTCGGTCGGCAAGTTCGACAATCGCTCGAGTTTCATGCGCGGCGTCTTCTCCGACGGCGTCGACCGCCTCGGCAGCCAGGCCAAGACCATCCTGGTCGCCCATCTGCAGCAGACCAACCGCTTCTCCGTCCTCGATCGCGAGAATATGGCCGAGATCAAGCAGGAGGCAGGGATCAGCGGCAAGGCACAGACCCTCAAGGGCGCCCGCTACGTGTTGACCGGCGACGTCACCGAATTCGGCCGCAAGGAAGTCGGCGACCACCAGCTGTTCGGGATTCTCGGCCGCGGCAAGCAACAGGTGGCCTACGCCAAGGTGATGGTCAATGTGGTCGATGTGCAGACCTCCGAAGTGGTTTTCTCGGCAGCCGGTGCCGGTGAATACACGCTGTCGAATCGCGAGGTGATCGGCTTCGGCGGCACCGCCAGCTACGATTCGACCTTGAATGGCAAGGTGCTCGACCTGGCGATCCGGCAAGCCGTCGATGCCTTGGTCGATGGTATCGAGCGGGGCGCCTGGCGGCCTGGCAACTGACCGGTGGCATTCATGAAAACCGGATTCACGAAGGGCCTGCCGCTCGCCGTGGCGCTTGCCGTATCGCTCACTGCCTGCGTATCGCGGCCGCAGCCCTTGTATTACTGGGGAAATTTCTCCGATCAGCAGTACGCCTATTTCAAGGGTGCCGTCGGGCCGGAAGAGGCTATCCAGGCGCTGGAGCAGGTCCGCGAGGAAGCGCGTTCGGCAGGCCGCGCATTGCCGCCGGGCCTGCAGGCGCATCTCGCCCTGCTCTATGGGCAGACCGGCCGCACCGACCTGTTCGAGCGCAATCTGCTGGCCGAACGCGAGCAGTATCCGGAAAGCGCGACCTATGTCGATTTCCTGTTGAAGACCAAGCGTCCGGTCGACGGGAGCAAACCATGAAAAAGCCGACCCTTTCCGTGCTGCGCGCCGTCGTCATCGCGCTTTCCACCCTGGCGCTCGGCGCCTGCGCGACGAACCGTCCGGCCGCCGACTACACGGCCTTCAAGGCAGCCCGCCCGGCCTCGATCCTGGTGTTGCCGCCGGTCAACAACTCGCCCGATATCGCGGCGACCTACAGCATGATGTCGCAAGCCACCGTGCCGCTTGCCGAGTCGGGCTATTACGTCTTCCCGGTCACCCTGGTCGATGAAACCTTCAAGCACAACGGCTTGACCAGCCCGCCGGACATCCACGCGGTGGCGCCGGCCAAGTTGCGCGAGATCTTCGGCGCCGACGCCGCGCTGTACATCACGGTCAAGCAGTACGGGACTTCTTACGCGATCCTGGCCAGCGAGACCCGGGTGACGGCGGATGCCCGCTTGGTCGATCTGCGCAGCGGCGCCATCCTGTGGAACGGCAGTGCGACGGCTTCCAGCGCCGAGGGCGATAACGGTGGCGGCGGTCTGGTCGGCATGCTGGTCAAGGCGGCGATCCGCCAGATCGTCGAGACGATCAGCAGCCAGGGCCATATCATCGCCGCCCGGACGAGCGGCCGGCTGCTCAGTGCCGGGATGCCGAACGGCATCCTCTACGGGCCGCGCTCGCCGATGTACCTGAAGGAAGGCATGCCGGCCAGCCGCTGAGTTCGCGCCGGCCGAAAGGACAACGGGCATCCCGCGCGGGATGCCCGTTTTTCATGTGCAAAAAAACGGGGCCGAAGCCCCGTTGACCGCAGGAGAGAGATGCGGCGATCACTTGCCTTCCGGCTCGTCCTTCTTCTTGTCGTTGCCCGGGATGTACGGCGACCACGGGGCGGCCTTGACCGGGCCCGGCGTCTTCCAGACGACGTTGAACTGGCCGTCGGCCTTCACTTCGCCGATGAACACCGGCTTGTGCAGATGGTGGTTCTTTTCGTCCATCTTCACCGTGAAACCGGACGGTGCCTTGAAGCTCTGGCCGCCCATCGCGGCGATGACCTTGTCGACATCGGTGGACTTGGCCTTCTCGACGGCCTGCTTCCACATGTGGATGCCGATGTAGGTGGCTTCCATCGGATCGTTGGTGACGACCTTGTCGGCGTTCGGCAGCTTCTGCTTCTTCGCCCACTCCTTGTACATCTTCACGAACTTGGCGTTTTCCGGGTTCTTGATCGACATGAAGTAGTTCCACGACGCCAGGTGGCCGACCAGCGGCTTGGTATCGACGCCGCGCAGTTCTTCCTCGCCGACCGAGAAGGCGACGACCGGCACGTCGGTGGCCTTCAGGCCGGCGTTGCCCAGTTCCTTGTAGAAGGGCACGTTGGAGTCGCCGTTGATGGTCGACACGACGGCGGTCTTCTTGCCTTCGGAAGCGAACTTCTTGATCTTGGCGATGATGGTCTGGTAATCGCTATGACCGAACGGGGTGTATTCCTCCATGATGTCGGCGTCGGCGACGCCCTTCGACTTCAGGAAGGCGCGCAGGATCTTGTTGGTGGTGCGCGGATAGACGTAGTCGGTGCCGAGCAGCACGAAGCGCTTGGCCGAGCCGCCGTCCTTGGACATCAGGTATTCGACCGCCGGGATGGCTTGCTGGTTGGGCGCGGCGCCGGTGTAGAAGACGTTCTTTTCCAGCTCTTCGCCTTCGTACTGCACCGGATAGAAGAGCAGGCCGTTGAGTTCCTTGTACACCGGCAGCACCGACTTGCGCGACACCGAGGTCCAGCAGCCGAAGGTCACGGCAACCTTGTCCTGGGCCAGCAACTGGCGGGCCTTTTCGGCGAACAGCGGCCAGTTGGAAGCCGGATCGACGACCACCGGCTCCAGTTTCTTGCCGAGCACGCCGCCGGCCTTGTTGATCTCGTCGATGGTCATCAGCGCCGTTTCCTTGAGCGCCGTTTCGGAGATGGCCATGGTGCCGGACAGCGAGTGCAGGATGCCGACCTTGATGGTGTCGGCGGCATGGGCGCTCATGCCGATGGTGGACAGCGCGGCGGCCAGTACGGTGGCCTTGATGAAGGTACGACGATTGCTCATGGAAAAGCTCCTCGGGTGATGGTTTTGAATCCTGTCGAAGACCGTTTGTTGCGGTGCAGCGTCAGATTAAGGAGCCGGGGAGTCGCGGGAAATACGTCAGATTGCGTAGGGGTACGCAGCGGGGAAGGGCGTAGCGCCGGCCGCGGCCGGCGCGTCGTTCCGGATCAGTGTTCGGCGAGCAGGTCGAGGGCCAGCGCCTCGGCCACCTTGATGCCGTCCACGCCGGCCGACAGGATGCCGCCGGCGTAACCGGCGCCTTCGCCGGCCGGGTAGAGGCCGCGCGTGTTCAGGCTCTGCAGGTCGTCGCCGCGCTTGATGCGGATCGGCGACGAAGTGCGTGTCTCGACGCCGGTCAGGATCGCGTCGGCCATCGCATAGCCGCGGATCTGCCGCTCGAAGGCCGGAATCGCCTCGCGCAGCGCCTGGATCACGTAGTCCGGCGCGCAGCTTGCCAGATCGGTCAGGCGCACGCCGGGCTGGTAGGACGGTTCGACCTGGCCGAGCGCGGTCGACGGCCGGCCGGCGAGAAAATCCCCGACCCGCTGGGCCGGCGCCCGGTAATCGCTGCCGCCGGCGATGAAAGCCTGGCTTTCCCAGTGGCGCTGGAATTCCATGCCGATCAGCGGATCGACCCTGGCGTCGCCGGGGAAGTCTTCCGGATTCACATTGACCACCAGCGCCGAATTGGCGTTGCGCTCGGCGCGCGAATACTGGCTCATGCCGTTGGTCACCACGCGACCGGGCTCCGACGTGGCGGCCACCACCTGACCGCCCGGACACATGCAGAAACTGTAGGCGGCGCGGCCGTTGCTGGCGTGATGCACCAGCTTGTAGTCGGCGGCGCCGAGAATCGGGTTGCCGGCGTTCGGGCCGAAACGGGCGTGGTCGATCAGCGTTTGCGGATGCTCGATGCGGAAGCCGATGGCGAAGGGCTTGGCTTCGACATAGACGCCCTGTTCGTGCAGCGTGCGGAAGGTGTCGCGGGCGCTGTGGCCGACGGCCAGCACGACGTGCCGGCTGGCGATATGCTCGCCGTCGGCGAGGAACAGGCCGCGCACCTGCTGCACGCCGTCGGCGGTTTTTTCCAGATCCAGGCGGTCGACCCTGGCATTGAAGCGGATTTCACCGCCCAGCTCGACGATCTTGGCGCGGATGTTCTCGACCATCTTGACCAGCCGGAAGGTGCCGACGTGCGGCTTGCTGACGTAGAGGATTTCTTCCGGTGCGCCGGCCGCGACGAATTCTTCCAGCACCTTGCGGCCGCGGAACTGCGGATCGCTGATCTGGCTGTACAGCTTGCCGTCCGAGAAGGTGCCGGCGCCGCCTTCACCGAACTGGACGTTCGATTCGGGATGCAGCGTGTTCTTGCGCCATAGGTCCCAGGTGTCGCGCGTGCGTTCGCGCACCACCTTGCCGCGTTCGAGGACGATCGGCCGCAGCCCCATCTGGGCCAGCAGCAGGCCGGCCATGAAACCGCAGGGGCCCATGCCGATGACCACCGGTCGTTCGCTCAGCCCGGCCGGCGCATGGGCGACGTACTGGTAGGCGAAATCCGGGGTCGGGCCGACGTTGCGGTCGTCGGCAAAACGGGCCAGGACGGCCGCTTCGTCGCGCAGTGTCAGGTCCAGCGTGTAGATCAGCTGGATGTTGCGCTTGTTGCGCGCGTCGTAGCCACGCCGGTAGATCGACAGGTCGAGCAATGCGTCGGCTGCCAGCCGGAGACGTTCGCAGACGGCCGGGCGCAGCGCGTCCGGCGCGTGGTCGAGGGGCAGCTTGAGTTCGGTCAGGCGCAGCATGGCGGTGGAATCAGCGGGCCTTGAAGGTCGAATGGCAGGATTTGCAGGTGTCGTAGGCCGCCTTGTAGGGGGCGTCGACCTGCTTGGCGTCCTTGCTGCGCGCCGCTTCGAGCAGCGCGTCGGTGGCCTTGAAGAAGGCCTGACGTTCGGCCTCGAACTTTTCCGGCTGCTGCCAGACGGCCGGCGTCGCCTTGGTCGGCGGGTAGTCGGTGTCCGGCCCGAAATGCGACCACGGGCCATCGCGCTTGGCGACCACGGCTTCGGCGAAGCCGAGGAAACGCTCGGCATCGTAACGGTCCTCGCGCAGCATCTTGCCCATCGGCTCGAAGCTGCGCAGGATGTCCTTGAAGGCTTCCTGGCGGGTTTTCACCGGCTGGCCGGGGCGAGTGTCCTCGGGGGTGCCGCAGGCGGCGAGCAATAGTGCGGTCGACAGCAGCAGAAAGCAGTTTTTCAGTGACTTGCGCATGATTCGGGGCGGGCTGGCGGGTCGGGGAGCGAATTATACGGGCTGTCGCGCGGGCGGCGTTAGAATGGCCCCGTCGATTGCCCGCTTTGCCTCTGCCCATGCGCTTTTCCAGACTTTTCCTGAATCGCCTGCAAGACCAGCCGGAAGCGACCGACACGGTGGTCGTCATCGATGTGCTGCGCTCCTTCACGACGGCTGCCGTCGCGCTGTCGCGCGGTGCCCGGGCGGTGTACCCGGTGGCTGCGGTCAGTGCCGCCATCGAACTGGCGGCGCAACTGGACGACAGCGTGACGGTCGGTGCCATTGCCGGCGGCGATCCGGCGCCCGGTTTTGCCTGGGGCAACAGTCCGAGCGAACTGCTGCAGGCCGAGTTGGCCGGCAAGGCCGTGGTGATGAGCACGGCCGCCGGCGTGCGCGGGCTGCAGCGTTTTCACCGCGCCCGCCATCTGTACGCGGCCAGCCTGGCCTGTGCCGGGGCGACCGCCGAACTGATCCGGCGCAGCGGTGCCGGCCATGTCTGTTTCGTGATCACCGGGGAATGGGTCGATCGCGATGGCGACGAAGATATCGCCTGCGCCGACTGCATCGAAGCCCTGTTGTGCGGTCGACCGGCCGATCCGGCGGTTTTTGCCCGGCGCGTGCGCGAATCGGATTTCGGCCGCCGCTTCGGCCAGCCGGCCTGGCCGAACCTGCCGATGGCAGATCTGACATTGTGTGCGCAGGTCGATAGCGTCGATTTCGCGATGCCGGTTCGGCGTCTTGAGAGCGGGATGCTGATTCAGCCGGTATTTCGCTGATTTCGATATTGTTTCCGCATGCAGCCTTATGCGGAAACAATGTTCGATTAGTGTTAAAACCGTGTTTTATTTGTGGTCTAATGGCGTCCTTGGAGATTTTGTCGGAGTCCCGCCGCGCACGTCGCGTATTGCCATGGCCGCGTATTCATCCAACCAGCACTGCGTCGAAAAGCTGCTCGATCTTTCCGAGACGCATGCGATCGTCGCCACCGAGGACATCTACGACGAGAGCGGCTTCAAACTGCTGGCGCGCGGGGCACAGATTTCCCGCGAAATGCAGGATCGCCTGCTGCTGCGCAAGCTGAAGGCGCCGCTGGAAAGTTCGCTGTCGGTGCACGACGGCGTGACCGTCGGCGAACTGATGCAGGGCGCGCTGGCCCTGATCGAGGAATATCCCGCGTTGGCGCACATCGCCGGCGGGCGGATCGCGCGCGGCATCCTGCGCGACGGCAAGTCGCTGCACATTCCGCCGCCGCTCTGCCTGCTGCTCACCTGCGTGCGCAACGGCGATCCCGAAAGCTTCCGGCGGGCGCAGATCGTTGCTGCGATCTGCGCCGGCATCGCCGGGCAGCTCGACGCTTCCAGCCACGACGCCCAGCTGACGCTGGTTGCCTCGGCCTTGCACGACATCGGCGAAATCTACGTCAATCCCGAATTCCTGCACCCGCAGCGCCATCTGCTGCCGCGCGAATGGAAGCACGTGGCGACGCATCCGCATGTTGGCCAGTTGCTGATCCGCGACCTGACCAACCTGCCGGTCGGCGTCGGCGCCTGCGTCGCCCAGCACCATGAGCGCGAGGACGGCAGCGGTTATCCGGGGCAGTTGCCGCGCAGCGAGCAGCACCGGTTGTCCGCCTGGCTGGCGGTGGCCGATGCCGCTGCCGCGCTGATCGACCGCGGCGAGGAAAGCGGCGAGCGCATTTCGCTGGCCCTGCGCATCGTGCCGGAAGAGTTCGACCGGCAGACCAGCGACGTGCTGATCCGCGCGATGCAGCCGCTCGGCCATCGTGTTTCCCGCGATGCCCGCGAAGGCGACGAGACGCCGCAGGCCATGCTCGGCCGCCTGGAAGCGGCCAGCGGCGAACTGCGCAACATCGTCGACCGGCAGCGCGGCGACCTGCTGCATCAACTGTGCGACAAGGCGCTGGAACTGCTCGACGGCTTCATCAAGTCGGTGCGCGCGACCGGTCTGATCGATGTTGACGTACTCAGCGGCGAGGATCTGCGCGACGACGGCTTGCTTGCCGAAATGCAGGTGATCGTTAGCGAAGTGACCTGGCGCATGCGCAATCTGGCGCGCAATCTGTTCCTGCGCGTCGATGCCTGGAACGATGATTGCGCCATGAGCGAAATCCAGCGTGCCATCGAACTGCTCGACGGTGCGCCGGACGAATCCCGGCCCGCTGCCGCCTGATTTGGGCGCTGGCTGCGGTCGACCGCAATAAAACGGAAAAAACGCCGGAGACATAACCATGAAAGCCCTGCTTACCGGACATAGCCGCGGCCTCGGTGCCGCGCTTGCCAGTGAACTGCTCGGCCGCGGCATTCCGCTGCTCGGCCTGGCCCGCCAGCGCAATCCCGCGCTGGCCGCCGCCTACCCCGGATTGCTGTTCGAAGCCAGTCTGGACCTGGCCGATGCCGTCGCGCTGCGCGCCTGGCTGGACAGTGGCCGGATCGACGATTTCCTGGGCGGCGACGATGGCCCGTTGCTGCTGATCAACAACGCCGGCGTACTCGGGCCGATGGCCGCGCTCGACGCACAGGATGCCCGCGAGATTGCCACCGCGGTCGCCATCAACGTGACGGCGCCGCTGTTGCTCAGCGCCGCGCTCGCCCGCCGCCATGCCGGCGAACTGCGCATCCTGCACGTCTCCAGCGGTGCGGCGCGCAGCGCCTACCCGGGCTGGAGCATCTACGGCGCCAGCAAGGCCGCGCTCGACCACCATGCCCGCGGCGTCGCCGCCGACGGCCGCGCCAACCTGCGCATCTGCGCATTGGCCCCCGGCGTCGTCGATACCGACATGCAGACCCGTATCCGGGCCACGGCCGACGAACATTTTCCGCTCAAGGACAAGTTCGTCGCGCTGAAAGACGAAGGCCGCCTGAGTACCCCGCAAGCGGCGGCGCGTGCTGCGGTCGACTACCTGCTGAGCGAAAAATTCGGCAGCCAGCCGGTGGCGGATTTGCGGGAAATCGCCTGAGCCGGTGCGGCTGAGTGGCGTGTCACGGGCGGTCTGCCGTATCGGTGGATAAGGCTTCGCCGCGATGCCGCGGCAATTCGCAGCGACGCTGCGGATCGATGACCGGCTCGATGGCGAGCAAGGGGATTTCCGAACGGATCTGGCCAAAAATGGTGGCAAAGGCGACGTCTGCGGCGTCGCGGCCGGTGCCGATGCGCACGAAGCCCATCGGCATCGCGGTGCCGGACGGATCGAACATGTACCAGTTGCCGTCGAGATAGACCTCGACGTAGGCGTGGAAATCGGTCGGGCCGAGCATCGGGTCGGCGCCGTAATCCAGGCCGGAGACGAAGCGGGCGGGAATGTTCAGGGCGCGGCAGAGTGCGATCATCAAGTGCGCGAAATCGCGACAGACACCAAACTGCTGCTGCAGCGTGTCGATCGCGGAGGTGCTCGCGGTAGTGCTGCCCGAGACGAATTTCGTCCGCTGATTGACCCAGCGGCGAATCTGCTCGACGCGGCCGTAGCCCTTGGGCAGATGGCCGAAGGACTGGATGGCCAGGGCCTGCAGCTTGTCCGATTCGCAGTAGCGACTCGGATAGAGATAGGGGAGAACTTCCGCCGGCAGGTCGGCAACCGCGCTTTCGGCGATGTTTTCCGGGGCTGCGATGCAGTGATCGATCAGGACTTCGGCCCGGTAATCGATGCGCAAGGTTCCGGGCTGGGCGCGCAATCGCAGCAGCCGATGGTTGGCCGCCGGGGCGGGTCGGAGGACGAGCGCCACAGGCTGGCTGACCTGCAGGTTTTCGCCGAGAACGGTTTGCCGGACGGTTGCCGCGGCGTGAATGTTGAAGATGAAATCGGCGGGAGTGCCGAGGATTTCATAGGTCAGGCGGATGGAAAATTTCAGATGAACCATGATGTGGCGGACACGTTGTGCGTGCCCCGGAGGGTGATGCCCGATGGTCGCGCTCAGTTGCGGGGCGCGCGGCGCAGTCGGTAAGCCTTGTGGATGCAGCGCGTTTCGATTTCCTCGCCGGGGGCGACGGTACGGGCTGCATGATATTCGGCGTGCAGCAGTTCGACCGAGAAATATACCGAATACAGCGCGGCGATTTCGGACGACTGGCACATGCTGTCGTCCGCGTCATCCTCGTCGTCGAGATCTTCCACGGTCAGCAGCAGGATCTGGCAGTCCGCCGGCAGAATCGCGTGCAGGTGAGCCACGTAGTATTCGCGCAGGTTTTCCGGCAGCGCGGTCAGCGCGGCTCGGTCATAGACGGCCTGGACGCCGAGTAGGTCGGCTTCGGTCATGGCGAAGAAGTCGCCGCAGAAGATGGTCAGCTGTTGCTGGGTCCAGCGGGCCAGGTCGCCGTGGCTTTCGCGCTGCGGGCTCAGGTGCGCCGCCTTGAACAGTGCTTTCACCGCGACCGGGCTCAGTTCGACGCCGACGACCTGATGCCCCCGGTCGTGAAGCCACATGACGTCCAGGCTCTTGCCGCACAGCGGGACGAAGACCCGTTGCGTCGTGTCGAGGTCCAGTTGCGCCCAGAAGCGTGTCAGCAAGGGGTGAACGTGCGTCAGGTGAAAGGGAATGTGATTGGCGCGCCAACCCTCTTTCCAGAGCGCGTGATCCGGGTGAGCCATTAAGTTGCCTTCGCTGCATGTCGGGGGAGCCGCCGTCCGGCAGAACCGCGGGTGCGTGGGCTTTTCAAGACTCGTCGGGCTTGTTCAAGCGCCGACCACTATGCGCCCTTATCCGGCAAGAAGCAATTTCCGTCGCGCTGTCGGGCGGGCCCGATCTGGGATAATCGGGCCTTTTACCGCCAACCCGTCCCGTCATGTCCTCCATTGCTTCCCGTCTCGTCGATGCTGCCCGAACGCTGTCCCGCGAGGTTGACGCCATGCGCTTCGCGGCGCCGGTCAGTCACGTTTACAACCCGCTCGACTACGCCTGGGCGGTACATCGCGCTTATCTCGAGCGTTTTGGCGACGGGCCGAAGAAGGTGGTTTTCCTGGGCATGAATCCGGGGCCGTTCGGCATGGCGCAGACCGGCGTGCCGTTCGGCGAGATTGCCGCGGTGCGCGACTGGTTGGGGCTGTCCGGTGCGGTCGACAAGCCGGCGACGGAAAATCCGAAGAAGCCGGTCGAAGGCTTCGCCTGCAAGCGCGGCGAGGTCAGCGGACAGCGCCTGTGGGGCTTGTTCCGCGAGCGTTTCGGGACGCCGGAAGCATTCTTTGCCGAACATTTCGTCGCCAATTATTGTCCGCTGGTGTTCTTCGACGAGGGCCGCAACCTGACGCCGGACAAGCTGCCGGTACGCGAGGCCGGGCCGCTGCAGGAGGCCTGCGACGCACATCTGCGGCGACTGGTCGAGGCGGTGCAGGCCGAGTGGGTGATCGGCGTCGGCGCCTGGGCGGAAAAGCGGGCGATGATCGCGCTGGACGGCTTGCCGGTCCGCTTCGGGCGCATCCTGCACCCCAGCCCGGCCAGCCCGGCGGCGAACCGCGGCTGGGCGCCGGTGGCGAGCCGGCAATTGGTCGAACTGGGGTTGTGGGCGTAGCGTTTCCGAGCGATGCCTTGGCGATCAGCCCGTACTGAGCGCCACCTGGAAATCCTTGCTGAAGTATTTTTCGACGGTGCCGACCGGCATTGGCCGGGCGAACAGATAGCCCTGGGCGATCCGGCAGCCGTTGGCGAGCAGGGCTTCCCGCTGCTCCTGCGTTTCGACGCCTTCGGCAATGACATCCATACCCATGACGTCGGCCATGGCGATGATGGCGCGGGCAATGGCGCGATCGTTGGCATCATCGGCGATACCGTCGACGAAGCTGTGATCGATCTTGATTTCGTTGATCGGGTAACGCTTCAGGTAGCTCAGCGATGAATAGCCTGTGCCGAAATCATCCACCGACAGATGGACGCCGAGTTGCTGCAGCTCGCTGAGCATCTGCAGGGTGTAGTCGGTATCGTCCATCAGGGCATGCTCGGTCAGTTCTACTTTCAGATGGCACGGCTCGAGGCGGTATTCGTTGAGGGTGCGCGCGATCAGGCTTGGCACGTGGGCCTTGCGGAACTGCTTGGGCGACAGGTTGATCGCCACCCTCGGCGCCTGCAGCCCGGCCTGGCGCCAGGCGACGATCTGGGCGCACACGGCCTTGAGCACCCATTCGCCGATGGCGTCGATCAGGCCGATTTCCTCGGCCAGCGGGATGAACTTGTTGGGCGGTACCAGGCCGCGTTCGGCGTGATCCCAGCGCAGCAATGCCTCGAGGCCGGTCAGCTGGCCGGTCTGCATGTCGAGCTGCGGCTGATAGACGAGATGGAAGGCCTTGCTGGCCAGGGCTTGCCGCAGGTCGTTGATCAGGTACATGCGGTCGTGCGACAGGGTGCGCAGTTCGCCGGTAAAGAACTGGAAATTGTTCTTGCCGCGTTCCTTGGCACGGTACATCGCAATGTCGGCGTTCTTGAGCAGCGTCTGGCAGTCGTTGCCGTCGTCGGGATAGAGGCTGATGCCGATGCTGGCCGTGGTGAACACCTGCTTGCCGTCGAGCTGATGCGGTTGCGACAGGCTGTCGACGATGCGCTGGGCGGCGACGACCACTTCGCTGGGGCTCTCGATCTCGAAAATGATCGTGAATTCGTCGCCGCCGAAGCGCGAAACGGTGTCGCCAGCGCGGATGCAGAGCTTGAGCAGCTCGGCTACCTGCTTGATCAGGATGTCGCCGATGTCGTGGCCCATGGTGTCGTTGATCAGCTTGAAGTTGTCGACGTCAACGAACAGCACGGCCAGTTGCATCTGATTGCGTTCGCATTTGCTGATTGCCATTTTCAGCCGGTCGTTGAACAGCATGCGATTGGGCAGACCGGTCAGTTCGTCGTGCGTAGCCAGGTATTCGATGCGTTTCTGTGACTGCTTGACGACGCTGATGTCGCTGAAGATGCCGACATAGTTGACGACGCTGTCATTCGCATCCTTGACGCAGTTGATGGTCAGCCATTCGGGATAGAGGTCACCGTTCTTGCGCCGGTTCCAGACTTCGCCCTGCCACCAGCCGTTACTGGCGATCGATTTCCACATTTCCTCGAAGAATTCAGTGCTGTGCTTGCCCGAGCTGAGCATGGCCGGGGTGCGCCCGATCGCTTCGCGCTCGTTGTAGCCGGTGACCCGCTTGAAGGCGTCGTTGACGGTGAGAATGCGGGCATTGGCATCGGTGACCACGATCCCTTCGCCGGAATGGTCGAACACGCGGGCGGCGAGGCGCAGTTGATCCTCGGCATGCTTGCGTTCGGTGACATCGGTCGATTGGGTGCATACGGCGTAGACCACGCCGTCGTCGCCGTGCAGCGGAAAGCGGACCGAATGCAGGATGCGTTCGCCATGCACCGTCGGAACGCGCTCCTCGATTTCCTGCGCTTCGTTGTTGCGCAGCACCTCGAGGTCGCGCTGGCGGAATTCGTCGGCAATGCGCCCGCCGAACACCTGGCGGTCGGTCTTGCCGAGAACGCTGCCCGACTCGATCCCGAAATGCGCTTCGAATTTCTGGTTGATGAAGATGTAGCGCCCGGCCGTGTCCTTGAGGCTGGAAAGGGTGGGCGAGGCGTTCATGATGGCCATCAGCTTCTGCTGGTTGGTGCGCAGGATCTGTTCCGAGGTATGCAGTTCGGTGTCGTCGATCAGCAGGATGATGGCGCCGCGGATGCCGCGCGGCGAGACGTTGGGTGCGATATGCAGGGCGTAATGGCGGCTGATCGAGCTGATCGCTTGTTCGACCGGTTGGCCGTCGATGATCACCTGATGGACCAGATGGCTGAAATCCTGCATGCCGTGCGGTAGCTTGATGCGGTTCAGCGACATGCCGACGGCCGGCGCACCCAGCGTGAACAAGGCGGCCGCCAACTGGTTGAAGCGCTCGATCTCGAGGCCGCGATTGACCGAGATCAGCGGAAAACCGATGCAGTTCTGGATGCTTTCGAGGTCGTAATTGAATTCGAGCAATTGCGCGCTTTTGATCTGCAATTCCTCGTTGACCGTGGTCAGTTCCTCGTTGGTCGCCTGCAGTTCCTCGTTGGAGGCTTCGAGTTCCTCGTTGGATGACTGCAGCTCTTCATTGGCGGCCTGGACTTCCTCGTTCAGCGCCTGCATTTCCTCGTTCGAGGTTTCCAGTTCCTCGATGACCGCCTGCAGGTGTTCGCGCATGGCGACGATTTCGTCTTCCAGCGCGCGTACCGTCGTGCCGGCTTCGCCGGTGGCCGTGCCGACCGTGCTGCGATTCCTGGCGACGGACTCGAAGACGACCAGGAAGGGGGTGCCGGCGCTACCCGGTTCGAGCACATGGATGACCATCCGTACCGAGCGCTTGCCGTCCGCCAGCTTGAGCGCGCGCGGCCGGCCATAGGCCGTGCCTTGTTTGTGCTTGGCCTGGTGCACCAGGGTTTGCAGATCGGAGGCGAACTCGCGGCGGATCAGGTGCGGCAGGTCGAAATTTGGCCGGCCATCGCCGACGTTGAGGAAGTCGCCGACATTGCCCTGCAAGTGCAATATGTCGAAATTGCCGTTGATCAGGATGCCGGGCGGCTGATAGTAGCGGGCGGCGGCTTCCTGATAGAGCGTGGCGGCACTTTTCTCGATGATCTTTTCGGCTTCGGCGCCGGCCTTCTCGGCCGGCGACAGGACAAAGGCTCCGCCGGAAAGGTTGGGTCGGGTCAGCACGTTTTCCCGGCGGAAGATGCGGGCATCCTTGTGTACCGGCCCGAACAGGCTTTCCTGCTGGTAAACGTTCTCCGACTTGCCGAGAAAGAGCAGGCCTTCCGGGCGCAGGGCGTAGTGGAAGACGGAGAGGATGCGTGCCTGCAGTTCCGACTGGAAATAGATCAGCACATTGCGGCAGGTGATCAGGTCGAGACGCAGGAACGGTGGGTCCTGGACGAGATCCTGGCGGGCGAAGACGACCATTTCGCGCAGGGTTTTCGAAACCTCGTAAGCATCGTTGCGCGGCACGAAGTAGCGGGCAACCAGCTCGGCATCCAGGGAGCCGATGGCCGATGCGGAATAGACGCCCTTGCGGGCGATCGCCATGGCATTGAGATCGAGATCGGTGGCGAAGATCTGGACGCGCAGGTTGGCCAGCGCCGGGCCGCCGTGTTCGCAGAGCAGGATGGCGATCGAATAGGCTTCCTCGCCGGTGGCGCAACCGGCGACCCAGATGCGTAGTTCGTCGCCGGGACGCTTCTCCAGCAATACGCCGTCGAGCACCTGTCCCAGTGCCTCGAAGGCAGCCGTGTCGCGGAAGAAGGAGGTCACCGAAATCAGGACGTCCTTGTAGAGCAGATCCAGTTCATCGGGGACCGCATCGACATGGGCGAGATATTCCTCGAGGGAAATCATGCGATTGGCCGCCATGCGCCGCTCGATCCGCCGCCAGATGGTGTTTTCCTTGTAGCCGTTGAGGTCGACCTTGGTGTGCTGGCGGACCTTGGCCAACAGCTTCTTCAGCGTTGAGGCGCTGCCCAGATTGTCTTCCGGCGGGGCCAGGTGTTCGCGCGAACGGGCGATTTCGGCGATGCGCCGGGCGATTTCGTCGGGAGGCAGAACCCAGTCGATGGTGCCGCTGTCGATGGCCGCCTGCGGCATGCCGGAATACTTGGCGCTGGCCGGTTCCTGGGCAAAGGTGAAACCGCCGGCCGCCTTGATGCTGCCAATGGCCTGGGCGCCGTCACTGCCGGTGCCGGAAAGGATGACGCCGATCGCATCGCCGCCGCGGGCTTCGGCAAGCGAGGCGAGGAAGACGTTGACCGATGGCTTGGGCGCTACCCGGGGTGGCGTCTCGATGAGCACGAAGGTGTCGCCCTCAAGCGTCAGGTTATGGTTGGCCGGTGCGATGAAGATGGTGTTGGCTTCGAGCAAGCCGCCGTCTTCCGCTTCGCGCACGGCCATCTCGGTGTCGCGGCCGAGCAACTGGGCCATCATGCTGCGGTAGGTTGGCGAGAGATGCTGGATGACGACGTAGCAGATGCCGAGATCGACCGGCAGATGCGAGATCAGCGCGGTGAGCGCCTCGAGGCCGCCGGCCGAGGCGCCGATGCCCACCACGTAGCGGGGCGAGGTCGGTACGAAATTCCTTGTGCGGTGATTCTCCTGCTCGATCGCTTCACCGTCTTGCGATGTTGCGCGCAGGTTTTCTTCGGACGTCCCCATACCGGTGCCACCTTATTCTGTTGGATGCAAAAGGAACCGTGCTTGGCGGCGATACGGCGGTCACGGTGCGATTCGGTGGCGACTGATGCGACGCCTTTCGTTAGCTGTTCGGCATCCTACGGGCTTTTCCATAATGGTCAAAGGGTTTTTCCATGCGCAATACCTTCAGCCGGCAGCGGTAGGCTGGTCAATCGTCCGGCGGGCGGGGCAATGGCGGAAAGGCCCGAGCGGCCTAGCCGCGCATCTTGCCGAGCGCCAGGTTGGCGGCGGCGGTACGGGTTTCGACGCCGAGCTTTTCGTAAACGTGCTCGAGGTGCTTGTTGACCGTGCGCGGGCTGCTGCCGAGGATGTCGCCGATGTCCTTGCTGGTCTTGCCCTGGACGACCCAGTAGAGCACTTCGGCTTCGCGCTGGGTGAGGCGGAAGGCGGCGATCAGGGATTCGACGGCGGAGGCGTCGTTTTCCTCGCGCAGGACGACCAGCCATTCGTCGTCGCCGGTCTGGTCGTGGAAGGAGGCGAGCAGGCGTTTGTTGCCGTCGGCGATCAGCAGCGAGGTCGGTTCGCGGCGCTCGGCGCGGGCCGTGTTGGCGGCGGCGATCCAGGCCAGCAGTTCTTCCGGCGCGACGGTTTCCGGGTTGGCGAAGTAGGCGTTGAGCAGGTCGCGGGCGAGCGGCGTCTGCCAGACGATGCGCCCGTCGGCGGCGCGCACGGCGACGGTGGCCTGGCCGAAGGCGTCGAGCGCGTTGCGTGCCTGTTTCATCTGGCGGGCGTTCTGCATGTGCGCGGCGATGCGCGCCAGCACCTCGGCCGGGCGGATCGGCTTTGTCACGTAGTCGGCGCCGCCGGCGCTGAAGGCGGCGACGACGTGCTCGGTTTCGGTCAGCCCGGTCATGAAGACGATGGGGATGTGCTGCGTCGTGAAGTCGGCTTTCAGCCGGCGGGCGACCTCGAAACCGTCCATGCCGGGCATCAGCGCGTCGAGCAGGATGACGTCGGGCAGGCTCTGGCGGGCGCGTTGCAGCGCACTTTCGCCGTTGGTCGCGACGAGCACGGCGTAGCCGGCTTCATCCAGCGCGTCGTGCAGCAGCGAGAGGTTTTCCGGGATGTCGTCGACGATCAGGACGATGTCGGAAATGTTGCGGTCAACGGGGCTCATGGGCGGATTTTCTCAGGATTTCCTTCATCGCATCGAACTGGAATTGCCGCGCCTGTTCGCGCAGCACGCGGACGAATTCGCCGTGGATCGGGTCGAGTTTTTCGATGTCGGCCAGCTTGGCAAGGATGCCGCGCAGGTAGCCGAGGTTGATCACTTCTTCCAGCCCGCGCAGGTGGTCGCCGGCCGGCGCCACCAGCGGCGGCGGTTCGGGCGGCGCGGCGGGGGCGGGCGGCGGCGCGTCGGCGGTGACCCAGTCGAGGTCGAGCTTGCGGCCCAGCCAGTCGAGCAGTTCGTTGACCCGCAGCGGCTTGACGATGAAATCGTCCGGCCCGATCCCGACATCGTTGTCCAGCCCGCGGTCGAAGGCGTTGGCCGACAGGATGGCGATCTGGGCGTCGGTCAGTTGCTGCTGGCGGATGCGGCGGATCGTTTCCCAGCCGTCGATGCCGGGCATGCCGAGGTCCATGAACACCAGATGCGGCGCAAAGCGCGGGATGACCTGCAGCGCTTCGTAGCCGCTGGCTGCCTGGTCGACGATGAAGCCGAGCGGTTCGAGCACGGTCTGCAGCAGGTCGCGGTCCACCTTTTCGTTATCGACGACCAGGATGCGCCGGCGTACGCCGACGTAGCCGACGCGGTTGCGTCGCGGCAGTTCCTGCTCGGCCTGCGCCGAATGGACCTGCGGCAGGAAGAGGCGGATGCGGAACAGCGTGCCTTCGCCGGGTGTGCTCGAGACCTGCATTTCGCCGCCCATCAGGTCGGTCAGCATGCGGGCGATGGTCAGGCCGACGCCGCTGCCGCCGGCCTGCACCGTGCTGCCGCGGACGAAGGGTTCGAAGATGCGTTCCATGTCCGCGGCCGGGATGCCGGGGCCGGAGTCGCGGATGTCGAAGACGGCCATCTCGCGCCGGCATTCGACCTTGAATTCGACGCCGCCGCGCACGGTGAACTTGACCGCGTTGCCGAGGATGTTGATCAGGATCTGGCGCAGCCGCTTTTCGTCGGCACGGACCACGGCGGGCAGTTCGCCGGCCGGCCGGTAGTCGAAGGACAAGCCCTTGTTGCGCGCCTGCAGCTCGAACATGCCGACGATCTGCTGCATGAAGTCGGGGAAGTCGAAGGCGCGCACGTCCAGCGTCAGCTTGCCGCCTTCGATGCGGGCGATGTCCAGCGTGCCTTCGATGACCGACAGCAGGTGATCGCCGGATTTGCGGATCACGCTGACTGCCTGCTTGCGGTGCGGCGGCACGCTTTCGTCGGCGTCGAGAATCTGCGCGTAGCCGAGGATGCTGTTGAGCGGCGTGCGCAGTTCGTGGCTGATCGCCGTGATGTAGCGGCTTTTCGCCTGGTTGGCGGCGTCGGCCACTTGCTTGGCCTTTTGCAGCGCCTCGTCGGTGCGCTGGTGCGATTCGATTTCCTGCATCAGCAACTGCGTCTGGCGGTTCGACTCTTCCTGCGCGACGCGCCGGCTTTCCTGGGTCAGCACCATCCACCAGGCGCCGACGCCGGAGAGCAGCAGCAAGGCGGCGAAGGTCTTGAAGAAGGTTTCGCGCAGCGTGGCGGTCATTTCCGGTGCGGCGTCGCCGAGGACCAGCAGTTCGTGGGTGTACAAAACGCCAAGGACCAGCGACAGCACCGGCACGATGCCGGCCATCAGCAGCAGGTAATGGCCGAGGCCGGTTTCCAGGTAGGGCAGCGCGGCTTTCGGCAGCAAGCGGGCGAGCAGCGCATGCCATTGCGCGACCAGGCTGGCCTGCGGCTTGCACAGGTCGTGGCAGCGGGCATCGAGCGAGCAGCACAGCGAACAGATCGGCCCCTGGTAGGCCGGGCAGTGCGCCATGTCCTCGGCTTCGTACTCGCGCTCGCAAATCGCGCATTTGCCGGCGTTGACCGCAGCCTCCTGCGGCCGGGCCAGATAGTAGCGGCCGCCGGTCCACCAGGCGATCAGCGGCGACACGACGAAGGCCGTGGCGATCGCCACGAAGGGCGCGTAGGGTTGCAACACGCTGCCGAAGGCACCGGCGAAGCTGAGCACCGACAGCAGCGAGGCGACCGCCATCGCGCCGACGCCGACCGGATTGATGTCGTACAGGTGGCTGCGCTTGAACTCCATGCCCTTCGGCGACAGGCCGAGCGGCTTGTTGATCACCAGATCGGCGACTACCGCGGTCATCCACGAAATGGCGATGTTCGAATACAGCCCGAGCACCTGGCCGAGCGCCTGGAAGACGTTGAGTTCCATCAGCAGCAGCGCGATGGCTGTGTTGAACACCACCCAGACGACGCGTCCCGGATGGCTGTGGGTCAGCCGGGCGAAGAAGTTGGACCAGGCGAGCGAGCCGGCGTAGGCGTTGGTGACGTTGATCTTCAGCTGCGAGACGATGACGAAGAGGGCGGTGACGGCGATCGCCAGCGTCGTGTTGTCGAACACGTGCGAAAAGCCGATCAGGTACATCTGGTTGGGGTCGACCGCCTTGTCGGGCGGAAAACCGTTGCGCAGCACCAGCCAGGCGAGCAGCGCGCCGCCCAGCATCTTCAGGATGCCGGGGACGACCCAGCCCGGCCCGCCGACGATCACACCGAACCACCAGCGGCCGCGGTTGGCGGCGGTCTTTTCCGGCATGAAACGCAGGTAATCGACCTGTTCGCCCATCTGCGTGACCATCGCGATGCCGACGGTCAGCGCCGCGCCGAACAGGTGCGGATCGAAGCCGGCGCCATTGCCGTGTTGTCCGGCATAGCCGAGCAGGCCGCGGAAGGCCTCGGGCTCTTCGGTCAACACGAACAGATAGGGCAAAACCAGCAGCACGATCCACAAGGGCTGCGTCCACGCCTGGAAACGGCTGATCGCGGTGACGCCGTGGGTGACCATCGGGATCACCACCAGCGCGCAGATCAGATAGCCCCAGGCCGGCGGAATGCCGAAGGCCAGCTCCAGCGCGTAAGCCATGATCGCCGCTTCGAGCGCGAAGAAGATGAAGGTGAAGGAGGCGTAGATCAGCGAGGTGATGGTCGAGCCGATGTAGCCGAAACCGGCGCCGCGCGTCAGCAGGTCCATGTCCAGCCCGTGCTTGGCGGCGGTGTGCGAGATCGGCAGGCCGAGCAGGAAGATGATCAGCCCGGTCGCCAGGATCGCCCAGAAAGCGTTGATGAAGCCGGCGTTGACCAGCATCGTCGCGCCGACCGCTTCGAGCACCAGAAAGGACGCCGCGCCGAAGGCGGTGTTGGCGACGCGCAATTCGGACCATTTGCGGAAACTGCGCGGCGTGAAGCGCAGCGCGTAATCCTCCAGCGTTTCGCGGGCGACCCAGGCGTTGTAGTCGCGGCGGATTTTGACGATGCGCTGGGTGGGGGTGGGTGAGGGCATGGTTTTGGGCGGGCTTTTTGGGGGGGGAGTTTAACGGGGGATGTTTTTTT
Source organism: Azonexus sp. R2A61 (assembly GCF_021401135.1). GTDB lineage: Bacteria > Pseudomonadota > Gammaproteobacteria > Burkholderiales > Rhodocyclaceae > Azonexus. Next base: position 650,595 of record NZ_JACBFO010000002.1, on the reverse strand, counting down.
GGGGTGGGGTTTTCTGAAAGGCTGGTTTCCGCCGTTGACCGGCGGGCGTATTTTCTTCTTGCGTCGCCAAGAAGAAAGTAGCCAAAGAAGAAGGCGACCCAGGGTCGGCGCCGGGCGTTGCCCGGTTCCCTGCGCGACTCGGGCGGTCGGGCGGCTGGCTAAACTCGCTGCTGCGCGGCTCAGACAACGCCAGCCGACGGCCCCCGACCGCCCTGCGTTGCTCGGCGCCTCTCAAGGGGCCCAACGCCGATGGCTTGCTGCGGTCAACGGGGAAAATGGGCGAAAAAGCCGGTCGACCGCACAAGAAGCGCAAAAAAGAGAATCTTGCGGTCGACGGCCCAAAAGCCATTTTTTCCACCAGGGTTTCCGCCGTGACGTTTTCCCGGTTCCCTGTCTTTCGCGCCGAGCAACGCAGAAGGGCCGGGGGATTTCGGCTGGCGTTGTCTGAGGCCCGCAGGGCCGAGTTTAGCCAGCCGCCCGGTCCTTCGAGTCGCGCAGGGGAGTCGGCGGCACGCCGACCGCGAAAGTCAGGGTCGCCTTTTCTTTGGCTACTTTCTTTTGGCGAAGCAAAAGAAAGTAAGCCCGCGGTCAACGCGGAACACAGCGATAAAAAGGAGCAAGCCCGCGCCTCAGGCGCGGAACCCGGCGCTTCCGTAACAACGACGCCCGCCGGTCAACGGCGGAAAACATCCGTTCAGAAAACCCAACCCGCGCGTCAGGCGCGGAGCCCCACGTCACAGCAATGGGCAGAAACCCCCGCTCGATTTCCCAAAAAGACATGCCCCCAAACAGGGCATTCCCGAAAACTGTCAATGCACCGCGTCGGTGCAAAACCCATGTCATCGGGCGTTCATCGAGTGCATGAGAAAATACCCCGCTAGCAAAAACAAGGGCTTGCGGGCTGGTTCGGCTCTTGCTTTTAAGCCCGAAGTCATTTTGCCCGGAGCAAAGTTGTGTCCAAACACGTCGCGCTGAGTCACGTCACCAAATACAAGTACGATCGCCTGATCAATCTCGGCCCGCAGGTCATCCGCCTGCGTCCCTGCCCGCATTCGCGGACGCGCATCCTGTCCTATTCGCTGAAGGTCGGTCCGGACAAGCATTTCATCAACTGGCAGCAGGATCCGCAGGGCAATTACCTGGCCCGCCTGGTGTTCCCGGAGAAGACCCGCGAGTTCAGTTTCGAGGTCGATCTGGTGGCCGAGATGTCGGTGATCAACCCGTTCGACTTCTTCCTCGAGGAGCATGCCGAGAATTTTCCGTTTACCTACGAGGACTGGCAGCGCCATGAGCTGACGCCCTATCTGTACAAGGTGGCCGGCGGCGAGCTGTTCGACAGGTACGTGGCGGCGATTCCGCTGGAAAAGAAGCGCAGCGTCGATTTCCTGGTCGCGCTGAACGCGCAGGTGCAGCGCGATGTCGGCTACACGATCCGCATGGAGCCGGGCGTGCAGACGCCGGAGGAAACGCTGACCAAGAAGACTGGTTCGTGCCGCGATTCGGCCTGGCTGCTGGTGCAGATCCTGCGTCACCTGGGGCTGGCCGCGCGCTTCGTTTCCGGCTACCTGATCCAGTTGACCGCAGACGTCAAATCGCTCGACGGCCCGTCCGGGCCGGAGGCCGACTTCACCGACCTGCACGCCTGGGCCGAAGTCTATCTGCCGGGCGCCGGCTGGGTCGGCCTCGATCCGACCTCCGGGCTGTTTGCCGGCGAGGGGCACATTCCGGTGGCCTGCACGCCGGAGCCGGCCTCGGCCGCGCCGGTGACCGGCGCCATCGACGAATGCGAGACGGAGTTCGAACACCACATGTCGGTGACCCGCATCTGGGAAGCGCCGCGCGTCACCAAGCCGTATTCCGACGAGCAGTGGGTCGAGATCGAGGGTCTCGGCCAGCAGATCGACGAAGAGTTGCTGCGCATGGACGTGCGCCTGACCCAGGGCGGCGAGCCGACCTTCGTCTCGGCCGACGATCCGGACGGCGAGGAATGGAACACCGCTGCCCTCGGCCCGACCAAGCGCCTGCTGGCGGCCGACCTGTTCCATCGTCTGCGCGAGAAATACGCGCCGAACGGCCTGATGCATTTCGGCCAGGGCAAGTGGTATCCCGGCGAGCAGCTGCCGCGCTGGTCGCTCAACTGCTTCTGGCGCAAGGACGGCGAGCCGATCTGGAATTCGCCGGCGCTGTATGCCGACGAGCGCAGGAACTACGACGTCACCGCCGAGCATGCCGAGCGCTTCCTGAAGCGCGTTGCCGAACGTCTGGGCGTCACGTCGGAACATGTCTTCCCGGCGTATGAGGACGTCTATTACTACATGTGGCGCGAACGCCGTCTGCCGGGCAACGTCGATCCCTTCGATTCGCGCGTCGACGATCCGCTCGAGCGCGCCCGCCTGATGAAGGTGTTCACGCAGGGCATGACCCACGTCGTCGGTCACACGCTGCCGATCATGAAGAATGTCTGGAACCAGTGGCAGACCGGCCCGTGGTTCCTGCGTTCCGAACGCTGCTACCTGATTCCCGGCGATTCGCCGCTCGGTTACCGCCTGCCGCTCGATTCGCAGCCCTGGACATCCAAGAGCGATTTCCCCTACGTCAACGCGCCGGATGCCGAGACGGCGACCGATCCGCTGGCCAGCTGGGCCGAACTGCGCGGCCGCGTTTCCGGCGAGCCGGGTGCGCGGCAGGCTTTCGCCCAGTTGCGTGTGCAGCAGCCGGCGTACGGCAAGGGCGGACCGGGGCAGGGCCGGGGCGGCCCGGACGGTCTCGGCCATCCGTGGGAAAAGCCGACCGACACCGTGCCCGGCTTCAAGGAATCCGCCGCCTGGATCACCCGCCTGGCGATGTGCGCCGAACCGCGCGACGGCAAGCTGTACATCTTCATGCCGCCGACCCAGACGCTGGACGACTATCTGGAAGTCGTCGCCGCCGTCGAGGCGACCGCCGAGGAAATGCGCCTGCCGGTCATCCTCGAAGGTTACGAGCCGCCGTCCGATCCGCGGATGACGCACTTCCGCGTCACCCCCGACCCCGGCGTGATCGAAGTGAACATCCATCCGGCCAAGAGCTGGGACCAACTGGTCGACCAGACGACGCATCTCTATGAATCGGCCTATTACTCGCGCCTGACCACCGAGAAGTTCATGCTCGACGGGCGCCACACCGGTACCGGCGGCGGCAACCACTTCGTGCTCGGCGGCGCGACGCCGAACGATTCACCCTTCCTCCGTCGGCCGGACCTGCTGAAGAGCCTGATCGCCTACTGGCACAACCATCCCAGCCTGTCCTACCTGTTCTCCGGCCTGTTCATCGGCCCGACCAGCCAGGCGCCGCGCGTCGACGAAGCGCGCAACGACAGCCTGTACGAGATGGAAATCGCCTTCAAGCAGATTCCCAATCCGGGCGGAAATGTGCCGCCCTGGCTGGTCGACCGCATCCTGCGCAACCTGCTGATCGACGTCACCGGCAACACGCACCGCGCCGAGTTCTGCATCGACAAGCTGTATTCGCCGGACGGCCCGACCGGTCGCCTCGGTCTGCTCGAACTGCGTGCCTTCGAAATGCCGCCGCATGCCCGCATGTCGCTCGCCCAGCAACTGCTGCTGCGCGGCCTGCTGGCGCGTTTCTGGAACACGCCGTACAGCCCGCAGAAGCTGGCGCGCTGGGGCACCGAACTGCACGACCGCTTCATGCTGCCGCATTTCGTCGAGCAGGATTTTGCCGACGTGATCGAGGAAATGAACCTCGCCGGTTTCGCTTTCAAGACCGAATGGTTTGCACCGCACTTCGAGTTCCGCTTCCCGAAATACGGCGATTTTTCGGTCAAGGGCATCGAATTCGAACTGCGCCACGCGCTCGAACCCTGGCACGTCATGGGCGAGGAAGGGGCGGTCGGCGGCACGGTCCGCTTCGTCGACTCCTCGGTCGAGCGGGTTCAGGTCAAGGTCACCGGCATGGCGCCGGACCGCTACGTGCTGACCTGCAATGGCGTGCCGGTGCCGCTGCAGAACACCGGCAAGAACGGCGAATTCGTCGCCGGCGTGCGCTACCGCGCCTGGCAGCCACCGTCCTGCCTGCATCCGACGATCGGCGTGCATGCGCCGCTGGTGTTCGACATCGTCGATACCTGGATGCAGCGTTCGCTGGGCGGTTGCCAGTACCACGTCGCGCACCCGGGCGGTCGCAACTACGATGTCTTCCCGGTGAACTCCTTCGAAGCCGAAAGCCGCCGCCTGGCGCGCTTCTTCCGCTTCGGTCACACGCCGGGACGGATGACCGTGGCGGCGCCGGAAGTCAGCGCCGAACACCCGTTTACGCTAGACTTGCGCCGTTTCTAATCGCGAAAACCGAGACGGAAAACCGCGAAAAATCGCGGTTGACCGCAGACAGGCCGGGAACGGCCTGTTTCTTTTCCTGCCATGGCCCGAACGCTCCTCGCCATCTACCCGCACAGTGCCCGCCGCTACGACGAAATGTTGACCGGCGACGGCAACGTACGCGCACACTGGCGGCAATTCTTCATCCACCTCGATTCGGTGGCGCCCGAGGAAATGCACCAGCGCCTCGAATTCGTCGACCGACGCATCCTCGAGAACGGCGTGACCTACAACGTCTACGCCGATCCCAATGGCGCCGACCGGCCGTGGGCGCTCGACCCGGTGCCGTTGATCATTCCGCCTGACGAATGGGCCGAGGTGTCGGCTGCGGTGGCCCAGCGCGCCGCGCTGCTCAACGCGATGCTGGCCGATCTCTACGGCGAGCAGCGCCTGCTGGCCGAGGGCTTGCTGCCACCGGCGCTGGTCTATGGTCAGCACGGCTACCTGTGGCCCTGCCAGGGGATCAAGCCGCCGGGCGGTACCTGGCTGCATCACTACGCGGTCGATCTGGCGCGCTCGCCGAACGGCCGCTGGTGGGTGATCGCCGACCGCACGCAGGCGCCGTCCGGTGCCGGTTATGCGCTGGAAAACCGGCTGATCGTGTCGCGCGTCTTCCCGGAAATGTTCCGCGATCTGAACGTGCAGCATCTGGCCGATTTCTTCCGCGACCAGCAGGACGGGCTGTCCTCTCTGGCGCCGACCGAAGGCGACGAGACGCCGCACATCGTGCTGCTGACGCCCGGTCCGTACAACGAAACCTATTTCGAGCACGCCTACCTGGCCCGTTACCTCGGTTATCCGCTGGTCGAAGGGCAGGACCTGACGGTGCGCGGCGACAGCGTCTTCCTGAAGACCCTGCGCGGCCTCAAGCGGGTGCATGTGATCCTCCGCCGGCAGGACGACGACTATTGCGATCCGCTCGAACTGCGCGGCGATTCGGCGCTCGGTGTGCCCGGTCTGCTGAATGTCGTGCGGGCCGGCCGGGTGGTCGTCGCCAATGCGCTGGGCAGCGGCCTGCTGACTTCCGGCGCCTTGATGGGCTTCCTGCCCGGCGTCTGCGAACGGCTGCTCGGCGAGCGTCTGGCGATGCCGTCGGTCGCCACCTGGTGGTGCGGCGAGAAGCCGGCGCTCGACTATGTCAAGAAGCATTTCGACGAACTGGTCATCAAGCCGGCCTATCCGACGCAGCGCATGGACCCGGTGTTCGGCTTCGAGCTGGAAGGCGACGCGCGGGCCGAGATGCTGCGCCGCATCGAGGCCCGGCCGCATGCCTATGTTGCCCAGGAAATGGTCAACCTGTCGCAGGCGCCCACCTGGAGCCGTTCGCACGAGCGCCGGCTGATTGCCCGGCCGGTCGGCCTGCGCGCCTACGCGGTAGCCAATGCCGACGGTGGCTACTCGGTGATGCCGGGCGGCCTGACCCGCGTCGCCCAGGGCGCCACGGCGCGCATCATCTCGATGCAGCGCGGCGGGGCGTCGAAGGATACCTGGGTACTGACCGACGGTCCGGTCAGCCAGTTCACACTGCTCAAGCCGTCGGTCGGCGTGCGCGATCTGGTGCGCTCCGGTTCGAATCTGTCGTCGCGCGTGGTCGAGAACCTGTTCTGGCTCGGGCGTTATTCGGAACGTTTCGACGACAGCGCCCGGTTGCTGCGCGTTGCCCTGGCCCGCGTCGTCGATGCCGGCGGCGAGAAGACGCCGGCCGTCGCCTCCATTCTCGAACTGGCCGAACGTCTCGGCGTGCTGCCGTCGCCGGAAGAAGACAACGAAGTGGTCGAAGGCGGCGAACATGCGCTGCTCGAGGCGATCTACGACCCGAACCAGCCGGGCAGCCTGGCCGGCAGCATCCGCAGCCTGATGTGGTCGGCGACGCACGTTCGCGAGCGCCTGTCGCTCGATCACTGGCATTCGCTGAACAGTCTGCAGCGGGAGCAGCAGGCCGCACAGAAGAAGCATCCGACGCTGACCGAGGCGATCGCCTTCCTCGATCGCGTGCTGCTCGTTTCGTCATCGCTCAACGGCTTTGCGATGGACAACATGACGCGCGACGACGGCTGGCGCTTCCTGATCATCGGCCGTCGTCTGGAGCGTCTGTCCTTCCTCGCCCAGACCATCGCCAGTTTCCTGCGCATGCCGTCCACGCGGGCGGCCGGCTGCCTGGACTGGCTGCTCGAACTGGCCGATTCGATCATCACCTACCGTTCGCGCTACTCGCGTTCGCCGGAGTTGCTGCCGGTCATCGACCTGCTGGTTTTCGACGATTCGAACCCGCACGGCGTGATGTTCCAGGCCGATCTGCTCGGCCGTTACCTGGAGCGCATGGCGCGCGAACTGGGCGCCGATCACGACGGTCAACTGTCGGCGGCGACCGAAAACCTGCGCAGCTTCAATCTGGAGCAACTGGAACACCTGCAGTTCAGCCAGTGCCGCCACTGCGCGCCCTGCGATGAACTCGCCGATCGTCTGGAAGCCCTCAATGCGGCGGCCGGTGCATTGTCCGAGTGGCTGGCGATGCGTTACTTCACCCATGTCGGCGATGTCAGCCGGCAGACGATGGCGGTCTGAGATGCAACCGGTTCGTTATCACGTCCTGCACGAAACGCGTTACGACTACGGCGGGGCGATTTCCTTGTCGCATCAGCAGTTGCACCTGTCGCCGCGCTTCCTGCCCTGGCAACTGGTGCACGAACAGCGGATCGACATCGAGCCGTCGCCGACCTGGCGCCGCGACGGTGTCGATGCCTTCGGCAATCCGGTCAGCTGGATTGCCTTCCACGCACCGCACGACAGCCTGCGCATCCGCTCGGCGATGAACATCTCGGTGCTGCCGCACCCGGCCGACGATGCACTGCTTGCCGCCTCGCTGCCCTGGGAGATCGTCCGCGACCGGCTGGCCTACGACGCCACGGCCCCCGAGCCGGGCGACCTGGAGGCAGTGCGCTATCTTTTCGAGAGCCCGCATGTGCGGGTCAAGCATGAACTGGCCGATTTCGCGGCCGACTGCTTTCCGCCGGAGACGCCGGTGCTGGTCGGTGCGCGCAACCTGATGGCCAAGATCTTCGACGAATTCGAATTCGACCCGGAAGCGACGACGGTGTCGACGCCGGTGCTCGAAGTGCTGGTCAACAAGCGCGGCGTCTGTCAGGACTTCGCCCACCTGATGATCGCCAGCCTGCGGGCGCTCGGTCTGGCGGCGCGCTACGTCAGCGGCTACCTGTTGACCCGGCCGCCGCCGGGCCGGCCGCGCCTGATCGGTGCCGATGCCTCGCATGCCTGGGTTTCGGTTTATGCGCCGGGCAGTGGCGAGTGGGTCGATTTCGATCCGACCAACAACCTGTTGCCGGATACCGAACACATCACGCTGGCCATCGGCCGCGACTTTTCCGACATCTCGCCGTTGCGCGGCATCATCCTGGGCGGCGGCGGTGCCGAGCCGGAAGTGGCGGTCACCGTCGTGCCGCTCGACGAGGAGGAAATCCCCGCCGGCCTGCTCGACGAGCCGGAAGCCGGCGAGGCCGAGGCCTGACGATGAAGCGCCAGGTCGCCATCGTCGGCGGCGGACCGGCCGGGCTGATGGCAGCCGAGCAACTGGCTGCGGTCGACGGGCTGCAGGTGACGGTTTTCGACGCAATGCCGTCGCCGGGCCGCAAGTTCCTGATGGCTGGCCGGGGCGGCTTGAACATCACGCATGCCGAACCGCTGCCGGCATTCGTCGATCGCTACGGCGAGCGTTCTCCGTTCATTGCGCCGCTGCTCGATGCGTTCGGCCCGCAGGCCTTGCGCGAATGGATACACGGCCTGGGCGTGGATACCTTCGTCGGCACCTCGGGACGGGTCTTTCCCAGGGAAATGAAAGCGGCGCCGCTGCTGCGCGCCTGGCTGCACCGCCTGCGCGGGGCCGGGGTGCAGTTTCGCGTGCGTCATCGCTGGCTCGGCTGGCGCGACGACGGGGCATTGCGCTTCGCCGCACCGGATGGCGAGCAGACGCTCGACCCGGCTGCCGTCCTGCTGGCCCTGGGCGGCGGCAGCTGGGCCCGGCTCGGTTCGGATGGGGCCTGGGTCAGCCTGCTCGGTGCGCGCGGTTTGCCGGTGCGGCCGCTGCAACCGGCCAACTGCGGTTTCAACGTCGCCTGGTCGCCGCATTTTCGTGAGCGCTTCGCCGGGGCGCCGGTCAAGGCGGTGACCGGCGCTTGCGGTCGACTGTCCCGTCAAGGGGAATTCAACATTACCGCTGCCGGTATCGAAGGCGGCCTGGTTTATGCCCTGTCGGCCGAACTGCGCGACAGTCTCGCGCGCGATGGCCGGGCGCAGCTCTGTCTCGATCTGGCGCCCGGCCGCAGCCTGGCGCGTCTGCGACAGGAGCTCGCCCAGCCGCGCGGGCGCGATTCGCTGGCCAACCACCTGCGGCGACGGGTCGGCATCGATGGCGTCAAGGCCGGCCTGCTGCGCGAATTTTGCCCGCCGGACGCGTTGACCGCGATCGACTCGCTGGCGGCGGCGATCAAGTCGCTGCCGGTGCCGGTGGTGTCGCCGCGGCCGATCGACGAAGCGATCAGCAGCGCCGGCGGCGTTGCATTCGAGGCGGTGGACGAGCGGCTGATGGCCCGCCAGCACCCCGGTCTGTTCTTCGCCGGCGAAATGCTGGACTGGGAAGCGCCGACCGGCGGCTATCTGTTGACCGCCTGCCTGGCCAGCGGTTACGTCGCCGGCCGCGGGATGGCGGCCTGGTTGCGCGAGGCCGGTTGATCAGCTGCGCTGTTCGAGTACGCTGTCGAGCAGCGCGATGGCGCTCTCGAAGTTGAAATCGGCAACCTCGTGTTCGAAATTGCCGTAGCGATCGCCGAGATAATCCTTCAAGCGTTCGGCATTGCGCTGGACTTCGCCCAGCGCCGAGAAATCGCCCGTCAGCAACTGGCGGCGAAGGGTCTGCAGCAAGGGGATGGCGGCCGGTTCGTTCGTTTGCGAGGCATCCGGGGCGCTGGTCGGCGGTTCGTCGAGCGGCGTGTTCAACTGTCGGCGCAGATCGTCGTAAGCGGCGGCGCAGCGATCGATCATGGCTGGCCAGTCGGCCATCGCCTCGTTCTGGCGAATGGCCAGATCGAGGCCGGTCGCCAGCCGGTAGATGTCGTTGGCGCCCAGCGTGCCGGCCGCGCCTTTCAGCGCATGGACCAGCCGTCTCGCCTCTTCGGGCTGGCCGCCGGCGATCAGTTCATGCATGCGTTCGAAATCCCGTACGTGATTTTCGGAAAACTGGCCGAGCAGGCGTCGGTAGGTCGGCATCTTGCCGCGTACCGCACGCAGGCCGGCGGCCAGATCGATGCCGCGCAGGCTGTTCAGTTGGGCGCTGAGCCGTTCACCGTCGACGATCGGTTCGGGGATCGGTATTGGTGCACTGACCGGGCTGGCGGCGGCATGAGCCAGACGGATCGTGAACCAGAACGTGCTGCCGCCACCGGGGGTGCTGTCGGCGCCTGTCGTACCCCCCATGGCTTCGGCCAGCCGGCGGCTGATCGCCAGACCGAGGCCGGTACCGCCGTAACGGCGCGTCGTCGAGTTGTCGGCCTGCTCGAAAGGACGGAACAGACGCTCCAGAATGTCCGGCGAAATGCCGATGCCGGTGTCGCTGACCGTGCCGTGCAGGGTGACCGACTGACCGTCGTCGGCCGTGATCGACAGGTTGAGGGTGATCCGGCCGCGGTCGGTGAATTTGACCGCGTTCGACAGGTAGTTGATCAGGATCTGGCGGACGCGCAGTGAGTCACCGCGCAGCACGCTGGGTATCCGGGGATCGAGGTTGCATTCGAAACCGACCCCTTTGGCCCTGGCTTCCTCTCCGTAGCTGCGCGAAGCCGACAGGACGATTTCCGGCAACGAAAAATCGGCGACATTGATCGGCATGCGGCCGGCCTCGATCTTCGAGATATCCAGGATGTCGTTGAAGATGGCCATCAGATGCTGGGCGGATTCGCCGATGCGCAGCACCCGGTCGCGCACCTCGCCGGGATCGAGGTCGCGTTGCAGCAGGTGGGTCAGGCCGAGGATCGCATTCATCGGCGTACGAATCTCGTGACTCATGTTGCTCAGGAAGATGCTTTTCGCGCGGTTGGCCGTTTCCGCTTCTTCCTTGGCCTGGCGGAGTTCGGCGGTCCGCTCGGTCACCAGGTTTTCCAGGCGTTGCCGGTAGTTCTCCAGTTCTAGCTGGGTCTTTTTTTTCTCGGTGATGTCTTCCTTGATCGCCAGATAGTGCGTGATCGTGCCGTCAGCCTGTCGGACCGGCGAGATGATCGCGAACTCTTCGTAGATGCTGTGATCCTTGCGCTGGTTGACGAATTCGCCGCGCCAGACCTCACCCCGTTTCAGGGTTTCCCAGAGCTCGCGGTAGTTCTGGTCGGGCGTCAGGCCGGAGTGCAGCAACCGGGGGTTCTCGCCGACCGCCTCCTGTTGCCCGTAGCCGGTATTGGCGACGAAGGCCCGATTGACATATTCGATCCGGCCGTTGAGGTCGGTGATGACGATGCTGTGCGGACTCTGCTCGATGGCCAGCGACAGCTTGCGCAGGCTGTCCTCCCGCTGGGCCAGCGTCTGTTGCGAACGCAGCCGGCCGATGCCCAGCGCGATCGCCTTGGCGAGCTCGTCGAGCAAGGTCTGTTCCGCGGCATCGGCCGACGGCGATGCGGCTAACAGTCGCAAGGCTGGCCGGCTTTGTCCTTCGACCTCGAGCGGCAGCAAAATCCAGTTCCCTTGCCCGGCCTCGCCACGCCATTCGGCCGCCAGGTAGCCGCCGATCGTGCAGATCCGCCGACAGATCTCGTCCAGCATGCGTGCTTCGTCGGTTTCCGAGACGATGACCTGGGTCACCGAGCCGAGGAGCTGCAGCGCTCGCGATGGCGGATTGAGGCCATGCTCCCGGTCGTGATTCGGGGTGGGCGCTGGTTCGGAAAACAGGGGCATGGTCGTTCAGTGTCTTTCCGCCAGGTGGGGGCGAAGGGCCGTACAGGTATCGTCGATGGCGTTTTCCAGCGCGACGAACAGTGGCAAGGCATTGGCAGCGGGCTCGGCGTCGTGCAGCGAGGCATTCAGCGCTGCGGCCGCCCTGGCGATGTCGGTCAGTCCCAGGGTGCCGGCAACGCCCTTGAGATTGTGTGCCAGCCGGTGTGCGTTCTCGCGCTGGTTATCCTGACGGGCCCGGCGCAGCAGTTCGGCATCGTTGCCATGCGAGTCCAGGAAGCTGGACAACAGATGAAGATAGCTCGGCAGGCGGTTGCGGACGGCATGCAGACCGATGGCGGTATCGATCTGCGGCAGGCTGGACAGCGCACGCAGGCAGCTGTCGTCGTCGATTGGCGGTGGCGCGACGGGAGCGGGGGCGACGAGAGGCCCGGATTCCTCGGGCAGCCATTTCAGGATGGCCGCGTAGAGGTTGTCGGGGTTCACCGGTTTGGCGATGTGATCGTTCATGCCGGCTTCCAGGCAGCGTTTGCGGTCTTCGCCGAAGGCATTCGCGGTCATTGCCAGGATCGGCGTCCGGACGTTGTCCGCCCGCATTTTCCGGGTGGCCGCCAGACCATCCAGGATCGGCATCTGGATGTCCATCAGGATCAGGTCGTAGCAGTGCTGCCGGCTGAGTTCCAATGCCTGGGCGCCGTTGCTGGCAATGTCCACGGTCATTCCTGCGCTGCGCAGCAGGTCGACCGCAACTTCCTGATTGATCGGGTTGTCTTCGGCCAGCAAAACGTGAGCGGGGCGAGTGCGGGCGGTCAGCCTGGATTCCGCCTGGGTGGAGCGGAGCGCTTCGGCAACAGCCGGCTGATCGGCCGGCTGCAGGCGCACGGTGAACCAGAAGGTGCTGCCGTGTCCCGGCTGGCTGTCCACGCCCGCCTGTCCGCCCATGATCTGGGCCAGATGGCGGGCGATCGCCAGGCCCAGGCCGGTACCGCCGAAGCGGCGGGTCGGCGAGCTGTCGGCCTGCTCGAAGATTCTGAACAGACGCTGCTGTTCCTCCGGTTCGATGCCGATCCCGGTGTCGGTGACCGCGAAGCGGACGGTCAAGTGATCCGCTGCCACGGTCAACGGCGCGATGTCGATGGAAATGCCACCGTGCTCGGTGAATTTGACCGCATTCGACAGGTAATTGAGCAGGACCTGGCCGAGTCGCAAAGGGTCGCCGTGCAGTTCGGCAGGCAGCGCCGGGTCAATATTCACCGACAGGCTCAGGTTCTGGGCATGGATGCGGTCGACCACCAATGCCACGGCTTTTTCGACCATGTCCCGGAGATTGAAATCGACCGGGGAGAGTTCGAGTTTGCCGGCTTCGATCTTGGAGATATCGAGAATCTGATTGATCAGCGCGAGCAGATGCAGCGCCGCCGCGTCGACCTTTTTCAGCCGGGTCAGCTGGGCGGGGTCGTCGGTGTGACGCTCGGCCATGTGGGTCAGGCCGATGATGGCGTTCATCGGTGTGCGTATTTCGTGGCTCATGTTGGCCAGAAATGCGCTCTTCGCCCGGCTGGCCTCCTCTGCCGCGTCGCGGGCGGCGGCCAGTTCGGCGGTTCGCTCGGCGACGAGTTCCTCGAGATGCAGCCGGTAACGTTCGAGTTCACCGGCGGCTTTTTTCTGGTCGGTGATGTCCTGCCAGATGCTGCTGATCAACGTGCGTCCGCTGGTGGTCACGGCGGTGGCGGAGACGCGGGCGTATTGAATGCTGCCGTCCTTGCGCCGGTGGCGGTTCTCGAAGGTGACGCTGCCATTCTGGATGATTCCCTCGACTGCGGCGCGCACGCCGGCTTCATCGAGATCGAACTGCAGGTCGTGCAATCCCAGCGAGGCGATTTCGCCCCGCGTATAGCCCAGGCCGTTGATGCCGGCGTCGTTGATTTCGACGAACGCGAGGCTCTCCGGATCGACCATGCAGATGCCGTCCTGGGCATTGCTGAAGATGTTCCGATAAAGCTCCTCGCTTTCACGCAGGCGACGCTCGGCGGCGACGCGCTGGGAAATGTCGTCGATGTAGACGACCAGATGCGGCAGGCCGGAAACGTCGATGATCCGGGCCGACAGGCTGATTTCGCGACGGCGCCCGTCGCGCCCGACGCCGATGCTCTCGAAATCGGTCACCTGACCGTCGCGGCGGATCAGTTCGATCATCCGGGCCCGCTCTTCCCCGCTGCCCCAGAGACCGGAGGAGAGTGTCGTCTGGCCGAGCAGTTCCTCACGTTTCCAGGCGTATTCGGACAGCAGGCGTTCGTTGACTTCGACCAGTTGCCCGTCGCTCATGCGGGTGATGCAGGCAGCGACCGGCGCAGCGTGGAAGGCTGCGGTCAGGCGTTGCTGGAGCCGTTGTATTTCGGCCTCGGCATGCCGGCGTTCGGAAATGTCGAGAATGAAGCCAAGGATGCAGGTTTCACCGTTCAGTTCGATGATTTCCGATGAGATGCTGAGTTCTATCGGGCTGCCGTCGCGACGGCGCCAGGTGGTCTGATAGTCGTGCAGCCGGCGGCTGGCGAGAAGCTGTGCTACCCAGATCTGGCGGGCGTTTTCGCTTTCCCAGATGGCCATGTCCAGGGCGCTGCGTCCGATCAGTTCGTCGCGGCTGTACCCGAGCATCTCGGAATAACGCGGGTTGACATCGAGAAACACGCCGCGGGCCACCGACGATAGTGAGATCGCCGCCGGGCTGGCGACAAAGGCGGCGGCGTAGCGTTGCTGCAGTTCGTGCTGCAGGCTGAGATCGTCGGCCAGCTGCCGGACCGTGCTGCCAGCCTGGGCGGCTTCACGCCGCTGATCCTCGAGACTGCGCAGCAAGCGATGCAGCAGGGCGCCGAGCAGCAGCGCGGTGACGGCGATGAAGCCCCAGCCCTTGTACATGCTCCATTGCATCAGTTGTCCGGCGTCGAGGACGAACAGGTGAAGCAGGCGGTCGGAAAACAGGATCCACAGCGTCGACAGCACCACATAGGGCAGCACGACGCGAAGCAAGGCCTTGCGCAGCGAGTGGCCGGAGTCCTCGGTCGCGATGCTCATGTGGCCTTCATTCACCCCAGGTATTGGCGATGCGCTTGAAGTTTTCGAATTCCGATTCGAAGGCGGCGACGATGTCCGGGTCGAAATGACTGCCGCTGCCCTTGACGATGATCTCGTGCGCTTCGTCGAAAGGCATCGGCGGTTTGTAGACCCGGGCGCAGATCAGCGCATCGAACACATCGGCCAGTGCCATCAGGCGGGCGGAGATCGGAATGTCGTCGCCGCTGAGATGATCCGGGTAGCCGCTGCCATCCCATTTTTCATGGTGATGGTGGGCAATTTCCTTGGCAATGCCGAGAAACTCGACCGGCTGCAAGGCATCGGCTTCGGCCTGGGCGATGGCGTGGGCACCGAGTTCGGCGTGCGTTTTCATGATTTCCCACTCGTCCGGCGTCAGCTTGCCGGGTTTGAGCAGAATGTGGTCGGGAATGCCGACCTTGCCGATGTCGTGCAGCGGCGCCGACTGAGCGAGCGCGGCGATCGTCCGATCGTCGAGGTAGGCCGCGAAACGCGAGTGATGTTGCAGGCTGGTGGCCAGCGTCCGGACGTATTCCTGGGTCCGGCGCAGGTGGTTGCCGGTTTCCGGATCGCGGGTTTCGGCCAGGCGGGCCAGGGCATGGATGCTGACTTCCTGGATCAACTGGTTTTCCGCCATCCGGCGCGAGACTTCCTTTTCCAGATAGGCATTCTGGTCGCTGAGGATGTCCCGGGCGTTCTTCAGTTCGAGCTGGGCGCGGACGCGCGCCATGACGATGGCCGGACGAATCGGCTTGGTGATGTAGTCGACCGCACCACAGTCGAGGCCGCGTTCCTCGTCCTCGGTGGCGTCCATCGCCGTCACGAAGATCACCGGAATGCCGCGCGTCGCAGGGTCGTCGCGCAACTCGGCGAGCACGTCGTAGCCGTCCATGTCGGGCATCATCACGTCGAGCAGGATGAGATCGGGGGCCGGGACGCCGCGGGCGATCTGCAGCGCCCGGCGCCCGGAATTTGCCGCCAGCACCCGGTAGGTGGGCTGCAGAAGTTCGCCGAGCACACTCAGGTTTTCCGGGATGTCGTCGACGATCAGGATGTTGGGCTGCGTCTTGATGGCTTTCTCCGTTTCCCAGATGAGGGATCTGTCGGGCAATTATCTGCCTTGCATCGTTTTCTGGCTAGCCGGCCGTGTTTCAAGGGTTTTACCGGTCGAGTCCGGCTAGCCGGCGGTAGCTGGCGAAACGCCCGGCCGTGATTTCGCCGCTGGCAAGGGCAGCCTGCAATGCGCAGTCCGGTTCGCGGTCGTGACGGCAGTTGCGGAAACGGCATTGGCCAAGGAAGGGGCGGAATTCGCGGAAAGCTAGTTCGAGTTCGTCCAGCGTCAGGTGGCCGAGACCGAATTCCTGCAGTCCCGGGGAGTCGATCAGGAAACTGTCGTCCGCCAGTCGATACAGCGTGGCATGGGTTGTCGTGTGTTTGCCGGAATCGAGAGCCTGAGAAATTTCCCGGGTGGCCGCGCCGGCGTCCGGAATCAGGGCGTTGATCAGCGTCGATTTACCCATGCCGGACTGGCCGACAAGCACGCTGGTCCTGGTGGCCAGTTGGTCCCTGAGGATGTCGGCCCCGTGTCGTGCCGAGAGTTCGATGACCGGGTAAGCAAGCTGGCGAAAAATCTCGGTCTGCTGCCGGGCCAGCGGCAGGCGGTCGCTCAGGTCGGCCTTGTTGAGCACGATCAGTACTTCGATGCCCTGGCTTTCCGCAGCAATCAGCGCGCGTGTCACGAGGTCGTCGGAAAACGCCGGTTCGACGGCGACCACGACGATCATCTGGTCGACGTTGGCGGCGATCAGCTTCTGGCGGATCTCGTTCGAGCGGTAGAGCAGGCTGCGTCGAGGCAGAATCGCCTCGATCACACCCTGGTCGGCGGAGCTTTGTCCGACCTCGACCTCGTCGCCGCAGGCGATATCGCTTTTCTTGCCACGCGGAAAGCAGGGCAAGCGTCGACCATCGTCCACTTCAACGAAATATTGCCGACCGTGGGCGGCGACGACGCGGCCGCGCATCAGTCCTTGAACTTGTAGTAGATCTGGTTCAGGTAGGCCGCGACTTCGGCCTCTTCATCCGGAAACCAGCCGGCCTTGACCTGGGAATTGCAGGCGGCGGTACGTTGCAGAATGTCCAGCTTGGTGGACATCAGGCGGCCGTCGCGGGTGTACATCTTGCTGCCGTCGCCACCGTACAGTCTGACGTGGCAGGCCACGCATTTCTCTTCGTGTTTCAGTTTGCCGGCATGCGGGTCGGCATCGCCCCAGGGATCGGCGGCAAGGACGGGAAGCGATACCAGCGAACCGGCGAGCAGGGCGTTCATCGTTTTCATGCGCTTGTCTCCTGTTGTTGTAGGTGGGCGATGCGTTGCGCCGCTGCCGGATGCGAATCGTGGAACAGCGAGTGCAGCGGATCGGGCGTCAGCGTCGCCGCGTTGTCATCGTACAGCCGAACCAGGGCGCTGACGAGATCGTCGGCCGAGGCATGGGTGGCCGCGTAGGCGTCGGCTTCGAATTCGTGGCGTCGCGACAGGCGGCTGGTCAGTGGCGCCAGCGGAAACAGGAAGACCGGAACGACCAGGAAGAACAGGATCAGCGCCAGGGCCGTGCTGGCCTGCGTCACGCCCAGTCCGGCGTAGAACCAGGGGGCGTCGATCAATTGACCGAGCAGCCACAGGAAGGCCAGCGAAGCGGAGAACATCAGCGTCATCCGCTGGACGATGTGGCGTTTGCGGAAATGGCCCAGTTCGTGCGCCAGTACGGCCTCGACTTCTGCCGGCGACAGGCGTTCGAGCAGGGTGTCATAGAAGACGATGCGCTTGTTGTCGCCGAAACCGGTGAAATAGGCATTGCCGTGGCCTGAGCGCTTCGAGCCGTCCATGACATGAAGGCCGGAACTACGGAAACCGCAGCGGGCGAGCAGCGCTTCGATACGCGTTTTCATGTCGCCGTCGGGCAGCGGCGAAAACTTGTTGAACAGCGGAGCGATCCAGGTCGGATAGATGAACATCAGCAGCAGGTTGAAGGCGCTCCAGAACAGCCATACCCAGAACCACCAGTAGTCGCCCATGGCGCCCATCAGCCAGAGCACGGCGGCGATCACCGGGGCGCCGATGACGATGCCGAGCAACAATTGCTTGACGAAGTCGGAGAGGAACAGTGCCGGGGTCATCCGGTTGAAACCGTGCTTCGCCTCGACGACGAACTGGCTGTACAGCGTCTGTGGCAGATCAACCAGGCCGGATATCGCCATCACGCTGAAGATCATTGCCAGCCCGTAGCCGACGCCGTCGAGGCGGGGCGACCAGAAAGCGTGCAGCCCGGCCAGCCCGCCGCCGAGCGTCAGGGCGAGCAGCAGGGCGGCATCGGCGACAATCGAGAAAATCGCCAGCTTGCTGCGGTCGACCGCGTAATCGGCGGCTTTCTGGTGTGAAGCGAGCGGAATGCGATCGATGAAATCGGCGGGAACCGCCGTGCGGTGGGCCAGAACGTGGCGAATCTGCCGCCATTTGAGCCACAGGCGAAGGCCCAGGGTCAGGCAGAAAACGCCGAGGAAGAGCAAGCTGAAGGTGTTGGGCACGGTCGGGGCGTAAGCTGTGAGAAAATCGTCGTTTTGAATTGTTGGGCGATTATATGGCAGGCACTGCGAACAACCTGATCTGGCTGGACATGGAAATGACCGGACTCGATCCGGCGCGTGACCACATCATCGAAATGGCGATGGTGGTCACCGACTCCGAACTGCAGATCGTTGCCGAGTCGCCGTCGTGGGCGGTGCATCAATCCGACGCCACGCTGGCCCTGATGGACGAGTGGAACCAGAAGACCCACGGGCGTTCCGGCCTGATCGACCGGGTTCGCGCCTCGACGCTGGACGACGCGGCGGTTGAAGCCGAGGCGCTGGCGTTCATGCGTCAGTATTCGGCCAAGGGCGAGTCGCCGATGTGCGGCAATTCGATCGGTCAGGATCGGCGTTTCATGGCCCGCTACATGCCGACGCTGGAAGCGCACTTCCATTACCGCAATCTCGACGTCAGTACCCTGAAAGAGCTTTGCCGGCGGTGGCAGCCCGAGATTTACAAGGGGTTCAAGAAGAAGAGCCCGCACACCGCGCTGGCCGATGTACACGAGTCGATCGGCGAATTGCGTTACTACCGCGAGCATTTCCTGATCAAGTGAGCAGACCGCGGCGGCTGGGCTGCCGCCTGCGGTCAGCGCCGGTAAAGACGGAATTTTTCCTTGCGCTCGCCGGGCCGGTTGCCTTCCCAGACCTTCTGCCAGCCACCGTCCGGCGCCCGCAGGTCGGCCATCGAGTTGCCGCCGACGATCAGCCAGTCGCAACGTTTGCTGCCGTATTCGACGGGTTCGATATTGACGAAATAATCGAAGGACGCGCGCTGGGTTTCCGTCAATCCGCGCTCGGCCAGGCAGTGCTGCAGTTCGTCCGAGGGCAGTGCCCGGGCGACCGCCTCGGCCACCGGCCGATAGCTCTTGCCGTAATCGAACCAGGGCAGGATCAGCGCCGTGGCAGCGAGCCAGGCGGTGGTGAAACCCATGGTCCAGTGCGTCAGGCTGCGATAGGGCGAACGCGGTGCCGTGGCAATCAGCCAGATCCACCACAAGGTTGCTGCCACGCCGATGCTCACGTCGATCAGATCTACCTGGCCAACGAACCCGGGGCGCAGGACCGTGACACGCTTGGCCAGTCGTTCCGGCACACCCAGCGCCATGGCCGACCAGGCGACCCAGAGCAGGGTGACGAACAGACTGAAGAACATCATCGCAAACCAGTCGAAGGCGCTGGCCGCACCGCGACGCAGGGCCAGCACGCCAGGGGTGGCCAGCAGTGCGATCGACGGGAGCAGCAACAGGGCAGGGAGTTCCCGCGGACGGAAGGCCCAGGCCAGCAGCAGCAAGGTCGCCAGCAACATGGCCAGCGGCAGCGCCAGCGACGGGGCACGCAACTGGCGGCGTTTCGACCACAGGGTCCACAGGGCCAGCGGCAGCGCCGGAAAGGCGAACCAGGGCAGCATCGCCGAGAAGCGACCGAGGCCGAACAGCGAGAAGGGGGTCAGCAACGGTGCCAGTTCGGTTGCCAGCCAGGCATGAAAACGTGCCGGATACTGGATGTACAGCAGCAGTGGCCAGGGTAACGCCAGCAGGGCGCCGATGCCGAGGCCGATGAGCAGGGTCTGCAGGCCCTTGCGCCGATCGGGGGCGAGCCACCAGGCGACCGGCGCCATTGCCAGCAGCGGCAGCGTCGGTGCGATGCCGGCGCCGAGCAGGCAGGCGGCCAGCGACAGGCCATAGAAAATGCCGGTCAGCCGCGGCTTCCGGCCAATGGTCGCCAGACCGCCGAGACCGCAGGTGTAAGCGGCCAGGGCGATCAGCATCGGCTGGGCGTCGTGGGCATGCAGGAGTAGTCCGACGCAGCCGGCCAGCAGCAGCGGGCTGGCGGCTGCGCTGTCGTTGCCGTACAACTCGCGGCCGGCGTAATACAAGCCGATCAGGGTCAGCGTGATCCAGATGCCGCTGGCCAGCCGGATTGCTTCGTGGGCCGGAATGAGGCCGCCGAACAGGAAGCCGGTGACTGCGCCACTCCAGTAGAACAGCGGCGGCTCGTGGAAAGGTCGGCCGGCGAGCATCGGGCGCAGCCAGTCGCCGCCTTGCAGCATCTGCCAGGCGGTGTTGATGTGAATGGCGTCCTCGCCCTTCCACGGATCGCGCCCGAACAGACCGGCCAGGACGTAGAAGGCGAGCATGGCGGCGAGCACCCAGCCGCCGGGAGGCAGACGGATGCCGCGGCGCAGGAAGGCGAAAGGTTCAGTCATGCGCAAAATAAAAAGGCAGCCCACGGGCTGCCTTCTGCGAAACGGTCAAGCCGATCGTCAATCAGGCGGCCTTCTTGCGCAGACCACCGAACTTCTGGTTGAACTTCTCGACGCGGCCGGCGGTGTCGACGATCTTCTGCTTGCCGGTGTAGAACGGGTGGCAGGCGGAGCAGACTTCAACGTGGAAGGCGTCCTTGCTCATCGTGGACTTGGTCGTGAAGGTGTTGCCGCAGGAGCAGGTCACCTGGATGTCGTGATAGTTCGGGTGGATATCGGCTTTCATCTTTTTTCCTTTAAGCGAGCGACCGGCGGATGTGACCAGCCTGGGAAGCCCGCGATTATCTTTGAATAACGAGTTGAGCGCAATGGCTTTTTTGCGGTCGACACGGTTTTTTGCAGAATTCCGTGGTCGACCGCAAGGTCCTTGCGTTTGCCGGATCAGCCGCGACGCATGGCGTCGAAGAATTCGGCATTGCCCTTGGTGGACTTGACCTTGTCGAGCAGGAATTCCATCGCTTCGAGGTCGTCCATCGGGTAGCACAGCTTGCGCAGCACCCACATCTTCTGCAGCACGTCCGGCTTGAGCAGCAGCTCTTCGCGGCGGGTGCCGGAGCGGTTGACGTTGACCGCCGGGTACATGCGCTTCTCGGCCATGCGGCGGTCGAGGTGGATTTCCGAGTTGCCGGTGCCCTTGAATTCTTCGTAGATCACTTCGTCCATGCGCGAGCCGGTGTCGATCAGCGCGGTGGCGAGGATGGTCAGCGAGCCGCCTTCCTCGATGTTGCGCGCAGCGCCGAAGAAGCGCTTGGGCTTCTGCAGGGCGTTGGCGTCGACACCGCCGGTGAGCACCTTGCCGGAGGCCGGCTGGACGGTGTTGTAGGCGCGGGCAAGACGGGTGATCGAGTCGAGCAGGATGACCACGTCCTTCTTGTGCTCGACCAGGCGCTTGGCCTTCTCGATGACCATTTCGGCGACGGCGACGTGGCGGGTGGCCGGTTCGTCGAAGGTCGAGGCGACGACCTCGCCCTTGACCGTGCGGGTCATTTCGGTGACTTCTTCCGGCCGTTCGTCGATCAGCAGCACGATCAGCACGACTTCCGGGTGGTTGGCGGTGATGGCATGCGCGATGTTCTGCAGCATCACGGTCTTGCCGGTCTTCGGCGGCGCGACGAGCAGACCGCGCTGGCCGCAGCCGATCGGCGCGATCATGTCGATGACGCGGCTGGTGATGTTCTCGTCGGACTTGATCTCGCGTTCGAGCTTGAGGTGACGCGTCGGATGCAGCGGCGTCAGGTTCTCGAACATGATCTTGTTCTTGTTGGCTTCCGGCGGGAAACCGTTGATCGATTCGAGCTTGGTCAGGGCAACGTAGCGCTCGCCGTCCTTCGGCGTGCGGATCTCGCCCTCGACGGTGTCGCCGGTGCGCAGGTTGAAGCGGCGGACCTGCGACGGCGAAACGTAGATGTCGTCCGGGTTGGCCAGGTAGGAGGTGTCAGCCGAGCGGAGAAAGCCGAAACCGTCGGGCAGCACTTCCAGCGTGCCATCGCCGTAGATCGTTTCGCCGTTCTTGGCCTTGGCCTTGAGGACTGCGTAGATCAACTCCTGCTTGCGCATGCGGTTGGCGTTTTCGATGGCGAGTTCGGTCGCCATGTCGAGCAGTTTGCTGACGTGCAGTGTCTTGAGTTCTGAGAGTTGCATGGGAATGGGAGTTGGGCGCCTGAAGGTAAGCGCGGGCGTCAGCCCGTTGGCGGGGCGCGGAAGCTAGTGTGCTTGGGAGTGGATGATGACGCGCTGCGAAAGCATTCGCCAGCGTCGCCTGAAAGCGCAGAACGCACTTTCAGGCAGGGAGACTACGGTGATTACAGCGTGCTGTCAATAAACGCGGCGAGCTGCGACTTCGAGAGGGCGCCGACCTTGGTGGCCTCGACATTGCCGTTCTTGAAGATCATCAGCGTCGGGATGCCGCGGATGCCATATTTGGCCGGGGTCTGCTGGTTATCGTCGATGTTGACCTTGGTCACCTTGAGCTTGCCGGCGTATTCGGCGGCGATTTCGTCGAGGATCGGCGCGATCATCTTGCACGGACCGCACCATTCGGCCCAGTAGTCGACGAGAACCGGCTGCTGCGCCTGCAGCACTTCGGCTTCGAAGGTGTCGTCGGTGACGTAATGGATGTGCTCGCTCATGGTGTCCTCAATGGGATGGGTGGGGAGTGAATCGGGGCCTGTTTGCCCGGAGGAATTTGCCGAAATGCTAACGAAAAACGCCGGGCATGGGAAGCGCGTCAGTGTCCCCGCTGGAGCAGGTTGGCCAGTTCGACGGCGGTTTTGACGCCCATCTTGTCGAACAGGTTGGCGCGGTGCACTTCGACCGTCCGCATGCTGATGTTCAGTTCGTCGGCGATGACCTTGTTGTACTTGCCGGCCAGCACGTGATCCATGATCTGCCGCTCGCGGGTGGTCAGTCGGGAAAGTAGCGCGTTGATCGAGTCGACCGTGGCATTTTCCGCCCGTTGCCGGGCGTCGAGCGCCATCGCTTCGGCGATCCGGGTGGCCAGCTCGTTGTCGTTGAACGGCTTTTCGAAGAAGTCGAAGGCGCCGCGCTTGAGCGAGGCAACCGCCAGCGGCACGTCGCCGTGGCCGGTCAGAATGATCACCGGCAGGCGCGAGCCGCGGCCGCTGAGCGTTTCGAAGCAGTCCAGCCCGCTCATGCCGGACATGCGCATGTCGATTACGACACAGCCGGCGGTCTGGGCCGACCAGGCGGCCAGGAACTCTTCTGCCGACGCGTAGGTCGAGCACGGAATGCCGCGCGTGCCGAGCAGCCAGGACAGCGCGTCGCGGATGGCTTCGTCGTCGTCGACCAGGTGGGCGCGGGCTTCGCTCATGTGCTTTCCAGGGGCAGGGTGAAAAGGAAAATGGTACCGCGGGGCGACCCGGTTTCGAAATTGTCTTCGGCCCACAGTCGACCGCGATGGAACTCGATGATCGACCGGCAGATCGACAGGCCGACGCCCATCCCTTCCGGCTTGGTGGTGAAAAAGGCGGTATAGAGCTTGTCGCTGATTTCGGGAGAGATGCCGCAGCCGCGGTCGCTGACGCTGATGCGCACTTCGTTTCCTTCAATGCAGGCAGCGATGCCGAGCAGCCGGTCGTGCTCCGGCGTGTCACCCATCGAATCCATCGCGTTGCGGATCAGGTTGAGCAATACCTGTTCAAGCATCAAGCGGTCGGCCGGCACCGGCGGCAGTGCCGGCAGGCTGGTTTCGATGCGGATCTGGCGCCGCCGGGCATCGGTTTCGACGAAACCGACGCAGTCCTCGATGACGCCGCGCAGGTCGCAGGGCGCGCGCTTGGGCTCGCTGCGCCGGACGAAGTCGTAGACCCGGCGGACGATCTTGCCGGCACGCTGGGCTTGCAGCCCGATTTTTTCGAGGGCCGGCTGCAGTTCGCTGTTGCTGGCGCGGCCATCGGCCAGCAGATTGAGGCAGCCGGTGTTGTAGCTGGCGATTGCAGCCAGCGGCTGGTTAAGTTCGTGGGCCAGCGTCGAGGCCATTTCACCCAAGGTCACCAGGCGGGCGGTGAATTGCAGTTGCTCCTGCTGTTGCCGGGCCATTTCTTCAGCTTCCTTGCGCTCGGTGATGTCGAGTACCGATGCCATCCAGCCGGTGTGCTCGCCGTGGCCATCGATCAGCTTTGCTTCATAGACCAGGGCCTGGAAGCGCTCGCCGCTCTTGCGCATGAAGGTCATTTCGAATCCCTCCGGCGGTGCTTCGCCGGCCATCACCGCTTCGTGCATGGCATAGCTTTCCGCGAGATTTTCCGGTGCCCAGTAGGGCATCGGCGGGGTCGTGCCGACCAGGTCGGTGGCCGCAAAGCCCGTCATCTTGCAGAACGCCGGGTTCACATAAATGATCTTGCCCTTCAGGTCGCGGGCGCGCATGCCGACCGTCAGCGAATCTTCCATTGCTGCGCGGAAGGCGTGTTCCGAACGCAGCGCTTCCTCGGCCCGGCTGCGCTTGCGCATCAGGTCGCGGATCAGCCACAGGCTCCAGAAGACACCGATGGCGAGCAGGATGATGGCGGCAATCAGGATTCGCGGCAGCGTATTGTCCGGCGTGGCATAACTGGTGACGCGCAGGACCAGTCCGTAGCCCGGCGGGTCGAACGGGATCTGGTACATCTGTCCGCTGTCGCCGGTGATCGCGGTCTGCGTGGCGACCAGGGTGTTTTCGTCATTGACGATCTCGACGCGGTATTTTTCGGTGAACCACCAGGGAATCTGCGTCGACAGCAGCGACGCCAGTGGATAAACGGCGATCAGTACGCCGGCCGGCTTGCGCTGGTGGCGGATCGGTACGAGGACTTCGACGAAGGCCCCTTTGCCCGGCGGGGTGAAGGTTTCGCTGTAGACCGGCTTGCTGAGCTTGTCCGCCAGCTCCATGGCGCGCGCGCTGATCTGGCGCGCAGACGGTCCGCCGCCGGTGTCTGGCATCTGTTCGGTAGGGAGGGCGTCGACGATATGGCCGTGTGCGTCAAGCCAGAGAATCTGGGCTATCTCCGGCGAATTTTTCAGCATATGGGTTGCGCGCAGCCTGAACAGTTTTTCGCCGCCGCCTTCCGGGAGTTCGATCGCCAGTTGCTGCAATTGTTCCTGGTTGCCGTTCAAGTGGAAGCGCAGGCTCTGTTCCAGCCACAGGACATCCTTGATCAGCGTTGTCCGTTGTTCTTCGGTTTCCGAGCGGTGCAGCAGAACCAGCAGCGAAATCAGCGCCATGACGAGCAGGACGATGCCCAGTTTGGGCAGGGCGAGCAACCAGCGAAGCCGGTGGGATTGTCCGGCGGGGGGCGTGTCGGCCAAGCCGGAGGGCGAGGAGTTGGGGATCATGTGGAAATCCACAATATGTGTGGATTATGCCTTTCATAATAATTTGAATAGGGTGCAATACTTTGTGTGCCCAATCAAATTTCAGGAGGAGATACCGATATGCAAGTATCCAAGCTGCTGGCAGGTCTTTTTGCCTGCGCCGTTTCGTTCGGAGCTTACGCACAACAACCCATCGTGATCAAGTTCAGCCACGTCGTGGCGGCCGATACGCCAAAGGGCAAGGCTGCCGAAATGTTCGCCAAGAAGGCCGGCGAATTGACCAAGGGCAAGGTCAAGGTCGAGGTGTATGCCAACTCGACGCTGTACAAGGACAAGGAAGAAATGGAAGCCCTGCAGCTCGGCGCGGTCCAGATGCTGGCACCGTCGCTGGCCAAGTTCGGCCCGCTGGGTGTCAAGGAGTTCGAGGTTTTCGATCTGCCGTACATTTTCGACAATTACGACGATCTGCATAAAGTGACCAATGGTCCGGTCGGCAAGAAACTGCTCTCCAAGCTCGAGCCCAAGGGCATCAGCGGCCTGGCTTTCTGGGACAACGGCTTCAAGTCCTTCTCGGCAAATACGCCGATCCGGACGCCGGATGATCTGCGCGGCAAGAAGCTGCGTATCCAGTCGTCCAAGGTGCTTGAGGAAGAAGTTCGTGCACTGAAGGCATTGCCGCAAGTGATGGCCTTCTCCGAGGTCTACCAGGCTTTGCAGACTGGTGTGGTCGACGGTACGGAAAACCCGATTTCCAACCTCTATACCCAGAAGATGCACGAAGTGCAGAAGCATCTGACGCTGACCGAGCACGGTTATCTGGGCTACGCGGTGATCGTCAACAAGAAGTTCTGGGACGGCTTGCCGGCTGATGTCCGCGGTCAGCTGGAAAAGGCGATGGAAGAGTCCACCCGCTACGCCAACCAGATCGCCAAGGTCGAGAACGACGGAGCGCTGGATATGGTCAAGAAGAGCGGCAAGACCGAAGTTCATGTGCCGACGACCCAGGAGCGCGCTGCCTTCAAGAAGGTGCTGGTGCCGGTGCATAAGAAGATGGAAAGCCGTATCGGCAAGGAAACCATCGACGCGGTCTACAAGGCGACCGGTTTCGATCCGGCCAAGCTGTAAGACTTGATCGACTAGGCTGAAGCGATTCGTCCGGTAACGGACGAATCGCCGGCGCCACGGGGGACAACATGAAATTTCTGAATTACATCGAGGAATGGCTGATTGCCTTCCTGATGGGGGCTGCGACGCTGATCATCTTCGCGTCGGTCGTCCATCGCTATGGCACCGGGATCGATGTCCCGGCAGTGCAGGATTTCCTGCTCGAAATCAACATGGGCTGGGCCCAGGAACTGACCATCATCATGTTCGTCTGGATGGCCAAGTTCGGTGCGGCTTACGGTGTGCGTACCGGTATCCACGTCGGGGTCGACGTGCTGATCAACCGCTTGTCGCCGGCCAATCGCGGCAAATTCATCATCTTCGGCCTGGCGGCCGGAGCCTTGTTCACCTTCATCGTCGGTTCGCTGGGCGCGACCTTCGTTTGGGAGAACGGTGCCAATTACCAGTTCAAGACCTGGCTGGGCATGGATCTCGGGGATCTCTACGAAGGGCCGATCACGCCCGACCTGGAGTGGCCTACCTGGATCGTCTATTCGGCGATTCCGCTGGGTTCCTACCTGATGTGCTTCCGTTTCCTGCAGGTCATCGTGTCGTTCGTGCGTACCGGCGAACTGCCGCACCACGATCATGGTCACGTCGACGGTATCGAAGAGGAAGTGTTGCCGGTGGATGTCAATCCGTACGACATGGGTGACGATCTCCATCCGCACGATCTGAAACACAAGCAAATGGGCGAAGACAGCGACGCCGGCAAGGGAGACAAGCAATGAGCGCCGCCATCATCTTCATCATCCTGCTCGTCCTGATGCTGACGGGCATGCCGATCTCGATTTCGCTCGGCCTGACCGTTCTCACCTTCCTGTTCACGATGACGCAGGTGCCGATCGAGTCGGTCGCGCTCAAGCTGTTTACCGGCATCGAGAAGTTCGAGATCATGGCCATCCCGTTCTTCATCCTGGCCGGCAACTTCCTGACCCATGGTGGCGTCGCCCGGCGAATGATCAACTTCGCCACGTCGATGGTCGGCCACTGGCACGGCGGTCTCGGTCTCGGCGGCGTGCTGGCCTGCGCGTTGTTTGCGGCGGTCTCGGGCTCGAGTCCGGCGACCGTGGTGGCGATCGGTGCCATCATCCTGCCGGCGATGGTCAAGCAGGGTTTTCCGAAGAGTTTCGGGGCGGGCGTCATCACGACGTCCGGCGCACTCGGCATCCTGATTCCGCCGTCGATCGTCATGGTCATGTACTCGGTGTCGACCAATACTTCGGTCGGCGCGCTGTTCATGGCCGGCGTCGTGCCGGGGCTGATGCTGGCCGGCTTTCTCGGCTTCGTGACCTGGAACCGGGCCCGCAAGTTCGGTTACCCGCGCATGCCGAAGGCGACCTGGATGGAGCGTGCCAAGGCGTTCAAGGATTCGGCCTGGGGTCTGTTCCTGATCGTCGTGGTCATGGGCGGTATCTACACCGGTCTGTTCACGCCGACCGAGGCGGCGGCGATGAGCGCGGTCTACGCCTTCATCGTCGCGGTTTTCGTCTACAAGGACCTGAGCCTGAAGGACGTGCCCAAGGTGTTGCTGAATTCGGCCAACATGAGCGCGATGCTGCTCTACATCATCACCAACGCGGTGCTGTTCTCCTTCCTGCTGACGCACGAGAACATTCCGCAGACGATGGCTGATTTCATGATGGGTTCGGGGATCGGCATGATCGGCTTCCTGATCATGGCCAACATCCTGATGCTGATCATGGGCAATTTCATGGAGCCGTCATCGATCGTGCTGATCTTGGCACCGATCCTGTTCCCGATCGCCATCGCGCTCGGTATCGATCCGGTGCACTTCGGCATCATCATGGTGGTGAACATGGAAGTCGGTCTTTGCCACCCGCCGGTTGGTCTGAACCTCTACGTTGCCTCCGGCATCACCAAGATGGGGATCACCGAACTGACCGTTGCCGTCTGGCCGTGGCTGCTGTCGATGCTGATTTTCCTGATCCTGGTGACCTACGTGCCGGCGATCTCGCTCTGGCTGCCGCGAACGCTGGGCATGCTCTGACCGAGGCCCCATGCAAGCCGCCGCGCCCCGCCAATCGGCCGGGCGCGGCTTTTTCATTTGTGGGATGGGTGGCAGAATGGCCCATTTTTCGAGCGCCGCATCCATGAAATTCGCCCTGTCCATCGTCGCACTGATCATCGCCGCGCTGTTGATTCCCTTTCTGATTCCCGGTAGTGGTGAGCAGGCCGGTTTCGATCCGGAGAGCAATCTGCCCTGGCAAATCGAAACCGACGGCCAGGGCGGTTCGCGCGTTTTTGGTCTGGTGCCTGGCACGAGTACGCTGGACGATTTCGTGCGCCTGCATGGCGACGATCTGGAAGTCGCGATCATTGCCGCGCCCGACGAGGTCGGAACGCTGGAGGCCTACGCCAATCAGGCCAAGCTCGGTTTCGTGCTGGCCAAGGTCATCCTGACGGTCGATGCATCTCCGGATACGGTGGCGGCGATGCGCGAGCGGGCGCTGAAGGCCGAACACATGGAGAGCACGACACGCAAGATTCGCCTCAGCCAGGGCGATCTGGCTACGGCGCGAGGCATGCCGCTGCGCGCGATCAGTGTCATTCCAACCGTCAATCTTGACGAAGCGGCCGTGGTAGCACGCTTCGGCGCGCCGGCCGAGCGCCTTCCGCTGGGCGAGAAGCGGGTGCATCTGCTGTACCCGGCGAAAGGACTCGATGTGGTGGTCGATGGCGACGGCAAGGAACTGCTGCAATACGTCGCGCCCAAGGACTTCGAATTGCTCGCCGGTCCGGTTCGTCGGGCGGCGATGGCGCAGTGAGGCGGACGTCCGGGGGACTTGTCTGCTAAAATTCCCCGTTTTTCAACCGACTAGCTTTTTCGGAGCAAACACATGGCTATCGAACGCACCCTTTCCATCATCAAGCCGGATGCCGTCAAGAAGAACGTCATCGGCCAGATTTACGCCCGTTTCGAAGCGGCCGGCCTGAAGGTCATCGCTTCCAAGATGATCTGGCTGTCCGAGCAGGAAGCCGGTCAGTTCTACGCCGTGCATAAGGAGCGTCCCTTCTTCAAGGATCTGGTTTCCTTCATGATCTCCGGTCCGGTCATGGTGCAGATTCTGGAAGGTGAAGATGCCATCGCCAAGAACCGCGAACTGATGGGCGCCACCGATCCGAAGAAGGCCGCGCCGGGCACCATCCGCGCCGATTTCGCCGAGTCGATCGACGCCAATGCCGTGCACGGTTCCGATGCCCCGGAAACGGCCGCTGTCGAAACCGCCTTCTTCTTCCCGGGTCATAACATTTACGCTGGCCGCTAAGAAGATACGATGTCCGTCAATCTGCTGGATTTCGATGCCGAAAGCCTGACTGCCTGGTTTGCCGAGCAGGGCGAAAAGCCCTTCCGGGCACGCCAGGTATTGCGCTGGATGCATCGTTCCGGCGTGGCGGATTTCGATGCCATGACCGACCTCGCCAAGAGCCTGCGCGAAAAGCTCAGGGCGCGGGCGGTCGTGGTGCCGCCTGCCGTCGTGTCGGACAAGTTGTCCGACGACGGTACGCGCAAGTTCCTGATCGATGTCGGCAACGGCAATGCGGTCGAGACGGTGTTCATTCCCGAAGACGACCGGGGCACCCTGTGCATTTCCACGCAGGCTGGCTGCGCCCTCGATTGCGCTTTCTGTTCGACCGGCAAGCAGGGCTTCAACCGCAACCTGACGGTGGCCGAGATCATCGGTCAGCTGTGGCAGGCCAATGCGGCCCTTGGTGCGGTCCACGGCGACGAACGGGTAATTTCCAATGTCGTCATGATGGGCATGGGCGAGCCGCTCGCCAATTTCGACAACACGGTCGCAGCGCTGCGCCTGATGCTCGACGACAATGCCTACGGGTTGTCCCGGCGCCGCGTCACGGTCTCCACTTCCGGTCTGGTGCCGGTGATGGACCGTTTGCGCGAAGCGTGTCCGGTCGCACTGGCGGTATCCCTGCACGCGCCGAACGATGCCTTGCGCGACCAGTTGGTGCCGATCAACCAGAAATATCCGCTGAAAGACCTGATGGCCGCGTGTCGGCGCTATCTGGAAAAAGCGCCGCGCGACTTCATTACTTTCGAATACACGATGATGGCCGGCATCAATGATGCCGATGCTCATGCCCGCGAATTGCTCGCGCTGGTGCGCGATGTGCCGTGCAAGTTCAATCTGATTCCCTTCAACCCGTTTCCGGGATCGCCGTTCCGGCGTTCGCCGGCGGATCGGGTGCGGCGCTTTGCCGACATTCTGATACAGGCGGGCATTGTCACGACGACGCGCAAGACGCGCGGTGACGACATCGATGCCGCTTGCGGCCAGTTGGCTGGACAGGTCCGGGACAAGACCCGACGGACGGCTGGCCGGACGATACCCTTGCAGGAGATCAGGACATGAAATTTTCCTTCCTTGGCCGGTTGACCGCAGCAATCGTCGTTGCCGGATTGGCCGCCTGTTCGAGCAATGCGCCCCAGTCCGGCAATCAGCAGGGACAATTGCCGGCCAATTTCGGCCAGTCGGAAGCGGGGCAGCAAGGACCTTCCAAGGCCGATCCGCGCAGTCGCGCCAAAATTCATACCGAATTGGGCTCGTTGTATTACCAGGCCGGCAATCCTGCCGCGGCGCTTGACCATCTGACGAGCGCACTGGAAATCGATCCCGAATATTTTCCGGCTTATAGCGTACGTGGCCTGGTCTATGCCTCGTTAAGGGAGCAGGCCAAGGCGGAAGCCGATTTCAGGCGCGCGCTGGACCGTTCGCCCGATGACCCGGAAGTCAATAACAACTATGGCTGGTTCCTTTGCAGCATCGGCAAGGAGTCGCAATCGATCAGCTATTTCCTGAACGCCTTGAAGAACCCGTTGTACGAAACGCCCGATCGTGCCTATGCCAATGCCGGTACCTGCGCGTTGAAGGCCGGTGATCTGGACGGCGCCCAGCGCTATCTGCTTCAGGCCGTGCAGTTGTCGCGCGACGGTGCGATGCAGGCGCGTTACCAGTTGGCCCGCCTTTTCTATCAACGCGGGATTCTCGGCGAAGCCAAGATTTATCTCAGCGATGCGTTGCGCATGATGGAGCCGCCGACGGCCGAGGCGTTGTGGCTGGGTATCCGTCTCGAACACAAGTTGGGCGACCGGCTGGTCGAGAGCAGTTACATCTCCCAGTTGCGGACACGGTATCCGACTTCGCCCGAGTATCAGGAATTCCTCAAGGGACAGTTTGAATGAGCGAGCAGATCGAAGACGCGCCCGAACAGCCCGAGTCGATCCCCGCCGTCGTCAGGATATCGGTCGGCGAGATCCTGCGTAAGGCGCGTGAAGCCGCCGGCCTTCAGGTGGCGGACATCGCGCAGACCCTCAAGCTGGGGCAGCGCCAGGTTGAATCGGTCGAACGCGGCGAGTGGGATGCCTTGCCGGGACATACGTTCACCCGGGGTTTCGTACGCAACTATGCGCGGCTGATGCACGTGGACCCGGCGCCGCTGATGGCCGAGCTCGACGTCGTGCTGAGCAAGCCGGTCGACACACTGGCGGTTCCCGAGTCTTCGCTCGACACCGTACCGGTCAGTTCCCGTCCTCGCGACAGGGCGGTCGTGCTGTTCGGCGGCGTGCTGGTGATCCTGGCGGTGCTGGCTTATTTCCTGTTGCCGAACGACCTGGCCGCCTTGCGCGAAGGTGCGCAATCCCTGGTCGACAGCCTGTCGCGGAAGGAGGCTCCCGTTGAACAGGTGGCACAGACTTCCCCTGTCGAACCGGCATTTCCTCCTGGCAGCAGTGCCGAGCAGACGATGATGCCGCAGGCGGTTGGCGATACGGCTGCCGTATCGGGTGGTTCGCTTGGTGAAACGCCGTCGCTTCCTGCCCAGGAGCCTGCCGCCGTCGCAGCAAATGCCGTGCCGCAACTGCGCTTCGTGGTGACGCAGGAATCGTGGCTTGAAGTCAAGGATGGCGATGGTGCCGTGCTGTTGTCCCAGCGGGTGGCTGCGGGGGGCGAGCCGGTGCTGCAGAGCGGCAAGGGGCCCTTGTCCGTCGCCATCGGTTATGCGCCGGGCGTCAAACTCTTTCTGCGCGGGCAGCCGGTGGATCTGGCGTCGTACACGCGCGGCGATGTTGCCCGACTGGTTCTGGAGTAAATGTTGAGTCTGATCAGCAAGCGGGCGACGCGTGCCTGCAGTATTGGCCATGTTCGTCTCGGCGGCGATGCGCCGGTGGTCGTTCAGTCGATGACCAATACCGATACCGCGGATTATCTGAAAACCGCGATTCAATGCGCCGAACTGGCCCGGGCCGGCTCGGAACTGGTCCGCATCACGGTGAATACCCCAGAGGCGGCGGCGGCGGTTCCGCTGATCCGCGACCATCTGGACAAGATGAATTGCGATGTCCCGTTGATTGGCGATTTCCATTACAACGGCCATCGTCTGTTGACCGAGCATCCGGCCTGCGCCGAGGCGCTGGCCAAGTACCGGATCAATCCGGGCAATGTCGGTTTCGGCAAGAAGAAGGACGAGCAGTTCGCGCAGATGGTCGAACTGGCTTGCCGTTACGACAAGCCGGTGCGCATTGGCGTCAATTGGGGGAGCCTCGATCAGGATCTGCTGGCCCGCGTCATGGACGAAAACTCCCGTCTTGCGCAGCCGCTCGACGCCACTGAAATGATGCGCCACGCAATGGTGACTTCCGCGCTCGAATCTGCCGCCAAGGCCGAAGAGGTCGGTTTGGCGGGCGAGCGCATCATTCTCTCCTGCAAGGTGTCCAGCGTGCAGGATCTGATTGCCATTTACCGTGAACTGTCCCGTCGTGCCGATTACGCGCTGCATCTTGGCCTGACCGAGGCCGGGATGGGATCCAAGGGGATCGTCGCGTCGACCGCAGCATTGTCCGTTCTGCTCCAGGAGGGGATCGGCGATACGATACGCGTGTCGTTGACGCCGGAGCCCGGCGGTGCGCGTACGCAGGAGGTCGTGGTTGCCCAGGAAATCCTGCAGACCATGGGGTTGCGCGCGTTCACGCCGATGGTTGCGGCTTGCCCGGGTTGCGGCCGGACGACATCGACGCTGTTCCAGGAACTGGCCGGTGAAGTCCAGGATTTCGTGCGTGCCCGCATGCCGGAATGGAAACTGCGCTACGATGGCGCGGAAAACATGACGCTTGCCGTGATGGGGTGCATCGTCAACGGTCCCGGCGAATCGAAACATGCCAATATCGGCATCTCGTTGCCGGGGACCGGCGAAGCGCCATCGATGCCGGTCTACGAAGACGGCGAAAAGACGGTCACGCTGAAGGGCGAGAACGTTACCGGCGAGTTCAAGGAAATCATCGAGCGCTACGTTGAGCGCACTTACAAGAAGAAGTTGCAAGCATGAGTCAGACCTTACAGTCCGTGCGCGGGATGAACGACATCCTGCCGGACGAAGCCGAATTCTGGGAACTGTTCGAGGATACCGTCCGTTCCTGGCTGAAGGCTTACGGCTACCGGCCGATCCGCATGCCGATCGTCGAACCGACGCCGCTGTTCAAGCGCGCCATCGGCGAAGTCACCGATATCGTTGAGAAGGAAATGTATTCCTTTGAAGACAGCCTCAATGGCGAACAGCTGACCTTGCGTCCGGAGGGTACAGCCGGCTGCGTCCGCGCGCTCATCCAGCACAGCCTGGCGGCCCAGCAACCCCGTCGCTTGTATTACATGGGGCCGATGTTCCGGCACGAGCGGCCACAAAAAGGGCGTTACCGGCAGTTCCATCAGGTCGGGGTCGAAGCCTTCGGTTTTGCCGGTCCGGATGTCGATGCCGAAATGATCCTGATGGGGGCCCGTCTGTGGGCTGACCTCGGGCTTGACGGCATCGAACTGCAAATCAACAGCCTGGGGCAGCCTGACGAGCGTGCCCAGCATCGTGCCGCGTTGATCGCCTATTTCGAGGGCCATGTCGACATCCTCGATGACGATGCAAAGCGTCGCCTGCACACCAATCCGCTGCGCATCCTGGATACCAAGAATCCGGCCTTGCAGGCGATGTGCGCCGCAGCGCCGAAGCTGATCGATTATCTGGGTGCCGAGTCGCTGGCGCATTTCGAGGGCGTGCAGCGCGTGCTCAAGGATGCCGGCGTGCCGTTTACGATCAACCCGCGTCTGGTCCGCGGTCTCGATTACTACAACCTGACCGTTTTCGAATGGGTGACCGACAAGCTTGGCGCCCAGGGTACGGTTTGCGCCGGCGGTCGATACGATGGCCTGGTCGGGCAATTGGGGGGGAAATCCACGCCCGCCTGCGGATTTGCAATGGGCGTCGAGCGGCTGGTTGCGCTGATTCGCGAATCCGGCGGCGAGCCGCAGGCAGCGGCGCCGGATGTGTATCTCGTGCACCAGGGCGATGCGGCGTCGCGTCTGGCTTTCCGCGTGGCCGAAGGCTTGCGCGATCAGGGGCTGAACGTGCTGTTGCATTGCGGGGGCGGTTCCTTCAAGTCGCAGATGAAGAAGGCGGATGCCAGCGGTGCAACCTTTGCCGTCGTGATCGGCGACGACGAGGCCGCGACCGGTGAAGCGCAGTTGAAGGCGTTGCGCGAGGAAGGGATCGAGCAGCGCAAATTGAAGGTTGATGATCTGGCGGAAGCGATCATCGGACAACTCATTGATTCGGATGAAGAGGAATAAGTCGCATGGCGCATTACGACCTCGAAGAGCAGGAACAGATCGACTCCATCAAGGCCTGGTGGAACGCGTATGGCAATCTGGTGACCAGCCTGCTGCTGGCCGTTGCCGTTGCCGTCGTCGGCTGGCGTGGCTGGAACTGGTATCAGGATGGCGAGTCGGGCAAGGCGGCGGCGGTGTTCGACGCGCTCGAACATGCGGTCGACGCGCGCGATGCGCAGAAAATCAAGTCGCTGGCGGGCGAGTTGACCGAGAAATACGGTCGCAGCAGCTATGCTGGCATGGGCGCCTTGCTGGCCGCCCGGCAATCCTTTGACAGCGGTGACTTGAAGACTGCGCGGGCGCAGCTGAGTTGGGCGGCGGACAATGCCAAGGATGAGGTTCGGGATGTCGCCCGTCTGCGTCTGGCTGCCGTGTTGCTCGACGAAAAGGCGTATGACGAGGCGTTGAAGCAGCTCGATGGCGGTCACGCGGCCGCTTTTGATGCCCGTTTCCTCGAAGCGAAGGGCGATGTGCTGGCAGCACAAGGGAAAAGGAACGATGCGCGTGACGCTTACCGGACGGCGCTGGAAAAAATGGGCGAACCGGCGAACGCCGCTTCGCGCGAGTTGTTGCAACAGAAACTCGACAGTATGGGCGAGGCCGCCTGATGCGTAGTCGTCTGATCACGCTTGCCGTATTGTCGGTGCTGGCGGCTGGTGGCTGCAGCACGATGTCGAATGCGCTGGATGCCATCAATCCCTTCGGTTCGTCGGGCCCCAAAATGTCGCCCTTGCCGCCGTTGACCGCAGGAACCGAATTCACGACCCGCTGGTCGGTCAGCGTGCCCAAGGCCGGCAACGATATGGTTTTCGTGCCGGCAACGGTCGGTGACGCCGTTTACGCCGCCGCCGGCAAGGGCGTACTGGAGAAGTTCGAGGGGGGCAAGCGTGTCTGGAAGATCGATGTCGGCCAGCCGCTGTCGGCCGGCGTCGGTGCCAATGACCGTCTGGTGGTGGTCGGTACGCCAAAAGGCGAGGTGCTGGCTTTTTCGGCAGAGGATGGCAAGCCGCGCTGGCAGGCACGGGTGAACAGCGAGGTGCTGGCCCCGCCGACCGTCGGTGACGAAGGCGTCGCCGTGCGCAGCGGTGACAACAGCATCTTCCTGTTCGGTCTTGAGGATGGTGCCCGAAAATGGGTCTATCAGCGTTCGACGCCGGCGCTGTCGGTCCGTACGACAAGTGCTCCGGTTTTTGCCGATCGTTTCGTCTTTGCCGGCTTCCCGGGCGGCAAGATCGTTGCCATGTCCCTGCAGAACGGCGCACCGGTCTGGGAGGGTGCCGTCGCGTTGCCGAAGGGGGCGACCGAACTCGACCGGGTGGCTGATGTCGTGGCGCCGCCGGTGATGGAAGGCTCGCAACTGTGTGCCGTGGCCTTTCAAGGGCGGGTGGCCTGCTTCGACATGGCGCAGGGCGGCAGCCTGATCTGGTCGCGTGACATTTCGTCTTCGGTCGGCCTGGCGCTGGATGGTCGCTACCTGTTCGTCACGGACGATCAGGGCGTCGTCTACGGCCTCGACCGACTTTCGGGCAGCAGCCTGTGGAAGCAGGACAAGTTGAAGAACCGACGCGTTTCGGCACCCGCGGTACGTCTCGGGTATGTCGCGGTGGGTGATGCCGAGGGTTATGTGCACTTCCTGTCGCGTGACGAGGGGGCTTTCGTCGGGCGCCAGAAAACGGACGGCGAGCCGATCAAGGCACCGGTGAAAGTGTTCGATTCGGCCTTCCTGGTTCAGACCAGCGGTGGCGAACTTCGCCTGATCGAGCCGAAATGAAACCGACCATCGTTCTGGTAGGCCGACCCAATGTCGGCAAATCCACCCTGTTCAACCGCCTGACCCGCTCGCGCGACGCGATTGTTGCCGATCTGCCGGGGCTGACGCGAGACCGCCACTACGGGCATGGCCGACTTGGCCGGAAGCCCTATCTGGTGGTCGATACCGGCGGCTTCGAGCCGCTGGTCAAGGATGGCATCCTGCACGAAATGGCGCGCCAGACCGAGCAGGCTATCGCCGAGGCGGATGCCGTTATCTTCGTGGTCGATGGTCGGACGGGAATCACGCCGCACGACAAGGAAATCGCCAACAAGCTGCGGCGTCTGGAGCGCCCGGTCCTTGTTGCGGTCAACAAGGCCGAAGGGCTGAATCGTGGCATGGTCGAGGCCGATTTCCACGAGTTGGGGCTGGGCGAGCCGTATGCCATTTCGGCCGCCCACGGCGACGGCGTGCGCAATCTGGTCGATCTGGCGCTTGAGGAATTCCCCGAGCCGGAGGATGAGGAGGTCGCGACCGAAGCGGTCCGCGTGGCGATCGTCGGTCGCCCGAATGTCGGCAAGTCCACGCTGATCAATACGTTGCTCGGCGAAGAGCGGGTGATCGCCTTCGATGCGCCGGGCACTACCCGGGATTCGATCGAAATCGATTTCGAGCGGGCCGGCCGTCATTACGTGCTCGTCGATACGGCTGGTATGCGCAAGCGCGGCAAGGTGTTCGAGGCGATCGAGAAATTCTCGGTCGTGAAGACCCTGAAAGCGGTTGAGGATGCCAACGTGGTGATCCTGATGGTCGACGCCCAGGCGGATGTTTCCGACCAGGATGCCCACATCGCGGACTTCGTCGTGCAATCCGGCCGCGCGCTGGTGGTTGCGGTGAACAAATGGGATGGTCTGGATGCTTACGTCCGCGAACAGACACGCCAGACCCTTCAACGAAAGCTGAAGTTCCTCGATTTCGCCAAATTCCATTTCATCTCGGCGCGCGAAAACGTTGGCCTGAACAACCTGTTCAAGTCAGTCGATTCGGCCTATGCGGCGGCGATGACCAAGCTGTCTACGCCGCGCCTGACACGTGTGCTGTCCGATGCGATTGCCAAGCAGGCGCCGCCCAAGCATGGTCTGTTCCGGCCCAAGCCGCGTTATGCCCACCAGGGGGGCTCGAACCCGCCGATCATCGTCGTTCACGGCAATGCCGTCGACCAGATCGCGGACAGCTACCGGCGCTATCTCGAGCATACCTTCCGGGAGGCGTTCAAGCTTCAGGGAACCCCTTTGCGCATCCAGTTCGTCGCGGCCAAGAATCCTTTCGCCGACAAGGACAAGAAGTAAAATCTTTGGCATCCCCCAACAATTTTGGGTACATTAGGACCCTCAATAAAACAACACACATGGAGTCCACACCATGAGCAACAAAGGGCAACTTTTACAAGACCCCTTCCTCAATGCTTTGCGTCGCGAGCATGTTCCCGTTTCTATCTACCTGGTCAACGGCATCAAGCTGCAGGGACAGGTCGAATCTTTCGACCAGTACGTCGTTCTATTGAAGAACACCGTGACCCAGATGGTGTACAAGCATGCCATCTCGACCGTCGTTCCCGCACGGCCGGTCAATATCCAGCAAGAGCAGGCCGCAGAATAAGCCGCTCCCCAGCAGGGCCCCGTCACGGCGGGGTCCGCTTTTTCCGAAGATTTTTCCGGTATGTTTGAGCGTCCCGCTTCTGGCGAGCGCGCCGTCATCGTTCA
This sequence comes from Azonexus sp. R2A61, assembly GCF_021401135.1. Taxonomy (GTDB): domain Bacteria; phylum Pseudomonadota; class Gammaproteobacteria; order Burkholderiales; family Rhodocyclaceae; genus Azonexus. Next base: position 612,118 of record NZ_JACBFO010000002.1, on the reverse strand, counting down.
ACTCGATTTTGGCGATGCCGATATCGAGGACCGTATCGAGGAAGTTCGTTTGCTGACTGAATCGGCAGGCGGAATCGTCGTTGCCGAGGTGCGTGGCCGTCGCCACAGTCCCGATCCCAAGACCTATGCCGGCAAAGGCAAGGTCGACGAGGTGGCGGCGATGCTGGCGGCAACCGATGGTCAACTGGTGATCTTCAATCATGAACTTTCGCCGGCTCAGCAGCGCAATCTCGAACGGGAATTGAAATGCCGGGTTGTCGACCGCACCAGCCTGATTCTCGATATCTTCGCATTGCGTGCCGCGAGCGCCGAAGGCAAGTTGCAGGTCGAACTCGCGCAGCTTGAGCACCTGTCCACCCGTCTGGTTCGGGGCTGGACCCACCTTGAGCGGCAGCGCGGCGGGATCGGTATGCGTGGTCCTGGTGAAACGCAGCTTGAAACCGATCGCCGTCTGCTTGGCAATCGGGTGAAGTTGCTCAAGGAGCGTCTGGCAAGGCTGAACCGGCAGCGGGGCGTGCAGCGCAAGGCCCGGATGCGCGGCGATGTGCTGAACGTTTCCCTGGTTGGTTACACAAACGCCGGCAAGTCGACCCTGTTCAACGCCTTGACGCATGCCGGCGTCTATGCGGCAGATCGCCTGTTTGCCACGCTGGATACCACTTCCCGGAAATTGTGGGTCGAGGGGGGCGGCAATATTGTTCTCTCCGACACCGTCGGCTTCATTCGCGATCTTCCTCATTCGCTGGTCGATGCCTTTCATGCCACGCTGGAAGCGGCAGGGGATGCAGATATCCTGCTGCACGTCGTCGACAGCGCCAGTCATGCCCGTGATGAGCAGATGCTCGAGGTGGACAAGGTTCTCGATGAAATCGGCGCTGGCACGGTTCCGCAGGTTGTGGTCTGGAACAAGATCGACCTGACCGAGGCTGGGCCCGGGGTCGAGCGGGATGAATATGGTAATATCCGCCGGGTTCGGATCAGCGCGCGTTCGGGGCAGGGGCTTGAACTTCTGCGCGAAACACTGGCCGAATACGCCCGGGCTAAATCCGATGCCCGTCGCAAGGCGCAGGATGGCCCCGCGCCTTTGAACCCATACGATTCAACCTTGGATTCCCGACAAACATGATCCCGACGCTAGGTATTCTCATGTCGCTGAACGACCCTCAATGGGGCAACCGGGGCGGCAATGACGACAAGCCGGGTGGCTCGCGTCGCCCGAGCGATGGTCCGCCCGATCTGGAAGAACTCTGGCGGGATTTCAACCGCAAGCTTTCCGGTGTGCTCGGCAAGAAAGGTCGGGGTGGCGGCGATGGCGGCGATGGTCCGCGCATGCCCCAGGTCGATTTCAACCCCAAATTTCTGGGGGGAGGCCTTGGTCTGCTGGTCGGTCTGGTTGCTGTCGTCTGGCTGGCTTCCGGTTTTTATATCGTCGACGCGTCGCAGCGAGGTGTTGTCCTTCAGTTCGGCAGTTTGAAGGAAACGACCGAGCCCGGCCTGCGCTGGCGCTTGCCTTATCCGATCCAGTCGCACGAATTGGTCAATCTGACCGGTGTGCGTACCGTGGAAATCGGTTATCGGGGCAGCGAACGCAATAAGGTGCTGAAGGAAGCCCTGATGCTGACGGACGATGAGAACATCGTGAACATCCAGTTTGCCGTTCAATACATCCTCAAGGACCCGGTCGAATACCTGTTCAACAACCGCCATCCAGACGACGCGGTGATCGGTGCGGCGGAAACTGCGGTTCGCGAAATCGTTGGCAAGAGCAAGATGGATTTCGTGCTTTACGAAGGGCGGGAACAGATTGCTACCGAAGCAGCCAAGCTGATGCAGGAAATTCTGGATCGCTATCAGTCCGGAATCCTGATCTCCAAGGTGACGATGCAGAATGCCCAGCCGCCGGAGCAGGTGCAGGCCGCGTTCGATGATGCCGTCAAGGCCGGCCAGGATCGCGAACGTCAGAAGAACGAAGGGCAGGCATATGCCAATGATGTCATTCCGCGGGCCAAGGGTACCTCGGCGCGTTTGCTCGAAGAGGCCCAGGGTTATCGCCAGCGTGTGATTTCGACGGCTGAGGGTGATGCGTCGCGCTTCAAGCAGATTCAGGTGGAGTACGCCAGGGCGCCGGAAGTCACACGTCAGCGCATGTATCTTGAAACGATGCAGCAGATCTATGCCAATACCACCAAGGTCATGGTTGATGCCAAGGGACAGGGCAACTTGCTCTACCTGCCGCTCGACAAGCTGATGCAGGCAGCAACTGCGCCGGCCATCCAGGCCGCGACCGGTGAAGCGGCGGCAGTATCGCCGCGTGCCGCCGGCAGCAATTTCAGTGGTGGCGTTCCGCCTCAGTTGGAGGCTGCGCCGCAGTCGGACAAGAATTTCAACGTCGGCTCGCGTTCGGGTTCGCTCAGTTCGCGTGATCGGGAGGCCCGCTGATGAACGCGCGCATGAATCTGCTGGGGGGCGTTGTCGCCTTCGTTCTGGTTGTTCTGGCGATGTCGCTGTTCACTGTCGATCAGCGTCAGTACGCGTTGGTTTTCCAACTGGGTGAAGTCAAGCGCGAAATCGTCGAGCCAGGTCTGCATTTCAAGGTTCCCTTCGTGCAGAACGTTCGTTACTTCGATCGCCGTATTTTGACGCTTGAAAGTTCCGACCCGGAACGTTTCATCACGTCGGAAAAAAAGAACGTGCTGGTCGATTCGTTCATCAAGTGGCGTATCGTCGATTCCAAGCTCTACTACATTTCGGTGAGTGGCGATGAGGCTCGGGCGCGCACGCGGCTGACGCAGACGGTGAATGCCGGCCTGCGTGAAGAGTTCGGCAAGCGTCTGGTGCATGACGTGATTTCCGGTGAGCGCGACAAGATCATGGATCAGATGCGCGAAAAAGCCGATGTCGATGCACGCAAGATCGGCGTGCAGATCGTCGACGTCCGTCTGAAGCGGGTCGAACTGCCGGAAGAGGTCAGCGACGCGGTCTATCGCCGGATGGAAGCCGAGCGCAAGCGAGTGGCGAATGAACTCCGTTCGGAGGGCGCTGCCGAGGCGGAGAAGATTCGTGCTGACGCCGATCGGCAACGCGAAGTGCTGGTTGCCGAGGCTTACCGCGATGCCCAGAAGATCAAGGGCGAGGGCGATGCCAAGGCGGCGGCCATTTATGGCGATGCGTTTGGCAAGAGCCCCGAGTTTTATGCCTTCTATCGCAGCCTGGAAGCCTACCGGAACAGTTTCGGTCACAAGAGCGACATTCTGGTTGTTGAACCGAATTCCGACTTTTTCAAATACATGAAGAACGTCGGCCGCTAAGGTCGCCTTGCCATGACTTCCTCGCTGTTGCTGGCATTTGCCCTGATGCTCGTACTCGAAGGGCTGATGCCCTTCGTCGCGCCAACCGCCTGGCGTGAAACCTTCCGGCGGCTGATTCAGTTTTCCGATGGTCAGATTCGTTTCGTCGGTCTGACTTCGATGCTGATCGGACTTTTTTTGATGATTTTCCTGTCATGAACTGGCTGCTCCCCGAATACCTGGCCGATGCCCTCCCCGCGGAGGCGGCCCATCTCGAATCGCTGCGTCGCAATCTTCTGGATCAGTTCAGGGTTCATGGCTATGAGTTCGTCATGCCGCCGATGCTGGAATATCTTGAATCGCTGCTGACTGGTGCTGGACAAGATCTGAAGTTGCGCACCTTCAAGCTGGTCGATCAGATTTCCGGGCGAACGCTGGGCGTGCGTGCCGATATCACGCCGCAAGCAGCGCGTATCGATGCGCATTTGTTGAATCACCAAGGAGTAACCCGGCTGTGCTACTGCGGTAGCGTTCTGCATACGCTGCCGGCCAGCATTTCGGCGGGGCGCGAAGCCTTGCAGGTCGGTGCGGAATTGTACGGACATGCAGGGATCGAAGCCGATTTGGAAGTGATTCGCCTGATGGCTGCCGCCTTCGTTGGCATTGGTCAGCCACTGCAACGCATTGATCTTGGTCACGTTGGTATTTTCCGGGCGCTGGTTGAAGCAGCGGGACTGCCCGCCGAAGCCGAGGCCTGTTTGCTCGAGTTGTTGCGCGGCAAGGACATTCCCGGCCTGACCGAAGCCTGTGCTGCGATGGCTTCGCCGTATCGCGAAGCGATGCTTGCCTTGCCGGCACTCTACGGAGGCCGTGGTGTGCTGGCCGAAGCGGCGTTACGTCTGCCGGATCTTCCGGAAGTCCGGGCCGCCCTTGCTCAGCTCAATCATCTCGTCGATCAGGCCGGAGAATTGCCGTTCTCGATCGATCTGGCTGATTTGCGAGGTTATCACTATCACAACGGCGTGGTGTTTGCCGCTTATCTGTCCGGCTATCCCTCGGCAATTGCCGTGGGGGGGCGTTATGACGGTGTGGGCAGTGCTTTCGGCCGTGCCCGCCCGGCCACTGGCTTTTCGATGGATTTGCGCGAAGTTGCACGCCTGGTCGATCGGGCCGCACAAAAGGGCGGCATTCTTTCGCCGCATGCTGGAGGTGACCCGGTGTTGGCGCAGTGTATCCGCACCCTGCGCGAGCGTGGCGAGACCGTGGTTGAATTGTTGCCGGGCGAGGCGGCCTGCGAAGGGCCTTATTGCGACCGGAAGCTGGCCAATGTTGGCGAGCATTGGGTTATTGAAGCGATACAAGAGGATTGAACAAAATGGCCAAGAATGTCATCGTCGTCGGAACGCAATGGGGCGACGAAGGGAAAGGCAAGATTGTCGACTGGCTGACGGATCACGCCAGGGGTGTGGTGCGTTTCCAGGGGGGGCACAACGCCGGTCACACGCTGGTGGTCGGGGAGAATGTCTACAAGCTGAACCTGGTACCGTCCGGTATCGTGCGCGAAGGTGTCGACTGCTATATCGGTAACGGCGTGGTGCTGGATATCCATCACCTGATCACCGAGATCGCGGAACTGGAAAAGGGTGGCATTGACGTTCGCTCGCGCCTGAAGATCAGCCCGGGATGCCCGATCATCCTTCCCTATCATTCGGCCATCGACAAGGCACGTGAAAGCGCCAAGTGTGCCGACAAGAAAATCGGCACGACCGGCAAGGGTATCGGTCCGACCTATGAAGACAAGGTCGCCCGTCGCGGTTTGCGCGTCTATGATCTGTTCTATCCCGAGCGCTTTGCCGAGAAGCTCAAGGAAGTGCTGGAGTACCACAACTTCGTGCTGACCCAGTATTTCAAGGCCGAGCCAGTCGATTTCCAGACCGTCTACGACCAGGCCATGGCCGACGCGGAATTCATCAAGCCGCTCGTCGTGGATGTTTCGGCTGCCCTGTACGATGCACACAAGGCCGGTCACAACATGCTCTTCGAAGGTGCCCAGGGGACCCTTCTGGATATCGATCACGGCACCTATCCGTTCGTCACTTCGTCCAATTGTGTCGCCGGTCAGGCGGCAGCCGGGTCGGGCATCGGTCCGAGCATGCTGCATTACGTATTGGGCATCACCAAGGCCTATTGCACACGGGTGGGCGGCGGTCCGTTCCCGAGCGAACTGGATATCGATACCGAAGGTACGCCGGGCCATCAGATGTTCTCTGTCGGTAAGGAATTCGGCACGGTGACCGGACGAAAGCGTCGCTGTGGTTGGTTCGATGCCGCACTGCTTCGCCGCTCGGCGCGGATCAACGGATTGACCGGGTTGTGCATCACCAAGCTGGACGTGCTCGATGGTCTCGGGGAAATCCAGATTTGCACCGGCTACAGGCTGGACGGCAAGGAGATCGATCTGTTGCCGATCGGTGCCGACGATGTGGCGCGTTGCGAACCGATCTACGAAACCATGCCGGGCTGGGAAGGTAGCACTTTCCGGGTCAAGCGCTGGGAAGACCTGCCGGTCAATGCGCAGGCCTATCTGAACCGTCTGGAGCAACTGTGCGAAGTACCGATCGCCATTGTGTCGACCGGCCCGGAGCGCGACGAGACCATTCTCAAGCAGCACCCCTTCAAGTAAGCGCCGGGCGCTGCTGCGGTCAACGGGCCCTAGGGGCCCGTTTTCGTTTCAGCGGGGAGCGACAGCGACCCAGCCTTCCGGACAAGCTTGGGTGTACGGATAGTACTGTCCCGACGAGCGGCAGAAATACCAACTGCCAAGCGGCTGCGGTGGCGGCGGTGCGGTGTAGATGACCTGCGGTGCAGGTGGTGGTGGCGAGGCGGCGATTGCCGCGCCGAGCGCCAGGCCGCCAATGGCCAGTACGGCGGCCGGGCCGATCCAGCGATTGTGATGGTGAGGCGGGGGGGCGTAGTGGCGCTGGTACGACGGCGGTCCGTAGTACGGCCCCGGGCCGTAACCCCGATGTTCGCCGTGGTATCCGGGGCCGGCAATTGCGTTGCCGGCCAACAGGCTGGCCAGCAGGAGCGGCAGGGTGAATCGGGTGAGTTGCTTCATGACTTGCCTCGCGATGCGGTGTTCGTAGAGACAATAACGCGGTGCCGACCCGAAGGATGACTCCGCCTTGTAATCAGCTGTGAGCAAATGTTGCAGGCGGGGGAATGGCCTACGTTGTGAGACAATGCCGCCCATGCCTCAGGACGTATTGCCGAAAACGAAGCACAAAATGAAAAAAGGCCTTGCCGAAGCAAGACCCTTTAACAAGAATCGCTGGTGCCCAGGAGAGGACTCGAACCTCCACGCCTCTCAGCGCTAGTACCTGAAACTAGTGCGTCTACCAATTCCGCCACCTGGGCACAGATGCGAAAGACCGTCATTATAGAGAAAGAAAAACAGATGTCAAGAAAAAAGTTAACAAAGATTCGTCGCGCCGATCCTTTCTTCGAGCGCGAAGCCAAACACTACGAATTTCCGCTGCCGTCGCGCGAGTACATCGCACAGATCCTGGCCGACGAAGGTCGGCCGCTGACATTCGGCGAGCTGGCCGAGCGCCTGGATATCGTCAAGGCCGAGCAGGACATGTTCCTGCGCCGACTGGGCGCGATGGAGCGCGAAGGACAGTTGATGCGCAACCGCAAGGGCGATTACATCCTGCCTGAACGGGCCAGTCTGACGGCGGGGCGTATCCAGGGGCATCCGGACGGCTACGGCTTCCTGATTCCCGATGACGGCAGCGCCGACATCTTTCTCGACCAGCGGCAGATGGGCAAGGTGCTGCACGGTGATCGGGCGCTGGTTCGGGTGACCGGCGTGGATCGCAAGGGGCGTCCGGAAGGCAGCATCGTCGAAGTCACCGAACGGGCCAACAGCAAGGTGGTCGGTCGAGTTTTCGTCGAGCACGGGGTGGTCTTCGTCGTGCCGGAAAACAAGCGCATTGCACAGGACATTCTGGTGCCCCCCGAGACGAAGGCAAAAGTCCGGCCGCAATCCGGTCAGGTGGTGATGGTCGAAATCATCGAGCAGCCCAGCAAGCATTCGCAACCGATCGGGCGTATCGTCGACGTGCTGGGCAACTATGCCGATCCCGGCATGGAAATCGAGATTGCCTTGCGCAAGCACGATCTGCCCTTCGAGTTTCCGCCGGCTGCACTCGACGAGAACAAGAAGATGCCGGACAAGGTGCGCAAGGCCGATCACAAGGGGCGCGAGGATTTGCGCAGCCTGCCGCTGGTGACGATCGACGGCGAAACCGCGCGCGATTTCGATGACGCCGTCTATTGCGAGAAGCAGGGCCGGGGCTGGCGGCTGGTGGTGGCGATCGCCGACGTCTCGCATTACGTCAAGCCGGGCATGGCGCTCGACAAGGAAGCGCTGACGCGTGGCAATTCGGTGTATTTCCCGCGCCGGGTGATTCCGATGCTGCCGGAAAAGCTGTCCAATGGCATCTGCTCGCTGAACCCCGATGTCGAGCGGCTGGCCATGGTCTGCGATGTGGCGATCAGCGCTGCCGGCAAGATCGGCAATTACCGCTTCTATCCGGCGGTATTCCGCTCGCACGCACGGCTGACCTATAACCAGGTATGGTCGTGGCTAGCCGGCGAAAAGAAGCCGGAAACCGAGGTCGACCGCAGCGTGCTGCCGCAGGTGCAGAATCTGTACAAGCTCTATCAGGCCCTGCACAAGGCGCGCGCTCAGCGTGGCGCGATCGATTTCGAGACGACCGAGACGATGATGCTGTTCAACGATCAAGGCAAGATCGACAACATCGTGCCGGTGGTGCGCAACGATGCGCATCGGATCATCGAGGAATGCATGCTGGCGGCCAACGTCTGCGCCTCGGATTTCCTCGCCAGCCACGAGCAGACCTGCCTGTATCGCATCCACGAGGCGCCTTCGGAGGACAAACTGAAGAACCTGCGCAGTTTCCTCGGCGAGTTCGGGCTGACGCTCGGCGGCGGCGACGATCCGCGTGCCAAGGATTACGCCTTGCTGCTCGAGAAGATCAAGCCGCGGCCCGATTTCCAGTTGCTGCAGACGGTGATGCTGCGCTCGCTCAAGCAGGCGATGTACAGCCCTGACAACGTCGGCCATTTCGGTCTGGCTTACGAGCATTACACGCACTTCACCTCGCCGATCCGGCGCTATCCCGACTTGCTGGTGCATCGGGCGATCAAGGCCGTGCTGGCCGGCGAGAAATACGACCCGGGCCAGCCCTGGGACGACATCGGCCTGCAGTGCTCGGCGACCGAGCGACGGGCCGATGAGGCGACGCGCGATGTCGAGCACTGGCTGAAGACCTTCTTCATGAAGGAGCGTATCGGTGAAGTCTTCGACGGCACCATTTCGGCGGTGACTGCCTTCGGTATCTTCGTTGCGCTCGACCAGGTCTATGTCGAGGGCCTGGTGCATGTGTCCGAACTGGGGCAGGACTACTTCCAGTTCGACAACATCAAGCACCAGATGCTCGGCGAACGGACCGGCGAGCGTTTCCGCCTGGGTGACCGGGTCCGCGTCAAACTGGTGCGGGCCGATCTGGAGACCAACAAGATCGACTTCGTCCTGGTTCGCGAGGTCAGGGCTGCATCGGCAGAGAAGCCGTCCGATGTGCCGCGCGCGAGGAAAAAAGCCAAGTCCCGACGCTGATTATGCCTTTCGGCATAATTTTCCTGCCGTTCATGGAGGTTTGCCGCTAGAATATTCGGTTTCGTCGATACGGGTAGCGGCATGAACCAGCGGGATGACCGTGCGCAGCTGAAGCCTGATCCACGTGCCGCTGATGCGGACGATGGACTGGCAAGCTTGCCGCCGGCGCTGCTCACCGGGCACCGCGAGCTGGATGCCGAGCATGCGATGCTGCTCGGCATGATGCGTACCTTGCGCGACATCTGCACGGTACAGGCTTCGCACCGCAATTGCGCGACCTGCTCCAGTGCCGAGCAGCGTCGTTGCGACAGTGATCTGGTCGGCATGCTGGGCGATCTGCTGGCTTTCATCCTCGAGCATTTCCGCCACGAGGAAGAAGTCATGCGCACCTCGTTGCTGCTGATGCTCGACCGCGAGCAATGCACTGCCCACATGGAAGACCATGCGGCGATCTCCGGCAAGGTTCAGCAGATCATTGCCCGCCTGGACCGCCTGCAGACGGTGGTCCTGATCCGCGAACTCGACGCCTTGCTGCAAACCTGGGTCGACAATCACATCGCCCTGCACGACGTGCTGCTGGCGCGCTGGATGGCGCGTCAGACGCTTTCTGCCGATCCGGTTTGAGCGATTGCTGCGGTCAACCGGTCGCTGGCGGTAAAATCCGTCCCCTTCACCTTTGCCGAGCCAACCATGAGTTCCCGCCTGATCTACGGCTTTCACGCCATCACTGCCAAGCTGCGCCACGACCCGGAGTCGGTCCGCGAGATTCTGATCGATGCGACGCGCCAGGATGGCCGGGCCCGCGACCTGCTGCGTCATGCCGAACTCCAGGGGGTCAAGATCGTTGCCTGCGACGGCAAGCGGCTCGACGGGATGGCGCCGGGGGCGCGTCACCAGGGCGTTGTGGCGCGCCTGGAAGGCGGGCGCAAGACCCTGCATCTGGACGATGTACTGGATACGCTCGAAACGCCGGCTTTCCTGCTGGTGCTCGATGGCGTCACCGACCCGCGCAATCTCGGTGCCTGCCTGCGGGTTGCCGATGCCGCCGGGGTCGATGCGGTGATCGCGCCGAAGGACCGCTCGGTCGGCCTGACCGACGTTGCCGTCAAGACCGCCTGTGGCGCTGCCGAGACGGTGCCTTACGTGACGGTGACCAATCTGGCACGCACGCTGCGCGAACTCAAGGAGCGTGAAATCTGGGTGGTCGGCACCGCCGGTGAAGCCGACGGCGATTTATATACCTCGGACTGGCCGCCGGCGACGGCCTGGGTGCTCGGTGCCGAAGGCGAGGGAATGCGTCGGCTGACGCGCGATACCTGCGACCAGCTGGTGCGTATCCCGATGCACGGCAGCGTCGAGAGCCTGAACGTCTCGGTCGCCGCCGGCGTCTGCCTGTTCGAGGCGCGTCGCCGCCTGGGCTGAAAAATGCGGAATCCTGCGGTCGACCGCAGGATTCCGTGAATATCGGGGAGTGCCATGATGCGTGCTGCACGGCTCGGCCGAAGCACGGCAAATTCCCGGGAAAGTTGCGGTCGACCGCGGAAATCCGGGATTTCCGGTGTCGACCGCAGCAGGCTTACGACGCGTCCGGCTTCCAGCCGCCGCCGAGGGCCTTGAACAGATCGACGGCAGCGCCCAGGCGGGCCTGGCGGGTAGCGATCTGCGCCAGCAGTACGTCGTTGGCGGTGCGCTGGGCATCGAGCACTTCCAGATAACCCGAGTAGCCGGCGTCGTAACGCGTGCGGGCCAGCTTCAGCGCCTGATCGGCGTTGCTCACCTGGGCGTCGCGCGCCGTTTCGATCTCGCCATATTCGCGCAGGTTGACCAGCGCGTCGCGGACTTCCTTGTAAGCGACCTGCAGGCTGTTCTGCCAGGCGACCAGCGACTGCTCGTTGAGCGCCCTGGCCTGATCGACGCGGGCCGAGGTGCGTCCGAAGTCGATGATCGGCATCAGCAGCCCGAGGCCGGTGCCCCAGGTCGACGCGCCGCCGGTGAACAGATCGGACAGCGTCTTGCTCTCGCTGCCGACGCTGCCGGTCAACGAGAACTTCGGGTAATAACCGGCCTTGGCGACGCCGATGTTGGCGTTGGCGGCAATCAGCTGTTGTTCGGCCTGGCGGACGTCCGGCCGGGCCTCGATCAGATCGGCCGGCAGGCCGGCCGGCGGAACCGGCGGCAGCGGCAGCTGACGCAGATCACCCGCTTCGATCTGCAGGTCGGGCTGGGCGGTCAGCAGGGCCAGCTGATGTTCGGCCAGGCTGCGGGCCCGGCGCAGTTCGGCCTGCTGGGCTTTCAGCGCGGCGACCGCGCCGTCGGCCTGGTACTGGTCGAGCGGCGAAACCAGCCCGGCACCGACGCGGGTACGGACCAGCTCGGCACTTTCCGTGCGGCTCTTCAGCGAGTCGGCGACGACCGCCAACTGAGCATCGAGTGAACGCAGGTTGAGATAGCTGCTGGCCACCAGTCCGGCAACCGACAACCGGATGCTGTCACGTCCGTAACGGCTGGCCACGAAACTGGCGCGTGCCGATTCGTTGAGCCGTCGCACGCGTCCCCAGACATCGAGTTCGTACGACAGCACCAGGCTGGCACTGCGGGCGCGCAGGATGTCCGGCGAATTGACCGACCAGGTCGCGGTCTTTTCGCTCAGCTTGTTGTTGCTGATCGAGCCTTGGGCATCGAGGGCCGGGAACAACGAGGCGCCGGCTTCGCGGGCGGCTGCTTCGGCCTGCGATACGCGGGCGATGGCCTGGCGCAGGTCGGCATTGTTGGTCAGCGCGGTATCGACCAGTTCGGTCAGCTTGGCATCGCCGAAAAGTGTCCACCAGCGGGCGTCGACCGCAGGATTTTCGACGTCGGCTTTGGCCTCGGCGCTGGGGGCATCGCGGAACGCGGCCGGCAGCCAGGCATCGGGACGCAGGTAGTCCGGACCCACCGCGCAGCCCGACAGGGCGGCGGCCAGCGCGATCGGGGCCAGGGCTTTCAGGGAATGCGAGATCATTCTTTGTCCTCCTCGACCGTCACGTGACGATGGTCGATCTGCTTGCCGCGCTCCAGCCACTTGAAGAACAGCGGCACGAACAGCGTGGCGATGAAGGTGGCGGCGAGCATGCCGCCGAACACGCCGGTCCCCATCGACTGACGGGCGGCGGCACCGGCGCCGCTTGCCTTGACCAGCGGGAACACGCCCAGCACGAAGGCCAGCGAGGTCATGATGATCGGGCGCAGGCGCAGGCGCGCCGCGGCGATCGCCGCATCGGCGACGCTCATCCCCTCGGCGTATTTCTGGGCGGCGAACTCGACGATCAGGATGGCGTTCTTCGAGGCCAGGCCGATCAACACCACCAGACCGATCTGGAAGTAGATGTCGTTCGGCATGCCGCGCAGCCAGACTGCGGTGAGCGCGCCCATCAAGGCAAACGGCACGGCCATCACGACAGCCAGCGGCAGCGACCACTTTTCATATTGCGCCGCCAGGATCAGGAAGACCATGATGATGGCGAATGCAAAGGCCTGGATCGACGAACCCGAGGTCCGCTTTTCCTGGAAGGCCTGGCCGGTCCAGGCGATGCCGTAACCGTCGGGCAGCGTCGCGGCAGCGACGTCCTCGACGATCTTGATCGCTTCGCCGGAACTGACGCCGGGCTTCGAGTCGCCCATCACCTTGGCGGCGATGAAGCCGTTGAAGCGTTCGACCTGTTCCGGACCGACCACGTTCTTGACACGGCTGACGGCGGACAGCGGGATCATCGCACCGGTGCTTTCGCTCTTCACATAGACCTTGCCGATGTCTTCCGGCTTCATCCGATAGGGCGCCTCGGCCTGCAACTGAACGCGATAGACGCGACCGGCCTTGTTGAAGTCGTTGACGTAGAGGGCGCCCATCGTGCTTTGCAGCGTCGAATAGATGTTGGCAACCGGAATGCCCAGCGCCAATGCCTTCTGTTCATCGACTTCGATGAAGAGTTGCGGGATGGTCGGCCGGAAGAACGTCGAAATGCGGGTGAATTCCGGGTGCTTCTGCAGTTCGGCCATGAATGCCTGAACGATTTCGTTGAGCTTCTTGGCGTCGCCATCGACACGGTTCTGTACGTACACCTCGAAACCGCCCGCCGTACCAAGGCCCATGATCGGCGGCGGGTTGAAGACGAGGCCGAGGCCGTCGCTCTGCATCATGCCGATGCCCATGAACTTGCCGGCCAGATCCTGAGCCTTGCCCTGACGTTCGGACCAGTCCTTGAGCGGAATGAACATGGTGCCCGCGTTCGGCTTGTTGCCGCCGCCGATCAGGTCGAAACCGGAGACGACGAAGGTGTGCTTGACGGCCTCGTCCTGGGCGATCATCTGGCGCATGTTTTCGCCGGTCTTTTCGGTCCGCTTGAGCGTCGCGCCGTCGGGCAGCATCAGTGCGGAGATCAGGTAGCCCTGGTCTTCGGCCGGCACGAAACTGCCCGGTACGATGCGGAAGAAGAATGCTGTGACGGCAATCACCGCGATGAAGACGAGGGTGCCGACGATCCCGTGCTTGAGCGTGAAGCCGACGGCCTTGGTGTAATTGTCGGTCAGCCGCTCGAACATCCGGTTGAACGGTGCAAACAGCTTGTTTTCCGTGTGCTGGGCCTTGAGCAGCAGCGCGCAGAGTGCCGGCGTCAAGGTCAATGCGACGACACCGGAAAGCACCACGGCCACCGCCACGGTGACGGCGAACTGCTTGTACAGCTGGCCGGCGATGCCGCCCAGGAAGGCGACCGGGACGAATACCGCGCACAGCACCAGGACGATGGCGATCAGGGCGCTGGTCACCTCGTGCATGGCCTTGATGGCGGCCTGTTTCGGCGGCAGCTTTTCCTCGGCCATGATCCGCTCGACGTTCTCGAGCACGACGATCGCATCGTCCACGACGATACCGATGGCCAGCACCATGGCGAACAGCGTCAGCGTGTTGATCGAGAAGCCGAACAGCCAGAGACCGGCGAAGGTACCGATCAGCGAGATCGGCACGGCGACCATCGGAATCAGCGTGGCGCGCCAGCTCTGCAGGAAGATGTAAACCACCGCCAGCACGAGGATCATCGCTTCGATCAGGGTATGCACCACCTCGTTGATCGAGGCGGAGACGAAACGCGTGGTGTCGAAGGGGATCACGTAGTCCATGCCGTCGGGGAAGCGCAGCTGTTTCAGTTCAGCCATCTTCTGGCGGACCTCTTCGGCCACTTCCAGCGCGTTGGCGCCGGTCTGCAGGAAAACCCCCATGGCAATGGTCGGCTGACCGTCCAGCGTAACGCGCTGGTCGTAGCTGTAGGCGCCCAGTTCGATGCGCGCGATGTCCTTGACGCGCAGCAGGCCGCCGGGGCCGCTGGCGCGCACGACGATATTGCCGAATTCCTCTTCGGTCAGCAGACGTCCCTTGGCGGTGACGGTGTAGATCAGTTGCTGATCATCCGGCGCCGGTTCCTGGCCGATCTTGCCGGCCGCGTTCTGGGCGTTCTGGGCGCTGATCGCGGCGGCCACTTCTGCCGTCGTGACTCCCAGTTGCGCCATGCGGTCGGGCTTGAGCCAGACACGCATGGAGTAATCCTGGGCACCGAACACGGTAACGTCGCCGACGCCCTTCAGGCGCTTCAGTTCGTCGACGATGTTCAGCGTTGCGTAGTTCGACAGATAGAGCGTGTTGTAACGCCCTTGGTCGGATTTCAGCGCAACGACCTGCAGGATGTCGTTGGAGCGTTTCTGCACGATCACGCCGTTGCGTCGGACAGCTTCCGGCAGGCGCGCTTCAGCCGCTTTGACCCGGTTGTTGACGTTGACCGCAGCCATATCGACGTTGGTGCCGACTTCGAAGGTGGCGGTGATCGTCACCGTCCCGTTGGCCGTTGCCGAGGAGGTGAAGTACACCATGTTCTCGACACCGTTCAACTGTTCCTCGATCGGCGCGGCAACCGTCTTGGCCAGGGTTTCGGCCGATGCGCCGGGGTAGGTCGCGGAAATCAGCACGGTCGGTGGTGCGATCTGCGGGTACTGTGCGATCGGCAGCACCTGGGCGGCAACCAGGCCGGCGATGACGATGATGATCGATATGACCGATGCAAAGATCGGTCGATTGATGAAGAATCTAGACATGGTTGGTCCTCAGTCCTTCTTGGCGGGCGCTGCGCTGTCCTGAGCGGCCGGCTTGTCCGTGGCGGCGGTGTCGGCCTTCGGTGCTTCGGCCTTGGCTGCGGGGGCGCCGCCCTGCGCCGGTGCGCCGGCAGGCGGCTGGCCCGGCGCATGCGGTGCGATCGGGGCGCCGGGCTTGAGTTTCATCAGATTGTCCACGATGACCCGGTCGCCGGCCTGCAGGCCGCCGAGGATGACCCAGTCCTTGCCACGCCATTCGCCGGCCTGGACCGGGCGCGGTGCGACCTTGTTGTCGGGCGTTGCGGTCATCAGCAGGGTGCCTTGCTCCGTCTGCAGCACGGCCGACTGCGGCACCAGGAAGACGCCGTCGCGCATGCCGGTCAGCAAGCGCACGCGCACGAACTGGCCCGGCAGCAACTGCTGGGTCGGGTTGGCGAACTCGGCGCGCAGCGCCTGGGTGCCCAGCGTGGTGTCGATGTTCGATGCCACGAAATTCAATTTGCCCGGCTGGTCGTAGATCTGGCCGTTGGGCAGCACGAGTTCGACGCCGCTGATTTGTTTCTCGGTGACCCGGCCGCCCGGCAATTTCGCGAGATCGCTTTCGCCCAGCGAGAAGCGGACCCACATCGGGTTGGTCTGGTAGATCGAGGTGAGCAGGGAATTGTCGTTGGCCGTGCCGATCAGGTTGCCTTCGGAGCGTACCGCCCGGGCGCTGACCCCGGAGACCGGTGCGGTGACGGTCGTCCAGGACAGATTCAGTTCAGCCTGGCGCAGCGCGGCCTGGGCCATGGCATTGTTCGAACGGGCATCGTCGTAATCCTTCTGGCTGATCGCCTTGGCGTCGGCCAGCTTGTGCAGGCGGTTCATTTCGCGTTCGGTCTGCTCGGCCCTGGCCTTGGCTTCGGCCAGAGCGATTTCATACGGTGCACGGTCGATCTGGAACAGCGGCTGGCCTGCCTTGACCGTATCGCCTTCCTGATAGAAGCGTTTGACCAGGATGCCGCCGACGCGGGCGCGAACTTCCGTTTCGCGAGCCCCTTCGGTCTGCGCCATCACTTCGATCGAGCTTGGCACCGATTGCGGTTGCATTTCCAGCGTGGTCACCGGCAACGGTCCCATTGCCTGGGCGGGGGCCTGCTTGTCGGAACAGCCGGCGAGCAGCGCGGCACCGACGAGCAGCGCGAGGGCGGTATGACGGAAACGTGGTTGCGATGTCATGTTGGGACTCCAAAAGGGAAATTTTGGTCTATTATATACAGACAAGGATGTATGTAAATAAGCCCGAGAGAAAAACTCGGACATTGCCTCGCCCTGTTTCGAGAGCGGCGACCGGAGAAGCGAGATGGTCAGGAAAACGAAGGAAGAAGCGGAGAAAACGCGCAAGGACATCATCGAGGCTGCGCGCAGCGTGTTTCATTCGTGCGGCGTCAGCCGCTCCTCGCTGGACAAGGTCGCCAAGGAAGCCGGCGTGACGCGCGGGGCGATCTACTGGCATTTCAAGGACAAGGCGGAACTGTTCTTCGCCATGCGCGAGGATGTCTTTGCGCCGATGCTCGAACGGACCGATGCCATTCTCTACGATCCGGCTTTCGCCGACCCGCTCGATGCCATCCAGGCTTCGATCCAGGAATTTTTCCGCGCACTGGAGAGTTGTTCGGTGGCTCGCGAAGTCTTTGAAATCATGATTTCCCGTTGCGAATATGTCGATGAGTTTGCCAGTATTCAGCAGGAAGTGGGGCGTCCTGCACGTGATTTCGTTGCCAAGATCGAGCGCATGTACCGGGCGGCCAGCGACAAGGGAAGCTTGCGCGAGGGGATCGAACCGGGCGCTGCCGCACTGGACACCTGGGCTTTCACCAGTGGCCTGCTGCATCTGACCTTCGGGTGCAATAAAGGTGCCGGGCTCGAACAGGAAATTCCGGCAATGATTGTTCGCCATATCGCCATGCGCCGGCGTTGAGCCCGGTTTCCATCAGGGACATTCGAGCGGAAGTTCCAGCACGAAGCAACTGCCGTGGCCGACCTGGCTGTGCGCAGTCAGGTCGCCGCCCATGGCTTCCGCCAGCCGTCGACTGATTGCCAGACCGAGTCCGGTTCCGCCGTGCTGGCGGCTCAGCGAGCCGTCGCCTTGCATGAAGGCGGTGAATAGCGTCGGCAATACCGCTTCCGCAATGCCGATTCCCGTGTCGGATACGGAAATGCGCAGTCTGTCGCCGGTATCGTTCAGCGAGAGTTGAACTTCGATCCGGCCTTCTTCCGTAAATTTGATGGCATTGCCCAGCAGATGCATCAGGATTTGCTGCAGGCGCAACGTGTCGCCGATGACGGCTGGCGGCAGCGTTCCTGCGGTCGACGCCGCCAGCGCGAGTGATTTTGCCAACGCCTGGGGCGCGAATAAGCGGACGACATCGTTGATCAGCGCAACGGGATCGAACGGTGCTCGCTCGATGTCGATGCCGTGCGTTTCGAGATGCGCGTAGTCGAGTATCTGGTTGAGAATGCCGAGCAGCGATTCGGCGGAACTGCGTACGACTTCCAGCCGGTGGCGCTGACGATGGTCGAGCGATGAGCGTAACAGCAGTTCGGTCATGCCGAGCATGCCGTTCAGCGGCGTACGCAGTTCGTGGCTCATCGTTGCCAGGAATGTGCTTTTGGCGCGCGACGCGGCTTCTGCCTTGTCTCGGGCGGCAAGGATTTCGGCTTCCTGGCGCTTGCGTTCGCCGATGTCGGCGGTGACGCCGACGTAGTGGGCAAGTCGACCGGTCTCGTCGCGGACGGCGTTGATCGTCAGCAGGCCAAGATAGAGACTGCCATCCCGGCGCCGATTGGTGATTTCTCCCTGCCAGTGGCCGGTGGTCACGATGCTGTGCCACATCGTCTGATAGAAATTCCGGTCGTGCAGCCCGGAAGACAGCAGGCGCGGATTGCTGCCCAACACCTCGCTGCCATCGTAACCGGAGATACGCTCGAAGGCGGGATTGGCGGCCAGGATCGCACCGTCCGGCGCGGTCATGAACACGGCATCGCTGGTCGCTTCGAACAGGCTGGCGGTCAGTCGCCGCTGGGCATCGAGTTCGCGTTCGCGTTCGATCAGTCGTTGCTGGCGGCGCCAGTACATCAGCATGGCTGCGGTCAACGCGGCCAGAATGGGAAAAACGATGGCCGACAGACCCCGGACGTTGTCGCGCCAGCGGTCGAGTACGCCGTCACGGTCGAGGTGAACGACAATCGCCGCCGGATAGTGACTCGATACGTGAAAGGCCGACAGATAGCGTTGGCTGTCCGGCAATGTCTGTTCCATACGGCCGAATTCAGTTTGCGCGAACAGGATTTCCACATCGCCGGCCCGGCGCTCGCTGCCGGGCAGATCGTTGCCGGCGGTCGATGCGAGCAGTCGGCCATCCAGCCGGACGATCTGCACCCGGCCGTCATGGGCGGACAGCATTTTGGTGAAATGGAGCAGGAAATAATCCGGATTGAGCGCAGCCAATACCACCAGCGTCTGATTCTGCTGGCCGATTTTCCGGATGACCGGCAGGAAATAAGGGGCGCCGACAACCACCGGTGCTTCGGGAGTGCTTGGGCGGGCCTCGTTCAGGTCGCGCCCCTGCCATGGCGTACCGATGCGGAAGTTTGCCGCTGCCGGGTCGATCTCGGGAAAGAAATCCTGCAAGGAGACCTGCTTGCCGACGTTGGCCGGCGTCGAACTGGCCAGTACCCTGCCTTCGGGCGTCAACACCGATATCGAGCGGAGATAGGGGGCCTGGCGCAGGGCGTCGTTCAGGTTGTGCGAGAAATGCAGTGAAGCGGGTGTTGCGCTGTCCCTGGGTTCGACACTCAGGGACAGCAAGTCGACCATGTCCAGGGTGCGTGTCAGTTCGGCCTCGAAGTTATGCGCCAGTGCTTCCGCCTGTTTCAAGCCATCGCCCAGCGTTTCGTTGCGCAGGTGGAACAGCGTTAGCGCATAGGCTGCCATCCATGAGCCGATGACGATGGTCAGCGAAAAAAACAGGGTGCGGCGACGGCGGAGCGGCACGGTATGCCTCAGCGGACGACGATGGTTTCGAGACGATGCCGGACGGCGTTTTCCATCAACTGGCCGTTCAGCTTGATGCGTTGCAGGAAGCGTTCGATTTCGCGGTGGAAGGCGTCGTCGCCCGGTGCCATCGCCCAGGCATAGGGGGTCGGGTGAAAGCGCTGCGGCGGATAGACGAGACGGGCCCAGTCGCTGTTGTCCAGCATTCGCCGGCTGTACGGATAGTCGGTCATGAAAACGTCGGCCCGGCCGCTCTGGACTTCGTATTCGCGGGCATGCGGGGTATCCAGGACATGCAGTTCCGCGGACTTGAGTCTTTCGCGCATGATCCCCTCGTGTATGGTGCCGCGGGCGACGGCAACCACCGTCCCGGGGCGGTCGATATCCTGCCAGGACTGGATGCGCCGGTTGGTGCGCGTGGTGATCGCGTAGATGTCGCTGCTCAGATAGGGGCTGGAGAACCGGATGTGTTCCTGGCGGGCCGGGGTGATGCCGATGGCAAACATGGCGATATCGCAGCGGTCCTGCAACAGGTCGTCGATCACGCTGGCGAAGGAACTGTTGATGAATTGCGGACGGACGCCGAGTTCCCGGGCGAGCAGTCTGGCGTTGTCGATGTCGATGCCGAACAGTTGCTGGGTTTTCGGATTGCGCCAGGAAATGCCATAGTAATCCGGCCAGATGCAGACGCGCAGGACACCCGTCTGGGCGATTTTCTGCAGGCGTCCTTCCTCCGTTCTGGCGTGGGCGTTGCCGAGCAGGACGAACAGCAGGGTCAGGCAGGTCGCGAAACGTTTCACGGCGGGCACGCGGTTTTTGAAGATATGCCTTCAGTCTACGCCGAAAGCAGTCACCCGTCATGCCCGCCGGTGTTGCCTGCTAGCGGGGCGGAGGCTCTTCGTGGCGGCGAAAGACGTTGAGCAGCATCCGCAGGCGGCTACGCAGCGTGGATTTTCCGTCGGCCAGCGCTTCGAGGAAATCCGACAGCTGCCGGGAGCGGGCAACTGCAAAGAACACCAGCAGTACGAACGCGATGCTGGCGACGCTGCCGTGGATCACGCGTTCGGTGACCGAGCCTTCGCCGAAGGCAATGATGTTCATGCCGAAATAGCCGGTGGTCACCGTGGCGATCAGGCCGAGAATGGTGATCACCGTGAGCCTGACCACCGTGTTCGACTGGCGGCGCTGAGCATCGCTGTCGAGATAATTGCTCATCTCGCGGATTTCGTCGCGGACGTCGGCGTAGATTTCGTCGTTGTGCAGATGGTTGGAACACAGGCGATAGATGGCCTGGATGTGCACGCGTTCCGACAGTTCATGAAACCAGTAGCGGTGGGTGAACCGCAGGAAGGTCTCGAAATTGGCCCGAATCCGGCGTTTGAAACGGCGGACCGAGTTCTCGTCGCGAATCTCGAGGTCGTTGACCGCATCGACCAGCGTTTCCGAAAAAACGAGCAGGGCGGCGCGATGCAGGTGGGCAATCAGGAAGACGATGAAGTACTGGTGACGGAACTGGGCCAGCAGGCCGCGTTCGCCATCGATGAAAAACGGTGAAGCGGCATCACCGACCACGGTCAGCGCATTGCCGGTGCACATGAAGCGGGTGTTCGGTCCCTGGGTGCTGTCCGACCAGTAGCGATCCTGGCAATAACGCTTTTCGAATTCGATCACCGCCGGATCGTTGATCGGCAGGGCTTCGCCCGGATGGAGCGTGGTGGCCAGGCCGATGCGCACCCATTGTTCGCGATTCAGTTCGCGCGGCCGGTCGACCGCAAGATAGGCGGTGAGCGGCATGCGCTGGTATTCGATCAGCCGGTAGCGCAACTCGCCGGGCTCGTCGGCATGCGCCAGCACCAGCGGGCGCAGCAGGCCGGCCCAGTGTTCCGAAATGCAGGGGCTGCGATGTTCGCAGACGTAGCGCAGGTATTTTTCGCGGCGCTGCGTGTCGGAGCGGGCGACGACATGGCCGGCGGCATCCAGCCATTCGGCTAGGCTGACGTTGTGCAGGCCTTCGCCGCTTTCCTCCCAGCCGGACGGATAGGCGCGGCCGAAGCGGAACAGCAATTCACGCACGGTGTCCAGCGGCAGGTCGCGGGCGCGTACTTCGACATTGAGCTGGACCAGGTCGAGATCGTGGAAGAAATAGAGATCGATGTGGGCGATTTCCAGCACGACAGGGGGCTGTCCGTCGCGCAGCGTCAGGCGCAGCGCGGCAATGTCCTTGCGCCGGAAAACGTGGATCGGCGAGGCACCGGGGGGATCGCCCGGATCGCGGCGACGGGAGCGGCCCTCGCCGTAAAGGAAGCGCTGCACATAGGGCAGAAAGGAAACGAACTCACGGTAATGCCGCTCGGCGAATTGTGCCGGATCCTCGGTGAATTCATCGTCAATGCGTCGCCAGGGATGTTCGGTCTGCATCGCCTCGAAGCGCTCCCAGTGTCGACTGTCATCGATATTGGCCGACAGCGGTTCGAGCTGCAGTGGCCAGACCAGGCTGGCGTGGAACAGACGGACGGTGTGCACTTCGTTCATGGCGGGCAATTCGACGACGGATGCCTGCAGTCTAAAGCAGGCTTTCGGACAGCCAAAGCGGCCTGTGCCATGCTAATCTCGGCGGTCGACACTTTCATGACAACATTTTCGATCATGCGCGCCTTTGCGCCATCCTGTCTCACCTTCCTGGCATGGGCCGCGCTGTCGTCATCGCTGTGGGCCAGCGATGACAGCGCGCTGAGCAACCTGCCTTTCGAGCAACTGCTGCAACGCGAGGTGGTGCCGGCATCCACGCTGGCCCGGCAGATCAGCCAGTCGCCGTCGGCGGTGGCCATCGTCACTGCCGACGATATCCGCGCCTACGGTTATCGCACGCTGGCCGACGTCATCAACAGCATGCGGGGCCTGTACACGACCTACGACCGCCGCTACCAGTACATGGGCGGCCGCGGGTTTGGCGTGCCGGGTGACTACGCCGGCCGGATCATGGTGCTGATCGACGGCTATCCGACCCAGGACAGCCTGTTCAATCAGGCCTATATCGACGAATCCGGCCTGCTCGATCTGGAACTGGTCGAGCGGGTGGAATATGTGCCGGGGACGGGATCGGTGACCTATGGCAACAATGCCATGCTCGGCATCATCAACATCGTCACCCGTCGCGGCAGCGATGTCGGCAGTACCCAGCTGGCGACGGAGTTCGCCAGTCATGGCGGACGCAAGCAGCGGGTGACCGTCGGACGGCGCTTCGACAACGGCGCCGACCTGCTGCTGTCGGCGTCGGTGCTGGCATCGGCCGGCCAGGATCTCTACTTTCCGGCCTACGACACGCCGGCCAACAACCGCGGCATCGCCCAGGATCAGGATAGCGAGCGCAACAAGCGAATTTTCGGCAAGTTTTCCTTCGAGGGCTGGACCATCGAAGGCGCCTACGCGCAGCGGCGCAAGGCGGTGCCGGTGCCGATGCGCGAACTGATGTCGTTCAATCAGCCGTTCATCAACGAAGACGAAAACGCCTTCCTGAACGCCCGTTACGAAACCGATCTCGGACTCAGCCTGAGCACCTCGTCCAGTTTGTATTTCGGTCACTATGCCTACAGCGACCAACGAGCCTTCACCGACGGTGACATCGGCAACCGCGAGCACAGTGCGCGCTGGTGGGGGCTTGACCAGAAATTCGTCGGGCACTGGTTCGAGCGCCACGCGGTGTTGCTGGGCTTCGAGTTCAAGGACGATGCCAGGCAGCTTTTCGAAACCCGTTATCTGCTGCCGGTGGGCGGTGTTTCGCCGAAGCACACGCAATCGTTCGAACGGCGCACGGCGAGCGTCTATCTGACCGACGAATTCCGGGTCAATGAAGATTGGTCGCTCAATATCGGCGTGCGTTATGACGACGCGAGCGATCTTTCCGGCAACTGGAGTCCTCGGCTGGCGGCGATTTTCAGGCAGTCGCCGATGACCGTCTGGAAAGCCTCGTACAGCGAGGCTTTCCGCATGCCGAACGCCAATGAACGCTGGCGCGACGGCAACCAGGCTCGCCCGGAATACGTCGAGGCGACCGAACTCACGCTGCGTCACGAATATTCGCCGAATGGCCGGTTGACCGCATCGCTCTACCGTTACCAGCAGAAGGACGTCTATGTCTCCGAGATGACCTGGGGAAGCGCCCGGACGCACGGCGCCGAACTGGAATACGAACACAACTGGCACAACGGCACGCGATTGCGCAGCAGTGCCGCCTGGCAGAAGGCGCGCGATACCGCCGGCCAGGATCTGGCGAATTCTCCGGACTGGCTCGGCAAGCTCAACCTGACCGCCTTGCTGCCCGGCCTGCCGGCCGTGCGTGGCGGTCTCGAGGTGCAGTATGTCGGCCCGCGGCTGACGCTGGAGCGACGGCCGCTGGGCAGCTATACGCTGACCAACCTGACCTTCTCCGGCGAGCGCAAGTGGCACGGCCTGTCGGCCGTGTTCAGCATCCGCAACCTGTTTGGCCGCGACTACGACGCGGTCTCGCCTTTCACGTGGGATCCGGGGACCGGCAAGGATGTGTTGCGCATGGATGGCCGGACCTACTGGCTGCAACTGTCGCTGGATCTCTGATACGCCATGCGCCGCCTGTTCGTTCTCCTCGCCTGCTGTCTCGCCCTGAATCTGAGGGCGGAGCCGGTGTCCGAGTACGACATGAAGGCGATCTATCTGTACAACTTCGCCAGTTATACCGAATGGCCGTTCTGGGGGCGCGCCAATTTCAATTTCTGCGTGCTGGGCGACGATGAACTCGGCAATGCGCTGAGCCGCCTGGAGAGCAAGAAGATCAACGGCATGCGCGTGGTGGTCGCGCGTCTGACCTCGCTGGTCGCCATCCGTCAGTGCCAAGTGCTTTATCTGCCAGGCAAGCAGCATGCGAATCTGCGCCGTATTCAGAGCGAGTTGGGCGAATTGCCGGTGTTGACGGTCGGCGAAGCGGGCAGCGAGGCCGAAGTGGGCGTGGTGTTGCGCCTGGAAGGCGCGCGCCTGGAAGGCGCGCGCCTGGTGTTCGATCTCAACCTGGCGGCTTTTCAGCGGGCCGGTCTGAAACCGCAGGAAACCCTGGTCCGTCTGGCGCGCAACGTGCGCAAGTGAGCTAGTCCGAGGCGTTTTTTCCGGTTTTCTGCCGTTGACCGCATCAACGCGCCTTGCCGCGCAGCGCGCGTACCTCGAAGGCGACCGCATCGAGCGTCTTCCGGTTGGCGTCGAGCAGTTCCAGCCGGTGCTTTCCCGGTTGCGGCAGCCAGCGTTGCGGGCGGTCGGCGCGGCCGAGCGGGCGGCCGTCGAGTTGCCATTGCCAGCCTTTGCCTGCCGCTGCCGACAGGCGCAGCGGCAGGCGCTGCAAGGGCGGCGGGATGTCCGGGTCGAGGGCGATCACGCTGCCGTCGGCCGGATAGGCGATGCGCGCCAGCGCTTCGCCGCCGGCGCGGCGGATGACGTTCAGCTGGGTGCCGGCCAGGAACCATTCGCTGCGTGGCGGCTCGAGCGCCGGTTCGAAACGGATTGTCGTGCGCACGACGCCGGCCGGCGCGGACGGCGGCCGGCTGCGCACGGCCGGCCGGCCATGCTGCGGATCGCCACGCTGCAGCCAGTCCATCACCTCGCGCCAGACCGGCGCCGCGCCGCTGATGCCGGAGACGTCGCGCATCGGCTCGCCGCCGGCGTTGCCGACCCAGACGGCGACCGTGTAGCGGCGCGAGAAGCCGATGCACCAGTTGTCGCGCATGTCCTTGCTGGTGCCGGTCTTGACCGCCGCCCAGTAGGGCGTGGCGAGCCAGGATTCGAGACCGAAGGTGCCGGCGCGGGCGCTGGCGTCGGCCAGGATGTCGCCGATCATGAAACTGACCGCCGGCGGATAGACGGCGCGCGGCGCGCCGCCGAACAGGCCGTCGCAGCCGGCTTGCGCGCAGTTCGGCGGCTGGCCGTCGGCACGCACGCGCAGCGGCGTCCAGCGGCCGCCGTTGGCCAGCGTGCGGTAGGCATTGGCCAGCATGGCCAGCGATACGTCGGCCGAGCCCAGCGCCAGGCTGTAGCCGTACCAGTCGCCGTCCTGCGTCAGGCTGGCGAAACCGTTTTTCTTCAGCCGCGCGTGAAAGGTGTCAGGACCCAGGCGGACCAGCGTCTTCACCGCCGGCACATTGAGCGAGCCGCCGAGCGCCATGCGTGCCGACACCCAGCCACGGTAGTTCGGCTCGTAGTTCTGCGGCGCGTACAGGCCGTTG
Source organism: Azonexus sp. R2A61 (assembly GCF_021401135.1). Classification (GTDB taxonomy): domain Bacteria; phylum Pseudomonadota; class Gammaproteobacteria; order Burkholderiales; family Rhodocyclaceae; genus Azonexus. The sequence goes on along the minus strand of NZ_JACBFO010000002.1, from coordinate 586,732 downwards.
CCGGTGTCGAGCGCCAGCGGCGCGTCCTCGATCAGCGAGGCCGGCGTCAGCTGGCGGGCTTCGAAGGCCTGCGCGTAGAGCAGCGGTTTCAGCGTCGAGCCGGCCTGGCGCAGCGCGGTGACGCCATCGACCTCGGGCGCTTCCGACAGGTCGCCGCTCGAGCCGACCCAGGCCAGCACGTCGCCGCTGGCGTTGTCGACGACCAGCACCGCGCCGTCGCCGACCTGGCGGTGGCGCAAGGCCGCCAGGTGCTGGCGCAGCGAGGTCGCGGCGAAGCGTTGCAGTTCGCCGTCCAGCGTCGAGCGCCGGTCGCCGCTGCCGGCGTCCAGCAGCTTGCGCGCCAGGTGGCCGGCCAGTTGCGGCGCTGTGCCGCCGTCGCGTTCGCCCAGCGTCGGCGGCCGCTGGCCGCCGCCCAGTGTCTGCAGCACGAAGCCTTCGAGGCCCTGGCATTCGCCGGCGCGGTCCTGTTCGGTCAGCAACTGGCAGGCGCGGCGGGCGACCTGTTCCGGCCGGGCGTTCGGCGCCCGCAGCAGGACGGCGGCGATCGCCGATTCGCGCTCGTCGAGGCCGGCCGGCCATTTGCCGAACAGCTGCCGGCTCATCGCCGCGACGCCCTGCAGTTCCCCGCGGAAGGGCACCAGGTTGAGATAGGCCTCGACGATCTGGCCCTTGGTCCATCGGTTTTCCAGGCGCAGGGCCACGGTCGACTGGGTGATTTTGCCGAAAATGCTGCGTCGACCGCGCCGTTGCTCGTCTTCGTCGAGCAGGCCGGCGAGTTGCATGCTCAGCGTGCTGGCGCCGCGCGTCGGCCGGCCACGCAGGTTGTTCCACGCCGCCTTGCCGGCGGCCAGCCAGTCCACGCCGCCGTGTTCGAAGAAGCGCTTGTCTTCGGACAGCACGACGGCCCTGACCAGTGCCGGCGAGATGTCGGCGAGCGGCGTCCAGGCCAGTCGGCGTACCGTCGGATCGACGCGCAGCGTGTGCAGCGGCCGGCCGTCGCGGTCGAGCAGTTGCGCGTCGGACGGCTGCCAGGCGGCGCGCAGTTCGGCGAATTCGGGCAAGGCCAACGCCTCGGCGGCCGGGGCGAGCAGGGCATAGCAGCAGACGGCCGCGGCCAGCGCGCGGGTGATGCGCCGGAAGGTGGCCGGCAGCGCCGGGCGCGCGGCGGCGTTTCGGTAAGGTGGTGAATGCGCCGGGCGGGGCGGCCGCGGGGGCGGCAAAAATCCTTGCTGCTGGCGGTCGACCGTGGAAACCGCCGCTTTCCCGTCGGCGGCCCGGTGCGGCAGCGGCGGGTTGGCGGTTTTTGCCGAAGCGTCGCGGTTGACCGCAAGCGCGGCGGTTTTCCCGCCGTTTCCACGGTCGACCGCGAAAATTGCGGTTTTTCCGCCGTCGACCGCAACCGTCATTCGCCGACCGTCAGTTTGCCGTTGGGCGTTTCGCCGAACACGTCCGGTGCATACAGCGCTTCGACGCGTGTCGGCGGCAGCGCGAAGCGGCCGGCGTTGTTCAGGCGCAGCGTGTATTCGACGGTGGTGCGGCCCTTCGGCAGGTAGGCGTAGTAGCCGCGCCAGGCGGCAAAGCTGCGTTCGACCCAGGTCGGTTGCCAGCCGTGGCCGCTGCGATTCTCCTCGCGGGTGGCGATGGCCGAGTCGCGGCCGTCGCCGTCGCCGAGGATGCGCCCGCCGGCCGGGATCGGATCGCTGACGGCGACCCAGCTCATGTCCATCTCGGCGTCGATGCTCAGCTTGACGCGCCAGAGGTCGCCGCGGCTGACCTTGCCCGGTGTCTTTTCCTCGAGCGGCCGGACTTCGCGGACGACGCGGTAGCCGGCGGCGCGTGCCGGGCCGTCGGGAATCGCCGCCAGTACCTGGATGTTGGCCCACGGTTTGCCGCTGCCGTCGTGGCGCAGCGTCAGCGCGTCGTCCCTGGCCGGTTTGGCCGGCCACGGCAGGTGCAGCGTCGGCGGCGCTTCGCCGGCCGTCTTCCAGTCGGTTTCGGCCTGGGCGCCGGCCAGCGTGGCGAGTGTCTTGCCGGCGACCGGCGTGCGCTCGAACTTGCGGGCGAAGCGGTCGATGGCGACGCGCGCCCAGGCGTTGGCGGTGGTGGTCAGCCAGCGGCCGCGCACCTGGCGTTCGAGCGCGCCCTGCATCAGGCGCGGCAGGTCGTCCTGCCAGTCTGGCGCATCGAGCACCGCGTCGATCAGCCGGAAGGCGTTGGCGTCGGCGTTGAGCATCATCCACCACCAGTAGTCGTCGCGTTCGCTGGTGAACACCAGCCGCGAGCCGGCATAGGACAAGCGGTTGCGCAGTTCCTGGCGGGCTTCGGCGAGCTTCTTGTCGCGTTGCGGCAGGTCGGACAGGCGTTGCGCGATCTGCACCCAGTCGATCAGGGCGGCGGTCGGCAGACGCAGCGGGTCAATGTCGAGCGCAGCGGCGGCGCGGGTCGGCTGCTGGCCGGCGCGGGCCAGCGCGGCGAGCGCATTGATCCGGCGGTAGAGCCGGGCGTCGCCCGGTGCCCAGTCGTCCTGCGCGTAACGGCCTTCGACGTAGCCGTTGAGGCCGCGCAGCATGCGCTGGCGGCTGTCCTCGGGCAGCGCGAAGCCGGCGGCATCGGCGATGTCGAGCAGGTAGGCGGTCAGCGTCGCGCTGCCCGGGCCGCCGCTCGGGAAATAGCGGGCCAGGCCGCGCTCGTCGAGCAGACCGGGCAGGGCGTCGGTGACCTCGCGCCAGCGCTTGTCGTCGTGCAGGCCGACGGCGATCGACGCCTTCTGCTCCAGGCAGCCGAACGGGTATTCGTTGAAGAAGCGCAGCAGGCCGGGCGGTACGACGGCCATCTTCGGCGACAGCGAAACGTCCAGCCCACCCTTGCCGGACAGCGCGCCGGCCGGTTGCACGACGGGCAGGCTCAGGCTGCCGTCGACGCGCTGGAAGCTCGCCTGCTGCACGGTGACCGGCACCGCCGGCGCCACCTGCTGTTCGATGCGCAGGCTGTCGCGCGCCTTGCCGTCGTCGCTTTTGGCGTCGAACTGCCAGCTCAGGCCGTTGACGCCTTCCGGCGCCTGGGCGTCCCAGCGCAGTTCGGCGGCGCTTTCCGGCGCCAGTTCGATCTGTCGGGAGGGCAGCGATTTATCGCCGGATTTCGCGTCGACCGTGACTTTCATGGTCTTCGCCGTGCCGTTGCGCAGGGTCAGCATCGCCTGATAGCTGTCGCCTTCGCGGACCAGCGGCGGCAGGCCGGAGATCATCTGCAGGTCCTGCCTGGTGCGCACGCTGGCGCTGCCGGTGCCGAACAGCCCGGCGCCGGCCGTGGCAACGCCGACCAGCCGGAATTCGGACAGCGAGTCGTTCATCGTCACTTTCAGCGTGGCCCGGCCGTCGGCGTCGAGCGTGACGCGCGGCAGCCATTGCAGGCGCGTGTCGAACAGCTCGCGGGCCGGCGCCCGGCCGCCGCCGCCGCCCGGCGGCAGCGCTTTCTTGCCGAAGTGGCGCTTGCCGATCACCTGCGATTGCGCGGTCGCGGTTTCGACTTCGTAGCCGCGCGCCTGCAGGAAGGCGTCGAGCAGCTGCCAGCTGTCGTTCGGCCGCAGTTCGAGCAGCGCCTGGTCGATCGCCGCGAAGGCGACCTCGCTGCCGGCCGGCGCCGGCTTGCCGTCCGGCGTCGTCACGCGCAGTTTGACGGTGGCTTCCTCGCGCGGCCGGTAGTCGGTCTTGTCGGTGCTCACCTCGACCTTCAGCGCGAAGCCTTCGGTGCCGACGGCGATTTCGCCGAGTCCCATGCGCCAGGCCGGTTTGGCCAGGTCGACCATGGCCGTCGGCTGGTCCGGGTTCCACCATTCGCGGAACCAGGCCAGCGGCTCGCGCCAGCCCCACTGGAAGAAGGAAACCCAGTTCAACGGCTCGACCCGGCCGCGCACGGCGAGCACCGAAACGAAGACGTTCGGCCCCCATTCGGCGCGCACCGGAATGTCGACCGTCGGCTTGAAGCGCGACAGCGGCTGGACGAAGGTCTCGATAATGCCGGCGGCTTCGACGGCGATCAGCGCGCTGGCCTCGCGGAACGGCGTGCGCACCTGGAAGCGGGCGGTTTCGCCGGGCTGGTAGGCCTTCTTTTCGGGGATCACGTCGATGCGGTCCTGGTTGCCGGCGGTGAACCACAGGTCGCCGCCGCCGCTCACCCAGTAGCTGGCCGAGGCGCGGGCCGGATTGCCCTGTGCGTCGCGGGTTTCGGCGAGCAGGTAGATGCTGCCGTTGCCGCGGGTTTTCGGCTCGCAGTGCAGCAGACCGCGGCTGTCGGTGGTGCCGGCGCACAGCTCGCCGAGATCCTGGTATTCGGTGTCGTTTTCGTAGGCGTAGAAGCCGCCGACGATGCGCCGGCGGTGGCTGGAATCGATGCGCCGCTTGCCCTTGACCGACACCTTCTGGCCGGCCAGCGGCTTGCCGGCGGTGTCGAGGACGACGACTTCGACCCGGTTGCTGCCTTCGCCCGACGCCCAGTCGGCGACCTTGATGCCGACCGTCAACGCCGCCGGCCACAGTTCGACCAGACCGCGCAGCGTCTGGATTTCGCCGTTCGGATCGGCGAACTGCATTTCGGCGTACAGCTCGCTCGGCCCCTTGACCTTGTCCGGCAGCGCGACCTCCAGCTTGCCGGCGCCCTGCGCGTCGAGCTTGACCGGCTGCTTGTCGAGCACCAGCGTTTCGTCCTCGCGGCCGGTATCGACCTGGAAAGCGGCACGGGCGCTGTCGTCGAAATCGATCTGGAAGTTGTAGTTTTCGTAGTTGCGCCAGGTCGGCCAGCGCGGGCGCAGCGTGGCCGATACCTGGACGTCGGCATGCTTCGCCGCGCCGCCGTTCAGGAAGGACAGGCCGAGCGCCAGCGGCACGCGGGCCGGCGCCACCTGGCGGCCGGGCACGCCCTGCACGCTGCCGGTGAACACCGGCAGGCGGAAGTCGGCGACGCGGAATTCGCCGCTGTAGTATTCGCCGTCGCGGCCGATGAGCACGATGTCGTAGCTGCCGAGCCGGGCCGATTCCGGCACTTTCCAGTCGTTGACCGCAGAAGCCTGCTTGTCCCAGCTCAGCGGCTGGGTGAATTCGGCGCCGCTCTCGCGGTGGCGGATGACCAGCTTGCCGGGCAGCCGTGCCGGGTCGGGGAAGGCGAAGCCGCGCGTCGTGCGCTCGCGCGCCAGGTGCTTCATCGACACCGTCTGGCCGAGCCGGAACAGGCTGCGGTCGAGTACCGTGTGCAGGCGGAAATCGCTGCCGCCGCTCCAGGTCTGCACGCCGAAGCGCCAGGGCTCGATGCCTTCGTTCCAGTCCGAACGGACGAAACTGTAGTCGCCGTTCAGCCGGGCGCTGGCGAACAGGAAGTTGTCGCCGCGGCAGTTGGCCTTGTCCAGCCGCTGGTCGATCGCCGCCCGGCCCTGGGCGTCGGTTTTTCCCTGCCACAGCGAACGGCCGTTGCAGTCGGAGACGCGCACTTCGGCGCCGCCGACCGGCTTGCCGGAATCGAGCGCGGTGACCCAGACCAGCGCGTTGTCGCGGCCGGTCTTCAGATGCACGGCGAGGTTGGTGACCAGCACCGCGCTGCGCACGTACATCGGCTTCGGCGTCGCCAGCAGCGCGTTGCCGAGCAGCCGGCTTTCGATTTCGACGATGTGGTAGCCGGGCTGGGCGAGCGGGATGCCGACCACCTCGAACTCCGCCGTTCCGCCGGGTTTCGGCAGTTCCTGCCGGGCGACGCCGGGGCGGCCGTTCAGGAAGGACAGTTCGCGGGCGTAGTAGGGGTCGGTGACGCGGCGGCTTTCGCCGTCGATCTTCAGCGTCACTTCGCGCGTCTGGTATTCGAACTTTTCCAGCGCGCGCATCGCGGCGATCACGTCGCCGTCCTCGGTCAGCTTCTGGTCGCTGAAACGGTGGCTGCCGGGCAATGCCAGGCGGGCCGTCTTCAACGCCGCTTCGACGTTGCGCAGCGTCACCGGCAGCAGGCCGCCCTCCTTCAGTTCGAGAATGCCGAAACGGCCGGGAAACTTGGCCAGCGGCGGCAGCGCGCCGGTCTTGACGGTCAGCGGGAAGCTGGCGGCGTTGGCCAGCGGGCGGCCGGCATCGTCCTTCAGCGCGGCCGGCAGTTCGACCCTGAGGTCGGCGTTCTGCGGGAAGGGGCCGGGGAAGGTCAGGCTGTCGATCTGCTTTTCGCGCGAAGCGCCTTCGCTATCGGCCGGGTTTCTCGGTGCCCGCGGGCCTTCTGCGGTCGACAGGCGGAATTTGCCCAAAAGCGCCGCGTCGAACGGCGCGCTGAACTGCAATGTGATCGCCGACAGCGGCGAACACGGCGCATCGGCCTTCTCGCGTTCGCAGGACAGCGTTGCGCGGAAGGGTTCGCGGACCTTGTAGACGAAGCTTTCCGCCTTTTCGGTCGGCGTGCCGTTGGCGGCACGGATGCCGGCGCCCCAGACCAGCTTGGCGCGGGCACCGGCCGGCAGCTTCTCGCTGCAGGCGACGACCAGCGCGTTGGCGGCGAAGCCGGTGTGTTCCAGCACTTCCTGGCGGATCTTGCGGTCGACCGGACGGGCCGGGATGCGGTGGCCGACGCCATCGGCTTCGCACCACAGGTTCTGTTCCAGCGAGGCCGGATCGAGATCGGCGCCCGGCGCGATGGCGAAGGCGGCGTCTTCCTCGATCCGCGAATTGGCCGACGGTTCGATGCGCCATGGCCGCGGCGCGGCGCCGAAGAATTCGAAGCGGCGCTTGCCGTCGAGCTTGTCGCCGTTCAGCGCGGTCGACCCGTCGTGCAGCGTGAAAATGCAGCGCTCGCCCGGCTGCAGCGCCCGGCTCATCTGCCAGGCCCAGGTCCGGCCGTCGATCCAGCGACCCTCGCCGGCGATCTTTGCGCAATCGACGGCAAACGGCGCGGCGGCCGTCGTATCGCCGAGGCGCGTCATGTCGGCGGTGAAGCGCACGGTCACCCGTGTCTGGTCGGTGACCTTGCCTTGCGGCTGGAATTGCGCGACGCCGGCGGCGAACGCCGGCAGGCTGGCGGAAAGCAGGGCGCACAAGGCGGAACGCAGGATGAAGCGGGTGTGTTGCATGGTGAAATCCGGACTGCCGAGAATGCCGGCATATTGCCACGTCAAGGCCGTCCCGGCCATGCGCGGCAGACGTCGATCAGCGCTTGATCGGCTCGAAAACGATCGACGGCACCTTGGGTTCGACGACCTTGGGCGGCCGCGGTTGCGGTGTCGGCGGCGGTGTTTCGATGCCTGCCGGGTGGCGATGCATCGGCACGGCGACCGGGTAGGGGACGTAAGTGGTCACCGGTACGGTGGGCAGGCGGCGGCATTCCGCTTCCAGCCGGCGGCGTTCGTCGCCGTCCTCGGTGCGCGCGGCGATGTCGCGCAGGCAGTCTTCCTGGCCGGTGTAGATGCGCGGTGCCTCGGCGACCGGCCGCTCGCTGGCCAGCTGGCGTTGCCGGGCGGATTCGGCGGCCCTTTCCCTTTCGGCCAGCGCCTCGCGTTGCTCGATGAAGGCGCGGGCCCGCGCCAGTTCGCGTTCGGTGGCCAGTCGTTCGCTTTCGGAAATCTTCTCTTCCGGCCGCACTTCCACGGTGGCGCTGCCCTGGCAGGGCTTGTTGGTGATTTCGGTCTGGCCGTTCGGCAGGCGGCACTTGTAGACCTGCGCCGAAGCGGCCGGAACGACGAGAACGAGGAGCAGGGGGAACAGACGGAACATGTCCCAGTTATAACGTAAAGTCGGTTTCGTGCAAAACGGGGGCGGGGGCGCGCCAATTGCCCCGGCGATCGGGACAGCAGGCGGAGGGCTCGGTAAAATGCGCCCTCCCGGCGGACAGCCGCCTGTTTTTCCTGGATTCCGATGACCGCCATCCCGATGCACCCCGGCCCGGCACCCCGCCCGCTCAACCGCGAGGATTACAAGACGCTCGGCCTGTCCGCTCTCGGTGGGACGCTGGAGTTCTACGATTTCGTGATCTTCGTGTTCTTCACGGTGACCATCAGCCATCTGTTCTTTCCGCCCGGCATGCCGGAATGGATGTCGCAATTGCAGACGCTGGGCATCTTCGCCGCCGGTTATCTGGCGCGGCCGGTCGGCGGCATCGTCATTGCCCATTTCGGCGACCGTCTGGGGCGCAAAAAGATGTTCGCGCTGTCGGTTTTCCTGATGTCGCTGCCCACCTTCGTGATCGGCATTTTGCCGACCTACGCCAGCATTGGCATCGCCGCGCCGCTGTTGCTGCTGTTGATGCGCATGCTTCAGGGGGCGGCGATCGGCGGCGAAATGCCGGGGGCCTGGGTTTTCGTCGCCGAGCACGTGCCGCGCGGCCGCTACGGTTTCGGCATCGGCGTGCTGACGGCCGGCATCACCGGCGGCATCCTGCTCGGCTCGTTCATGGCCATATTCATCAACCGCGCCTACAGCCCGGAAGAAGTCAGCGATTTTGCCTGGCGCATTCCTTTCCTGCTGGGCGGCGTGTTCGGTTTCATCTCGGTCTATCTGCGGCGCTTTCTCGACGAAACCCCGGTTTTCCGGGAGCTTCGCGAGCAGCGCCAGATCGCCGACGAGTTGCCGGTCCGCACCGTGCTCCGCGAACACCGGACCGCCTGCCTGATGACCGCCGGCCTGACCTGGACGCTGTCCACCACGGTGGTCGTGCTGATCCTGATGACGCCGACGCTGCTGCAGAAAATCCACGGTATCGCCGCGTCGAGCGCACTGGAGGCCAACAGCGTCGGCACCTTCGCGCTGAGCGTCGGCTGCGTGCTGTTCGGCTGGCTGTTCGACCGCATCGGCGCGCGCGCCACGGCGTGGATCGGCCTCGGTGGCCTGGCCGTCGCCGCCGGCTGGTTCTACACCGGGCTGCCCGGCATCGGGCGCGAGGCGCTGATGCTGCGCTACGCGGTGATCGGCCTGTTCTGCGGCGCCATCGTGCTGACGCCGATCCTGGCCGTGCGCGCTTTCCCGCCGGCCATCCGTTTCTCGGGGCTGAGCTTTTCCTACAACCTGGCCTATGCATTGTTCGGCGGCCTGACGCCGGTGCTGACCCAACTCTGGCTGCAGCGCGACGTGCTGGCGCCGGCCTATTACGTCGCCGCCACCGCGCTGCTCGGCATCCTGCTGGCCGCCCATCCGCTGGCCGTGCATGGCCGGCGCGGGGCGGCGGCGCGGCCGGGCTGAGCGGCTTTCTGCACGGACAGGGTTTTCGGCCGGCCGCTATGCCGGTAGTTTGGGTGATTCGATCCGCTCGAGTTGCACGGCCTTCACGGCAGCAAGGCACAGGCCGCAGCAGCGGCGAAGGCCTGCCAGCGTATCAGTCCGACCATGACCTTCGCGGTTCGTGCATGGCCTCCGCTATTTCGTAACACTGAGGCCCTTGGCGGAACCGGCGGGTTTCACGGGGGCGGCTTCCGGGGTGTCGCGCACGCTGCATGTATACAGGTATTTGCCGTAGGCCCCGGTCGGGCTCTCCTTCTTATTGCACGTCACGGGGCCGTAAGGCTTGACTTTGCCCTGGTCGATGTACTGCTGCGCCAGATTTCTTGCGGCGGCCTCGGAGGCATAGCTTTGGAAATTCGCATAGTCTTTGGACGGCGCATACATGGCATCGGGTTCCGTTCGCGTCGGCATCGCCGGTACACGCTCCTCCTGCTTGCTGAGTACTGCAACGGATGGCGTCCGGTCGTCCCCATTGGGGTGCTTCGCGGCCGTCGACTGGGGCGCTGACTTTTTAGCGGTTTTGTTACCATCCGCCGTCAACTTGGGTTTTTCCTGTACCGTCGTGGCGACCATCATTTCTTTGGGCATGCTGGGGTCCCGTTCCCACGCCCCGGCCACTTCATTGGCCTCGGCGCCATTATTTCCACTGCAATAATTCCGGCGCTCATTCCCGCGGTAGTAATTCAGATGGTTGCTGATGCGTCGTGCCCGGTTGGCCTCGGCGCCGTCCCTGGTCTCATAGCATTCGGTGTTGACATTGCCCTGCGTCAATTTGTTATAGGGGTCCGGAGTTCCTTTCTTGATGGCTGCCAGAATTGCGGGGGCGAGGGATTCCCGGACGTCATCGGGAATCTTGTAGAAAGCAAAGGGGACATCGGGATCGTGGGACTGCACTTTTTCTGCGCTGGAATAAGGCCATTCGGGATTCAGTGGAATCTGTCCCACCTCGGTGTAGTAATTGACTCGCTTGTCGCTGTCACAGACAACCCAGCCGCCGGTATAACAAACCTTCTGCTGCGGCTTTGCGGCCATCACGGCAGTGCTGGCAGACAGCAAGACGCAGGCAGCAGTGAACACTGATGCCGATACACGACTTTCCTTTTGTTCCATTTTGAAGACCTTCCTCATGAACCATTGAAAAACAATTCAGACTCAATGTGCCACCGACGCCCGATTGCCGTCTGCCTGCTCGCCCTCGTTTTCTTCATCGCAGACGCGGACATCGCATTTGCTGGGAGCGTCGCGCCTCAGCACGTGTTGCTTGATGTAGCTAATGGGATAGCCATGGTCTGCTATCCGAATATCGCTTTCGCTCAGAATCTTGGCGAAGCCGCAGGCCAGCACGGCCATCGAGTGCCCCTTCACCGGTGCTTTTTCCCCGAACTGGATTCCAACATCGTGCCGTCCGTACCGGGTGGCCGTAGCGGCGGTGGCAAGGGCACGGATACCCGCAAGCGCTTCGCCGCCGTTGTAGACGCGATGAATGACGGGGTAGCCCCTGTCCACCAACCCGAGCAGGCGCAAGTGCGTCCAGTTGGTGACGGGTGAAGTGTCGAAGGTGTAAACCTCCTTGATGTGCTCGGAAAGATAACCCGCTTGCTGGGCCAGGCCGCCGCCCAGCGAATGTCCGACGGCATAGATGGCGGGCGGCGGTACGTTGGGGCCAGCCTCGTCGCGCAGGTGTTCTACCAGATTCGCGAGGCGTTCCCGAGCAAGGACGTATTCCTCGGGTTCAAAGCCCAGGGCATTCGACAGGTTGGCGCTCCAGTCCGGCCACCACTGGCCGGCCCGGTTTTCGGTGCCCCGGTAGGCAATCACGGCTTCGCGGATGTGGTCATGTTCGTCACGGCGCACGTAGGTCTCGTAGAACAGGCCGTGCGCGTTGTAGCAGGGTTCGGCCATTGGCGCTTTCTTCTTTTGGGGTACCCACCGCTCCCACTTCATTTTGCTGTCAGCGCTTCGGGGCATTCCAAAGTCTTTGTCGCCGGAGACCTGTTTGTCCAGGTAGTCGCAAGCGTGTTGGTCGCGGTCTTCCGGGGAGAGGTCATAGCGATAGACCGTCAAGGCAAAGAGCGCCATGAGACCAAATCTGTTGGACATATCCACGAGAAACCAGTCGGCCTTGGCGTCGGGTTCGGTAACGTCGTTTTTGCCGGGTTTCCTGGGTTTTTCTTTGGCATCGTAGTCGCTGCGGCTTGCCTCCAGCATCTTGAACGTGCCGCAACCGGAAAGTCCCGCAAACACAGCGGCGGCGATGGCCGCGTGTGTCCAGCTTGATGTCCATCGCCGCATTTCATTCCCCCCATATTTCTGATAAAGCATCATCTTTCTTCATGGCTGTAAATCTCGAACTTGTTTCATGAAGTGCGGTGCAAATGTTAGGCAACAAATGCATCTCTCGATATAGTGCATTTGCATCATTGTGGAAATCCGATCGCCGTCCTTGTAGATACAGACTGCAGAAACAGTGAATCAAACGAATAGCATGCATGCCGATTTCAGTGAGTTGCTGCTTGCCCTATATGGTCTCAGCAACGAACTTCCCATCGAATCCTTCCAGAATGCGGCGCTTGCGCTGGTCAAGCGGGTGCTGCCTTTCGACGCCTCGATGTGGGGAACGGCGACGACCGCTGCTGATGGCATCGACGTGCATACGCTGCACTTGCACCAGAAGACACCGCAGATGATGGTGGATTACGTGCCGCTGAAGCACTTCGATACCGCCGCCGCCAGCCTGTACGCCGCACCGCAGGCCACCAAGGGGTTTCACTCGACCAGTTGGTGGCGGGCGCCACACGAACGCGAGTTCCTGGAGTATCTGCGGCGCTACGAACAGAACAACATCTTCATTACCACGCGACATGATGTGCAGACCCGCTTCATGCACTGGATTTCGCTGTTTCGCGCCGACGAGGACGCGTATTGCCTGCCGGGCGAGGAGCGTCTGCTGGATTTGCTGGCGCCGCACCTGATGCAGGCGCTGGCCATGAACCGGGTGATCCATTTGCAGCGGCTGTCGGACGGTGTGCCGGACAAGGGCGCTGCCATCGCTGATCTGTGCGGCATGGTCTATCACAGCGATCCAGTGTTCGGCGCGCTACTGCGGCGCGAGTGGGAAGCCTGGTGCGGCGGCCGATTACCGGCGTGCGTGATGCAGGCTTTTCTGGCCGGGCGGAAGCGTTTCCTTGGGGACCATATCGTGATCACGCAACGCGCCGAACATGGCCTGCTGTTCCTCCACTGCCGCGAACGCTGTCGGGTAGACGAACTGACCGCGCGCGAGTACGCCATTGCCCAACTGGTTGCCAAGGGCCACTCGTACAAGGAGATCGCGCAACTGCTGGCACGTGCGCCGGCCACCGTACGCAACCACATCCAGGCCATCCATGCCAAGCTCGGTGTCGGCAGCATCGCAGCGCTGATCGAGGAATTGCGCCGCGTTGGCTGAACCCGGTATGCAAACCGCGCGTTCCAAAAGGGCGATGTCGTCTCGCGAACCGCTGCCTATCGAGAAAACCAGGATCGAGTTGCGGCAGTCGGGGCGCTGTTCCTTGTTGCGCGACCAATTGAAAATGCCTCCGTGACGGAGGCGTTTTTACTGGATTTCCACGGTCGACCGTAGAAATGGCCGGAAAACCCCTACAGGATCATCCCGGCGCCGACGGTGTTGTTGCTGCTCTCGTCGATGACGATGAAGGCGCCGGTGGCGCGGTTCTCGGCGTAGGGGTCGACGAACAGCGGCTGGGCCAGCTTGAAGCTGACTTCGGCGATGTCATTCATGGCCAGCTTGTCGGCGGCGACCTTGTCCAGCGTGTTCACGTCGAGACGATGGTCGATGCCGGTCAGCTTGGCCTTGGAATCGCGCGTCGTGTGGCGGATCAGGTAGGTGCGGGCGCGGTCGAGCGGGGCTTCGGCGAGCCAGCAGACGGTGGCGCGGATTTCCTTGACGGCGGCCGGCGCTTCGTCGGTCTTGACGATCATGTCGCCGCGCGAGGTATCGATCTCGTCGGCGAGCAGCAGCGTCACCGACTGCTCGGTCGAGGCTTCGCCGATGTCGACGCCGCCCAGTTGCACGGCTTTCACGGTCGACTGCAATCCGTTGGGCAAAACCGTCACGGCGTCGCCGACCTTGATGCTGCCGGATTCGACGCGGCCCATGAAGCCGCGGTAGTCGTGCAGTTCCGGGTTGGCGGAATCCTGCGGGCGGCAGACGTACTGGACCGGGAAGCGGAACTTCTCGGCGTGTTCGGTATGCGCGGCCGGCACGGCTTCGAGGATTTCCATCAGCGTCGGGCCGTCGTACCAGCTCAGCGCCTCGCCGCGCTCGACGATCATGTCGCCGTTCAGCGCGGAGAGCGGGATGAAGCGCACGTCGTCGATGCCGACCTTGGCGGCAAATTCGAGGTAATCAGCCTTGATCTTCTCGTAGGTGTCCTGCGAGTAATCGACCAGGTCCATCTTGTTGATGGCGACGACCAGGTGCGGGATGCCGACCAGCGAAGCCAGCTTGGAATGGCGGCGGGTCTGGGTCAGCACGCCCTTGCGCGCATCGATCAGGATGATGGCGAGGTTGGCCGTGGACGCGGCGGTGACCATGTTGCGGGTGTACTGCTCGTGGCCCGGCGCGTCGGCGATGATGTACTTGCGGGTGCCGGTGGAGAAGTAGCGGTAGGCGACGTCGATGGTGATGCCTTGCTCGCGCTCGGCTTGCAGGCCGTCGGTGAGCAGCGACAGATCGACTGCGCCGAGGCCGCGCTTCTGCGAGGTCTTCTCGATGGCGTTCAGCGTGTCGGCGAGGATGGTCTTGGTGTCGAACAGCAGGCGGCCGATCAGTGTGCTCTTGCCGTCGTCGACGCTGCCGCAGGTGAGGAAGCGCAGCAGGCCGTGGTCTTCGATTTGATCGCGGGCGGACATTAGAAGTAACCCTCTTTCTTGCGTTGTTCCATGGAGGCTTCGCTGGTCTGGTCGTCCAGACGCGTGGCGCCGCGCTCGGTGATGGTGGTGGTGGCGGTTTCGACGACGATCTTCTCGACCGTGTCGGCATCCGATTCGACCGGCGCCGTGCAGGAGATGTCGCCGACGGTGCGGAAGCGCACCAGCTTGTCGATAATCTCTTCACCGGCCTTCGGCAGGTTGGTCAGCTCGCCGGAAACGAGCGGCACATTGACCGGCACGATGGCGCCCTGGCGGATGACCACCGGGCGGGTGTGGGCGAAATAAATGCTCGGCAGTTCCAGCTTTTCGCGCTCGATGTATTGCCAGACGTCCATTTCCGTCCAGTTCGAGATCGGGAAGGCGCGGATGTTCTCGCCCTTGTGGCTGCGGGCGTTGTAGAGGTTCCACAGTTCCGGGCGCTGGTTCTTCGGGTCCCATTGGCCGAACTCGTCGCGGAAGCTCATGATGCGTTCCTTGGCGCGGGCCTTTTCCTCGTCGCGGCGGGCGCCGCCGATGCAGGCGTCGAAGCCGAATTCCTCGATGGCTTCGAGCAGCGTCACCGACTGGTGCTTGTTGCGCGATTCGCCTTCGTGCTTGAGGACGACCGTGCCGCGCTTCATCGAGTCTTCGACGGAGCGGACGATCAGGCGCTCGCCCAGTTCAGCGGCGCGCTTGTCGCGGAAGGCGACCACTTCCTGATAGTTGTGGCCGGTGTCGATGTGCATCAGCGGGAAGGGGAACTTGCCGGGGCGGAAAGCCTTCTCGGCGATGCGCAGCATGCAGATCGAGTCCTTGCCGCCGGAGAAGAGCAGCACCGGGTTGGCACACTGGCCGGCCACTTCGCGCATGATGTGGATGGCCTCGGCTTCGAGCCAGTCAAGGTGGGAGAGTGTCCGGCGGCTGTGGCTTTGTTGTTGTGAGGTCTGGCTCATGGAATGTAGGAAATAGGGAATGCGTTGGTCGATTGCCGGCATTCTAACGCGGGCTTAATATCCAATTAAGAACATATGGGCATCTTGTTATTCTTATAAGTAATTTTTGATGCCGGGATTTCAGCGTGTCAGCAGCACATCCGCCAGGGTTTCGCCAAGCACATGCTTGGTCGTCGAGCCGAGCAGCAGGTCTTCCAGCGCGTTGAAACCGCGTTTGCCGAGGGCGATCAGGTCGCAGTCGTTTTCCTGTTCCTGTTCGAGGATCAGCCGCGGTGCGTCGCCGTGCAGGGCGAGCAGGCGGGTCGATGCCGGCAGTTCCTGTTCCCGGGCCAGCGCGCGCAGCCGGTTCATGCCGTCGAGCTGGGCCTGGATCCGGTAGCGCTGGATCAGGTCGGGGTCGACGTTGGCGTGCAGCAATTTTCCCTCGAAGGGCAGGTCGACCGCATGCAGCAGGACCAGTTCGGCCTGCGGTGCCCAGCGCCGGGTCTGGGCCAGTGCGAGCAGCGCCGCCGGTGAGAAATCCATCGCGACCAGCGCCCGGCGGTAGCTTTCGTGCGGCGGCTGGCGGACGACCAGCGTCGGCCGCGGCGTCTTGCGCAGCAGGCGGGAGGCCGTGGTGCCCAGCGTGCTCTGACGCAGGAAACCTTCCCCGCGCGAACCGACGACCAGCAGCCCGGCGTCGATCTCTTCGGCGTGGCGGGCGATGGCGATGACCGGCGAGCCTTCGACGACGGCACATTCGGTCGTCAGGCCCAGCGCATGCTGCGGGTCGGCGGCCAGTGCCGTCAGTTGTTGTCGGGCATCGGCGGTCAGCTGGTCGACGAGTGCCGGCGCATCGCCGCCGAGCATGCGTTGCAGGCTGTCGAGCAGGCCCGGGTTGATGGCATGGACGAAACAGGGGGTCGCCGCATGTTCGGCCGCCAGACGGCAGGCCCGATCCACCGCGTGCCGCGACGGGGCGGACAGGTCGGTGGCGACCAGGATGCGCAGGGTCATCGCTCTTCCTCCTCGGCCGGACCTTATCACAGCCCGGCGGTCAGCGTTTCTGCAGCAGCAGGCCGCACTCCATGTGGTGCGTGTAGGGAAACTGGTCGAACACGGCCGAGGCGGCGATGCGGTGCGTGGCCGCCAGCGCGGCGACGTTGTCGAGCAGGCTCAGCGGGTTGCAGGAGATGTACAGGATGTTGTCGAAACCGGCGGCCAGCGCCAGTGTCGCCGGATCGAGCCCGCTGCGCGGCGGATCGACGAACAGCGTGGTGAAGCGGTAGCTGGCCAGGTCGATTTCCTTGAGCCGCTGGAACTGCTCGTCGCCGGCCAGCGCGGCCGAGATTTCCTCGCTGGCCATGCGCACCAGCGCCAGGTTGTCGATGCCGTTGCGCGCCTGGTTGTGTAGTGCGGCGCGGATCGAGGTCTTGCTCATCTCGGTGGCCAGCACCCGGTCGAATAACGGCGCCAGGGCCAGCGTGAAATTGCCGTTGCCGCAGTAGAGTTCGAGCAGGTCGCCCCCGAGGCCGGCGGCCCGGGCGCGGGCCCAGCCGAGCATCTGTCGGTTGACGCCGCCGTTGGGCTGGCTGAAGGCGCCTTCGATCTGCCGGTAATGCAGGGTCCGGCCGTCGAGTTCGAAGGATTCGTCGACCCAGTCGCGCTCGAGCACCTGTTTCTGGCCCTTGCTGCGGCCGATCACCGCACAGCCCAGTGCGGCGGCCAGCGCGCGGGCCTCGGTTTCCCAGGCCTCGTCCAGCTTGCGGTGGTAAATCAGGGTCAGCAGCAGGTCGCCGGACAAGGTGGCCAGAAATTCGACGGCGTAGAGGCGGTGCTTGAGCGTGGTATTGGCCAGGATCAGCGGGTGCATCGCATGCATCGCCCGGTTGATCGGTTCGGCGGCCGGTGCGAAATCGCGCATCAGGATCGGGCGTTTCGGATTGTCCGGGTCGAACATCGCGAAGTCGAAACCGTCGTCATGGTGCCAGACGCGGAATTCGGCCCGCAGCCGGTAATGCAGCGGCGCCGATGCGAAGACCTCGGGCGGCGGCGCGCCAAGGCCGGCGAAGTGCGCGACGAACCAGTCCGCCTTGTCGGCAAGTTGGGCGGCGTAGCGGGCGGGGTCGGAATCGGGCAGCGGCATGACGGCAGGGCGAAGCAAAGGGGCGGACTATACCTGCGCCGACGGGGCCGGACAATCGCCTGCGGTCGACAGCCAGCGCTGTTGAAATTCCTCCGCACCGACCGGTCGACCGTCGAGAAAGCCCTGGTGCACATCGCAACCGAGCTGGCGCAGGGCCTGGCGCTGGGCGGCGTTCTCGACGCCTTCGGCGACCACTTCCAGCCCCAGGCTGTGGGCCATGGCGATGATGGTCGGCACCAGCGTGCTACTCCCTTCGTGGCCGCCGTCGTCGGCCAGCGCGGAGACGAAGCTGCGGTCGATCTTGAGGCTGGTGAAGGGCAGCCGGTGCAGGTAGGACAGCGAGGAGTAGCCGGTGCCGAAATCGTCCAGCGCCAGCCGAAAGCCGAGGCCGCGCAAGGTATAGAGCAGATCGACGTGCTTCCCGTCGGCCTGCAGCATCATCGATTCGGTGACTTCCAGTTCGATGCGCTCGGCCGCCAGGCCGTAACGGCCGCAACGGACGGCGATGCGCTCCGGCAGGTCGGCCTGCCAGAACTGGCGTGCCGACAGGTTGATCGCCATGCGCAGCGGCTGCGGATGCTGGCGCTGCCATTCGGCCAGCTGGCGGATCGCCGTGTCGAGCACCCAGTCGCCGATGGCGACGATCAGGCCGGTTTCCTCGGCGATCGGGATGAAACGGTCGGGAGGCGTCCAGCTATCGCCTTCCGGCCAGCGCAGCAGTGCTTCGGCGCCGACCAGGCGGCCGTCGAGGGTGTCGAATTGCGGCTGGTAATGCAGGACGAAGGCGCGCCGGTCGATGGCCCGGCGCAGGCGCGCCTCGATCGTCGCCCGTTCGAGCACGCGCGCTTTCATGTCCGGCGTATGTCGTGCCACCTGCCCGCCGCCCTGGCGCTTGGCGACGTACATCGCGGTGTCGGCGTTGCGCAGCAGTTGTTCGGCGTCCTCGGCGTCGTCCGGATGCAGGCTCAGGCCGATGCTGGCGCCGACGTGCAGCAACTGGCCGTCGGTCTCGAACGGTTTCTCGAGCGCCGCGAGAATTGCCGCAGCACGCTTTTCGGCAACGCCGGCGTCGTCGACCGCAGGCATCAGCACGATGAATTCGTCGCCGCCCTGACGGATCAGCGTTTCGTGGCGGCTGACCACTTCCGCCAGCCGCCGGGCGACGTCCTGCAACAGATGGTCGCCGAGCCGGTGGCCGAGCGAGTCGTTGATGTCCTTGAAGCGGTCGAGATCGATGAACAACAGGCCGACGCGCTTGCCGTCGCCGGTCATCGTCTCGATCAGCCGTTCGGCCAGCAGGAAGCGGTTGGGCAAGCCGGTGAGCGGGTCGTGACGGGCGAGGAAGGCGACTTCCTCCTCGTGCTGCTTGCGTTCGGTGATGTCGGTGACCGAGCCGGCCATCTGGTAGGCGATGCCGACCCGGTTGCGTACCGCGATGCCGCGCGAGGCGATCCAGCGATACTGGCCGTCGCTGGCGCGGACGCGGTATTCGCAGTAGAAAAAGGGCGTGCGGCCTTTCAGGTGGTCGCCGACCGTCCGGTTGTAATGGGCGCGATCGTCGGGGTGCACCAGTTCCAGCCAGGCATGCGTGTCGCCGAGGAAATTGTCGCGGTAGCCGAGAATTTCGAGCAGCCGGTTGCCGACGTTGAGCCGCTTGTTGCGCGGATTCCATTCCCAGAAACCATCGTGCGCCGCTTCCATCGCCAGCCGGTAGGCGCGCTGGGTGGCCCACAGCGTCTGCAGTTCCCGCAACAGGACGTAGGCACAGGCCAGCAGGACCAGCCCGAGCAGCACACGCAGCGCCTGCGAGGTTTCCGACCACCACAGGACACCGATCAGGACGGCGAGCAGCGCAAGCAGCCATTGCTGCAGGCGGAGGGCGCGCCGGTCAGGGCTGCTTCGTGGGGTCCGGGATAACAGGCCGGGCATTGCTCCGAATGGTCAGGGCTTCCTTGCCACGGGTGAAGCGGCGCTGGACGACCCCATGAGTATCCCGGCCCGGGATTCTGCGGTCAACCTGCGTTTTTGCCAAAAATCATTCGTCATCAATGATTTGCAAAGCCGCAGCCGGTGCGGGATTTCAGGCGCGGCTCTGGATTTCCTCGATGTAGCCGAGCATGCCGGTGCGGATGTTGCCGGCGTTGCCTTCGTCGGTGTCGATGTGCATGGCCAGGCGGAAAGCCGGATTCACGCGCACCACGACGTCGCCGAAGATCAGCTCGCGCTCGCCCTCGACGCGCACGCGCACGACGTAGTTGTCGCGCACACGGAAGCGCATGGCGTCTTCCGGCGACATGTGGATGTGGCGCTGGGCGCAGATCACGCCACGCTCGATGGTCGTGCTGCCGTAGGGGCCTTCCAGCGTGATCCCCGGCGTGCCGGCGAGGTCGCCGGACTGGCGGATCGGCGGCTGTACGCCGAGCTTGAACTGCTCGGTCATCGCGATCTCGACCTGGGTTTCCTTGCGCGTCGGGCCGAGCACGCGCACCTTGGCGATGCGTCCCTTCGGGCCGACCAGATGGACCTGTTCCTCGCAGGCGTACTGGCCCGGTTGCGACAGTTCGTGCATCGGTGTCAGCTGGTGGCCGGGACCGAACAGGGCCTCGACGTCGGCCTGCGACAGGTGTGCGTGGTGGGCCGAGATTTCCACCGGAATGGCCGGCGTTTCCTCGGCCCTGGCTTCCAGCAGCAGGGTATTGCGCTCGATCGCGCGCAGCGTTTCCCAGGCGACCAGGCGCTCGTCGTCGTTGGCGACGACGATGATCCGCACCGGCGAATCGTCGGCCGAGATCACCGCGTGCGATTCGAACTTGCCGAGGCTGCGGTTCTTGTCCTCGTCGAGCCGGATGCCCATGTAGCCGAGGCCCTGGCAGGCCAGGCTGCGTACCGTCGCGCTGCTTTCACCGATGTCGCCGGTGAAGGCGAGGACGTCGATGCCGCCCATCGCCGCGGCGTAGGCGCCGATGTTTTTGCGCACCTGGTAGCAGAAGGCCTTGTGCGCCAGCAGGGCGCGGTGATGCCCCTCGGCGGCGGCGGCCTCGATCTCGGCGATGTCGTTCGAGATGCCGGAGATGCCCTTCAGGCCGCTTTCGGTATTGATCAGCGCGGACAGCTGTTCGGGCGTCATGTGGTGCTGCTCGAGCAGGTGGATCATCACCGCCGGATCGATGCTGCCGGAACGACTGGGCATGATCAGGCCGTCGGTCGGCGTCATGCCCATTGACGTATCGACCGAGCGGCCGTGGTCGATGGCGCACAGCGAGGCGCCGATGCCGAGGTGGCAGGAGACGATTTCCAGCTCGCCGAGCGGGCGCTGCAGCACTTCCGCCGCCTTCAGCGAGACGTAGCGGTGCGAGGTGCCATGAAAGCCGTAGCGGCGGATGCCGTGCTGCTTGTAGAGGTCGTAGGGCAGGCCGTAAAGATAGGCGTAGGGCGCCAGCGTCTGGTGGAAGGCGGTGTCGAACACGGCGACCTGCGGCACGTTCGGGAAGTGCTTCTGGGCGACGCGGATGCCGGCCACGTTGGCCGGGTTGTGCAGCGGTGCGAACACCGCCAGTTCCTCGATGTCGGCAATCACCGCCGGATTGATCACCGCCGAACTGGAGAACTTGTTGCCGCCATGCACCACGCGGTGGCCAATGGCGACCACGTCTTCCGGATGGAAGGCGAAGGCCGGACCGAGCAGGGCAGTGGCCTCGGTCATCACCTTGAACAGGTCGGACAGCTTGAACGGCGCATGCTCCAGCGTTTCGCTGCGCGGCCCGACGGTGACCGTGATGCGGGCATGTTGCCTGTCGGCGTTGTCGATGATGCCGTGGATGTCGGCGCCGCTCTCCTCGGTGTCGTAGATGCCGAAGTGGATCTGGCTGATGCCGACGTTGAGCGCAACCACCTTGCCGGGCTGGCGGGTGTTCAGCGACAGCAGGTCGGAGGTCTCGGTCTTTGCCGTTTTCGGCGAATAACGGCCGTCGACCGCAAGCTGCCCGGCGCTGATCGCGCGCGTGCGCTCGGCCAGTTGCCGGGACAGGTAGGCGACCGCCTTGGGGTTGATCAGGATGTGCGAGTTGAAAACTTCTTGCGGCACCATCAGCACGAAGCAGCGGTTGCCGGCGATCACGTCGGCGGCGACCTTTTCGCCGGTGAGCAGGGCCATGACGCCGAACACGTCGCCGGCTTCGAGCTGGGCGATCACCGTGCGCGTGCCGGTGTTGTCGGCCGTCGAGATTTCGGCGTGGCCGCTGATCAGAACCCCGAACAGGCGGCCTTCATCGCCGGTTTCGAGCATCGCCTCGTTGCCCTCGAAGGTGGCCAGGCGTGACTTGATGACGATTTCCTCGACCTGGTCGGCCGGGAAAGTCGCGAACAAGGGAACCTGTTCGAGGAAGAAACGTTTGAGGTCGATTTCACTCATGGCTGCGCTCCGCTTTCAATCCATTGATTTTATAGCGGACAGACTACCATTTTGTTGCGGCGCAGCAAAGTGGGGCTATTACGCTTTCACATGAAGGCCACATTCTTTGGTGTCGGCATTTTCCCACCACCACCGGCCGGCGCGGATGTCTTCGCCGAGCGAGACGGCGCGGGTGCACGGGGCGCAGCCGATGCTGGGGTAGAACTTGTCGTGCAGGGCGTTGTAGGGCACGGCGTTCTGCTTGATGTAGGTCCAGACTTCCTTCTCGCTCCAGGCAGCGAGCGGGTTGAATTTCTCCAGGCCATTGCCTTCGTCGTATTCCTGCGTCGCCAGCTGGCCGCGGGTGGCCGCCTGTTCGGCGCGCATGCCGGTGATCCAGGCACGCTTGCCGGCCAGCGCGCGCTTCAGCGGTTCGACCTTGCGCGCGTAGCAGCAGGCCTTCCTCAGCGTCACCGAGTCGTAGAAGGCGTTGATGCCGTGCTGGCGGACGTAGCTTTCGACTTCCTCGGCCTGCGGGAAATAGACCTTCAATTTCAGCCCGAAATGGCGGTCGACCGTGGCCATCAGGTCGTAGGTCTCGGCCGGCAGGCGGCCGGTGTCCAGGCTGAAGATCTCGATCGGCAGTTTGGCCTTGACGATCAGGTCGGTGAGGACCATGTCTTCGGCACCGAGGCTGTTGGCAAAGGTGGCCGGCGACCATGAGCCGGCGATGTCGGCGAGCAGCGCGCGCGCGGCGTCGGCCTTGGCGGCGGTGCTGGCGGCGAGTTCGGGGGTGATGTTGAGCAGGGCTGGCGTCATGGCTGGCTGGGCTTTCAGGCGGTACGGCGGCGGAAGTGCGGTGCGGGCTGGTCGGTCGAGGCCTGGTAGGTCTCGGAGAACGGCGCGAAGCCCTTGCCGATGGCGTGGATGGCGTCCTTGCCGTCCTTCAGCGCGTAGCTGTCGAAGCCGACGCGCTGCATGAAGAACAGCTGGTCGTGCAGCACGTCGCCGACGGCGCGCAGTTCGCGCTGGTAATGGTAGCGCTGGCGGAGCAGGGCGGCGGTCGAGTAGCCGCGGCCGTCGACGAATTTCGGGAAATGCACGGCGACGACGGCGAAGTGCGCGAGGTCGGCGGCAACGTCCTCGACCTTGTCGTCGGGCAGCAGCAGCAGGCCGATGTGCTCGCGGCCGGGGATGATTTCGGCCTTGCGCGCCTGCCAGACGGCGAGCGGGAAGATGACCTTGCCGGCCGGCAGGGCGACGCTGTCGGGCGTTTCCCCCTCGCCGATTTCCAGGGTTGTCCAGGCGTCGACCGTGACATTGTTCTGCTGGATCAGTTGTGCCATTTATGCGGTCTCCTTCTGCTTGGCCTTGCCATGGGCACGGCCTTCGTAAACGCGGTTCTTGAACGGATCGACGCCGATCCGGTCGAGGGTGTCGAGGAAGCGTTCGTCGGGGTGACGGTTTTCCAGGTAAACCTGGATGATCTTTTCCACCACGTCGGGCATTTCGCCGGCCGAGAACGACGGGCCGATGACCTTGCCGAGCCGGGCTTCGTAACCCTGGCGGCCGCCCAGCGTGACCTGGTAGAACTCGTCGTTGTTCTTGTCGACGCCGAGCACGCCGATGTGGCCGACGTGATGGTGGCCGCAGGCGTTCATGCAGCCCGAGATGTTGAGGTCGATGTCGCCGATGTCGAACAGGTAGTCGAGGTCGTCGAAGCGCTGCTGGATGGCGGTGGCGATGGGGATCGACTTGGCGTTGGCGAGATCGCAGAAATCGCCGCCGGGGCAGCAGATCATGCTGGTCAGCAGGCCGATGTTCGGCGTCGCCAGGCCGGCCGCCTTGGCCTGTTGCCAGACGGCGTGGAGATCGGCCAGCCTGACGTCGGCGAGGATGACGTTCTGTTCGTGGCTGATGCGCAGTTCGCCGAAGCTGTACCGGTCGGCCAGATCGGCGACGACTTCCATCTGCTCGGACGTGATGTCGCCCGGTGCGACGCCGTGCGGTTTCAGCGACAGCGTCACCGCCGCATAGCCGGGAACCTTGTGGGCATGCGTGTTGCGGTCGACCCAGCGGGCGAAGGCTTTTTCGGCCGCCTTTTTTTCCTCGAAAGCAGTGTTGACCGCAGCAATCGTTGCGTAGGCCGGGGCGCCGAAATGTGCGGCGACGCGGTCGTATTCAGCCTGGGTGATGGTCGCCGGGCCGTCCTTGGCGTGCGCCCATTCGGCTTCGACCAGCTGGCCGAACTCCTCGACGCCGAGCGCCTGGACGAGAATCTTGATGCGCGCCTTGTAGGCGTTGTCGCGGCGGCCGAAGCGGTTATAGACGCGGAGGATCGCCTCGCAATAGGTGAGGATATGCTGCCAGGGCAGGAAGTCGCGCACCACCTGGCCGCGGATCGGCGTGCGGCCGAGGCCGCCGCCGACGATCACGGTGAAGCCGGTGACGCCGTCGACCACCTTGAGATGCAGGCCGATGTCGTGGAACCAGGTGACCGCGCGATCTTCCTGGCTGCCGGAGATGGCGATCTTGAACTTGCGCGGCAGGAAGGCGAATTCCGGGTGGAAGGTGGTCCACTGGCGGAGGATCTCGGCCAGCGGACGCGGGTCGATCACCTCGTCAGCAGCGACGCCGGCGAACTGGTCGGTGGTGATGTTGCGCAGGCAGTTGCCCGAGGTCTGGATGGCGTGCAGGTCGACCTCGGCCAGTTCGGCCAGGATGTCGGGCACATCGGTCAGCTTCGGCCAGTTCAATTGCAGGTTGTGGCGCGTGGTGAAGTGGCCGTAGCCGCGGTCGTACTGGCGGGCGACGTGGGCCAGCTTGCGCAGCTGTGCCGAATTCATCATCCCGTAGGGGACGGCGATGCGGAACATCGGCGCGTGGCGCTGGATGTAGAGGCCGTTCTGCAGGCGCAGCGGGCGGAATTCGTCGTCGGTCAGCTCGCCGGCCTGCCAGCGGCGGACCTGGTCGCGGAACTGCTCGACCCGGTCGAGGATCAGCTGGCGGTCGATGGCGTCGTATTTGTACATGGCGTTCTCTTGGGGGTGAATCAGGCGAAGACCAGCTTGCTGCCGATCAGCACGAGCATGGAGGCGAGGATACGGCGCAGGATGTGTTCCGGCACCTTGGCGGAAAGATGGCTGCCGAGCCAGATGCCGGGCAGCGAGCCAAGCAGCAGGGCGCCGAGCAGCGACCAGTCGACGCTGCCGAGCAGCCAGTGGCCGAGGCCGGCGACCAGCGTCAGCGGCACGGCGTGGGCGACGTCGGAACCGACGATGCGCACCGGCGACAGTTTCGGATAGAGGAAGAACAGCGCGGCGACGCCGAGGGCACCGGCGCCGACCGACGAAATCGTCACCAGCACGCCGAGCAGCGCGCCGACGGCGACGGTGATGTGTGCCAGATGGCGCTGGCGCAGCGGCGATTCGTCATGCTGACTGGCGTATTCGCGCAGCTTGCGGCCGAACAGGATGGCGATGGCGGTGAGCAGCAGGGCGAAGCCGAGGCCGTGCGAGACGACCTTGCCGATCGTGTTGCTGCCCTCGGGGAGCATCGAAAGCACCCAGATGGTCAGCGCCGCCGCCGGGATGCTGCCGGCGGCCAGGCGGCCGGTCACCTGCCAGTCGATGTGCCCCTTGCGGCCGTGGGCGACGGTGCCGCCGGCCTTGGTCATGGCGGCGTAGAGCAGGTCGGTGCCGACCGCGGTGGCCGGATGGACGCCGAACAGCAGGACCAGCAGCGGCGTCATCAGCGAACCGCCGCCGACGCCCGTCAGACCGACGATGGCGCCGACCGCGAAGCCGGAGAGGGTATAGAGATAATCCATGGGACGGCATCCTACTGGCTGTGAATTGAATCAAAAAGAATATTGGGTTAGATTGTTATCTCATTTTGTTATTAAAAGCCCGATGAAACTCCAGCAGTTGCGCTACATTGTCGAGATCGAACGTCAGGGACTCAACGTCTCGGAGGCGGCCGAGGCACTGTATACCTCGCAGCCCGGCGTCTCCAAGCAGATCCGCCTGCTCGAGGACGAACTCGGCATCGCGATCTTCGAGCGCAGCGGCAAGCGCTTCACGGCGATCACCGAGCCCGGCCGTGTCGTCCTCGACATTGCGCGACGCATCTTGCGCGAGTCGGAAAACCTCAAGCGTGCGGCCGCCGATTTTTCCGGGGGCGAATCCGGCAAGCTGGTGCTGGCGGCGACCCATACCCAGGCGCGTTACGCGTTGCCGACCGTGGTCCGCGATTTCGTTGCCCGACATCCCAACATCAAGCTCGAGATGCACCAGGGCAATCCGTTGCAGATTGCCGACTGGATTGCCGGTGGCGAGGCCGACATCGGCATCGCCACCGAATCGCTCGATCAGCATCCGCAATTGGTGTCGTTTCCCGTCCAGCAATGGACGCATTGCGTGATCGCCCCGGCCGGGCATCCGGTCACCGCCTCGTCGCCGATCAGCCTGCAGGAACTGGCGCGCTGGCCGTTGATCACTTACGACGCGGCGTTTACCGGGCGTTCGCGGATCAACCGCGCCTTCGAGCGCCTGGAAATCGAACCGAACATCGTGTTGACCGCGCTCGATGCCGACGTGATCAAAACTTACGTCGGCCTGGGGCTGGGGCTGGGCATCATCGCCGGACTGGCCTTCGACGCCCAGCGCGATACCGGGCTGGTGGCCCTGGATGCCGGGCACCTGTTCGATTCGAACACGACCCGGCTGGCCATCCGGCGCGGCAGCTACCTGCGCCGCTTCGATTACGACTTCATCGAACTGTTTGCGCCCCACCTGGATCGCCGGGTCGTCGACCTGACCCTGCAAGGAGGCGGTCAGGCCTGGCAGCTTTGACGGCTGGGCGGGTATCTGGCCGGTTCAGCGACGTGGGTCGGGTACTCTGCCAGCCTTGTTGCGAATCTGCTGGAAGGCTTTGCTGTCGCTGACCGAACGAGCTTCGTAGGCGGTCAGTTTGTCGCCCATTGCCTTGTCCAGTTCGGCGAGCCGATCCTGCGGCGAGGGGTGGGTCGAGAACAGCAGTTCGAAGCCGTTGCTCCCGGCCTTGGTGGCATAGAGGTTCAGCACCCGCGGCAGGCCGTAGGGGTCGTAGCCGGCGCGCGTGGCATAGACTACGCCGAGCCGGTCGGCTTCGTACTCGTCACCCTTGTCCAGGCCGGACGAGTACATGTTCTGGGCGACGTTGGCCAGCGGATCGGCTGCCAGCTCGGAGCCTTTGACGCCGGCGGTCTTCGCCGACGTGGCTGCGAGATTGGTCAGCGCGCCGGTGGTGTCCTTCTTGCGCATGGCGATCAGGTAGTGCCGTTTGACGACGTGGGCGATTTCGTGAGCCAGCACGCCGGCCAGTTCGGCTTCGTCGTTGACCGTACGCAGCAGCCCTTTAGTGATGAAGACATAGCCATCCGGTGCAGCGAACGCATTGACATTGCTGCTGTTGATCACGCCAAAGCGCCAATTGATGTCCTTGCGGCCGGTCTGACGGGCCAGCAGCCCGCCCAACTGGTTCACGTAGGTCTGGATTTCGCGGTCCTGGACCAGCGGGGCGGCACCGAGCAGGATCGATGCGGATGCCTGGCCGATCTGGCTTTCCTCGGCCGGAGTGGCTTCGCTCTTGGACATCGAGGTGGCAACGGCGCCGGCCGCTTTCAGGCTGTTTTCGTCGATGCCGGCCTTGCGCAGTTGTTCGGTGCAGCCGGCCAGCAACACGATGGCAGCCAGCGTGGCAGCATGACGAAACTTGGGTTGGTTGGACAGGGTCATGGTTTCAGCTCCGGTACGTCGCGTGCGGTCAACTTGCGAGCAGCGGCAAATCTGTTGATCTCACCGTCCTTGGCTCGCCAGGCATCGAGCTTGCGCACTTCGGCCGGGTTGGGTTTGGCGCGGGCCAGGTCTTCCTTGGACAGTCCCTTGACCCCGGTGGTGGCGGCACTTTTCGTCGTGCCGGTACGGATCACGCCGCCGATGCTGGCCAGCGCCGAGGTATCGGAAGCGCCGGCGGCCAGACGTACGTTGAGCAGGCGTACCCAGCCGGTCTTGCCGTCCTGGGTCTTTACCTTGGACCAGCCGCCCTTGCTGTCAACGACGGTCAGCGCGGCATCGCCGGGCAGATTGACCAGCGCTGCTGCATCGGCGAAAGGTTCGGCTTTCAATTCGGCGGCGCGGATCAGTGTTCCGGCGCTCTGGGCCTGTGCCAGGCAACTGACGACGATCAGTGCGGCTGGCAGCAGGCGAAATGGATTCTGAAATATCCTCATGTACGCTCCCTGGGTTCAAAGAGTCTGACCGGACGATGACGCCCCTTGACCGTCACTTCGCCGTGGTCGATGAAGTCGAACACATTACCACAGGCATGACGTGTCGATTCCGAGACGAGAATGCGGGCTACCCCCTTGGTGTGCCCTTCGATGCGGCTCGACAGGTTGACCGTGTCGCCGATCGCCGTGTAATCGAGGCGCTGGCTGGAGCCCAGGAAACCGACCACGGCGGGACCGGTGTGTACGCCGATACCGATGTCGAAATGCTCGCCGAGTTCGCCGAGTTCGTTGCGGAACGCCGTCAGCGCCTGCTGCATACCCAGCGCCGCGCGTACGGCACGAACGGCGTGGTCGGGGACATCAAGCGGAGCGTTCCAGAACGCCATGATGGCGTCGCCGATGAACTTGTCGAGCGTGCCGCCCTGTTCGAAGATGCTGGCGACCTGAAGGTCGAAATAGCGGTTCAGCAAACGGACCACATCTTCCGGACTGCGGCTTTCCGAGAGGGTGGTGAAGCCGCGGATATCGGAGAACAGCACGGTGATTTCCCGGCTGGTGCTGGCTTCGGCCTTGGCCAACTTGCCTTCGTCGGTCAGCGAACGGACGACGTTGGGGTCGAGGAAGCGGGAGAACATCTGTACTGCCAGGTCACGCTGCTTGCGTTCGCGCAGGTAGGACGATACGGCACCCAGTGCGAAGGTCAGCCAGACGGCGAACAGCGCGCCGAAAGGCGTCCACTGGATGTTGCGGGCCAGCAGCAGCCAGGCGGCGAGCAGCACGCCCAGACTGATCATGCCGAGCAGGCCGGCGATGCCGAACGGGTTGGGGCGGCGCGAGAAAGCCACGCCGACCAAGGTCATGCCGATCAGGCCGAGCAGCAGATTCCAGTGCGCGGGTGCGGGCCGCAGCCAGTCGTCGTCGCGCAGGTTGGCGACAGCGGTGGCCAGAATTTCGGGTCCCGACGTGGTCGCGCCGAGTGTCGTCGGACGCAGGTCGTGCAGGCCGGGGGCGGCCGCACCGATGATGATTACCTTGCCGTTGAGATCGGGGAGTCGTGGCTGGCGCTTCTGGGCCTCGAGCAGCAGATCGCGATACGAATGGCGCTCGAAAGAATGGCCGTACCAGTGCAGTGCGATGCTGTCGGCAGCCGGTACCGGCCAGCCGGTGTGTTCGGCGATGCGGCGGGGCAGCGAAGGCAGGGTCCAGCCGGCGTGCGGGTAGCTGATCCAGTAACGGCGGCCGATCTGGTCGGGGTCGGCAAGGAAATTGATCAGTCCGGTCTGCCAGGCGTCCGGAGCGATCGCCTTGGGGGCGATCAGCGGCAATCGTGCCTCGGGATCGGCCTGCGGCCCCGGGGTGGCGCCCAGTCCGGCCGGCAGGTCGGCGAGCAGGGAGCCTTCGCCATCGGCTGCGATGATCAGCGGCAGGAAGGCGCTGGTTTCCCGGATTGCGTCGCCGAGCAGGCGGTCGCTGCCCGGGCGGAAGACGTCGGGTTCGCTGAAGATGATATCGAAGGCGATGGCAGCCGGTTTGAGTGTTGCCAGCAGTTCGAGCAGTTCGCCATGAATTGCCCGTGGCCAGGGCCAATTGCCGGTCAGCTCGAGCATGCGCGGATCGTCGAGCGAAGCCTGGTCGATGTCGATCAGCACGATGTCCGGTGGTGGTGTGCGGTCGCGTACCTGCCAGCGCAACAGGATGTCGCCGCCGCGGGCGTCGATGTCGGAGAACAGCGTTTCGCGTTCGGCGAGCGCGAACAGTGCGAGCAACAGCACGAGCAGCAGCGGGTTGAGCAGGCGGTCTGCCCGCCGAATCACGTCCAGTGCTCCGTCACGTCGCTGGTCCAGGCGGTGGCGGCGAGCAAGGCGCGGTTGACCTGGGCGGCATCCAGACCGGCTTCCCGGGCTGCGGTGTCGATGCGCTCGGTGTCGAAACTTTCGGCGGTTTCGGCCAGCGCGAGCAGCTTGGCGTACGGGCCGCTGCGGGCGAGCAGCGCGGCGCGGATGGGGACGGTCAGCGGCATGGCCTTGAGTGCGGCAGCCAGCGGCTGGCGCAGCAGTCGGTCGAGGCGCGAGAAGATGCCGGTCAGGAACAGCGCGTCGCAGTGCCTGCTACCGTTGTTTTGCCCGAGCAGTTCCATCATCCGGCCGCGGGTGAGTGCGCTTTCGACCAGCCACCAGTCGGCGAAATCCGGTTCGCGTACCGAGAACAGCAGCACGGCCAGCCAGCGCGTTAGTTGTTGCCGGCCGAGCACGGTCAGCGCCTGATTCAGCGAGTCGATCTGGCGGTCGAGGCCGAGCAGCGGGGAGTTCAGATAGCGCAGCAGCCGGAAACCGAGCATCGGGTCCTGTTTCATCGCATCGGCGATGCTGGCGTTGTCGGCGTCGCCCTGGGCCAGCCGGATCAGTTCGAGCAGGATCATGCGGTGCGGATCGCCGACGGTTTCCGGCCGCGGCGGCAGGTTGACCGCAAAATGCCCGTGTAGCAGGTCGTAATGCCATTGATGGCCGAGCCGGTACTCGTCGAGGCTGTCCAGGTTGCAGATCAGCAGGCTGGGCGGGTCGCTGCGGGTCGCACGAACGGCAGCCGAGAAATCGCGGATGCTGACCGGTTCGCAGTCGGCGGCGTCGATTGCTGCGCAGTCGCAATCCTGCATTAGTGCAGCGAAGTCGGCGTTGTCCGGCTGGCGGAACAAGCCGATCCGCATGCCGCGTTCGCGCAGTTCGCGGAGGCGGGCCGTATCCGGCCGGTCGTCCGCTGTCAGGTGCAACAACAGCGTGATTTTTTCACCGCGCAGGGCGTCGACCGCAGGCAGGTCCAGGCTGGCGGCCTGGATTGGAATATAGGCGGGGGTCTGTTGCCAGGTTTCCGGTGCGGCGTTCAGCGTGTCGAGCAGGATGCGGTCGAAATCGCGCAGGCGGGCGGCCGACGTGCCGTCCCGCGCGGGTTGGCCGCGCAGCCGGAACAGGTGGGCTTGCGGGCGGCCGTTCCGGTCGTGAATGGTTTCGCCGGCCAGGAACTCGCTGCGTGGCGGTGGCGTCGTTTCGCCGGCCGCTGCGGTTTCCGGTGCGCCGGCGTTTCCCGTCAACCAGGTCTTGAGACTGCCGAACACTGCCGTTTTCCCCTCCGCAAAGACAAAGCCCGCCGAAAGGCGGGCATTGTCGCACGGTAAACCGGCTTGTGCAGCTTCCGTCGCCGGCCGGCGACGGTACGGATCAGTTCACCTTGGCCTTGGCGCGCAGTTCGGCGACCATCTTTTCCAGCTGGGCCTGGGCCGCGCGTTGCTGCAATTGCGGTTTGACCTGTTCGAACGGCGGAGCCGACAGCGGACGGGTGTCCTCGAGCAGGATCACGTGGTAACCGAAGTCGGTCTTCACCGGGGTCTTGGTGTATTCGCCCTTCTTCAGCTTGGTCAGCGCTTCGGAGAACGGCTTGACGTAGGTGGTCGGGGAATTCCAGCCGAGGTCGCCGCCCTTGTCCTTGGAGCCCGGATCCTTGGATTGCTTGGCCAGGTCGGCGATCTTTTCGCCCTTGTCGAGCTTGGCGATGATCGCCTTGGCGTCTTCTTCCTTTTCGACCAGCACGTGGCGGGCCTTGAATTCGGTGCTGCCGAGCCCGGCCTTGATGCCTTCGTATTCGGCCTTGAGCTGGGCCTCGCTGATCGGGTGCGTCTTCATGTAATCGCCGATGAAGGCAGAGATCAGCACGGCCTGCTTGGCCAGCTCGATCTGTCCCTGGATGTCTGCCTGCTTGTCGAGGCCTTTCTTCTTGGCTTCCTGGGCGAGCAGTTCGCGGCGGATCAGTTCTTCCTTGACGGCGTTCTTCAGTTCCGGCGTGTCCTGCGCGCCCTGGGCCTTTTGCTGGCCGATGAAGACGTTGTATACGTTTTGCGGGATGCCCTGGCCGTTGACCGTGACGAAAGCCTTCTGGGCGAAGGCCGGAGCGGAAACCACGGCGCCTGCGACGAGCAGGGCGGCCAGACGGGAAAGATTACGCATGTGCGATGTCCTGTTGAGGGGGAAACGAAAGAAAATTATACGTCTTCGCCGGGCGCCCAGGCACGAATGCTCAACGCATGCACGCGTTCGCGCATCAGATCGCCGGCGGCGGCATAGACCATGCGGTGCCGGGTGACGGTATTCTTGCCGGCGAAAGCCTGCGCCACGATATCGACGCGATAGTGACCGCCGCCCCGGGCGCCGGCATGGCCGGCATGCAGGTGCGAATCGTCCTCGATGATCAGGGTCAGCGGGTCGAGCGCCAGCAGACGGGCTTCGAGCAGGGCGACGGTGGTGTCCGGCATCAGGCGGGCAAGGCTTTCTTGAACGGCTTGACTGTGACTTTTTCGTAAACGCCGGCCGCCACGTAGGGGTCGGCATCGGCCCAGGCGCGGGCGGCCGCCAGCGAGGCGAATTCGGCGACGATCAGGCTGCCGCTGAAACCGGCCGGGCCGGGATCGGGCGAATCGATGGCCGGGCAGGGACCGGCCAGCAGCAGGCGGCCTTCGGCCTGCAATGCGTGCAGACGTTCGAGATGGGCCGGGCGGGTGGCCAGGCGCTGGTCGAGCGAACCGGCACGGTCTTCGCCGATGATGATGTACAGCATTACTTGTCTTCCTCCACGTACTTCGACAGCAGCGCACCTTGCGCCAGCACGAAGGCGAGCATCAGGCCCATGCCGCCGAACAGTTTGAAATTGACCCAGGCGTCGGTCGAGAAATTGAAGGCGACGATCAGGTTGATGATGCCCATGACGGCGAAGAAGCCGATCCAGGACAGGTTCACGCGGGACCAGACTGGCTCGGGCAGCTTGAGCTGCTCACCGAGCATCGAGCGGATCGGATTTTTCTTCAGCACCAGCGAGGCGAAGGCCAGGCTGCCGGCGAACACCCAGTAGAGGATGGTCGGCTTCCATTTGATGAAGGCTTCGTTCTGGAAGATCAGCGTCATGCCGCCGAAGACGACAACGAGGACCAGGCTGATCCACAGCATCTTGTCCACCCGGCCGTGGCGCAGCCGAACCCAGACGATCTGGGCGACGGTGGCGACGATGACGACGATCGTCGCCAGCAGGATCGGCGCCTGGGCGGTGGCGACGCTGGCGCCGCCGAGCAGCGAGGCAACCCAGTCGGCGGCGGTTTCGGGGGCGCGTTCGGCATACTTGAACGCGGCGAAGAAGAGGATGACCGGGAAAAGGTCGAACAGGAGTTTCATGGCGGCGCATTATATACTCGGCACTGTCCAACACCGTTTTCACCGCCATGCATCAAGTCCTGATCATCGACGACAGCGACATCAACCTGACCCTGATCAAGGCGCTGGTGCTCAAGCTCGGTGATTGCGAACCCGTCCTCTTCGAGAATCCGGTCAAGGCGCTGGCCTGGTGCCGCGATCACGAGCCCGATCTGGTCATCGTCGATTACATGATGCCGGACATGGACGGGCTGAAGTTCATCGCCGCCTTCCGTGCGCTGCACGGGCGCGACGAACTGCCGGTGCTGATGATCACCGCCAACGACCAGAAGGACATCCGCTACGAGGCGCTGCTCGGCGGCGCCAACGATTTCCTGACCAAACCGATCGACCGCGTCGAGTTTTCCGCCCGCGTGCGCAACATGCTGAGCCTGCGCGTCGGTCAGAAGTTCCTCGCCGACCGCGCCGCCTACCTGGCCGAGATGGTCGACGAGCGGACGCGCGAAATCCGCGAACGCGAACGTGAGCTGATCTTCCGCATCTCGCGGGCGGCCGAGTTCCGCGATCCGGAAACCGGCGCCCACATCCAGCGCATGGCGCATTATTCGCTGATCATTGCCCGTGGCCTCGGGCTGGACGACGAGAAATGCAAGCTGATCCTGCAGGCGGCGCCGATGCACGATGTCGGCAAGATCGGCATTCCCGACTACATACTGCTCAAGCCCGGACGCCTGAATCCCGAGGAATTCGAGGTCATGAAACGGCACGCAGTGATCGGCCACGAACTGCTCAAGGACAGCGGTTCCGAGATCATGCAGGCGGGTGCCGAGGTGGCGCTGACCCATCACGAGAAGTACGACGGCAGCGGTTACCCGAAAGGTCTCAAAGGCACGGCCATTCCGCTGTTCGGCCGGATCGTCGCGGTGGCCGACGTGTTCGATGCGCTGACTTCGGAACGCCCCTACAAGAAAGCCTGGTCGCTCGACGATGCCTGCCGATTGCTCGAAGAAGGGCGCGGCCGGCATTTCGATCCGTTGTGCGTCGAGGCTTTCCTGGCCGGCTGGGAGGATGTTCTGGACATCCGCCAGCAGTTCCGCGACGAAGAAATTCCGGATATCTGACCATGACGCCATTCGCCATCGACAAGCCGGCCATTCTCGAACGCCTGGGGGGCGACGAGGATATCTATCTGATGATGCTCGACGTTTTCCTGCAGGACATCGACAACAACTGTGCGGCGATCGAGGCCGCCGCCGCCAGCGGCGATCCGGTTCGCCTGCAGCGCGAGGCGCATACCCTGAAGAGCCTGTTCGCCACGGTATCCGACGACGCCGGCAGTGCCGAAGCGCTGGTGCTGGAACGTCGCGCCAAGGAAGGCCGGGTGGACGGCGCGGTCGATGCGGCAGCGCATCTGGTCGAGCGCCTGCGCGACGTGGCGGTGGTACTCGAACGCGAGTTAGGCCGGTAGCACGAGCGCATCCGCCGCTGCTGCCGGATCGTCCGGCCGGTGGGGAGCGACGCCGAGGCAGGGGGCCGGCAGCGACTGTCGCAGGCTGGCCAGATTCTCGGCAAAACGCGACATCCCGGGATCGATCGTGTTGGCCACCCAGCCGGCCAGCGGCAGTTGCCGCGCCAGGATGGCCTCGGCGGTGAGCAGCGCGTGGTTGAGGCAACCCAGGCGCATGCCGACGACCAGAATCACCGGCAAACCCAGGTGGACCGCAAGATCGGCGCTGTCGCGGTCGACGCCCAGCGGAATGCGAAAACCGCCGGCACCTTCGACCAGCAGCAGATCGGCCTGCGGCCGGGCCACGGCCACGGCGTCGGCGATGCGTGCGAAGTCGATGTGCACGCCGGCTTCGGCGGCGGCGATGTGCGGCGCGATGGCGGGCGCGAAGCAGTAGGGATTCAGGATGTTGTCGGGCAGCGCCACGTCGGCGGCGCGACGGATGCGGTCGACATCGTCGTTGATGCCGTTTTCGTCGGTGCCGGCCGCCAGCGCCTTGATGCCGGCGGCGCGCAGGCCGGCGGCGCGGGCGCGGTGCAGCAGCGCGCAGGTGACGAAGGTCTTGCCGACTTCGGTATCGGTGCCGGTGATGAAATAGGCGCGGTTCATCGCGTCGCCTCCAGAAGGATCACGTCGTAACTCAGCGGCAGGCCGGCCGGCGTGCGCAATGCCTCGTAGGCCGCTTCGACGCGGGCCAGCGCGCGGCGGCCCATCAGGCCGGTGCGCCGGCCGGCACCGAGCTGGTTGGCGCCGACGGCCTTGACCGAGCGCAACAGGGCGTGCAGATCGGGAAAATGGGCGATTTCCACGGTCGACCGCAGCCGCACGCCGGAAAACCCGGCCTCGCCGGCCAGCCGGGCGATCTGCGCAGCGTCGTGGAAGGCCAGCGTATGGCGATAGTCGTCGATGCCGGCAAAGGCCGTGCGCAGTTCATGGAAGGTGGCCGGCCCCAGGCTGGCCAGCCGCAAGGCGCCGCCGCCGCGCAGGACGCGTGCCGCCTCGGCGAGCGCGCGCGGCAGATCGCACCACTGGACGGCCAGGCTGGACCAGTACAGGTCGAGGCTGGCATCGGCCAGCGGCAGGGCTTCCAGATCGCCGGCGATGCGCACGCAGGGCGGCGCGATGCGGGCGAGCATGGCGCCGGCCAGGTCGAGGGCGATGGCGCAACTGTCCGGATAGCGGTGGCCGAGCAGGCCAAGCGCATGACCGGTGCCGCAACCGGCATCGAGCCAGCGTGCCGGGGCTTGCGCCGGCAGGCCGCCGGCCAGTTGCGCGCAGATCCGCCGCTGTACCTCGGCGGCCGCGTCGTAGCTTGGCGCGGCACGCTCGAAGGACTGGCGGATGCGGGTCTTGGCCGGTCTGCTCATGCCAGGAAGGGACGCACGACGGCGAGGAAGTCGTCGGGGCGCGACAGGAAAGGAGCGTGTGCGCAGTCGGCCAGGGGCGCCAGGCGGGCGGTCGGCAGCGCCGCCGCCAGCGCTTCGGCGGCGGCGAGCGGCATCAGCGGATCGGCGGCGCCGTGGACCAGCAATACGGGCGCGGTGACCGCGGCCAGTTCGGGGCGCAGGTCGACCTCGCGCAACCAGCTCAGGCCGTCGCCGAGAGTTGCGGTCGACGGTCGCGGATCGGCCATTTCCAGCAGGCTGCGGGTGACCGTCCGGGCCTGGGCGTCGCCTCGGTTGAAGCCGCCGACGAAGCGCGGCAGCAAGGCTTCCGGATCGGCCAGCATGTGCTGCGTGAATTCGGCGAGCGTCGCCGGCGGCATGGCATCCGGCCAGCCGTCGCGCTGGACGAAGGAGGCGGTACCGGCGATCAGCAGCAGGCGGCCGACCTTGTCCGGATGGCGTGCGGCGACGGCCAGCGCCAGTTGTGCGCCGAGCGACCAGCCGGCCAGCGTGCTGCCCACCGGCAGGCGCCGGGCGAAGTCGGCCACGGCGGCGTCGAAGCTGCTTTGCGGTGGTGTGTCGCGATAGCCGGGCAGATCGAAAAACGTACCGCCAAGGGCGTCGACCGCAGGCTGCAGCGGGCCGCGGCCGAGGCACCAGCCGGGCAGGAAGATCGGGCGACTCATGTCAATTCCTTCAGCGCGGCCAGCAGCCGGTCGATGTCGTCGGCCGTATGCGCCGCGGACAGCGAGATGCGCAAGCGGGCCGTGCCCTTGGGCACTGTCGGCGGGCGGATCGCCGGCACCCACAGGTCGCGTTCCCAGAGCGCCTGCGACAGCGCCAGGGTGGCCGCATTGTCGCCGACGATCAGCGGCTGGATGGCGGTCGGCGAGGCCGGCAGCGTCCACGGCAGGCCGGCGGCGCCGTCGCGCAGGCGGGCGATGTTGGCGAACAGCTGGCGGCGGCGTGCGTCGCCGTCGCCGATCAGTCGGAGGCTGGCCGACAGCGCGCAGGCTACCGCCGGCGGTGCGGCCGTGGTGAAGATATAGCTGCGGCCGCGGTTGAGCAGATAGTCGATGACGGTTTCCGAGCCGGCAACAAAGGCGCCACCGACGCCGGCGGCCTTGCCCAGCGTGCCCATCAGGACGATGCGCGGCGATGCCGGCAGGCCGAAATGCGCCAGGTTGCCGCGTCCCTGCGGGCCGAGCACGCCGAAGCCGTGGGCGTCGTCGATGACCAGCCAGGCATCGTGGCGTTCGGCCAGTTCGAGGAGCAGCGGCAGCGGGGCCAGATCGCCGTCCATGCTGAACACCGTGTCGGTGACGATCAGCTTGCGTCGGGCGCGGCTGGCGGCAAGCAGCCGGTCGAGCGCGGCGACGTCGTTGTGCGGATAACGCTGGGTGTCGGCGCCGCCGGCCTTGGCCAGTTGCATCGCGTCGATCAGCGAGGCGTGGTTGAGCTTGTCGGCGAACACCGCGTCGCCACGGCCGGCCAGCGTCGGCGTCACCGCCAGATTGGCCAGGTAGCCGGTCGAGAAGGTGAGCGCCCGGGCAAAGCCGGTGAATGCCGCGATCTCCCGTTCCAGTGCGTCATGCGGCGCCAAGTGGCCGCTGACCAGGTGGGCGGCGCCGCTGCCGGCCCCCCAGGCGAGGGCGCCATCGGCCATTGCACGGGCCAGCGCCGAATCGCCGGCCAGGCCGAGATAGTCGTTGCTGGCGAAATTTAGCCGCTGGCGGCCGTCGACCGCAGCCATCCGCCCGCAGGGGGCGTCGAGCACCCGCCGGCGGCGGCGCAGGCCGGCGGCACTGAGCTCGGCCAGTTCGGCGGCGAGCGACGATTCGAGAGAGGGAGTCATGATCCGGAGCGCAAAAGGCAGTCGGGCGGGAGCGGCATGCTAGGGCGATGGCGGCGGATTGGCAAGCCGGCCCTCATTCGCCGCTATTCCCGGCGTTGCTCAGCAACTGTCGGCACAGCCGGATGCCGGCATCGAGGTCGGCCGGATCGACGCCTTCGAGCATCCGGGCGCGGGTGGCCAGGACTTCGCCTTCGATTTCCTCGGCCAGCGCCAGGCCTTGCGGCGTGATCGCCAGATACTTGCGGCGCCGGTCCTGCGGATCGGCTTCGCGGCGTACCAGGCCGCGCTTTTCCATGCGGTCGAGCAGGCCGACCAGCGTCGGCGTCTCGATGCCCAGGCGGACTGCCAGCCGGCTCTGATCGTAGCGTTCCTCGGCCTGGTGCAAGGCCCATAGCGCGCGCCAGGTGGATTGCGTCATGCCCCAGGGACGAAGTCGCTCGTCGAGGCGGATGCGCCACAGGGCCGCGGCGCGGTGCAGCAGGGCGGCGAATTGATGATGATCTGCGTTCATTAATTATTAGCATGCTAATTATTTTGTTGCTAACATGATCGCGCCAAGTCTCCCTTTTGTCCATATGTCCCATTTCTTCCGCGCCCGCTCGTCCGACGAACTGCTTGCCCGGCATGGCGAGCGCTATAAATCGCTGGTGCTGCTGGTGGTCGGTCTCGGCACGATCGCCGGGGTCTTGTCGACGACCAGCTTCAATGTCGCCATTCCGGCGCTCGGGCGTCATTTCGCGCTCGGCCAGGATCAGGTGCAGTGGGCGATCACCGGGTTCATGGGGGCGATGACCGTGGCCATGTTGCCGACACCGTGGTTGCTCGACCGGCTCGGCTTCCGCCGGCTGTTTCTCGGGGCGGTGACGCTGCTGGCGCTGGCCAGCCTGGCCGGCAGCCTGACGGAAAGTTTTTCCCAACTGGTTGCCGCGCGCATCGTCCAGGGGGCGGCTGCCGGCTGCCTGCAGCCGCTCGGGCCGCTGGCGGTGATGCGTCTGTTCCCGGCCGGCCAGCAGGGCAAGGCGTCGGGCATGCTCGGTTTCGGTATCGTGCTGGCGCCGGCGGTCGCCCCGGCGCTGTCGGGCAGCCTGCTCGATCATTTCGGCTGGCCGGCGGTGTTCCTGGTCAGCCTGCCGGTCTGCCTGGGCGCTGGCCTGCTCGGCTTGCGTCTGTTGCCGGCCGCCGCGCCAAAGGCGCGGCAATCTTTCGACTGGATCGGCCTGTGCCTGCTGACCGGTGCGACGCTGCTGCTGGTCGAATCCACGGCGGCCCTGCACCACAGCGGGCTGGGTTCGCTGCGAACCTGGGCGAGCTTTGCCATTGCCGCCGCAGCCTTGCTGCTGTTCGTTCGCCATGCGCGGCGCAATGCGGCGCCAATCATCAGCCTGCAGGTGTTCGGTCAGCGCAATTTCTCGCTCGGCTGCGTCGTTTCCTTTTCCTACGGTTTCGGCCTGTACGCGTCGACCTACCTGATTCCGGTCTTCCTGCAGGATGCGCTGGGTTACGGCGCCGGACAGGCCGGGGCCACGCTGTTGCCGTCCGGCATCGCGCTGGCGGCGACCATTCCGATTGCCGGTCGGCTGGCCGACCGCTTGCCGGCGCAATGGGTGACGGCAAGCGGCCTGTTGCTGTTCGGGCTGTCCTTTGCGCTGCTGGCAGTGTTCGGCGCCGGGGTGAGCTACGCCATGCTGATTGCCGTCACCATCCTCGGGCGGGTCGGCCTCGGCATGATCCTGCCGGCGCTCAGCCTGGCCAGCCTACGCAATCTGCCGGCGCATCAACTCGGTCAGTCGTCGACCGTGTTCAGCTACACGCGCCAGGTCGGCGGCGTGCTCGGCATCGCCATCGCCGCAGTTTTCGTCGAGTGGCGGCTG
Source organism: Azonexus sp. R2A61 (assembly GCF_021401135.1). Taxonomy (GTDB): domain Bacteria; phylum Pseudomonadota; class Gammaproteobacteria; order Burkholderiales; family Rhodocyclaceae; genus Azonexus. Next base: position 547,045 of record NZ_JACBFO010000002.1, on the reverse strand, counting down.
AGCGTTTACCAGGGGCTGGCCAGCGGCAGCTCGGCAGCTTATGCAGAAGGCTTTGCGCTGCTCGCCGCGATCTTCGTGCTGGCGCTGGTCGCCGCACTGGCCATGCGCCGCGATACGCTGCCGGTGGCGTGATTCAGCGGCCGGTCAGCAGTCGGCGCAAAGGGGTGCCGAGCAAGGCGTGAAGGTGCGGGCTGTGCAGGCAGATGCCGCCGGCCAGCCCGACCAGGCTGCCCAGCACGGTGTCCCAGAAACGGGCGTGGATCAGCATGGCAACCGGTGTTTCGCCGAGGCGGGCGGCTTCGGCCAGCAGCAGCGTCAGCGGCGTGATGAAAATGGCGGCGAGCGCGTAATGGCGGACGACCAGGGTTTCGATGACAAAGGCCAGCACGATCATCACGAAGGCGATGCGCCACGCGTCGAGCGGCAGGCTGAGCAGCGCCCAGGCCAGCAGCAGGCCGACCGTCGTGCCGGCGATGCGGTGGATCTGCTTGGTCCACACGGCGCGCAGCGACATGCCCTGGATGACCGCCAGGCAGGAGATCGGTACCCAGTAGGGTTGATCCAGTTGCAGCAACTGGGCGAGGGCCAGCGACAGGCCGACGAAACTGCCGATGATCACCGCGTCGACGACCACGAAATCGAAATCCGGCGCCGGTCGCGGCGGAATCGGGCGCGCCGGCCCGGTGCGCAGGACCAGTAAACTGTAGGCGAAGGCGATCAGCGCGGCGAGCAGGCAGCCCATGGTCAGCAGGCCGACCTTGAGCGGTATGCCGAGCACATCGCCCGGCATGTGCGCGCCAACCGAAGCCGCCAGAATGAAAAAGAAGCCGCCGGGCGGGCCGAGGTGGTAATAGCGGCAGGTCATCGTCACGACGATGGCGACGAAACTCAGGGCCGGCACCATCGCCGGCGGAAAGAGATGGCTGATCACACCCAGCGTGAAGCTGGCGATCATCGCAAAGACGCAGGCCATCAGCGTCAGCATGCGGTGGTGCAGCGCGGTTTCCGGCAGCGACAGGAAGACCATGCCGCCGAGCGACGAGATCAGGCCGTAGTCGAGGTGTCCGAAGCCGGCGCCGACGAGCAGCGGCAGGCCGGAAGACAATGCTGCCGCGAACGGCATCGGCCAGCGGCGGTCGCTGGCGGTAAGCCGGGTCAGGTGCCGGTATTCTTCCGCCAGACGTTGCCGTAGCCGCTGGCCGGCCGTCGGTTTCATGCTGCCAGGGCGGCGTCCAGGCCGCGTTCGATGGCCATTGCCAGGTGCTCGATGCCGGCCTCGTCGATGACGTAGGGCGGCATCAGGTAGACGGTGTTGCCGATCGGCCGGAGCAGCGCGCCGGCGTCGAGCGCGGCACGGTAGAAGCGGCGGGAGAAGTATGGGTCGTCGGTGGCCACGTCGAAGGCGGCGATCATGCCGCGCTGGCGCAGGTGGCGGACTTGCGGATGTCCGGCCAGCGGCGCCAGCCGCTCGGCGATTTTTTGCGCTTTGGGCCGGTTGACCGCAATAACGTCGTTGCGCTCGAAAATGTCCAGCGTCGCCAGCGCCGCCCGGCAGGCCAGCGGATTGCCGGTGTAGGAATGCGAATGCAGGAAGGCGCGGGCCACCGAATCGTCGAGGAAAGCGGCGTAGATGGTGTCGCTGCTCAGTACCACCGACAGCGGCAGGTAGCCGCCGGAAATGCCTTTCGACAGGCACATCAGGTCGGGCCGGATGGCCGCTTGCTCGTGCGCGAAGAAGCTGCCGGTACGGCCGAAGCCGACGGCGATTTCGTCGCAGATCAGATGCACCTCGTACTGGTCGCACAGCTGGCGGGCCAGACGCAGGTATTCCGGATCGTACATGGCCATGCCGGCGGCGCCCTGGACCAGCGGCTCGACGATCAGCGCGGCAGTGCGTTCGCCGTTCTTCTCCAGCCAGTCGGCAAGACCGGCGGCGGCGCGGCGGGCGACGTCGGCCGGGGGTTCGCCCGGCTCGGCCAGGCGGAAATCGGGCGACGGCAGCACCTGTGCGGCGTGGCGAACCAGCGGCGCGTAGGCATCCTTGAAGATGGCCACGTCGGTGACCGCCAGCGCGCCGACCGTTTCGCCGTGGTAGCTGCCGGCCAGGCAGAGGAATTCCGCCTTTTCCGGGCGGCCGACGTTGCGCCAGTAGTGGAAGCTCATCTTCAGCGCGATCTCGGTGGCCGAGGCGCCGTCGGAGGCGTAGAAGGCGTGGCCGAGCGATCCTGCGGTCAACGCCGACAGACGCTCGGAAAGCTCGACCACCGGCCGGTGCGTGAAACCGGCCAGCATCGCGTGTTCGAGGCTGTCCAGCTGGTCGCGCAGGGCGGCATTGATCTGCGGATTGGCGTGGCCGAACAGGTTGGTCCACCACGAACTGATGCCGTCGAGGTAGCGCCGGCCGTCGAAATCGTACAGCCACGGCCCTTCGCCGCGGGCGATCGGGATCAGCGGCAGGTGGGCCGGCGATGCGGCATCGGCGTGATGCCGCATCTGCGTGCAGGGATGCCAGACCGCAGCCTGACTGCGGGCCAGCCAGTCGGCGTTGCCGCTCATCGTGCCGGCCTCAGTGCAGGTGCATCGAGGTCGGCGCCGCCTGTTCCGGCATTTCGGCATGCACCAGTTCGCCGTCCGGATTGGGGAACATCGGCGCGCCGCAGTCGTCGCAGAATTCCATCGGGAAATGATGGTCGAGGAAGCGCACGTCCTTGACGCCGGTTTCACGCAGCGCGCTTTCGATTTCGCCGGCGGCGTCGGTCGATTCGTCCTCGGCACCGAGCAGCGGCCAGACGATGCCGTGGTAGACCGCATCGCCGTCCTTGGGGCCGAGGCTGACGCGGTATTCCTCCATGCGCCGGTCGTAGCACGGGCCGATGACGGCGCGGATGTCGGCCGGCATCAGGCTGAGGGCGGTCTGCAGGAAGGCCACCGAGGCCTTGATCGAGTACGGGCGCGAGGCGCGGTCGGCGTTGCGGCAGGCGGTGTGGTAGGCGTCCGGCAGCAGCGGTTCCCAGGCGCAGCCGGCGAGCAGCGGTTCGAGGCTGGGGTTGCCCTGCTTGGTCCATTCGCGCAGCGCGCCTTCCTTGTCGCCGTCCTTCTCGTTCCAGCGGAAGACGGCGGCGCCTTGCGGTACGGCGACGGCGCCGATCAGGTAGCGCACGTCGGACAGGAAACGGTTGGTTTCCGCCAGATTGCGCGTGTCGACCGCCAGCGGCTTGCCGGCCAGTGCCGCTTCGCCGAGTTCGCGGGTCAGTTGCCAGGTGTCGCAGAAGCTGCGCGGCAGCTGGTCCGGGCTGAACAGGAAATCGGCCATCGCCAGCCGGCATTCGCTGCCGAAGACGTGGGCGCCCAGTTGCACGCCCAGCGTTTGCAGCGTGCTCTTGGGCAGCGGGCAGGCGGCGATCGAGAAGCGCGACCAGCACAGTACCGGCGCGGCGAACAGCAGGATGTCGAAGACCTGGCCCTCGACCTCGATGCGCTGCGTTTCGGCGCGCGATTCGACCATGTCGGCGAGTTCGTCGTGGGCGCGCGGATTGGCTTCGAACAGCCGGTCGAGGGCGATGTTGATGTCGTCTTCGGCGCCGTTCTTGAGCAGGCTGTCGACCGTTTCGGCGAGGCGGCCTTCCCAGTGGGCATCTTCCAGCTTGCCGCCGGATTCCGACAGGCCGGTGGCCAGGCGTTGCAGTTCTGCCGCGTCGCGAGAAAGACGGTCGCGCGAGCCGAAGCGGGTACGTTTCATGAATGGTTTCCCGGAAAAAATCGAATGGGCGAAAGGCGGATTTTAACCGGCTTGACCGGCATTCGTCTTTTTTGGCGCGGCGAACAGGGAATCGAAATGGAAATGCGTGCCCGGCGCCTCGTCCGGCAAGGCATACAGCACCGGGCCGAGCAGTTCCTCGAACAGGCCGCGCAGGCTGCGTGCGCCGACCTTGAATTCGAGCGCCAGGTCGGCCAGTTGGGCGAACACCGGCGGGGCGATCGAGAGCGCTGCGCCGTCCAGCGCGAACAAGGCCTGGAACTGCCGGTACAGGCTGTCCTGCGGTTCCTGCATGATGCGGATCAAGGCCGTGCGGTCGAGGCCGTGCAGTTGTGCGACGATCGGCAGGCGGCCGGTGAATTCGGGAATCAGGCCGTATTCGAAGAGGTCGGTCGGCTTGATCCGGGTGTTCAGGCGTTCGATGATGCGCGGGTCGTCGTCCGGCGAGGTGCCGATGAAGCCGTAGGCGCGACGTTCCTGCCTGATGCGTTCGATGCCGACGAAGGCGCCGCCGCAGATGAACAGCATCTGCCGGGTATCGACCGTGCGCCCGTCGGCCAGCCGGATCAGGCTGCCTTCCATGATCTTGAGCAGCGCATGCTGTACCGCGCGGCCGGCGCCGGCGCGTTCCGGCTCGGCCGCCAGCTTGTCGATCTCGTCGATGAAGACGATGCCGCGTCCGGCCTTTTCCAGATCGCCGCCGGCCCGCTCGATCAGCCGCACCATCAGCGCGTCGAGTTCCTCCCCGACATAGCGCGACTGGGCCAGCGCCGTGGCGTCGGCCATCACCTGCGGCAGGTCGAGGGCGCGCGCCAGCGTCGTGCACAGCAGCGTCTTGCCGGTGCCGGTCGGGCCGATCAACAGCACGTTGGCCTTGTTCGGCGCCAGCATCTCGGGCAGCGTCAGGCGCCGGTAGTGGCTGTAGATGGCAACGGCCAGCGTACGCTTGGCGTCGTCCTGGCCGACGACGTGCTGGTCGAGGAAACGGACGATGTCGCGGGGTTTCATGCGGATTCTCCGGGCAGTGGCAGCCTGAAAATGTAGCAGATGCTGCGGTCGACCGTGGGTTTGCCGCATTTTTCCGGTTGATCGGAGCGGGACGATCCTGGCGCGCGGCGAAGCGGCGGCGCCTCCGCTAAAATGGCCGGCATCGCCCATTCCGCCATCCGCCCATGCTGATCTTCCTTTCCCCGGCCAAATCGCTCGACTACAAGACGCCGCCGCATGTTGCGACCTGCACCCAGCCCGCTTTCCTCGACCGCTCGCAGACGCTGATCGAGCAGTTGCGTGCGCTGTCGCCAGCCGACATCGCCCAGCTGATGGACCTCTCCGATCCGCTGGCGCTGCTCAACTTCAACCGTTACGCCGACTGGTCGCTGCCGTTCACCCCGGACAACGCCAAGCAGGCCGTGCTGGCCTTCGACGGCGACGTCTACGATGGCCTGTCGGCGAAGACACTCTCCGCCGCCGACCTCGACTTCGCCCAGCAGCACGTGCGCATCCTGTCCGGCCTTTACGGCATCCTCAAGCCGCTCGACCTGATGCAGCCCTACCGGCTGGAAATGGGGACGAAGTTCAAGAACCGCGCCGGCAAGGACCTTTACGCCTTCTGGGGCGAAACCCTGCTCGAGGCGATCAACGCCGAACTCGACGTCATGCCGCAGCCGGTCGCGGTCAACCTCGCTTCCGAGGAATATTTCAAGGCCGCCATCGGCCGCAAGTTCAAGGGCCGGCTGATCCAGCCGGTGTTCGAGGACTGGAAGAACGGCCGCTACAAGATCATCAGCTTCTTCGCCAAGCGTGCCCGCGGCCTGATGACGCGCTACGCCGTGCTCAACCGGCTGACCGACCCGGATGGCCTAAAAGCCTTCGACAGCGACGGCTACGCCTTCGCGCCGGAAGCCTCCGACGACGCCTGCTGGGTGTTCCGCCGCCGCCAGGACTGAGGCTGCCCGGAAATTGCCGGAATTCTGCGGTCGACCGCAGAATTGCCCGATTTTCACGGTCGACCGCAGGATTCGGCCAAAAACCGGCCGTTCAGCCCTTGGCGTTCAGCGCCCGGTCGGTCAGCGACAGATTGCCGCTGTAACAGTCGCGCAGCCGGTACAACTGCGCCGGTCGGTGCGCCTTGCCGGTTTCCATGGCGCCGGCCAGCGGCTCGACCATGTCCAGCTCCTCCATCTTGCGGCGGAAGCTGACCTTGTTGATCGGCTCGCCGAGAATGGCCTCATAGACCGCCTGCAACTGCGGCAGCGTGAAGCTGTCGCCGCACAGGTAAACCGGCAGCGACGAATAGCTGCTCTTGTTGCGCACCCGCTGCACCGCCGCCGCGACGATGCGCGCGTGGTCGAAAGGCAGCTCGCCCGCCCGGTCGACCGGCAGCAGCGTCACCGCCGGATGGCCGGCGCGCTCGATCAGCGCATGCGGCACCAGCGCGTAATAGGCCACCGACAGCGACCAGCCGCGCGGATCGCGTTCGCGCCCGGAAAAGGTCGCCAGCTGCTCCAGGTAAGGGCTATCGATGCCCGTCTTCTCCCGCAACATGCGCGCCGCCGCCGCCTGCGTATCGTCATCCTCGGCCGCCCGGATGTAACCGCCCGGCAGCGCCGGCAAGCCGGCAAACGGCGCATGGTCGCGCTTCAACAGCGCCACATGCAGGCGGCTGTCCTTCAGCGTCATCAGGACGACGTCGACGGTGCAGATGATGTCGTTCATGGGGTGGCGGGGGATGGAAAGAGAAAGCGCATGTTAACGCGAAAGGGGATGGCAAGGCGTGTGCTGCGCTCGTGTCAGAAGGCAAGCCAGCATTCCAGTATCCACCGGAAGGCTAAATATGTTTCCTATTGTTGACAAAACGTCTATTTTGCAAATAATGGGAAACACTATGCCAGCTACTGCGCCAAAACTCACGCTTGCCGCCCAGGCCAGACTTGCCGAACTCGGCAAGCAGATTCGCGCCCGGCGCAAAGCCTTGGGCGTCAATGCCACCGCCGCTGCCGAGGCGGCCGGCATGTCGCGGGTGACGCTGCACCGGATCGAGAACGGCGAACCCTCAGTCACCATGGGCGCCTACCTCAACGCCATGCTCGCCCTCGGCCTGACGCCGGCGCTGCTCGATCCCGCCACAGCGAACAAGACGGCTGTCGAGGCCGATCATCAGGGTTGGATTCCGGCACGCATCCGCCTTGCCGATTACCCGCAGCTCAAACTGCTCGCCTGGCAAGTGCAGGGCACTGACGAACTGACGCCGCTGGAGGCTTTCGACATCTACGAGCGCAACGCCCGCCACCTCGACAGCGACGCGCTGGAACCACGCGAACAACAGCTGCTCGACGCCCTGCGCCTGGCTTTGGGAGGAGCGCGCCGCAATGTTTGAGCGGCCGCATCACCGGCGCATTGCGCAAATTTTGGCGGCGCTCGACGCGCAACTACTGCGCGACAGGCATTGCCTGTTTGGCGGCGGCACGGCGATGGCGCTGCGTTATGGCGAATACCGGGAGTCGGTCGATATCGACTTTCTGGTGTCCGATGTCGCCAGCTACCGTGAACTCCGGCAACTGCTGAATGGCCCGGCCGGCATCCAGGCGCTGCTGCGACCCGGCGCCCAGCCGCTGATGCAGACCCGCGAGATCCGGGCGGACCAGTACGGCATCCGCACGCAGGTGCTGGTTGAAGGCCAGCCGATCAAGTTTGAGATTGTCCTGGAAGCACGCATTTCCCTGGCGCCTCCGCAGGCGGAAGACGAAATATGCGGCATCGCTACATTGACGCCGCTGGACATGATGGCCAGCAAGCTGCTGGCCAATTCCGACCGCTGGCGGGACGACGGGGTATTCAGCCGCGACCTGATCGACCTTGCCATGATGCAGCCTGGGCGCAAACCGCTCCTGGCGGCCATCGACAAGGCTGCTACCGCCTACGGCCCGGCCATCGAACAGGACCTGGGCAAGGCCATCGCCAGCATGAAGGATCGCCACGGCTGGCTGGAGCGTTGCCTGCAGGCGATGGCGATGAATCAGCCGAAAGCCCTGGTGTGGCAGCGGATACGCAGCTTGGGGAAGCGTAGCGAACGCCGCTAAACCCACTTGCCCAGCACCCGCCGGATGCGTCCGCGAAAAGCCTCGACCTGCCCGGTGGACAGCTTCTCGGCCTGGTACAGCGACAGCATTTCAAAGCGGCAGGCTGGCGCGCAGGTGCCGAGGAGGGCGGTTTTCAGCACCCGTTTGACCGGCTGGCGCAGCAGCAGGCGATCCACCCACCAGGGCGAGCCGAGCGAGGTGATCGCCAGCGCGTGGCGCAGATTGTGCAGCCGGGGGCGGATCGGGCCGAGGTCGCCGGCGTGGTCGTAGGCCACGCCGGGTGCCCAGACGCGGTCGAACCAGCCCTTCAGGATGGCGGGAAAACCGAACCACCAGGTGGGGAAGACCAGTACCAGCGCGTCGGCCGCCAGCAGCCGTCCGATCTGCGCTTGCACGGCGGCGGCGTCAAAGGACGGCGCGTAGTAGCTCTGCCGCTCGGCGGTCGTCAGCGCGGGCGGGAATGCCGTCGCGTAGAGGTCTTCAATCTCGACCGTGTGGCCGGCTTCGCTCAGCGCCTGGATGGCGGACTGCGCCAGCGTGTGGCAGAGGCTGTCGGTGACGGGATGGGCGATGACGACGAGGCATTTCATGGCGGCAAAAGCTCAGCGCTGGGTGGGCGTGCAGATTTCGACGAGCGTGCCGTCCGGGCAGCGGACGAAGGCAACCAGTTGCCCCCAGGGCGTCCGTTTCGGTGCCGCTAGCTCGATGGCGCCACAGGCCAGGGCTTGCCGGTGCACGGCCGCCACGTCATCGACGAAGAGGCCGATCTCGACGCCCAGCGGCCGCGCGCTTTCCTGGCCGGCAACATAGCCGCCGGGCAGCAAATCGGCCATCAGCGCGTGCGAGGCAAAGGCCAGCGCGGTCGCACCGGTGTCCAGCTCGCCGTAGCCGGCGACTTCGTCGAGGAAGCTCGTCTTCAGCCCGAACGCCCGCTCGAAGAAGGCCAGCGATGCCTTGACGTCCTGTACGTAGACGATGGTGTAGCCGAATTTCATGGTCAATTGATCCCGCTCAGCGTTGCATCAGCGCGAACACACCCCAGCCCAGGTATTCGCGGGTGTAGGTGGCGTAGCGCACGGGTTCGCTCGTTAGCTGGGCGCGCACCTCGCCGGCCAGTTCGTCGTCCGGGTTGGCCGCCAGCCAGCGGCGCATGGTCAGCCACTTGGCTGCCTCGTAGCGGTCCCAGCCGTCCTGATCGGCCAACACCATTTCGACCACGTCGTAACCCAGTTCGCCGAAGGACGCGAGCAGTTGCGGCAGGGTGAGAAAGTCGGCCACCGCATGCGCCAGGCAACCCAGCGCCACCGCCTCTGTCGGCGGCAACTGCCGCCAGTAGGGCTCGCCGATCAGGAAAAGGCCGTCCGGTCGCAGGCTGCGCGCCAGCAATTCCAGCGTGCCGGCGACGCCGCCACCGATCCAGGTGGCACCGACGCAGGCGGCGACATCGACCGGTTCGTCGGCGACAAAACCGGCCGCGTCGCCATGGATAAAGCGGACCCGGTCGGCAACGCCGAGTTCCACCGCCCGGCGCTGCGCCTGCTCGGTAAACAACTGGCTCAGATCGACGCCGGTGCCGACGACGCCATGATCGCGCGCCCAGGTGCACAGCATCTCGCCCGAACCGCTGCCCAGATCAAGCACCCGCGCCCCGGCCTCCAGCCGCAAGGCCGCGCCGAGCGTGGCGAGCTTGTCCGGGGTCATCGGATTGTGAATGCGGTGGGCGCTTTCGGTGATGTTGAATATTCGGGGGATGTCCAAGGGGAGCCCTTATGGGATTGGATGGTGAAAAGATGAGGCAGGGTTATTCGCCGATTCTACCTTCAAAAAATACGGCATTGCCGTATGATTTGCCCATGCATACCGTTGCCGAAACCGAAATTTCCCAGCGTTACGCTGCGGCCATCTGGTCGGAAAGCGAGCGTCTCGAATTCATCGAGTGGATCGCCGCCAACCCACCGGCGGGCGATGAGATTCCCGGCTCGGGCGGTTGCCGCAAGGTGAGATGGAGCCGGGCAGGGATAGGGATGGGCAAGCGCGGCGGTGCGCGGGTCATTTATTTCAGTGTGCTGGATGGCCGCATCTGGCTGCTGATCGTTTATGCGAAAGCCAAGTTCGATAAGCTGCCGGCCGAGTTTCTGGCCAAATTGAAAGTCGAGGTGGAACATGGATAAGGACATGGAACAGTTTCAGAACGATCTGCTGGAATCGGTACGGCAGATGAAAAGCGGCAAGGCCGCCAGGGTCTGCACGGTTGAAGTCTCGGCCGCAACCGAAGCGCGCAACCGGGTGAATATGTCGCAAAGTGAATTCGCCAAGCTACTTGGGGTTTCCGTGCGCACTTTGCAGGATTGGGAACAGGGCCGGCGGCAACCATCCGGCGCGGCAAAAACCCTACTGCGCATCGCCGCGCAGAACCCTGAGGCGGTCAAGGCGGCTGCGTGAATTTAACGTTGGTCTGAACAGTCAAATGGTCGCAGTGAATTGGGAAATCAAATGTCTATGATTCCCGTGGCATCGCTGGTTGACGCCTATTCTGCAAGTTCAAAACAGTTGTTGCGGTTCATTTGAAATGTGTTTTTGCAAGACCTGACCCCGACACTGCGCCGCTTTTGGAGACTTGCGCCCTTTTTCGCTAGGATTTAAAGCGCTCAATTAATGTATGTGCAGCTTGCAGTTCAGGGCATTGGGAAGCGCAGATGTCTACGAAGGGCTCCAACTCCTTACGGATTGCAGAAATGGTGTTGCGACGAAAGAACTCTGTAGCCTTTTCCTGCGTGACGTCGTGATCACCTTTACGCTCGCCTAAATCTGTAGCGATGATTGGATTTGCCTTGAAGTGGACGAGCGCGTTGCGTATTCGCTGGGATTCAAACGCCAACTGACGAATACGGGCGCTAGGTTGTACCCCTATAAGAGGAAGTAATACGTCAAGCTTTGACTTCAGATCTACGCCCCCAATGGATTCAGTAATGGCTGTGTGAGAGAACCCACGAATTCGAAGGAATAGGCGCACTACTGTATTAACTTCTCTCTCAATCAAGGTGTGTAGAAGCACTACGGCTGACTGCGAATCACCGTTCTCCGTGCATATGTGAATGCTGTTTATCTTTTGCGCAACATGATCAATATGTATTTCAAAGGCCCAATCGTCGGTACGGCCGAGTTGGTTGATTAATTCACGGAACTTCTTTTTGCTACGAACCTTGGACGGATTGATCTGCTTGGTACCGATTAACCGCGCAATTACGAGAGCTGCAAGATTTCTAAACGCAGAAAGTGTTTTGTCGTCAACTTCTTCAATGGACTGTTCTGTCGAATGCATCGCTAAGACCTGATGGGAAGAGAGGGACCTTGCTGTACAAGAACAAATGTCTCTTGATATCAATTTGTTGATTCGTTTTTGGTAGGAGGTAGTACTACAGATCGAAAGATGTGTTTTGCTCAACTTCAGTTCATCAGCATAACAGTCTGTGCCTTCTATCGAAACCTCTCTCGTTTTCACGTCTCCTCGATGCTTCCAAACTTTCCCTTGTTAATTAGTTGCAAAATTAAACTAACAACTCTACAGTACCCCCAAGCGCACGTTCCAGCGCTTGCACTCAAGGAGAACGATCATGCCAAAGCAGCGTATTCATCTGGTCATCATCGATCCGCAGAACGATTTCTGCGATCTGCCGGCTGAGGATTGTCCGGTCATTGGCGGCGTGCAGCAGGCGCCGGCTTTGCCGGTGGCGGGGGCGGATGCGGATTTGTGGCGGGTGGCGGAGTTGATTCGTGCCGGCGGTGCCGGTTTGAGCGACATTTCGGTGACGCTCGATGCCCACCAGCGCGTCGATATCGCGCATCCGACCTTCTGGCGGCAGGGCGATGGCAGTGCGGTCGGGGCATTTACGCAGATTCGCGCGGCCGATGTGCGTGCCGGGCGTTTCCTGCCGCGCCGGGCTGAGGCGCTGCCGCGCGTGCTGGCTTATCTGGAGGCGCTGGAGGCGGCCGGGCGGTATGTGCACATGGTCTGGCCGGTGCACTGCGAGATCGGCACCTGGGGCCACAGCGTCCATGCTGCCGTGCGCGCCGCCTACAACGATTGGGAGGAGGCGAACGCCGCTGTGGTGACCAAGGTGTTCAAGGGCAGCAATCCGTGGACCGAGCACTTCAGCGCCATCCAGGCCGAGGTGCCGGATGCCGACGATGCCGATACCCAGTTGAACGCCGGTTTCCTGGCCAGCCTGGTGACGGCCGATGTGGTGTTGTTCACCGGCGAGGCGGGCAGCCACTGCGTGCGGGCCACCGTTGAGCACGTGGTGGAGAACTGGCCAGCCGGCGAACTTGGGCGGCTGGTGTTGCTCACCGACTGCATGAGCGCGGTGGGCGGGTTTGAAGCGCAGTACGCCGAATTTCTTGACAGCATGCGGCAGCGGGGCTTGCGCCTGAGTACGGCGCAGGCGGTGTTGCCGGAGTTGTTGGCGAACTGCTGAAAAATTTGTGCCGTTTTCGGCGTTGACCGCAGGATTTTGCTGAAAGCCGCACCTGCGGCGGCCGGCAACGGCAGGAAGAAGGAGAAGGAAGATGAGCACCATGGCACAGCAACCCGTCGTCCGCAGCCTGCTGGAAAACGACCTCTACAAGTTCACCATGTGGCAGGCGCTGCTGCACAGTCATCCCGGCGCCCAGGCCGAGTACGCCTTCGTCTGCCGCAACACGCCGCTGTTCCCGCTGGCCGAGCTGAAGCCGGCGGTGGATGCCGAGCTGGACCGGCTCTGTTCGCTGACTTTCGCCGACGACGAGCTGGCCTATCTGCGCGGCCTGCGTTTCATCAAGAGCGATTTCGTCGATTTCCTCACCGTCTTCCGCTTCCAGCGCCGTTTCATCGAAACCCGCGTCAATGGCGACAAGCTGGAGATCGTCGCGCGCGGGCCGCTGGTGCATGTGATGGCTTTCGAGATTTTCGTGCTCTACATCGTCAATGAGCTGTACTTCCGCCGCCTGCCGGTGGATGAAAACCTGCTGACGGTGGCGCGCCAGCGCCTGCGCGAGAAGATTGACTTCATCCGCGGCCTGGGCGAGGAGCTGTGCTCGGCCGACGAGCCTTTCGTCTTCTTCGATTTCGGCCTGCGTCGCCGCTACTCCGGTGCCTGGCACGAGGAAGTGGTGCGCACGCTGGCGGCCGAGCTGCCGGTCAATTTCCGCGGCACCTCGAACGTGCTCTTCGCCAAGGAAATGGGCCTGACCCCGATCGGCACCATGGCGCACGAATACCTGCAGGCCTACCAGTCCTTCGGCTTCCGCCTGCGCGATTTCCAGAAGGCGGCGCTCGAAGGCTGGGTGCAGGAATTCCGCGGCGACCTCGGCGTGGCGCTGACCGACGTGGTCGGCATGGACGCCTTCCTCGGCGACTTCGACCTCTACTTCGCCAAGCTGTTCGACGGCCTGCGCCACGATTCCGGCGATCCGGTCGAGTGGGCGGAGAAGGCGCTGGCGCACTATCGCAAGCTGCATATCGACCCGCGCAGCAAGCGTCTGGTCTTCTCCGACGGCCTCGATCTGCCGCGCGCCGTGGCGCTGTTCCGGCGTTATCGCGGCCGCGTCATGACCTCCTACGGCATTGGTACCAACCTGTCCAACGACACGCCCTTTGCCGCGCTCAACGTGGTCATGAAGATCGTCGCCTGCAACGGCCAGCCGGTGGCCAAGCTCTCCGACTCGCCGGGCAAGACGCTGTGCGACGACCAGACCTTCCTGGCCTACCTGCGCCAGGTGTTCGGACGAAAGGACGGTGGATCATGAGCGCGCTGCGTCTGTCGCTGGCCCAGATCAACCCGACGGTCGGCGACATCGCCGGCAATGTCGCGCTGATGCGCGCCGCTGCGCAAAATGCTGCGGTCGACGGCGCCAGCATGGTGATTTTTCCGGAGCTGTCGCTGACCGGCTACTGGCCGGGCGACCTGCTCGACGAAGCGGATTTCCTCGCCCGCGTCGACGCCGGCCTTGAACAACTCGCCGCCGCCAGCCGCGCCACGCCCGGCCTGTGCTGGGTGGTCGGCGCGCCGACCCGGCGCGCGGGGCCGGGCAAGCGTCTGCACAACAGTCTGCTGGTGCTGCGCGACGGCGCGGTGGTGCTGAGCTACGCCAAGCAATTGCTGCCGACCTACAACGTCTTCGACGAATCGCGCCACTTTGCGCCGGGGCCGGATGTCGCCCGCGTGCTGCGCGTCGGCGGTGCCCAGGTCGGCTTCCTGATCTGCGAGGACGGCTGGAACGACGACGGCGCCGATTACGCGGTCAATCCCTTCCGCCGCCTCGCCGACGCGGCGCCGGACCTGGTCGTGTCGATCAACGCCAGCCCGTCCAACATCGGCAAGCGCGAGCAGCGGCACGCGCTGTTCGCCGCCGCCAGCCGCCGCCACAAGCTGCCGCTGGTTTATGTGAACCAGATCGGCGGCCACGACCAGCTGGTCTACGACGGCGCCTCCTTCGCGGTGACGCCGGACGAGGGCGTGGTCTTCGAAGCGCCGCGTTTCATCGCGGCACAAGTCACGCTGCAATGGGACGGCGCCGCCTTCCGCGCCGGCGCCGGCGCGCCGCTGGCGCCGGTTGTTGCGGCCGGGTTGCCGGTGATGGAGTTTTACCGCCGGCAGATCGTCCTCGGCCTGCGCGACTACGCCCGCCGCTGCGGCTTCAAGCAGGTGGTGGTCGGCTCCTCCGGCGGCATCGACTCGGCGCTGACCCTGGCGCTCGCCGCCGAGGCGCTGGGGCCGGAGAACGTCGTCGCGGTGACGCTGCCCTCGCGCTTTTCCAGCAGCGGCAGCGTCGATGACTCGGTGACGCTGTGTGAAAACCTGGGCATCAAGCTGTACACGCACCCGATCAAGGCCTTGGTCGGCCAGTACGAGGCCGATTTCGCCGCCGCCTTCGGCGAGCCGTTGCACGGCCTGGCGCTGGAAAACCTGCAGGCGCGCGTGCGCGGCACCGTGCTCATGGCGTACTCCAACCGCTACGGCCACCTGCTGCTGACCACCGGCAACAAGAGCGAGATTTCGGTCGGCTACTGCACGCTCTACGGCGACACCAACGGCGGCCTCGGCCTGATCGGCGACCTCTACAAGACCGAGGTTTTCGAGCTGTGCCGCCACCTCAATGCCGAAGCCGGGCGAGAGTTGATCCCGCTGGCGATCATAGCCAAGGAACCGTCGGCCGAACTGGCGCCCGACCAGCGTGACAGCGACAGCCTGCCGCCTTACCCGGTGCTCGACACCATCCTGAAAGTGCTGATCGAGGGCGAGCGCCTGGGCGCGACCGAGCGTGCCGCCGTGCAGGCCGACTACGCCACGCTTGCCGCCGGCCCCGACGGCCCGGCGCTGATCGCCCGCGTCCGCCGGCTGATCGCCCGCAACGAGTACAAGCGCCGCCAGGCGCCACCGATCCTGCGCCTGCGCGGCCGCGCCTTCGGCAGCGGCCGGCAGATGCCGATTGCCGCGAAATACGATTGAGGAAACGCGCATGAACAGTAAAGAGAAATTCGACATCGCCGTCGTCATCGGCCGCTTCCAGCCCTTCCACAACGGCCATGCGGCGCTGCTGGCGCAGGCGTTGGGCTGCGCGGAGAAGGTCATCGTCCTGCTCGGTTCGGCGCACGCCGCACGCAGCGCCAAGAACCCGTTCAGTTGGGAAGAACGGGCGAGCATGATCGCGCTGACGCTCGACGAGGCGAGCAAGGCGCGCGTTTCCTTCCTGCCGCTGCGCGACTACTACGACGAACGCCGCTGGCGGGCGGCGGCGCTCGCCGCGGTACAGGCGCAGGCAGCGCCGGGTGTGCGCATCGCGCTGATCGGCCACGCCAAGGACGCGACCAGCGAATACCTGCACGGCTTCCCCGGCTGGACGCTGCTGCCGGCGCCGGCCTACGGCGCAATCAACGCCACCAGCCTGCGCCGCATCCTGTTCGAGGGCGAGGACCGCGCCGCGACGCAGGCGCTGCTCGCCGGACAGGCGCCGGCCGCCGTTGTGCACTACCTGGCCGGCTGGCTGAACCTGCCGTTTGTTGCCGGCCTGCGCGAGGAACATGCGCGCGTTGAAGCGGGCAAAAAAACCTGGGGCACCGGGCCGTTCATCACCGTCGACGCGGTGGTCACCGCCGCCGGCCACGTGCTGCTGATCGAACGCGGCCAGCCGCCCGGCAAGGGCCAGTGGGCACTGCCCGGCGGCTTCCTGGAGCCGCGCGAGCGGGTCCTGCAGGGGGCGATGCGCGAACTGCAGGAAGAAACCGGCTTCGCGCTGCTGCCGGCAACGCTGGAAGGCCTGCTGCGCGGCACGGCAGTCTTCGACCACCCCGACCGCAGCCAGCGCGGCCGCACCATCACCCACGCCCACTGGTTCGACCTCGGCGACAGCCGGCTACCGGAAGTCGCCGGCGCCGACGACGCGGCAGCGGCGAAATGGGTGCCGGTCAGCGAACTGGCAGCGATGGAAGGCGAGTTGTTCGAGGACCACTTCATGATCCTCAATCATTTTTTGCAGGTTTTGCCGGTTGACCGTGAGGGTAGCGATTGACGTCTGTCCCGCCGCTGCCGGCCCGCTGCATGGCGGGGCTTCGATCAGGGGCGGGCGCTGGCGCGATGCAGATTCCGTTCAGCCGCCAAGCTCGTTCCGCAATGCGGCAAGCTCGGCGCGCAGTTCGCCGACTTCGTTTTCCAGTGCGCTGACGCGGTTTTTCAGTTCGTCGATTTCCTGATTGCCGACGCGTCCGCCGCTTGCTGGCGCCGCTTCCACGGTCGGCTGACCGCTCAACAGGTGGCTCCAGCGATTCTCACGCGATCCGGGCAGGCGCGGCAGTTCGACGACCAGCCCCTTGCCGGCGAGTTCTTCGAGGAAGGCTTCGACCGCGGAGATGTCGGCGAAGCGGTGCAGGCGTTCGCAGTTCAGGCGCAGTTCGCCGGCGGTTTGCGGGCCGCGCAGCATCAGCACGGTGAGCAGCGCCGAGGCCTGGGTCGGCACGCCGAGCACCTTTTCCAGCCGATGCTCGAAACGGACGACGCGGCTGCCGCTGACTTCGACCGCCAGCCCCGCGTCCTTGAGGCCGTCAAGCGCTTGCAGGATTTCCGCTTCGCCGAGTTCGAGCACCGGCTGGCGGCTGGTCTTCTGGTTGCAGCCGGCGGCCAGCGCGTTGAGCGACAGCGGGTAGGTGTCGGGCACGGTGCGCTGCTTTTCGACCAGCGTGCCGAGGACGCGGGTTTCGGCCAGGGAAAGGTGGGGCAGGGTATCGGTCATGTTCGCTTCAGCCGTGGGTGGCGAGTTCGAGGAACTTCTGGTCGCCGCAGTCCTTGCAGCGCGGCAGCGGCGGCGCGTCGCCTTCGGGAACGCAGCTGACCAGCGCACGGTAGCGGGCGTAGTGCTCGGCCATGATCGGCACCGCCTCGACATTGGCCCAGTGGCAGAAATCGAGGACGACGTTGGTGTCGAGGACGAAGCGCAGCATGGGCGGATTATAAACGGGCCGGCTTGCGGTTCACAGCGCTGGCTTGAGGACCATCAGGAAGAAAACGGCGAGCATGGCGACGAAGGCGGGGTAGCCAAGGCGTTCCCAGAGCCGGGCGTAGCGCCAGTAGCGCGGCGGCAGTTCCTCGTTGGCGGCCGCGGCAGCTTCGGCCATGTCGGCCATGCGCAGCTGCAGCCAGACCACCGGCAACCAGCACAGGCCGGCAATGACGTAGAGCACCAGCGTTGCGACGATCCACGGTGTCGTCCATTCCCAGCCGGCGAGGTGGGCGAGCCAGAGGCCAGAGATCGGCTGGAAGAGCACGGTTGGCGTGGTGAACCACCAGTCGGCGCGGACCACCAGGCGGGCGGTGGTGGCGATGGCGGCGACCGGGCCGCGGCGGTTGGTGAAGAACAGGTAGAAGGCCGAGCCGAAGCCGGTGCCGACGAGCAGCACGGAAGACAGGATGTGCAGGGCCTTGAGAACGAAGTAGGTGGTCATGGTCTTTCCTCCTCGGCAAACAACAGGATGAGCACGGCCAGGATCGGCAGGTTCTTGCTGAGTGGGCCGTAGGGATGGATCAGGAATTCCGGCAGGCAGACGGCGATCAAAGCCGAATAGCCGGCGATCAAAGCCATCTGCGCCAGCCACAGGCGGCGGCCAGGGGCGAACAGCGTGGCCAGGCCGAAAGCAGCGTCGAGCAGCGCGGCGCCGATCAGCGCGACCATGGCCGGCGCGCCGCTGAGGCCGGTGCGGGCGAGCAGCGCCAGACTATCGGGGATTGGATAAGCGAACAGGCTGACCCAGGCGGTGATCAGCCAGACGGCGGCGAGCGCCAGGCGCAGCAGCGGCGCGCGCCAGCCGGCCAGGGCTTGCTGGCGCAGGTGAGGCGCTTCGGCGGGCGTGATGAATTGGGCCGGGCGGTGGGCGTCGGGCGGGTAGGGCGTGCCGACGTAGGCATCGGCGCTTTGCAGCATGCGCCAGGTTTGCGTGTCGAGCAGGCCGCCGGGCAGATGTTCGCCAACGCGGGCGGCGACATTCATCAGCCAGCCCGGCAGCGGCAACACCGGTGCCGGCGCAAAGCCCAGGCTGCGGCGGTAGCTGGCGATCAGTTCGCGCAGTGTCAGCGCTTCGCCGCCGCGCAAATCAAGGCACTGGCCGGCCGGCGTCGCCGGGTCGAGCAGGCGGAGAACTTCAGCGCACAGGTCGTCGATGTGGATACTGTGCAGGTGCTGCTTACCGCCCAGTGGCAGCGGCGTCAGCGGCAGGCTGGCTAGCAGGCGGAAGGCGCGGGCCGAGGCGCCGGCTTGGCCATAGACCAGCGCCGGGCGGACGATCTGCCATTCCAGCGGCAGCTCGCGCAGGAAATCGTCGGTGGCGCGTTTGCTGGCGAGGAAGGGCGCTTCGCCACGGTCCGCGCCCTGCGCCGAAACCTGCACGACGCGGCGTACGCCGGCGGAGACGCAGGCGCTGAAGAAATCCTGCGGTCCACGCGTATGCAGGGCCCAAAAAGTCTGCTCGCCCTGTTCGCGCAGGATGCCGACGGCGTTGACGGCGGCGTCGCAGCCGCGCAAGGCCTGCTGCCAGGCGGCGGGGTCGGGACGGCCGAAGTCGATGGCGACCTCGTTGGCAGCCTGCGGCCGGCGCACGCCGCGCAGCACCTGGTGGCCGGCGGCGCTCAACGCCCGGCCCAGCGCGCTGCCGATGAAGCCGCTGGCACCGGCGATCAGGATGCGCATGGCGTCACCTCTTCGTTGCTTTCCACGCCGGTCGCGTGTTGCGGCAGCGCGACCGGGGTCGGGATGTGCTTCCAGATACGGCGCGAGAGCAGGCCGACCGCGACGAGGACGCCGATCAGGCTGAGCCGGAAGGCGTCGCGCAAGGCCAGCGCCGGGTCGCTGAAGACGGGATTGGCGGCGAAAAAGAGGACGAGCAGCAAGGGTAGCCCGAGCAACAGAATCGCGCTGGTCCGCCACCAGAAATCGGCCCGGCCGACGGTGCCGCAGAGGTCGACCAGGATGCCGGTGAGGGCGGTTTTCAGGTAGTAGGCGGCGAGGCCACCAGCGAGCAGGGCGAGACAGACTTGCAGCAGGAAGATCAGGGTCGAGTCCATGGTGTTTTCTTTCTTACGAATATTTCTGTAAGTACAGAAATTGATGCTTCAAAAAAATGGGCCAGAACGGCCCATGCCGGGTGAAAGCGGTTTATTCGCTGCTGCTGCCCTTGCGGAAGGTCTGGCTCAACTTGGCGCCGATGCCGAGCATCTTCATCAGCGTTTCCGGCTTCAGGCGCAGCATTTCGTCGGACCAGGTGGTGAGGATCTGGATGAACTCCAGCGTCTCGCGGATGCGCTGCTGCGCGCCTTCGTCCTCGTTGGCCAGGTCCGGGTTGCTGAGGAAGCCGTTGAGTACATCGATGGTCGGGTCGATCTCGCGTTGGCGACGGCCTTCGACGATCAGCCGGAACAGCTCCCAGACATCGGTCGAGGTCTCGAAATGGTCGCGCCGGTCGCCCTTCAGATGCACCGTGCGCACGAGCTTCCAGGATTGCAGCTCCTTGATGCTGGTGCTGACATTGGAGCGGGCGACGCCCAGCGTGCTGGCGATTTCCTCGGCTTCCATCGGCCGCCCGGCCAGATAGAGCAGGGCATGAATCTGCGCGACGGTGCGGTTGACGCCCCAGCGCGAGCCCATTTCGCCCCAGTGGAGGATGAATCGTTCGGAGATCGGTTTGAGTTCCATGACCGCAATGTAGTGATGTCTGTAATTTCTGTCAACGCAGAAATTTTAGAAGTTGCACCGGCTGGTCAAGTGCCCTCTGGCGTCGGCGCCCGCATCTTCGCCTCGAACTCCTTGCGCACCTCGCGCCTGAGTTGCGCCGCCCGGTAGCGGCGGATTTCGTCCGGCGTTTCCGGTATCAGCGGCGGCACGGCGGTTGGCTTGCCTTCGCCGTCGACGGCGACCATGGTGAAGAAACACGAATTGGCATGGCGGATGATCTTGCCCTGGATGTCCTCGGTGATCACCTTGATGCCGATTTCCATCGAGGTATTGCCGGTGTAGTTGACCGAGGCCAGGAAAGACACCAGTTCGCCGACGTGGATGGCCTGGCGGAACATCACCTGGTCGACCGACAGGGTGACCACGTACTGGCCGGCGTAGCGGGCGGCGCAGGCGTAGGCGACCTGGTCGAGCAGCTTGAGGATGGCGCCGCCGTGGACGTTGCCGGAGAAGTTGGCCATGTCGGGCGTCATCAGCACGGTCATGGCGAGTTGGTGGTGGGGAAGGTGCATGGCGGTTTCGGCTGGCGGGAAAAAAGCGGTGGAAAAGAAAAGGGCGGGATGATTTCCCGCCCTGTTTTACGGTCGACCGTGGAAAACCTCAGTTATCCAGCACGCTGCGCAGCATCCAGGCGGTCTTTTCGTGAACGTCCAGGCGTTGGGTCAGCAGGTCGATGGTCGGCTGGTCGTTGGCTGCATCGACCACCGGCAGCAGCTTGCGCGCGGTGCGGGCGGTGGCTTCCTGGGCGCCGACCAGGTAGCGGACCATGTCGTCGGCGCTCGGCACGCCTTCGACTTCGGCGATCGAGGCGAGTTTGACGAATTCCTTGTAGGTGCCCGGTGCCGGGTAGCCCAGCGCGCGGATGCGTTCGGCGATCAGGTCGAGGGCGTTCCACTGTTCGGTGTATTGACCCATGAACATCAGGTGCAGGCTGTTGAACTGCGGGCCCTTCACGTTCCAGTGGAAGTTGTGGGTCATCAGGTACAGCGTGTAGCTGTCGGCCAGCAGCGCGGAGAGACCGGCGACGATCTTCTTGCGGTCGGCTTCGGAAATGCCGATGTCGATGGCCGGCAGCTTGGCGGCGACGGTCTTCGTGGCGGCGGGCTTGCTTGCCGGTTTGACCGCCGGCTTGGCGGCGGCAGGCTTGGCGGCCGGCTTCACGGCCTTGGCAACGGGGGCTTTGACGGTGCTGGCGGCTTTGGTCTTCTTGGTGGTCATCAACGGTTCTCCTGAAAGTTGTCGGCGGGGCGGCACTGGCGTGCTTCGGCTGGCCGTTCCGGGATCGGGCTGCCGCTCAGGGCCGCCCGCGTACGTCGCGTCCGAAAATATAGCGCAATTCAGCGCGGGATGGGCGTTTCGAGCAGCGAACAGGCGACTTTCGGCGGCACGATGCGGAACGCCAGCCGGGTTCGCCCGGTCAGCTTGAGCAGGGCCTTGTCCTTGCTGACCAGCAGGTCGGCGCCGCTGCGTGCGGCGAGTTCGAGGAATTTCTGGTCGTCCGGGTCCTTGCAGCGCGGCAGCGGCGGCGCTTCGCCATCGGCGATCACTTCGACCAGCGCACGGTAGCGCGTCCAGCGTTCTTCGATCATCGCCGGCGTCAACTTCAGTTGCGGGTAGGTCAGTACGCGTTGCAGTTCGTCCAGCGTGCGGGCATCGACCAGGCAGCGGATATGGCCGGCTTCGAGGGCGGCCATGATCGGTACGGCATCGACGTTGGCCCAGTGGAACAGGTCGAGCACGACGTTGGTGTCGAGAACGAGACGTTGCATGCGGTCAGTCGCCGGCCGGCTTATGGCAGTAGGGGAGCAGTGCGCTGGCGGCGGCCAGGCGGTGGGCGGCGGCGGCTCGCGGGTCGTTCATCACGGCGAACAGGAAAGTTTTCGGATCGCGGTAGTCGCCGCCGGTGGGCAACAGGTCGCCGGTGCTGACGGCCGGATCGGCGATCGGGCTGACGGGTTGCCCCAGACGATTCAGCGCGCGCTCGAATTTTTCGCTGGAAATGAGGTCGACCGCAGCCAGCAGGCCGGCCTGACGTTCCGGGTCGGGCGGGAAGTCGAGGCCGTCGCCATCGGCGAACAGGCTGCCGAGCGTCGGATCGATGAAGGCCGACCAGCGTTCGCCGACCTGCCGCGGCAGGCGCCGGAGGGTTGGCGTGGCGGCGTTGCCGGGCAGTAGCTCGATGCGGTCGACCGGAATTTCAGCAAGAAAACGGCGCCGCAGGGCATGGAGAAAATGCCCGGCGCGTTCGGCGGGAACCGGGTCGGCCAGCGCGAACCACAGGGCGTAACCGCCTTCCGCCTCGACCGAGACGGCGGGCAGCGGCAGGTCGAGTTGGGCGAGGCCGGCGAGCAGCGCGGCGATCTCCGGCCAGTGGCGACTGTCATGCAGCACGATCTGCAGGGTGCGGACGTTGCCGGCCGCGTCGTAGCGGGGCAGCGTGTCGCCGCGGTCGGTTTCGCCGGGCAGCGCGAACAGGCGGTGGAAGGTATCGGGCATCGGGGCGGAATCGTGCGGGCTGGCGGGCATTTCGGCGGGGCGGGGCGGCAAGGGCGGTGAGGCGTGATTGTCGCGGCTCGCGCGGTGTCGCGCAATCCATGGCAAAGCGCGCGATAATGCGCGCCTTTTCAGCGATTTGCCGCGTTTCGATGTCCGATTCCCGTTCCTTTCCCCCGCCATTGCCTGCCGGCCGCCT
Source organism: Azonexus sp. R2A61 (assembly GCF_021401135.1). Lineage (GTDB taxonomy): Bacteria > Pseudomonadota > Gammaproteobacteria > Burkholderiales > Rhodocyclaceae > Azonexus. Next base: position 524,265 of record NZ_JACBFO010000002.1, on the reverse strand, counting down.
GCTGCTCGCGCCGATGGAGGGCCTTGCCGATCCGCTGATGCGCGACGTGCTGACGGCGATCGGCGGTTACGACTGGGGCATCTGCGAGTTCATCCGGGTGACCGAGAGCGTGCTGCCGAACCGGACTTTCCTGCGCACCTGCCCGGAACTGTCCAACGCTAGCCGGACGCCGGCCGGGACACCGATGCGCGTGCAACTGCTCGGTTCCGATCCGCATTTCATGGCGGCCAACGCGCGCCGTCTGGTCAAACACCGGCCGGCCGGCGTAGACATCAACTTCGGTTGTCCGGCGCCGACGGTGTTCAAGCATCGCGGCGGTTCGGCGCTGCTCGGCGAACCGCAACTGCTGCACGACATCGTCGCTGCGGTGCGCGCGGAAATTCCGGTCGACATCCCGTTGACCGCAAAAATGCGGCTGGGCATCGACGACGTCTGCCTGGCCGTCGATTGTGCGCAGGCCATCGCGGCGGGCGGTGCGGAAGAACTGATCGTGCATGGCCGGACCAAGGCCGACGGTTACCGGCCGCCGGCGCGCTGGGCGCAGATCGACCGCGTGCGGTCGGCGATCGACATTCCGGTGATCGCCAACGGCGAGGTGTGGACTGTCGACGACTGGCGGCGCATCCGCGACGAGAGCGGTTGTGCCGACGTGATGTTCGGCCGCGGTGCGCTGGCCGATCCGCTGCTGCCGCGCCGAATCCGCGGCGAAGCCGATGACGATCGGGCGGCCGGCTGGCGGCAATTGCTGCCGTGGCTGGAGATCTTCTGGCTGGGCGTGCGTCAGCGCGTGTTGCCGGTGCATGCCGGCGGCCGGCTGAAGCAGTGGCTGATGCTGCTGCGCCGTCATTACGCCGAGGCCGAGGTGCTGTACCAGCGCTTGCGGCCGGTCAAGGGAGCCGAGGACATCGACCGCTTGCTGCTCGATGCCGGGGTGCTGGCCCGGCTGCCGCTGGCCGCCTGAACGATGGACGGCAATTCGCGCTTCATCCACAGCGCCCAGGACGGTCCGCATGCCGATCTGGCGATCTTGTTCCAGCGCCATCTGGCGCATCCCTTCCGCAAGCCGCTGCTCGATTACAACCGGCTTGCCGTGGCCCAGGCGCTGGCGGCGCGCGATGCGTGGAATCCGGCCGCGCCGCTGATTCTCGACGCCGGTTGCGGCGTCGGCTGGAGCACGCTGCGGCTGGCCGCCGCTTTTCCCGAGCATTTCGTTTTTGGCGTCGATCAGTCGGTCGACCGCATCGAACGCGGCAAACCGGCGGCGCTGCCGGCCAACGCCGTGCTGATCCGCGCCGATCTGGTCGATGTCTGGCGTCTGCTGGCCGCCCAGGGCATCCGGCTGGCGCGCCATTACAACCTGTATCCGAATCCGTGGCCGAAGATCGGCCATCTGGCGCGGCGCTGGCATGGGCATGCGGTATTTCCGGTCTGGCGCGAACTGGGCGGCATCGTCGAATGTCGCAGCAACTGGCGCATCTATATCGAGGAAATGGCTTTGGCGCTCGGCTGGCTGAGCGCTCGCGAAGTCTGCGCCGAAGCTTATGTCACCGACGATCCGCTGACCCCGTTCGAGAAAAAGTATCTGGCTTCCGGGCACGAGCTGTGGCGCTGCCGGGTCGATCTGGGATGACGGCCGGCCGATGAGCGTTTGCCAGACCTGCGGCGCCTGCTGTGCCAGCCTGCGCGTCGATTTTCACCCGGCCGAACTGGCCGGCGGCGCTTTTGCCTGGGGCGACGGCGTGCCGGTCGCACTGACCGTGCCGGTGACGCCGGCCATCGTCCGCATGCGCGGCACCGACAGCCCGACGCCGCGTTGCGCTGCGCTCGACGGCGAAGTCGGCGTGGCAGTGAAATGCACGATCTACGACGGTCGACCGTCGCCATGCCGGGAATTCGATGTCGAACATCCGGCCTGCAACCGGGCCCGCCGGCAGTGCGGCCTGCCGCCCTGCTAGCGCATCACGCAGTTGCGGCCGCCGCCCTTGGCCCGGTAAAGCGCCTGATCGGCGCGGCGTAGCGCATCGTCCTCGTCCTTGTCGTCCGCTTCGACGATGCCGACCCCGATGCTGACGGTGACCCGGCCGACGGTCGGTGCCGTCGAATCGGCAATGCCGGCGCGGATTTTTTCGGCGACGATCATCGCCCCTGCCGGCGAAGTGTCCGGCAGGATCGCCAGAAACTCCTCGCCGCCCAGCCGGGCGACGAAATCAGTCTGCCGTGCCGAGGCTTTCAGCTGATCGGCGATGTGGATCAGCACCTGATCGCCGGTTTCGTGTCCCCAGGTATCGTTGACCCGCTTGAAATGGTCCACGTCGATGACCAGCAGGGCTTCTTCCTGCTGGCTCCGACGGCTGCGCTGGAACTCGCTGCGCAGGCGCTCGTTGGCGGCCAGCCGGTTGTGCAGGCCGGTCAGCGTGTCGTGGCGGGCCAGTTGTTCGAGCGCCAGGTTGGCTTCGCGCAGTTCGCGCGTCCGCCGGTCGACCTTTTCTTCCAGCGAGGCGTTGGCTTCCTGCAGTGCTTTTTTCGATGCCCGCAAGTGGGAGAACATGTCGCGCAGCGAATCGGCCAGCGTGCGAATTTCACGTAAACGGCAGTCGACCGCAAAACTGCCGCTTTCGTCGTCATGCTCGATGGCCTGGGCGACCTGGGCCAGGCGTTCGAGCGGTCGGCTCAAGGTGATGGCGATCCAGTAGGCGAGGATCATGAACAGCAAGGCGACGGCCACCCCGATGATCAGCAGGCTGTAGTGCAGCCGGGTGACCGGGGCGAGCGCCAGATCGGCCGATTGGCGGACGATGATCAACCAGCCCGGTTCGCTGTCGATGCGCTGCATGCCGATCATGTAATCGCCGTTTTCGGGCCAGTGGAAGCGCGTCAGCCGGGGATCCTGGCGCAGCGGGTCCGGCAGGTGCGCTTCATTTACCGCCTTGAACGGATAGAGGATCTTGCCCTGCGGATTGGCGATCAGCACTTCGATTCCGTTCTGTTCGGCATCGGCCGGCAGAATCTGGTGGATGACCTCGTCTACCCAGCGCCAATGGGCATGCGATGCCACGACGCCGAGGAAACGTCCGGCCTCGTCATGTACCGGCGAGGCGAAGTCGACGAAGCGCAGCGGTTCGCCGGGTGCCGGGGCCGGCAGTTTCTTGGCCAGCAGTACGGCTTCGTGCACGTCACCGATGAAGTCGCCTGTCCGGCTCTGCGCGAACCAGTCACGCCGGGAGGCATCGACGCCTTCGAGCATGCCGTCGGCAGCCACCCGAACGACGCCGTCGGCATCGGTCAGGCCGATCCAGGCGTAGTGTCGGTAGGCTTTCTTGGCCAGCGCCAGCATGCGGCGGATGTTGTCGTTTTCGAGGCGCTGCCCCGGTTTCGGCAAGCTGTGGCTGAGCAGGTGAATTTCCCGCTGCCGTTCCTCGAGGTTGTTTTCGACGACGAGCGCGACGTTGAAAGCCAGATTGCGCAGGCGCTCTTCGCCATCCTCGATGATGTGCGCCGTCGCGACGCGATTGATGTACAGCGTGATGCCGAGCATGAAGGCGATCGACAGGCCGCCGAAGAGCAGGACCAGGCGAAGGCGGAAACTGTCAGAGGTCAGGGGCATGGCGGCGCTTCCGGCGGGAACTTGCTGCCATTATAGGGAAATAACAAAAATGATACAGTCGGCCGCCGGTCAGCCTCTACGGTGCCGGTGCGCCAGCCAGTGATGGATGCTGGCGAACAGTTTGTCCGGCGCGACCGGTTTGCCGATATGGTCGTCCATGCCGGCGTCGAGGCAGCGCTGGCGATCTTCGGCGAAGGCGTTGGCGGTCATCGCAACGATCGGCAGCTCGGCCAGGCCCGGCAGGGCGCGGATCGCGCGCGTCGCTTCGAGCCCGTTGAGGTTCGGCATCTGCATGTCCATCAGGATCAGCGAGTAGCCACCGGTGCTCGCCATGTCGACGGCCTGCCGGCCGTCTTCGGCGGTATCGACGATCAGCCCGGTTTCGGACAGCAGTTCGCGGAACACTTCGCGGTTCACCGGTTCGTCTTCGGCCAGCAGAATGCGTCGGCCGGCAAAGCGGCGCTGGATTTCGGCCTCGTGGTCGATGGCGTTTTCGGGGGCCGCGGCAGACTGCGGGGCCTGCAATCGGATTTCGAAGGTGAACCGGCTGCCGCGACCGGGTTCGCTGTCCAGTGTGATGTGGCCGTCCATCAGTTCGATCAGGCGTTTGCTGATCGCCAGCCCGAGGCCGCTGCCGCCGTGCTGACGGGTCAGCGAACCGTCGGCCTGTACGAAGGGCTGGAACAGCTGCTGCTGCATGCCCGGCGAAATGCCGATGCCGGTGTCGCTGACTTCGCCGCGCAGGATCGTTGCCCCGTCGTCTTCGGCCAGTGTCAGGGCCAGCGTGACGCAGCCCTGTTCGGTGAACTTGATGGCGTTGCCGCACAGGTTGAGCAGGATCTGCGCAATCCGCTGTGCGTCGCCGCGTACGCGTCTGGCGCGGGTTTCGCCGGCAATGTCGAATTTCAGGCGCAGTCCCTTGTCGACCGCAAGCTGCTCGATCAGGCGCTGCAGGCCATCGACCATGTCGCCGATCGTGAAGTCGGCATGGCTGAGCGTCATCTTTTCGGCTTCGATCCGCGACAGGTCGAGAATGTCGTTGATGATCGCCAGCAGGTGGCGGGCGGCATCGGCGGCCTTGCCGAGCTGGTCCTGTTGCTTGCGGTCGGTGGCGCGGCGCAGGGCGAGGTCGGTCATGCCGAGGATGGCGTTCATCGGCGTACGCAGTTCGTGGCTCATCGTCGCCAGGAAGGTGCTTTTCGCCCGGCTTGCCGTTTCCGCGGCTTCCTTGGCCACCGAGAGTTCGCGGGTGCGTTCGTCGACGCGCCGTTCCAGTTCGCCCCGGTAGCGGGCCAGTTCCTCTTCGTTGCGCCGGCGTTCGGAGATGTCGCGGGTGATGCCGAGAACGTGAGCGGGTTTGCCGTCGCCATCGAGCAGGACACTGGCGACGACTTCGGTGGGAACGATGCTGCCGTCCCGGCAGGGCTGCTCGACCTCCAGTGTCCGGGTATGAGGCCCCGGGGCGCCGGCAGCGATCTCGGCGAGCGTTTCGCGCAGCATCTGTCCCACCTTCTCCGCCGACTCCGGCGTCAGCGACTCGCTCATCGGCCGATCCATGATTTCTTGCGCAGTCCAGCCGCGCAGCCTGGCCACCGACGGGCTGAGGTAGCTGAAACGCAATGCCGGCAGTTCGAGCACCCAGATCACGTCGTTGCTGTTTTCGGAAATCAGCCGGTAGCGGGCTTCGGCAAGTCGCAGGGCATCGTCGGAGCGCGAGCGTTCGACGGCCAGTTCGGCCAGTCGGGCGTAGCTTTCGATCTGTTCGATTTCCCGCGGACTGGGTGTGGCCGGGCTACGGTGATAAAGCGCAAAGGTGCCGATGACCTTGCCATCGCGTCCGTGGAAGGGCTGCGACCAGCAGGCCCGAAGGCCGGCCCGCTCGGCCAGTTCAATGAAATTCTGCCAGTAGGGATGGCTGCGGATGTCTTCGACGACGACCCGTTCGTCGCGCCAGGCGGCGGTGCCGCAGGAGCCGACCTGATCGCCGATGGCAAGGCCGTCGATCGCCTCGATGTAGAAATCCGGGAGGCTCGGTGCGGCGCCGTGGCGGACGAATCTTCCCGTCGGATCGAGCAGCAGGATGGAGCACAGCACGCCGGATCGCTGCTGCTCGACTTCGCGTGCCAGGTTGTCCAGCACTTCGGGCAGCGAGGCGCCCCGGTTCAACAGGTGCAGCACGCGGTTCTGCAACAGCAGTTCCCGGCCGCGTTCGGCCAGTTCACTCTGACTCCGACGCAGGCGGGTATTCAGGCGGTGCGTGTTGAAGGCAATACCGGCCAGGGCGACCAGCGCGATCAGTGCCAGTGCGAGCGGCATCAGATAGCGATCCCAGTCGTGCGTTTCGCTCTCTTCCGGGAGAAAGCCTTCCAGCGATACGTCCGCCGGCAGCATGCCGAGTTCGGCATAGACGTTGGCAATATGCCGCCAGCGCCCGGGATGCATGTAACCGATCGGCACGAGGTCGGGCCGGATCAGCGGCAGGCTCTGTTCCGCTTCGAAGGCCAGATGTTCGCGGCTGGGGCCGGCCGGTTTGCGTTGCCGGATCAGTTCGATGATTTCGTCCGGGTGGGCCAATGCGTATTCCCAGCCGCGCAGGCTGGCCTGCACGAAGGCCTGGGTCCGTTGCGGATGGTCGCGCAACTCCCGTTCGCTGGTGAATAGGTTGTCGCCGTAAAAATCGATGCCGACCGAGCGCGGCGTCAGCAGCAGATAGGAAAAACCCTGGCGGTCAAGCACGAAGGGTTCGTTGGTCTGATAAGCCGACATCGCGTCGACCTTGCCGTCGATCATGTCCTGCGGGTTGAAGCTGTGCGGCAGACGTTGCAGCGACGCGGGGGGAACGCCCTCTCGCTTGAGATAGGCGCTCAGCTCTTCCGTCTGCTTTTCCAGCATCAGGCGCTTGCCGGCCAGATCGTGGATGCTTTGCAGGTCTGCGCCGCGGCGGGCGACGATGACCTGTGGCGAATGCTGGAAGATGGCCGCCAGCACGACCACCGGTTGGCCGGCATGGCGATCCAGGATCAGGCTGCTGGCGCCGACGCCAAAATTCGCCTCGCCGTGCACGACGCGCCTCACCACATCGGTTTCGGGAGCGGCTTCGACGATGTCCACGTCGAGGCCGGCCTGCGCGTAGTAACCCTGGGCCTGGGCGGCGTAATAACCGGCGAACTGGAAGGCGTGCGTCCATTTGAGCTGCAGCGCGATCTTGTCCGCCGCCATGACCAGCGTCGGCGCCAGCAGCATGGCCAGCACGAGCCCCTGCAGGCGGCTGGCAATGCGGTGGCGGACGGTGGCGGTCACGATGCGTTCAGCGGACGAGTTCGAGCAGCTTGGCGAAGGCTTCGTCGAACTGCCGGAGTCCGGCTGCCTGGAGCTCGTCGCCGACGCTGTCGAGCTCGATGCCGAGTGCGGCAATGCCGGCCAGTTGGGCTTCGGTGTCAGCCGGGCCGAGGCCGAGCGTGGCTGCCGCTTCGCCGTGGTCGCGGAAGGCTGCCAGCGTGGCGTCGGGAACGGTATTGACCGTGCCGTCGCCGATCAATTGTTCGACATAGACGACGTCGCGGTAGGCCGGGTTCTTCGACGATGTCGACGCCCACAGCAGCATCTGCTGGCGGGCACTGCCGGGCAGCGGCGGCAGCATCTGCCAGTCGGCGTAGGCCCGGCGGGCCATGGCGATTGCCGTCTTCCCCTGCAGTTCGGCCGGCAGCCGCGGGTCGAGCAGGCTATCCAGCCGGCTGATGAAGACGCTGGCCACCGAGGCGATGCGGTCGACCGGCTTGCCGGCCGAAAAACGCTGTTCGATGCCGCGGCGATAGGCCGCCTGAACGTCCGCCAGCTGCGCTGGCGAAAAAATCAGCGTGACATTGACGTTGATGCCGTCGGCGATCGCGCCGGCGATTGCCTCCAAACCGGCGGCGGTCGCCGGAATCTTGATCATCGCGTTCGGCCGGCCGATTTCCGCCCACAGGCGGCGGGCCGCGGCAAGGGTGCCGGCGGCATCGCTGGCCAGCGTCGGCGAGACTTCGAAGCTGACGAAACCGGCACGACCTTCGCTGCGCTCGTATTGCGGCAGGAACAGGTCACAGGCCCGTCGGACATCGGGCAGCGCGAGTGCCTCGAAGCGGCGTTCGGCATCGAGCGGACTGTCCTTGAGCGCGGCTGTTGCCGTCTGGTAGGCCGGATCGTTGCGGATCGCATTGAAGAAGATCGCCGGGTTCGAGGTGACGCCGGCGATGGCGTCGTCGGCGATCCAGTGTGCAAGTTCGCCCGAATCGATCAGCTGGCGGGACAGATTGTCGAGCCAGATCTGCTGGCCCAGGGCGGCAATGGCGGAAATTCGGGACATGCTTTTGGAAAGTTAGGACGAAACCCTCAGTCTAGCAGCCTGTGTGCATAAAGGACATTTATCCCCGTTTCGGTCGGACAAGCCTGTGGATAAGCTCGGGACAGCGGTGCCAAAGGTCTGTCCGGTAAGGGTTTTGCGGTCGACGCTCAATTTTTGGGCAAATTGCCTCGTCGACCGCAGGCAGCGGTGGCGCTGCAGTGAACTAACATATAAAATATATAAGACTTGCGCGAGCCGGAGCGGATCGGCGATTTTCCGAACCATCCGGCCGTCGCCGTTGTCGTAAAATACCGTTTTATCCCCTAGAGCAACCCTTTACGAAAGGAAGTCGCCGTGCTTGAAGCCTACCGCGCACACGTTGCCGAGCGTGCAGCCCTCGGTATCCCCCCGCTGCCGCTGTCCAAGCAACAGACCACCGAACTGGTCGCCCTGTTGAAGAATCCGCCCGCCGGCGAAGAAGCCTTTCTGGTCGAACTGCTGACCTTCCGTGTGCCGGCCGGTGTCGATGATGCCGCCAAGGTCAAGGCCGAATTCCTGGCCAAGGTGGCCAAGGGTGAACAAGCCTGTGCGCTGATTTCCAAGGAAAAGGCCACCGAACTGCTCGGCACCATGCTCGGCGGTTACAACGTCAAGCCGCTGATCGACCTGCTCGCCTGCCCGACCTGCGGCACCGTCGCCGCCGAAGGCCTGAAGAAGACCCTGCTGGTGTTCGATTATTTCCACGACGTCGCCGAGCTGGCCAAGGGCGGCAACGCCAACGCCAAGGCGGTCATGCAGTCGTGGGCCGACGCCGAGTGGTTCACCTCGCGTCCGGAAGTGCCGGCTTCGCAAAAGCTGACCGTCTTCAAGGTCACCGGCGAAACCAACACCGACGACCTGTCGCCCGCACCGGACGCCTGGTCGCGTCCCGACATCCCGCTGCACGCGCTGGCCATGCTGAAGAACCCGCGTCCGGGTATCGAAGCCGACGAGCCGGGTTCGCGCGGCCCGATCAAGCAACTGGAAAAGCTGGCCGCCAAGGGCAACCTGATCGCCTACGTCGGTGACGTGGTCGGTACCGGTTCTTCCCGCAAGTCCGCCACCAACTCCGTGCTGTGGTTCACCGGCGAAGACATTCCCTACGTGCCGAACAAGCGCTTCGGCGGCGTCTGCCTCGGTTCCAAGATCGCGCCGATCTTCTTCAACACGATGGAAGATGCCGGCGCCCTGCCGATCGAAATCGACGCCGGCCAGATGGACATGGGCGACGAGATCGAACTGAAGGTCGATGGCGCCACCGGCAAGGTCACCGCCCTCAAGAACGGTACCGTGATCGCCGAATCGCAACTGAAGACCCTGGTCATCCTCGACGAAGTCCGCGCGGGCGGCCGCATTCCGCTGATCATCGGCCGCGGCCTGACGACCAAGGCGCGTGAAGCCCTCGGCCTGCCGGCCTCGACCCTGTTCCGTCTGCCGCAGCAGCCGAATGATCCGGGCACCGGCTACTCGCTGGCCCAGAAGATGGTTGGTCGCGCCTGTGGCCTGCCGGAAGGCAAGGGCATTCTGCCGGGCACCTACTGCGAACCGAAGATGACCACCGTCGGCTCGCAAGACACCACCGGCCCGATGACCCGCGACGAACTGAAGGATCTGGCCTGCCTCGGCTTCTCCGCCGACCTGGTCATGCAGTCCTTCTGCCACACCGCCGCCTATCCGAAGCTGGTCGACGTGCGCATGCACCGCGAACTGCCGTCCTTCATCAGCACCCGTGGCGGCGTCTCGCTGCGTCCGGGCGACGGCGTCATCCACTCCTGGCTGAACCGCCTGCTGCTGCCGGATACCGTCGGTACCGGCGGTGACTCGCACACCCGTTTCCCGATCGGCATCTCCTTCCCCGCCGGTTCCGGTCTGGTCGCCTTTGCCGCCGCCACCGGCGTCATGCCGCTGGACATGCCGGAATCCGTGCTGGTCCGCTTCAAGGGCAAGATGCAGGACGGCATCACCCTGCGCGACCTGGTCAATGCCATCCCGTACTACGCGATCAAGGCCGGCCTGCTGACCGTCGAGAAGAAGGGCAAGAAGAACGTCTTCTCCGGCCGCATCCTGGAAATCGAAGGCCTGCCGGACCTCAAGGTCGAGCAAGCCTTCGAGCTCTCCGACGCTGCCGCCGAGCGTTCCGCCGCCGCCTGTACGGTCGCCCTGAACAAGGAGCCGATCGTCGAGTACATGCGTTCGAACATCACGCTGATGAAGTGGATGATCGCCGAAGGCTATCAGGATGCCCGTACGCTGAAGCGCCGCATCAAGTCGATGGAAGACTGGATCGCCAACGGCACGCTGCTCAAGGGTGACGCCGGCGCCCAGTACGCTGCTGTCATCGAGATCGACCTGGCCGAAGTCACCGAGCCGATCCTGGCCTGCCCGAACGACCCGGACGACGTCAAGCTGCTGTCCGAAGTCGCCGGCGACAAGATCGACGAAGTCTTCATCGGTTCGTGCATGACCAACATCGGCCACTTCCGTGCCGCCGGCAAGGTCCTCGAAGGCAAGGCCGACATCCCGACCCGCCTGTGGATCGCCCCGCCGACCAAGATGGACGCGCTGATCCTGACCGAAGAAGGCTACTACGGCGTGCTCGGCAAGTCCGGCGCCCGCATGGAAATGCCGGGCTGCTCGCTGTGCATGGGTAACCAGGCACAGATCCGCAAGGGCTCGACGGCGATTTCCACCTCGACCCGCAACTTCCCGAACCGTCTCGGCATCGACACCCGCGTCTACCTCGGCTCCGCCGAACTGGCGGCGATGTGCGCCCTGGCCGGCCGGATCGTGACGGTGCCGGAGTACATGGAGCAGATCAAGCTGGTCAATGCCAAGGCCGGTGAAGTCTATCGCTACATGAACTTCGACCAGATTCCGGAGTTCGTGGAAGTGGCAGAGACGGTCGAGATGTAATTTGCGAAAATCGGCCGGTTTTGCCGGTCGACCGCAGCAACATGAAAGCCCCTGTCGGGAAACCGGCGGGGGCTTTGTTCTGGACATTCGGGGACGCCCACGGTTGCTGTATACCTGTGGGATGTCCTAGGTACCCTGGCGAACGGTCGGGAATATAATCCCCGCATGCCCGGTCGTCATTCCGTACGCGGGCAGGAGTGGATATCGTCGATGAGCTATGAACTGATCTGGGAGCCGGAAGGCGTCGTCCAGCGCTACACCGGCATGCTGACGGCCGATTCATTGCTGGGTGCGACCAAGCGGGTGCACTGCGATCCCCGTTACGATCACGCACGCTACGTGATCGCCGATCTTTCCGCCATCGAAGGGCACAGCATGACGCCCATCGTCCTTACCGAACTGCTCGCGCATCTGTACGGTGCGCACGCCTCCCATCCCAACTGTCGCATGGTCTTCGTCACCGTCGACCGGCTGCTGGCGCTATTGATCGAACGCGTGTTGAAAACCTCGGACGACAAGTCCTACGAGGTCGAGATCATGCCCAGCGAAGCGGCGGCGCGCGACTGGCTGGCAAGCCAGCCGGCGCTGCATGCGATGAGCGACGTGATGGGCTTCCTTATTCGCTGAGTCTGGCCGCGCCAGGGAAACTTTCGTTTACTTGGCCGGCAGCAGGGTGAATTCGGCGGGAACCCAGGCATAGCCGCCCTTGGCTTCCTTGCGTACGTGACCGATGCCGGGGAAGGGCAGGTGCATGCCGGCCACCATCAGACGTTCCCGGGCGACCTGCGCAAAGATGCGCTTGCGCGTGGCGATCGCCTGTTTCTGATCAACGTCGAATTCCAGCGAAACTTCCGGTCTGGTGAATTGCACGGCGTGGTTGTGCACGATGTCGCCGAGCACCAGCAGGCGCTGCTCGCCACTGCGGAACAGGTAGCTGGCATGGCCCGGCGTATGGCCGTGCGTATTGACGCTGCTGACCCCGGGCGCCAGTTCCCGCTCGCCGTCGAAAGTCTTCCAGCGGCCGGCCGCCAGATACGGCGCTGCGGCGTCGCGCGACATCTTGAAAAAGCCCTGGGCTTCCTGCGGCGCTTGTGCGGCGATCGTCTCGCTGAGCCAGAAGTCGTTGTCGGCTTTGGCCGACCAGACCTCGGCATTGACGAAAACGCGCTGGCCGTCCGGTGTGACCAGACCGTTGACGTGGTCGCCGTGCAGGTGGGTGAGCAGTACCGTGTCGACCTGTTCCGGGCGATAGCCGGCGGCTTTCAGGTTGTCCACGATGTTGCCGAGCGTCGGCCCGAACAGTTTGGCGGCGCCGGCATCGACCAGGATCAGCCGCTGGCCGGTATTGACCAGATAGGCGTTGACCGCCGTCTGGACGGCAGGTCCCTGCAGGAACTCGCGGGCAAGCAGACGTTGCAGGTCGCGCTTGGCCACGCCCTTGAGCAGCTTTTCGTCGAGGGCGATGCTGCCATCGTAGAGCGCGGTGACTTCGAACTGGCCGAGCGCCAGACGGTAGTAACCGGGAACTTGCTGGTGTTGCAGCGGCGCTTCGGCGCGGGCGGCAAAGGGCAGCGCGAGTAGCGAGGCAAGGGCGAGTTGGCGCAGGAATCGGATCATGTCGTTTTTCTCCGTGGGTCGGGGAAGCGAGTATCCCATGCGGCCGGGCCGCGGGGATCAGTGAAAGGCGAACCAGCCGGCAGCGACGAAGCAGGCCAGCATCAGGTAGCCGGCCAGTCCACCGGCCAGCATGCGGCGGTCGCCCTGACGGCCGAGCGCCAGCATTTCGGTGACCGGTACGCGTCGACCGTAGCGGGCCTCGCCCTGTTCGCCGACGCGGATTGCGTACAGTGCAGCCGCCACCCCGAGCAGGATCAGCAGCGGTACCGGCCGGCCGGCATCGGCCAGCCAGAAACCGGCCAGCGCCAGCGCGAAGACGGTGATGCCGCGGATCAGGCGGTGCAGGTTCATGCCGGCCGCGATCCCATCGCTTCGCCCATGCGGACCGGCCGGGCCGGCGCCCACGCCGGGTTGAAGGCCAGGCGATCCTTCGGGAACAGCAGGACGACCGTCGAACCGAGCAGGAAACGGCCCATTTCCTGCCCCTTGGCCAGGTCGACCGCAGTATCGCCGGCGTAACGCCATTCGCGAACGACGCCGGGGCGCGGCGGATTGATCGTGCCCTGCCAGACGGTGGCCATGCTGCCGACGATCGTCGCGCCGACCAGGACCAGCGCGAACGGCCCGTCCTCGGTGTCGAACACGCAGACGACGCGTTCGTTGCGCGCGAACAGGCCGGGAACGCCGCGGGCGGTGGTCGGATTGACCGAGAACAGGGCGCCGGGCACGTGAATCATCCGGGTCAGCCGGCCGGCGCAGGGCATGTGGATGCGGTGGTAGTCGCGCGGGCTGAGATAGAGCGTGGCGAAGCTGCCGTTATCGAATTGCGCGGCAAGCTCACGGTCGCCGCCGAGCAGTGCGGCAGTCGAGTAGCGGTGGCCCTTGGCCTGGAAAATCTGGTCGCGTTCGATGTTGCCGAACTGGCTGATCGCGCCGTCTACCGGACACAGCAAATCGCTGTCGGCGAAAGGCCGGGCATCGGCCTTCAGCGCCCGCGTGAAGAAATCGTTGAAACTGGCGTAGGCGGCCGGGTCCGGATTGGCCGCTTCGCTCATGTCCACGCCGTAACGGCCGATGAACCAGCGGATGACCGAGGTGGTCAGCGCCCCGGCATGCGCCGAGGCCAGCCGTCCGGCGAGGACGGTCAGCGCCTGTTTCGGCAGCAGGTATTGGGGCAGGACGGCGAGACGGTCGAGAAGATCGGACAAGGCATTCACGTTTCTTGAGAGGGACCGGCAATTATACGGGCTGCTGCGGCGAAGCCCCAGTTGCCGCGTCGGAATTGCGGTCTGCCGGGCCGGCGGGCTACGTTTCATGACATTTTGGTCACCGACGGATACACGATGCTACGATCCTCGTGACATCGGGTGCGGCAGTCGGTCGTTATTCTGCACAAGGCGCTGCACCGAACGCAGCACCGAACATCGAACCCTCGTTTTCTCAAGGAGAAATACCATGCAAGTGACCAAGACCCTGATCGCCCTGACCGTTGCCGCCGGTTTCGCTTCCGCCGCCTTCGCCCAGAACGCCACGCCGGCCGAGACCGTTGCGCCGGCGGTTGCCGAGCAGAAGGCCGCGGCCGACAAGAAGGCCGATCACGCCAAGCATGACGTCAAGGCCAAGAAGGAAAAGAAGCATCACGAAGCCAAGGCCAAGAAGGAAGCCGCCAAGGATGAGGGCAAGGCGGAAGTCGCCAATACCATCGCGCCGGCACCGGCCAAGTAATTCGCCGGCGGGCGCGTTGCCCGCCAGACCGGGCCCCGGGGTTTGCCACCGGGGCTTTTTGTTGCCCGGAAATCCGGCGAATCCTGCGGTCGACCGCAGCGATCGGCGGATTTTTCAGATTTTCACGCCGCCGGTTCGCCGGCCGGCTCGAGCGGATTGCCGGCGACCAGGTCGCGCAGCCAGGCGCGGCGGATGCGGCGCGGGCAGAAGGTCCAGGCGACGATGCGGCTCTGCTTCTGGCCCTGGGCCATCGGCAGCACCTTGGTGTCGATGACGTGGGCGCGTTGCAGCGCGGCCTGGACGGCCGGCAGGTTGTCGGCCTTCGACAGCAGCGTGGTAAACCACAGCACGCGCTTCGGAATGCGGGCACTCTGTTCGATCATCGTCTGCACGAACTGGCGTTCGCCGCCCGGGCACCACAGTTCGAGATCGCCGCCGCCGAAGTTCAGTTGTCCCTTGGCGCCGGGTTTGCCGAGCTGGTTCCACTTGCGCCGGTTGGCGCTGGCCGCTTCGCCCGGCGAGCCGTGGAAGGGCGGATTGCACATCGCCAGTGTGAAGGTTTCGCCGCTGCGCAGCAGGCCGTCGAAGACGTTGGCAGCGACCGGCTGGTGGCGCAGTTCGATGCGTTTGCCGCTGGCCGGATTCTTGGTCAGGATGCGCGCGGCGTTGGCCAGCGCCGCTTGGTCGGTATCGGCGCCGAGGAAGGACCAGTCGTATTCGGCCAGGCCGAGCAGCGGATAGACCAGGCTGGCGCCGGTGCCGATGTCGAGCACGCGCATCTGCGGGCCGCGCGGGAAAACACCGTCGTATTCCTCGGCCAGCAGGTCGGCCAGCGCGTGCAGGTAATCGGCGCGGCCGGGAATCGGCGGGCACAGGTAGCCGGCCGGAATGTCCCAGCCATGCACGCCGTAGTGATGGATCAGCAGCGCGCGGTTGAGCGCCTTGACGGCGGCCGGGTTGGCGAAATCGATGCTTGGCGTGCCGGCCGGCGTGGTCTTCAGATATTTGGCGAGGCCGGCCGAACTGGCGCACAGGGCAGTGAAATCGTAGCCGTCGGCGTGCTGGTTGCGCGGATGCATGGCGTTTTCCGGAAAGGGGCCGCGATTGTCCCACGTGTCGCAAGCGCGACAAAGGCATTTGCGGTCAACCGGCTGATTTTCCGCATTTTTCCGGCGTCGACCGCATGGCATGAAACTGGCTGGGAGAGGCCGGTATCCATTGCCCGGGAGGCAGCCGATGAAGCTCTCCATCGACCGCCGGCACATCGAACCGATGATGCTGGCGTTTCCGCGTCTGGTGTATCTGCGCGAGCAGTTGCGTTTCGGCAATCGCGTCGAGATCCCCTTCAACCAGATCGAGCCGGCCGAACTCGACCTGCTGCTCGACCGCTATCGCGCCGCCGACCGCGAACTGCGGGCGCAGGCCGCGCAGATCGAGACGCTGCGCAACGCGCTGGCCTTCACCGGCAAGCGTTTCGAGCCGGAGGAGCTGGAAATGGCCGTGCCGGCCATCGCCCGTTATCTGGCCGAGGACGCCGAGCGCGGCTGGGTGTTTTCCGCCGCCGTCACCGGCAAGCCGCTGGCCTGGGTGGTCGCCCGCCTCGACTACACGCCGCCGTCGGAAGAGGAGAGCGGCAAGATCTACGTCGAGCTGAAGGCCAATTCGCGGGCCAAGATGGCGGTGCACACGCTGCGCATCTCCGGCCCCGACATCGCCGGTCGCACGGTCGCCGAAATCCTCGCCGCCAAGGGCTACGTCAAGGAAACGCCGGCCCTGATCGCCGCCTACGAGGAAGGCGCCGTGCGTTATTTCGACTGGCGGGCGCAGTATGGCGGGCAGTTTTCCGGCACCGGCACCGGCTGGTTTTCGGAGAATCCGACGGCGACGCACCGCGACACCGATTTCGCCCGGAAGGACCAGATCATCCTGTCCTCCACCGGTGGCGCGGCGCGCCTGGTCAACGACGAGAGCATCCTCGGCGACCGCGTGCTGACGATGGATGCGACCGGCGACATCCTGGCCAAGTTCGTGCGCCGCGTGCAGCGCAACTCGCGCCTGTCCGGCAAGGAAGAGGCCGAGGTTGAGGAAACCCAGGCCGAGCTGGGCAAGGAGAAGAACCTGTTCACCGAACTGCCGGTGCATTTCTTCATCCTGATGTTCCACCTCGACCTGCACCACTACGTCTGGGTGCACGTCGACGACCTGCAGCCCTACGCCTACCAGCCGGAGCTGAAGGACAAGCTGGTGCTGCCGCCCGAGCAGACCGACCTGATCGACATCCTGACCGCCGAGATGGACGTGCTGATGGACGACATCGTGGCCGGCAAGTCGGGCGGCACGACGGTGCTCTGCGCCGGCCCGCCGGGGGTCGGCAAGACGCTGACCGCCGAGGTGTACGCCGAGATCATCCGCCGGCCGCTGTACCGCGTGCATTCCGGCCAGCTCGGGCTGAACGTCGCGGCGATGGAGACGGCCTTGAAGGAAGTGCTGACGCGCGCCCAGCGCTGGGGCGCGGTGATGCTGATCGACGAGGCCGACGTGTACATCAAGCGGCGCGACGACAACATCACGATGAACGCGGTGGTCGGCGTCTTCCTGCGTGTGCTGGAGTATTTCAACGGTCTGCTGTTCCTGACGACCAACCGAGTGGATGATATCGACGAGGCCATCGTCTCGCGCTGCATCGCGCTGATCCGCTTCCATCCGCCGGAACGCGCCGACCGCCTGAAAATCTGGGGCGTCATGGCGCAGCAGTTCGGGCTGGCGGTTGAACCGGCGCTGCTCGACCGGTTGCCGGATATCTTCCCGCAGGCTTCCGGGCGCGACATCAAGGGCCTGGCCAAGCTGGTGTCGAAATACTGCAGCCAGAAGGCGGTGCCGCCGAGCGAAGAGGTTTTCCGTCGCTGCTCGATGTTCCGCGCGCTCGACCAGGCGGAATTGTCGGCCTGAGCGGTTTTTCGGCAATGCCTGCGGTCGACCGCGGCAGGCGGCCTAAAATGCCGCCATGTCCACCACCGACGATTCCCTTGACGCCGCCACCGCGCTGAACGAACTGTTCGCCGAGGGCAACCGGCGTTTAGGCATCGGCGACGCGCCGGGCGCCGCGGCAGCTTTCCGCGCCGCGCTCGAATGGGCGCCGATGCAGCCCGAACTGCATGCCAACCTGGCTTTCGCGCTGGAAGCCTCGGGCGCGTCGGACGAGGCGGCGGCGGCCTACCGGCAGGCGCGGGCGCTGGCGCCGGAAATCGCCCAGATCGCGATCAACTTCGGCGCTTTTCTGGTCGACCGGCGGCAATTTGCCGAGGCCGAGGCGGTGTACCGCGACAGCCTGCAGCGTCACCCGCAGGTGCCCGGCCTGTGGTCCAACTACGGGGCGTTGCTGACCTGCCAGCAGCGCGAAGACGAGGCCGAACGCTGCTACCGGACCGCCCTCGAACTCGACCCCGGTCACGCCGGCGCCAGCTTCAACCTGGCCTACCTGCTGCTGCGTCAGGGCCGATGGGAGGAGGGCTGGCGGCGGCTCGAAGCGCGCGACTGGTACGCCCGGCTCGATGCCGAGCTCGGCCTGCCGCGCTGGCGTGGCGAGGCGCTGGCCGGCAAGTCGCTGCTGATCGGCCTGGAAGCGGGGCACGGCGACATGATCCAGTTCTGCCGCTACGCCGCGCAGTTGAAACAGGCCGGTGCGGCGCGTGTCTCGGTGCTTTGCCATCCGGCGCTGAAAACCCTGTTCGCGGCCGGTCTGGACGGCGTCGACGACGCGCTGGCGCCCGGCGATCCCGTACCGGACGGTGTCGTCTGGGATTACTGGGCGCCGCCGCTCAGCCTGCCATTTCACTTCGCCACGCGCGTCGACCGCGTGCCGGCCGAATTGCCCTATCTGCAGGCCGATGCCGCACGCATCGCGCAATGGTCGGCGGCGCTCGGCCCGGCCGACGGCCGGCTGCGCGTCGGTCTGGCCTGGAAAGGCAGTCGCGGTTTCGAGAACGATGGCGAGCGCTCATTGCCGTCGCTTACCGTGCTGGCGCCTCTCGGCGACGTGCCGGGGGTGCGCTTCGTCAGCCTGCAGAAAGGTCAGGGCGAGGACGAACTGGCCGATCCGCCGTTCCCCTTGCTCGATCTCGGCACCCGGGTCGGCGATTTCGCCGATACCGCGGCCGTCGTCAGCCAGCTCGATCTGCTGATCGCCGTCGATACCGCGGTCGCCCATCTCGCCGGCGCGCTCGGCAAGCCGGTCTGGCTGCTGCTGCCGGACTACAAGACCGACTGGCGCTGGCTCACCGGGCGCGACGACAGCCCGTGGTACCCGGGCGCCATGCGCCTGTTCCGCCAGCCGGCCGGCGGCGGCTGGGCGGCGGTGGTGGCGGCCTTGCGGACGGCCCTGGCCCAGCGCTCGGCGGCATCCGCTGCTGCGGTCGACTAATCGGTTTCGATTATTTCCCTAGCCGGACGACCGAATGGGCGCCGGCAGCGGCTTCTCCTAGACTCGGTGCGAACCAGATGAAAAGGGAGAAACAGCATGCAATACCAAATCAAGGGAAATCGGCGCGACTGGCCGACGGTCGGCGCCATCGTGCGCCGGCTGGCCGGCGGCGCGCTGCTCGGCCTGTCGTTGTTGGGCGGCACGGCCGCGGCGACGACGGCCGATGCGTCGACCATCGAACGCGGTCGCTACCTCGCCCAGCTGGGCGACTGCGTGGCCTGCCACACGACCGAAAAAGGCACGCCGATGGCCGGCGGCCGGGCGCTGGAAACGCCGTTCGGCAAGCTTTACTCGACCAACATCACGCCGGACAAGGAAACCGGCATCGGCAACTACAGCTTCGAGCAGTTCGACCGCGCGATGCGCAAGGGCGTCGCCGCCGACGGGCACAACCTGTATCCGGCGATGCCTTATCCGTCCTACGCCAAGATGACCGGCGAAGACATGCAGGCGCTCTACGCCTACCTGATGCAGGGCCTCGAAGCGGTCAAGCAGTCGAACAAGCCGGATGAAATGAAGTGGCCGTTCAGCATGCGCTGGGGCCTGGCGATCTGGAATTGGCTGTTCCTCGACGACACGCCTTATCAGCCGAACACCGGCAAGGACGAAACCTGGAACCGCGGCGCCTATCTGGTGCAGGGCCTCGGCCACTGCGGCGCCTGCCATACGCCGCGCGGCCTGCTATTCCAGGAGAAGGCGATGAGCGACGCCGGCAGCAAGGGCGACTATTTCCTGGCCGGCGAGACGGTCGAGCACTGGCGCGCACTCAGTCTGCGCAACCTGTGGACGGTCGACGACACGGCGCTGTTCCTGAAGACCGGGCAGAACCGCTTTGCCACCGCCTCCGGCAACATGACCGAAGTAATCATGCACAGCACGCAGCATTTCAGCGATGCCGATCTGGTCGCCGTCGCCACCTACCTCAAGTCGCTGCCGCCGGGGCCGTACGACAAGCCGCTGCCGGCCGGTGCACCGCAGCCGGCGGTGGTTGCCCACGTGCCGGACACGCTGTTCAGCAGCCGCGGCGGTCTCGGTTACATCCAGTTCTGCGGCGACTGTCACCGCGCCGACGGTGGCGGTGTGGCGAAAATCTTCCCGACGCTGGCCGGCAATCCGACGGTATTGTCGAAGGACGCCTCGACGCTGGTGCACATCATGCTGACCGGCGGCCAGACCGCGGCCACCGCCGCCCATCCGCGCGTCTTCACGATGCCGGCCTTCGCCCGCCTGAGCGATCAGGAACTGGCTGAAATCCTGAGCTTCGTCCGCGCCAGCTGGGGCGACGGCGCACCTGCGGTCGACGCCGCGCTGGTGGCAAAAATGCGTGCCGCACTCGATCCGCAGACCACCGATTCGAGCAAGTTCGACACGCCGCGCCTGGCCGACATGCTGAAGGAAGCCAACGCCGATCAACTGGTGCGCGGCATGCGCCTGAACCTGGAAACCAAGGACCTGCTGCCGGAACACGTTGGCGATCAGCTCAACTGCAGCAGTTGCCACCTGAACGCCGGCACCGTTGCCGATGGCTCGCCGTATGTCGGCGTCTCCGCCTTCTTCCCCAGCTACGGCGCGCGGGCGGGCAAGGTGATCACGCTGGAAGACCGGATCAACGGCTGTTTCCGCCGCTCGATGAACGGCAAGCCGCTGGCCAAGGATTCGCCGGACCTGAAGGCGATGGTTGCCTACTTCGACTGGATGAAGCGCGAGACCAAGCCGGAAGACAAGGTGGCCGGGCGCGGCATCGGCAAGATCGACCGCAGCATCGTGCCCGATCCGGAAAACGGCAAGAAGATTTACGCCGACCAGTGCGCGGTCTGCCACGGCGACAACGGCGAAGGCCTGCGCAATGCCGCCGGCAAGATGGTCTATCCGCCGCTGTGGGGCGACGAATCGTTCAACATCGGCGCCGGCATGGCCCGCACCTACACCGCCGCGGCCTTCGTCAAGCGCAACATGCCGATCGGCTTCCACGGCAAGTTCCCGCTCGGCCAGGGCGGCCTCAGCGACCAGGAATCGGTCGATGTGGCCGAATACTTCAGCCACCAGCCGCGGCCGGACTTCCCGGACAAGGTCAAGGACTGGCCGAAGGATCCGAAGCCGTCCGACGCCCGTTACTGAGCCTCTCCCCCTCGTAGCAGCTTTCCGCCCCGGCAACGGGGCGGTTTTTCTTGTGCAGCTGCGGTCGACCGCAGCAATCCGCCTTTTTTCAGATCGCCAGCCGGGTTTCGTCGAGCAGCGCCAGCACCACCGAAGCGCCGACGGCATCCTCGGGGTCCATCGCGACGACGCGGGCGATCATCGCGTCGGCCTTGTCCGGTTCGCCGGCCCGTAAATGGATGAAGGCCAGCCCCTTCAGCGCGGCCAGCGCATAGCCCGGCGCGGCCTTCCATTGCAGCCAGTTGTCGGACAAACCGGCCTGGCGGGCGGCAGCGCCGACCCAGGCGCGCGCGGCGGTCAACGCCCTGTCGAATTGTCGACAACGGTTGTAGTGTTTGACCAGGCAGCGGTGTGCCGGCAGGGCGTCCGGCGCCAGCGAGAGTGCGGCGAGAAACAGGCGCTCGGCCAGCGCCCGGTCGCTGAAATGGGCGGCAACGCCTTCCTGGAGCAGGTGATCGACTTCGGCCGGCAGGGCGCCGAAGTCGATCTTGTCGTCTTCATCGAACATGTTGTGTGTGAGCGCTGACGAGGGGATGATCCGCCTGTCAAGCAACAAGCATGCACAGTCGATATCTCCGGGAGTTCACATGTTTCTCGCCATGAACCGTTTCCGCATCGTCCCCGGCAAGGAGGACGATTTCGTCGCCCACTGGCGCAACCGCAACAGCTATCTGAGCGAAGTGCCCGGTTTCGTCTCCTTCAACCTGCTGCGCGGCGATACCGACGAGGTACGCACGCTGTTCGCCTCGCACACGGTGTGGGAATCCGAGCAGGCCTTCGCCGACTGGACTAAGTCCGACGCCTTCCGCAAGGCGCACATGCAGGCCGGCCAGTCGCCGCGCGATTTCTACCTCGGCCCGCCGCAACTCGAACTGTTCGAAGCGGTGCTCTGATCCGCGACCTTCAGTGTTCGCGGCCGTCGATGCGCGGCTGCATCAGCACCGGCGCGTAACGCACCAGCAGCAGGCCGAAGGCGGCCAGCCAGCACAGGGCGGCCAGGCCGATCCACCACGCATAGCGGGCCGGCGCCAGCTGGGTCAAGCCGACGCGGATCAGCAGCGCGCCCAGCATCAGCCACAGCACGCTGCGGTCGACCGATGAAAACACGACTTTTCGCCCGGTATGACCGTTGGCGATGCGCACGATCATCGCCGGAATCACGCAGCCCATCGCGCCGAAGCTGAATACGTGCGTCGGCAGCGCGCCGATCCAGGCCGGGCCGGCCAGCGTCGTCCAGGCCTCGAGCAGCAACTGGCCGACAATCGCCAGATAGCCGACGAACATGATGCCGACGTCGAGCCGGCGGCAGGCCCGGTCGGGGCGCCAGAACGGCAGGCGGATCAGCAACAGGCCGGCGAGCAGCAGCGACAGGCCTGCGGTCCACGTCGCCGGCAGCCAGAAAACGCCGGCCAGGCTCAGGCCGAGCAGCTTGATCGGCAGGTCCAGCCAGGGCGTGCGCAGGATGTCGGTCTGGCAGGCAGCTTTCATGAACTGGGTCAGCGTGCGTTCGAGCATGACCAGGAAAGCCAGCCGGAACAGGGCCAGCGTCATCGCCGCACCGCCGGCGAAATCGCCGTACAACAGTTGATACTTGGCAAACAGGAAGGCGGGCAGGGCAACGACGAACAACAGATTGTCGCGGTAGCTGTCCTGCCGGCGGTAACGCAGCAGCGTCCACACCAGCAGCATGGCGATGCTGCCGAGGAAGGCGAAAGCGGCGATCGCCAGCCAGACCGGCGGCCAGCCGGCGCCGGCCGACAACGCCAGGCGTTCGAGCAGCCAGGCGAAGCTCAGGGCGATCAGCACGCCGCCGTGATAGCCGCGGATGCCGACCCAGTTCTTGCTGGCGGTGAGCAGGAAACCGCCGAGTACCGCCCAGCCGAAGCCGTAATACATTTCGTGGGCGTGCCAGCGCAGCGGATCGAGCGGACTTGCGGTCGACGCCGTCCAGCCGGTGAAAATCATCGCCCAGAGCGGCGGCAGAACCAGCCCGGCCAGCGCGGCGAGCAGGAAGAAGGGCCGGAAACCGGCCAGCCAGAGCGGATGCGATGTGCGGAACATAAGGCGAAAATAGGGGTCGGAAGCGTCGCAATTTAGTCGTTTGCCACGGCAAAAACTTTGATCTGTCCCCGGGTTTCGCGCAGGAAGCGGCGCGATAGCGTAAAATTGCGGTCTTGGCCGACGGGGCGGGAGGCGCCGGGTGGCCAGATTCATAAGGATGACAATGAAGCGCGTTGACGATTTCCGCTTGCGTCTCGGCAAGCATGAACTGGTTCCGATCATGATCGGCGGCATGGGCGTCGATATCTCGACCGCCGATCTGGCGCTGGAAGCCGCCCGGCTGGGCGGTATCGGCCACATTTCCGACGCGATGATCAACACGGTTTCCGATCGCCGCTACGACACCAAGCACGTCAAGGAAAAGCTCGCGTTGTTCAAGTACAACGTGAATAACGAGGACAAGTCTTCGGTCAAGTTCGATCTCGGCCGCCTGGTTGAAGCGACCCGTCTGCACGTCGAAGCGACGATGACGCGCAAGCGTGGCGACGGCATGGTGTTCATCAACTGCATGGAAAAGCTGACCATGAACGCGCCGAAGGAGACGCTGAAGGTCCGCATGTCCGCCGCGCTCGACGCCGGCATCGACGGCATCACGCTGGCCGCCGGCCTGCATCTCGGTTCCTTTGCGCTGATCGAGGATCACCCGCGGTTCCGCGATGCCAAGCTGGGCATCATCGTGTCGTCGGTCCGCGCGCTGCAGCTGTTCCTGAAGAAGAACGCCAAGCTCAATCGGCTGCCTGACTACGTCGTCGTCGAAGGCCCGCTGGCGGGCGGCCACCTGGGTTTCGGCATG
Organism: Azonexus sp. R2A61; assembly: GCF_021401135.1. Classification (GTDB taxonomy): domain Bacteria; phylum Pseudomonadota; class Gammaproteobacteria; order Burkholderiales; family Rhodocyclaceae; genus Azonexus. The sequence goes on along the minus strand of NZ_JACBFO010000002.1, from coordinate 500,552 downwards.
GACTGGTCGCAGTACGACCTGGCAACCATCGTCGCCGAAGTGCTGCAGTTCCTGCACGACGAACAACTGGCCATTCCGGTGATTCCGGCCGGCGGCATCTTCACCGGTTCCGACGCCGCTGCCTTCCTCGAACAGGGCGCCGGCGCGGTGCAGGTCGCGACCCGCTTCACGGTAACCGACGAATGCGGCCTGCCGGCCGAGGTCAAGCAGGAATACTTCAAGGCGCGCGACGAGGACATCGAGGTCAACCAGATTTCGCCGACCGGCTATCCGATGCGCATGATCAAGGGCAGTCCCGGCATCGGCGACGGCATTCGCCCGAACTGCGAGGCCTACGGCTACCTGCTCGACGCCAACGGCAAGTGCTCCTACATCACTTCGTACAACCGCGAAGTGGCGGCCCACCCGGAAGCGCGCAAGGTCAAGGTGTGGGACAAGACCTGCCTGTGTACGCACATGCGCAATTTCGACATCTGGACCTGCGGCCAGACCACGTCGCGTCTGAAGGACACCACCGTGCAGCAGGCCGACGGCAGCTATCAGCTGCTGAGTGCCGAACACGTGTTCAGGGATTACCAGTTCAGTACCGACCACCAGGTCGCACTGCCCCAGGCGCAGTCGCGCTGAGTCCTGTTGCGGTCGACGCATGCGCCAGGGAATGATCCCGGGGGCATGCGCTATAGTCCGGTCTTTCGATTTCTGGATGTCATGCGTCGCATGTTGTCGAATCTTCTGAAAACCCGGCCGGACTGGCGCCGCCTGCTGGCCGTCGCGACGGTCGCGCTGCTGGGCGGTGGCCCGGCCCGGGCCGATGTCACCGACGATCGGCGCTTCTCGATCAACGGTTTCGGTACGCTGGGTGTCGTTCGCACGAACAGCGACGATGCCGAATTCGTGCGCGACCTGTCGCAGCCGCTGGGTGCCCGCAATGAATGGACGGGCAAGGTGGACAGCGTCCTCGGTCTGCAGGCCAACTGGCAGTTCCTGCCGCAGTGGCAGGCGGTGGTTCAGGGCATCAGCCGCTATCGTTACGATGACAGTTTCCGGCCCGAAATCGCCTGGGCCTTCGTCAAGTACGAGCCGATGCCCAACCTGAGCCTGCGCGTCGGGCGTCTGGGTACCGAATTCTTCATGATGGCCGATTCGCGCTGGGTCGGGTACTCCTTCCTGACCGTGCGGCCACCCGGCGATTTCTTCTGGTATCTGCCGTTCTACAGCATTCACGGGGGTGATGCGGCGCTGACCGTGCCGGTCGGCGAGCATCTGCTGCGCGGCAAGCTGTTTTACGGCATTTCGCAGGGCAAGATTCCGCTCGCCGAGGAGCAATGGGATATCGGCGGTTCGCCGATGGCCGGTGCTTACCTCGAATATCAGCATGGCCCCTGGCAACTGCGGGCCAGTTACGCCAACATCCGCTTCGAACGCGACCTGCCTTACGGTCCGGCGATGGCCAAGAGCGGATTGCTGTTGAACGCGCAGCAGCTGGACTATCTGTCGGTCCGCGACAAGCGCTCGCATTACTATTCGCTGGGTCTGGTTTACGACAGCGGTCCGTGGCAGGCGCAGCTGATGCTGAATCGTATCGAACAGGGCAGCAAGTCGCTGGAAAGCTCCGAGGGCGGCTATGCCCAGGTCGGTTACCGCGTCGGCAAGCTGACGCCCTTCGTCGGCTATTCGCGGGTTTATTCGAAGGGGCGGGCGTTGCCGGCCGATCCGGTGATTGCTTATATCGTTGCCGATTCGCGGACCAATCAGCGTACCTGGTACGCCGGCCTGCGCTGGGACGTCGTGCGCAATGTGGCGTTGACCGCGCAATGGGACGGAATCCGCGGCGATCCGACATCGATCTTTCCTTATCGTCGGGAAAATCGCGCCACCTGGCAGGGAGACATGAACGTCTTTTCGCTGGCGCTGGATTTCGTGTTCTAGCCGATGAAGCCCGCGCTGCGCCGCCTTCTCGTCGTCGTTGCGCTGTGCCTGCTGCCGGCGGGCTGGGCGCAGGCCGACCTGGTGGTCATCGTCAACGCCCGCAATGGTGTCGCGGCGATGTCGCGCAGCGATGTCATCAACCTGTTTTTCGGGCGCAACCGGCAGTTTTTCAACGGGATCGAGGCCGAGCCGGTGGATGTTGCCGACAGCCATCCGAATCGCGCCTATTTCTACCGCCTGCTGGTCGGCAAGGAGTTGTCCGAAGTCGACGCCTACTGGTCGCGCCTGGTGTTTACCGGTCGTCAGCAGGCGCTGCCGCGGTTGTCGTCGTCCGATGAGGTCGTCCGATGGGTGGCCAGCCACCCGGGCGGGATCGGTTTCGTCGAGATTTCCAAGGCCGATGCCCGCGTCCGCGTGGTCTACGAACTCAAGCCCTGATTCCGTTTTGTCGTCGAATCCGGCTGCCGGCCGCCGTGACATTGCCCGTGTCGGCGGCGTTTGGCGAGGGTGCTTGCGGTCGACGTCATAAAGTCAGAACATTTGGCGCACATGCTTGTCTGCGTGTACGCAAGGTTCGCTTTATCCACGACGATAACCACAGGAGACAAAACCATGCAGAAACGAATGATCAGCCATGTCATCGATGGCCGCAGCCTGATCACCGCCACGCGCAATATGACGGTGCGGGCCGCCAGCCGCCTGATGGCGGAGAAACGTATTGGCGCGCTGCTGGTGGTCGATGGCCGCCAGATCGCCGGCATCTTCACCGAGCGCGATGCCCTGAACAAGGTGCTGGCCCGCGGCCTCGACCCGGATACGACCTTGCTCAGCGAGGTCATGGTCGGCAATCCGCAGACCATCCGTGCCGACCGGCCGCTGGCCTACGCGCTGCACATGATGGCCGAGGGCGGCTTCCGCCATGTGCCGGTGGTCGACGATGACGGCCTGCCGCTCGGCATGGTCTCGGCGCGCGATGCGCTGGGCAGTGACATGGTCGAGCTGGAGCGCGACATGGAGCGGATGGAGGAGCTGGAGAGCGCGATCGGTTACTGAGCCGCCGACCACCCGAAACGTGCCAGCAGATCGGCGAATTCGCCGGTCAGCGGCGCGTCGACCGCGATTTCCCGGCTGTCAGCCGGATGCCGGAAACCGAGACGGGTGCAGGCCAGCAGCAGGCGCCCGCAGGCCAGTTCGGCCACGAAATGGCGGTTGTGCCGTCCCTTACCGTAGGTCGAATCGCCGATGATCGGATGGGCGATGTGCTTGAGGTGGCGGCGCAGCTGGTGGCGGCGGCCGGTCACCGGTTCGAGCTCGAGCAGGGCGTAGCGGCTGGTCGGATAGCGGTCGATGGCGACCGGCAGTTCGATGGTCGCCAGCCGGCGATAGCGGGTCAGCGCCGGCTGTGCCTCGTCGCTGCTGCGTTCGCCGCGAAATTCGTAATCGTCGCGCTGACGGCTTAGCGGATGGTCGATTTCGCCCTGTGCCGGCGGATGGCCGCGGACGACCGCAAGGTAGCGCTTGGTCACCGTGCCGGCCTCGAACTGCCGGCCGAGCGTACTGGCGATTTCCGGGCTCAGCCCGAACAGCAGGACCCCCGAGGTGCCGCGGTCGAGGCGGTGCGCCGGCCAGACCTTATGGCCGATCTGGTCGCGCAGGATCTGGATCGCGAAGCGCGTTTCGTGGCGGTCGATTTCCGAGCGATGGACGAGCAGGTTGGCCGGCTTGTCGATGGCGACGATGTGTTCGTCGCGATACAGCACGGTCAACGGCGCTGTGTCGGGGAAAATCGCGCTTTCCCTGCGGTCGACCGCAGGATCAGGCAAAAAAGCGTTCCTTGGCGGCGAGCGGAATGTCCATGCCGGTGACTTGGGCGCGGTCGAGCAGTTCCCAGTAGTAGCGGTAGGAGGCGCGGTCGTGCAGCTTGCCGGCATGCTGGATCGGGCCCCAGTCGGTGTCCTGGGCGGCGATCAGGATTTCCGTGGCGGCCTGGACTTCGGAGAAGTCCGGACGCATCGCTTCGACAATGGCGACGATCTGGTTCGGGTGAATGCTCCACATGCGCAGATAGCCGAATTCGCGGCGGGCGCGCAGCGCATCGTTGCGGATGGTGTCGATGTCCTTCAGTTCGGTGGTGACGTTGTGCGACGGCACGACGCCGTTGGCCAGCGCGGCGGCGGCAATCTCGCACTTGGCGCGGGCGATCAGCGGATGGTCGAACTGGCCGGGGCTCTTCATGGCGCTGCCGGGAATCGCGCCGTGGTGGCCGGAGACGAAATCCATCAGGCCGAAATCGAGCGATTCGACACCGTCCAGCGCGGCGATCTGCCAGACTTCGCGCAGCGCACCGTGGGTTTCGATCAGCACGTGTACCGGAATCCTGCGGTCGACGCCGTGTTTGGCTTCGATTTCGCGCAATGCGGCGATTTGCGCCGCCACATCGGCGGCGCTGCAGGGCTTGGGCAAGGTGATGAAAGGCAGGCGGCTGCCGGCGATGCCGACCAGAATGTCGAGGTCCTGCCGCCAGTGCGCATGCGTCACATCGTGGATGCGCGCGCCGACGCGGTTGAAGCGGTTGTCGTCCGACATGATCAGTGCGGCGGCCATTTCGGCGTGCTCGCGTTCGGCGCCGGCGTGGGCGCCATCCTCGCAGTCGCAGGTGATGTCGAAGATCGGGCCGAGTTCGTTCTGCAGTTGCAGCGCCTTCTTCATCAGCTTTTCCGAGCCGGCGTAATGGTCGACCGCAGGCAGGATGGGGAAGGGCTTTTCGCCGGCGAAGAGGACGTCTTTCGGGTGGCGCATCGGTGACTTTCGGGAAATCGACAGAGCGCGAATTCTACGGTCCACGGCGCCGGAAAACAAAAAAGCCGCGGCGAACCGCGGCTTTTTCCGGATGAAATGCCGATTACTTCAGCATGTCGGCGACGGCTGCGCGCTCGTCTTCCAGTTCCTTCAGGGTGATGGCGATCTTCCCCTTCGAGTATTCGTCGATTTCCAGGCCCTTGATCAGGGTGAAGGAACCGTTCTTGCACTCGCACGGCAGACCGAAGACCAGGCCTTCCGGGATGCCGTAGCCGTTGTCGGCCGGTGCCGGGATGCCCATCGTGACCCATTCGCTGGAGCCGAGGACCCAGTCGCGGACGTGGTCGATGGCGGCGTTGGCAGCGGAGGCGGCCGACGACAGGCCACGGGCGTCGATGATCGCGGCGCCGCGCTTGCCGACGGTCGGCAGGAAGACGTCGTTGTTCCAGGCGGCGTCGTTGATGATGTTCTTGACGCTGTCGCCGTTCGAGGTGACGAAGCGGTAGTCGGCGTACATCGACGGCGAGTGGTTGCCCCAGACGACCAGTTGCTTCAGCGACGAGACCGGACGGCCGGCCTTCTGGGCCAGTTGGGTCAGCGCGCGGTTGTGATCGAGGCGCAGCATGCCGTGGTAGTTGTTCGGGTTGGTGCGGCCGACCTTGATCGCCGCGGCGCGGGCGATGTAGGCGTTGGTGTTGCACGGGTTGCCGACGACCAGGACCTTGACGTCTTCCTTGGCGTTCTCGGCGATGGCCTTGCCCTGGACGGTGAAGATCGCGCCGTTGGCTTGCAGCAGGTCGGCACGCTCCATGCCCGGGCCGCGCGGACGGGCGCCGACCAGCAGGCAGACGTCGGCATCCTTGAAGGCGACGTTCGGATCATCGGTGGCGACCATGCCGGCGAGCAGCGGGAAAGCGCAGTCGTCGAGTTCCATCATCACGCCCTGAACGGCCTTCTGGGCCTGCGGCAGGTCGAGCAGTTGCAGAATGACCGGCTGGTCCTTGCCGAGCATTTCGCCCGAGGCAATGCGGAACAGCAGGCTATAACCGATCTGGCCGGCGGCGCCGGTCACGGCAACGCGCATGGGGGCTTTGGACATGTATCGCTCCTGAATTGAGTGCGTGGTTGAGTTTTTCGCTTGCTCGTATGCCGGCCTTGTTCTTTACCTTGCGTCAGTCGGCACTAGAGACTGTTGATGTTAGAAGTTCGGCGTTTTGGTGTCAATTCATCATGTGTCTTATATAAGACAACTTTTCGTGGACGCTGCGCCTGAAATGTGCTGAAATCCCCGGCCATGACTCGCGATGTCTCCCGTCCGGCCGCGCGCACTGCGGCACCTACCTTCAGCCCTCTGTACCGGCAGATCAAGGATTTCCTGGTGGCCAGCCTGGAGCGTGGCGAATGGGGGCCTGGCGATGCGATTCCCAGCGAGGGTGAACTCGCCTCCCGCTTCAATGTCAGTCAGGGTACCGTGCGCAAAGCCATCGACGAGATGGCCGCCGAAAACATGCTGGTCCGCCGCCAAGGCAAGGGGACCTTCGTTGCCACGCACAGCGACCCGCGCTCCTTCTATCGTTTCCTGCGCCTGGTTCCCGATGACGGGGTTGCGGTGCCCGCGGCCAGCGAACCGTTCTATTGCGAAACCGTCTCGGCGTCGCCCGATGTGGCGGCAGCGCTCGGTCTGAAGGCCGGAAGTCCGGTGGTGCATATCAAGCGCCTGCTGCGTTTTTCCGGCGAGACGGTGGTGTTCGATCAGCTCTATCTGGTTGGCGAGTTGTTTGCCGGTTTGACGCTTGATGCCCTCCGCGGCCGGAATCGTTCCTTGTACAGCGTGTTCGAGAGCGATTTCGGGGTTCGCATGATCCAGGCGGAAGAGCATCTGCGCGCCGTGGCGGCGGATGCTGAAAGTGCTTCCCTGCTGAATGTCGCTGCCGGCGAGCCACTGCTGCTGGTGGAGCGCACGGCCTATACCTATGGCAACAAGCCGGTCGAATGGCGGCGTGGCCTGTATTGCACCCACCGGCATTATTACCGGAACGATCTGGGGTGAGCCCGGGGTCGGAATTTATGTCTAGAAAGGGCGCCAATTGGCGCTTTCCGGGCGATTTTTGAATGTATAATTACGGCTCTTTTCAAACCACGTACAAGCGGGAAATCCGCACTCTTCGCGAGGGATGACGTTCATGGCAGAACAGACCATCAAGAAACGTCCAAAAAATTTGGACTTGACCACCATCAGGCTGCCGTTGCCGGGCAAGGTTTCAATTCTGCACCGTGTCAGCGGTGTTGGCTTGTTCCTTTGTTTTCCGCTGCTGCTCTGGCTCTTCGGTGCCAGCCTGGGGTCCCCTGAAAGCTTCTCCAGCCTCAAGTCGATTGCCGGTCTGCTGCCGGTCAAGGTGATTTTGGCGGGCCTGCTCTGGGCCTTTGTGCACCACTTCTGTGCCGGTATTCGGTTCCTGCTGCTTGACGTCCATGTCGGCATCGAAAAGGAAGCCGCACGCAAGTCGGCCGCCGTGGTCTTCGCTGTCAGCATTCCGCTGACCCTGGTCCTGTGGGGGGTTCTGCTGTGATCAATCGTATTGTTGTCGGCGCGCATTACGGTCTGAAGGACTGGATCGCCCAGCGTGCCACGGCTGTCATCATGGCCGTGTATTCCGTGGTGATGGCGCTTGTCCTGGTTGTCCTGCAGCCATCGACCTACGAGGCCTGGCGCGAGTTGTTTGCCTGCGGTGTCGTGAAATTCGCCACCTTCCTGTTCTTCGTCAGCCTGTTCTACCACGCCTGGATCGGCGTGCGTGACATCTGGATGGACTACGTCAAGCCGGTCGGCCTGCGCCTGACCCTGCACGTCCTGACCATTGCCGCGCTGGTGGGCTACACCGCGTGGGCTGCTGCGATTCTCTGGAGGCTGTAAGCGTGAGTATTCCCGTTCTGAAATTCGATGCGGTCATCGTCGGTGCCGGCGGCGCCGGTCTGCGTTCCGCAATCCAACTGTCCGAAGCCGGCCTGAAGACGGCCGTGCTGTCCAAAGTCTTCCCGACGCGCTCCCACACGGTCGCAGCGCAGGGTGGGGTGGCCGCTTCCCTGGGTAACTCCGAGGAAGATCACTGGCACTGGCACATGTACGACACCGTCAAGGGCTCCGACTGGCTCGGCGACCAGGACGCGATCGAGTTCATGGTGCGCAAGGCCAACGAGTGCGTCGTCGAACTCGAGCACTACGGCATGCCTTTCGACCGGACCGACAACGGCAAGATCTACCAGCGTCCGTTCGGCGGTCACATGTCCAACTTCGGCGAAAAGCCGGTGCGTCGTTCCTGTGCCGCCGCTGACCGTACCGGTCACGCCATGCTGCACGCGATGTATCAGCGCAACGTCAAGGCCAACACCCAGTTCTTCGTCGAATGGATGGCCCTGGATCTGATCCGCGACAGCGAAGGCCATGTGCTGGGCGTTACGGCGATGGAAATGGAAACCGGCCAGGTCGTGATTTTCCACACCCGCGCCACCATCTTCGCCACCGGCGGTGCCGGCCGCATCTTCTACTCTTCCACCAATGCCTTCATCAACACCGGTGACGGCCTGGGCATGGCGGCGCGCGCCGGCATCCCGCTCGAAGACATGGAGTTCTGGCAGTTCCACCCGACCGGCGTCGCCGGTGCCGGTGTGCTGATTACCGAAGGTGTGCGTGGCGAAGGCGGCATTCTGCGCAACGCCAACAAGGAACGCTTCATGGAGCGCTACGCCCCGAACGCCAAGGATCTGGCGTCGCGTGACGTGGTTTCCCGCGCCATGACCACCGAAATCAACGAAGGCCGCGGTTGTGGCGTCAACAAGGACTACGTCCTGCTCGACATCACCCACCTCGATCCGAACACCATCATGAAGCGCCTGCCGGGGATTCGCGAAATCGGCCTGCAGTTCGCCGGTGTCGATTGCATCAAGGAACCGCTGCCGGTCGTGCCGACCTGCCACTACCAGATGGGCGGCATTCCAACGCATTACTCCGGTCGTGTCGTGACGCCGCAGAACGGCGACTACAACACCATCGTGCCGGGCTTCTACGCCGCCGGCGAATGTGCCTGCGCTTCGGTGCACGGCGCCAACCGCCTCGGTACCAACTCGCTGCTCGACCTGCTGGTCTTCGGCAAGTCGGCCGGTGATTCGGCGGTCGAAGATCTGAAGGCCGGCAAGGCCCATCGCGAACTGCCGAAGGATGCTGCCGAGAAGTCGCTGGCCCGCATCGCCGCGCTGGATAGCCGCAAGGGCGGTGCCAATGTGCATGAAACCCGTCTGGCCATGCAGCGCACGATGCAGAACCACGCCGGCGTGTTCCGTTTCGGTGATCTGCTCAAGTCTGGCGTCGAGAAGATTCTTGAAGTCGAGAAGGCTGCTCGCGAACTCGAGATCAAGGACAAGTCGATGGCCTGGAACACGGCCCGTACCGAAGCCCTCGAAATGGAAAACCTGATCGAGGTCGCCAAGGCAACGATGATTTCGGCCGAGGCCCGCAAGGAATCGCGTGGTGCCCACGTCCGCGACGATGCCCCGGATACCCCGGAATTCCCGAACGGTCGCAACGACGCCGAGTGGCTCAAGCACACGCTGTTCAACCCGGTCGACAACAGCATCTCGTACAAGCCGGTCAACATGCAGCCGCTGACCGTTGAACCGATCGCGCTGAAGACGCGTTCGTACTAATCGGAGAAGAAGATGAGCAAACGTACGGTTCAATTCAGCATCTACCGCTACGATCCGGACAAGGACGACGCGCCCTACATGCAGGATATCTCGGTCGAGCTCGAGCCGACCGACCGCAAGCTGCTGGATGCCCTGACCAAGTTGAAGGCCAAGGACGACACGCTGTCCTATCGTCGTTCCTGCCGCGAAGGCGTCTGCGGTTCCGATGCGATGAACATCAACGGCAAGAACGGCTTGGCCTGTCTGACCGACATCGACGAACTGAAGCAGCCGATCGTGCTGCGTCCGCTGCCCGGCCTACCGGTCATTCGCGACCTGATCGTCGACATGACCCAGTTCTTCAAGCAGTACCACTCGATCAAGCCTTACCTGATCAACAACGATCCGCCGCCGGAACGCGAACGTCTGCAATCGCCGGAAGATCGTGAAGAGCTGAACGGCCTCTATGAGTGCATCCTCTGCGCCTGCTGCTCGACCTCCTGCCCGTCGTTCTGGTGGAACCCGGACAAGTTCGTCGGCCCGGCCGGCCTGCTGGCTGCCTACCGCTTCATCGCCGACACGCGCGACCAGGCGACCAACGAGCGTCTCGACAACCTCGAGGATCCGTATCGCCTGTTCCGTTGCCATACCATCATGAACTGTGTTGACGTGTGCCCGAAGGGTTTGAACCCGACCAAGGCCATCGGCAAGATCAAGGACATGATGGTTCGCCGCGCAGTCTGATGGAGAGAGCCGACTACGAACGCCTGCGCTGGCGTTGCATCCGCCGCGCCCTGCTCGAGCTGGATATCTCGTTGACCCGTTTCCTCGACGAGGATTTCGAGTCGCTGAGCGAGGAGCAGAAGCAGGTGTTCGTGGAAATGGCCGATATGGAGGATCACGACCTCTGGTATTTGATCAGTGGTCAGGAAGAATGCACCGATCCCCGCTACGCGCCCATCGTGGCGTTGCTACGTAAGAGTTGAGTAAGGTTGACAGGCTAACTTCAGCATGTTGACCACTTTTTTGGCAATGCAGTGATAACCAACACCTGACAAGGGAAAACACCATGACGACCGAACGCAAGGCAACCCTGAGTATCGACGGACAATCCCCCGTCGAATTCCCGATCATGTCCCCGACGCACGGCAACGATTGTGTCGATATTCGTACCCTGGGTGGCAAGACCGGTCTGTTCACTTATGACTCCGGGTTCCTGTCGACCGCCAGCTGCAAGTCCAAAATCACGTTCATCGATGGCGACAAGGGTGAGCTGCTGTATCGCGGCTATCCGATCGAACAACTTGCTGAAAACTGCAACTTCCTCGAAGTCGCCTACCTGCTGAAGAACGGCGAATTGCCGAATGGCGGCCAGAAGACCGATTTCGAAAACACCATCAAGAAGCACACGATGGTGCATGACCAGCTGACCCGTTTCTACAATGGTTTCCGTCGTGACGCGCACCCGATGGCCGTCATGGTCGGTGTCGTCGGCGCGCTGTCCGCTTTCTACCACGAAGCGATGGACTACTCGGATGCCGAGCACCGCAACATCAGCTTCAACCGTATCGTGGCCAAGCTGCCGACCATCGTCGCCATGGCCTACAAGTACAACACCGGCGCACCGTTCCTGTACCCGGACAACGACCTGGACTACACCGCCAACTTCATGCGCATGATGTTTGGCAATCCGTGCGAGAAGTACGTGCCGAACCCGGTGCTGGTCAACGCACTGGACACCATCTTCACGTTGCACGCCGACCACGAGCAGAATGCTTCGACCTCGACCGTCCGTCTGGCCGGTTCGTCGGGCGCCAACCCGTTTGCCTGTATCTCGGCCGGTATCGCCTGCCTGTGGGGACCGGCGCACGGCGGTGCGAACGAAGCCTGCCTGCAGATGCTGGAAGAAATCGGCGACGTTTCCCGCGTTGGCGAGTACATCAAGCGCGCCAAGGACAAGAACGACTCGTTCAAGCTGATGGGCTTCGGTCACCGCGTCTACAAGAACTTCGATCCGCGCGCCAAGCTGATGCGCAAGGTCTGCAATGAAGTTCTCGGCGAACTGGGTCTGGAAAACGATCGCCTGTTCAAGCTGGCCATGGAACTGGAGAAGATCGCGCTGGAAGATCCGTACTTCGTCGAGAAGAAGCTCTACCCGAACGTCGACTTCTACTCTGGCATCGTCCAGAAGGCGATCGGTATCCCGACCGAAATGTTTACCTGCATCTTCGCGCTGGCCCGCACGGTCGGCTGGATGACGCAGTGGGAAGAAATGATCTCCGATCCGGAGTACAAGATTGGCCGTCCGCGTCAGCTGTACATCGGCGCCGCCAAGCGCGACGTCGTACCGCTGGCCCAGCGCGGCTGATTGGAAAATCAGGGCGGCCTTGGCCGCCCTTTTTTTCAGCAGCGCCCAGCAGTACCCACGCAAAGTAAGACGAGCAGTACCGTAAAAAGACAACACCCTAGAGGGGACGCCTATGACTACGATGAATCAAAAGTTCGACAGCACGCTGTACTTCGGTGGCAACGCGCCGTTCGTCGAAGAAATCTACGAAAACTATCTGCAGGATCCGACCTCGGTTTCGGCCGAGTGGCGCGAATACTTCGATCGCCTGGCCCAGATGCCGGGCTTCGTCGCGCGCGATGTGGCGCACGCCCCGGTCGTTTCCGCTTTTGCCGAGCTGGCCAGGACCGGCGGTTTCAAGCCGGTTGCCGCGGCTTCTCCGGCCAGCGAGCACAAGAAGCAGTCGGCAGTCGGCCAACTGGTCACCGCCTACCGTTCGCTCGGTACCCGCTGGGCCGATCTCGACCCGCTCAAGCGCTTGCCGCGTCCGAAGCTGGAAGAACTGGAGCCGTCGTTCTACGGCTTCACCGATGCCGACCTGAACCAGACCTTCAACGTCGGTTCGCTCAAGGGCCTGCCGGAAAACGCCAAGCTGAGCGAAATCCTCGAAACGCTGAAGCAGACCTACTGCGGCACCATCGGCGTCGAGTACATGTACATGATGGACTACAACGAGAAGCGCTGGCTGCAGGAGCGGCTGGAGGGCATCCGTTCGCGTCCGAGCTACAACGCTGATCAGAAAAAGCGCCTTCTCGAACGGTTGACCGCAGCCGAGACGCTGGAACGCTACCTGCATACCAAGTATGTCGGCCAGAAGCGCTTCTCGCTGGAAGGCGGCGAATCGCTGATCGTCGCGATGGACGAGGCCGTGCGTTCCGGTGGCGCGCTGGGCGTCGACGAAGTCGTTGTCGGCATGGCCCACCGCGGTCGTCTGAACGTGCTGGTCAATACCCTGGGCAAGGCCCCGTCGATGCTCTTCGCCGAATTCGAAGGCAAGAAGAAGAGCGATCTGTCGGCCGGTGACGTCAAGTACCACCTCGGTTTCTCGTCCGACGTATCGACCCCGGGCGGCGCCTGCCACCTGACGCTGGCTTTCAACCCGTCGCACCTGGAAATCGTCAACCCGGTGGTTGCCGGTTCGGTCTATGCCCGCCAGGTCCGGCGCGGCGAAGGCAGCAAGTCCAAGGTTCTGCCGATCCTGGTGCATGGCGACGCGGCCGTTGCCGGTCAGGGCGTCAACCAGGAAATGCTGAACTTCGCGCAAACTCGCGGCTACGGTGTCGGCGGCACGCTGCACTTCGTGGTTAACAACCAGGTCGGCTTCACCACCTCCGATCCGCGTGACTATCGTTCCGGCCACTACTGCACCGACATCTTCAAGATGGTCGATGCGCCGATCTTCCACGTCAATGGCGACGATCCGGAAGCCGTCGCGCTGGCTACCCAGCTGGCCATCGAATATCGTCAGAAGTTCCAGAAGGATGTCGTCGTCGACATCATCTGCTACCGCAAGCTCGGCCACAACGAGCAGGACGAGCCGATGGTGACGCAGCCGCTGATGTACAAGATCATCGCCAAGCACCCGGGTACCCGCAAGCTCTACGGCGACAAGCTGATCGCCGAAGGCGTGCTGGCTGCCGACGGTCCCGACCAGATGATTGCCGAGTACCGCGCTCACCTCGACAAGGGCGAGCTGCTCTACAACCCGGTGCTGGCGGGTTACAAGCACCCGATGACCATCGACTGGACGCCGTTCCTGACCAAGAAGTACATCGAGACCTGCGATACGAGCGTGCCGATGCCGGAACTGCAGCGTCTGGCGCAACGCCTGACGACGATGCCGGAAGGTTTCACGCTGCATTCGCGCGTCAAGAAGATCGTCGAGGATCGTGCGGCGATGGGCGAGGGCAAGTTGCCGGTCGACTGGGGCATGGCCGAAAATCTGGCCTACGCCTCGCTGCTGGTGTCCGGCTACGGTGTGCGCATCTCCGGCGAAGACGTCGGCCGCGGCACCTTCTTCCACCGCCATGCTGCCTTCCACGACCAGAACCGTACCAGCTGGGATGTCGGTACCTACCATCCGCTGAAGAACCTGCAGGAAAAGCAGGCCGGCTTCCAGTGCTTCGATTCTGTACTGTCGGAAGAAGCCGTTCTCGCCTTCGACTACGGTTATGCCTCGGCCAACCCGTACGAGCTGGTCGTCTGGGAAGCCCAGTTCGGCGACTTCGCCAACGGCGCCCAGGTCGTCATCGACCAGTTCATCACTTCCGGTGAAGCCAAGTGGGGTCGTGCCTGCGGTCTGGTCATGCTGTTGCCGCACGGTTACGAAGGTCAGGGTCCGGAACACTCGTCGGCCCGCCTGGAACGTTTCATGAACCAGTGTGCCGAAATGAATATCGAAGTCTGCGTGCCGACCACCGCGGCCCAGGTCTTCCACATGTTGCGTCGTCAGGCCGTGCGCATGCAGCGCAAGCCGCTCGTCGTCATGTCGCCCAAATCGCTGCTGCGCCACAAGGACGCCGGCTCGTCGATCGACGAACTGGCCAACGGCGAATTCCAGCGCGTCATCGGCGAAGTCGACCCGATCGACGCCAAGAAGGTCAAACGTGTTGTGCTGTGCTCCGGCAAGGTCTACTACGATCTGGTCAATGCACGTCGCGAGAAGCAGATCAAGGACATTGCCATCGTCCGGATCGAACAGCTTTATCCGTTCCCGAAGGATTCCCTGGCCAAGGAACTGGCCAAGTATCCGAAGGCGGCGGAGATCGTCTGGGCGCAGGAAGAGCCTCGCAATCAGGGGGCCTGGTACTGGTTTGCCTCGCGTCATCATCTGGACAGCGGTCTGGATCCCAAGCAGAAATTGCTGCTGGTTGCGCGTCCGGCTTCGCCGTCGCCGGCCGTCGGCTATCTGGCCAAGCACAACGAGCAGCAAAAGGCACTGATCGAGTCCGCGCTGGGCAAGATCGACTACTAATAACGAAAGCAGAGTGGAGTCACCATGAGCATTATTGAAGTTCAAGTTCCGCAACTGTCCGAGTCCGTTTCCGAAGGCACGCTGGCTTCCTGGAAGAAGAAGGTCGGCGAAGCCGTCGCCCGTGACGAAATCCTGATCGACATCGAAACCGACAAGGTCGTCCTCGAAGTCCCGTCGCCGGCCGCCGGTGTGCTGGTCGAAGTCGTCAAGGGCGATGGCGAGACCGTCGTTTCCGGCGAACTGATCGCCAAGATCGATACCGCCGCAACCGCCGGCGCCGTTGCCCCGGCTGCCGAAGCCCCGAAGGCAGTCGCCGCAGCCCCGGCTGCCGCTCCGGCACCTGCCGCCGCTGCCCCGGCCGGTACGGCCAGCCCGGCTGCCCGCAAGATCCTCGACGAGAAGGGTATTGCCGCTGCCGACGTCGCCGGCTCCGGCCGCGGCGGTCGTGTGACCAAGGAAGATGCCCTGGCTGCCCAGCCGAAGGCTGCTGCACCGTCCGGCCCGGTTGCCGCGGCGAGCTCTGCTGCCGCATCGCTGCCGGTCCCGGCATCCAACGTTGCTCTGGGCGACCGTCCGGAAGAGCGCGTGCCGATGACCCGTCTGCGTGCCCGCATCGCCGAGCGTCTGCTGCAATCGCAACAGACCAACGCGATCCTGACCACGTTCAACGAAGTGAACATGGCGCCGGTGATGGCGCTGCGCAAGCAGTACGGCGAAAAGTTCGAGAAGACCCACGGCGTCCGTCTGGGCTTCATGGGCTTCTTCGTCAAGGCCGCCGTTGCCGCGCTGCAGAAGTTCCCGATCCTGAACGCCTCGGTCGACGGTAACGACATCGTCTATCACGGCTACATCGACATCGGCATCGCCGTTGGCTCGCCGCGCGGCCTGGTCGTGCCGATCCTGCGCAACGCCGACCAGATGTCGATCGCCGACATCGAGAAGAAGATCGCCGAATTCGGCGTCAAGGCCAAGGACGGCAAGATCACCATCGAAGATCTGACCGGTGGCACCTTCTCGATCTCGAACGGCGGCATCTTCGGTTCGATGATGTCCACCCCGATCATCAACCCGCCGCAATCCGCGATCCTCGGCATCCATGCCACCAAGGACCGTGCGGTCGTTGAAAACGGCCAGGTTGTCGTGCGTCCGATGAACTATCTGGCGATGTCCTACGATCACCGCATCATCGACGGCCGCGAAGCCGTCCTCGGTCTGGTGACCATGAAGGAAGCGCTGGAAGATCCGGCCCGCCTGCTGCTCGCCGTCTAAGCGACGCTTGCCCGGCGCCAGCGTTCCGTCACGGAGCGCTGGCGCTTTTGCACATCTGAACAACGAAAGGTAAGAACATGTCCAAGCAATTCGACGTGCTCGTCGTCGGCGGCGGTCCTGGTGGTTATGTCGCTGCAATCCGCGCCGCCCAGCTCGGTTTCAATACCGCCTGCGCCGAATCCAATGCCTATGCCGATCCCAAGGGCGAACCGCGTCTCGGTGGCACCTGCCTGAACGTCGGCTGCATTCCGTCCAAGGCGCTGCTGCGCTCCTCCGAGCTGTTCGAGGAAGCCAATCACTCCTTCGAGATGCACGGCATCTCGGCCAAGGGCGTCAGCATCGACGTCAAGACCATGGTCGGTCGCAAGAACACCATCGTCACCCAGCTGACCGGCGGTATCCGCGGCCTGTTCAAGAAGAACAAGGTCACCGGCCTGAACGGCCACGCCAGCTTTGTCGGCAAGGAAGGCGACCTGTGGAAGCTGAAAGTCGGCGCCGAGGAAGTGCTGGCCAAGCACGTGATCATCGCCACCGGCTCCAAGCCGCGCCACCTGGATGGCATCCCGGTCGACAACAAGGTCATCTGCGACAACGTCGGCGCGCTCGATTTCGACGCCGCGCCGAAGCGCCTGGGCGTGATCGGCGCCGGCGTCATCGGCCTGGAAATGGGCTCGGTCTGGCGCCGTCTCGGCACCGACGTGACCGTCCTCGAAGCGGCGCCTGATTTCATGCCGTTCGCCGACCAGGATGTCGCCAAGGAAGCGCTCAAGCTGTTCACCAAGCAGGGCCTGAAGATCACGACCGGCGTCAAGATCGGCAAGGTGTCGGTGGCCAAGAAGGGCGTCACCGTCGAATACGAAGACAAGGACGGCGCCAAGAAGCTCGAATGCGACAAGCTGATCGTCTCGGTCGGCCGCATCCCGAACACTGACGGCCTGAACGCCGAAGCGGTCGGCCTGAAGCTCAACGAGCGCGGTCAGATCGAGGTCGATGGCCATTGCCACAGCAACCTGCCCAACGTCTGGGCGGTCGGCGACGTCGTGCGCGGCCCGATGCTGGCGCACAAGGCGTCGGAAGAGGGCGTCATGGTTGCCGAACTGATCGCCGGTCAGGCCGGTCACTGCAACTTCGACACGATTCCGGGCGTGGTCTATACCCATCCGGAAATCGCCTGGGTCGGCAAGACCGAACAGCAGCTCAAGGCTGAAGGCATCGCCTACAAGCCGGGCAAGGTGCCGTTCATGGCCAGCGGCCGGGCCCTCGGTCACGGCGACGCCAGCGGCTTCGTCAAGGTCCTGGCCGATGCCAAGACCGACCGCATCCTCGGCGTGCACATCATCGGCAACAACGCTTCCGAGCTGATCGCCGAAGCCGTCGTCACGATGGAATTTGCCGGTGCTTCCGAAGACCTCGGCCGCATCTGCCATGCCCACCCGACGCTGTCGGAAATCGTGCACGAAGCCGCGCTGGCCTGCGACAAGCGCTCGCTGCACTTCTAAGCCGGTTCGCCGGACGACAGGAAAAGCGGTTGCGGAAACGCAGCCGCTTTTTTATTGTCCTTTTTTGCAGTTTCCTGCGGTCGACCGCAGCCGGCAGGGAATTTTCCTGCCAACCGGCAGTCGACCGCAGAATCGCGTTCGCTGCATCATGTGGCGCGCGAATTTGCGAAAATACGGTTTTCCCGACAACAAGAACACGACGATGCCCCATACGAAACTCAAGGTCGCCGAGAACGGCATGCTCGACGCCTACAACGCGCTGCTCGCCGAACGCGGCTATACCGCGGACGCGGCGCAACTGGCCGCCGCCAATGCGCTGCAGAACCTGTATACGCAACTGTTGCAGTTCAAGGTCAATCGCGGCAGCACGCTCAAACGTCTGATCAGCCCGCCGAAACCGCCGAAGGGCGTGTATTTCTGGGGCGGCGTCGGGCGCGGCAAAAGCTTTTTGATGGACTGCTTCTACGCCTCGGTGCCTTACCGGCGCAAGAAGCGCATGCATTTCCACGGCTTCATGCAGCAGATCCACCGCGACCTGGAAAAATACAAGGGTGAGCCGGACCCGATGCTGCGTCTCGCCGAGCAGATCGCTCGCGAAGTCCGCCTGCTCTGTTTCGACGAATTCCACGTTTCCGACATCGCCGACGCGATGATCCTCGGCCGCCTGATGGAAGGCCTGTTCGCACAGGGCGTGATCCTGGTGATGACCTCCAACTACCCGCCCTCCATGCTTTATCCGAACGGCCTGCACCGCGAGAGCTTCCTGCCGACCATCGCGCTGCTCGAAAAGCATCTCGACGTGTACGAAGTCGAGGCCGGTATCGATTACCGGTTGCGCGCGCTGGAGCAGGTCGAGATCTATCACCATCCGGCCGACGATGCGGCCGAGAAGAAGATGCTCGACTACTTCCGCATGGTTGCCGGCGAAGATGGAAAGAAGGGCGGCAGCATCGAAGTGCTCGGCCGCGACATTCCGACCGTGCGCCGCGGCAACGGCGTCATCTGGTTCGATTTCCGCACGCTGTGCGGCGGCCCGCGTTCGCAGAACGACTACCTGGAAATCTCGCGTGCCTACCATACCGTGCTGTTGTCGGGCATTCCGAAGATGACCCAGCACCAGGCCTCGGAAGCGCGTCGTTTCACCTGGCTGGTGGATGTTTTCTACGACAACAAGGTCAAACTGATCGCCACCGCCGATTGCGCCGCCGACGAACTGTATACCGAAGGTACCCAGGCCAGCGAGTTCAAGCGCACGGTGAGCCGCCTGACCGAGATGAACTCGCGCGAATACCTGGCCGAGCCGCACATCGTCGCCCCTTGAGGAGAGCCTGATGAAAAACGCCGTGAAAGTCCTGTTGACCGCAATCTTCGTGCTGTGGGCCGGGCTTGCCGCGGCGCAGCTCGAAGTCATCGAACTGAAGAGCAAGACGGCCGATCAGGTGCTGCCGACCCTGTTGCCGCTGGTCGAGCCGGGCGGCACGCTGACCGGCGTCAACAACCAGCTGTTCCTCAAGGCGTCGCCGCAGAACCGGGCCGACATCAAGCGCGCGCTGGCGGCGCTCGACAAGCCGATGCGCCGGCTGATCATCCGCGTTGCCCACGACCGCCAGGCCGAGAACAGCGCGCGCGGCGGCGAGGTCGGCGGGCAGGTCACTCTGGGCAGCACGCGGCGTTCCAATGTCGAGGCGCGGGTCTGGGACACCAGAAGCGTACGCGGCGAGAATGCCGCGCAGATGGTGCAGACGGTTGAAGGCGGCCAGGCTTTCATCCAGGTCGGCCGTTCGCTGGCGCTGCCGATGCGGCAGATCGTCGTCGGCCCGGGCGGGGCGGTGGTCAATGAAACGACTGTGTACCGCGATGTCGGCAGCGGCTTCTACGCCATGCCGCGGGTCAACGGCCAGCGCGTCACGGTGGAAATCAGCCAGCAGGCCGAACAGTTTGCCGGCGGGCGCGGCAACGTGGCGTCGCAGCGTCTGTCGACCACGGTCAGCGGCCGGCTCGGCGAATGGATCGAGATCGGCGGCAGCGGCGGTCGGGCCAGCGGCCAGCAGGGCGGCGCGTTCAGCGTCGGCACCAGCGAAGTGCGCGATGCGCGTTCGATCTGGCTGATGGTCGAGGAAGCCGACTGATTTTTGCCGATTGCTGCGGTCGACCGCAGCAATCGGCTGAAAACCGGTACGGCGCTCAGCGCGCGCTCGCCGTTGTCCGTTCGTGGACGAAGATGGTGGCACCGCAGTCGCTGCTGATTTCGTCGTGCTGCGTACCGGCCGGGGCCAGTTGCCATTCTTCCTGGCGCAGCAGGATGTCGCCGAAAAAAGCCTCGCCGGCGATCATCATGAATTCGCATTCGCCGCGGTAGGTGGCCGGCCGGTAGCGGCTGCCGGCAGCCAGGCGGAGGAAACGGGACTGGCTACCGTCGGCCTGCCACAGCCGTTTCTCGACAACGCCTGCGGCGAGCGGCTGCCATTCACCGTCCGCTTCGCGGAGGGTCAGCGGTTCGGCGCCGCTGCCCGGCGTCAGGCCACCCAGCAGTTCCACCGCCAGCCCGAACAGGTTGCCCAGCGAGGTGCCTCGCAGATAGGTCACGCAACCGTCGGCCGACGTGATCCGGTCGTGCCGGCTGCCGGGAAAGGAGACGTGGTAATCGCCGGGGCCGAGATCGAGTTCGCCCATCTGCATGCGGCCAGCGAGCACGATGCCTTCTTCCAGGTGGCGATGGCGATGCATCGGCAGTACCGCGCCCGGCGCCAGCATCAGCAGCACCGAACTGCCGTCGGCGGTGCTGTGCAGGTCGCGCCCGCGCAGCCCCTTCATCAGATCGCGCCACGGCGTGGCGTTGCGGCGAACCGTCGTGAACGCCTGGTGGCGGAGGCGGCTTGCGCCGGCCCGTTGCAGGAGTTTCTGCAGGCGCTCGTCGCGGTTTCCGGCGGCCGGGCGCAAGGCCGGGGCGAGCAGGCTGTCGAGGTCGTCTGGGAGGTCGGGCTTCATGTCACTATCCTTGGGGCCAGGCCCTGTCGCGCCAGGCAGTCCTGTAAGCGGGTCAGGCTGCGGCGAATCTGCGATTTGACCGTGCCAAGCGGAAGATCGCAATGCTGGGCGATCTCGTCGTGGGTCATGCCACGGAAAAAAGCCAGGGCAAGCAATTGCCGGGGCAGGGGTTCCAGTTGGCCAACGGCCTGGTGCAAGCGATGCCGTTCGTCGATCGCCGTCAGCAGATCCAGCGGCGTCTCGTCGCCGGCTTCGTCGGCAGCGGCCTCGAGTGCCATCTCGTCCTGCACTTCGCGCGTTTCCACCTGACGCAATGCGTCGAGGGCGCGGCTGCGGGCCATGTTCATGATCCACGCCATGACGCTGCCTTTTTCCGGATCGAAGCGCGGCGCCTGCCGCCAGAGTTGCCAGAAAACATCTTCAGTCACCTCCTCGGCCAGCGCCCGCTGCCGCGTCAGGCGCAGGACGAAGGTCTGGACCCGGGCTGCCAGCGCCTCGTACAGGCTGGCCAGCGCACGTTCGTCCTGGTCGACCACGCGGCCGACCCAGGCGACCAGATCCGCTTCGCGCCAGGCCCGGGCATAGGCCGGCTCGATGCCGTCGCTCCCGGCCGCTTCCGCGGTGAGCGGATCGACGTGAAACGCATCCTCCAAGGTCATCGCTCCCAAACATGCTGTCCTCACAATTGTCTTTGGTTTTGGTCGAAAGAGACAACCGGTCTACGCAAGCGGCGGGGGAACGGATGCAAAAAATTTTTTTGCGATTTCTGCATCCGGATTGCAGGGCGCTGCGTAAAGGGGACAGGTGCCGGCGATTTCGCACACCACCCGATACCCTGCTCAAAGGAGAGATTCATGAAAGCACTGCGTTTCCTCGTTTCCGCCAGCGCGCTGCTGGCTGCCACCTCGGCGATGGCCAATGTCGACAACGCCACGCTGCCGGAAGCCGTCCGGGTGCCCGACGGGCATGTCCAGAAAGCCTGGACCGTCGGCATCGGCGAAGTGACCTACGCCTGCCGTGAAAAGGCCGATCAGCCTGGCAGCCACGCCTGGACCTTCGTGGTGCCGGCGGCCACGTTGTACGACGCTGCGAAGAATGTCGTCGGCACGTATTACGGCGGTCCGACCTGGGAAGCCCGGGACGGCTCCAAGGTCACCGGCAAGCAGGTCGCCGTCGCACCGACCTCGGCCGGCAACCTGCCGCTGCAACTGGTCAAGGCCAATCCGGCCGTCGGTGACGGGCGGATGAGCGGCACGACCTACATCCAGCGTCTGAATACCGTCGGCGGTGCGGCACCGGCCCAGGGCTGCGACATGGCCGCTGTCGGCAAGGAAGTGAAGGTCGCCTATCAGGCCGACTACGTTTTCTACGGCGCCCGCTGATTCATCGTCTTACCCCACCCCCAATCCACAAGGAGATCACCATGAACCTGAAGACCGTTGCCGCCCTGGCTGCCACCCTCGTCGCCACCAGCACTGCCTACGCCGGCGAAGCTGCCAAAACCTGCGCCGCGAACAGCAAGTGCGCGAAGAAGGAACAAGCGAGTTCCGCCGAGGCCAAGTGCGCCAAGAAGGAAGCGTCCTGTGCCAAAAAGGAAGCTTCGTGCGCAAAAAAGGAGGCATCCTGCGCCAAGAAGGAGGCTTCGTGCAGCAAGAAGGAAGCTTCCTGCGCGAAGAAGTAAGCAACCCGATATCGTGCAACGGACGTCATCCATGACGCGGATCGGCATCGGTTTTCGCAGCGAGATGTTCGATTGGTCGCCCGCGGCCATCGATGCCGATTTCTTCGAGGTTGCGCCCGAGAACTGGATACGGCGTGACCGGACGCCGCTGTATCGCCTGCGCGATGCCGGCTATCCGGTCCAGTTGCACGGTGTTTCGCTGAACCTCGGCGGCAGCGGCCGGATGAACCGGCCGTTTCTCCGGGAATTGCGCGGCTTGATCGACGATATCGGTGCGCAGCACTATTCGGATCATCTGGCGGCCAGCGGCGATGCGCATCAACTCTACGACCTGTTTCCGGTGCCGTTCACCGAGACCGAAGTGCGCCGGGTCAGCGACCGGATTTGCGAAGTCCAGGACGTGCTCGGCCAGCGCATCGGCATCGAAAACACGACCTACTACACCAACATCGGTACGCTCGACGAAGCGGCCTTCCTGTGTCGCGTCGCCGAACGCGCCGACTGCGACATCCTGCTCGATTTCAACAACATCAGCGTGAACCGGAAGAATCACGGCACGGACGACATCGCCGATTTCATTGCGCGCCTTCCCGCCGCACGCGTCAGTTACCTGCACGTCGCCGGCCATGAATTCGACGCCCGTTTCGGACTCTACATCGACACCCACAGCCAGCCGGTCGAGCCTGCCACCGCCCGGGCGGCCGGCGCCTGGGCCGGCAGGCACGGCAAGGACATCCTGCTCGAATGGGACAACGACATCCCCGACCTGGCAACGATCAACCGGGAGCTCGCATGTCTGCGGACTTTTACGACTACGTGAGGGGGCGCAGCGAGACCTTGCCGGCCGGCTACGCGCTGCCCGGGCTGCGTGCCTACCGGCATCTCGTCTTTCTCGGCGTTTCGCAACTGCTGGCGGCGCATTACCCCGCCTTGCGCGAGGGCTTGTCGGACGAGCAGTGGCACTTCCTGCTCACCGACTTCATTCGCGATTCCCGCTGGGATTCGAACTACTATGCCGACCTGGCGCCTGCCTTCGTCGAGTACCTGGCACGCGTGGCGACCGCGGACGGCGAAGCCGCCGACACGGCATGAAAAAACCCGGCGCTCGGCCGGGTTCCTTGTTCCATCCGCAATCGTCGATCAGGCGGCGTTGAGCGCCTGGTTGAGGTCGGCGATCAGGTCGTCGACGTGCTCGATGCCGACCGACAGACGGATCATGTCTTCGGAGACGCCGGCCTTGGCCAGTTCTTCCGGCGACAGCTGGCGGTGCGTGGTCGAGGCCGGGTGGCAGGCCAGGGTCTTGCAGTCGCCGATGTTGACCAGGCGGGTAACCAGCTTGAGCGCATCCTGGAACTTGCCGCCGCCTTCGCGGCCGCCGCAGTTCGTTCCTTTCACGCCGAAGTTGAGGATGCCAGAAGCGCGGCCGCCCATGTACTTCTGCACCAGCGCGTGGTCCTTGTGCTCGGGCAGGCCGGCGTAGTTGACCCAGCTGACCTTCGGGTGGTTCTGCAGGAAGCGGGCGATCTTCAGCGAGTTGTCGCAGATGCGGTCCATGCGCAGCGCCAGCGTCTCGATGCCTTGCAGGATCAGGAAGGCGTTGAACGGGCTGATCGCGGCGCCCATGTTGCGCAGCGGCACGACGCGGGCGCGGCCGATGTAGGCGGCGGCACCGAGGGCTTCGGTATAGACGACACCGTGGTAGGACACGTCCGGCTCGTTGAGGCGCTTGAACTTGGCCTTGTGCTCGGCCCACGGGAACTTGCCGCTATCGACGATGATGCCGCCGATGCTGTTGCCGTGGCCGCCAAGGTACTTGGTCAGGGCGTGCACGACGATGTCGGCGCCGTGCTCGAAGGGGCGGCACAGGTAGGGCGAGGGCACGGTGTTGTCGACGATGACCGGCACGCCGTGCTTGTGGGCGATTTCGGCGAGCTTTTCGAAGTCGGTGATGTTGCCGAGCGGGTTGCCGACCGATTCGCAGAAGACGGCTTTGGTCTTCGCGTCGATCAGCTTCTCGAAGGCATCCGGGTCGCGGTAGTCGGCGAAGCGGACTTCGATGCCGTATTGCGGCAGGGTGTGGGCGAACAGGTTGTAGGTGCCGCCGTACAGCGTGGACGAGGTGACGATGTTGTCGCCGGCTTCGGCGATCGTCTGGATCGAGGCGGTGATCGCGGCCATGCCCGAGGCCATGGCCAGTGCGGCGACGCCGCCTTCCATCGCGGCGACGCGCTTTTCGAGCACGTCCTGGGTCGGGTTCATGATCCGCGTGTAGATGTTGCCGGCGACCTTGAGGTCGAACAGGTCGGCGCCGTGCTGGGTGCTGTCGAAGGCGTACGACGTGGTCTGGTAGATCGGCACGGCGACTGCCTTGGTCGTCGGGTCCGGGCTGTAGCCGCCATGAACGGCGAGGGTTTCCAGTTTCATCGGATGTCTCTCTGGTCGTGTTGTGTGGAAAGGGAATGCTTAGCCGGCCAAGCTTACCCGTGCCGTTGGCCGAACGCCAATCAGATCGGGTAATTAAGCCGCTGCAGGATCGATATAAGGCTCAGCGGCGCGGTGCCGGTTTGCTTTCCGGCGCGGCCGACCAGATCCGGTAACGAACCTCGACGTCGGCCGGCGCATGGATCACCAGCGGCAGCTTGCTGTTGTAGCGGACCAGCACCGGTTCGCCGCCGACCGCGACGAAGGCTTGGCGGCGGCTACCGGGCGGACAGGCCATCAGCGTGCCGACGACCGGCCCGACCTTGATCAGCCGGTGATAGGTGTAACCCCAGCCCTGGACGGTCTTTTCTTTCCATTGGCCGCCCATGCGGTACTGGTTGCAGTCGATTTCCATCGTCCGGCCGGCGATCAGTTCAACCTTGTGGGCGGCCTCGTCGGCCAGCGGTGGCAGGTCGATGGCGTAGCGTTGTTCGCCGTCGGCGGCCGGTGGGAAAGGCTTGAGTGCATCGCCGGCGGCGGCGAGGAGCGGCAGCGAGAGCGCCAGGGCGGCAATTGCGGGGCGGGCGAAAATCATGGCATGGCTCCGTCGGGTGGAAAAAGGCATCGGTTGTCGCGTGTTCAGGTGCGATCGTCAAAACCGTCGTCTTCCTGCGGTCGACCGCAGGATTTGAGCAAAAAGCGGCCGGGATCGACGGCATCGACCAGATCCCTTTCGATCGGCAGCGGCGCGCCTTCGAGGCGGGAAACCAGCAGTTCGGCCATCAGCGCCGACCACACGATGCCGCGTGCGCCGAATCCCTGCACGCACCACAGGCCGGGCAAGCGGGGCTGCGCGACGAGGCGCGGCTGGCCGCGGATGGCGGCGGTGTCCGGCAACTGGCCGACGATCGGCAGGCGGTCCGGCGACATCGGGCGGAAGCCGACGCGACCGCTCAGCGTTGCCGGATCGATGCCGTCGGCGAAGCCGGGCAGGCTGCGCTGCAGGCGTTCGAGGTTTTCCGCATGGTCGGCGGTGCGTGGCAGTGGGTCGTCGTCGCCGAGTTGCAGCGTGGCGCCGATCAGGCGCAGTCCGTCGACGTCGGGCATCGCGTAGCCGTGCTGGCAGACGACGTGACGCAAGCCCGCGCCGTTGCCGCCCGGCAGATGGCTGACCTGGCCGCGGGCAGCCCTTTGCGGGATGCCGGCGAACGGCGCGAAACGCGTCGTGCCGGCGCCGGCCGCCAGTACGACGACCGGCGCGGCGGCCAGTTCGCTGCCGTCGGCGGCCAGCAGGCGCCAACCGGTTTTCGTGCGTTCGATGCGGTCGACCGCGCAATCCGGGCGAAAAGCAATGCGCTCGGGAAAGGCGGCCAGCGCCGCCCGGCAGACCGACGGCGGCTGTACCCAGCCGCCCTGCGGAAAGTACCAGCCGCCGTGCGCGACCGGCCAGCCGATCTGCGCGGTGGCCTCGTCGCGGCTGACGTAGCGCAGCAGTTCGGGCGGCCAGCCGAGGCGGTTGACGGCCTTTTTCTGCTGGTTTTCATGCGCCGCGTCGCGGCCGAGATGGAAGACGCCGCAGGGCGACCAGCGGGCCTCGGGCAGCGCTTGCAGCAGGGTGCGGGTGGCCAGGTAGCCGGCGCGCGTCAGCCGCGACAGGGGGTTGTCGTCGGCGCTGGGCAGCGGGCGCAGTACGCCGGCCAGATTGCTCGATGCGCCGCCGGCCGGTGTCGGCCCGGCTTCCAGTAGCGTCACCTGCCAGCCGGCGCGGGCCAGGGCGAAGGCGCTGGCGCAGCCGGCGATGCCGGCGCCGACGATGACCGCGCGGCGCTCCTCGGGCGAGGGATGGCGGTCCGGCCGGCGCTGGCGGAAACGGCCGCTCAGCATCTGCCGCTTGCCGGCGAAACCGGGGCGTTTTTCCAGCTCGAAGCCGGCATCGGCGAGCGCCTGACGGACCTGGCCGGCGACCGACCAGGTGGCCAGCGTGGCGCCGTTGGCGGCCAGTCGGGTGAGCGCCCTGCACAGTTCGGGCGACCACAGTTCGGGATTCTTCGCCGGCGAGAAACCGTCGAGGAAAAAAGCGTCGACCGAGGCGTCGACCGTACGCAGGCAGCGCGTGGCGTCGCCGAAGATCAGCGTCAGCACGACCTGGTCGTCGTCGAGGAACAGGCGGTGCATGCCCGGCGTCAGCGCCGGCCACTGCGCCTGTAACGCCGCGGCGAGTTCGCCGAATGCCGGCCAGGCGCGCTGGGCGACGGCAAGGTCGGCGGCGGCAAACGGGTGCTTCTCGACGGAGACGAAATGCAGTCGTCGGCAGCGTTGCGGATCGGCGCGCCAGGCCTGCCAGGTGGCGAGGAAGTTGAGGCCGAGGCCGAAGCCGGTTTCGAGAATGACGAAGCGGTCGCGCCCCTGCCAGCGCTGCGGCAGG
Source organism: Azonexus sp. R2A61 (assembly GCF_021401135.1). Classification (GTDB taxonomy): domain Bacteria; phylum Pseudomonadota; class Gammaproteobacteria; order Burkholderiales; family Rhodocyclaceae; genus Azonexus. The sequence goes on along the minus strand of NZ_JACBFO010000002.1, from coordinate 473,540 downwards.
TCGTTGCCGGCCAGGAAAACGTGGCGGGCCTGTTCGGGGCCGCCGTGCGCCGAATGATAGACATCGCCGTAGCCGGACGACCAGGGCGTACTGCCGTCGTCGGCGAATTCGAGCCGGGCCGGGGTCAGTCTTTCCATTGTCTGGCCGAAGGGCGCCGGTGGCTCAGTGCAGGATGCCGGGGCGCGGGAGATTTTCGCCGGCCGGCATGTCGACCGCAGCCGGCGTGCCGTACTCGAGCGGCAGATCCCAGCCGGCCTTCTGCGCCGATACGCGCAGCATCGCGCACAGGGCCTGCAGCAGTTCGCCGTTCAGGTTGAGATTGAAGCTGCGTTCGCGACCTTCCTTGAGCGTCAGCTGGGCGCTGCCCTCGGTCGTTGCGCTCAGGCGGCTTTCGCTGGCCAGCAGGGGGTTGGCGCCGAGCGGATAGGTGACGTTGTCGTCGCGGAAGGGCTGTTCGAAGGAGGGCTGCTGCGCCGGATTGTCAGCCTTGCCGGCCGGTTGCGCCGGCGGTTTGAGGTGAGTCGCCAGCATGGTCGCCAGATGCGGCCAGATTTCGCGCAGGAAGCGGCGGGTGAACCAGACGCGCAATTCCTCGTTGCCCTGGGTGGCGACGCGCAGCATCAGCCGGTCCTGCACGGTGTCCTGAACGACCTGGAGCTGGCGGATCTGCATGGTTCACACCTCGCGGAGAATGTCGGCAAGCACGATGATGCGCCGGATGCCCTTGCGCGACCAGCGCTGGAACGGGCTGGCGACACCCGCGGCCAGCCGCAGCAGCGGCTTGGCACGGCGGATCACGGTGCGGACCATCAGCGACGGATGGGCGGCGAAATAGGCGTCGATCAGTTGCGGCAGCAGTTGTCGGGCCTCGGCTTCGTCGATCGGCCCGGCCAGCGACACCGAATTGAGGAAGATCACCAGATCGTTGGCCTGGCTGGCGGCCAGCGGCAGGAATTCGCCGAAGTTTTCCTCGAAGTCGATGCGCCAGTTGTGTCCGTCGAACTGCGTGAGGTTCTTGATCTGCGCGCCACCGTGCCAGTGGCCGGCCCGGTGGAATTCGCCGAGTTCGCGGGCGAGGGTTAGCAACTGCGGTCGCCAGACCTCGGGCGTCCATTTCTCGAGCAGCGTCGACACCACGGTGCCGCAATATTCGAGCACGAAGAGTTCGGGCAGGACCAGCACCACTTCGGGTACGCGGACGCCGGCTGCGGCCAGGTTGATCAGCCGCTTGGCCTCGTAATCCATGCCGCCGGCCTTCTGGTTCAGCGCCAGCGTTCGCAGGGGCAAAGGCTGGCCGGTGACATAGCGCACCACCCAGCGCATGAACAGGATCTGCAGCAAGCCGCGCGACTGCTCGGCGAGCCGCTTGACGACATAACGCCGACCGTCGAATTCGAACAGCCGCGCCCGCGCCTTGCCGGCCGCCAGCGATGCGCGGGCGGCTTGTTCGAGGGTTGGCGACGTTTCGTCAGTCATGTTGCGGATGCGACAACTGAGCGATGGGCGAGCGAGCGCAGCCAGAGCAAGGCGCGGACGAGTGCCGCATGGCAGCGCTATGCAAGCTCGTCGCCAACGCCGTTATGGCAAGCGCAGCCGCCCATCATTCGGGACGCATGGAGGGGAAGAGGATGACGTCGCGGATCGCCGGGCTGTCGGTGAGCAGCATGATCAGCCGGTCGATGCCGATGCCGCAGCCGCCGGTCGGCGGCAGGCCGTACTCGAGCGCGCGGATGTAGTCGGCGTCGTAGTACATCGCTTCCTCGTCGCCGGCGTCCTTGGCCTTGGCCTGTTCCTGGAAGCGGGCGGCCTGGTCCTCGGCGTCGTTCAACTCCGAGAAGCCGTTGGCGATCTCGCGGCCGACGATGAACAGCTCGAAGCGCTCGGTGATTTCCGGGTTGCTGTCGGAGGCGCGGGCCAGCGGGCTGACTTCGACCGGGTAGTCGATGATGAAGGTCGGCTCCCAGCACTGCGCTTCGGCACAGGCTTCGAACAGCTGCAGCTGCAGGCTGCCGAGGCCGCCCGGCTTGACCTTCTCGCCGAAGGCGACGATCTTGGCCTTGAGGAATTCGGCATCGGCCAGTTGCGCGTCGGTGAACGACGGCTGCTCGCGCTGGATCGCCTGGGTGATGGTCAGGCGGTGGAAGGGCTTGGACAGGTCGAGTTCGCGCCCCTGGTATTCGAAGACTTCCTTGCCCAGCGCCTCGCGCGCGGCGTGGCGGAGCAGGCCCTCGGTGAAGTCCATCAGCGTGTGGTAGTTCGCGTACGCCTCGTAGAACTCCATCATCGTGAATTCGGGATTGTGCCGCGGCGAAAGGCCTTCGTTGCGGAAGTTGCGGTTGATCTCGAAGACCTTCTCGAAGCCGCCGACGACCAGGCGCTTGAGGTAGAGCTCGGGCGCGATGCGCAGGAACTGCTGCATGTCGAGCGCGTTGTGATGGGTGATGAAGGGCTTGGCCGCGGCGCCGCCGGGGATCGGGTGCATCATCGGCGTCTCGACTTCCATGAAGCCGTGGCCGCTCATGTAGTTGCGGATGGCGCCGACGATGGCCGAGCGGGCGCGGAAGGTGGCGCGCGTTTCCTCGTTCATGATCAGGTCGACGTAACGCTGGCGATACTTCATTTCCTGGTCGGCCAGGCCGTGGAACTTGTCCGGCAGCGGGCGCAGCGACTTGGTCAGCAGGCGGATTTCAGTGGCGGCAATGGTCAGCTCGCCGGTCTTGGTCTTCATCAGCGTGCCGACGACGCCGAGGATGTCGCCGAGGTCCCAGCCCTTGAAGGCGGCGTAGCTTTCCTCGCCGACCTTGTCGCGGGCGACATAAACCTGGATGCGGCCGGAAACGTCCTGCAGCGTGGCGAACGAGGCCTTGCCCATGACCCGCTTCAGCATCATGCGGCCGGCGACCTTGACCTCGACCGGCAGGCCTTCGAGTTCTTCCGCCGATTTCTCGCCGTAGCCGTCGTGCAGCTTCTGCGCGGTGTTCTCGCGCTGGAAGTCGTTCGGGAAGGCGACCCCGCCCTGGCGCAACTCGGCCAGCTTGGCGCGGCGCTCGGCGATGATGTGGTTGTCGTCGGTGGACGGGGCGGCGTTGTCGTTATGGTCGGTCATGGGAAAGCAATCCTCGGAAATCGTCGTGTTTCTGCGGTCGACCGCATGAAACCATGAATTTTCGCCGATTACCGTCCGTAGGGAAAGCTTCTCGGCTAACATCCGGAAAACCACAAAATTCTGGGGGGGATGGTTGTGGATATCCTGATCGTGGACGGCACGCCGCTTTATCGCGACATTCTGCAGCAGCATCTGGCGTGCTACCGGGACCTGAATTTCCACCTCGCGGCGACGCGGCGCGATGCCTTGGCGCAAGCGGCCGCCCGAAACTTCCACTTCTTCGTGCTGGCCGGCCAGTTGCCTGACGGTGACGGTATCGAGCTCGGCTGTGCCCTGCGCCAGGCCGGCCAGCAGGCGCCGGTCGTGCTGCTCACCGGCACGCCGAGCGCGGCGCTGGCCGATCAGGCGGCGCGCATGGGCATCACCGAATTGTTCCGGCGGCAGGATGTCGAGGAATTGCTCAGTTTCATGCGCCATTTCCTCGAGGCGCACCAGCCCTTGCGTTGCCGCGTCCTGTATGTCGAGGATGCGCGCGAGCAGCGCGAGTTGCTGGCCGAACAGTTGCGAGAATGGGGCATGGTCGTCGATGCCTTCGATTCGGCCGATGCCGCCTGGCCGAGCTTTCTGGAAACCGATTACGAACTGGTCCTGTGCGATGTCATGCTCGGCGGCCGGATGAGCGGCAGCCGGCTGATCAACCGCATCCGTCGCCTGTCGTTGCCCAAGGGCGCGACGCCGGTGCTGGCGGTAACCGCGTTTGACGATCCGCGGCGGCGCGTCGAACTGTTCCATCTCGGCATCGACGACTACGTGCCGAAACCGATTTCACCGCCCGAATTGCGCGCCCGTCTGCACAATCTGCTGGCCCGCCAGCGCAGCGACATGCGCAACCGGCAACTGCTCAGCGCAACGGCGCTCGGCGTACTGGTGATCGACGGGCACGGCAACCTGCAATCCTTCGATGCCAACGCCCGGCAGTTGTTCGGCATCGGCGAGCTGGCGATGGCCGGTTGCACGGTCGGACGCTTTCTGCCGGCGCTGGTCGATCAGGGCGACCTGGCCTTGCTGGCCGGCGGCGGCCGGATCGAGCATGTGGCGATGACGGCGATCCGGACGGACGGCTTGCGGTGTCCGGTCGAGGTGTCGTCGATGGCGCTCGACCCGGTCGAGGGGCAACTCCAGTTCGCGCTGCTGGTCCGTGACGTCAGCCGCGAGCGTGCGCTGACCGAGCACCTCGCCGCGGCTCGGGATTCGGCCGAGCAGGCCGGTCGCAGCAAATCGGCATTTCTGGCCAGCATGAGTCACGAAATCCGGACGCCGCTCAACGCCATCATCGGGCTGGCCCACCTGATGCGCCGCGACAACCTGCCCCCGGCGCAGGCCGAACGTGCCGAGCGCATCGATGCGGCCGGCAAACTGCTGCTCGGGGTCATCAACGATGTACTCGACCTGTCGCGAATCGAGGCGGGCCGGCTGACGCTGGAATCGCTGCCGCTGACGCCGGGGGCGATCGTCGCCAACGTGGCTGCCATGCTCAAGGGCAAGGCAGCCGGCAAGGGACTGGCACTGTTCGTCGATGTCGCAGCCGGAGCGGACGAGGTCTTGCTGGGCGATGCCACACGCTTGACGCAGGCCCTGATCAATTACGTCGCCAACGCCATCAAGTTCACCGACAGCGGCAGCGTCACGATCACGCTGGAACGCTTGGCCGACGATGCCGCTGCCGTCACGCTGCGCTTTTCGGTGAGTGATACCGGCATCGGTCTGGCCGACGCGGACTGCGAGCGGGTCTTCGACGATTTCCAGCAGGCCGACACGTCGACCGCACGCCGTTATGGCGGCTCCGGACTCGGGTTGGCAATCACCCGCCGGCTGGTCGGCCTGATGGGGGGCGAGACCGGTGTCGACAGCTGCCTCGGCGAGGGCAGCCGGTTCTGGTTTACCGTGCGCCTTTCGCGGGCGCCGGCGACCGCCGCCGATGCGCCGGAAGTCCTGGCGGCCGAGCGCCAACTGCGTGAAAGGCACGCCGGCCGGTGCGTGCTGCTCGTCGAAGACGACGAGATCAACCGGGAGGTGGCCGGCGAATTGCTGCGCGATGCGCTGTTGACCGTACGTTGCGCGGTGGACGGTCTGGCGGCGCTGGCCGAGATCGATCGCGAACCGCCGGCACTGGTGTTGATGGACATGCAGATGCCGCGCATGGACGGTCTCGAAGCGGCAGGGCGAATCCGCGAGCTGGGCGGCGACATGCCCATCGTGGCGATGACCGCCAACGCCTTCGCCGAGGACCGCGAACGTTGCCTGCACGCGGGCATGGACGATTTCATCGCCAAGCCCGTGGTGCCGGAGCGACTCTACGAGACGGTGCTGCTGTGGCTGGACCGCGCGGCCGGCTGGTCGGTCTAGACCTGCCGGCCGGCGTCGTCAGACGCCCTGTTTCAGGCTGGCTTCGATGAAGCCGTCGAGGTCGCCGTCGAGCACGCCCTGGGTGTTGCCGACTTCGTAGTTGGTGCGCAGATCCTTGATCCGGCTCTGGTCGAGCACGTAGGAACGGATCTGGTGACCCCAGCCGATGTCGGACTTGGCGTCTTCCAGCTTCTGCTGCTCGGCCTGCTGCTTGCGCAGTTCGTGCTCGTACAGACGGGCACGCAGCATCGACCAGGCTTCGTCGCGGTTGCGGTGCTGCGAACGGTCGTTCTGGCACTGCACGACGATGCCGGTCGGCACGTGCGTCAGACGCACGGCGGAGTCGGTCTTGTTGATGTGCTGACCGCCGGCGCCGGAGGCGCGGTAGGTGTCGGTGCGCACGTCGGCCGGGTTGATGGCGATTTCGATGGAATCATCGACTTCCGGGAAGACGAAGACCGAGGTGAAGCTGGTATGGCGGCGCGCGTTCGAGTCGAACGGCGACTTGCGCACCAGGCGGTGGATGCCGGTTTCCGTGCGCAGCGTGCCGTAGGCGTAGTCGCCGCTGAACTTGACGGTAGCACTCTTGATGCCGGCGACGTCGCCTTCCGACTCTTCCATGACCTCGACGGTAAACCCCTTCTTTTCGCCGTATTTCAGGTACATGCGCAGGAGCATGGACGCCCAGTCCTGGGCTTCGGTACCGCCGGCGCCGGCCTGGATTTCCAGGAAGCAGGGCATCGGATCGGAGGGGTTGTTGAACATCCGGCGGAATTCGAGATTGCCGACCTTCTTTTCCAGTTCCTCGTTGTCGGCGGCCACCGCCAGCAGCGTATCGTCGTCGCCGTCGTCGCGCCCCATCGCGAACAGTTCGCGACCATCGCGGATGCCGGCATCGACGGCTTCCAGCACCAGCACGATGTCTTCCAGCGATTTCTTCTCGCGCCCGAGTTCCTGGGCCCGTTTCGGGTCATCCCAGATCTTCGGGTCTTCCATCTCCTTGTTGAGGAGGGTCAGGCGTTCGCGCTTGTTATCGTAGTCAAAGATACCTCCGTAACTCATCGGCGCGCTGCGCCAGGTCGTCGAGTTTGTTGGCGATGCTGTTGAGCTGTTCTGCTTCCATTGTCATGTCAACCGATTGAATTCAAACGGCGAATTATACAACGCGCGGTTGACGCGATCTGTCGGTGTTTGGTGCAATGCAGCAGAAAGTTTGCACCTGTCTGGTGCGTTGGTGCCGATTCGACATCGACGTTCTTGTTGTTTTTGTTCGGATTTTGGCAAGTTTGTCCTTTGTTTCATTCAGGCAAGGAACTTGCTGTATCAACATTGTTTCTGCTGACTCCATCCATGTCCGACGTGAACGATATCGTCCCTCCCAAAGGTTTTCTGCCGGTGCTGCGCAAGCGTCGCGATTCGGCATGGGCCGGCATCGACAGCGAGCGGGTGCTGCAGGTTCTGGTGCGCAATCTCGATGGCATGGTTTTCCGCTGTGCGATCGACGAACAGTGGACCATGCATTTCGTCAGCGACGGCAGCCGTGAACTGACCGGTTACTGTCCGGACGAACTGGAGTACAACAAGGTGACTTCGCTCGATGCGATCACGCATCCCGACGATCGGGCGCGGGCGCGTCAGGTGATCGTCAACGCGATGGCCGGCAGCGGGCGTTATCGTCTGCAATACCGGATCACCCATCGCGACGGCCGCGAACGCTGGGTATTCGAGCGCGGCTCGGTGGTGCTCGACGAAAATGGCAAGCGCGTGCTCGAGGGCTTCATCGAGGACATCACCGAACAGGTGCTGGGGCAGCGCCAACTGGCCGATGCCGAATTGCGTTACCGCAGCATCTTCGAGGATTCCGTCGTCGGCATGTTCCAGACCTCGATCGACGGGCATTACCTGGCGGCCAACCTGGCGCTGGCCCAGCTCTATGGCTACGAGTCGCCCTCCGAACTGATGGCCGGCCTGTCCGACATCGCCGGCAATCTGTACGTCGATCCGGAGCGCCGCGAGGCATTCAAGCAGCTGATCCGCGAACACGGCCGCGTCACCGAATTCGAATCCGAGGTCTATCGCCGCGATGGCAGCCGGATCTGGATTTCGGAACATGCCCACGTGGTCTACAGCCCGCAAGGCGAGGCGCTGTATTACGAGGGCACGGTCGAGGACATCACCGCCCAGCACCGTTACCGGCAGCAACTCGAATATCAGGCGACGCACGATCCGTTGACCGGTCTGCCCAATCGCAACCTGCTCCAGGACCGTCTGCAGCAGGCATTGCGCATGGCCCAGCGGCGCGGCGGGCGCGGCGTGCTGGCCTTCGTTGATCTCGACAACTTCAAGTTCGTCAATGACAGCCTTGGCCACGGCACCGGCGACCGCTTGCTGGTCGAGGTGGCGAAGCGTCTGCAGGCCTGCCTGCGGGAATCGGATACCGTTGCCCGTTACGGTGGCGATGAGTTCGTACTGATCCTCGGCGATTACGGCAGCCTGACCGATACCCTGCACATCCTGCATCGGGTGCGCGATGCGATTGCCGATCCGATCATGCTCGACGGGCACGAACTGCGCGTCGATTGCAGCATCGGCGTCAGCGTCTTTCCCGACGACGGCATCGATCTCGAAGCGCTGCTGCGCCATGCCGACGCGGCGATGCATCATGCCAAGAAGCTCGGCAAGGGGCAGTTCCAGTTCTATACCGAAGCGCTCAACGTCGCGGCGCGCGACCGGCTGGCGCTCGATTCCGCATTGCGCAGGGCGGTCGAGCAGGAAGAGCTGTTCGTGGTCTATCAACCCAAGGTGGACACCCGTGGCCGGCCTTTCGGCTTCGAGGCGCTGGTCCGCTGGGACAGCGCCGAGTTCGGTTCGGTCTCGCCGGTCCGCTTCATCCCGCTGGCCGAGGAAAACGGCCTGATCGGTCAATTGACCTGGTTCGTGTTGCGTCAGGCCTGCCGCCAGGCGGCGCATTGGCGGGCGCAGGGCTTCCGCGATCTGCGGGTGGCCGTGAATATCTCGCCGAGCCTGTTCCGCGAAAAGGATCTGGCGGCCCTGGTCCGGGTCGTTCTCGATGAAGCCGGTCTGCCGCCGGAGGCCCTCGAACTCGAAATCACCGAAGGTGTGCTGATGGGCGACGTACAGCGGGCGCTGGGCGTGCTCAACGAACTGAAGGCGATGGGCGTATTCATCGCAATCGACGATTTCGGTACCGGCTATTCGTCGCTGGCCTACCTGAAGCGTTTCCCGATCGACATCCTCAAGGTCGATCGTTCCTTCGTCATTGAATGCGATGCCGGCAACGAGGGGCTGGCGATCACCCGCGCCATCGTGTCGCTGGCCCACAGCCTCAACCTGCGGGTCGTCGCCGAAGGGGTCGAGAAGCAGACCCAACTGGCGGTGCTCAACGCGCTCGGCTGCCAGGAGTTTCAGGGCTACCTGTTTGCCAAGCCGCTGGCCGAGGTTCAGCTGGCCGACTACCTGCGCGGGCAGCCGCAGCGCTAGTTGGCGCTTTCCACACGGTTCCGGCCGCTGTCCTTGGCGGTGTAGAGCGCCGAATCGGCCCGTCCGAGCAACTGGTCGAAACTGGCGTCGGACGGCGTCTGGCAGGCGATGCCAATCGATACGGTGACCGGCATGGTGATGTCGCCGACGCGAAAAGGCTGGCTTTCGACGGCCTGGCGCAGACGTTCGCCGGCCTGGCTGGCTTCTTCCGGGCCGGATACCGACAGCACCACGACGAACTCCTCGCCGCCCTGGCGACCGGGTAGCTCGTCGTTGCGGCAATGCCGCTCCAGCGTCCCGGCGACATGGCGCAACGCCTGATCGCCGGTGTCGTGGCCGTGGCGGTCGTTGATCGACTTGAAATGATCGATGTCGATGACCGCCACTGCCAGACGCTGGTCGCCGCGCCGCATCTCGCGGAAACGGCGTTCGCCGGCCTCGGCCAGGGTCCGGCGGTTGGCCAGGCCGGTCAGGTAATCGGTCGACGCCGCATGCTCCCACTGCCGGCGCAGGCGTTCGGAACACATCAGCAGGAAGGCGGTGGTGCCGACCACCGGCATGATGCCGGCGACCATCGGCGTGGCGATGTTGATCCAGTTGCTCGAATCGACGACGTTGTCGATTGGCGGCATGCCGGGCAGCACGAAGAGCATCAGCCGGAGCAGCGCAAAGCCCGCCGCGCCAACGAAGATCCAGGCCAGCACCCGGCGGCTCAGCGCATTGTCCTGCAGGCGCGGCGACAGCAGCGTGGCCGAACAGAACGAGAACAGCGCCAGCCAGCACAGCGTCACGGCCAGGACGCGCGCTCCGATGGCCGGCACGATGGCGGTGAACCAGAAAGTCGACAAGGTGCCGGCAGCGAACGGCAGCAGCATCCAGAACCGGTCGGGAAGGTCGTAAAACTGCCGTATGGCGCGCCAGTAACCGGTGAAACCGAGCATGATCATGCCGTTGGCCAGCGGCAGGATGATGTGCGCCGGCAACTGTTTCTGGCCGAGGATGATCAGGCAACCGCCGGCGATCAGCAAGGTGCCGATGCGCCACGAAACGGCGCTCGGACGCAGGCTGGGCAGCAGATCCCGGTGCACGAGACCGAGGACGCCGCCGTTGGCGAGCATCATCAAGGCACCGATCACGTACGCGGTTTCCGAATTCATCACGGAAGCAAAGGAAGGGACGGCGAAGCATACCGTTCCGGCCGGCCCATCGCCAGTACATGGGGATGTTTTGCCGACAAAAAACGCCGCTTGCTGCGGTCGACCGCGCATTTTCGGAGAAATTCCGGCCGCTTCCGGTTGGCCGGCGATGCCGGACACCGGGCAGGCCTATAATGAAACTGCTTCTTTCACAATTCGGGAGACTTTCCATGAGCATGATGAAAGCTGCAGTTTTCGTGGCCCCCGGCCGGATTGAACTGGCCGACAAGAAACTGCCGGAGATCGGGCCGAACGATGCGCTGGTGCGCATCACCACCACTACCATCTGCGGTACCGACGTGCATATCCTGAAAGGCGAGTACCCGGTCGCGCCGGGCCTCACCGTCGGGCACGAGCCGGTCGGCGTCATCGAGAAGCTGGGCAGTGCGGTGCAGGGCTATCGCGAGGGCCAGCGGGTGATCGCCGGTGCCATCTGCCCGAGCTTCGCCTCCTACGCGGCGCAGGACGGTGTGCCGTCGCAGGATGGCAGCTACCTGGTCGGCGCCGGCAAATGCGGCTGTCACGGCTACAAGGCGACCGCCGGCTGGCGCTTCGGCAACCTGATCGACGGCACGCAGGCCGAATATGTGCTGGTGCCCGACGCGCAGGGCAATCTGGCGCCGATTCCCGATGGCCTGACCGACGAACAGGTGCTGATGTGCCCGGACATCATGTCCACCGGTTTCAAGGGCGCCGAGAACGCCAATATCCGGCTCGGCGATACCGTCGCGGTGTTCGCCCAAGGACCGATCGGCCTGTGCGCCACGGCCGGCGCCCGTCTGCTCGGCGCGACGACGATCATCGCCGTCGACGGCAACGACCACCGGCTGGGCATTTCCCGGGTGATGGGCGCCGACGTGACGCTGAATTTCCACCATTGCGACGTGGTCGACGAAATCATGAAGCTGACCGGCGGGCGCGGCGTCGATTCGGCCATCGAAGCGCTCGGCACGCAGGGCACCTTCGAATCGGCGCTGCGCGTGTTGAAGCCGGGCGGCACGCTGTCCAGCCTGGGCGTCTATTCGAGCGACCTGACCATTCCGCTGTCCGCCTTCGCTGCCGGCCTCGGCGATCACCGGATCAATACCGCGTTGTGTCCGGGCGGCAAGGAACGCATGCGCCGGCTGATGAACGTGCTGGCCGCCGAACGCCTCGATCTCGGCGTGCTGGTCACCCACCAGTACAAGCTCGACGACATCGTCGCCGCCTACGATCTGTTCGCCAACCAGCGCGACGGCGTGCTGAAGGTGGCGATCAAGCCGTAAGGCTGGCGGCCCTCCGACCGCCGGCAGAAAAAAGCCCCGATCCTGCGGTCGACCGCAGAATCGGGGCTTTTTTCCGGCGCATGCCGCCTTACTCCAGGTGTTCGATCATCAGTTGAGGGTTCTCGACGCCCTGGTATTCGTTGATCGACAGCCGGAAAGCCGCGCGCGTGCGGGCGCCGGGCTGGGCGCTGAAATTGAACTGGATGGCGTCGATCCGTGCGTTGCCTTTCTTCAGGCGCAGTTTCAGGTGCTTTTCCTTGAGCACGCGCTGCTGTTCGACGTCGAATTCGTCGACGAACAGCGGTGCCGGGAAACCCTGGCCCCAGATCTCGTTTTCCAGCAGGCGGGCGATTTCCAGCGAGATGTAGCCGCTTTCGAGCGCGCCGTCGGTTTCCAGCGTGCGGGTCAGGTCGGACGGTGCCAGCAGTTCGCCGGCGATGTCGGCGAACAAGGTCTGGAACCGCGTGAAGTCCTCGGCGCGCAGCGTTGCGCCGGCAGCCATCGCGTGGCCGCCGAAGCGCAGCAACAGGCCGGGGGCGCGCTTGGCGACGAGGTCCAGCGCGTCGCGCAGATGCAGGCCGGGAATCGAACGGCCGGAGCCCTTGACGATGCCGCCTTCGCTGGGCGCGAAGGCAAATACCGGCCGGTGCAGGCGATCCTTGATCCGCGAGGCGAGAATGCCGACCACGCCTTCGTGCCAGCTGGCGTCGAACAGCGCGATGCCCGGCGCGGCATCCTCGACGTCCATCGTTTCCAGCAACAGCAGCGCCTGTTCCTGCATGCCGGCCTCGATTTCGCGCCGTTCGCGGTTCAGCGTGTCCAGTTGCTGGGCGATCTGCAGCGCACGCGACGGATCGTCGGTGAGCAGGCATTCGACGCCCAGGCGCATGTCGGCCAACCGGCCGGCGGCGTTCAGGCGCGGTCCGATCAGGAAGCCGAGATCGAAGGCCGTGGCCTTGCGCGGATCGCGGCCGGTCGCCTTGAACAGCGCCGCGATGCCCGGCTGCAGGCGGCCGGCGCGCATGCGCTTCAAGCCCTGGCTGACCAGGATGCGGTTGTTGCGGTCGAGCTTGACGACGTCGGCGACGGTGCCGAGGGCGACCAGATCGAGCAGGTCGGCGAAGTTGGGTTCCGGGCGCTCGGCGAAAAAGCCGCGTTCGCGCAGTTCGGCGCGCAGCGCCAGCATCACGTAGAACATCACGCCGACGCCGGCAATGCACTTCGACGGGAAGTCGCAACCCGGCTGGTTGGGATTGACGATGCAATCGGCCGCAGGGAGTGTTTCGGCCGGCAGGTGGTGGTCGGTGATCAGCGTGGCGATGCCGTGCTGCTGGGCGCGGGCGACGCCTTCGAGGCTGGCGATGCCGTTGTCGACGGTGATGATCAGGTCGGGCGATTGCTGCGCGGCGACGTCGACGATCTCCGGCGACAGCCCGTAGCCGAGCTTGAAGCGGTCGGGCAGCAGGAAATCGACGTCGGCGCCGAGCGCCTTCAGGGCGCGCATGCCGACGGCGGTGGCGGTGGCGCCGTCGCAGTCGTAGTCGCCGATGATCAGCATTCTTGCCTCGGCCTCGATGGCGTCGGCGAGCAGGCTGGCGGCGTCGGTCGCGTGGGTCAGCGCGGCCGGTGGCAGCAGCGATTTCAGTTCGTAGTCGAGCTCGGCCTTGTCGGTGACGCCACGCGCGGCGTAGAGGCGGGCGAGCAGGGGGTGCAGGCCCTGCTGTTCGAGTTGCCAGACGGTGCGCGGCGGCGCGCTGCGGGTGACGATGCGGGTCAAGCGGGGCTTCCTTCCCTGGCCAGTTCGCCGGCCAGCGTGGCTACGTCGCGCTGGCCGCGCCAGAATTGCCAGCGAGCGCCGGCACCCAGCGTCCAGCGCAGCAGGCCGTAAACGGTCGGGGCGACGATGTCGAGTTTTTTGATGTCGCGGCCGAGTCGACCGCGCAAGGGGGTGAACCAGTCCGCGTCGAGTGCCGCCAGGGCCTGCAGCCAGCCTTCCGGGTCTTCATAGACGACCTTGGGCAGCAGCGTGTCGAGCACGACCAGCGGCGAGGACGAGGCCGGCAGATCGGCCAGTCCGGCCGGACAGGAGCGGGCCTCGCGGCCGGCGTGGCGGGCCAGTCCGGCGACCAGCGGATCGTTGCCGAACACCGCGTCGAAAGGCAGCGGCATGTCGACCGGTCGGCCGGCACCCCATAGCCACAGGCTGTTGACCGCCGGTTCGCCGCTGGCCTGGCGCGCGGCATTGGTCGGCAGCGCGTGCAGCACCATCTGCGCTTCGTTGAGCCAGCGGTGCAGCGGGCCGGTCTTGTCCGCCAGTTCGCTATCGACGCGGCGACCGGCCACTTGGGAAAGCGGTGCGGCGACATGGTCGACCGCAGCATTCAGGCGCACGTACCAGCGTCGCGGCGTGGCCGCTTCGAAATGGCCGAGATCGGAAAACTGCGCATTCAGGCCATCGACCAGCGCCGCCGCCTGCGCGGCATCGATCGCGAAGGCGCCGGCGTCGGCGAGCACGATGCGCTCGTGGTGGAAACGCAGGTGTACCGGGTCGGCGCACAGCCAGTCGCCGGCGACGTCGTCGGGGCGGTCGGCCTCGCCCAGCCGGCGCAGCGTGGCCAGGCCGAGCGGCGGTCGGGCGCAGCAGGCGAACAGGGCTTCCTCCCAGGGCTGGCGCGGCTGGCGTGTTGCCTGCGCCCGCGCTGCCAGCCAGGCCAGACCGGGGGCGCGGCAGTGTGCCAGCGTCTGGTCGTCGCCCGGTTCGGGCCAGATCAGTTCGGGGACGAGCAGGGTCAGATGCACGGCGTTCGGGAGGGGGCGAAAAACGACCAAGTCTACCATCGGCGCCGCTTGGCGATGCTTTAAGGTCGTCTTAAGGGAGGGCCGGCAGCATGCCGACATTGCCATTCGTGCGAGGTCCCCATGCCGGAAGCCATGCGCCAGCTTTCTCCGAGTCGTCGGCAGCCGCCGATCATCCGCCACGTCGTGCCCGGCGGGCCGCAGCGCGACGCGGCCGAGGCCTTCGTGCGTGCGGTGTTCCGCAAGCGCTACGCTGCCGAAGTGCCGGGATTCGCGCCCAACCTGATGCTTGTCGAACGCGACGGCGTGATCCGTGCCGCGGCCGGCTGGCGCAGCGCCGCCGACCGGCGGCTGATGCTCGAACAGTATCTGGATGAGCCGGTCGATCAGGCGGTCAGCCGGCTGGCCGGTCAGCCGGTGGCGCGCGAGCGCATCGTCGAGGTCGGCAATCTGGCTGCCGAGCGTGCCGGCAGCAGCGTCGACGTGATCCTGCGGCTGGCGGCGCATCTCGATCGCCTGGGTTTCGAATGGGTCTGTTTCACCGCCACCCGCGAACTGATCGGCATCTTCCGCAAGCTCGGCCTGGCCCCGCTGGCGCTCGCCGCTGCCGATCCGGCCCGGTTGGGCGAGCAGGCGAGTTCGTGGGGCAGCTACTACGAGACCGATCCGGTCGTCGTCGCCGGGCGCATCCGGCTGGCTGTGGATCGGGAGATCACCGGTGACTGACGTGAATTGGCGTAGTCTGCTGGATAGCCGGCCGGCCGAGGAGATCATGCTGGTCGGCGGCGCCGGCGAGACCTGGGATGTGGCGCGCGTCACCGCGGCAGTCGATGTGCTGGGCGCGCGTCTGGCCGGCAGCCGTGTGCTGGCGGTGCTGGCCGACAACAGCCCGGCCTGGGTGGTCGCCGATCTGGCGGCCCAGCAGGCCGGCGTGGTGCATCTGCCGTTGCCGGCCTTCTTCAGCGATGCGCAGATGGCGCACGCGCTGAGCCAGTCGGCTGCCGACAGCCTGCTGACCGATCAGCCGGAACGCATCGGCCGGCTCGATCTCGGTTTCTGTCTGCTCGGCGAGTGGCAGGGACTGACCTGGATGCGGCGCGTCACGCCGGCGGTCGAGTTGCCGCCGGGAACGGCCAAGATTTCCTTCACTTCCGGCAGTACCGGTGCGCCGAAGGGCGTCTGTCTGAGCGCCGAAGGCCTGCACGACACGGCGCTGGCGGTGCGCGACCGCTTGCACGATCTGCCGCTGACCCGCCATCTGTGCGTGCTGCCGCTGGCCTTGCTGCTGGAAAACGTTGCCGGCGTCTACGCGCCCTTGCTGCGCGGCATGCCGGTACATCTGCCGCCGCTCGCCGAACTCGGCTGGGCGGGCCGGCAGGGTTTCGATCCGGCGGCGCTGAATGCGGCGGCGGATCGCGTGCAGCCGGCGAGTGTCATCCTGGTGCCGGAACTGCTCAAGGCATGGACCGCATTTTTGCGCCAATCCGGCGGTCGACCGCCGGCATCGCTGGTTTTTGCCGCCGTCGGCGGTGCCCGGGTGGCCGCCGAGCTGCTGACCCAGGCGCGGGCGGCGGGGATTCCGGCCTATCAGGGCTATGGCCTGACCGAAGCCGGTTCGGTGACTTGCCTGAATCGTCCGGGCGATGACGGCGACGGCGTCGGCCGGCCGCTCGGTCACGCCCGCGTTGTTGCCGACGCCCGCGAACTGTACGTCGAGACGCGCGCCTTCCTGGGCTATGCCGGGCAGCCGGCACCACCGCCGGCCGCTTTTCCGACCGGCGATCTGGGCGACATCGACAATCGCGGCCACGTCCATCTGGCCGGCCGGCGCAAGAACCTGCTGATCACCTCCTTCGGTCGCAACATTTCGCCGGAATGGCCGGAAGCGCTGCTGCTCGGCGATCCCCGCATCCTCCAGGCGGTGGTGGTCGGCGACGGCAAACCGGCACCGGTCGCGTTGCTGGTGACCATGCCCGGTCTTGCAACGGCCCAGGTCGACGCGCTGCTGGCTGCGGTCAACGCGCAGCTTCCCGATTATGCGCGGCTGGCCGGCTGGCAAGCCGTTCCGCCGTTTACCCCGGTCAACGGACTGGCCACCGGCAACGGCCGGCCGGTTCGCGAACGGATCATCGACCATCATGCCGCCGCCATCGCGGCGATTTACGCGAACAAGGAAACGCCCCATGTCCTTTTATGAAAGTCTGCAAGCGTCGACCGCGGAAGCCCGCGCCTGGCTGCTCGGCGCCCCGATCATCGACGACTGCCTGCAGGGCCGGGTCACGCTCGAGTCCTATCGGGCCTTCCTCGGCCAGGCCTACCATCACGTCCGTCACACCACGCCGCTGCTGATGACGCTGGGCGGCCGGCTGCCTGAACGTCTGGGCTGGATGCGGCGTGCCGTTGCCGAATACATCGAGGAAGAAATCGGCCACGAGGAATGGATTCTCGACGACATCGCCGCCGCCGGCGGCGATGCGCAGGCCGTGCGCAACAGCCGGCCCGGCCTGGCTGCCGAGGTGATGGTCGCCTACGCCTACGACACCATCCAGCGCGGCAATCCGGCCGCTTTCTTCGGCATGGTCTATGTGCTGGAAGGCACCAGCGTGGCGCTGGCGCTGACTGCCGCCGACCGTATCCAGCAGGTGCTCGGCCTGCCCGACAAGGCGTTTTCCTACCTCCGTTCGCACGGTACGCTGGACCAGGAGCACACCCAGCACCTGGCCCGTCTGGTCGACGCGATGACCCCCGCCGACCAGGCCGATGTGGCGCATGCCGCCCGTGTCTTCTTCAAGCTTTACGGCGACGTCTTCCGCTCGTTGCCGGTGGCGGGGACGGCGACATGCAACTGACCGGTGCCCGTATCGTCCTGACCGGCGCCACCGGCGGCCTCGGCGAAGCCCTGGCCCGGGCGCTGGCGAAAAAAGGCGCCGTCCTGCTGTTGACCGGACGCGATCCCGACAAGCTGGCCCGTCTGCAGATGCCGGCCGGCAGCGACTATCGACTGCTCCAGGCCGATCTCGGCACCTCCGTCGGGATCGACGAAATCGTCGCTGCGGCGCAGCAGTTCGAGGCCGACATGCTGATCAACAATGCCGGCGTCGGCGGCTTCGGCCTGCTCGACGAACAGGATGGCAAGGAGATCGAGCGCATCCTGCGTACCAATCTCGAAGCACCGATCCAGCTGACCCGCAGCCTGCTGCCGCAGTTGCGGATGCGGCCGGCCGCGGCGGTGGTCAATATCGGCTCGGCCTTCGGCAGCATCCCGTTCGCCGGCTTTGCCGCCTATTCCGCGGCCAAGGCCGGGTTGCGCGGTTTTTCGCAGGCCCTGCGCCGCGAACTGGCGGACAGCCGGGTCGAGGTCTTCCACATCGCGCCGCGGGCCATCGACACGCCGCTCAACTCGCCGGCGGTGAATGCCCTCAACCAGGCGCTCGGCAATGCCAGCGATTCGCCGGAGAAAGTCGCTGCAGCGATCGTCGATCTGCTCGCTTGCTGCGCCCGGGAGCGCGTGCTGGGTTTCCCCGAGCGACTGTTCGCCTGGCTGAACGGCCTGGCGCCGGCGCTGGTCGATGGCGGCGTCAAGGGCAAGCTGGCAGTCATCAAGCGGCATGCCGCAAAAAAAATTTGAATCGAGGAGATGTTCCATGTTGCGTCGTTCCATCCTGATTTTTTCCTTGTTTGCCGCGTCGACCGCAGCCTGTCTGGCGGCGCCCGGCGACGAACTGGTCAAGCCGATCCAGGATCGCTGGGCCGAGATCAAGTACAAGCTGCCGGCCAAGGAGCAGGCCGACCAGTACCATGCGCTGGCCGACAAGGCACACCAGCTCAGCGCGGCCAATCCCAATCTGGCGGCGGCGCTGATCTGGGAAGGCATCGTCGTCTCCAGCGAGGCTGGCGCCCGCGGCGGTCTCGGTGCCCTGTCGATGGCCAAGGAGGCCCGTCGCCTGCTCGAGGAAAGCCTCAAGCTCGACGAGAAATCCCTGCAGGGCTCGGCCTATACCAGCCTGGGCACGCTGTATGCCAAAGTGCCGCGCTGGCCGGTCGGTTTCGGCGACAAGAAGCAGGCCGAGGCGATGCTGCGCAAGGCGCTGACCATCAATCCGGACGGGATTGACCCGAATTTCTTTTACGGGGAGTATCTGGTCGACGAGGATCGGATCGCCGAAGCGCGTCACTACCTCGAACGTGCGCTCAAGGCGTCGCCGCGGCCGGGCCGGGAACTGGCCGATCAGGGCCGGCGCCAGGAAGTGCAGGCCCTGTTGAACAAGATCGGACGCTAGTATTGAGAATCCTGCTGGTTGAAGACGATGCGCTGCTCGGCGACGGCATCCGTGCCGGGCTGGGCATCGCCGCTTATGCGGTCGACTGGGTGCGCGACGGAGAAACCGCGCTGCGCGCCTTGCTCGATCACGATTACGACGCGTGCATCCTCGATCTCGGCTTGCCGCGCCGGGACGGCATCGGTGTGCTGCAGGCCCTGCGCGGTGCCGGCAAATCGACGCCGGTCTTGGTGTTGACCGCGCGTGATACGCCCGACGACAAGATCGCCGGTCTCGACAGCGGCGCCGACGATTACCTGACCAAGCCCTTCGATCTCGGCGAGATGCAGGCCCGCTTGCGGGCGCTGCTGCGTCGTGCCGGCGGGCAGGCCAGTCCGCTGTTGCGGCATCGCGACGTCACCCTCGATCCGGCCGCCCGCCGGGTGACCTGCAAGGGCGAGGAAATCACGCTGTCGGCCCGGGAGTACGCGCTGCTGCAGGAATTCCTACAGCATCCGAAACATATCCGCAGCCGGGCGCAACTCGAAGAAAGCCTCTACGCCTGGGGCGAGGAGGCCGGCAGCAACACGGTGGAAGTCTATGTCCACCACCTGCGCAAGAAATTCGGCAGCGATTTCATCCGGACGGTCCGCGGCCTGGGCTACCAGTTGGGCGGCGAAGCGTGATCCGGCTGCCGGAGTGGCTGAACACGCTGCGCTGGCGTCTGCTCGCCGCGCTCGGCATCGCCGTGCTGCTGATCTGGGTGCTGGCCGGCTGGTTCAGCTATGAACAGGCGCAGCACGAGGCCGAAGAACTGATGGACGGCAGCCTGGCGCAGAGCAGCCGCTTGCTGCTGGCGCTGCTCGAAGAAGAAAACGCCTCCCACCTCAACGTGCTGGCCGAGCGTCTGGCGACCGCCAGCGCCGACAGCAGCGACGTGTACCAGCCGCCGCTCGAATTCCAGGTCGGTCGCAGCGACGGCACGGTCTTCGTGCGTTCGGCCAACGCGCCGGATGTGCCGGTGCTCGGCCTGCTCGGTTACAGCGATATCGAACGCGACGGCGGTGGCTGGCGGGTGCTCAATGCCGAATCGGAGGATGGCCGTTTCCGCGTCCAGGTGTCGCACGCGATCGCCGTGCGTGACCGCGCTTCGCTCGAAGTGGCCTCGCAGACGGTGTTTCCGCTGGCGCTGATCGTCCCTTTCCTGCTGCTCATGCTCTACCTGTCGGTGCGCAGCGGCCTGCGGCCGCTCGAAAAACTCGCCGCCGACGTCACTGCCCGCAATGCCGACAACCTGGCGCCCTTGTCGCGCTCGGGCATTCCCGGCGAAGCGCGCCCGCTGCTCCAGGCAATCAACCGCCTGTTCGGTCGACTCGGCCGGACGCTGGACAACGAACGCCGGTTCACCGCCGATGCGGCACACGAACTGCGCACGCCGCTGGCCGCACTCAAGGTGCATACCCAGGTTGCCCGGCTCAGCGACGACGATGCCGTTCGCGCACGGGCGCTGGCGCAGATCGAGTCGGGCGTCGATCGTGCCACGCACCTGGTCGAGCAATTGCTGCGACTGGCCAGGCTGGACCCGCTGACCACGCTGCCTTGCTCGCGCACGCTGGCCCTGGGCGATCTGCTGGTCGACGTGGTGGAGAGCATCGATCGCGCCGGCGGTGAGGCCTCGGCGCGTATCCAGGTCGGCGAGGGGGTGGCCGAGTTGGGCGTGATCGGCGACGTCGACCTGCTGCGCATCGTGTTGCGCAACCTGCTCGACAACGCCCTGCGTTATTCGCCGGCCGATGCGCCGGTGCGCGTCGATGCCGGCCGAAGTGCCGCTGGCGGGATCGACCTGTTTGTCAGCGACAGCGGCCAGGGCATGTCGGACGAGGCCCTGCAGCGTCTCGGCGAACGTTTCTTCCGTGATCGCGACAACGTGCTCGAGGGCAACGGGCTCGGCCTGGCCATCGTCACGCGCATTGCCGAACTGCACGGGGCGCGTCTGCAGGCGGAAAACCTGCCCGACGGCTTCAGGATCGGTCTGATCGGTCTGGCGCCGGCCTGACTGGCGAGGGCGTTGCGCCGAACAGCGCGCTCAGCCCGACGCTGATCGCCCAGGCCAGCCAGGCCGACCACAGCGTGTGCGACAGGAAGTGGGCGCCCTGCAACATCCGTCCGGCTCCCATCACGGCCCCCAGCAGCAGGCCGCCGACCAACGCCAGACGGGCGATCCGGCGCCCGGCGCCGGCCAGCGCCACGCCCCAGACCAGCCACAGGAAACCGGCCGAAGCATGGCCGGCGGGAAAGCACTGGCCGCGTTTGAGCCCGGCCGGTGCCGTGTCGAACAGCCCGAGATGCGGCGCGAAGCCGCCGAATTCGACGATATCCCACGGACAGTGGCGGTTGGTCAGCATTTTCAGCAAGGTCGTGCACAGCGGGATCAGGATCATTCCGCTGGCTGCCAGCCAGGCACTGCGTTGCGGTAGCCAGTTCAGGCGGCCGCGGTGGCCGAGCCAGCAGACGACCAGCGCCGCCGCCGTTGCCAGATACGAAAACTGCTTCATGCCGTGGTGCAGTACGGTCGACAGGAACCAGTGCGTCTGCAGCGGGAAGCGTTGCTGAACCGGATCGAAGGCCAGCGCGGCCAGCCGCATGTCGAGTTCGGTGAACTGGAACAGCGCCAGCAGCCCGGCCGCCATCGCCGTCAGCAGCAGGAGCTGGCGGTACAGCCAGTGCCGGTCGATCTGCCGCTCAGCCACGGCAAGCCGCCGAAAGGTCGAGCGAGGCATCGTAAACCTGCGTGCTGACGTCGAGCAGGCCTAATAGCGAATGGAAAATGTTGTCGTGGCTGGCCGGCTGTTGGGCGCGTTGGGCCAGACAGTTGCGGTCGACGCCGAAATTCTGCGAAAACCGGTCGGACAGCCACAGCACCATCGGGACCTGAGTCTGCTCGCGCGGGGCGATGGCGTAGGGCATGCCGTGCAGGAACAGACCGTGCTCGCCCAGCGATTCGCCGTGATCCGACACATAGAGCATCGCCGTGTCGAAACGGTCGCTCTGCCGTTCGAGGAAATCGATGGTGCGGGCCAGGAAATGATCGGTATAGAGCAGGGCGTTGTCGTAGCTGTTAACGATCTGCGCTTGCGTACATTGGCTCAGGTCGGCGGTGTCGCAGGTCGGCGCAAAACGGCGGAAGCTTTCCGGATAACGGCGGAAGTAGGCCGGGCCGTGGTTGCCGATCTGGTGCAGGACGACGACCAGGTTGCCCTTGTCGTCGGCGAGCAGCTTGTCCATGCCGGCCAGCATCGCTTCGTCGAGGCAATGGTCGTCCGGACACAGCTGCGGCAGGCTCTGCCGGTCCGGCGCCTGGCTGTCGAGATCGGAGCAGACGCCCTTGCAGCCGGACTGGTTGTCCCGCCAGACGATGTGGAAGCCGGCCCGGTTCAGCACGTGGAGCAGCGATTCGCTGTTGCGGATGGCGTCCTCGTCGTAATGCCGGCGACCCTGGGGGGAAAAGATACAGGGCACCGAGGTTTCGGTGTTGGTGCCGCAACTGGTGACGTCGGCGAAGCGGATCAGCGGTTTCCGGTCCAGTTCCGGCGTGGTGTCGCGCGGCTGGCCGTCCGGTCCCGGATGCGTCCCCCAGTTGGCGGCCCGGGCCGTTTCGCCGAGCACGAATACGAACAGTGCCGGCCGCTGCCGTTGCTGCCAGGCGGCGCCGAGTTTTGCGTCGGGGCCGACCGGCAGTTTGCGCAGCGGGGTGCCGACCTTGTTCGGCTGCAGGTTGCGGGCGATCCCGTAAATGGCGTTTTCCGGCACCACCAGATAGCGAATCTCCTTGTGGTTGCGCATCAGCGGTGCCAGATCCTTGAACGCCAGTGCCAGTCCGGCAACACCGATCAGGCCGACGCCGACAATCCACAAGCCGCGCCGCAGCCAGCCGGCACGCCAGCCGTCCGTTGCCGGAAAGACATTGCGCCAGAGCAGCCAGCCGGGCACCCCGGCGAAGATCGCCAGATGCCAGAAAAGGTCGGGCGTCAGCAATTCGCGGGCTTCGGCGACATCGGTGTGCAGCACGTTGCGGATCATGCTGGCATCGATGTAAATGCCGAACTTGTCGATGTAGAAACCGGCCAGTGCCGAGACGAGCAACCACAGCCCGAGCACCGGCCGCAGCAAGCGGCGGGGTGCGATCAGCGCCGGCAGCAGGAAATGCACGGCGACCAGCGCCGCACCGACGGCAAGGACCAGTCCCCAGGTGCTCGGCGACAGCCCGTCGCGGCCCTGCAGGATGGCGCGCCAGAACGCGTGGTTGCCGGTCAGCGCGATCCAGACGGCGACCAGCAGGATTGCTTGTTCCGGCGTGCGGGCCGGGCGCTGGACGGGGACCAGCAGGACTTTCTGGAAGGCGCGGGAAAGGGTGCAACGCAGGCAGGGCATGAGGGCAAATTCCCAGTCGATGAAGATGAACCGGGCGCATTGTCGGGAAGCTGGATTAAAGCAAGCTGAAATGGCTGCCCGGGAAAGACCTTACTGCAATGAAGACTTTCAGCTTCCTTTCATGTTTGCGTGGTTCAATCGGAGCTTGTCCGAAAAAACTCGACGTCATGAAAAGAACCTGCCTGCTGCTGCTTGCCGCCTGCGCCGTCCAGGCGCTGGCCGAAACTCCGCCGTCCACCAGCCGCCTGACGCTGAACGAATCCCAGGTGCGCGCGCTGGGCATTACGCTGATCGATGTCGATGCCGGCGGTGTTGCCGGCAGCGTGCGCTTGCCGGCCCGGGTCGAAGTGCCGCTGGCGCAGATGCGCGTGCTGGCCGCGCCGATCGGCGCGGTGGTCGATACGCTGACGGCGGTGCCCGGCATGAGTGTGCGCAAGGGGCAGTTGCTGGCCCGCCTGAGCAGCCCGCAGGCGCTGGAAATCCAGCGCGATGCGCTGCAGGCGGGGGCGCAGGCCGAACTGGCCCGGCAGTCGCTGCAACGCGACGAGCTGTTGTTTGCCGAAGGCCTGATTCCCGAAGCGCGGCTGCAGGCCACGCGGGCTGCTGCCCGCCAGGCTGCCGCCCAGTCCGGCGAGCGCTCGCGCGGCCTGGCCATGATCGGGGCGGCGGCCGGCCGGTTGGCCGGAGAACTGGAATTGCGGGCGCCGATCGATGGCACGGTGCTTTCTCAGGATGCCCAGCTCGGCCAGCGGCTGGAAGCCGGGGCGGCGATCTACCGGATCGGCTGGCTGTCGCCGCTGTGGCTGGAAATCCAGGTGCCGCAGGCGATGGCGGCCGGCTTGCGCAACGGCGATGCGGTCAGGGTGCTGCGACCGGCGGTCAACGGTCGGATCGTCGCGGTCGGTCGGGCGATCGATGCCGGCAGTCAGAGCCTGAGCGTGCGCGCCGAGGTTGGCGACGGTGCCGCGCAACTGGCGCCGGGACAAAGCGTCGAAGTCGAGCTGGTCCGGCCGCTGTCCGGCGGCAAGGCGATTCCCGCTGCGGCGCTGGTTCGCCAGGCCGGCCAGACGCTGGTCTTCGTTGCCGCCGCGGGCGGCGGCTACATCGCCCGCCCGGTGCGTGTGCTGGCTGAAAGTGCCGGCACGGTTACGGTCGACGGCCTGGCTGGCGGAGAAAAGCTGGTCGTTACCGGCGTCTCCGGGCTGAAAGCGATGCTCGGCGGACACAGGGCGCCGTGATGCTCGAACGCCTGATCCGTTTTGCGCTGACCCAGCGCCTGTTCGTGCTGGTGTTGAGCGTGTTGCTGGTGGCGGCTGGCGTCGCCGCTTTCATGGGCTTGCCGATCGATGCCTTTCCCGAGGTGTCGACGACCCAGGTCAAGATCATCCTGAAGGCGCCCGGCATGACGCCGGAAGAGGTCGAAACCCGGCTGGTCGTGCCGATCGAGCAGGAAATGCTGGGCATTCCGAAGCAGCGCCTGCTGCGCTCGACGTCGAAATACGCACTGACCGACATCACCATCGATTTCGAAGACGGCACCGACATCTACTGGGCCCGCCAGCAGGTCGGCGAACGCCTGGCGATCGCCATGGACAGCCTGCCGCCGGGCGTCAGCGGCGGGTTGGCGCCGATCACCACGCCGCTCGGCGAAATGTTCATGTTCACCATCGAAGGCGATCTGCCGCTGGCCGACAAGCGGACGCTGCTCGACTGGGTGATCCGCCCGCAGTTGCGCACGATCCCCGGCGTCGCCGAGGTCAACAGCCTGGGCGGTGAGGTGCGGACGTTCGATGTGCGGCCGGATCCGCTGGAACTGGCGGCGCGCGGTTTGTCGCTGGGCGAACTGCAGGCGGCCCTCGAAGCCAATAACCGCAACGACGGCGCCGGCCGCCTGAACGACGGCGAGGAGTCGCTGCTGGTCCGGGCCGAAGGTGCGATTGCCACGGTCGACGACGTGCGGGCCATCGTTTTGCGCACCCGCGACGGACGTGTCGTGCGCGTCGGCGACGTTGCCGAGGTCGGTTACGGTGCCTTGACCCGCTATGGCGCGGTGAGCCGCGACGGCCGGGGCGAGGCGGTCGAGGGCCTGGTGCTCGGCCTGCGCGGGGCGAATGCCCGTAAGGTCGTCGACGGGGTCAAGGCGCGGCTGGCCGAGATCGCGCCCACTCTGCCGGCCGGCGTGCAGGTCGACGTGTTTTATGACCGCAGCCGGCTGGTGGACCGGGCGGTCGGCACCGTCGCCCGCGCCTTGCTCGAAGCCAGCGTACTGGTCGTGCTGCTGTTGCTGGCCTTCCTCGGCAATCTGCGGGCGGCGCTGGTGGTGGCGCTGATGCTGCCGCTGTCGGCGCTGGCCGCTTTCATCATGATGCGGCTGGCCGGCCTGTCGGCCAACCTGATGAGCCTGGGCGGGCTGGCCATCGCCATCGGCATGCTGGTCGACGCCGCGGTGGTCGTCGTCGAGAACGTCGAGAGCCAGCTGGCGGCCGACGATCCGGCCAGCCGGCGGCTGCCGGCGCTGCACCTGGTGTTCCGGGCGACACGCGAGGTGGCGGCGCCGGTGGCTTCCGGCATTGCCATCATCATCATCGTCTTCCTGCCGCTGCTGACGCTGCAGGGGCTGGAAGGCAAGATGTTCGGCCCGGTGGCGCTGACCATCGTGTTCGCGCTGTCGGCGTCGCTGCTGCTGTCGCTGACCGTGGTGCCGGTGCTTGCCTCGTGGCTGATCCGCCGCGGCAGCCACCATACGCCCTGGCTGGTCGCCCGCCTGGCGGCGATCTACGACCGGGTGCTCGATTCGGCGCTGCGCCATTCCCGGCGCTACGTGATTGCCGCGCTGCTCGCCCTGGCCGGCGCCGCCGCCGCCTTCCCGCTGCTCGGCAAGAGCTTCATGCCGACGATGGACGAGGGCGACATGATCATGCAACTGGAAAAGCTGCCGTCGATTTCGCTGGAGCAGACGCTGGCGCTCGACCAGCGCATCCAGCAGGCGATTCTCGAGCGCGTGCCCGAGGTCCGCTCGATCGTTGCCCGCGCCGGCGCCGATGAACTCGGGCTGGACCCGATGGGCCTCAATCAGAGCGACAGCTTCCTCGTGCTGCAGCCGCGCGATACCTGGCGACAGTCCGACCCGGCCTGGCTGGCCGACCGGCTGCGCGAGGTGATGGGCGATTTCCCGGGCGTCGGTTTTTCGTTCACCCAGCCGATCGACATGCGGGTTTCCGAAATGCTGACGGGCGTGCGCGGCGATCTGGCGATCAAGGTTTTTGGCCCCGATCTGCCGACCCTGAACCGTCTTGCGGTCGACATCGAAAATACGGTGAAAAAGGTGCGCGGTGCCGAAGATACCTTCACCTTGCAGAACGACGGCGTGCAATACCTGCAGGTGCGCATCGACCGTCTGGCCGCCGGCCGTCTCGGGCTGCCGGTCAACGAGGTGCAGCAGGTGCTGAAAAGCCTGCTCGAAGGGCAGCGGGCCGGCGTGGTCATCGAGGACGGCCGCCGGGTGCCGTTGGTCCTGCGCGGGCCGGCCCGGCTGCGCGACGCACCGGCCGAATTCGCCGCCTTGCGGCTGACCCTGCCCGACGGCGGCAGCGTGCCCTTGGCCGAGGTGGCGCGCATCGAACGGGTCGATGGGCCGGTCAAGGTGGATCGCGAAAACGCCCAGCGCTACGTCGTCATCCAGTCCAACGTGCGTGGCCGCGATCTGGTCGGCTTCGTCGATGAGGCCCGGGCGGCGGTGGCCCGCGAGGTTCCGCTGCCGACCGGCTACCGGCTGGTCTGGGGCGGCCAGTTCGAGAACCAGCAGCGGGCCGCCGCACGGCTGGCGCTGGTCGTGCCGATCGCGCTGGCCCTGATCTTCTTCCTGCTGTTTTCCACCTTCGGCTCGGTGCGCCAGGCGCTGCTGGTCCTGTCCAACATTCCTTTCGCGTTGATCGGCGGTGTCTTCGGTCTGCTGATTTCCGGCGAATACCTGTCGGTGCCGGCGTCGATCGGCTTCATCGCGCTGCTCGGCGTCGCCGTGCTCAACGGGGTGGTCATGGTCAGCCATTTCAATCAGTTGCTGGCCCGTGGCATGGCGCTCGGCCAGGCCGTTGCCGAAGGCGCCCGGCGTCGCCTGCGGCCGGTGATGATGACGGCCTGCATCGCCGCCTTCGGCCTGGTGCCGATGCTGTTCGCCAGCGGCCCCGGTGCCGAGGTGCAACGGCCGCTCGCCGTCGTGGTGATTGGCGGTCTGTTGAGTTCGACGGTGCTGACCCTGGTCCTGCTGCCCATCCTGTTCCGTCGCTTCGGCCTGCCGGCCGTCGTTACCCGTCGGGAGAAAATCGATGTCTGATGTCCTGCTCACCCTGGTCATGCCCGCCGATCTGGCGCAGACCGTCGAAGATCTGCTGCTTTCCCATCCCGATCTGGTCGCCGGGTTCACCGCCAATCACGGCGAGGGGCACGGCCCGCTGGTCGATCTGCAGGCCGATGCCGATCTGGTCGCCGGTCATGCACCGCGCACGACGATCCGCACGCTCGGTCGGGCGAGCGACATGCAGGCCTTGCTCGCCGTGCTGCGCAGCGAACTGGCCGGTGCCGGCCTGTTTTACTGGATCGTGCCGGTGCTCGAGCGGGGGCGGCTATGAAAACCCGCCTGTGCCTCGCCCTGTGGCTGGTCAGCACGGCGGCCGCCGCCGACTGGCCCGGCCTGCCGCCGGACGAAACGGTACGGCGCATGTTCGACGAGCGTCCGGAAACCCGGGCGGCGGCCAGCGAACTGGCGGTCGGCTCGGCGCAGCGCGAACGCTTGCTTGCCGGTCCCTACGAATGGACCTTGCGACTGGGCGGCCAGCAGCGGCGCAGTGCGCCGCCGGAGGCCGAACGCCAGCGTTTCGGCGAGTGGAACAGTGCGCTCGAACGCCCGTTCCGCCTGCCCGGCAAGGCCGGCCTCGACGGCGAACTGGGCGACGCGACGCTGGCCCGTGCCCGGTCGGCCTATGGCGACAACCAGCATGAGGCCCGTCGCCAGTTGCTGGTCGACTGGTTCGCCTGGCGCGCCGAAACGGCAGCCTGGCGGCAAGCGCTGGCGGCTCGCGACAGTTTCGCCCGTCAGCTCGCCATCGTCGAACGGCGGCTGGCGCTGGGCGACGCTTCGCGGCTGGAACTGACGCTGGCCCAGGCGGCACATGCCCAGTCGGAGGCCCAGGCGCAATTGCTGGGGGCGGAGGCAGCGCGTCAGCGCGAACAGTTGGCGCGCCGCTATCCCGGCCTGCCGCTGGTCGACGACGAGGCCTTGCCGGTGCCGCAGGCCTTGCCCGGCGACGATGAAAAATGGGTGGCGACGCTGGTCGACCGCAGCCATGAACTGGCGCTGGCTCAGGGCGAGCGCCGGATTGCCGAACTGGGCGCGGCGCGGCAGCGCGCCGAGCGGCTGCCCGACCCGGCGCTGGGGGTCGCCTTTTCCCGCGAGCGGGGCGGCGAGGAGCAGGTGCTCGGCGCCTTCATCAGCATTCCGCTGCCCGGTGGTGCCCGACGGGCCGGCGAACGCGCGGCGGCCGCCAGTGCCGATGCGGCAAACCAGCGCCTGCTGGCGGTGCGCCGCGAAGTCGAACTGGCCGCGGTCAATCAGCTGCGTCGTGCGCGGGCGGCATTGCTCGCCTGGGAGGCCGCCGAGCTCGCCGCACGCCGGCAGGGAGCGGCAGCCGACATGGCGCAGCGTGCCTATCGGCTGGGCGAGGGCAGCCTGAGCGATCTGCTGCTGGCCCGTCGGCAGGCCGGCGAAGCCGCCCAGCAGGCGGTGCGCTTGCAGGCCGATGCATTGCATCAAGCCTATCGGGTAAGGCTCGACGCCGAACAATTGTGGGCCGACGAGGCGCCGGCGGAGACGGCCGGCTGAGCGCCGCGTCGTCGCCGGCGCAGGCTGTCGGGCGGCGGAGCATGTACCATAGCGGCTTTCCGTTTTTCGGCGGACCGCAATGGCATTTTTCTACGAGTTGCTGATCGGCTTGCGCTATACCCGCGCCAAGCGCCGCAACCATTTCATCTCCTTCATCTCGCTGATCTCGATGGCCGGCATCGGGCTCGGCGTCGCCGCCCTGATCGTCGTGCTGTCGGTGATGAACGGGTTCCAGAAGGAATTGCGCACGCGCATTCTCGGTGTCGCCTCGCATATCCAGATCACCGGCGTCAGCGGCGAGCTGGCCGACTGGCCGGCCATCGCGCAGCAGGCGCTGGCCCATCCCGAGGTGAAGGCGGCGGCGCCTTTCGTGCAGTCGCAGGCGATGTTTTCGGTCGATGGCGGGGTCAAGGGCGCACTGGTGCGCGGCATCCTGCCCGACATGGAAGACAAGGTCGCCGATTTCCGCCGGACGATCAAGAGCGGCAGCCTGGACGATCTGAAACCGGGCGAATTCGGTGTCGTGCTCGGTGCCGATCTGGCGCGCTCGCTGCGGGTGTTTACCG
The DNA here is from genome assembly GCF_021401135.1 of Azonexus sp. R2A61. Lineage (GTDB taxonomy): Bacteria > Pseudomonadota > Gammaproteobacteria > Burkholderiales > Rhodocyclaceae > Azonexus. Next base: position 444,136 of record NZ_JACBFO010000002.1, on the reverse strand, counting down.
GCGACAAGGTGACCCTGATCGCACCGCAAGGCACGGTGACGCCGGCCGGCGTGGTGCCGCGCGTGCGTTCCTTCCGCGTCGTCGGCATCTTCGAAGTCGGCATGTACGAATACGATTCGGGGCTGGCGTTGATCCACTTGCAGGATGCCCAGCGCCTGTATCAGATGGGCGACATGGTGAGCGGCGTGCGCCTGAAGGTGGACGACCTGTTCCAGGCGCCGCGCATCGCCCGCGAACTGGTCGGTTACATCAACGCCGATGCCTATCTGCACGACTGGACCAAGAGCCACGCCAATTTCTTCCGGGCGGTGCAGATCGAGAAGACGATGATGTTCATCATCCTGTCGCTGATCGTCGCCGTCGCGGCCTTCAATCTGGTGTCGACGCTGGTCATGGCGGTGACCGACAAGCAGGCCGACATTGCCATCCTGCGCACGCTCGGCGCCCGGCCGCGCTCGATCATGGCGATCTTCGTCGTGCAGGGGGCGCTGGTCGGCGGCATCGGGCTGCTGCTCGGCGTCGTCGGCGGCGTCGCGCTGGCGCTCAACATCGACGTCGTGGTGCCGGCCATCGAACGGCTGCTGGGCATCCAGTTCCTGTCCAAGGAGGTCTATTACATTTCCGACCTGCCGTCCGACCTGCAATGGGACGACGTCTGGCGCGTCACGGCGATCGCCTTCGCGCTGTCGCTGGTCGCCACGCTCTATCCGAGCTGGCGGGCGGCGCGGGTCAATCCGGCGGAGGCGCTGCGCTATGAGTGAGATCATCCTGCAGGCGGCTGGCCTGTCCAAGACCTTTACCGGCGGCGGACTGGAAGTCCCGGTGCTGAGCGGCGTCGATCTGGCGGTCGAGGCCGGCCAGACGCTGGCCGTGGTCGGCGCCTCCGGCTCCGGCAAGAGCACGCTGCTGCATTTGCTCGGTGGTCTGGATACGCCGTCGGCCGGCAAGGTCAGCCTGATGGGGCGCGATTTTTCGACGCTCGGCGAGGTCGACCGCGGCGACTGGCGCAACCGCCACCTCGGCTTCGTCTACCAGTTTCACCACCTGCTGCCCGAGTTCTCCGCCGTCGAGAACGTCGCCATGCCGTTGCTCATCCGCCGCGCCAGCAAGGCCGAGGCGCTGGCCGCGGCGGCCGACATGCTGCAAGCGGTCGGTCTTGGCCACCGGCTGGAGCACCGGCCGGGCGAACTGTCCGGCGGCGAGCGGCAACGCGCCGCCATCGCCCGGGCACTGGTCAGCCGGCCGTCGTGCATCCTGGCCGACGAGCCGACCGGCAACCTGGATGGCCAGACGGCGGCAACGGTGTTCGAACTGCTGCTCGATCATGTGCGTCAGCAGGGGGCCAGCCTGGTCATGGTGACCCACGACCGCGAGCTGGCGGCGCGCGCCGACCGGGTGGCCGAATTGCGCAGCGGCGTGTTGCCGGCCGACTGAGCGGAATCAGCGCTGGCCGCGGCGACGCCGGGCCAGCGTCACCCAGATCCGCCAGGCCAGCCGCGTCAGCAGCCAACCGCTCAGGGCCAGTCCGCTGGCCAGCACGATCAGGCCGAGAGCGAGCGGTTCGGCCACCTGCAGCATCCACTGCTGCATGGCCTGCGTCCAGCCGACGAAATCGGTTGGCGCGAACGCCGGCGGGGCCAGGAAACCGTTGCCGTCGCCGAGCAGCAGCCGGCCGATCTGGTAAGCCAGCAGGTAGAGCGGAACGATGGTCAGCGGATTGGTGTACAGCGTGGTCAGCAGGGCTAGCGGCAGGTTGACGCGGAAGAACAAGGCGCAGGCTGCGGCGCCGATCATCTGCAGCGGCCCGGGAATCAGCCCGCAGAACAGCCCGGCCGCGACGCCGCCGGCCGCCGAGCGCCGGTTCAGGTGCCACAGGTCCGGATGCAGCAGCGAATTGGCGAACGGCCGCAGCCAGCGGTTGTTTTCGACGGTGCTGCGGTCCGGCAGGTATTTTTTCAGAAACTGACGCATCGGCCGATTATCGCAAAAATGTTCCGAAATCCCGGTCGACCGCAAAATCGTGTCATGATATTGGCATGGTTCATCGGGTCCATCTTGCCGTGCTGCCGTTTGCCGCCGGCATTCTCTGGGTTCAGCAGTCGGCGCAATTGCCTGCCTGGCCGCTGTGGCTGACCGTGTCCGTGGTGGCCGGAGCGACCATCGCCGCGCTCGCCGGATCGACCGGGGACATCCGGCAACCGGGCGCCCTGCCGGCACATCGCTTTGTGTCGGTCCTGCTGTTGCTGGCAGCGTTCTGTGCCGGCGTCGCCTGGTCGGCATGGCGTGCCGAGCAGCGACTTGCCGACCGCCTGGATGAGGCCTGGGAGGGGCGCGATGTCGTCGTCAGTGGTGTCGTCGTCGGGCTGCCCAACGATTTCGGCCGCGGCGAAGGCTTCGAATTTGCCGTCGACACGGTGTCGACCGCAGGTGCCGTGGTCCCGCGCCGCCTGCAGCTGAACTGGTATCGCCCGGCCGCTCGGGCCGACGTCCTGCCCGAACTGCAGCCCGGCCAGCGCTGGCAATTCACCGTCCGCCTGAAGCGGCCGCACGGTGGTGTCAATGTCGGCGGTTTCGATTACGAGGCCTGGCTGCTCGGGCGCGGCATCCGGGCCACGGGTTACGTCCGGCCGGGGCCGGCGGCGCTGCTGGCGGCGACCGTCTGGCAGCCGGAGGCGCTGATCGCCCGCTCGCGTGCCGCGGTTCGCGCCCATTTCGAGCGGGCGCTGCCGGCCGCCGATCATCCCTGGCGGGGCATCCTGGTCGCCCTGGCGATCGGCGATCAACGGGCGATCGACGGCGGCTTGTGGACGGTGTTCAACAAAACCGGCGTGACGCACCTTCTCTCGGTGTCCGGGCTCCATGTGACGCTGGTCGCCGGGTTGTTCGGCGCGGCCGTCGGCGGCTTGTGGCGCCGCGTGCCGGCGCTGGTCCTGCGCTGGCCGGCGCAGAAGGCCGGTTTGCTGGCCGCCGGCGCGATGGCCTTGTGCTATTCGCTGCTCGCCGGCTTCGGCGTACCGGCGCAACGCACGCTGTACATGCTGTGGGTGGCGCTGGCCGCACTGCTGGCGGCGCGCAATGTCGCCGCCGACCGGGTCTGGGCGCTGGCCCTCGGCGTGGTGCTGGTGTTCGATCCGTGGAGCGTGCTGGCGCCGGGGTTCTGGTTGTCCTTCCTGGCGGTCGGTGCCTTGCTCTACATCGGCAAGGCGCAGCGCGAGACCGGTGGCTGGCGGCGCCAGTTGCGGGCTTTCGGCGCCGTGCAGTGGGCGGCGACGCTGGTCACGCTGCCGGTGCTGCTGTTCGTGTTCCAGCAGTTTTCGCTGGTGTCGCCGCTGGCCAATGCGCTGGCCGTGCCGCTGGTCAGTTTCGTCGTGACACCACTGGCCCTGCTCGGCGCGGTGATCCCGTGGGACGGCGTGCTGATCGCCGCGCACTGGCTGCTCGATCTCCTGATGCACTTCCTGTTCTGGTGTGCCGACTGGCCGCTGTGGCAGGCCGCGCCGCCGCCCGTCTGGAGCCTGCTGCCGGCGCTGGCCGGCGTCGTGCTGGCGCTGGCGCCCAGCGGGGTACCGGTCAAGGGGCTCGGTTTCGCGCTGCTCCTGCCCTTGCTGTTTTGGCCGGGGGAAGGTGTGCCTTTCGGCGAGGCGCGCATCGATGTGCTCGATGTCGGGCAAGGGCAGGCGGTGGTGGTGCGCACCGCGAATCGCGTGTTGGTCTACGATCCCGGGCCGCGCTACAGCCCGGATGCCGATGCCGGCCAGCGGGTGCTGCTGCCTTTTTTGCGTGCCCAGGGTGTCGACCGCATCGACCGGCTGATCGTCTCGCATGCCGACGCCGATCACGCCGGCGGGCTGGCCGCCTTGCAGTCGGCGCTGCCGGTGGGCGACCTGTTGTCGTCGGAGGCCGGCATCGGCCGCGCCTGCTTGGCCGGCGAAGGCTGGCGCTGGGATGGCGTCGAGTTCGCGTTGCTGCATCCTGCGGTCGACGATGCCGATCTGGGAAAAAACGACCGCTCCTGCGTGCTGTCGGTGCGCAGCAGCGGCCAGCGGGTACTGCTGGTCGGCGACATCGAAGCGGCGGCCGAAGCCCGGCTGGCAGCGCGCGGCGACGATCTGAAGGCTGACCTGCTGCTGGTGCCGCACCACGGCGCGCGCACCTCGTCGTCGGTACCTTTCGTGCTTGCGGTCGACCCGGCGCATGCGGTGTTTTCCGTCGGCTACCGCAACCGTTTCGGGCATCCGCATCCCGGCGTCGTCGACCGTTATGAGGCCGTCGGCGCCCGGCTCTGGCGTACCGATCGCGACGGTGCGCTGCAACTGGCGATGCGCCCCGACGGCCTGCAGGTCGCCGCCCGGCGCGAGGTGCAGCGGCGCTACTGGCATGGACGGTGATACATTGCAGTCATAAGCCAGAACAAAAGGAGACGAGACATGAGCGCCAAGCAACATACCGTCCAGTGCCTCAGCCCGGCCGGTCTGCACCGGATGTCCTACCTCGAATGGGGGGCTTGCGACAACCCGCGGGTCCTGGTCTGCGTGCATGGGCTGACCCGCAATGCCCACGATTTCGATGCCCTGGCCGAAGCCCTGGCCGTCCATTACCGCGTGATCTGTCCGGACATCGTCGGCCGCGGCCTCAGCGGCCGGCTGCGCGATCCGGCGCACTACGCGATCCCGCAGTACGTGGCCGACATGGTCACGCTGATCGCCCGCCTGAACGTGGACAGCGTGCACTGGCTGGGCAGCTCGATGGGTGGCCTGATCGGCATGGCGCTGGCGGCGCAGGAAGGCTCGCCGATCCGCCGTTTGATCCTCAACGACGTCGGGCCGGTGATCGAGGAAGCGGCGCTCGTGCGGATCAGCGAATACGTCGGCCTCGACCCCGACTGGGCCAGCTTCGACGAAGCGCTGGCCTGCGTCCGCACGATCAGCGCACCGTTCGGTCCGCTCACCGACGCGCAGTGGCGGGCACTCACCGAACACAGCGTGACGCAGCGCCCGGACGGCCGCTGGGCCTTCCGCTACGACCCGCGCATCGCCGAACCTTTCCGCACCGCCTACGCCGGCGGCGACATCAACCTGTGGCCGGTGTACGACGCCATCGCCTGCCCGACGCTGGCGATCCGCGGCGGCGAATCCGACCTGCTGTCGCGCGACGTCTGGCAAGCCATGGCCGGGCGCGGTCCACGCGCCAGACTGGCGGAAATCCCCGGTGTCGGCCATGCGCCGATGTTCCAGGACGACACGCAGATCGCCATCGTCCGCGACTTCCTGCTCGCCGCATGAGCACCCCGGCCCGGCCTCCCGCCGGGGAGAAATCCTCCGCCGACGACGCGCTCGCGCAAGCCCAGGCGGTACCTTCGGCGAGCCACGTCACCGTCCGCGGCCTGCGCCTCGAAGTGCTCGACATCCCGGCCAGCCGCCCGGGCCGCCCGCCGCTGGTGCTGCTGCACGAAGGGCTGGGCTGCATCGCCCTGTGGCGCGATTTTCCGCAGCGCCTGGCCGCCGCCACCGGCTGCCGCGTTCTTGTCTGGTCGCGCCCCGGCTACGGCGATTCCGACCCCTGGCCGGACGCCCGCACGCCGCGCTACATGCACCGCGAAGGGCAGGAAATGCTGCCCGCTTTTCTTGCCGCAACCGGCGTCGACCGCCCGATCCTGATCGGCCACAGCGACGGCGGCAGCATCGCCCTGATTCATGCCGCCGCCCACCCGCAAACGCCGCTCGGCCTGGTCGTCATGGCCCCGCACGAATTCGTCGAGCCGGAAACCCTGGCCGGCATCCGCCGCGCCCGTCAAGCCTGGCAGACCACCGACTGGCCGCAACGTCTGGCGCGCTACCACCGCGACGCCGCGCAGGTCTTCGCCGACTGGAACGACACCTGGCTGTCGGCCGCTTTCCGCAACTGGAACATCGAAGACTGCCTGCCCGCCATCCGCTGCCCCATCCTCGCCATCCAGGGCGCCGACGACGAATACGCCACGCTGCGCCAGATCGACGTCATCGCCGAAAAATCGGCAGACTGCCAACGCCTCGTCCTGCCCGACTGCGGCCATTCCCCGCACCGTGATCAGGCAACGAAGGTGGTCGAAGCGATTGCCGGCTTCGTCGACCGGCTGGCGCGCTGAAGGGTTTCATCAAGTTCCGGCGTTGGATATGGCGGGTGCAAGTTGTGCTGAAGACAGGCGGGTATTTTGTATATGCTTTTCGGGTTTTCTGCTGTCTGATCTGGCTGGCTTTTCAGGGGGGAATAATGCGGGGAAGCGCCGAGTTGCGGTTTGTACATGGGGCTTCGGGTTTCGCGTTTGCCAGCTTATTGGACAGTTTTGTCGTCCACCACTAGTTAGGGGCTTTTTTCCATGACTAAAAAGAACCGGCTCAATATCGCAATAGCGGTGACCTTTGGACAATTGATTGGAACAGAACTTATCGGTCCCCATCTGCCAAGTTGGCTGAATTGGCTTGCCTTTCCCACATCACTAATTGGAGGTGCATTCATTTTCGCAGGGCCTTTTATCGGCCTACTCGTTGCCACAGTCGGCGCAATAATTTTGACGGCTTTGTCTTACTGGCTCCTTGGCTTTTTCATAGAGGCTCCAAGTGAAACCAACACCCAACAATCACCTCGGCGCCTTTAACATTCCGCTCCAGCCGACCGTCAAAAAGCTGCGCTTTTTACCGTCGGCTGAGCTTGCACGCTAGGATTTATATGCAGTCCCTCAATGAATTTGAAGTCTGGCTAAAGAGTCATCTTCCGGAAGTAGCTGCTGATTTGAATGCTGGGGCTACGGAAGAGGAGTTGGAGCGCTTTTCTATTACCCTCGGTGTCACACTGCCAGATGACTTCATGCGGCTTTACGCTTGGCATAATGGCCAAGGAAGGCGAACAAATGCCGGGCCTTGGTATGGCCTCGGTTTCTTACCTCTCGATCGCATCCAGCAAGAGTGCGAGATGTGGAGGCAAGTGCTCAAGGAATCCAGCCAAGAATCGCTCACGAGCCTTGCCAGTCGCATGAAATCAACACCTCCTGGCTATGTTAAAAAGCAATACGCCAACGACTGTTGGATTCCGTTCGCGTATGACTGGAGTGGAAACTACTTGGGAATTGATCTGAGTCCCGATGAATATGGCTCGTATGGCCAAGTCATCAACTTCGGTCGCGATGAAGAGCGAAAAATCGCAGTGTCACCAAGCATTGGTACGTTCATAGACTGGATGGTGAGCGAACTTGGTTCTGGAAACTTCAACATCAAGGAGGAAAGCGATGGTGGGCGAAGCTTCAATACGTTGCGTCCCGAGAAGTACCATTTCCTTGATGCCCTGGCAGTACTCTTTCCTGAATCCTAACCCTCCAGACCACACGGACCTTGCGCGAAAAGCCGCGCAAGGCCGGTGACTTAAACGTTGAGCCTCTCAATAGTGCCTGGAATGCTCACGATCTGGAAAGCATCCTGTCGCACTACGCCGTCTGAATCCGTTTTTTCCCCTTTCCCACGGTCGACCGCAGCAAAACGAAAAAAAGGGCCCCGGAATTTCTTCCGGGGCCTAACCGAGGTTGCTACAGAGAGAGACTGATGAAAAGGTGTTGCTGAAAGCGGTCGCTTACGCGTAGGTCGGGGCGAAGGCTTCTTCGGCCGAGACCGGGCCGCCGTCGCGCCAGTAGGGCGAGAGCTTGCGCAGCTGGGCGATGATCGGCGGCACGGCTTCGATGACGCGGTCGATTTCCGCTTCGGTGTTGTCGACCGACAGCGAGAAGCGGATGGTGCCGTGGGCGGCGGTGTAGGGGATGCCCATGGCACGCATCACGTGCGAGGGTTCGAGCGAGCCGGAGGTGCAGGCCGAGCCGGAGCTGCAGGCGATGCCCATCTTGTTGAGCAGCAGCAGGATGGCCTCGCCTTCGACGTATTCGAACGCGATGTTGCTGGTGTTGGGCAGGCGGTTTTCAGGGTTGCCGGTGGGGAAGGCGTGCGTGACCTGGGCGAGGATGCCTTTTTCCAGCTTGTCGCGCAGACGCTTCACTTCGGTGTTTTCCTTCGCCATGTTCTGCATGGCCAGTTCGCAGGCGGCGCCGAGGGCGACGATGGAGGCGGAATTCTCCGTTCCGGCGCGTCGACCGCGCTCCTGGTGGCCGCCGCGCAGCAGCGGGCGGAAGCGGCAGCCGCGGCGCAGGTAGAGGACGCCGATGCCCTTGGGGGCGTGCAGCTTGTGACCGGACAGCGAGAGCATGTCGATCTTGGTGTTCTTGAGGTCGATGGGCAGCTTGCCGACGGCCTGCACGGCGTCGGTGTGGAACATGATGCCCTTTTCGGCGGCCAGCGCGGCCATTTCCTCGACCGGGAAGATGGTGCCGGTTTCGTTGTTGGCCCACATCACCGAGACGATGGCGACGCGGTCATGCAGCAGCGACTTGTATTCGTCGATGTCGAGGCGGCCCTTCTTGTCCACCTTGAGCTTGTGGACGATGTAGCCTTCCTTTTCCAGCCAGTCGCACAGGGTCAGGATGGCCGGGTGCTCGACGACGGTGGTGATCACCGTGTTGCGCTCGGGCTGGGCCTTGAGTGCCGACAGGATGGCGGTGGAATCGGATTCGGTGCCGCAGGAGGTGAAGATGATTTCCGAGTCGTGTTCGGCGCCGAGCAGGGTTTGCACCTGCGTGCGGGCCTTTTTCAGCGCCTTGCCGACTTCGCTGCCGAAGGCGTGGATCGATGAAGCATTGCCGAAATGTTCGGTGAAGAACGGCAGCATGGCCTCGACGACGCTCGGATAGACACGGGTCGTCGCGTTGTTGTCCAGGTAGATCGGGTTCATGGCGCGGTCCTCGGTTTCTCTGTTGGGGTTGGGGTGGCTGCCGGTCGCTTGGGGTCGGCCGGCAGCCTTTTCTTGTCGACGTTTGCGCTCAGGCTTCGACCGGCATGTGCGAGGCCGGCAGCACCTGCACCAGTTCGCCCAGCGTTTCGATCATCTTCTGCTGGATGCCGCCCAGGGTTGCCGCTTCCATCATGCAGCCCGAGCAGGCGCCCTTCAGATGCACGTAGATTTTCTTGCCCTGGACGTCGGCCAGTTCGACATCGCCGTGGTCCCGCTGCAGCATCGGGCGGACCGATTCGAGCACTTCCTGGATCTTGGCGATCTTCTCGACGATCGACAGTTTCTTGGTCGGCGGCTTCGGCGCTTCCGGGGTGGCCGGGCAGGCCGCCGGCGGTGAGGTTTCGCCCATGCCCGGACGCTCGGCTTTGACCTTGGCGAGGATTTCCTCGATGCCTTCGTGGCAGGAGGCGCAACCGCCGCCGGCCTTGGTGTAGAAGGTGACTTCTTCGACGGTGTTGAGGTTGTTGGCCTTGACCACGTCTTCGATCATCACGGCGTCGATGGCGAAGCACTTGCAGATCAGCGCGCCTTCTTCATGATCGTCATGCCATTCCTCGCCGCGGTAGTTGGCGATGGCAGCCTGCAGCGCTTCGCGGCCCATGACCGAGCAGTGCATCTTTTCCGGCGGCAGGCCGTCGAGGAAGTCGGCGATGTCCTGGTTGGACACCTTCAGCGCCTCGTCCAGTGTCTTCCCCTTGACCATCTCGGTCAGCGCCGAGGAGGAGGCGATGGCGGAGCCGCAGCCGAAGGTCTGGAAGTGTGCGTCGAGAATGATCTCGGTTTCCGGCTCGACCTTGAGCATCAGGCGCAGCGCGTCGCCGCACTGGATCGAACCAACATCGCCGATGCCGTTGGCTTCTTCCAGCGGGCCGGAGTTGCGCGGGTTGAAGAAGTGTTCGCGGACCTTGTCGGAATATTCCCACATGATTTTTGCCCTCAGACCGAGAAGGAAGAGCCGCAGGAGCACTGCGAGCTGGCATTCGGGTTGTCGAATTTGAAACCGGTGTGGGTCAGCGTGTCGACGAAGTCGATGGTGACGTTGTCGATCATCGGCATGGTCATCGGATCGACCAGCAGCTTGACGCCTTCGATTTCGAGTTCCCAGTCGTCTTCGGCTTTCTCGGCTTCCAGTTTCATGCCGTACTGCAGGCCGGAGCAGCCACCACCCGAGATCATCAGGCGCAGGCCGGCGACCGGCGTTTCGGAACCACGGATGAAGCGTTGAACGGCCTTGGTGGCAGCGGGTGTGAGGTGGATCATGGCGGTCTCCCAACGGTTGATGGCCTACTCCTGCAAGGGCCGTGCCACACCGCTGCCGCCTTGTATTTGCTTGTTTAATCGACGTTTTACCGAATTTGTCGGCCGTCGTGTGCCTGTCGCATTTGCGACAAAGCCGTCGTCAGGCGGACAAACGCCCGCGCAAGCGGGGAACCGCCCAGTCGGTGAAGGCTCGGATGCGTGGCGACAGCAGCCGGTTCTGGGCATGCACCAGGGTCACCGGCACCGGCGGCGGCGCCCAGTCGTCGAGCACACGGACCAGTTCGCCGGCGGCCACGGCAGCGCTGACCTGATAGGCCAGGAAACGCCCGTAACCCAAGCCTTTGCTGCAGGCTTCGAGGGCGACGTCGACCTGGTTGGCGGCGAAAGTTTCCCGGACCTGAACATGCCGACGCTCGCCGGCGTGTTCGAAAATCCAGTCGTTGCCATCCGGCAATCCGGCGAAGCGGACGGCCGGCGCTGCGGTGAGCGCCTCCGGTTGCTGCGGCCGTCCGTGGCGTTCGAGAAACGCCGGGCTGGCGCAGACGACGCGCTGCGTTGTGCCGAGCGGGATGCCGATCAGCGACGAATCGGGCAGCGGGCCGATCCGGATGGCGAGGTCGATGCCTTCTTCGAGCAGGTCGATGACCCGGTCGAGCAGCAGCAGTTCGATGCGCATTTCGGGATGACCGACCAGAAAATCGGTGACCAGCGGCGCCACGTGCAGGCGGCCGAACATCACCGGTGCGGTGATCGCCAGCCGGCCGCTGGGCCGCATGCGGCGATCGGTCAGCGCGCTTTCCATGTCGTTGAGGTCGCCGAGCAGACGCCGGCAACGCTCGACGTAGTCGCGTCCTTCGTCGGTGACCGACAGCCGGCGCGTGGTCCGGTTGAGCAGGCGGACGCCCAGCGTTTCCTCCAGGCCGGCCAGCGTGCGCACGACGGCGGTCAGCGACATGTCGAGGCGTTCGGCCGCGCCGGTCAGGCTGCCTGCATCGACGATGTTGACCAGCACGGTCATCGCCTTCAGTTTGTCCATGGCAAAAGTATCAATCCGTTTTTCGGTTCAATATAAACCGGTTTTGGCTATTTGTTGCGATCGACGGATGGCTCAACATGGCGTCATTCTTCGGAGATTTTCGCCATGTCCCGTCACTTTGCCGATCTTGCCTATACCGCCCGGGTTCGCGCCGAACAGCGCCAGCGCCTCGGCGCGGCATTGCCGACGCCGGCCGGCGATCCGGTGGCCCGGCTGGGCGAGCGCGAAACCCGGTTCATCGCCGCCCGCGACAGTTTCTTCCTGGCCACGGTCGGCGAGGGCGGCTGGCCGCATGTCCAGCATCGCGGCGGACCGGCCGGTTTCCTGCGTGTCGTCGATCCGCAAACCCTGGCGTTTGGCGACTATGCCGGCAATCGCCAGTTCGTCAGCGTCGGCAACCTGGCCGGTCAGCCCCGGGCAGCGCTGATCCTGGTCGACTACGCACAACGCCGGCGACTGAAGATGCTTGCCGAAATCGAGGTGCAGGCGCCGACCCCGGCCACGCTCGAGTTGGTCGCCATGGCCGATGCGCCGCGGCCGGAGCGCATCCTGTGGATCAGGGTGGCCGCCTTCGACTGGAATTGTTCGCAACACATCACACCGCGCTACACCGCCGACGAGTGGCGGGCCGGCATCGATTTTTCCCAGACGTAAAACCCAAGGAGACAAGCATGAAACTCTACAACCTCTCGTTGTCCGGCAACTGCTACAAGGTCCGGCTGTTTGCCGCGCTGGCCGGCATCGATGTCGACATCGTCGATGTCGATTTCCTCGGCGGCGAACACAAGCGGCCGCCGTTGATCGATCTCAATCCCTGGGGCGAGATTCCCGTGCTAGTCGACGGCGATGTGGTGCTGCGCGACTCGCAGGCGATCCTCGTCTATCTGGCCCGCAAATATGCCGGGGAAAGCTGGTTGCCCGGCGATCCGGCCGGCATGGCGGAAGTCGTCCAGTGGTTGTCCACCGCGGCCAACGAGGTCCAGAACGGGCCGGCTTCGGCGCGACTGATCGACAAATTCGGCTATTCGCTGGACAAGGCCGACACGCTGCGCCGGGCGGCCCGGATTCTGCCGTTGCTCGAAGGCCGCCTGGCTCGCCACCCGTGGCTGGCGCTTGGCCGGCCGAGCATTGCCGATTGCGCGGTTTTCCCCTATGTCGCGCTGGCGCCGGAAGGCGGTGTCGACCTGACGCCGTATCCGGCGATTCTGGCCTGGATCGAGCGGGTCAAGGGCTTGCCCGGTTTCCTGTCGATGCCCGGCGTCTGATCAGCCGAGAACCTGTTCGTAAGCGCGTCGCATCAGCTGGCGTTCGACATCGGTCAGCTGGCGCGCTTCGGTGATCGCGATGAAACGGCTGCGGGTCCGCTCGGCGGCGTCGAACGGTGGGTCCATGCTGGTGAACACGCCGAGCAGCACGGGCACGTCGCCGGCCGGCGTATCGACCCAGGCCTGAAATTCGGCCTCGGGTTCGATGGCGCCTTCCGGCAGGCCGAGTTGCAGTTCGGCTTCGCGGATCACGGCGGTAGGGTGAACCTGGATTTTCGGCGAATAATCCTCGTCGCGGATCGCCGCCAGTTCGGGCAGCGGCGCAAAGGCGACGACGCCCGAGCTCAGGCACAGATAGCGTACGCGGCCGCTGGTCCGGTGCTTGTGCAACAGGATCAGCCGCGGCGGCAGGTGCGGGGGCGGGACGAAGCTCATCAGCCGACTACTTCGCGTACTCGGCCATGACCGCTTCGCCCCGCAACTGTTCCGGACGCCCCCAGATCTGCACGTAATCCACGTATTGCCCGGCGTCGGCCGGGTTGGGCTGCAGCACCTGGTATTCCGCGAAAACGCGGCCATCCGGGAAAAACGTTGCCTTGCCGTAGCGGGCCTTGCCGCGCCAGGTCGCGATGACGCTGACCTCCTGCGAGAAGGGGTCGGTGGTTTCGCTGAACGTGACGTCGGACCAGACCGGTTCGTCGCCGATCGACAGGCCGAGTTTCTCGACCTGCGACCGGAGCGCGGCACAAACCGCGGCACCGGTCGCGGCATCGGGCAAGGGTGCTGCCATGAGCGCCGGTCAGCCCTTCTGGGCGGCGTTCAGGCGGGCGGTGGCGTCGGCCCAGGCCTTGCAGGCGTCGTAGGTCGATTGCGAGATGCCCGGAATCTCGTGGTAACCCGCCGGCAGGCGGTCTTCGACGAGATCGTGCAGCTGCGATGCCCACTCCGACGCAATGCGCTTGAGCTTTTTGACTTCCTTGTCGAGGACGGCGATTTCTTCTTCGCTCATGGTTTTCTCCCTTGGGCTGCGACCAGGCGGCTCAGAGGCCGGCGACTTCCGGATGCTGGCCGATGCGCTCGAGGGCGACGGACAGCAGCTTGTCGGCTTCGTCCTTCATCTTGGACAGGCTGGCGAAGCCGAAGCGATGCACGTCGCGCAGCGTCTTGTCGACGACGATCAGCTTGCCGACGGAGATCAGCGCGCGGCCGAAACCTTCGTGCGTCAGGTGGATCAGCGGCACGGCCAGCAGGTTGCATTCCTTTTCGATCAGCACGGCGATGGCGTTGTAGAAGGCCTTGACGCGCGAGATCGTGATGTCGTCCGGATCGCCGACCAGCGGGATTTCGGCCTTGCGTTCCTTGGTCATGATGAACGGGTCGAGGATCTGTTCGACGGTCCAGCCCTGATAGGTGCCGTAGGTGTCGAGGGCGCGCATCTGGCGCGACATTTCCTTGATGAAGTCGGTTTCGAGGATCGGATCGGCGGCGACGGTGGTCATGATTTACTCCTGTTGGGAAAGGGTGGGCCGGGCGGCGTCGGTGAGCAGGCGCGGCGCCGGCAGTAGATGCGGTGCGACGGCAATGGCGATGCGGGCGACGATCAATGCGCCGACGAAGCCGCAGATCGCGCCTAGCGCGGTGGCGGCATCGTTGCCGCTGAATTCGTTGCCGATGCCGGCACCGAGCAGCATGGCAAAGGCGGGAAACAGGTAGCCGAGCAGGGCGGAGAAGGTCAGGCGGCTTTCCGGCAGGCCGACGCGCACCATCTCGCCGACCTTGAGCTCCGGCGTGGCGGGCACGACCAGCAGCGTCGCCGGCCGGCCTTCGGCCATCTTGCCGATGCTGCAACTGCTGCCGTGGCCGCAGGAACTGCAGCCGCCGGTTTCCATGGCGACCACGGCGCGTTCGCCGTCGATGCGCTGGACGATGCCGCGATGTTCGATCATGCCGGTGGCCATCAGCCTTCCCAGCCTTCCTCTTCCATCGCCGCGAAGCGGTCCACCGAAACGGCCTTCTGCTGCAGCGCGACGGCCCGGTCGATCCAGGCCACGCCGCCTTCGGTCATCGCCCTGGAAATTTCGATCAGCAGGTCGTCGACCGCATCGACTTCGTTGATGCGGATCGGCTGGATGCCCTTGGCCATCAGCTTCTTGATCGCCGAGGCGCCGATCGCCATGACATAGACAGCGGCGCAGCCTTCGAGGAAATCGACCTTGCTGGCCAGTTTGTCCTCGTTGCCGTCCATCGCCTCTTCGGGGAATTCGGCGACGCCGACCAGCGTGGCCTTGTCCGGCGTCACTTCATAAACAACGAAACCTTCGGCGGCGCCGAAGTGCTGATTGACCCGCGTGCGGTCCGTCGAGGCGAAGGCCACCTTGAGCACGGCTTCCGGCTCCTGCTTAATGGACCAGACCAGGCGCAGACGTCGAGATGACATGTTGGTTGCCGTGGCTGTCGCGGTCGTCTGCCCAGTAAATTGATCGATAGGCTTCGAGTTCATGGTGTTGTCCCAGCATCAGGTTGGCGAGATCGAACAGGGCTTGCCGGGATCCCCGGTAGCCCACCCAGGTGCGGGCATAACCGCCCACGTGGTCGTACTGCGGAAAACCGGCGCGCAGCAGCGGCAGCGCGAGCCGCTGGGCGGTCTCCGCGGCGTGCGAATTGGCGATCAGGAACTGCGCATCGTTGGCGCGTGCCTGCTTTTCGAGGTCCTCGAGGTCGCCGACGATGACTTGCGGAATGGCCAGCCCGTTCAGGCTGTCGTGCTTGTGCGGGCAGACGGCGGCGACGATCTCGGCGCCCATGCCGCTCAGGAAGCGCACCTGCATGCCGAGCAGGTCAGGGTCGGCGGCCAGCGCCACGCGGGCGAAGCCGATCATGAAGTGGCTGTCGACCATGGCGTCCTGCAACTGGGCACGGTGACGCTCGACCTTTGCCGGAACCGGCTTGCCGGAGATGTCGGCCAGCGCTTGCGTGAAGGCGTCGCAGTCGTCGAGCCCCATCAGGCCTTCGAAACGCCAGTCGGGCACGCCGGTGCGTTCCTTGAGCTTGTCGGCGGCCTTGTACAGCGAGGGGCCGACGACCAGGGTTGCGGTCGACTCGCCCATGCTCTCGATTTCGCCGCGTGGCGTGCCGCCGATGGTCAGCGCCGAAGTTTCGGCATCGGTCAGGTGGCCGTCCAGCGAATCGCCGATGTCCGGCAAGACCACCGGGCGCAGTCCGAACAGCTCGATCCAGTCCTTGATCGCCTCGATGTCGCCCGGCGTCAGCATGCCGGAGGCCAGTACGTTGACCTGTTTCGGCCGTTTGCCGGCGCTCTGCGAACGCGGCACCAGCGTATCGACGATGGCTTCGATGGCCAGCGCGTAGCCGCTTTCCAGGCAGCCGAGGTAGTCCGGCGTGTTGACCGGCACCACGGCGACGTTGTCGTATTGCGGGTACTGCGTGCGGAAATCCTTGACCGCACGGTGGATGTCGGTGCCCTGCGTTTCCGACAGCCCGGTGGTGACCAGGCCGATGATGTCCGGCTTGTTCTTGTCGGACAGCGTGCGCAGCGCTTCGATGATGTTCTCGTCGGCGCCCATGATCGTCGACACCTGGTCCATCGCCGTCGTCTGCAGCGGGATGGGTTCGCGGAAATGGCGGACGAAGAACACCTTGCCGAAGGCCGTGCAGCCTTGCGAGCCATGCATCAGCGGCATGCTGCGGCCGAGCCCGAGAAAGGCGAGCGATGCGCCGATCGGCTGGCTGACCTTCAGCGGATTGACCGCCAGTGCCTTCTTGCTTTGGATGATCTCGGCCATTTTGCGTGGACAGGAGAGTGACTGTGTTCATGTCTTAGCAAGGACCGCGCCATTGATAAACTGTTAATGAATCAATGGGTTGGAAAATCCTGTTTTGTCGGTTGTCCGACAAATTGCAGGGGCTTTCGCGTTGTCGTCGGGATGTTTTGCAAAAGGTTTCGGCGGCATGTGAAAATGGCCGCTTCATCATTGTCGACCGCACACCGTGAGAGAACGCCGCCGCGCCCTTCGCCGTCATCTGAGCGGCAAGGTCACCCTGCAACTGGGGCAGAAACTTCATGAATTCCCGGCTGCCGACATCTCCGTTTCAGGGGTCGGCGTACAACTCGACGTGGCGGTTTTCGGCCCCAAGCCGGCCGGCGAAGTTGGCCTGTGCCGGATCGAGTCGCCGGACTTGCCGCAAGCCATCGAAGCCTACGTCAGCGTGATGCGTATCCGCCACGTCGGGCAGCAATACCTGCTTGGGTTGCGCTTCGAATCGATCGATGACGAGCAGCTTGAGTTGATCCGGCGTTACCAGTTGAGCGGGGTGGCTTGAGTTAAACCGGCAAAAATAATAAAATTAATATAAACAAAAAGGCATTGCCGGTGTCGGCGTGCCAAAAGAGACCGGCTGTGAGAATCCCAACGTCGCACAGTCGAAAAAGCGGAGAGTTTCGGGATGATTTTTGGTAATGGCAGGCAGCTCGCGCAACTGGAAGCGGCGCTGCAGCAGGCACGCGAACGCGAGACGGCGCTGGCCAACGAACTGGACAACCTGCGCCGGGATGCCGGCGCGATCGAGCAAGCAGCGCGCGACAAGGAACGGGAGTGTGAAATCCTGCGCGCCACGTTGCGCAATCTGGCGTTGTTCAGCCAGTCGCTGGGCAGTTCCCAGGGCAGCCTGGGGGATATGGCCAATCTGTTGAAGGAAGAAAAGCAGCAGGCGGTGGAAGCGGCCGAAGTATCGACCAGCAGCGGGCAGACGACAACCGAGATCGCCGCCAACCTGCATCGACTGGCCGAGGATTCGGCGCGCGCCGCGCGCGATGTCGAAGTGCTCGCCGAGCAGGCGACGCAGATCGGCGCCATCGTCCAGTTGATCCACGAAATCGCCGACCAGACCAACCTCCTGGCCCTCAATGCGGCGATCGAGGCAGCACGGGCCGGCGAGGCCGGGCGCGGTTTCGCGGTGGTGGCCGACGAAGTGCGCAAGCTGGCCGAGCGCACGGCCAAGGCGACCAAGGACATCGACGCGCTGGTCACCGGCATCCGGCAGGATTCGACGCAGGCCAAGACCGCCATGGAAACCCTGGCGCAGACCGCCGACGAATACAGCGAGCGCGGCAACCGGGCGACCGACGACATGAATCGCCTGATCGGCCTGTCACACAAGATGGAGCAGGTCATCGCCGGCAGTGCGCTGAAGAGCTTCGTCGAAGTCGCCAAGGTCGACCACCTGGTCTTCAAGTTCCGCATCTACATGGGCTTGTTCGGCCTGGAGAGTATTGATCCGGCGAATGTCGCATCGCACACCACTTGCCGGCTCGGCAAGTGGTACTACGAAGGCGAAGGACGCGATTGCTTCAGTCGGCTGGATGGCTATCGCGAGATCGAACCGCCGCATGTCGACGTGCATCGCTACGGCATCGAAGCGCTCAAGTGCCAGCAGGGCGGCGATTTTGACCAGATGCTGCGGCATGTCGAGGCGATGGAGCGCGCCAGTTTCCTGGTGCTCGACAATCTGCAGCGAATGGCCGACAGCGCTCACGACGATCCGCGGGTGCTCTGCATCTCGCATTGATCCGCCGCGGGCGTTGAAAAAAAACCGGCCGAGGCCGGTTTTTTTTCAGGGCTGGAAAAACGCTTCCAGCTGACCGAACACCGCGTGATCCGCGTGGTGCCGGCGGACTGCGGCGACGTCTTCGAGCTTTTCCAGCTGGCGGATCATCTGCGGCAGCCGCTGGTCTTCGTTGACCAGCAGCCAGATCCGGCTGTGCGTGCCGTCGCCGACCGGCAGGCAGGCGATGCCTTCGACGTTGTAGGCGCGACGCGAAAACAGGCCGACGACGTGCGACATCACGCCGGCGTGGTTGGCGACGTCGATTTCCAGCACGGCGCGCGACAGCGCGCGTTGTTCGTTGCGGTTGATGGCGTTCATCGTTCAGGCTCCGATCATGTCGCGGTTGGCGGCGCCGGGCGGCACCATGGGATAGACCTTCTGTTCGGCGTCGATGCCGGCGTGGATCAGGCACGGACCGGGGCGGGCGAAGGCGTCGGCCAGCGCAGCGCAGGGATTTGCCGCCTGATCGAGGTCGACCGCAGCAATGCCCAGCGCGCGGGCGGCGGCGACGAAATCGGGCATGGCCTGGAATTCCGACGCAAACAGCCGTTGACCGTAGAACAGCGTCTGCTGCTGGTGCACCAGGCCGAGCACGGCGTTGTTCATCAGCACGATCTTGACGTTGGCGCGCTGCTCGGCGGCGGTGACCAGTTCCTGGATGTTCATCAGGATCGAGCCGTCGCCGGTGAAGCAGACGACGGTGCGTTCCGGTGCCGCGAGGGCAGCGCCGATCGCCGCCGGCACGCCGAAGCCCATCGTGCCGAGGCCGCCGGAGGTCAGCCACTGGCGCGGCCGGCGCAGCGGGTAGGCCTGCGCTGCCCACATCTGGTGCTGGCCGACGTCGGTGGCGACGATGGCGTCGTCGTCGAGACAGGCGGCGACCGCCTGGATCAGGCCGAAGTGCGAGCGTGGGTCGTCGAGGCCGGGCAGCGGTTGCGGGTGGGCCGCCTTCAGTGCATTGATGCGGTCGACCCAGGTCTTGCGCGGATTTTGCGGCACAGCCGGCAGCAGCCGGCCGAGCGCTTCGGCGACATCGGCGACGATGCCGACGTGGGCGGCCTTGATCTTGTCCAGTTCGGCGGCATCGATGTCGATGTGGATGATCTTCGCCTGCGGGCAGAAGGCGGCGACCTTGCCGGTGGCGCGGTCGTCGAAGCGGGCGCCGACGGCGATCAGCAGGTCGCATTCGTCGAGCGCCAGGTTGGTGTAGGGCGCCCCGTGCATGCCGAGCATGCCGAGCGACAGCGGATGGTCGACCGGCATCGCGCCGAGCGCCATCAGCGTCATCACGGTCGGCAAATTGGCCTTTTCGGCGAGGTCGACCGCAAGGTCGGCGGCGCCCGAGTGGATCACGCCGCCGCCCAGGTAGAGCAGCGGGCGCTGGGCGCCGGCGATCAGCGATGCGGCTTCGGCCAGCGCCGGGCCGTCGGCCGGCGGTGGCATGACGCGGCGGCCCGGCTCGGGCCAGGCGGCGACCTCGATGGCGCGGCTTTGCACGTCCTTCGGGATGTCGATCAGCACCGGGCCGGGGCGGCCGGAGGCGGCGATCTCGAAGGCGCGCGGGATGATTTCCAGCAATTCCTCGGTCGAGCCGACCAGGAAGTTGTGCTTGGTGATCGGCAGCGACAGGCCGTAGGTGTCGACTTCCTGGAAGGCGTCGGTGCCGATCATCGCCTTCGGCACCTGGCCGGTGATGGCGACCAGCGGGATCGAATCGAGCTTGGCGTCGGCGATGGCGGTCAGCAGGTTGGTCGCGCCGGGGCCGGAGGAGGCCATGCAGACGGCGACTTCGCCGGAAACGCGGGCCATGCCCTGGGCGATGAAACCGGCGCCCTGTTCGTGGCGGGCGAGCACGTGGCGGATCGCGGTCGACTGGCCGAGTGCGTCGTAGATCGGCAGGATCGCGCCGCCGGGATAACCGGTGACCAGGCGTACGCCCTGGCGTTCCAGCAGGCGCACGGTGATCTGGGCACCGGTCAAGGCTTCGTTGGCGGTTGAATTGGGTTGGTCTGACATCTGGGCACTCCTTTCGGTTTCCGGTTTTGCCGGCGGGGCCCAAGAAAAAACCCCGCCGGTTGCGCCGGCGGGGTTTTCGGAAATCTGCTTGCTGCTGCCTTTATCCGATCCGCGACGGCGCGGGTACAACGACGCCTACGACAATGACGCGTACGACGGATACGATGGCGGCCAGCAGCGCGGCAGCAGCACGGATCGTATGGCGTTCGGTCATGATGGAATCGGGTCCGGAAAAAAACGGGTTCGCCAATATCGCCGAATTTCCGGCGAATATCAACACCTTGCGTTGTGGGGTTATTTCGTCGTCGTTTGCCAGGGCTGGACCGGCACGCTGGAGATCGCGTTGGTCGGCGCGCCGTCGATCACCCGGCGACTGATCGCCAGATAGACCAGCACGTTGCGCTTGCGGTCGATCAGCCGGCTGACCTTGGTTTCCTTGAAGATCAGCGAGGTGCTGTCGCTGAACACGGTGTCCTTGTCGGCGAGTTTGGCCGGCAGCACGATCGGCCCGACCTGGCGGCAGGCCAGCGAAAACTGCGACGGGTCTTCGGCCAGCCCCAGGCTGCCCTTGATGCCGCCGGTGCGTGCCTGGCTGACGTGGCAGGTGACGCCGGGGATGTCCGGATCGTCGAAAGCGTAGATGCAGACGCGGTGATTGGCGCCGAGCAGCTTCCAGGCCGTGGTCACGCAGCCGATTTCCTCGGCGGCGGCGGGCAGGGCGAGCAAGGCGAGGAGCAGGGGCAGCAGTCTGGTCATGGTCTTCTTCCGGTTAGAGCGGCGTCAGCTGGTCGGCGTATTTGCTCAGGATGGCATAGATGTCGGCGTCGAAGGGCGGGCGTTCGGCCGCCAGCAGCACCGGCACCGCATCCGGCGTTTCGGCGGTGCCGAGATAGCGCCACTGATCGATCAGGTGCAGCGTCGACAGTTCGCGCAGGGCGGCCGGGCCGGCGAACGGCCAGCGCGGCGGCGGGCCGACGTCGGCCGGGCGACGCGGCCGCTGCAGCGCCGGTGGCGAGGCGCGGCGCAGGCGGGCTTCCTGCAGGCGGGCGCCGAGTTCGCCGGCGGTCTCGATCCAGCTGATCCGGCGTACCCGGGCATGCGCGTCGCGGTCACGCGTCGTGCGCGGCTTGGCGGCAAAGTGCTGGAACACCTGGCGGGCGATGTTGCCGGCCTTGCTAATCCACAGCACGCGGTCGTCGCCATCGTGCAGCACGAAAACCCCCGGGGTTTCCGGCAGTTCGTCGGCCAGGCCGGGATCGAGCTGCGGCGGCAGGGTGCGCGGCGGGTTCTGTTCGGCGATGGCGTCGGCGATCTCGGCGCTGTCGCGGTCGACGTGCAGTTTTTCCCAGAATTGATGGATCAGCTGCGCGTCGGCCAGCGCCCGGTGACGGGCTTCGGCGTGCAGCGCGTGGCGCTCGATCAAGGCATCCAGGCTGTGCCGCGTGTGGCTCGGGTAGAGCGCGCGCGACAGCTTGACGGTGCACAGTACCGGCGCGCGGAAATCGATGCCGATGCGCTTGAATTCGTTCTTCAGGAAGCCGTAGTCGAAACGCGCGTTGTGGGCGATGAAGGTGCGGCCGCGCAGGCGTTGCAGGGTATCGTCGGCAACGCTGGCGAAGGTCGGCGCGGTGGCCACCATCGCGTTGCTGATGCCGGTCAGGTTTTCGATGAAGGGCGGGATGCGGATCTGCGGATTGACCAGCTGCTGCCATTCGCGAACGCTGCCGTCGGCGTCGACTTCGACGATGCCGATTTCGGTGATGCGGTCGATGCTGGCGGTGGCGCCGGTGGTTTCGAGGTCGACGAAGGCGATGGGCTGCATGCCCGGCATTTTCTCACGATTGCCGCGGTCGACCGCAGATGGCGGGCAAAAACGCGGCGCGCCGGGCTGTCCGGCCGGGCGCGCCGCAGTCGGTTTACAGGTCGAGTTCGCCCTTCAGGCTGTCGATCCAGGCGGCCAGGCGGGCCGGCGTCTTGTCTTCCTCGTTGATGTTGTCGAACGGGAAGCCGACGAACTTGCCGTCGCGCTCGGCGAAGGAGTAGGTGTAGGTGTAGCCGTCGGTCGGGAAGCTGCCGACCAGCGTGGCGCCGCGTGCCTTGAACTTGTCGTGCAGGATGCCCAGCGCGCTGACGAACTGTTCGCCGTGCGCCTTGTAGTCGCCGGCGCCGAACACGGCGATGGTCTTGCCAGCGAAGGACGGCTTGTCGTTGTCGAGGTCAAGCAGCGGATCGCGCCAGTCGTTCTGCACTTCGCCCGAGCCCCAGGTCGAGCAGCCGAAGATCAGGACGTCGAAAGCCAGCATGTCGTCGAAGTCGGTGAAGTCCTCTTCCATGTTGAAGACGTTGAAGTCCTCGACGTCGAAGGCTTCGGCGATTTGCTCGGCCACCGCCTTGGTGACGCCGGAACTGCTGCCGTAGAAGATGCCGATGCTGGCCATGAGGTTTCCTTTCTGTCCGAGAGTGTTGTTCCGTCGGCCACCTCCCATGCGGCCGCGGTCGGGCAAGACCCTGCCCGAAGTGTGGGTAAGCAAGAAAAACGCCAAGGCGGAAAGCCTTGAAAACCGGTCGTCCGGGGCTGGCGTGTCGGTCGTCTGTCGGCTTTGCGACAAGCTTCGGCGGACGGCTGCATTTGCCGCGGCCAACTAGATATAGTCGTCGGGATGGGTTCGCTTACTACCGATTGTGTCCGCTTCTTGACAGGCGAATCCCGGCCCGCCTACACTGCGCCCCGTTGATGGTTCCCCGCCCGGGGATTAAAACGGGAATCCGGTGACGCGTTGCACGACGCGAATCCCGGGGCTGCCCCCGCAACTGTAATCGGCGAGCGCTTCGCCAATCTGGCCACTGGTTTGTACCGGGAAGGCGGACGGAGCGCGTCGAGCCGAGAGCCAGGAGACCTGCCGCAACGTCCTTCCAACCAACGATGGGGCGGGGTGTCCCTGGCGAAAGGTGTTTGCGTGACCGCATTTTTGCTCGTTCGTGATCGTCGACCGCAACCGGCCGTGGCCGGCGTGCGTCCGTTCGCGTGCGGCACGCGCCGGCTTTGCTCCGCCCCCCGATACGGAGCAACGTCGTGTCCTCGAACGCCCTGAGCAGCCTCGCCGATCTTTCCGCCCACAGCACCGCCGCCCTGCAGGTGATCCGCCGTAACGGCGCCGTCGTCGATTTTCATCCCGAGAAGATTTCGGTCGCGCTGACCAAGGCCTTCCTCGCCGTCGAAGGCAGCCAGAGCGCGGTGTCGTCGCGGGTGCGCGAGATCGTTGCGCGGCTGACCGAGGTCGTTGTCCGCTCGCTGACCCGCCGCCTGCCCGACGGCGGCACGGTGCATATCGAGGACATCCAGGATCAGGTCGAGCTGGCCTTGATGCGTGCCGGCGAACACGACGTCGCCCGCGCCTACGTGCTCTACCGCGAGCGTCGCGCCGCAGAACGCGCCGAGCAGGCGGCCCGGTTGGCGGAAGTGCAGGGCGTGCCGCAACTGCACGTGACGGTCGATGGCGAACGCCGTCCGCTCGACGTCGCCGCCTTGCTGCAGCGCTGCGAAGCGGCCTGCAACGGCCTGGGCGACGGCGTTTCGGCGCGGGTGATCCTCGATCACGCGTTGAAGAACCTGTACGACGGCGTCGCGCTGAGCGATGTCTATCAGGCGCTGATTCTCGCCGCGCGCACGCTGATCGAGCGCGAACCGGGCTACGACTACGCCACCGCCCGCCTGCTGCTGGCCAGCCTGAACGAGGAAGCGGCGGGGGTTGGCGCGGCGCAGGATGCTGCGGTCGACGCCGCTTATTTCGCAAAATTCATCGCCCGCGGCATCGCCGCCGAACTGCTCGACCCGCGCCTGGCCGATTACGACCTGGAGCGCCTGGCCGGCGCTTTGAAGCCCGAGCGCAACCAGTTGTTCGGCTACCTCGGCCTGCAGACGCTGTACGACCGCTATTTCCTGCACATCGACGGCCGCCGCATCGAGACGCCGCAGCTTTTCTTCATGCGCGTGGCGATGGGTCTGGCCTTGAACGAAATCGACCGTGAAGCGCGCGCCATCGAGTTCTACGACCTGATTTCCAGCTTCGATTTCATGTGCTCGACGCCGACCTTGTTCAACAGCGGCACGCTGCATTCGCAACTGTCGTCGTGCTATCTGACCACGGTGGCCGACGACCTCGATGGCATCTACCAATCGATCAAGGAAAACGCGCTGCTGCAGAAGTACGCCGGCGGCCTCGGCAACGACTGGACGCCGGTGCGCGCGCTGGGCAGCCGCATCAAGGGCACCAACGGCCAGAGCCAGGGCGTCATTCCCTTCCTCAAGGTGGTCAACGACACGGCGGTGGCGGTGAACCAGGGCGGCAAGCGCAAAGGCGCCGTCTGTGCCTACCTGGAAACCTGGCACCTGGACATCGAGGAATTCCTCGAACTGCGCAAGAACACCGGCGACGAGCGTCGCCGCACGCACGACATGAACACCGCCAACTGGATTCCCGACCTGTTCATGCAACGGGTGATCGCCGGGACCGACTGGACGCTGTTCTCGCCGGTCGACGTCCCGGACCTGCACGAGAAATCCGGCCGCGCCTTCGTCGAGGCGTATGAAGCCTACGAAGCCAGGGCCGCCGCCGGCCAGTTGAAGCTGCACAAGAAAGTGCCGGCGGTGCAGCTGTGGCGCAAGATGCTGACCATGCTGTTCGAGACCGGGCATCCGTGGATCACCTTCAAGGACGCCTGCAACCTGCGCTCGCCGCAGCAGCACGTCGGCGTCGTCCATTCGAGCAATCTGTGCACCGAAATCACGCTGAATACCTCGGACGATGAAACGGCCGTCTGCAACCTTGGTTCGGTCAATCTGCCGGCGCATCTGAAGGATGGGGCGCTGGATCGGGAAAAGCTTGCCAGAACGGTGTCGACCGCCATGCGCATGCTCGACAACGTCGTCGACATCAACTTCTACGCGACGCCCAAGGCGCGCAACGCCAACCTGCGCCACCGCCCGGTCGGCATGGGCATCATGGGTTTTGCCGATTGCCTGTACCAGTTGGGTATCGCCTACGCCTCGCCGGAAGCCGTCGAATTCGCCGACCGCAGCATGGAAGCCGTCTGCTACCAGGCCTACTGGGCGTCGACCGAGCTGGCCAAGGAACGCGGCCGCTATTCCAGCTTCACCGGCAGCCTGTGGGATCGCGGCATTCTGCCGCACGAAAGCATCGAACTGCTCGAAGCCGGCCGTGGCGAGGTGGTGGCGGTCGACCGCCAGGTGGCGCTGGATTGGCCGGCGTTGAAAGCGCGCATCGCGCAGTACGGCATGCGCAACTCCAACTGCGTCGCCATCGCGCCGACGGCGACCATCTCCAACATCGTCGGCGTCTCGGCCAGCATCGAGCCGGCCTACCAGAACCTCTACGTCAAATCCAACCTGTCCGGCGAATTCACCGTGGTCAACGAGGCGCTGGTTCGCGACCTCAAGGCGCTCGACCTGTGGGACGAGGTGATGGTCTCCGACCTCAAGTACTTCGACGGCTCGCTCGCCCGCATCGAGCGCGTGCCCGACGAACTCAAGGCCCGCTACGCCACCGCCTTCGAGATCGACCCGGTATGGCTGATCGAAGCCGCCGCTCGCCGCCAGAAATGGATCGACCAGGCGCAATCGTTGAACCTCTACCTGGCGCTGCCCTCCGGCAAGAAACTCGACGAAATCTACAAGCTGGCCTGGAAACGCGGTCTCAAGACCACCTACTACCTGCGCACGCTGGGCGCCAGTCAGGCCGAGAAGGCCGGCGGTCGCGACGATGCCGTGACGCAGGAGGAAGCGCCGAAGTTCTGCTCGATCGACAATCCGGAGTGCGAGGCATGTCAGTGAAACCCGCCAAGCTCGTTCGACGGATTGCGGTGCAGGCTGACCCGGCTTGCCGGGTCAAGCGAGCGACGGCGAGCGGCCGTAGCCACAATCCGGAGTGCGAGGCCTGCCAGTGATCGCCATCCCCTTGATCTGCAAGACGTTATTGCCCGGTTTTTAACGTTACCCGGCGATCGATAACCGTAATTCACGTGACGGAAGCGGCACCGGCCTTTGATGATCGGCCGCTCCACCTTCTTGCGTCACTTTTCCCCGCCTTTTCGAGTTTTTCATGAATCGATTCTTACGCAAACGCAGTTTCTGGGCCGTCACGCTGGCGGCATTGCCGATCGGCGCCCTGGCCGACGACGTCACCAACCTGGAAACGGTGGTGGTGACCGGCCGCCGTGCCGAGGCGCGGCTGGAGGATACGCCGCAGCGTATCGAGGTGATCGGCAAGACCGACATCGAGCGCACGCCGGCCCGCGAACTGAGCGATCTGCTGAAGAAGAACAGCAGCGTCGACATCATCCAGTATCCGGGCAATTCGTCGGGGATCGGCATCCGCGGTTTCCGGCCCGAGTTTTCCGGCATCAACAAGCGTTCGCTGCTGCTGGTCGATGGCCGGCCGGCGATGGCCACCAACCTCAGCCTGGTCAACATCGACCGGCTGGAGCGTGTCGAAGTGCTGAAAGGGCCGGCGTCGGCGCTTTACGGTTCGTCGGCGATGGGCGGCGTGGTCAATCTGATCACCCGGGAAAGCCGCGGCGCGCTGGGCGGTTTCGCCCAACTCGGCTACGGCAGTTTCGACACGCGCGAACTGCGCGGCGGTGTCGGCGGCGCGCTGTCGAAGTGGTTCGACTTCGACTACAGCGGTTCCTATTTCGACCAGAACGACGATTTTCGCATGGGTAACGGCGTCGACCGCCCGAATACCGCTTACACGCAGCAGAACCACGCGCTGCGCCTGGGTTTCAACCTGACCGAGGACTGGCGCCTGGTGCTCAACAGCGACCTGTACCGCGGTCGCAACATTGCCACGCCGGGCGATCTGGCCAACGGCACCAATGCGCAGAGCAACAAGGACATGGATCGCAACAGCCACGACCTGAAGCTGACCGGCCGTCTCGGCGCCCATCGCCTGACCGCGCGCGCCTTTGCCGGCGAGCAGTCCTACCAGCTGTACAAGAAGAGCAGCACCACGCTGGCCGACCAGCCCTACCTGCCGTTCCGCAGTTTCGACGAGGAACTCCGCTTCCACGGCTGGCAACTGCAGGACCAGTGGGCGTGGAGTGACTGGGGCATGACGGTGTTCGGCGTCGATCAGGAGAATGCCCGCCAGAAAACGCGCAGCTACAACGCCAACGGAACCGGCAAGGCGCCGTCGAGCGCCAACAACGAGCGCCGCTCGCTGGGCTTATACGCGCAGAACTCGCTGTTCCTCAACGATGGTGCGACGAGTATCGATTTCGGCCTGCGGCATGACCGGATCACTACCGAAACCTTCTCGACGCCGTTGATGACCACCTTCACGCCGGGCGAGGCGGCGTTCACCACGACCAATCCGAGCATCGGCTTCAAGCAGCGGCTGATCGACGGCCTGCGCCTGCATGCCACCGCCGGCAAGGGCTTCGTGCCGCCGTCGGCGACCGAACTGACCGGCTCGGCAGTGACCGTCAAGGCCGGCAAGGACGACGTGCTGTCGGGCAACCCGGGCCTGCGGCCGGAATCCAGCATGACCTGGGACCTCGGCCTGGAATGGTCGGCCGGCAAGCTGTTCGCCGATCTGACCGTGTTCCGGACGCGGGTCAAGGACAAGATCACCCGCGTGCAGGTCGGCGAGGATGTCGACAACCGCTACTTCTCCTACACCAACGCCGACAGCGCGCGCATGGAAGGCCTGGAGTGGGACGGCCGCTGGCAGGCGGCGGAATTCCTGACCCTGTCGGTGTCCGGCACGCATTACTTCAAGCGTGTCGAGGACATCGCCGGCGCCACGTCGAACATCCGCAACGTCGCCCGCAACGTCTGGCGGGTCGCGGCCGATGTCCAGCACGGTGCCTGGAGCGGCCGCCTTGGCGCCCGCTATGTCGGCCGGATGAACGACAACGACTGGAACGGCAACAGCGCCAACATCGTGACCTACGAACCGTTCACCGTCGCCGACCTGGCCGTGCGCTACCGCATCGACCGCCATCAGTCGGTGTCGCTGCAGGTCGAGAACCTGTTCGACCGGTTCTATTGGGAAAAGGCGGGTTACCCGCTGCCCGGCCGTAACGGCCGACTGGCCTATCGCTACGATTTCTGACGGAGAAGCGTCATGGACCTGATTCAACTGATCGAGCACCTGCTCTACGAGGTTTCCACCGCGCTCTACCTGCCGGTGATCGGCGGCTGCGCCTTGCTTGTCGCCTACACGCCGGTGCAGCTCGGGATCACGCTGTTCGACGCCTGGCAGCGCTGGCGCGGCCGTTTCCCCGAGCGGGCGGCGTTCTTCGCCGCGCTGGCGCGGATCCGGCCGGCCGCCGGAACCTTGCCGATCGAGGTCGAGCGCCTGTTGCAGGCGCATGAACTGGCGCTGTCGCACCGGCTCGACCGCATCCGTTTCGTGATCAAGGTCGGTCCGGCGCTCGGCCTGATGGGCACGCTGATCCCGATGGGCATCTCGCTGGCCGCGCTGGCCGAGGGCAACATCCCGAAGATGGCCGGCAGCATGGTCACCGCGTTTACGGCGACGGTGGCCGGCCTGGGCGCCGGCGTGCTCGCCTACCTGATCGCGCTGTCGCGCGAGCGCTGGGCGCGCGAGGACGTGCGCGAGATGGCGCATGCCGCCGAACTGGCAATTGCCGGCGTCGGTCACGGCGCCGTTGAACATCACCTGCAGGCGGAGGCCGACGATGCGATTGCTGCAGCGGCGTAGGCGCTTTGCCCTCGACGGCGAAGCCCTCGAAGACCCGATCGCCGGGGTCGCCAACCTGTTCGACGCGAGCATTGTCTTCATCGTCTCGATGATGATCGCGCTGTTCATGGCCTACAACATGATGGACCTGCTCGACCCGAGCTCCGAGGTGACGATGGTCAAGAAGAACGCCAACGGCGAGATGGAGATCATCACCAAGAAGGGCAAGGAGATCAAAGCCTCGAAAGTGACCGACCAGAAATTGTCGGGCAAGGGCGAGCGCCTGGGCACGGCCTACAAGCTGCCGGACGGCAAGGTGGTCTATGTGCCGGCGGAGTAACTTTATGGTCTGGCTGCGAGCGGTTTTTCTGCTTTTTCTGTGGTCGACCGTGACATCGGTCCAGGCCAGGCCCTTGTCGGTCGTGCTCTTTCCCGGCGACCCGGCGACGCTGACGGCGGTCAACGCGGTGCAGCAGTTGCGCCGCGATCCGGCGCTGAAGGACGTGAGTTTCCGCATCGCCTCGTCGTCGCGGCCGTCGGCCGAGGATCTGGCGGCGCTGGGCAGTGCCGATCTCGGTCTGATCTACAACATGGGCCGCGAACTGGCCAACGCGATCACCCCGGCGGTGGCCCGGCTGCAGGCGCGCGGCGCCAAGGCCTACGCGGTCGGCGCGCCGTTCGAGGAGGGCGAGAAGCAGGCTGGCCTGACGCGCGACGAGATGTTGCGCGAGTACGCGCAGGCCGGCGGCGTCGACAACTACGCGGCGATGGTGCGGCGCGTGCTGGCCCGCGATTTCGGCTTGCGCGTCACCGCCGCGCCGGCCCGCGCCTATCCCCAGACGGCCTTGTGGAATCCGCGCAACGGCCGGACCTTCGAGGATTTCGACGCGTTCCGCAGCGACTACCTGCAGGGCCGTCCCGACCGCGAAGGGCGGCTGTGGGTCGGCCTGCTGTTCAACCGGGTGACCGCCCAGTCCGGCCGCTCGCCGCTGTTGCTGGCGATGGTCGAGGCACTCGAGGCGCGCGGTTTCAACGTGCTGCCGGCCTTCGGCTATCCGTCCGAACTGGCCGTCGAGAAATACCTGATCGACGCCGGCGGCAAGTCGCGCGTCGTCGCCGTCGTCGGCCTGGCGCTGAAAATGGGCAACGTCCCGGAAAAGACCATCCCGGTGATGCAGAAGCTCGACGTACCGACGATCAATGCGATCTCGCTGTACAGCCAGTCGCGCGCCGAGTGGGAGGCGTCGCCGCTCGGGCTGACGCTGATGGAGCGCGCCTGGCAGATTTCCGGCGCCGAGTTCGCCGGCGCCATCGCGCCGACCGTGGTCGCCAGCAAGGAGCGCCTGCGCGACCCGGCGACCGGGCTCGAATACGTCAACGAGGCGCCGATTGCCGAGCGCATCGAGCGCCTGGCCGACCGCATCCGGAAGTGGGTGGCGCTGCGCTACGAACTGAACCGCAACAAGCGCGTCGCGGTGATCTACTACAACTATCCGCCGGGCAAGGAGAACATCGGCGCCGCCTACCTCAACGTACTGCCGCGTTCGCTGTGGCAGATCCTCGGCCGCCTGGAAGGCGAGGGCTACGCGACGCAGGGCCGGCCGGCGACCGAGGAAGCGCTGTTCGACCGCCTGCGCGAGCACGGCACCAACATCGGCAACTGGGCGCCCGGCGCGCTCGAGAAGCTGGTGCGCGGCGGTGGCGCGATGCTGCTGCCGGTGGCCGACTACCGCAAGTGGTTCGACCAGCAGCCGAAGGCGTTGCGCGAGGCGATGGTCAAGGCCTGGGGCGAGCCGGAGCAGTCGACGGTGATGCTGTGGAAAGACGCCAAAGGCAAGCCGCACTTCGTTTTCCCGGCGCAGCGCTTCGGCAACCTGGTTTTCGCGCCGCAGCCGTCGCGCGGCTGGGAAGGCGATCCGAAGAAGATGTATCACGACGTGGCGCTGCCGCCGCATCACCAGTATCTGGCTTTCTACCTGTGGCTGCAGCAGGGCTTCCAGGCGCAGGCGATGGTGCACGTCGGCACGCATGCGACGCACGAATGGCTGTCCGGCAAGGAAGTCGGCTTCACCGCCGCCGATCCCGGCGAAGCGATGGTCGGTGACGTGCCGCAGCTCTACCCCTACATCGTCGACGACATCGGCGAAGCGCTGCAGGCCAAGCGGCGCGGCATGGCGACGATCATCTCGCACCTGACGCCGCCGTTCGACAAGGCGACGCTGAACAGCGAACTGGTGATGCTCAAGGGGCTGATCGACGATTACCTGGTCGCCGCGCAGAAGAGCGAATCGGCTGCCGCCGCCCGCCTCGCCGAAATCAATGCACAGGCCGGCAAGCTCGGCGTGCTCAAGGACATCGGCAAGAGCGCGCTGGTCGACGGCGAGGACGTCGAACTGATCGAGCATTACCTGAAGGAAATCGGCGAGACGCAGACGCCCTACGGCCTGCATACCTTCGGCGTGGCACCGCCGGAAAAGCTGCGCCGGTCCACCGCCGAGGCGATCGTCGCGCTCGACGGCAAGCTGTCGCCGACCGAGCGGGCGCGCCGCGTCGACGAACTGATGGCCTTGCTCGAAACCAGCGGCCGCGCCGAACTCGACGCGCTGGTCGCCGGCCTGGCCGGCCGCCACGTCGCCGCCGGGCCGGGCAACGATCCGCTGCGCAACCCGGCCGCGCTGCCGAGCGGCCGCAATCTCTACGGCTTCGATCCGTCGCGCCTGCCGACGCCCGGTACCTGGGAGCAGGGCAGGGCGCTGGCCGACAAGTTCATCGCCGACTACCGGCAGCGTCACGGCCAGTTTCCCGACCGCGTCGTGTTCAACCTGTGGAGCACCGAGGCGATGCGCCACGAGGGCGTCACCGAGGCGGAAATCCTGGCGCTGATCGGCGTCCGGCCGACCTGGGACGAGCGCGGCCGGGTCGACGGGCTGCAGGTCATCCCGCGCGGCGAGCTCGGACGGCCGCGCGTGGACGTCACCATCGTGCCCTCCGGCCTTTACCGTGATGCGCTGCCGACGCTGATGCTGCTGCTCGACCAGGCGGTCAGCGCGGTCAAGGACCTCGACGAAGCCGACAACCCGATCCGCGCCAACGTCCGCCGGACCCGCCAGGCGCTCGAAGCGCGCGGCATCCCGGCGGCCGAGGCCGAGCGCCTGGCGGCGGTGCGCATCTTCACCGAACCGTCCGGCGCCTACGGCACCGGCGTGGACAACGTGGTCCAGGCGAGCAATACCTGGGACAAGGAAAGCCAGATCGCCGATGTCTATTTCAACCGTGTCGGCCACTTGTTCGGCCAGGGTTACTGGGGCGACCGGCCGGGCGGCGCGGCGCTTGCCGTCGACCTGTTCAAGATGGCGCTGAAGGATGCCAAGGCGGCGATCCACTCGCGTTCGAGCAACGTCTTCGGCACGCTCGACAACGACGACGTCTTCCAGTACCTGGGGGCGACGGCGATGGCCATCCGCCAGGTCAACGGCAAGACGCCGGAGACCTACATCCTCAACCTGGCCGATGCCAAGGGTGGCAAGCACGAGACGCTCGACCAGTTCATGGGCCGCGAAATGCGCACCCGCTACACCAATCCGCAATGGGTCAGGGCGATGCTCGACGAAGGCTACGCCGGCGCCCGCTTCGTGATGAAGGTCACCGAGCACCTGTGGGGCTGGCAAGTCACCGTGCCCGAGGCGGTCGACGGGGCCAAGTGGCAGGAAATGTACGAAACCTACGTGGTCGACCGCAACCGGATCGGCGTCAAGGAGAAATTCCGCCAGGCGAAGAACCTGCTGGCCTACCAGGCCATCGTCGACAAGATGCTGGTGGCGATCAACAAGGGCTACTGGCAGGCCGATCCCAAGGTCAAGGCCGAGCTCGAGCAGGTCAATCGCCAAGTGATCGCCGAAGCCGGCGTCGCCTGCAACGCGGCGTCGTGCAGCAGCCGCGAGGTCAGCGAACTGGCGCAGGCGCAGGACCGCCAGGCGATGGCCGAGGCGCTGGCGATGTCGGCGCCGGACATGGGCCGTCAGTCGGCGCTGCCGCCGGCCGCGGCGCGCCCGGCGCAAACTGCCCGGGCGGCGCAGGCGGCCCAGCCCGGCCCGGCGCAGGCCGCTGTACGGCAAGCGGAAGCCGCTGCCGAGGCCACGCCGTCGAGCGCGAACAGCGACGTCGTCGAAGGCTTCGAGGTCAAGGAACAGGACAATCGTCCATCGCCGTTGCCACAAAGCGCCCGTTACGCGGCATTGTTCGGGTTTTTGCTGCTGGTCGCCCTCGGCGTGTTGTCGCGGGCCCGTTTCCGGAGAAAAGCATGACCCCGTTCGCCCGATTCGCCGCGCTTGCCCGGCGCCACTTCCTGTCCGGCCTGGCCGGGTTGCTGCTCGCCGCGTCGGCCTCGGCCGCCGCGCCGCCGGCGCCGGTCCTGCCCGAGTCGCTGGCGGCCAGCGCCGAGCTGGTTAACGGCGAACGCGACGGCTTCTGGGAAAAGACGCTGCTGGTCCGCTTCCCGACCGTGCGCCGCGCGTTGTCGACCAGTGACGGCCTGGTCGATGCCCGCGCCGCGCTCAACCACGCGGCGCATCCGCTGCTCTGGGGCAAGCTCGGCGCCGCCGGCAAGGCCTACAGCGAGGGCGTGCGCGATGCGCTGGCCGACCGCCTGGGCCTCGCCCGCGCGGCGGTGGCGCAGATGGCGACCGCCGCCGACATGGACAATCTGGCCGTCGTCACGCGCAGCCACGGGCCGCTGACGGTGACCGTGCTGGCCACCGCCGGCGCGCGCAGCAACGCGATCCGTACCGGCGTCGATAGCGGCAGCCATATCGAAGGACTCGACGATGACGACAAGCCGGCCGGCACGATCAATATCCTGGTGCTGAGCAACATCGAACTCAGCGACGCGGCGCTGGCGCGCGCGCTGATCACCGTCACCGAAGGCAAGACGGCGGCGCTCGAAGACCTCAAGGTGGCCAGCACCTACACGCCGGGCGTGCAGGCGACCGGCACCGGTACCGACAGCATCATCGTCGTCTCCGGCACGGCGGCGCCGCGTGCCACCTACACCGGCGGCCACAGCCGCATCGGCGAGTTGATCGGCAAGGCCACCCACGCCGCGGTGATCGAGGCGCTGGGCAAGCAGAACGGCTACTTCCTGCCCGGCGCCAAACGCTTCCCCGATGCCGCCGCCGGCCCGGCCAAGGCCGCTGGCGACCTGCGCATCGCCTTGCTCCATCTCGACCCGGCGCCCGGCGACATCGCCGGCAACCGCGCCCGCATCGAGGCCGGCATCCGTGCCGCGGCACGGCAGGGTGCCGACTGGGTGGTGACGCCGGAGCTGGCCGAAACCGGCTACAACTTCGCCAAGCGCGTCGGCACCGGCTGGATCGCGCCTTTCCCCGATGCCTGGATGCACACGCTGGCGGCGATCGCCCGCGACAACGGCATCGCGCTCTTCGTCGGCTTCGCCGAGCGCGAGAAGGGCAGCGGCACGCTGCACAACAGCGTCGCCGCCATCGACCGCGCCGGCAACATCCTCGGCGCCTATCGCAAGCAGCGCCCGGTCGGCCGCGCCGAGGCGTGGTCGGTGGCCGGCATCGACGGCAAGCCGTTCACCGTCGACGGCATCCAGGTCGGCACGCTGATCTGCGCCGACGCCTGGCGGCCCGACACTGCCGCCAGGCTCGCCGGGCGCGGTGCGCAGATCCTGCTCTCGCCGGCCAACTGGCCGCCGGTTGACGGCATGGGCCCGGGCGACGTCTGGGAGCAGCGCAGCCGGGAAACCGGGCTGCCGCTGATCGCTGTCAATCGCGGCGGCACGGAACCCGAACTCGATTTCTCGACCGGCGTCAGCGCCGTGTCGGTCGATGGCCGGCGGCTGTTCAGCTTCAATGCGCCGGCCGGCGGCATCTTCTTCGTCGATTGGGACCGCGCCCGACGCTTCCGCGAGGTGAAGCCTTGACGCTGCGTCGCTCGCTGGCCCTGGTCCATCGCTACAGCGGCTTGCTGCTGCTGGTTTTCGTGCTGATTTCGGCGTCGACCGGCAGCCTGCTGGTGTTCTCGCACGAGATCGACCGCTGGCTCAATCCCGGCCTGCTGCGCGTCGCAGTGCCGGCCGACGGCCGTTCCCGGCCCTACACCGAACAACTGGCGGCGGCGGTCGCCAGCCAGGCCGACGAGCCCGAAGCCTGGCAGCCGGTGTCGCTGATTCCCGGACGCCACGTCGACGGCGCCACCGGCGTGCTCTTTCGCCACCACGATCCGACGCGCACCGACGGCTTCTTCTGGCGCCAGGTGCTGGTCGATCCCTACACCGCCCGCGTCCTCGGCCAGCGCGAACGGACCCGGCTGAGCGCCGACCGTCCCGGCCTGATGAACCTGATCAGCGAAGTGCACGGCAAGCTGCTGCTCGGCGATGCCGGGCGCCGCTGCTTCGGCATCGTCGCCATCGTCTGGCTGCTCAGCCTGCCGCTCGGCCTGTTCCTGTGGTGGCCCGGCCGCGGCAAGCTGCGCCTGGGGCTGACCGTTCGCCGCGACCTCGGCCCGGCCCGGCGCAATTTCGACCTGCACCGCGTCGCCGGTTTCTACAGCGCGCCGGTGATCGCCGCCGTGACGCTGAGCGGCATCTACATGGCCTGGCCGGGCGAGGTCCGGCAACTGGTCGGGACGGTTCTTGCGGTCGACGGCAACGTCGCGCCAAAAATACCGCGCGCCGACGGGCCGGCGCAGATCGACGCCGATGCGGCGCTGCAGGTTGCCCGCGATGTCTTTCCCGACGGCGAACTGCGCCGGATCGGCCTGCCGCGCCGGCCGGGCGATGCCTACGCGGTGTCGATCCGGCTGCCCGGCGAAGTCCGCCGGCCATCGACGGCGCGCAGCACGGTCTGGGTCGACAGCCGCGATGGCCGGCCGCTGAAGGTCTACGACGCGACCCGCGCCGCCGCCGGCGACACCTATCTCGACTGGCAGACGCCGCTGCACACCGGCAGCGCCTTCGGCCTGCCCGGCCGCATCGCGGTCGCGCTCGGCGGGCTGGCCGCGGTGCTCAGCTGCGTCAGCGGTTTTCTCGTCTGGCGCCGGCGCTCGTCGGCCGGCCGTCGTCCCGCTTCCGAATTCTTCCCTCGAACCCGAAAGGCCCCACGATGAACAGCGCACACCACTTCGACGACTGGGATACGCCGGCAACCGCCGCCCGGCCGGCCATGCCTGCGGTCGACGCCGGAAATTCGGCAAAAACCGCGGTCGACCGCAACATTCCCGCAACGCCGTCGCTGGCGCCGATCAACGCCGCCGACAAGCGCATCGTCAACGGCCAGGCCGACATCAACCAGCTCGCGCCGTTCAAGTATCCGTGGGCCTGGGAGTTCTTCCTCAAGGCCAACCGCAACCACTGGACGCCGCTAGAAATCAGCATGGCGCAGGACGTGCACGACTACCACCACAAGCTCAGCCCGGCCGAGCGCCACGTCTTCGAAAACGTGCTCGCCTACCTGACCACCTCCGACATCCTGGCCATGCGCAACATCGGCCTGGCGGTGATGGAAAAGATGAGCGCGCCCGAACTGCAGATCTACCAGGCCCGCCAGGTCTATGAAGAAGCGCTGCACACCTGGACCTACCAGCACTGCATCGAAAGCATCGGCCTCGACCAGCAGGAAATCTACAACCGCTACCGCGTCGTGCCGCAGATCCACGGCAAGATCGCGCTCGCCAACCGGCGCCTGGAGCGCGTCATGCGCGCCGACTTCGACCTCACCGACCGCGCCAACCTGCACGAATTCGCGCTCTCCTACTTCTTCTTCGCGGTGATCTTCGAAGGCTGCTGGTTCTACAACGGCTTCACCCCGATCTTCGCGCTGCAACGGCGCGGCCTGATGAAGGGCGCCGCCGAACAACTGCAATACATCATGCGCGACGAAGTCCTGCACTGCGCCTTTGGCATCCGCGTCGTGCGCGAACTGTTGAAGGAAGAGGGCCTGGAACTCGACCCGCAGGCGTTGCGCGAGCTATGGGACGAAGCCGAAGCCGCCGAACGCGCCTACGCCAGCTACATCCTGCGCGACCCCATCCTCGGCTACAACGCCGACCTGCACGTGCAGCAGTTCCGCTTCATCGCCAACCGGCGGGCGCGGCAGGTGGGTGTGGAAGAACCGTTCCCAGGCGCGGAGAATGGACTGCCGTGGCTCGATGAACAAGCCAATCTGCGCAAGGAAAAGAACTTCTTCGAAACCCGCGTCACCGAGTACCAGACCGGCGGGGCGCTGGCATGGGATTGATCGAGCGCGCCTGGCAACAGCCGCTGCGCCTCGACGGCCGACAACGCCGCAAGGTGCTGCGTCACCTGCTGGCGCTCGACGGCGACGACCGCTTCGGCCGTTTCGCAACGCCGCTCGCCGACGCCGCGATTGCCGCCTACGTCGATTGCATCGACTTCGCGCAGGACCTCTGTTTCGGCAGCGTCGAAGCCGATGGTGAACTGTCCGGCTTCATCCACCTGGCACGCTTCGACGACTTCGCCGAACTGGGTGCCAGCGTCAGCGCCGGTTGCCGCTGCCAGGGGCGGGCGCGGCAACTGTTCCGGGCCGCGCTGGCCGAGGCGCAGCGGCAGGGCCTGCGCGAGATACATCTCGCCGCCGGCCACCCCGCCGCCCGCCACATCTGCCGGACGCTCGGCTACTCGATGCGCGAATCTGCCACCTATCCGCGGGTACGCGTCGCGCTGGCGAAAATCGCGGATTAGCGCGGTCGACCGCAGGTTTTGCGGAAAATCCATGACATCTTCGCCGTTGCCGGCCGGTGCATCCTTGCTATCGCCGGCGTCAAGCCGGGAGCGGCGATATACCGCCAACAGCGTTACATCCTGTGCGGTGCTGGCTCACCATCGTTTGTCTGTGACAGTCCGGCAAGGATGCCGCAGTGTTGCGTCAGATTCTCCTCGGGGCAGCACTGCCTTAATGCCCGGAGTTGTCGTTCCAACTCCTGCAGTTCGGCGATACGTCGTCCGACATGTCCGATATGCTCGTCGAGCAAGCGATTCACACCGCGGCAGTTTTCATCCGGCGAAGCCTTGAAGTGCAGCAGAATGCGAATCTCGTCGAGTGTCATGTCCAGACTGCGGCAATGGCGAATGAAAGTCATGCGTTCGAGATGTGTCGAGGTGTAGACGCGGTAGTTGCTTTCGCTGCGAACGGCTTTCGGGAGTAGTCCGATCTGCTCGTAGTAACGGATCGTTTCCGTAGTCGTGCCCGCTTGTCTGGCGATTTCTCCGATTTTCATGGACTTTTCCTGGTACGGGTGATGAGGAAGTTGACCTTGAAGTGACTTTAAGGTTTCAAATAGTGCCATCACTTGGAGATCGTTATGCAACCAATCAATGAACAGCCTCCTTCCACGGAGAATCTTGAGTCAGGAGGTCATCGAGAGGAGGCCGCTGTCGCGGCGGCAGGTGCGACCTCTGGTTTGGCAACCCAATCGACTCGGCAGGGCAAGCGATGCACATTGCGCATTCCCGCGATGGATTGCCAGAATGAAGAAAACCTCATTCGCCAGGCGTTGGTGGGTATCGATGGCATCCGTGGGCTGCGTTTTGAACTGACAGCCCGAAATCTATCGTTCGATGCTGCGCAATCCGCTCAGGATCAAGCCTTGCTGGCCATTCGCGAACTTGGTTTCGAGGCCGAGTTCGTGGTGGAAGAGGCCGTCGCCGAAATACCATCGGGGTTCGGCGAAATCGGCAAGGCGGTGTTTGCCCTGTGTCTCGCCGTCGCCGCCGAGGCGCTGGATTACTTTGCACCCGACACCTTGCCGTTCAAGGGGTTGGGTATGGTGCTGGCGGCTGTGGCGATTGCCTTCTCCGGATTTTCGACTTACCGCAAGGGCTTGGTGGCCTTGCGGCGCGGTCAGTTGAACATGAATGCCTTGATGGGGGTTGCCGTGACCGGTGCCTTCCTGATCGGCCAATGGCCGGAAGCGGCGATGGTCATGGCGCTCTATGCAATCGCCGAACTCATCGAGGCGCGTTCGGTGGACCGGGCGCGCAATGCCATTCAGGGCTTGCTGGCCCTGGCGCCGGATACGGCAGAAGTTCGTCAGATGGATGGTGCATGGCGTGAAATGCCCGCAGACCAGGTTTTTCTTGGTGCCCAGGTCAGGGTTAAACCGGGGGAACGCATTCCCTTGGATGGTCGCGTCATTGCCGGAAACAGTGCGGTCAATCAAGCACCGGTTACCGGCGAGAGCATCCCGGTCGACAAGTCGATGGGGGATTTTCTGTTCGCCGGCACCATCAACGAGACCGGGATGCTGGTTTTCGAAGTCACTGCCCTTTCCGGCAATACGACCTTGTCCCGCATCATCTCCGCGGTCGAGCAAGCTCAAGGCGCCCGGGCACCGACGCAGCGTTTTGTTGACCGATTCGCCGAAATCTACACCCCGGCTGTTTTCGTTGTAGCCCTGACCGTTGCTTTGCTGGGACCGTGGCTGTTTGACTGGAGTGTTTTACAGGCTATCTACAAGGCGCTTGTCCTACTGGTCATCGCATGTCCTTGCGCTTTGGTCATCGCAACGCCGGTAACCGTGGTTAGTGGTTTGGCCGCGGCAGCCCGTCGAGGTGTGCTGATCAAGGGTGGGGTTTATCTGGAAGAAGCTCGAAAGTTGCGCGCCGTCGCCCTCGACAAGACAGGAACCATTACCGCCGGTAAGCCCGAATTGGTGGCTCGAGAAATCATGCCGTCGACCATCGCGCAAGCGAAAATTCTATCCTGGGCCGCCAGTTTGTCCGGACATTCCGATCACCCTGTCTCCAGGGCCATTGCTGCTGCCTTACCTCCTTCGGATGATGACTTGCAGAATTTCCGGGCTTTACCGGGCCGCGGCATCGAGGGCACTGCGGGCGGGCAATTGCTGATGTTGGGAAATCATCGCCTGATCGAGGAACGCCAGCTATGCACACCGGCGATCGAAGCTCGGCTCAGCGAGCACGAAAACCAAGGGCGGACCGTGACGCTGCTTGCTTCGGAGAGTGAGGTGCTGGCCATTTTTGCGGTTGCCGATACCATCAAGGAAAGCTCGCGCACGGCGGTTGCCGAACTGCGTCGACTGGGTGTCGTGTCCGTAATGCTGACGGGCGACAACACGGCTACGGCAATGGCCATCGCGCAGGCGGCCGGCATTGACGATGCCCGCGGAAATCTTTTGCCGGAGGACAAACTGGCGGCCATCGAGGAATTGCGAGAACGCTATGGCTCGACGGCCATGACCGGCGATGGAATCAACGATGCACCTGCTTTGGCACGAGCCGATATCGGGGTGGCCATGGGAGCGGCCGGAACGGATACGGCGATGGAGGCGGCGGATATTGTCATCATGAACGACAACCTGCGGCGGATTCCTGAAACGATTCGCTTGTCGCAACGTACGCACGCTGTTCTGTGGCAGAACATTGCCTTGGCATTGGGTATCAAGATCGTCTTTCTGGGATTGGCACTTTTCGGCAGCGCAACGATGTGGATGGCTGTTTTTGCCGATATGGGCGCCAGCCTGCTGGTCGTCGTCAACGGGTTGCGGATGTCGAGAGTCGCTACTCCGCGCTCGGGGGATTGAAACCTGTTTTTTTGAATCACTTTTGTTCTGTTACCATTCGTCGCATGCGTCGCTGGGTTTCTATTTTCCTGTTGATCATTCTGCCGCTCCAGGTTTCGTGGGCAGCTGCTGCCGTCTATTGCCAGCATGAAGCAGGGACTGGACAGCACTTCGGTCATCACGATCACAAACACCAGGCCGGGGATGGCGAGTCGTCAGGAAAAAGCCCCAGCCTTAGCGTGGACAACGATTGCGCCGTCTGCCATGCGGGTTGTGTTGCTGCATTAACCGCCGTCGGTTGTGCTCTGCCCAGGGTTGAAGCAATCGATGCGAGCACGCTGCTCGTACGCTTCCTTGCCTCACCGCCAGGTGAGGAACCTGAACGCCCCAATTGGCTGATCTCCGCCTGATCGGCGGGGCTGGGCGTTTTTCTCCCAACTTCTGTTTGCTGCGGCCTGAGAGTCGCATGCGTACCGTGCCATTCGTTAACGGATAGCGCCCCGCCGATTCCCCAACGTGTGTTTCATCATTGGAGAATCGGATGTACCCCAAAAAAATAGTAGCCTCGTTGCTGCTCCGGAGCCTTTTCGGAGTCAGCCTTTTTGCCTGCAGTAATCTTTCAGCGCAGATGCCCGACGCGCTGTCCGCAACGACATTTTCGTCCGTGCTCGGCAAGGAACCGG
This sequence comes from Azonexus sp. R2A61, assembly GCF_021401135.1. Classification (GTDB taxonomy): domain Bacteria; phylum Pseudomonadota; class Gammaproteobacteria; order Burkholderiales; family Rhodocyclaceae; genus Azonexus. Next base: position 403,098 of record NZ_JACBFO010000002.1, on the reverse strand, counting down.
CAGGCTCATTGACGCTGTCAGCGGCTATCGATTTCGCGCTGGCTTCTAATCCGGAATTGTCCGCGGCCGACAATGAGCTGCGTGCTATCGAAGGCGTTGTGCTTCAGGCGGGGGCTTTGCCCAATCCGGAAATTTCCACTTCCGTCGAAGATACACAGAACAAAGCGACTCGGACTACGAGCATCCAGCTCAGCCAACGGATCGAGTTAGGTGGTAAACGTTCCGCCCGAATTGCCTCTGCAGAGCGGTGGCGTGACGTCGCAACCGCAGATCTTGCTGCAAAACGCCTGGATGTACGCGCAACCGTGACGGCTGCCTTCTTTGATGTCCTCGTTGCACAGGAGCGGGTTCAGCAAGCAGAGGACTTGTTGCGTCTTGCTCAGCGTGTCAGTCAGGCAACTTCAAGACGTGTCGTCGCGGGAAAAATTTCTCCAGTGGAAGAAACCAAGGCTCGTGTAGCAGAAGCTTCCGCACGGGTCGAATTAAACCAAGCGCAACGGGAGCTGTTGACAACCCGTAAACGTTTGGCGGCCAGTTGGGGAAGCTCGATGCCAAGATTCGACAAGGCAGAAGGACGTACCGAAATTTTGCCGGCGCTTCGCTCTGCTGAAGATATCGATAGCAGCTTGAATAGCTCCCCCGCGTTGCTCCGTGCCCGCCATGAAATGGAGCGTTTTTCTGCGCTTGCCGACCTGGAGCGTGCGCGACGGATTCCAGACGTGACCGTCAGCCTGGGCTCAAAAAAGGCTGAAGAGATTGGGCGTAATCAAACCACTGTCGGACTCTCGATGCCTTTTCCGATCTTTGATCGAAACCGGGGCAACGTGCTTGAAGCACAGCGACGTGCCGACAAGGCGCGCGACGAACTTGTTGCAGCCGAGCTTCGCCTAGGAACCGAAGTGGCACAGAACCAAGAGCGCTTGAGGGCACTGGTCGTCGAAGCGCAAACCCTGCAAGACGAAATCGTACCGGGGGCACGCAGTGCCTATGAAGCCGCCAGCAAAGGATTCGAACTGGGGAAATTCAGTTTTCTGGAGGTTCTGGATGCCCAGCGGACCTTTTTTCAAGCGAGAGCTCAATACCTGAGAAGCCTGTCCGATGCGCATCGGACCGCTGCCGAGTTGGAGCGCATTCTGGGCTCTGTCGATTCAACACCCTCCAACGTACTCAGCCGTCCTTAGGAGCTCGTCGTGAAAATTAAATTCACTAAATCGGTTTTCAATCTAACTAAAAAACAAGCGAGTGCCATTGCCGCGATCCTGTTGCTCGGAGTCGTTGCTGGCGCCTGGATAATGGGAAGCAGTGCCGCGAAGCCGGGGGCAGAACCGCATGCGCATGCCAGCCATGCAGAGGCCGGGGAGCATGGCGATGCCGAGCATCACGGTAGCAAGGGCGGCGATGGACACGACCATGCAAAGGAACATGATGATTCTGAGCATCATGAGGATGCCCCGAGATCGGGGCCACATGGCGGGAAGGTTTTTTCCGAAGGTGGTTTCGGCCTGGAGTTGCTGTTATTCGAGGAGGGTGGTGAACCGAGTTTCCGTGTCTGGCTGTTCCAGAAAGACATGCCGCTCACACCCGGTGCAGGCAAAGTATCGATCACGCTGACGCGGCCGGATGGAGAAAAGCAGGAAATTCCGTTTGTCGCCGAGAAGGAGTACCTGAAAAGTACCGCTCCAATTGCTGAACCCCACGTATTCGAAGTAGCGATCACGGCACGTCTGGGCGAGCGCTCTTTCATGTTCATCGATTCACGGGAGGAGGGAAAGGTCGAACTGACGGATGAGCAACTCAAGGCTGCCGCCATCGACATTCAAAAGTCTGCTCCTGCCAAAATCAAGACAGCGAGCCAACTCCCTGGTGAAATTCGCTTTAACGAAGACCGTACAGCGCATGTTGTCCCTCGTTTAGCCGGTGTTGTCGAAAGCGTTCCCGCTAATCTCGGGCAGATGGTCAAACGAGGCCAGGTACTGGCGGTGATCGCCAGCAGCAGCCTTTCCGAGCAACGCAGCGAACTGCTGGCGGCGCAAAAGCGCCTTTCGCTGGCCAAATCGACCTACGAGCGCGAAAAAAAGCTCTGGGAAGAAAAAATCTCTGCTGAACAAGATTACCTGCAAGCCCAGCAAGCTTTCAGGGAGGCTGAAATTGCTGTTGCCAACGGTCAGCAGAAATTGGTTGCGCTTGGCGCGAGTGCCACGGTTTCAGGCAGTCTAAATCGCTATGAAATCCGTGCTCCGTTCGACGGCATGGTGGTTGAGAAACATATCGCGTTGGGCGAAGCCGTCAAGGAAGATGCCAATATTTTCACGATTTCCGATTTGTCTTCCGTCTGGGCGGAGATCGTTGTGTCGGCCAAGGATCTCAATATCGTCCGGGTCGGTGAAAAAGTCGTTGTCAAGGCCACCGCCTTCGATTCTCGAGCCGAAGGCAGCATTTCCTATGTTGGAGCGTTGCTCGGCCAGGACACTCGCACCGCCAAGGCCCGAGTTACTTTAGCTAATCCCAAGATGGCGTGGCGCCCCGGTCTGTTCGTGAGCATCGAACTTATTTCCAGCGAAGCCGAGGTTCCCGTCAGCGTGCTTTCTGAGGCTGTCCAGACAATTGACAACAAAAGCATCGTTTTTACCAGGGTGGCGGATGGCTTTGTCGCACAGCCGGTGATTCTGGGACGTTCCGATGGCAAATACATCGAAGTGCTTAGCGGAATGAAGGCCGGAACCGCTTATGCCGCCTCAGGCAGCTTCATTCTGAAGTCGGAACTCGGCAAGGGTAGCGCCGAGCATAGCCACTAAGGCGAGGGAGCACGACATGTTTGAACGCATCATTCGTCTCGCCATCGAGCATCGGTGGCTGGTTATGTTGGCCGTGTTCGGCATGGCCGCGTTGGGTATCTATAACTACCAGCGCTTACCGATCGATGCCGTACCGGATATCACCAATGTTCAAGTCCAGATCAACACGGCAGCACCCGGCTATTCGCCGCTGGAAGTCGAGCAACGGGTGACTTATCCGGTTGAGACCGTTATGGCTGGATTGCCGCACCTGGAACAGACCCGCTCGCTTTCGCGCTACGGCTTGTCGCAGGTTACGGTGATTTTCAAGGACGGAACGGACATTTATTTTGCCCGTCAACTGGTCAATCAGCGTATCCAGGAAGCCAAGGAGAAACTCCCGGCCGGAATTGCGCCAGCCATGGGACCGATTTCCACCGGTCTGGGTGAAATCTACTTGTGGACCGTCGAAGCCGAGGATAACGCGAGAAAAGCAGACGGTACGCCCTATACACCAACCGATTTGCGTGAGATTCAGGATTGGATCATCAAGCCGCAATTGCGTAACGTGACAGGCGTCACCGAGATCAATTCGATCGGTGGTTTTGCCAAGGAATACCAGGTCGCACCCAGTCCGGAAAAACTGGCCTCTTATGGCCTGACGCTTCAGGATGTGGTTGTTGCCATCGACCGCAATAACAGCAACGTCGGCGCAGGTTACATCGAGAAGCGTGGAGAACAGTACCTGATTCGCGCGCCGGGCCAGGTGCGCGGCATTGAGGATATCCGGAACGTTATTCTGGCCAATGTCCAGGGGGTGGCGATTCGCGTCCGCGATGTGGCGGATGTCGGCATCGGTCGTGAACTTCGCACCGGTGCTGCGACCGATAACGGACGGGAAGTTGTGCTGGGTACGGTATTCATGTTGATCGGCGAGAACAGTCGTACTGTTTCTCGTGCGGTCGACCAGCGAATGGCTGAAATAAACCGCAATCTGCCGGACGGTATCAGGGCGGTTACCGTTTATGACCGGACTGTCTTGGTGGATAAGGCGATCAATACCGTCAAGAAGAACCTTCTTGAAGGTGCCGTGTTGGTGATCGTCATTCTTTTCCTGTTTCTCGGCAACATCAGGGCGGCCATCGTTACCGCCCTGGTGATCCCGCTTTCCATGCTGTTTACCTTCTCTGGCATGGTCAATTATCGTGTCAGCGCCAACTTGATGAGCCTTGGGGCCCTCGACTTCGGGATCATCATCGACGGCGCTGTCGTCATCGTCGAAAACTGTGTTCGCCGATTAGCCCATGCCCAAGCGCAATCCGGACGACCGTTGACCCGGAACGAGCGGTTCCACGAAGTCTTTGCCGCTTCCAGAGAGGCTCGCCGAGCGCTGTTGTTCGGTCAACTCATCATCATGATCGTCTATCTGCCGATCTTTGCGCTCACTGGCGTCGAAGGCAAGATGTTCCACCCCATGGCTTTCACCGTGGTCACCGCGCTCGTCGGTGCCATGATCCTCTCCGTTACCTTCATCCCTGCGGCCATCGCATTGTTCATCGGGGACAAGGTGGATGAAAAAGAAAATTTCCTGATGCGGGCAGCCAAGCACTGGTATGAGCCGGTACTGGCTTGCGTTATGGCAAACAAACCGGTGGTACTGGTTTTCACGACCGTGATGGTTCTTCTCTCCGGTTTGCTTGCAACGCGCATGGGAAGCGAATTCGTTCCGAGTCTGAATGAGGGAGATTTGGCGATCCAGGCGCTACGTATTCCGGGAACCAGTCTTTCTCAATCGCTGGCCATGCAACAGCAATTGGAGAGACATCTCAAGGATGAGTATCCGGAGATCGAAAGGGTTTTTGCCAGAACCGGTACGGCCGAGATTGCCTCGGACCCGATGCCACCCAACATTTCCGATGGTTACATCATGCTGAAACCTGAGGAAGAATGGCCGGAACCGAAAAGGTCACGCGACGAACTGCTGGCGTCTATCCAGGAGACGGTTTCCAAGCTGCCGGGGAACAGCTATGAGTTTTCCCAGCCGATCCAGTTGCGCTTCAATGAGTTGATCTCCGGGGTCCGCAGCGATGTGGCCATCAAAATATTCGGCGATGACATGGACGTGATGAATGATACGGCCAGCAAGATTTCGGCGGTACTGGAGACAATTCCTGGCGCTTCCGAAGTCAAGATCGAGCAGACGACGGGGTTGCCCATGCTGACCGTCAACATCGACCGCGAGAAGACTGCTCGCTACGGACTCAACATCGGCGATGTGCAGGATGCGATTTCGACCGCGATCGGTGGCAGGGAAGCTGGAACGATGTTCGAGGGAGACCGTCGTTTCGATATTGTCGTGCGTCTACCGGAGAACTTGCGCTCGGATCTCGAATCGCTGAGGCGTTTGCCAATCGCTTTGCCAAAAGCGGCAATTGTTGGCAATGCGGGCGACGCGCGTACGGCCTACATTCCTTTGAGTGAGGTCGCCAGTCTAGAAACCGCACCGGGGCCGAATCAGGTCAGCCGGGAAAATGGCAAGCGTCGAGTCGTCGTCAGCGCCAACGTCCGTGGCCGGGACATCGGTTCCTTCGTTGGCGAGGCGCAGATTCGTCTGGCCGAGGTCAAGATTCCGAGCGGTTACTGGACTGCCTGGGGCGGAACTTTCGAACAACTGGAGTCTGCTTCCAAACGCCTCAAGATCGTTGTGCCTGTGGCCTTGCTACTGGTATTCACGCTGCTGTTTGCAATGTTCGGCAACGTGAAGGACGGGTTGCTGGTGTTTACCGGTATTCCGTTTGCCCTCACAGGTGGTGTCGTTGCACTTTGGCTGAGAGGTATTCCGCTCTCGATTTCAGCCGGTATCGGCTTCATTGCCTTGTCCGGCGTGGCCGTACTGAATGGTCTGGTGATGATTTCCTTCATCCGCAATTTGCGTGAAGAAGGACGTTCCGTCGACGATGCCATTCACGAAGGGGCGCTGACACGCCTGCGTCCCGTGCTGATGACCGCGTTGGTGGCGTCTCTCGGCTTCGTTCCCATGGCCATTGCCACGGGAACCGGTGCTGAAGTCCAGCGCCCACTTGCCACGGTGGTGATCGGTGGGATTTTGTCGTCGACTGCGTTAACGCTGCTCGTATTGCCTTTGCTGTACCGCATGGTTCATGGCAGGGAAAAAACGCTGGAAAAATCGGATAACCAGTAGGTCGCAGGTTTTGAAAATACTGAAATGACCAACATGAGTTTCTGAATTTCAGAGGTTTCAAGATGAGCGATTTTCCAAAAATTGACCGTATGCAGTCTGTTATTAAAAACCGCGATTCAAAAAACGATGGAAAAACCACTTCCGCGAGTGGTTTTTCCAAAATCTTGGAGATGAAAGTTAATGAAGCCTCGACGCGCACAGAGGCTGAAAAAACAAAAATTGATCTGCAACAAAAGATGCTGGGAGTGCGTGCTTATCGGCAGCAGTTGATTGCATCAAATATAGCGAATGCTGATACACCGGGGTATAAATCGGTAGATGTTGATATTGCCGAAATTGCCAATCAGCTAGCAATGAATTCTCTTTCAATGAAAACTTCCGCTCAGGGACATCTGAGTGGAGTGGAGGATAAAAGTCAGATTTTCCGTTTGAAGTATCAGATTCCGTATCAGAGCAGTGTGGATGGAAATACCGTGGAAATGGATATTGAGCGGCAAAAGTACGCTGACAATTCTCTGATGTATCAGTTTTCATTGGACCGGGTTGGTGGTGAATTTAGAGATATGAAAGAACTGTTCAGTTCGATCAAATAAGGTTCGGGGAATTTGAGATGATTGGTTTGAAATCTGCCTTGGGTAAAAAAATTCCTGGAACGGAGGTTTTGACTTTTCTGGCAAGTTTGTTTTTTCTGTTTTTCTGCAATAAATCGTTCTGGAACTCTGTTTTTTCGTTGTTGGCCTCAAGGCCGATCGTCTCCATGTGGGTCGATGTGTTTTTTTACGGTCTGATGGTGTTTTCTGTTCAATGGCTTTTTTTGTTGTTGATCATTAATAGGTGGACATTCAAGCCAGTATTTACGGGGATGTTTATTATTACGGCATTGGCTGTTTATTTCATGGATAGTTATGGCGTATATTTTGACAGGTCCATGATTCGCAATGTGTTTGAAACGGATTTCAGGGAAAGCATAGAGCTTCTCGATTGGCGCTTGCTGTATTACGTTTTGGCGTATGGATTGGTTCCTTCGCTACTGGTTTGTCTAATAAAGGTTGAAAGGTTCGGTTTTCGCAAGGCTTTTTATGTACGTGGAACGTGTGTTGGTTTTGCACTGTTACTAATTGCCGGAAGTTTTTGGATGACGAGCAGCAGTCTCGTTCCGATGATGAGGGCGCATAAAGAGATTCGCTATCTGGTAACGCCGAGTAATTTTTTATTCTCGACAGCCCGACTTTTTTTGGCTAAAGAAAAAACCGATGGATTGATAGTCAAGACAATAGTCGGGCAGGATGCGCGACGATTAATCCACTCGACCCACAGTAAACCGCAAGCTTTTGTACTTGTAATCGGTGAAACTGTTCGTGCCGAAAATTGGGGGTTAAGTGGTTACGCTAGGCAGACCACGCCCAAGCTGGCGCAACGGAATGTCATTAATTTCACCGATTTCTCGAGTTGCGGTACCGATACTGCGACTTCTTTGCCTTGCATGCTCTCATTTCAGGGGCGGAGAAACTATGACGAAGGAGACATCCGGACAACAGAATCCGTGCTGCATGTTCTGGATCGATCCGGGGTTTCTGTTATTTGGCGGGATAATCAGTCAGGCTGCAAGGGAACCTGCTCGGGTCTGTCATTCGAAAACTTTCAGAATGTCAAAGACGATTTATTGTGTAAAGGCGGCCGATGTTTTGATGAAATACTGATAAGGGATATCAGAAATACGATTGAGAAAACGGAGAAAGACGTATTGATTGTTCTGCACATGCTGGGTTCGCATGGTCCTGCCTATTATCAAAGATATCCTGATGGCTTCCGAAAATTCGTTCCGACATGCGATACAACTGATCTTTCCAAGTGTTCAAGAACTTCATTGGTAAATACTTACGATAATACAATTTTATATGCCGATTCGGTTCTCGATGGTTTGATTGATGAGCTTTTGAGCGTCAAAACCCATGATTCGGCAATGGCCTATGTATCCGATCATGGTGAGTCTTTGGGTGAAAAAGGATTTTACTTGCACGGGCTTCCATATTCGATGGCGCCTAGGGAACAAATCAAGGTTCCATTTTTTATGTGGTTTTCCGATGAGTTTCAGCGAAGTCATGATGTGAGTTTGGCCTGTGTGACGCAGCGGGCAAAACAAGCTGCTAATCACGATAGTTTAGTGCACACCCTGCTCGGTTTGTTCGATGTCAAGAGTCACATCTATGATCCAGTCTTTGATCTTGCGAGAAATTGTGATTGATTTTTAAGGCGTGAGTGTCGGTGTTTTTAATTTCAGCGTTTTGTTTATATTTCATGTGTTTGCGATGTGTTTTCCTGCATTGCGGCGGTTTTTTATAGCGAGTGGTGGCGTGCGAAGTTGTAAATTTTGAATAATTTAATATTGTTATGTGGTTGTTTTCTAATCCGTTAAAAATGTTTTCGAAATTTAAGTTTTTTAAGGGTTTAAAGGATATATGTAAAATACAGTGAAGTTTATTTTTTAAATGTGTTTTATGTATTGTTTTGTTTTAATTTGTTGCTTTTTTTAGGTGGTTTAAATGCAGATGAATTTAATTATTGGGCTACCGGTGTCGACTAAGGTTTTAGTTGTCTGGGGGTTGATTGTTGTGGTTTTTTTCGGATTCTGGCTTCTGGAGCGCCATCTAAGCTATCGAAAAAATCGACTTTCGTATTCAAAATTGTTGACCAGAAGAATATGTCGAGGGCGTTGTGGCAAGTGAAGTAATGGGCGGTAAATAGCCATTTTGCTTCGGCAGTGTCAAAGCTGACGGTGAACTGTCCGGCTTCATCCACCTGGCACGCTTCGACGACTTCGCCGAACTGGGTGCCAGCGTCAGCGCCGGTTGCCGCTGCCAGGGGCGGGCGCGGCAACTGTTCCGGGCCGCGCTGGCCGAGGCGCAGCGGCAGGACCTGCACGACGCCGCCCGTGACATCTGCCGGACGCTCGGCTACGCGATGCGCGAATCCGCCACCATATCAGCGGGTACGCGTCGCGCTGGCGAAATGCGTAATCGCGCGGTGTTGGCCGCTGAATCGCATTCGACCTGAGCATACGAAATCGTCAACTTGACTAGTCAAAGCCGAACGACAGCCGACCTTTAGCGGACATGAGGCGATTGCGCTTTGGGGCAACGCCGTCGATATTTCGCAGCGAAAATCGCGAATTCTTGCGGTCGACCGCAGGTTTTACCGAAAAAGTGTAAGAAATTCCTGCGCTCGCCGACCAATGGAAACCCGGCCGATGCTGCGCGGTCTACCCGCAGCCGACCGGTGCATCCCTTATCCTCGTCGGCGCCAAGCCCGGAGAACCGATTCATGAACCTGCGTCACATCCTGCGCAGCGCTGTCTGCGCCATCCTCACCGTATCCGCCGTCGCTGCCGGCGCGGCCGACAAGCCGCCGGCCGCTCGCAGCGGCAGCGAAAGCATCGTGCTCGGCATGGGCTGTTTCTGGGGTGCCGAGAAACGCATGGCGGCGGTGCCCGGCGTGCTCGACGTCGAAAGCGGCTACGCCAACGGCGACATCCAGGGCGGCTACAACGCCATCCTCGCGCAGGAGAAGGCGATCCGCGCCGGACAGAGCAACAAGCGCAATCACGCCGAAGTGGTCAAGGTGACCTTCGATCCGGCAAAGACGACGCTGGAAAAGGTGCTGATCCAGTTCTGGGAAAACCACGATCCGACCCAGGGCGACCGCCAGGGCAATGACGTCGGCAGCAACTACCGCAGCGCCATCTACACCGCCGGCGAGGCGCAGCAGGCGCTCGCGCTGAAGACCCGAGACGCCTACCAGAAGGCCTTGAGCGCCGCCGGCCGCGGCCGCATCACCACCGAGATCGCGCCGCTGAAAGCCTATTTCCGCGCCGAGGACTATCACCAGGATTACCTGGTGAAGAATCCCGACGGCTACTGCGGCCTCGGCGGCACCGGCGTCAAATATCCGGGCAGCGACGCGACACCGATGGCCAAGGCGCCGGCCAGGGTTCGCCCGCTCGACGGCGCCCGGCTCAACCAGCAGCGCCAGCTGGTCGTCTTCGAAGCCGAGGATTGCGCCTATTGCCGCCAGTTCAAGGCCGAGGTGCTCGACCGCTGGAAGTCGCCGGTGCCGGTCGTGCGTACGCTGGCGCCCGAAGCGCCGACCGGCTGGACGCTGGAGAAGCCGCTGTTCGCGACGCCGACCATTGTCCTCTTCGAGAAAGGCAAGGAAGTCTCGCGCTACACCGGCTACAACGGCGACCAGGCGCGTTTCTGGAAATGGCTGGGTTTCCACCTGCTGACGCCGGCGCAGCAGAAGATCGCCTTCGAGCAGGGCACCGAACGTCCCGGCACCGGCTCGCACCTCGACGAAAAACGCCCCGGCACCTTCGTCGACCCGATCACCGGCGCCGCCTTGTTCCGCTCCGACACCAAGTTCGACAGCGGCACCGGCTGGCCCAGCTTCTTCAACCCGCTGCCCGGTTCGATCACGCTGCACGAGGATGTCAGCCACGGCATGCGCCGGGTCGAGGTGCGCAGCGCCAGTTCCGGCATCCATCTCGGCCACGTCTTCGACGACGGCCCGCCGCCGAGCGGCAAGCGCTACTGCATCAACGGCAATGTCCTCCAGTTCGTGCCCGACCAGGGCAAGTGAAGCGGTGCGAGGTTGAAAAAAAACGGCCGGGGGCGACAAACCCCCGGCCGTTTTTTTGCGTTGCCGACGGGTTTACCCGGCGATCTTGCGCATTTCGGCGATCAGGTCGGCCTTGCCTTCGAAGCCGATGCCCGGCAGCGCCGGCAGGTCGACGTGGCCGTCGACGACCTTGACGCCGTCCGGGAAGCCGCCATAGGGCTGGAACAGGTCCGGGTAGGACTCGTTGCCGCCCAGGCCCAGGCCGGCGGCGATGTTCAGCGACATCTGGTGGCCGCCGTGCGGGATGCAGCGCTTGGCCGACCAGCCGTGCTGCTTGAGCATGTCCAGTGTGCGCAGGTATTCGACCAGGCCGTAGCTGAGCGCGCAGTCGAACTGCAGCCAGTCGCGGTCCGGGCGCATGCCGCCGTGCCGGATCAGGTTGCGCGCGTCCTGCATCGAGAACAGGTCTTCGCCGGTGGCCATCGGCTTGTCGTAGTAGTTGCGCAGCGTCGCCTGCAGTTCGTAGTCGAGCGGGTCGCCCGGTTCTTCGTACCAGAACAGGTCGTACTGGGATAAGGCCTTGGCGTACTGGATGGCGGTATCGAGATCGAAGCGGCCGTTGGCGTCCACCGCCAGCTTCTGGCCGTCCTGCAGCACGCTGAGGATGGAATCGATGCGGCGCAGGTCCTCGTCGAGCGAGGCGCCGCCAATCTTCTTCTTGACCACGGTGTAGCCGCGGTCGATGTAGCTTTTCATCTCGTCCTTGAGCTTGCCGTGGTCCTGGCCCGGGTAGTAGTAACCGCCGGCGGCATAAACGAAGATCTTCGTGTCGGCCCGGCCGTTGCCGTAGCGGTCGGCGAGCAGCTGGTACAGCGGCTTGTCCTCGATCTTGGCGACCGCATCCCAGATCGCCATGTCGATGGTGCCGATGGCCACCGAACGTTCGCCGTGGCCGCCCGGTTTTTCGTTGGTGAACATGCAGTTCCAGATCTTGTGCGGATCGAGGTTGTTGCCGCTGGCGTCGAGCAGGCTGTCCGGGTCGGCGGCCATGATGCGCGGAATGAAGCGTTCGCGCATCAGCGTGCCCTGGCCATAGCGGCCGTTCGAGTTGAAACCGTAGCCGATCACCGGCTTGCCGTTGCGCACGACGTCGGTGATGACGGCGACGACGCTCAGCGTCATCTTGCTGAAATCGATGTAGGCATTGCGGATGGGCGAGCTGATCGGAACGGTCTTTTCGCGGATTTCGACGATTTTCATCTGGGTCTCCTGGTGGGTCGGCAGGGCTTTCTGCCGGAACGCCGCCAGAATATGGTTAAATTTGAACCGCGTGTTTCAGCGAAAATTGACTTCATTATTCAAATAAATTGAAAACTTCGACCTTTGCCGAACTGGAATTCTTCGTCCTGCTCGTCCGTCTCGGCAGCCTGTCGGCGGCGGCGCGGGCGCTGGACATCACGCCGCCGGCGGCGACCATGCGCCTGGCGGCGATGGAAAAACGGCTCGGCGTGCGCCTGCTCAACCGCAGCACGCGCAAGATCAGCCTGACCCCGGAGGGCGAGACCTATCTCGAACACGCCGCCCGGCTGCTTGCCGAACTGCGCGAGATGGACGAACTGGTCAGCGGCAACCGCCAGGCGCCGCGCGGCCAGTTGCGTGTCAATGCGCCGCTCGGTTTCGGCCGCACGGTGATCGCGCCGCTGCTCTCGGTCTTCGCCGCCCGCCATCCCGAGCTCGAGGTGCAGCTGGAAGTCAGCGACCGGCCGCTCGACCTGATCGACAGTGGCTTCGATCTCGCCGTGCGCTTCGGCGAGTTGCCCGACACGCGCATCAACGCCCGGCGCATCATGTCCAACCGGCGCTTCATCTGCGCTTCGCCGGCCTACCTGGAAAAGCACGGCACGCCGAAGACGGTGGCCGACCTGGCCGGCCACCGCTGCATCGTCCATCGCCAGAACGAGGATGCCTGGGGCGTCTGGCGCTTCATTGCCGACGGCCGCAGCGAGATCGTCAAGGTGCACGGCGTGCTGTCGAGCAACGACGGCGACATCGTCCAGGGCTGGGCGCTCGACGGGCAGGGCATCGTCATCCGCTCGGAATGGGATGTTGCCCGCTATCTGGACAGCGGCCACCTGCGCCGCATCCTGCCGGACTACACGCTGCCGGCCGCCGATCTTTACGCCTACTACCCGGGGCGCCAGCACCTGCCGGCCCGGGTGCGCGTGTTCATCGATTTCCTGGTCGAGGAACTGGCCGCGCGCTGAGCGAGCCCGCCCTCAGCGGGCTTCGGCATTGGCGTTGTACACGCCGCCCGAGGCGGCGATCAGGCCGGCGACGTCGCTGGCCGGCGGGGCGCCGAACAGCCGCCGGTATTCGCGGCTGAACTGCGAAGGGCTTTCGTAGCCGACGCGATGCGCGGCGCTGGCCGCGTCGTGCCGGCAGGTCAGCATCAGCCGGCGGGCTTCGTGCAGGCGCAACTGCTTCTGGTACTGCACCGGCGTCATCGACGTCAGCGCCTTGAAATGGTGGTGCAGCGACGAGCGGCTCATGTTGGCCAGTTCGGCCAGGTCGTCGATGCTGGCCGGCTGTTCGAGATGGCTGCGCATCCACTGGATGACGCGCACGATCTGCTGGCTGTGGCTGCCGGCGGTGGTCGCCTGCTGCAGCCGCGAGCCGAGCTCGCCGGTCAGCAGGCGGTAGAGCAGTTCGCGTTCGATGATCGGCCCGAGCACCGGGAAATCGTCCGGCGTGTCGAGCAGCCGCAACAGCCGTAACACGGTGTTCTGGAGATCCACATCGACGCGGCCGATGCCGAAGCTGCGGTCGACCGCGCCGGAAGGCGGATTTCTGCGCAGCCCGGCGGCCAGCTCGGCGATCTTCAGCGGGTCCAGCTCGACCGCCACGCCGAGGTAGGGTTCCTTCTGGCTGGCAGTGATCACGCTCGACGAGATCGGCAGGTCGACGGTGGCCAGCATGTAGTGCTCGGCGTCGTACTCGTAGGTTTCGTTGCCGACCAGGATGCGCTTGGCGCCCTGGGCGATCATCGCGAAGGCCGAGGTGACCACGGTGCAGCTCGGTTTGTCGGCGACGCAACCGCGGAACAGGACCAGGCCGGGCAGCGGCGTTTCGCGCCGGCCGAGCGTCGGGCAATGGCGGTCGATCAGCCGGGCCATTTCGCTGCGCTGGGCGGCGAAGGTGGCGTCGGCGGAATTTTCGGCGCGGGGCAAGGTCTGAGCGGAGGCGTCCATGGCGCAGGGTTCGGGAAAATCGTCGTGGTCCGGCAGGGTAGCGTTTTCGACCGCGGCCGGCGAGCGGGGTTCGCGCAGATTTGGACGATCAGGCAATAAGTTAGAACTTTTGGGTTATCGGACCGGCACCGCGTTCGCCGACACTGGGCAGCGTAAAAGACAGGCCACTCGGGCGGCGGCAGCGTTTGCCGCCCCTTTTCAGCGAGGAAGCAGCAGATGATCAAACTCAACGTAAACGGCAAGCAGGTCAAGGTCGATGTCGATCCCGACACGCCTCTGCTCTGGGTCTTGCGCGACACCCTGCAACTGACCGGCACCAAGTTCGGCTGTGGCCAGGCGCTGTGCGGCGCCTGTACCGTGCATCTCGACGGCCAGCCGGTACGCTCCTGTTCGCTGCCGGTGTCGGCGGCGGTTGGCCAGAAGGTCACCACCATCGAAGCCGCCGACGCCGAAAAGGTCGGCAAGGCCGTGCAGGATGCCTGGCGCAAGCTCGACGTCGTCCAGTGCGGTTACTGCCAGTCCGGCCAGATGATGAGCGCCATTGCGCTGTTGCGCGACAACAAGGCGCCGAGCGATGCCGACATCGATACCGCGATGTCCGGCAACCTGTGCCGCTGCGCCACCTACGTGCGCATCCGCGCCGCCATCCACGAAGCCGCGCAGACGCTGGCCTGAGGAGTCCCCGATGAACGCCAAACTGAATCCGTCCGCCGTCGAAGGCGTTGCCGAAATCCGCCTCGAGAACGTCAGCCGCCGCCGCTTTTTGCAGGGTGGAACGGCGTTGACCCTGGGCTTCATGCTGCCGGCCGGCGCCGCGCTGGCCGCCGGCAAGCTGCCTGCCGCCGGGCCGGGCAAGGCCGGCGAAGGCCTGGCCGCCGCAGTCACCTTCGAGCCCAACGCTTTCCTGCGCATCGGCGCCGACAACAGCGTCACGGTGTTTTCCAAGCATCTGGAGATGGGGCAGGGCACCTATACCGGCCTGGCCACCATCCTCGCCGAGGAACTGGACGCCGACTGGGCGCAGGTCCGCGTCGAGGGCGCGCCGGCCGACGCCAAGCGCTACAACAACCTGTTCTGGGGGCCGACGCAGGGCACCGGCGGCAGTACGGCGATGGCCAATTCCTGGGAACAATTGCGCAAGGCCGGCGCCGCCGGTCGCGCCATGCTGGTTGCCGCCGCCGCCCGCCGCTGGCAGGTGCCGGCCGGCGAGATCGCGGTGGCCGGCGGCGTGGTCAGCCACGCGGGCAGCGGCCGTCGCGCCACCTTCGGCGAACTGGCCGCCGATGCCGCCAACGAGACGGTGCCGGCCGAACCGCGATTGAAAGACCCGAAGGACTTCAAACTGGTCGGCAAGCGTGCCAACCGCAAGGACAGCGCGGCGAAGACCGACGGCAGCGCGCAATTCACGCAGGACGTCCATCTGCCGGGCATGCTGGTTGCCGTGGTTGCCCATCCGCCGCGTTTCGGCGGTCAGGTCAAATCCTTCGACGCGAGCCGGGCGCGCAAGGTCAAGGGCGTGGTCGACGTGGTGCAGATTCCGCAGGGCGTGGCCGTGCTGGCCCGCGATACCTGGAGCGCCAAGAAGGGGCGCGACGCGTTGAGCGTGGTCTGGGACGACAGCGCCGCCTTCAAGCTGGGCAGCGACGAAATCCTCGCCCGCTACAAGGCGCTGGCCAGGACGCCGGGCAAGGTGGCGCGTCAGGAAGGCAATGCCGATGCCGCCTTTGCCGGTGCCGCCCGCGTCATCGAGGCGAGCTACGACTTCCCCTATCTGGCGCATGCCGCGATGGAGCCGATGAACTGCGTCATCCGGCTCGATGCCGACGGCGCCGAGGTGTGGAACGGCGAACAGTTCCAGACCATCGACCAGATCAAGGTGGCGGCTGTGCTCGGCCTGAAGCCGGAACAGGTCAGGCTGAACATGCTGTACGCCGGCGGCAGCTTCGGCCGCCGTGCCTGCAAGGATGCCGATTACCTGATCGAAGCGGCGCACATCGCCAAGGCGATCGGCGGCCGGGCGCCGGTCAAGCTGGTCTGGCTGCGCGAGGACGACATGCGCGCCGGCTACTACCGGCCGCTGTTCCACCACGCGCTGCAGGCCGCCATCGATGCCGACGGCAAGCTGACCGGCTGGCGTCACCGGCTGGTCGGCCAGTCGATCCTGATCGGTTCGCCGTTCGAGGCCTTTTTGGTCAAGGACGGCATCGACGGCGTCTCGGTCGAAGGTGCCGCCAACCTGCCGTATGCGATTCCCAATCTTACGGTCGACCTGCATACGCCGACCGATATCGGCGTGCCGGTCTTGTGGTGGCGTTCGGTCGGCTCGTCGCACACCGCCTTTTCGACCGAAGCCTTTCTCGACGAAGTCGCCACGGCGACCGGCCAGGATCCGGTGGCGCTGCGCCTGCAGTTGCTCGACAAGCATCCGCGCCACGCCGGCGTGCTGCGCCTGGCCGCCGACAAGGCCGGCTGGCACACGCCGCTGCCGGCCAAGCCGGGCGAACGGCGCGGGCGCGGCGTGGCGGTGCATGAATCGTTCAATTCCTATGTTGCCCACGTCGTCGAAGTGACGGTGGCAAAAGACGGTTCGGTCAAGGTCGACCGCATCGTCAGCGCCGTCGATTGCGGCACGCCGATCAACCCGGACAACATCCGGGCGCAGATCGAAGGCGGCATCGGTTTCGGCCTGGGCGCGATGAGTTTGGCGATCACCCTCAAGGACGGCGTGGTCGAGCAGGGCAATTTCGACGGCTTCGCCCCCTTGCGCATCGCCGACATGCCGGCCGTCGAAGTGCATATCGTGCCGTCGCAGGCGGCGCCGACCGGCGTCGGCGAACCGGGTGTGCCGCCGGTGCTGCCGGCGGTGGCCAACGCCATTGCCGCCGCCACCGGCAAGCACCTGCGCAACCTGCCGTTCGATACCCGCAGCCTGGCGGTGTGACATGGACGATCTCGACATGCAGGTACTCGACGCCGCCCGCAACTGGGCGGCGGCCGGGCGAGCCTACGTGCTGGTCACCGTGGCCCGCACCTGGGGTTCGGCGCCGCGTCCGACCGGCGCCTGGATGGCCGTGCGCGACGACGGCGCGGTGGTCGGCTCGGTCTCCGGCGGCTGTATCGAGGACGATCTGGTACGCCGTGTGACGGCCGGCGAATTCGCCGGCCAAACCCGGCCGCGCGCGCTGCGCTATGGCGTGACTGCGGACGAGGCGCACCGCTTCGGCCTGCCGTGCGGCGGCACGCTCGAACTGCTGCTGGAACCGGCCCCCGACCCGGCGCTGCTCGCCGATCTGGCGGCGCGACTGGCCGGCGGCCAGCTGGCGCAACGGCGGGTGGCGCTGGCCAGCGGCCAGGTCGACCTGTTGCCCGGCAGCGCCACCGACAGCCTGTTCTGGGACGGCGAAACCCTGATCACGCTGCACGGCCCGGCCTGGCGGCTGCTGATCATAGGTGCCGGCCAGGTGTCGCATTACCTGGCGAGCATGGCCCAGGCCCTCGGCTACCGCGTCTATCTCTGCGACCCGCGCAGCGAATATGCCGACGGCTGGAACGTGCCCGGCACGATCAAGGTGGCGGCCATGCCCGACGATGCCGTGACCGAACTGGCGCTCGATCCGCGCAGCGCGGTGGTGGCGCTGACCCACGATCCCAAGCTCGACGACCTGGCGCTGCTCGAAGCGCTCAAGTCGCCCGCCTTCTACGTCGGCGCGCTCGGTTCGCGGGTGAACAACGGCAAGCGGCGCGAACGGCTGCTGCAGTATTTCGACCTGACGCCGGCCGAAGTCGACCGTCTGCACGGCCCGGTCGGCCTGCCGATCGGCAGCCGCACGCCGCCGGAAATCGCCGTCTCCATCCTGGCCCAGATGACCGCTGTCAAAAATGGCCAGGCCGGCCGGTCGACCGCAGCAGCGGTGTCTGATCCCTACGCCTGCAGCGTGGCATGAGCGACGACACGCCGGCGGTGAGCGGCATCCTGCTGGCCGCCGGCTACGGGCGGCGTTTCGGTAGCGACAAGCGCTGGCACCGGCTGGCCGACGGCACGCCGATGGCGCTGGCTGCCGGCGCCCGGCTGCTGGCCGCCTGTCCGCACAGCATTGCCGTCGTCCGCCCCGAAGACGACGAACTCGCCGCCGCGTTTCGACAACTCGGGCTGGACGTGGTGCATTGCGCCGACGCCCGGCTCGGCATGGGCCACACGCTGGCCGCCGGCGTTGCCGCCTGCCGCGAGGCTGCCGGCTGGCTGGTCGCGCTGGCCGACATGCCCGACATCGCCCCGGCCAGCTACCGTGCCGTCCTCGCCGCGCTGGCCGCCGGCGCCGGCATCGCCCGCCCGCAATACGCCGGGCGCCCCGGTCACCCGGTCGGCTTTGCCGCCACTCACCGTGCAGCGCTGCTCGCGCTATCCGGCGACGAAGGCGGGCGCGGCATCCTCGCCGCGCAGCGCGATGCGCTGCAACTGTGCCCGGTGGACGACCCCGGCATCCTGCTCGACCTCGACGAAAACCCGGCCGGCGGCTGAACTCCGGCGAGAACGCCGCATGCCGGTTAAGATGCGCACCGCCACCACTCGCCGAATACCGCCATGAACCTCTGGGTCGATGCCGATGCCTGCCCCGTCGCGATCAAGGAAATCCTCTACCGCGCCGCCAACCGCGCCCAGATCCCGCTCACGCTGATCGCCAACCAGATGCTGCGCGTACCGCCATCGCCGTGGATCAAGGCGCTGCAGGTGCCCGCCGGCTTCGACGTGGCCGACCGGCGCATCGTCGATGAAGCCGCGCCCGGCGACCTGGTCATCACCGCCGACATCCCGCTCGCCGCCCTGGTCATTGCCAAGGGCGCCACGGTGATCGACCCGCGCGGCGAACGGATCGACCAGAGGAACATCCAGGAACGCCTGAGCATGCGCAACTTCATGGAAAGCCTGCGCAGCAGCGGCGTCGAAACCGGCGGCCCAAGCGCCCACTCGGCCGCCGACCGGCAGGCTTTTGCGAATCAGCTGGATCGTTGGCTGGCGAGGGGGTGAGGGGGCGCTTGTAACTGCCGTTCAATGCCGATGTCGCACTGATTTGATGGGTGCGGCTATCGACAAAGCAGGCGTAGCTAGTTTGGAGAAGCGGTCGTTCGGAACGAGCAAGCTCAGCCGACGGCAGGCAGCGTAGCTGGCTGACGATCGGCTGGAGTAGAGCTTAGAAATCATCATTCTGGGGTAGTTATTCCCAAGAACTTTACGTCTTCGGTGCCTTTGGTAAATAGTAGGACAACCAAGTCGAGGCTTTTTGAGTTGCGTGCTTGCTCGATAGCCGCTGCATTAGCGTATTGCGACCGGCTGAGTTTTAAGCTCTGTATTACCGCTGAAAGCCATTCCGAGGAGAACTGCAAAAAAGGCCCCATCGACATTTGATCAAGTTGTAAGTCACCCTTCGGGCCGGTGGCTTTCAAGCCCAGTAGTAGGAGGGTTCTTCCGTTCTGCTCTTTAAGCGCCAACTGGTCGTTGTTGTACTCACCGCCAAACCGTCCCTCAATCACGCTGAATCCGTAACGATGCGCTATAGATTCAAATAGGCTGCTACGAATTCGCGCTTCCTCGGAATATGCGTTCATTGCTAGCGCAGGTTTCTCAGTTTGCGGAGAGATTTCAGAAGTAGCTGCTCCGGCTAACGCAGGTGCAATGAAAGATGCAAAAAGTAGGATTTTGAATGCTGAGTGCATGATGATTTCTAATGATGCTGTATAAAAATTGTCTTCATGCCAGGATCGTATCTATAACCAAACGGAATGCCATGATTGGAAGTGACATTGTTCTTCTGAGCAGCATCATGGCGCAGTTAGGACCGGCACGCATTTGGGTTACCTTCGGGGTTTTTCAGTGCTGAGATGAGACACAAAACTGCTGGAGTCTGTGGTTCGGTCTTAAGCACCTCCAGTTCTCTGGCTTGTCGTTCCGGCGAATAGTTTGCGCGATAGGCGGCGATGTGTTTGCGTCGAAGCTCAGGATCTCCCGCTACGGCGCCACGAAATAGCCAGTAGTCGGCAAGTGGCGGAATCTTCTCGTATGTGGCGTACCTTTCGTAAAGCGTCGCGATAGCGGTGATGTCACCTTGAGATGCCTTATTCGCCACTGCCGTCAGCGCGGGATCGTCGTCACTACAGTTATTGGAGCAGGCAGTGAGAGTGGCAACAATAAGCAAGGCGCTTGCACGCACGGCGGAACCGACAATACGACTGACGATGGTCACTGTATGACCCTACCGTTGAAAATCACCGGACGCAGGCAAGCGTAGCTTGCCGGAGGTCCGGTGGATCGGAATGTTAGGCAACGGGAAGTGGCTACTGTGGAATGTGTTGCTGAGCACCTGACTTGCCCTTCAGAATTTGGAAAAACACCTCAGCAAAAAAAGCTAACGCAAGGCCGAATAGTATCTGTTGCAGAGATAGGCTGAATATGCCTAACCCAAAGACGACGCTGCCGATAAATTGGACCATGCGCAGGGAATATGCAAAAGGTTTTTTCCAGAGAGGGAGGGCTGAAAATTCCGCATGCCGTTGATGCTGCAACTCCTTTTTGCTGAGTGCCGGTGGTTGCTTGATACCGGTAACAGCTTCTTCAATCTCAGCACCGGTTGCTACGGAAGCAAAGCCGCAATACTGGCAAGTGCTTTCGCCGGGATTATTTACCGCTTTGCACGAGTGACAAACCCAAGCGTATCCGGCCATATGAGCCTAACTAGTAGACGACAGGAGTGTCCAATAAGCTGGACCCCTGTCCAATAAGCTGGAACACGAGACAGGCCGTAGTCTTTGCCCGTTGGGCTTTTCAGAAAAATGTGTTTTATGCAGCATGTTGGCGAGAGACTGAAACCGGACAGCTTGTCATTGTACTGATGCCATTCATGCAATAGACATCTCGTCGAGCGTCTGCCTTGCAGAATTTTTTGAACAGCGGCAGTTGGCCGGTAACTGCCAGTTATCAACAGCATGACGGGCAGGGATGGCCGATTAGCGGGCCGTGGATTTTCCCTTCGTTCTCCTTTGTTCCTCGCTACCATACGCCCCTGTCCATCTCCCGTCAGGAACCCCCATGACCCCTACCCAAGCCCGTTGCCGCTGGGCCGAGAGCGATCCCTTGATGCGCCACTATCACGATACCGAGTGGGGCGTGCCGGTGCGCGATGCGCGGATGTTGTGGGAGACCTTGATGCTGGAGGGCTTTCAGGCGGGGCTGTCGTGGCAGGTGATCCTGCGCAAGCGGGAGGCGTTTCGTGAGGCCTTTGCCGGGTTCGATCCGCTGCGCGTGGCGGCTTTCGATGAGTGCGATGTCGAGCGTTTGATGGGCAATCCGGGGATTGTCCGGGCGCGCGCCAAGATCGTGGCGACCATCGGCGGAGCGCGGATATTCAACGAGATGCAGGCGCGCGGCGAGGATTTTGCCGATTACTGCTGGTCCTTCACCGGTGGCGAGACCTTGCGCGGGGATGGCAAGGCCACCCAGACGGCGTTGTCGGAGCGGATTTCAAAGGATCTGAAGCGGCGTGGCTTCAAGTTTGTCGGGCCGACCATCGTTTATGCCTGGATGCAGGCGGTCGGCATGATCGACGATCATCTTCCCGGCTGTTTCCTGCATCGCGGACTGGCAGCCGGCGCGGCCTGACGCCGCCTGCGGCGGTGGGGCGCCGGTGCCCGCACCGCCGGTTTTCCTCGCGCGCTACCAGCCGCCGCCGAGCGCCCGGACCAGATTGACCGTGGCGCGCGCCCGTTCGCCGTCCAGCGTTACCGCGGCGCGTTGCTGCTGCAGCACGCTGCGGTCGGCATCGATCACGCTCAGGTAGCTGATCGCCCCTTCGCGATACTGGATGTGCGATAGCTGGGCGGCCCGTCCGGCGGCGCTGACCGCGCGGTCCTGCGCGGCGTTCTGGCCGTCCAGGATGCGCAGGTGGGCGAGGTTGTCCTCGACTTCCTTGAAGGCCTGCAGGATGGACTGGCGGTAATTGGCGACCGCTTCCTGGTGCGCCGCATTGGCCCGCTCGACACCGGCCGCGCGGGCGCCGCCGTCGAAGATCGGCAGGCTGAGCAGGGTGCCGACCAGCGGCCCGAGCACATAGGCCTGGCTGGCTGTCTTGAACAGGTCGCCGAGGCCGGCCGACTCGTAACCGTAGCTGCCGGTCAGGCTGATGCGCGGGAAGTAGGCGGCACGGGCGGCGCCGATGCGTTCGTTGGCGGCGGCCATGCTGCGCTCGGCGGCGGCGATGTCCGGACGCCGTTCGAGCAGGGCCGAGGGCAGGCCGGCCGGCACGCCGACCTTGAGGCGGACGATGGCTTGCGGCGGCAGGCTGAACTCGGCCGGCGTCTTGCCCAGCAGGATGGCCAGCGCGTGTTCGGCGACCGCCCGCTGGCGTGCCACGCCGTCGGCTTCGGCCTCGGCCGAGGCCAGTTCGGTGCGGGCGCGCGCCAGCTCCAGCTCGCCGATGTCGCCGGCGTCGTAGCGGCGCTGGAACAATTGCAGCGTTTCCTGGCGCAATTTGACGGTGTCGGCGTAGAGCGCGCGCAGGCCGTCCAGTTCGCGCACCAGGAAATAGGCCTGTGCCACGTCGGCCTGCAGGCTCAGCAGCGTCGAGCGGAACAGCGCCTCGTCGCGCTCGGCGTCGAGCCGCGCGGCGTCGGCGGCGCTGCCCAGGCGGCCGAACAGGTCGGCTTCCCAGGCGAAGGTCGCCTGGCCGCGCCACAGCGTGGTGGCGCTGGTATCGGCGTCGGCCGGCAGGCCTTGCGAGGCCGGCGAAGCTTGCTGGCGGGTCGGCCCGAAGCCGACGCCGACCTGCGGGAACAGCGCGGCGCGGGCGTTTCGTTCCAGCGCACGCGCCTGGCCGAGGCGGGCGGCGGCGGCCTTGAGGCTCTGGTTGGCGGCCAGCGCCTGCTGTTCAAGGTCGTTCAGCGTGGCGTCGCCGAACACCTGCCACCACTCGCCGCGCGCGGCGGCATCGGACGGCTGGGCCAGCTTCCACTGCTCGCCGACGGTGGCGTCGGCCGCCGGGGCTTCCTTGTACGCGGCGGGAACGGCCGTTTCGGGGCGCTGGTAGGTCGGGGCCAGCGAGCAGCCGGCGAGGATCAGCAGGCTGGCCAGCAGGGCGCTCGTCAGGATGGGTTTCTGGTTCATGGTCTTACTCCTGGGGCGCGTGGTAGGCGGACGGGCCGGCCACCAGCGGGGCGTCGTGATGGGCGGCGGAATGCAGCTTGTGCTTCTTGTCCAGCGTGCGCAGCAGCACGTAGAACACCGGCGTCAGGAAGAGGCCGAACAGCGTCACGCCGAGCATGCCGAAGAACACGGCGATGCCCATGGCGTGGCGCATCTCGGCACCGGCGCCGGAGGACAGCACGAGCGGCACGACACCCATGATGAAGGCGATGGAAGTCATCAGGATCGGGCGCAGCCGCAGGCGGCTGGCGTTGATCGCCGCCTGCACCGGCGTGCTGCCCTGCATTTCCAGCTCGCGGGCGAATTCGACGATGAGGATGGCGTTCTTGCAGGCCAGCCCGACCAGCACCATCAGCCCGATCTGGGTGAAGATGTTGTTGTCGCCGCCGGTCAGCCAGACGCCGGTCAGCGCCGCGAACAGGCTGGTCGGCACGATCAGGATGACGGCCAGCGGCAGCGTCAGGCTCTCGTATTGCGCGGCGAGCACCAGGAAGACCAGCAGCACGCTGATCGGGAACACCCAGATGCCGGCGTTGCCTGCCAGGATTTTCTGGTAGGTCAGGTCGGTCCATTCGAACTTGACGCCGCGCGGCAGCGTCGCCGCCGCCACCCGCTCGGCCGCCGCCTCGGCCTGTGACGAGGAATAGCCGGGGGCCGGGCCGCCGTTGATGTCGGCCGCCGTGTAGCCGTTGTAGCGCACGACCATTTCCGGCCCGAAGGTCTTCTTCACCTGCACCAGCGAGGACAGCGGCACCATTTCGCCGGCCGCGTTGCGGACCTTCAACTGGCCGATGTCTTCCGGATGGGCGCGGAAGGGCGCGTCGGCCTGGGCGCGCACCTGATAGACGCGGCCGAAGCGGTTGAAGTCGTTGACGTACTGCGAGCCGAGGTAGATCTGCATGGTGTCGAAGACGTCGGTGACCGAGATGCCTAGCTGCTTGGCCTTGGTGCGGTCGAGATCGACGTCGATCTGCGGCACGTTGATCTGGTAGCTGGAGAACATCGGGCCGAGCGCCGGTTCCTTGGCGGCGGCCGCCATGAAGGCGTTGGCCGCTTCGTTCAGCTCGGCGTAGCCGACCGAACCGCGATCCTCGATCTGCATCTTGAAACCGCCGACCGTGCCCAGGCCCATCACCGGCGGGGGCGGGAAGGTGGCGATGAAGCCTTCCTGGATGGCCGAGAATTTCTGGTTCAGCGCCCCGGCGATGGCGCCGGCCGACAGTTCCTTGCCTTTGCGCTCGTCGAAGGGCTTCAGTCCGACGAAGACGATGCCGGCGCTGGAGCTGTTGGTGAAGCCGTTGATCGACAGGCCGGGGAAGGCGATGGCGTGCTCGACGCCGGGCTGTTCGAGGGCGATCTCGCTCATCTTGCGGATGACGGCTTCGGTGCGGTCCAGCGAGGCGCCATTCGGCAGTTGCGTGAAGCTGACCAGGTACTGCTTGTCCTGGCCGGGCACGAAGCCGCCGGGCACGACGTAGGACAGGCCGATGGCCCCGGCGATCAGCACCAGGTAGACGCCGATGGCCCCGGCCTTGTGCGAGATGATGCCGGTGACGCCGTGACCGTAGCGCTCCGAGGAACGGTTGAAGAAGCGGTTGAAGGCACCGAAGAAACCGCCGAGGTAGCGGTCCATCTGCACCGTCAGCCAGTCCGGCTTCTCGCCGTGGCCCTTCAACAGCAGCGCGGCCAAGGCCGGCGACAGGGTCAGCGAATTGACCGCCGAGATCACCGTCGAGATGGCGATGGTCATGGCGAACTGCTTGTAGAACTGGCCGGTCAGGCCGGTCATGAAGGCCAGCGGCACGAACACCGCGACCAGCGTCAGGGCGATGGCGACGA
Organism: Azonexus sp. R2A61; assembly: GCF_021401135.1. Lineage (GTDB taxonomy): Bacteria > Pseudomonadota > Gammaproteobacteria > Burkholderiales > Rhodocyclaceae > Azonexus. The sequence continues at coordinate 378,231 of NZ_JACBFO010000002.1, read as the reverse complement.
TGGGTCCGGACACTTCACGCATGGCCCGGTAGGTGGCCTCGCGCGGCGTCAGCCCGGCCTCGATGTTGCGCTCGACGTTTTCGACGACGACGATGGCGTCATCGACGACGATGCCGATGGCCAGCACCATGCCGAACAGCGACAGCGCGTTGATCGAGTAGCCGAAGCCGAGCATCAGCGAGAAGGTGCCGACGATGGACACCGGCACGGCCAGCAGCGGGATGATCGAGGCCCGCCAGGTCTGCAGGAAGACGATGACTACCAGCACGACCAGGGCGATGGCTTCGAGCAGCGTATGCACGACGGCTTCGATGGAGGCACGCACGAACTGCGTCGGGTCGTAGACGATGTCGTATTTGACCGAATCCGGGAAATCCTTGGCCAGCTCCTTCATCGCCTCGCGCACGCCGCTGGAGACTTGCAGCGCGTTGGCGCCGGGTGCCTGGAAGATCGGGATGGCCACCGCCTGCTTGTTGTCGAGCAGTGCGCGCAGGCCGTATTCGGCCGCCGCCAGTTCGACGCGGGCGACGTCGCCGAGGCGGGTGATGCCGCCGTCGGACGAAGACTTCAGGATGATGTCGGCGAATTCCTCGGCGCTCTTCAACCGGCCCTGGGCATTGACGTTCAGTTGCAGCGGCACGTCGGCGAGGGTCGGCGAAGCGCCGAGGGTGCCGGCGGCGACCTGCACGTTCTGCTCGCGGATGGCGCGTACCACCTCGGCGGCGCTCAGGTTGCGTTGGGCCACCTTGCCCGGATCGAGCCAGACGCGCATGGCGTAGTTGCCGGAGCCGAACAGGCCGACCTCGCCGACGCCCTGGATGCGCGCCAGCCGGTCCTTGACGTTGAGCACCGCGTAGTTGCGCAGGTAGGTCATGTCGTAACGGTCGTCCGGCGAGGTCAGGTGCACCACCATGGTCAGCGTCGGCGAGCTCTTGATCGTCGTCACGCCCAGGCGCTGCACGTCCTCGGGCAGGCGCGGCAGGGCCTGCGAGACGCGGTTCTGCACCAGTTGCTGGGCCTTGTCGGGATCGACGCCCAACTGGAAGTTGACCGTGACAGTCAGGTTGCCGTCGCTGTTGGCCTGCGACTGCATGTAGAGCATGTTCTCGACGCCGTTGATCGACTCTTCCAGCGGCGCCGCCACCGTTTCGGCGATCACCTTGGGGTTGGCGCCCGGGTACTGGGCGCGGACGACCACCGAGGGCGGCACGACCTCGGGGTATTCCGAGATCGGCAGCTTGAAGGCAGCAAGGATGCCGGCCAGCAGGATCAGGATCGAGATCACGCCGGCAAAGATCGGCCGGTCGATGAAGAATTTTGAGATGTTCATGGCTTGCTTTCGTTTTTATGCATGGTTCAGCCGGCTTGTTTTGCCGTGCCGTCAGCCGCGGCCTTGGCCGCGCCGCCGCTCATCTCGGCGGCGTTGGGGCTGACGGCGTCGCCGGGGCGCACGCGCTGCAGGCCGTTGACCACGATGCGTTCGCCGGCCTGCAGGCCGCGGTCGACGATGAGCAGGCCGTTCTGCGTGGCGCCGGTGTGCACTTCGCGGTACTCGGTCTTGTTGTCCGGGCCGACGACCAGCACGAAGCGCTTGTCCTGGTCGGTGCCGACGGCCTTCTCGTTGATCAGCAGGGCCTGCCGTTCCTGGCCGCCGCCCAGGCGGATGCGGGCGTAGAGGCCGGGCACCAGGCGGCCGTCGGCGTTGTCGAAGACGGCGCGCACGCGGATCGTGCCGGAGGTGGTGTCCAGGCGGTTGTCGACCGAGTGGATCTGGCCTTCCAGCGGGTAGCCGTCCTCGTTGGCCAGGCCGAGCCCGACCGGCAGGGCAGTGCCCTTTGCCGTGCGGGCCGGATTGACGTAGCGCAGGAAGCTCTGCTCGTCGACGTCGAAGGCGGCGTAGATGCGGTCCGACGAGACGACGGTGCTCAGCGCCGGGCCGCCGTTGGCGGTGACCAGATTGCCGACGGTGATTTCGGCACGCGACATGCGCCCGCCGATGGGCGCGACGATCTGCGTGTATTCGAGGTTCAGCTTGGCCACGCGCAGCGCGGCCTGGGCGGCTTGCAGGCTGGCGGCGCCGTCGCGCGCGGCGTTCTGTTTTTCCTCGAAGTCGCGCTTGGCGATGGCGTTGTCGGCCAGCAGGCGCTCGGCGCGCGCCAGTTCGGAGGCGGTGTAGGTGGCGCGCGCCTCGGCGGCGCTGGCCTGGGCCTGGGCGCGGGCGACCTCGGCGGCGTAGGGGCGCTGGTCGATGGTAAACAGCAGGTCGCCCTTCTTGACGATGGCGCCGTCCTTGAAATGCACGGCGGTCAGGATGCCGGAGACCTGCGGGCGGATCTCGACGCGATCCACAGCTTCCAGACGGCCGGAGAAATACTGCCAGTCGACGAGGTTGCGGCTGACCACGCTGGCGACGTCGACCGGCGTGGCCTGGGCGGCGGCCGGGGCGTTGGCGTGCGCCTCGTTGCCGCCGGAGAGGCCCCAGGCGGCGGCCGTGACGGCGACGATGCCGGCCAGTGCCAGGCAGATGGTCGTCCTTCTGGACTTGGGATGATGGCGGGAGAAGTTGGGGAGGGACATTTTGTTTTCCTTCAGGGCTGGGATAAGGGAGAGACAGAAGCGGTGTGCAGGCGCTGGCGCAGGAAGCCGGCGGCTTCGACGAGCAGCGGCGGGTGCTGTGCCAGTTCTTCGTGACGGACGTCGAAGCGGGTGATCTGGGTCGGCACGCCGGCGGCGATCAGCGCTGTGGCGTAGTGCTCGGCCTCGCAATGCAGCACGTCGCACTTGGCGGTCGCCAGGTAGGTCGGCGGCAACTCGTGCAGGCGGCGCGAGGTCAGCGGCGAGGCGTAGGGGTGCAGGCGTTCCTGGGTGCGTGGCAGGTATTGCGCGTAACGCTGGGCGCAGGTCTGCGGCTTGAGGTCGGAGCGCAGGCGCTCGGCGTCGCCGAGCAGCGTCATGCTCGGGTCGAGCATCGGGCCGATCAGCACCTGGGCGGCCAGCGCCGGGCCGTTGCGGTCGCGGGCGATCAGCGCAGCGGCGGCGGCGATGTTGCCGCCAGCATCGTCGCCGGCCACGGCCAGCCGCTGCGCGTCGAGGCGCAGGTCGGCGGCGTGGCGGGCCAGCCAGCGCAGCGCGGCGTGGGCGTCTTCCGGCGCAGCAGGGAAGGGGTGGCGCGGGGCCAGCGAGTAGTCGAGCGAGAGCACGGCGATCCGGGCTTGCGCGGCGAGGGCGCGGGCGGTGACGTCGGCCTCGTCGAGCGAGCCGGCGACGAAGCCGCCGCCGTGCAGGTAGAGCACGGCCGGCAGCAGGCTTTCGTCGCCGGCCGGCCGGTAGAGGCGGGCCGACAGGCTGTCGAGGTAGCCGGAAATCAGCCGGTCTTCGACGTGGACCGCAGCATTCCGGTCGTTGTTGGTGGGGGTGGCATCCATGGCAAGCGCAGGGGCGGTTGGGGTGGATGCATTCTGGGTGTTATATTGATATGAATAAATACACGCAGTTTGACAACACTATTCGGTTTGGGCGAATAATGTTTCCCGTGATGTTTTTCTCCGGAAAGGAAACCCGCGATGGACCGTTTTCAAGCCATGAAGGTGTATCTGGCCGTTGTCGATGCGCGCAGCTTCAGCCGTGCCGCCGACAATCTCGGTCTGCCGCGCGCCACGGTGACGACGACCATCCAGGGGCTGGAGAACCTGCTGCGCGTGCGCCTGCTCAACCGCACCACGCGCAGCGTCAGCCTGACGCCGGACGGCGCCGCCTACTACGAGCGTTGCGCGCGCCTGCTCGGCGACCTGGAAGAAATGGAGGCCGCCTTCCGCGACGTTGCACAACGACCTCAGGGACGGCTGCGCATCGACGTGCCGACGATCATCGGGCGGCTGATCCTGATTCCCAAGCTGTGCGAGTTCCGCCAGCGCTATCCTGACATCGACCTGGTCATCGGCATGAGCGACCGGCCGGTCGATCTGGTGCAGGAGGCGGTCGATTGCGTGATCCGCGGCGGCGAGCTGATCGATTCCACGCTGGTCGCCCGGCGCATCGGCAGCATCAACTTCGTCACCTGCGGGGCGCCCGCTTATTTCGAACGCTGCGGCACGCCGCAGACGCTGGAAGACCTGGACGCCCACCAGGCGGTCCATTACTTCTCGGCCCGGACCGGCCGCATCATCGACTGGGACCACGTGGTCGACGGCCAGTTGCAGCACGTCAAGGTGCCCGGTTCGATCGCCGTCAACGACGCCGAAGCCTACATGGCGCTGGCGCTGCAGGGCTTCGGCCTGGTCCAGGCGGCGCGCTTCATGGCACTGCCTTACCTGGAGCGCGGCGAACTGGTTGAAATCCTGCCGCAGTGGCGGCCCGAACCCTTGCCGATCTCGGTGCTCTATCCGCAGAACCGCCACCTGTCGCCCAAGGTGCGGGCGTTTTCCGATTGGGCCGCCGAACTGTTCGCCCAATGCCCGCTGCTCAGCGGGCGTGACGAGGAATATGTGCCGGGCGTCTGTACGCTGGGTATCGATCCGCCGGCCAACGCCAGCGTGCGCGACCTGATCGAGCAGCGCAACCTGGCCGAAAGCGCGTTTTAGTGGCGTCGGCCGGATTGCCGCCGGGGGGCGGCTTCCGGCGTTTTTCGGCAGGGCAACGGCCGGCCGCGGCGGGATTTATTGTTGCGCCGGGCGGACACGCCGGGCATTTCGGCACTACACTGCCGGCCCTGCCGCCCAGGCGTATTTCTCTGCAAAGGTCATCCATGTCCTCCGTCCATGATGTCGACGTTCTCCTGCTGCTCGCCACTTCGCTGGCGGCCAAGCGGCGTCCGGCCGAACCCGGCGAGATCGTCGCCGCCATCGACCTGATCCAGGGCAACGTTCCCGGTGAGGAAAAGCTCAGCGAGGCCTTTGTCCGGCTCGGCAGTCACGGTCTGCTGCAGGGAAATCCGGCCGGCGTGGCGTTGACCGCAGCCGCCGAAGCGTTGATCGAAAGCCTGCCGCGCAAGGCCGCGCCTGCCGAGCGTCTGTTCGAACTGAAGGGTTTGCTGGCCAATGCCCGACCGGCGGCCGATGGCGTTCCCGTCGTGCTGCTTGCAGAAACCTTGCGGGCGGCGATCCTGGCCCATCGGGCTGTCGCCGCCAGCGGCGCCCGCAACCTGCTGGTCGACAAACCGAAACCGGAGGCCGGCCAGGCCCGTCCCGGCCAGCGTCAGCGCAAGCCGCTGGGTCGTTCGCCGGCCAAGGCGCGCAAGCGCTGAGTCCTTCTTCGCGCCATGAGGCGCCCGGGCCAGGCTGGCGTCGCCGGCGGCCGGGTGCCGGAAAGCTCTCTCCATGATCACGCTCAAGAACGTCACGCTGCGTCGCAGCTCGAAGGTCCTGCTCGACAAGGCCTCGGTCACCATCAATCCCGGCGAGAAGGTCGGCCTGGTCGGGCGCAACGGCGCCGGCAAGTCGACGCTGTTCGCGCTGTTGAACGGTACGCTGCACGAAGATGGCGGCGATTACAGCATCCCCAAGCAATGGCGCATGGGCCAGGTGGCCCAGGACATGCCGGAAACCGAGCAATCGGCCACCGACTTCGTCATCGACGGCGACACGCCGCTGCTCGCCGCGCGTAACGAGGTCGCCGCTGCCGAGGCCAGCGACGACGGCATGCGCATGGCCGAAGCCTACATGGCGCTCAACGACGCCGGCGAACACGACGCCGAGGCCCGTGCCCAGTCGCTGATCCTCGGCCTCGGCTTCAAGGTGTCCGAGCTGCACAACCCGGTCAACAGCTTCTCCGGCGGCTGGCGCATGCGCCTGCAACTGGCGCGTGCGCTGATGTGCCCGTCCGACATCCTGCTGCTCGACGAACCGACCAATCACCTGGACATGGACGCACTGGTCTGGCTCGAAGCCTGGCTGAAGCGTTACCAGGGCACGCTGGTGATGATCAGCCACGACCGCGAATTCCTCGATGCGATTACCGGCGTCACGCTGCACATCGACAATGCCAAGCTGGTCCGCTACGGCGGCAACTACAGCAAGTTCGAGGACATGCGCGCCGAGCAGATCGTGCTGCAGCAGGCGACTGCCGCGCGTCAGGCCGAGAAGATCGCCCACCTGCAGTCCTTCATCAACCGCTTCAAGGCCAAGGCGAGCAAGGCCAAGCAGGCGCAGAGCCGGGTCAAGGCGCTCGACCGTATGGAAAAGATCGCGCCGGTACTGGCCGACGCTGAATTCACCTTCGAGTTCCAGGAACCGCAGAACCTGCCCAACCCGATGCTCTCGATGGTGGATGTCGCCATCGGCTATCCGCCGCCTGAAGAAGCGCCGGAAGGCTCGCCGCCGACCGTCATCGTGCGCGGCATCAACCGCTCGGTGATGGCCGGCCAGCGCATCGGCATCCTCGGCGCCAACGGCCAGGGCAAGTCCACGCTGGTCAAGACCATCGCCGGCGACCTCGGGGCGATTGCCGGCGAAGTCACCGAGGGCAAGGGCCTGAACATCGGCTACTTTGCGCAGCAGGAACTCGACGTGCTGCGGCCGCAGGACACGCCGCTCGAACACATGGTCCGGCTGGCCAAGGAAGCGATTGCCGCCGGCCGCAGCAACGTGCCGGGCCGCGAGCAGGAATTGCGCAACTTCCTCGGTACCTTCAATTTCGGCGGCGACATGGTCAAGCAGGCCGTCGGCACGATGAGCGGCGGCGAAAAGGCGCGCCTGGTGCTGTGCATGCTGGTCTGGCAGCGGCCCAACCTGCTGCTGCTCGACGAGCCGACCAACCACCTCGACCTGGCGACCCGCGAGGCGCTCGGCGTCGCGCTCAACGAATTCGAAGGGACCGTGATGCTGGTCAGCCACGACCGGGCGCTGCTGCGTTCGGTGTGCGACGAATTCTGGCTGGTCTCGCGCGGCGGCGTCGGCCCCTTCGACGGCGACCTCGACGACTACCAGCGCTACCTGCTCGAAGAAGCCCGGCGGGCCCGCGAAGCCGGCTGAGTCGGCGAGGGATCGGCCCGGTGTGGAAGCCGGGTTGGGCGAGATACCGCGGCGCCGGTTGTTGGGGCGGTTTTCACGGCCTGGAAACTCGTTTTTCGCCTGTCTGGTAGATATCTTTCCGTTTTAAGGTGCAATTTTTTTTGTTCGGCAATACGAACAATGACTTATAGGCTTGGCACGAAGTTTGTATGATGATTTTTAAAATTCATCACATTTTGGGTTCGTGCTTTTGTGATTGGCCGGTTTGAGGTCGCGGACCATGATGCCAGGATGAGTTGGGGGCGGCTCAGGCTGCGGCTGAATGAAACAGGAGGAGGCCGGGAGACCGGCTTTTTTAGGATCTCATGGTAAGAAGAAAAAAATTAGATTCATATTTTGGTGTCGGCACACATTTCTGGCCCGGGTTTTCATTACTGGCTTTCAGCCTGATCTCCCTCGGAAGTGAAGCCGCGGAAATCGATAGCATGCCGGAAGTGGTCGTCAGCGCAACGAGATCTGCCAAGGCTGTGGATGAAACGCCGGTTGCTACCTATCTGGTGACTTCGGCTGAGATGGCGAGGCGCAACATCAAGACGCTCGATGAAGCGGTCAATCTGATACCTGGTGTTTTCCAGCGGCGTGGCAAGGGATACATGGATACCTTGAGTGAAATCAGTCTTCGCGGCGTGCCGGGTGGAAAGCGCTCGCTGATCATGCTCGATGGTTTGCCCCTCAACGATGCCTACGATAATTCGGTAAAACTGGGCGGCTTTGCTCCGGATGATATCGAGCGTATCGAAGTCGCTCTGGGGCCGGCGTCCAGTCTCTACGGCTCCAGTGCAATGGGTGGCGTTGTCAGTTTCACCTCCCGCATGCCGAAGGCCGAGGAGTACCGTTTCAAGATCGGTTACGGTGATGGCCTGGGAACCGATCGGGCACCGGCGAATCTGATGCGTGCCTACTTTTCGGCAGGCAATGCGTGGGAAAACGGGCTTTCGCTGATTGCATCGATTGCCGGGACCATGACTGACGGATATGTCTCCGATCAGGTAACGTCCACGACCGCGCCGACTGCCGGTATCACAGGCGCACAGCCGACGCAGACGACTTCCGGAGGCACTACCTACATTCTCGGCGACCGGGGTGAGAATGGCTGGCGCGACCAGCAGTTTTCCTTGCGCGGCAGGTTCCGCGTGACCGACAGCACAGCATTGAGCGCCAGCTATACGCGCGCAGCCTACCGCTACGATTACAGTCATTACCGAACCTATCTGCGCAATCCGGCTGGTGCCGAAGTATGGAGTTATGGAACGGTGCGGGAGGCGAGTTTTTTGCCCGGGCAAGGCGAGTACGTTCGCGACATCTACAACATGGGTCTGGAGACCCGGATCAGTGGGGCGACGCTCCGTTTGCAGGGCGGCATCATCAATGTCGGAACCAACTGGTATACGAGCATCAGTTCAAGTTCGACGACGGCAACCCGCGCTGGCGGCCCGGTCAGTTCGGGATATTCGCAGACACCTTCGCGCACAGCCCTGTTCGAGGCAACGTTGAATATGCCGTTGAGCGATCGTCATCTGTTGGTCCTGGGAACCTCCTGGCGTGGCGAGAAAGCCGATACCAGCGAATACGATCTGGCCGACTGGCGATCGCCCGAATCGCGTACGGCACTGGTCGCCGATTCCGGAGGCAAAGCCGAAACCCTCGGTCTCTTTTCCCAACTCGACCTCGAATTGGTGAGTGGGCTGCATGCCTTCATCGGTGCCCGCTATGACAGTTGGGAAGCCAGTGATGGTTATGCGCATAACTACGCACCGGGGGGCTTTTCGCAAACCTATGCAGGCAAGACGGCTAAGGCGTTCTCCCCGCGTGTCGGCGTAGCCTGGAACCTGATCCCCGCGGTTACCTTGCGGGCCAGCGCCGGCAAGGCGTTCCGGGCCCCGAGCATCTACGATTTGTACCGGACCTGGAAATCCTCGACCACGGTTTATGCCGGTAATCCCCAGGTCGATCCGGAGACCATGACCAGCTATGACATCGGCGGCGATTTCAAGCCATGGCGCGGAGCAGAGTGGAAGCTGACCTATTTCCATAACGATTTCGACGACATGATCTATCGCCGGACCGTGACCGACAATGCCGAGAAACTCTCGGTCTGTGGCTCGGCAGCGCTGGCGTGCCAGGTCTGGAGCAATGCCGCCAAGGCAAGCAGCCGCGGTGTCGAGGTTTCGGCGCGCCAGGTCATCAATGCCAACTGGACGGTATTTGGGGGATATACCTTTAACGACACCGAAATCAGGGAAAACCCGGTGAATCCGGCGTCGACCGGCAAGGCCTTCACGCAGGTTCCCCGCCAGATGGCATCCCTGGGATTGGAATGGCAGATGGGTGACTGGTCGGCGTCGGGAAACGTACGTCATGTGGCCAGGCGCTATAACACCGACGCCAATACCGATACGGTCAATGGCGTTCCCAGCGCTTATGACCCTTACACCCTGGTTGATCTGCGCGGTAGTTACCGGATCAGCCGTCACCTGAAGGCTTCGTTATCGATCGATAACCTGACCAACAGGGACTATTACGCGTCTTACCGGGCGCCGGGACGCAGCTGGTTCCTTGAACTGTCGGGAGATTTTTGATGCCCATACTGCAAATGCTTGAGCAATTTCTGTTCGAGGTATCGAACGTGCTTTATCTGCCGGTAATCGCCGCGGTCTCCGCGCTGGTCATCTATATCGCCCTGACGCTGGGCGCGCTGGCACACGAAGCTTGGGAACGTCGTCGGCTCGCCCGGTCGGTGGCAACCTACGAGGCTAGGCTGGCACTGGAACTGGCTGCTGCGACGCCGCATCTTGATGCGCGTCTGGAAACCTTGCTGCAGGGGGCTGAGCTGGACGTCGCGCGTAGCCTCGACCGGGTGCGTTTCGTTATCAAGGTCGGGCCGGCGCTTGGTCTGATGGGGACGCTGATCCCGATGGGCATCTCACTTGCTGCGTTGGCCGAGGGAAACATTCCGAAGATGGCCGGCAGCATGGTTACTGCATTTACCGCTACCGTTGCCGGTCTGGGGTGCGGCGTGGTGGCTTATCTGGTTGCTCTGGTGCGCGAGAAATGGCTGCGTGACGACATTCGCCGCATGGAGTTCCTGACCGAGGTGGCGGCCCGCGAGCATGGCTGCATTTCGGCGGAGGGCGGTCATGCGCTATCTGAAGCGGCGTAGGCGTACGGATTACGGACAGGAGGCGCTGGAAGATCCGATTTCCGGGGTGGCCAACCTGTTCGACGCTTCGATCGTGTTCATCGTCTCGATGATGATTGCGCTATTCATGGCCTACAACATGATTGATCTGCTCAATCCGGAAGCCGAGGTGACCATTACCAAGCAGAGCGCCGATGGACAGATCGAAGTGATCACCAAGCGGGGGAGCGAGATCAAGGCACAGAAGGTGACTGACCGGAAGTTGTCCGGCCAGGGCGAGAAACTTGGCACGGCCTACCGCCTCAACGATGGTCGAACGATCTATGTACCGGAATAAACTGCTTGTCCTGTTGTTCTGCGGCTGGAGTTTACTGGCCTGGGGCGCGCCGACCACGGTCAGCCTGGTGCTTGGTGACCTCGACTCGCAGACAGCGGTGGCCGCGGTGCGGCAACTGCATGCCGATCCGGCCTTGCGCGACGTGAAGTTTGCGATTTTCCCGACCATCGACCTGCCGGCCAGCGACCTTGAGCCTTTGCGTGCTTCCCGTCTGGTATTCGTGCTGACCCAGGGGCGAACGCTGGCAACGCGCCTCGGGCCGATCTTGCAGATGCAGGCCCGGCAAGGGCAGCGGGCTTATGCGGTGGGTACGACCTGGGACGAGGATTTTGCCGGCCTTGGCCTGATTCGCGACGAAACGATGCGGGAATACATGCAGGCAGGCGGGGTCGGCAATGTGGCCAACATGGTTCGTTTTGCATTGGCCCGGGACTTGAAAATAGGCAAGCGGCCGTCCCGTCCCGTGGCGATCCCCGAAATGGCGTTCATGGATCCCGTTAGCGGTCGGGTCACGGAAAGCTACGACGAGTTTCGCCGCCTTTATCGGGCTCGCGAAGGCGCTCCCTGGGTGGGTATCCTCTTCTATCGAGGCAACGCAATGTCCGGCCAGATCGGCACGGTTGCGGCAATTGCCCGGGAACTTGAGAAGCGGGGCCTGAATGCGCTGCCCGTTTACGGCTATCCGAACGAACAGGCTCTGGAGCGGTTCATGTTCGATCCGCAAGGCAAGCCGCGGATCGCCGCACTGGTGGCGCTCGGGTTGAAGATCGGAACGACGCCGGACAAGACCGTTCCGGTACTGCAGCACTTGGATGTGCCGGTGCTCAACGCCATTTCGCTGTATGGGCAGAGCCGTGCCCAATGGGAAGCTTCGCCGGTCGGTCTCGATATCACCGAACGGGCCTGGCAGGTTGCTTCGGCCGAGTTTGCCGGGGCCGTTGCGCCGACGGTGGTGTCCTCCAAGGAAAAAGTCACGGATGCGGCGACAGGCTTGCCTCTGGTTGTCGAAACGCCGATTCCGGAGCGGGTCGAGCGACTCGCCGAGCGGGCCCGCCGTTGGCTCGATCTCCGTCGTACGCCGCTGCCGGGCAAGAAGGTCGCCGTCATCTATTACAACTATCCGCCGGGTAAGGAAAATATCGGTGCCTCTTACCTCAATGTGCTGCCGCGTTCGCTCTGGCAGATTCTCGAGCGTTTGCGCCGCGAGGGTTATTGGGCCAAGGGCGCACCGACCAGCGAGGACGGGCTGTTCGAGGCCATCCGGGAACACGGGGCCAATCTTGGAAACTGGCAGCCGGGGGCCATTGCCGCACTGGTGCGCAGCGGCAGGGCGGTGTTGTGGCCGGTCGCCGAGTATCGCAAGCATTACGAACGGCTGCCTGCCGGGTTCCGGGAAAACATGGAAAAAGCCTGGGGCCGTCCGGAACAGTCCGCCGTCTCGATCTGGCGCGATGCGCAGGGCGTGCCGTATTTCCTCTTTCCCGCCCAGCGCTGGGGCAACCTGATCTTCGCGCCCCAACCGACGCGCGGCTGGGAGCAGGACGTCAAGAAGCTCTACCACGACGTTACCGTGCCGCCGCATCACCAGTACCTGGCTTTCTACTTCTGGCTGCAGCATGAACAAGGTGTCAACGCCATGGTGCACGTCGGCACGCACGCGACACACGAATGGCACAGCGGCAAGGAGGTCGGCTATACGGCCAGCGATCCTGGCGAACTTTTCGTCGGGGCGGTGCCGCAGCTCTATCCCTACATCGTCGACGACATCGGCGAGGGGCTGCAGGCCAAGCGGCGCGGTATGGCGACGCTGATCTCGCACCAGACGCCGCCGCTCGACAAGGGCGGCCTCAATCCCGAGTTGAATGAACTGGTCGGGCTGATTTCCGACTACGCGGTCGCCAAGGAAAAGGGCGATCTGGCACCGGCAGCGATTCGTGCCGATATCGCCGCGCGGGCGGCCAGGATGGGCCTGCTCAAGGATATCGGCCTGAACGAGCTGGACGATCACGGCATCGACGCCATTGAGCATTACATCAAGGAAATCGAAGAGAAGCGCAGCCCCTTCGGGATGCATACCTTCGGCGTCGCCCAGTCGCCAGAACGACGGCGTGGCACGGCCGAGGCGGTGCTGTCGCTGGAGCCGCAACTGAATCCGGAAGTGCGCGCCGAGCGCCTGCGGCAACTGGACGAAGCTTTGCTGCGCAGCGGCGAGGCCGAACTGTCGGCACTGGTGGCCGGTTTGTCCGGGCGCTACGTGGCGGCCGGGCCGGGCAACGATCCGATGCGCAATCCCGATTCCCTGCCGACCGGGCGCAATCTCTACGGCTTCGATCCCTCGCGTCTGCCGACGCCGGCGACCTATGCGGCCGGCGCCAGGCTGGCCGAGGAACTGGTCGCTGACTGGAAGAAGCGTCATGGACAATGGCCGCGCCGGCTGGTCTTCAATCTCTGGGGCGTCGAATCCTCGCGCCACGAGGGCGTCATGGAGGCGCAGATCATGGCGCTATGGGGCATCCGGCCGAGTTGGGACGGGCGCGGGCGGGTGATCGGTGTGACGGCCGTGCCGCGCGCCGAGATGAAACGTCCCCGTGTCGATGTCACGGTGGTGCCTTCCGGGCTCTATCGCGATCTCTTCGCGCCGCTGATGAAATTGCTCGACGAGTCCGCCACCGCCGCGCGCAACGCGCCCGAGACCGACAACCCGATGCGCGAGCACGTACGCCAGGCCAAGGCCGCGCTGCTCGCCAAGGGCGTGCCCGAGGACGAAGCCGAGCGCCTGGCCGGTGTGCGCCTGTTCTCGGTGCCGTCGGGCGCCTATGGCACTAACCTCGACAAGGTGGTGCCGCTGTCCAATACCTGGGACAGCGAGAAGCAGGTTGCCGATGTTTACTTCATGCGCATGGGGCATCCCTACGGTCAGGGCCTGTGGGGCGGCCGGCTGATCAAGGACGGCAAGGTCACTCAGGAAGTCGCGCCGCACCTTGGCGTTGATCTGCTGAAAATGGCCATGAAGGGCGCCGAAGGCGCCATCCACAGCCGTTCGTCGAATATTTACGCGACGCTGGACAACGACGATTTCTACCAGTATCTGGGCGGCACGGCGATGGCCGTGCGGCAGGTCAACGGGGCGACACCGGAAGTGCTGGTGACCAACATGGCCAACCCCAAAGAGGCCCGGACGGAAACCCTGGAGAAATACATGGGGCGCGAGATGCGGAGCCGCTACCTGAATCCGCGCTGGATCGAGGCCATGCTGCAGGAAGGTTATGCCGGCGCACGTTTCGTCAACAAGGTGGTCGAGAACCTGTGGGGCTGGACGGTGACTACGCCGGACAAGATCGACGATGCCAAGTGGCAGGAAATGTACGAGACCTATGTGGCCGACCGCCATCATCTGGGCATCAAGGACAAGTTCCGCGAGGCCAAGAACCTGCTGGCCTACCAGGCCATGGTCGACCGCATGCTGACGGCGGTGAACAAGGGTTACTGGAAGGCTTCGGCCGAAACCGTGGCGGCCCTGCAGCAGGCCAATCGGGAGACCATCGCCGAGGCGGGCGTGGCCTGCTACCGGGATACCTGTTCGAGCCCCGAGATTGCTGATATTGCCCGCCAGCAGGATGCCCGGCTTGCTGCGCAGGCGAAGTCTGCCGGTACTCCTGCTGGCGGCCAGCCGCCGGCGGGGCGGGCCCGGGCGGATCATTCCGGCGACGGTATCCGGGATGCGCGACCGGCCAATACTGCCGCAAGCGTTGTGAACAACGATACGGTTGAGGGGTATCAGATGGAGGAGCGGACATTGGCAAAGTCCGAGCCGCAAGAGCATCAGGCTTCGGTCTGGCTCGCACTGCTGTTGTTCGCTTTGATGGCGGCAGGCTGGTTCATCCGGCAGCGGAGCTCGGAAAACCGGGGGGTTCGCTGACCTGCTGCCGGCCCGATGATTTTGCGTCGTTTGCCTTCTCGGCTATAGTCCGGCCCATGCGATCGCTTTTCCGTCCTCTTGCTCGACTGCTGCTGGCCATCATGCTGGCCACCGTGCTGGCGCCCGGTTTCGGCTGGGAAGCCGCCGGCGGGGCGGAAGCGCACGACCTGTCGGCACTGGTGGCGATGGCCGATGCGCACGACGGCCACGACGGGCATGCGACGCACGACGGACATCCGTCGCACCAGGCCGATGCCGCTGCCGCCGATTGCCAGGACGTGTCGCATCACTGTTGTCCGGGCCATGTACTCGGCCATCTGTCGGGCTGCCTCAACGGCGGTCTGAGCCTGCCGCAAGCGGCGGCCGATGTTGCGGTCGACGGCGTCGATCCGCGTTTTTCCTCGCGCATTCCCGAAGGGCTCGAACGCCCGCCCAGAGCCGCCGTCGCCTGAGCGCCGGCGTCGCCTGATTTTTCCCATTTTTCCATCGTGGACCGCAGCGGTCCGTGTGGACGATACGCCGGCTGGAGATCAATGCCACTGGAGTACCGTTCATGCATCCCTCGATCCGGATTGCACTTTCTGTCTTGCTGGCCGCCGTTCAACCGGTTGCCCATGCCGACCCCGGGGTCGGCACCAAACGCCTCGGCGAGGCCTTCGCCGCCGCCTGGGCCCGTCTGCCGGCGGCCCAAGGCCTGCCCGAGCGCGAACGCGCGGCAGCCGCCCGCAACGCCGCCGCCGCGGCGTGGACGCCGCAACCGCCGGCCGTCGAATTCGGCGCCCGTAGCGACCGTCTGAACCGCAATCAGGGCGCCGACGAAGGCGAGGCCGGCCTCGCCATTCCGCTGTGGCTGCCCGGCGAACGCGGCGGCGCGCGCGCCCAGGCCGCCGCCGAAGCCGATGCCCAGGCGGCGCGGGCGGCCCTGCTGCGTCTCGACCTGGCCGGCCGGCTGCGCAATGCGTGGTGGGATTGGCAGCTGGCCGAGGCCGAATGGCAGGCTGCCGAAGGCAATGTGGCGAGTGCCGGCCGCCTGCGCGACGACGTCGCCCGGCGCGTTGCCGCCGGCGATCTGGCGCGTGCCGACCGCCATCAGGCCGAAGGCGCCTGGGCGGCGTTGCGCGAGGAACTGGCGATGGCGCAACAACGGCGCGACGAAGCGCGTTTCCAACTGCGCATGCTGACCGGCGAAGCGCCGGCCTCCTTGCCGGTGGCCGGGAGATTGCCGGGCGACGCAGGTGCCGATGGCGCGGCGGTGCGCGGTGCAGGCGCGCCGACCGCACCAGCCGGCGATTCCGCCGTGCTCGCCGCCGGCACCACGGAAGCTGCCGGCGAGCCGGAAACGCCGCTGCCGGCCGATGCCGGCTGGCTGGAGGCTCACCCGCAGTTGCGCGAACTCGCCGCGCTCGGCGAAGCGGCACGCCAGGGCGAAACGCTGGCGCGCGTGCGCAGCCGTGCCAACCCGGAGATCACCGTCGGCACGCGGCGCGAACGCGGCGCACGCGGCGACGCCATCGAGCAGACCTGGGCGCTCGGCGTGCGCATTCCGCTGTCGTCGTCCGACCGGCACGTCGCGGCACAGGCCGAGGCGGCTGCCGTGCGCATGGAAAGCGAGGCGCTGCTGCAGCGCGAGCGCGAACGGCTGGCCGAGGCCGCCGAACTGGCCCGGCGCCAGCGGCTGGCCGCCGGCGAGCGCCTGACCGCCGCCGAAACCCGTGCCCGGCTGGCGCGCGAAACCGCCGTTTTCTACGACAAGGCCTTCCGGCTCGGCGAGGCCGACCTGCCGACCCGGCTGCGCATCGCGCAGGAAGCCTTTACCGCCGAGCGGGCGCTGATCCGCGCCCGCATCCAGCTGGCCGCCGCCGTTTCGGCGCAGCGCCAGGCACTCGGCCTGTTGCCCGAATGAAGGAGAACCCCGTGTTCCTGAATCTTTCCCATGATCGTTCCCGCCATCCCTCCGGGTGGCTGAAAAAAGCGCTGATCGGTCTGTCGACCGCAGCATTCGTCGGTTCGGCCGCGTTGGCGGCGGAAGGCCCGGTCGTGGCGATTCCGGCCGTCGTCGCCGACAGCGACGCGTTCGAGATCGTCGGCCGGCTCTATCCCGAAGGCCTGGTGCTGCATGTCGACCGCGCGCCGGACAACGCGCCGGTGCTCGGCGCCACGCTCCAGGTGGAGGCTGCCGGACGCAGCGCCAATGCGGCGTTCCGCAGCGAACGCGGCGATTATCTGGTGGCCGATGCCGACTGGCTGGCGCCGCTGCGGGCGGCCGGCGAACATCCGCTGGCTTTCACGCTGGTTGCCGGCGACGACGGCGATCTGTTGAGTGGCGAGCTGGTCGTCGACGGCGAGGCGGCGCAGGCCGGCGACCGTGCCGGCCGTTTTGTCTGGCCGCTGGCCGGCGGCGCGGCGCTGCTCGGACTGGGTGCCTTTGCCATCGTTCGCCGCCGTCGCGGAGGTGCCGCATGAACGCGCTACCGGTTTTTCTGCTGCTGACGGTGTTGACCGCAGGCCCGGTGCTGGCGCATGAAGGCCACGACCATGGCGACGAGAAAAAGGCGCTGGCGGAATCCGGCGATACGCCGCAGCGCCGGGCCGACGGTTCGGTGTTCCTGCCCAAGCCGGCGCAACGGCTGATCGGCGTGCGCACGCAGCCGGCGCTGGCCGGCGATGCGGCGCCGAGCGTCGAACTGGCGGCACGCGTGGTCGGCGATCCGCAGCGCGGCGGGCGGGTGCAGACGCAACTCGGCGGGCGCATCGAGGCGGCCGGTGCTGGCGGTCTGCCGATGGCCGGCATGCGGGTCAAACGCGGCCAGGTGCTGGCCGAGGTGGTGCCGGCGGCGGCGCCGCTCGATGCCGGCGGTTCGGCGGCGCAACTGGCCGAACTGCAGGCGGCGCGCGGGCTGGCCGAGAAGCGGCTGGCGCGGCTGCGCGAACTGGCCGACACGGTGCCGGGCAAGGAAATCGAGGCGGCGGAAAGCGAGCTCAAGGCGCTGACCGGCCGGGTCGCCGCGCTCGGCCAGGGGCTGAACGGGCGCGAACTGTTGCGGGCGCCGGTCGCTGGCGTCGTCGCGGCGAGCAATGTGCGGCTCGGCGAAGTGGTCGAGGCGCGCGCGACGCTGTTCGAGATCGTCGATCCGGACAGCCTGGTGGTCGAGGCGCTGGCCTACGAGACGCTGGCGGTGGATGACATCGTCGGCGCGACGCTGGCGGTCGGCGAGCGAACCTGGCCGATGCAGTTGCTCGGTGCCGCCCGCCAGTTGCGCGAGCAGGCGCTGCCCTTGCTGTTCGCGCATCGCGGCGAGCAGGCCGGGCTGGCGCTGCCGCTCGGCCAGCCGGTGAAAATCCGGCTGCAGCTGCGGTCGACCGCAGCCGTCGGCGAAAAACCCGGTTTTGCGCTGCCCAGCCGGGCGCTGGTGCGCAGTCCGGCCAACGCGCCGACCGTCTGGGTCAAGCAGTCGCCCGAGCATTTCGTGCCGCGCCTGGTTCGCACGCAGCCGCTGGACGGCGCGCGGGTGCTGATCGTCGACGGGCTGCAGCCGGGCGACCGTGTCGTCGTCGACGGCGCGGCGCTGGTCAACCAGATCCGCTGAGGAGGCCGCGATGTTTCAATGGCTGGTGACCAAGAGTCTGGCGAGCCGCCTGTTCGTGCTCGTCTCGGCGGCCTTGCTGGTGGCCTGGGGCGCGTTCGAAGCGAACCGGCTGCCGGTGGACGTTTTTCCCGATCTGAACAAGTCGACCGTGACGGTGATGACCGAAACCGGCGGCATGGCGCCGGAGGAGGTCGAGCAACTGGTGACCTTCCCGATCGAGACGGCGCTCAACGGACTGCCCGGCGTGACCGGCGTGCGTTCGGTGTCGTCGGCCGGGCTGTCTTTCGTCTACGTTTCCTTTGCCTGGGATACCGAGTTGTTCCGCGCCCGGCAGATGGTCTCGGAGCGGTTGGCCGCCTTGCCCGGCGAATTGCCGGCCGGCATCGTGCCGCGCATGGGGCCGGTGTCGTCGATCATGGGCGAGATCATGATGCTGGCGATTCCGCTCGATGCGGCGCAGGGCGACGCGATGCGCGCCCGCGAGTACGCCGACTGGGTGCTGCGGCCGCGGCTGATGGCGGTCAGCGGCGTCGCCCAGGTGATCCCGATCGGCGGCCAGGTGCGGCAGTTCCAGGTGCAGCCTGATCCGCGCCGGATGGCCGAACTGGGCATTTCGCTCGATACGCTGGAAACGGCGCTGCGCGGCTATTCGGCGAATACCTCGGGCGGCTTCCTGGAAGTGAACGGGCGCGAATACCTGATCCGCCATCTGGGCCGCAGCGCCCGGCTGGAAAACCTGCAAAACCTGGCGTTGACCGCAAGAAACGGCCAGCCGGTGCTGCTCCGCCAGGTTGCCGAGGTGGCCTTTGCGGCCGCCGTCAAACGCGGCGATGCCGGTTTCAACGGCGAGCCGGCGGTGATCCTGAGCATCCAGAAACAGCCGACGGCCGATACGGTCGACCTGACCCGGCGCCTGGAAAGCGCGCTGCACGACATCGCCCGCGGCCGTCCCGACGGCGTCGGCGAGCCGCAGGTGATCTTCCGCCAGGCCGATTTCATCGAAGCCTCGCTGCACAACCTGCAGGTCAAGCTGCTGCTCGCCGCCTGCCTGGTCGCCGGCGTGCTGTTCTGCTTCCTCGGCAACCTGCGCACCATGCTGATCTCGCTGACCGCGATCCCGCTGTCCATCCTGATCGCCGTGCTGGTCTTCAAGGCCTTCGGCCTGTCGATCAACACCATGACGCTGGGCGGGCTGGCGATCGCCATCGGCGAGCTGGTCGACGATGCGGTGGTCGACGTCGAGAACATCCTGCGCCGGCTGCGCGAGGCGGCACGCGACGGCGTCGCCTTCGAGATCCGGGAACTGGTCGTGCGCGCTTCGCTGGAGGTGCGTTCGGCCATCGTCTACGCGACGGCGATCATCGCCCTGGTCTTCGTGCCGCTGTTCGCGCTGCCCGGCATCGAGGGGCGGCTGTTCGTGCCGCTCGGCATCGCCTACATCGTTTCCATCCTGGCCTCGTTGCTGGTCTCGGTGACCGTCACGCCGGTCCTCGCCGCCTGGCTGCTGCCGCCGCTGGCGCGCGCCGGCCATGCCGATACGCGGCTGGTCGCCTGGCTCAAGGCGCGTTATCGGCGGGCGCTCGAAACGGTGCTTGCTGCGCCGCGCCGGCCGGCCATCGTCGCGGCCGTCGCCGTACTGCTGGCGGCGGCCAGCGTGCCGCTGTTCCCGACCACTTTCCTGCCGCCGTTCAACGAGGGGTCGATCACCGTCGGCCTGCGCCTCGACCCGGGCGTGACGCTGGCCGAGTCGGTTCGTCTGGCCGCCCAGGCCGAAACGAAGCTGCTCGGCGTGCCGGAGATCGTGCACATCGGCCGCCGCTCGGGGCGTGCCGAACTCGACGAACATGCCGAAGGCGTGCACGTCTCCGAACTGGAGCTGCGCCTGCGCGACGGTCGCGACAAGGAGGAAATCCTGGCCGACATCCGCCGCCGGCTGAAGGACCTGCCGGGCAGCCTGAACCTCGGCCAGCCGATTTCGCACCGCATCGATCATATGATGTCCGGCGTGCGTGCCCAGGTGGCGATCAAGATCTTCGGCGACGACCTCGACGTGCTGCGCGGCCAGGCGCACGCGCTGCGCGCCCGGCTGGCCGGCATTCCCGGCGTTGCCGATCTGGAGGTCGAGAAGCAGGTGCTGGCGCCGCAGATCAAGGTGCATGTCGATTTCGATGCGCTGGCCGCCTACGGGCTGTCGCCGGCGGCCTTGCTCGACCGGCTGCAACGGCTGGTCGACGGCGAAAAGGTCGCCCAGATCATCGACGGCAACCGCCGCTTCGACCTGTTGCTGCGGCTGCCGGAGCGCGGCCGGGCGGTGGACGGGCTGCGCGGCCTGCTGATCGAGACGCCGCTCGGCCCGGTGCCGCTGGAAAAACTGGCCAGCATCGAGGATGCCGACGGGCCGAACCAGATCGCCCGCGACGACGGCCGACGGCGCATCGTCATCTCGCTGAACGCGCAGGACCGGGCACTGTCGGCGGTGGTCGCCGACCTGCGGGCGGCAATTGCCGATTTCCCGCTGCCGGCCGGTTACTTCGTCACGCTCGGCGGGCAGTTCCAGGCGCAGGAAGAGGCGGCCCGGCTGATCGGGGGGCTAGCGCTGGTGTCGGCGGCGCTGGTTTTTCTGGTGCTGTACGGGCGTTACCGCTCGGCACTGCTGGCCGGGCTGGTGATGGTCAACATCCCGCTGGCGCTGGTCGGCGCCGTCGTCGGCCTGTGGCTGTCCGGCCAGCCGCTGTCGATCGCCGCGCTGATCGGCTTCATCACGCTGGCCGGCATCGCCACGCGCAACGGCATCCTCAAGCTCAGCCACTGGTTGAACCTGATGCGCCTGGAAGGCCAAGCCTTTGGCGTGCCGATGATCGTGCGCGGCTCGCTGGAGCGGCTGACGCCGGTGCTGATGACCGCGCTGGTTGCCGCTTTCGCGCTGGCGCCGCTGCTATTCGAAGCCGGCCGGCCGGGTACCGAGATCCTGCATCCGGTGGCGGTGGTGATCTTTTCCGGGCTGATCGGCGCGACGCTGCTCGACACCTTCGTCACGCCCGCCCTGTTCCTGCTATTCGGCCGCCGCTCGGCCGAGCGGCTGTGTCACGACGCTTCCGTCGAAGCCCTTTGATTTCAATCCAGGAGAAACCGATGAAAACCTTCGCTTCCATTTTTTGCCTCGCATTGACGTTGACCGCAGCACCCGCCGCGCTGGCCCACGAAACCCACGGTCAGCCGCAGTTCGGCGGCGTCGTCGCCGAAGCCGGCCACGCGCAGTTCGAGATCGTCGCCCGCGGCGGCCAGGTCGTCGTCCATGCCAGCCAGCACGGTGAGGCGCTCGACACCGCCGGCGCCAGCGGCAAACTGACGGTGCTGGCCGGTACCGACAAGCGCGAAATCGACCTGAAGCCGGCCGGTGGCGACCGCCTGGAAGGCAAGGGCGAGGTCGCGGCCGGCGCCCGTCTGCTGATCAGCGTCCAGTTCCCGGGCCAGAAGCTGATGCAGGCTCGGGCCGTGGCGCCGTGAGGAGCGCCGCGTGAATCCCTTGAACGCCGGCCGGCGCGGCTGGCTGAAATTCGCCCTGGCGGCGCTGGCCGGCGGTCTGGCCGGGCAGCTGGCCGCGGCGCCGCGGCGCGCGCTCGTCGAGGTCTGGAAAAGTCCGTACTGCGGTTGTTGCAAGGACTGGGTGGCGCATCTCGAGGCCTCGGGTTTCGCGGTGCGCGTGCACGAGGTCGATGACCTCGACGGTGCCCGGCGCCGGCTCGGCATGCCGGCGCGCTACGCGTCGTGCCATACCGCACAGATCGACGGCTACCTGCTGGAAGGCCATGTGCCGGCGAGCGACATCCATCGCCTGCTGGCCGAACGGCCGGCGGCCATCGGCCTGGCCGTGCCCGGCATGCCGGTCGGTTCGCCGGGCATGGACGGGCCGGCCTACCGCGGCCGGCGCGATCCTTACGACGTGCTGCTGGTCCGGCGCGACGGCCGGGCCACGGTTTTTGCGTCGAATCGCTGAGCGAGGCGAGGGGGGCGGGCGGGGGCTGCGGGTATAATCGCGCCCTTTCCCCGCTTTCCATTTTCCCGCCGTGAGCCAGCTCGACGAAGAAATCTCCCGCCGTCGCACCTTTGCGATCATTTCCCACCCCGACGCCGGTAAAACGACGCTGACCGAAAAGCTGCTGTGGTTCGGCGGCGCCATTCAGGTGGCCGGCGAAGTCCGCGCCCGCAAGGCCTCGCGCCACGCCACGTCGGACTGGATGGAACTGGAAAAGCAGCGCGGCATCTCGGTGACCTCGTCGGTGATGCAGTTCCCCTACCGCGAGTGCATGATCAACCTGCTCGACACGCCGGGCCACGAGGATTTCTCGGAAGACACCTACCGTACGCTGACTGCCGTCGATTCGGCGACCATGGTCATCGACTCGGTCAACGGCGTCGAAGCGCAGACGATCAAGCTGCTCAACGTCTGCCGCATGCGCGACACGCCGATCCTGACCTTCATCAACAAGCTCGACCGCGAAGGCAAGGAGCCGATCGACCTGCTCGACGAAATCGAGTCGGTGCTCGGCATCCAGTGCGCGCCGATGACCTGGCCGATCGGCATGGGCAAGCGTTTCCGCGGCGTCTATCACCTGTACGACGACACCGTCGCCTTCTTCGACCCGCAGGCCGAGAAGGGCACGGCGGAAATGATCCAGGGCCTGGACAACCCGCGCCTCGACGAACTGATCGGCGCCCAGGCCGACGAACTGCGCAGCGACATCGAACTGGTGCGCGGCGCGTCGCACGCCTTCGATGCCGAGGCCTATCTGTCCGGCAAGCAGTGCCCTGTGTTCTTCGGTTCGGCGGTCAACAACTTCGGCGTGCAGAGCCTGCTCGACGCCGTCGTCGACCTGTCGCCGGCGCCCAAGGCGCGGCCGGCGGTGAGTCGTACGGTCGACGCGTTCGAGCCGAAGTTTTCCGGTTTCGTGTTCAAGATCCAGGCCAACATGGACCCCAAGCACCGCGACCGCATCGCCTTCCTGCGCGTCTGCTCGGGCCGCTTCGACCGCGGCATGAAGGTCAGGCAGGTGGCCACCGGCAAGACGCTGGCGATCAACAACGCCATTACCTTCATGGCGCGCGACCGGTCGACCGCCGACGAGGCCTGGTCGGGCGACATCATCGGCATCCCCAACCACGGCACGATCCGTCTCGGCGAAACCTTCACCGAAGGCGAGGACCTGCGTTTCACCGGCATCCCGTCGTTTGCGCCGGAAATCTTCAAGCTGGCGCGCATCGCCAATCCGCTGAAGATCAAGCAGTTGCAGAAGGGCTTGCAGCAGCTGGCGGAAGAGGGCGCGACGCAGCTGTTCCGGCCGGTGTCCGGTTCGGACATGATCCTCGGCGCGGTCGGTTCGCTGCAGTTCGACGTGGTGGCGCACCGTCTGGAACATGAATACGGCGTGCAGGTGATCTTCGAGCACTACAACTGCGCGACGGCGCGCTGGATCACCGGCGATGCCGGCGAACTGCGCCAGTTGTCCGACCGCTACAGCGCCAACGTCGCGCTCGACGGCGCGGACGATCCGGTCTATCTGGCGCCGAACAACGTTTACCTGAACATGGTCCAGGAAAAGTACCCGAACCTGCGCTTCCTCGAAGCGCGCGAAGTGGCGTGACGGAGGCCCGGCGATGAGCGTGCGCGTGCAGACAGCGGATTTCGACGTCGGTGCCGAGTTGACCGCACTGCGCGCCAACGACCCGCGCATCGGCGCGCTGGCCAGCTTCGTCGGCCTGGTGCGCGACATCAACGACGGCGCCAGCGTGTCCGGCATGACGCTGGAACACTACCCGGGCATGACCGAGAAAGCGCTCGAGGCCATCGTCGCCGACGCGCAAGGGCGCTGGGACATCTTCGACGCGCTGGTCATCCACCGCGTCGGTCCGCTCGCGCCGTGCGACCAGATCGTGCTGGTCGCGGTGAGCTCGGCGCACCGCGGCGAGGCCTTCGCCGCCTGCGAGTTCATCATGGACTACCTGAAGACGAAGGCGCCGTTCTGGAAGAAGGAAGCGACGGCCGACGGCGGTCGCTGGGTCGACGCCCGCGAGTCCGACGACAGCGCCGCGGCGCGCTGGCAGGACTAGCGCGGTCGACCGGCCGCAGCCACGAAAAAGGGACGCCGCGGCGTCCCTTCGTTTTTCCCGGGATGCTTCCCGATCAGGTGCGGAAGCGGGCCACCGCCTCGTGCAGTTCGTGCGACAGGCTTTGCAGCCGGCGCGCCGCGTCGGCCGTGTGGCGCACGGCGATGGCGCTTTCCTCGGACATCTGGGCGATGGTCTCCAGCTTCTGCGCGATGTCGTTGCTGGCGATGCTCTGCTCGGCGATCGAATCGGAAATGCCGTTGACCACGTGCGTGACGCGCAGCGCGCCGTCGCGGATGCGGTTGATCGAGTCGCCGGCCTGGTTGGCCAGCTCGACACCGTTGCCGACCTGGACGACGCCGGCCTGCATGCTGGTCACGGCGCTGCGGGTACCGTTCTGGATCTTGCCGACCATGTCGGCGATCTCGGTGGTCGACAGGCTGGTCCGCTCGGCCAGTTTGCGCACTTCGTCGGCCACCACCGCGAAGCCCCGGCCCTGTTCGCCGGCGCGAGCCGCCTCGATGGCGGCATTCAGCGCCAGCAGGTTGGTCTGGTCGGCGATGTCGCGGATGGTATTGACGATGGAGGTGATCTGGTCGGACTGCTTGCCGAGGTCCTCGATGATGCCGGACGAGGCCTGCACCGCTTCGGAAATCTTGCGCATCTCGGTGGCCGCGCTGTGGATGACCGCCGCGCCTTCCTCGGACAAGGTACCGGATTCGCGGGAGATGCCGTGCGCCTCGCCGGCGTTTTCCTTGACCTGGTCGATGC
Organism: Azonexus sp. R2A61; assembly: GCF_021401135.1. Lineage (GTDB taxonomy): Bacteria > Pseudomonadota > Gammaproteobacteria > Burkholderiales > Rhodocyclaceae > Azonexus. The sequence goes on along the minus strand of NZ_JACBFO010000002.1, from coordinate 353,366 downwards.
TGACTGCCATTTCCTCGACCGAGGCGGCCATCGACGACGCGGCATCGCTCTGCTGGCGAGCCCGGCTGGCCACTTCCTCGGAGGCGGTCAGCAGTTGTTCGGCGGCGCTCGCCACCTGTTCGGCATTGCCGGTGATGGTGGCGATCATCGTGCGCAGCGTGTCCTGCATGCTGCGGATGTCGACGAGCAGGCTGCCCTTGTCGTCGGCGGCGCATTCGACCGGCGTCGACAGGTCGCCGGCGGCGATGCGCCGGGTGATCGCCGAGGCGACGGCCGGGTCGCCGCCCAGCGTGCGGATGATGTTGCGCGACAGCAGCGACAGCGACACGGCGATGAAACCGCCCAGGCCGATGCCCCAGGCAAGCAGCCACAGGGCATTGTGGCGGAACCTGGCCTCGACGTCGTCGATGTAGATGCCGGAACCGATCACCCAGCCCCAGGGCTTGAAGCCGGTGACGTAGGAAATCTTCGGCACGCCTTCCTCGGCCCCCGGTTTCGGCCATAGATAGTCGACGAAGCCGGAACCACTTTCGTTGACCGTGCGGTTGAACTCAAGGAACAGCAGCTTGCCGTTCTTGTCCTTGATCTTGTCGAGCTTCTGGCCCTGCAGTTCGGGCTTGATCGGATGCATGACCATGGTGTCGCTCAGGTCGTTGATCCAGAAATATTCGACCTTGTCGTAGCGCATGTCGCGCAGGGCTTCGGCGGCCAGTTGCTTGGCTTCGTCCTCGCCGATCTTGCCGGCCTTGGCCATGGCCTCGAAGTGGGCGACCGTGGCTTCGGCGACCTCGACCAGGTTGCGCACCTTGTTCTTGCGGTCTTCCATCATGCTGTTCTTGCCGTCGATCAGCAGAACGACGAACAATACGATCAAGGCACCGATGGTGGTCAATGTCATCGCGGTCAACTTGCCGCGCAGGCTCATTCCCGTCATGAGAGCTTCCCCTTGCATTGCGAATATGGTTTTTTTGGTGGGCGTAGCTTACCCGCAAATTCCCGCGGAGCAATAGGGATATACGCGTATTCGCCAGGGTGCGTCTTGAAAATTCCGGGTCGACCCTCATTTCTGAAACATTCGGCATTCAGCGCGATTGGAGAACACCATGCGACTCGACAAACTGACCACCAAATTCCAGCAGGCCCTGGGCGACGCCCAGAGTCTGGCCAACGGCAACGACCAGCAATTCATCGAGCCACAGCACCTGTTGCTGGCGTTGCTCGGCCAGGACGATGGCGGCACCGCTTCGCTGCTGGCGCGTGCCGGCGTCAATGTGCCGGCCCTCAAGCGCGACATCGAAGGGGCGCTGACCCGCCTGCCCAAGGTCGAAGGCCACGGCGGCGACGTGCAGGTCGGCCGCGATCTCGGCAATCTGTTGAATCTCACCGACAAGGAAGCGCAGAAGCGTGGCGACCAGTTCATCGCCAGCGAAATGTTCCTGCTCGTCCTCTGTGACGACAAAGGTGAATGTGGTCGCATCGCCAGGCAGCACGGCCTGCAGAAAAAGGCGCTGGAAGCGGCGATCATGGCCGTGCGCGGCGGCCAGAATGTCGATTCGCAGGAAGCCGAGGGCCAGCGCGAGTCGCTGAAGAAGTTCTGCATCGACCTGACCGAGCGCGCCGCCATGGGCAAGCTTGACCCGGTGATCGGCCGCGACGACGAAATCCGCCGCGCCATCCAGATCCTGCAACGGCGCACCAAGAACAACCCGGTACTGATCGGCGAGCCGGGTGTCGGCAAGACGGCCATCGTCGAAGGCCTGGCGCAGCGCATCGTCAATGGCGAGGTGCCGGAGACGCTGAAGGGCAAGAAGGTGCTGGTCCTCGACATGGCCGGCCTGCTGGCTGGTGCCAAGTACCGCGGCGAGTTCGAGGAGCGCCTGAAGGCGGTGCTCAAGGAAGTGGCGCAGGACGAAGGCCGCATCATCCTGTTCATCGACGAAATCCACACCATGGTCGGCGCCGGCAAGGCCGAAGGCGCCATCGACGCCGGCAACATGTTGAAGCCCGCCCTGGCGCGTGGCGAACTGCACTGCATCGGCGCGACGACGCTGGACGAATACCGCAAGTACATCGAGAAGGACGCCGCGCTCGAACGCCGCTTCCAGAAGGTGCTGGTCGACGAGCCGAGCGTCGAATCGACCATCGCCATCCTGCGCGGCCTGCAGGAGAAGTACGAGCTGCACCACGGCGTGGACATCACCGACCCGGCCATCGTCGCCGCCGCCGAACTGTCGCACCGCTACATCACCGACCGCTTCCTGCCGGACAAGGCCATCGACCTGATCGACGAGGCCGCCGCCCGCATCAAGATGGAAATCGACTCCAAGCCGGAAGTCATGGACAAGCTCGACCGCCGCATCATTCAGTTGAAGATCGAGCGCGAGGCGGTCAAGAAGGAAAAGGACGAAGCCTCGCAGAAGCGTCTGGCGCTGATCGAGGACGAAATCGCCCGGTTGACCAAGGAATATTCCGATCTCGAGGAAATCTGGAAGGCCGAGAAGTCGGCCGTGCTCGGTTCGGCGCAGATCAAGGAGGAAATCGACCATCTGAAGGCCGATATCGCCCGCTTCCAGCGCGAAGGCAAGCTCGACAAGGTGGCCGAGCTGCAGTACGGCAAGCTGCCGCAACTGGAAGCCCAGCTGAAGGCAGCGGATGCGGTCGACGGGGCTGAAAAGCCGAAAAACCAGCTGTTGCGCACCCAGGTCGGCGCCGAGGAAATCGCCGAGGTGGTCAGCCGCGCCACCGGCATCCCGGTCAGCAAGATGATGCAGGGCGAGCGCGACAAGCTGCTGCACATGGAAGACAAGCTGCACCAGCGCGTCGTCGGCCAGAACGAAGCGGTGACGCTGGTTGCCGACGCCATCCGCCGTTCGCGTGCCGGCCTCGCCGACCCGAACAAGCCCTACGGCTCATTCCTCTTCCTCGGCCCGACCGGCGTCGGCAAGACCGAACTGTGCAAGGCGCTGGCCGAGTTCATGTTCGATAGCGAGGAACACCTGATCCGCATCGACATGAGCGAGTTCATGGAGAAGCACTCGGTCGCCCGCCTGATTGGCGCGCCGCCGGGTTACGTCGGCTACGAGGAAGGCGGCTACCTGACCGAGGCGGTGCGCAGGAAGCCGTACAGCGTGATCCTGCTCGACGAGGTCGAGAAGGCGCACCCGGACGTCTTCAACGTGCTGCTGCAGGTGCTCGACGACGGCCGCATGACCGACGGCCAGGGTCGCACGGTCGACTTCAAGAATACGGTGATTGTCATGACGTCGAACCTCGGCAGCCAGATGATCCAGCAGATGCAGGGCGACGATTACCAGTTGATCAAGCTGGCGGTGATGGGCGAGGTGAAAACCTATTTCCGCCCGGAATTCATCAACCGCATCGACGAGGTGGTGGTCTTCCACGCGCTCGACGAGAAGAACATCGCCGGCATCGCCAGGATTCAGCTCGGCTATCTGGAAAAGCGGCTGGCGCAACTGGAAATGGGCATTGTCGTCGAGGATTCGGCGCTGAGCGAAATCGCCCAGGCCGGCTTCGATCCGGTGTTCGGGGCGCGGCCGCTCAAGCGGGCGATCCAGCAGCAGATCGAGAATCCGCTGGCCAAGTCCATCCTCGAAGGCAAGTTCGCCGCCAAGGACACGATTCGGGTCAGTGCCGAGAACGGAGTGCTGCGTTTTGCCAAGTAAGACCCTCGATCAGTGGCGGCAGGCCCGCCACGCCGAACTGGCCGGGCCGGACAGCTGGCTCGGCCTGGTCGGCCTGTTCTGGCTGGAGGATGCAATCAGCAAGGTCGGCAGCGGCGACAATTGCGTCGTCCGCCTGCCGTCCGGGCCGGCGCATCTCGGCGACCTGCTGTGCCGCGACGGCGAGGTCTTCTGGCAGCCGGCCGGCGGCGAGGCGAGGCCGCTGGCGACCGACCGCGACGGCCAGCCGTCTACGGTCGACCACGAAAATCTGTCGTTTTTCATCGTCGACCGTGACGGCCGTTTCGCCGCCCGCGTGCGCGACCGCGCCTGGGCGATGCGCCAGCCGTTCGCCGGCATCGAGCATTTTCCCGAAGATCCGGCCTGGGTCGTCGACGCCGAGTGGTTGCCGCTGGCGCCGCCGGTGAGCATGGAGGTGCCCAACGTCACCGGCGAACTGAAGCCGGTGACGGTTGCCTTCAAGGCGGTGTTTGCGGTCGACGGGCAAAAGGTCGAACTTTTGCCGATGGCGGTCGGCGAGCGCGAGGTCTTCTTCGTCTTCCGCGACCGCACGAGCGGCCGCGAGACCTATGGTGCCGGCCGTTTCCTGAAGGCGAAACCGGCGGTCGACGGCCGTATCCGCCTCGATTTCAACCGCGCTTTCAACCCGCCCTGCGCGTTCACGCCGTTCGCCACCTGTCCGCTGCCGCCGCCGGAGAACTGGCTGCCCTTCGCGGTGCCGGCCGGTGAGCGGAAATGGCAGGGCGCTCACTGATCGTTTGAACCGGCGGCCATCGCCGCTTGCATTCCCGGCATAAAACGGTATATATGGTTTTTAAACCGTATATACCGTTTCAACGTTTCCTGCCCGAAAAGGAGTGCGCCATGGACGATCTCGAAACCATCAGCATCCACTTGCTCGGCGCCCTGGTCGCCGGCGGCGTCATCGGCCTGGAACGCAGCTACCACGGGCGACCGGCCGGTTTCCGGACGCATGCGCTGGTCTGTCTGGCGTCCAGTCTGTTGATGCTGGTCACGCTGTACCAGTGGAAATGGCTGCCCGGCGTGCCGATGGATACCGTGCGCACCGATCCGACGCGGATGGCGCAGGGCATCATGACCGGCATCGGCTTTCTCGGTGCCGGCGTGATCTTCAAGGAAGGGCTCAGCGTGCGCGGGCTGACTACCGCGGCGTCGATCTGGATCACCGCGGCGATCGGCGTGCTGATCGGCGTCGGTTTCTATTTTCCGGCGGCGGTCGGCACCGTGCTGACCATCGGCACGCTGTCGCTGTTCCGCTGGATCGAGGCCCGGCTGCCGTCGCATTTCTACGCCCATCACTCGATCCGCTTCGACCGCGCGGCGCCGATGCCGGAGGCCGAGCTGCGCCGTTTCGTCACCGATGCCGGCTTCACCATCGCCAACATGAGCTACCGGCTGTCCGACGACGGCGCCTGGTTCGACTACAAGATGATCCTGCGCACGATCGATCCGGCCAATATTTCGCGCTACGCCGAAGCCTTGCGCGGCCATGCCGAGGTGCGTGCCTTCCGCATCTCGCCGACCGGGGATTGATGCCGGCCGGTGAGGGCACCGGGAAATTTTGTTAGAATATTAGAAATTGTTAATTCTTTCGGAGTTTCCCCGATGCTGCGTTTCGACATTCCCCCGGTCTGTGCCAATGCCTATCGCCTGCAGGCGGCGATGAGCTTCACCATCGCTGCGATCTATCTGTATACGCCCTACCAGTGGGTGTCGCTGCTGCTGGCGGTGGGCGGTCTGCTGCGCGGCTTCGTGTCGCCGCACAAATGCCTCTCCTACAAGGCTTTTGCCGGCGCGATGCAGCGCTTCGGGCTGGTCCGGTCGCAGAATGCCGGCTCCAAGATGTTTGCCGACAAGATCGCCGGCATCGCCGGCACGGCGATGTTCGTGACCTGGCTGCTCGGCTCCGGCATCGGTGCGGTGCCGGCCTACGCCATCCTGATCTTCGCCTTCATCGACCTGGCCACCGGTTTCTGCGCCGCCTGCTGGGCCTACGGCGCCTGGTACAAGCTGCGCCAGGCCTGAGCCGGAAAAACCTCGGTCGGGGTGGTTGACCGCAAGCCTGCGGTCAACCGCCTTTTTTTCAGAAAAACTGGTCCGGCGTCAGGCGCAGACCGAGCGAGAACCAGTGGTTCGCCCACGGCTGGTCGACGTGCCGGCCCAGCGTTGCATCGATCTGGAAACGTTCCGGGACGATGGCGAAACGCGCGCCGACCTGCCAGGCGGCCGATTGCCGATCGTCGCCGTAGACCTCGGCGATGGCCAGCAGGCGTTCGTGCAGCTTGATCTCGCTGCCGGCGCCCCAGGTCGTCGTCAACTGGCGGCCGTGCTTGTCGCGCTGCCAGCCGAGATTGAGGTGCAGCACGACGCGCTGCTCGGCCAGCGCCACGGACAGCGGCAGGTAGGCGTAATGGTAGCCGCGGTCGTCCGGCGCACCGGTCGGGTGGCGCAGCGTGCCGAGCGCCATGCCCCAGCCCCAGCCGTCGCCATCCAGTTCGCGGAACAGCGTCTTGAACTGGAACTGGGTGTCGTGCGAGGTCGCTTGCTCGTCCTGGCGGATGCGGTTGGCGGCCAGCGTCAGTTCGAGATTGCCGAACGGATTGCAGGCCGGTGCCACCCAGTATTCGCGCAGGCCGGGCGCGAACTTGCCCCAGCTTTCCAACTGGCAGCTGCCGGCGGTGGTCAGGCGTGCGTCGTCGGTCGCCATCGGCCGGGCGGCCAGCGCGTCGAAGGCGAGGGAAGCGAGCAACAGGGGCAGCAGTCGGGTGGCGGTGCGCAACATGGATGGGCGGCTTGATGGTGGCGAACGCGGAAAAGCGGCATGCTATGACCGCTTCGTTACCGTTCGATGACGGCGCCGTTCAGGCGAGATGGTTGGCGACGGCCCAGACGGCGGCTTCGACCCGCGAGCGGAACTTGAGTTTCTTCAGCAGGTTGCGGATGTGCACCTTGACCGTGCTTTCCATGATGTCCAGTTCGCGGGCGATCAGCTTGTTCGACATGCCGGCGGCCAGGCATTTGAGAATCGTCGTTTCGCGCTCGGTCAGACTGGCCTGGTGGCGATTTTCGATCACCGTTTCCTGGCGCAGCGCGCTGGCCAGCAGGCTGGTCAGTTCCGGGCTGATCGCGGTGCGGCCGTGCATCGCGCTGTCGATCAACTGCAGGATGTCGTCCGGATCGTTGTCCTTCAGCACGTAGCCGTCGGCGCCGGCGCGGATGGCGGCGATCAGGTCGTCGGGCGCGTTGGAGACGGTCAGGATGATGATGCGTGCGTCGATCTCCAGATCGCGCAGCACGCGCAATGTTTCCAGCCCGTTCATGCCCTTCATGTTGAGGTCGAGCAGGATCAGGTCGGGGTCCAGTTCGTGGGCGCGGGCGATGCCTTCCTGGCCGCCGGCGGCTTCGCCGACGATGCAGAAGCCGGGCGCCAGTTCGAGCAACTGGCAGACGCCGCGGCGGAACAGCGGGTGATCGTCGATGACGAGGACGCGGGTCGGGTCGGTCATGCGGGGTTTCTTTCGGGAGCGGTCTGCCGGTATTGCAGCGGCAGGAACTGGAGTTCGATGACGGTGCCGGCGCCCGGCCGGCTGGCGATGTCGAGCCGGCCGCCGAGCAGTTGCGCGCGGTCGCGCATGATGCTGGTGCCGAAATGGTTGGCCGGCGTGTCGGCCGGGTCGAAGCCGCGGCCGTCGTCGCGCACGCGCACGCGGACCCGACGTTCCGGACCGATCTCGATATCGACCTCGGCCGAGCTCGCGTCGGCGTGGCGTTCGATGTTCGACAGCGCCTCGCGGACGATGCGGATGACGTGCATCTCCTCGTTGGCCGACAGCGCGATGCCGGCCAGCGGATTGTTCAGGCCGACCGGAAAGCCCAGCTTGGCCGAGAACTCGACGACGGTTTCCTGCAGCGCGACGGCAAAACCGCGCTCGTCGATGCGCAGCCGGAAGGTGGTGATCAGTTCGCGCAGTTCGCGGTAGGCCGCGTTCAGGCCGCGTTTCAGTTCGTCGGTGATGGTGCGCGCATCGCCGCCGCTCTCGATGGTTTTCTCCAGCCGGGTGACCTGGATTTTCAGATAGGACAGCGACTGGGCGATCGAGTCGTGCAGTTCGCGGGCGATCGCCGAGCGTTCCTCGAGCACCGCCAGCCGGTGTTTTTCCTCGGCCCGCCGCATGTTGGCCAGGGCGTTCGAGACATGGTGGCCGACCGTTTCGATCAGCCGCAGCTTTTCGCGCGGCAACGGCGCGTCGCCGCGCAGACGGATCGGCAGCGTGCCCTGCAGCGGCATGCTGTCGCCGATCGGCAGGATCAGCATGTCGCCGTGCTGCTCGGCAAGATCGCGGCCGGCATGGGCAAAACAGGTCGCGCAGTCGTGTTGACCGCACCAGGCCCGGCGCTCGGCTTCGTCGAGGTCCCCGATCACCGGCTGGGCCGGCAACTGGCCGTGTTCGCTGATGCAGATCATGCTGTGGCCGAGCTCCAGCGCCTGTTCGATATCGCGCAGCACCGCCTCGATCTGGTCCAGCGTCAGGTCGCTGGCCGACAGTCGCTGGCTGGTCCGGTACAGCAGTTCGAGCGACTGGTTGGAGCGGGTCAGTTCGCGGGTCTTCTCGTCGACCTTGTCCGCCAGGTGGGCGTACATGTTGGCGATTTCCCCGACCATCGTGTTGAAGGCCTGGCCGAGACGTCCCAGTTCATCGTCGGAGACATGGCTGACGCGCGTCGAGAACGAACCGCCGGCCACCGTGTTGGCCGCCTTGAGCAGGTGCGCCAGCGGCTGTGCCAGGCGCTGGCGAAGAATCCAGCTGGTCAGCAGGCACACGGCGATGATCACCGCCAGCAGCACGAGTTGGGTGATGCGCAGCCAGCGCACCTTGTTTTCCAGGTCTTCCTCGATGGCCAGCACCAGTTGATCGATCTGGCCGACGAAGACCGGGATGTCGCGCGCCGCCTGGGCGAAGGCGTCGACTTCGCCGGTCGCCGCGGCCAGCAGCAGCGGCCGGATGTAGGCGCTCCAGCGGTCGACGATCTGCGACACCGCGCGTTGCGATGCCGTGTCGCCCGCCGATTTGGTGGCCAGGAAATGGTCCAGGCCGAGCAGGCGCCGTTCGAATTGGGCAGCACTGTCGGCCACCTGCGGGCGTTTTTCCGGCTGTGCCGTTTCGCTGAGCATGCGGAAGCTCATCATCCGCAACGAGCCGGCGATGTTGATGGCGTTGGCCTTGCCGCTGATGTTCTCGGCCACGACGGCCGAAATGACGATGGACAGGAAGGACAGCGTGGCAAGCAGCCCGACCGCCAGCCCGAGCTGGACCAGCAGCGAGTTGCGCAGCGTCTGCAGGAGGGTATCGGCGGTCCGTATTTTCACGGGTATTCCGGATTAGCCGGCCGACCGTTCGGCGTAGCCGGCGGTGTTGTCCCGGATGGGCGAATGTTTTTGCATGGGACTGATTTTAATGGATTTATTGTCGATGTCTCTCTACCTATTTGGAGGTAGAACCGTAGAGTGATGGGCTGGCGGCGGGCCTGTTTTCCTGCCCTCGGGCTGGCTAGGATGCGCTGCATCAAGTGTATTTCGAGTTTCGTCGTGAATCCTTCCCGTCGTGCTTTTTTCGGATTTTCCCGCGTCGACCGCAGCAGCCTGCGGCCGCCCTGGGCCGTTCCGGAAGCGGACTTCACCGCCGCCTGTACGCGCTGCAGCGACTGTGTCGCTGCCTGCCCGACGGGCTTGCTGGTCCGCGGCGACGGCGGTTATCCGCAAACCGATTTCACGCCCGGCCATGCGCCGGACGGTTGCACCTTCTGCGGCGCCTGCCGCGCGGCCTGTCCCAGCGGTGCGCTGAGCGCCGCGATCGATCCGCCGTGGCGGCGCGTCGCCGGTTTCGGCGACGACTGCCTGGCCAGTCGCGGCGTCGTCTGCCGGACCTGCGGCGAACGCTGTCCGGTCGATGCCATCCATTTTCCCCCGCGTCTCGGCGGCGTTGCTCGACCGTTGCTCGACGCCGCCGCCTGCAACGGCTGCGGCGCCTGTCTGGCCGATTGCCCGACGCGGGCCATCCGTATCGTCGCCGATCCGGCGGCGGCCGTTTCTTCCGGAGTCGCGTCATGAAGATCGTCAGTCTCGTCCTGAAGTTTCCGCCGGCGCATGCCGCCGAAATCCGCGCCGCCGTCGAGGCGGTGCCCGGCACCAGTGTCGCCCACGACCACGGCGACGGCCGGATGCTGGTGCTGATCGAGGACGGTGACGGCTACGCCGTGTCCGATTCGATCATCCAGGTCCATCGTGCGCCGCACCTGATGTCGGTGACGCTGGCTTACGAATACTGCGACGAAGCGCTTGAAGCACTAGAACTCGAGGAGGTTTGACCATGACCATGAATCGCCGTGATTTCCTGAAGACCCAGGCGGTGGCCGCCGCCGCCGCAACCGCCGGTATCCCGTTCGCCGCTGAGGCGGCGAAGGGCGGCAGCAGCACCGACATCCGCTGGGACAAGGCGGCCTGCCGCTTTTGCGGCACCGGCTGCTCGGTGCTGGTCGGCGTCCAGAACGGTCGCATCGTCGCCACCCAGGGCGATCCGGATGCGCCGGTCAACCGCGGCCTGAACTGCATCAAGGGCTACTTCCTGTCGAAGATCCAGTACGGCGCCGACCGCCTGACCAAGCCGCTGCTGCGCATGAAGAACGGCAAGTACGACAAGGACGGCGAATTCCAGCCGATTTCCTGGAAGCAGGCCTTCGACATCATGGAAGTGAAGTGGAAGGAAGCGCTGGCCGCCGACATGAAGGCCAACGCCGGCAAGCCAGTCACCGAAATGACCTCGTCGATCGGCATGTTCGGCTCCGGCCAATGGACCATCTTCGAGGGCTACGCCGCCAGCAAGCTGTGGAAGGCCGGTTTCCGCTCCAACAACCTCGACCCCAACGCCCGCCACTGCATGGCCTCGGCCGTCGCCGGTTTCATGCGTACCTTCGGCATCGACGAGCCGATGGGCTGCTACGACGACATCGAGAACGCCGACGCCTTCGTGCTGTGGGGTTCGAACATGGCGGAAATGCACCCGATCCTGTGGTCGCGCATCACCGACCGCCGGCTGACCCATACCGACGCCCAGGTGCACGTGCTGTCCACCTTCGAGCATCGCAGTTTCGAACTGGCCGACAACGGCATGATCTTCGTGCCGCAAACCGACCTGGCGATCCTCAACTACATCTGCAACCACATCATCCAGAGCGGCAAGGTCAACCAGGACTTCGTCAAGAAACACGTCAATTTCAAGATGGGCGAAACCGACATCGGCTTCGGCCTGCGCCCGAACCACGCGCTGGAAAAGGATGCCAAGTCGAACGGCTATCCCGGCACCGACGGCAAGCCGAAGGGCGACACCGGTGCCGCCAAGCCGATCGCCTTCGAGGATTTCAAGAAGTTCGTTTCCGAATACACGCTGGAAAAGACCGCCAAGCTGTCCGGCGTGCCGGCCGAGCGGCTGAAGAAGCTGGCCGAGCTGTACGCCGATCCGAAGAAGAAGATCGTCTCCTTCTGGACCATGGGCTTCAACCAGCACACCCGCGGCACCTGGGTGAACAACATGATCTACAACGTGCACCTGCTGACCGGCAAGATTTCGACGCCGGGCAGCGGTCCGTTCTCGCTGACCGGCCAGCCGTCGGCCTGCGGTACGGCGCGCGAGGTGGGCACCTTCGCCCATCGCCTGCCGGCCGACATGGTGGTGACCAATGCCGAGCATCGCAAGCACACCGAGGAAATCTGGAAGCTGCCGGAAGGTACGCTGAGCGGCAAGATCGGTTTCCACGCCGTGGCCCAGAGCCGGGCGCTGAAGGACGGCAAGCTCAAGGTCTACTGGACGACGACGACCAACAACATGCAGGCCGGTCCCAACGTCAACGAGGAAATCTATCCCGGCTGGCGCAATCCGGCGGCCTTCGTAGTGGTGTCGGATGCCTACCCGACGGTCTCGGCGATGGCCGCCGACCTGGTGCTGCCGTCGGCGATGTGGACCGAGAAGGAGGGCGCCTTCGGCAACGCCGAGCGGCGCACCCAGTTCTGGCGCCAGCAGGTGGCGGCGCCGGGCGAGGCCAAGTCCGACCTGTGGCAGTACATCGAATTCTCCAAGCGCTTCAAGGTCGAGGAGGTCTGGCCGGCCGAGCTGATCGCCAAGAAGCCGGAGCTCAAGGGCAAGACGCTGTTCGACGTGCTCTACAAGAACGGCCAGGTGAACAAGTTCCCGCTGGCCGACCTGGAGAAGGCCAACGGCCACGCGATCAAGGGCTACACCAACGACGAATCGAAGGAACTCGGCTTCTACCTGCACAAGGGCCTGTTCGAGGAATACGCGATGTTCGGCCGCGGCCACGGCCACGACCTGGCGCCGTTCGATACCTATCACAAGGCGCGCGGCCTGCGCTGGCCGGTGGTCGACGGCAAGGAAACGCTGTGGCGCTTCCGCGAAGGCTACGATCCCTACGTCAAGGCCGGCGAGGACTTCGCCTTCTACGGCCACAAGGACAAGAAGGCGGTGATCTTCGCGCTGCCCTACCAGGACCCGCCGGAAAAGCCCGACGCCGAGTTCGACCTGTGGTTGTGCACCGGTCGCGTGCTCGAACACTGGCATACCGGCTCGATGACCCGGCGGGTGCCGGAACTGCACCGCGCAGTCCCGGAAGCGCTGATCTACATGCATCCGGAAGACGCCCGCAAGCGCGGCATCCAGCGCGGCATGAAGGTCAAGGTCAATTCACGGCGCGGCGAGATCCAGTTGCGTGTCGAGACCAAGGGGCGCAACAAGCCGCCAATCGGCCTGGTGTTCATTCCCTTCTTCGACGAAGGCAAGCTGGTCAACAAGCTGACACTCGACGCCACTTGTCCGATTTCCAAGGAAACGGACTTCAAGAAGTGCGCCGTCAAGGTCGCCCGCGCCTGATTTTCCGGTAAATACGGACGTCGACCGCAATGGCCCGGAAACCCACCGCCCAGCCGCCGGAAACCGCCGGTGCGTCGCCTGCTTCGGCGGCGCGCCGGAAGTTCCTCAACGGCATCGCCGCGGCGGCCGGCGGCGGCGTCTTGCTGACCGCCGCGTCGTGGCTGGCGGTGCGGCCGGCCTCGGCCAATCCGGCGCTGGCGCTGCGCCCGCCCGGCGCACTGGGCGAGGCGGCGTTCCTGTCGGCCTGCGTACGCTGCGGCTTGTGCGTGCGCGACTGCCCCTACGACACGCTGAAGCTGGCGCCGCAAGGTGACGGCGTGGCGCCCGGTACGCCGTTCTTCACGGCGCGCGACGTGCCGTGCGAGATGTGCGACGACATTCCCTGCGTCAAGGCCTGCCCGACCGGCGCGCTGAACCCGAAGCTGACCGACATCCAGCAGGCCGAAATGGGGCTTGCCGTGCTCTCCGATCACGAAAGCTGCCTGAACTTCCTCGGCCTGCGCTGCGATGTCTGCTATCGCGTCTGCCCGGTGATCGACAAGGCGATCACGCTGGAAAAACTGCACAACCCGCGTTCCGACCGTCACGCGCTGCTGCTGCCGACCGTGCATTCGGAGCACTGCACCGGTTGCGGCAAGTGCGAGAAAGCCTGCGTGCTGCCCGAAGCGGCGATCAAGGTGATGCCGGTCAAACTGGCCCGCGGCGCCTTGCCCGAGCATTACCGCAAGGGCTGGGAAGAAAAGGAAAAACATGGCGGCTCGCTGATCGGCGAGCAACTCGAACTGCCGGTACGCGGTCTGGAAGACAAGGCCTACGGCGATGTTCGCGTCGCTGCGCCGCCGCTCGACGCGCCGTCGGCACCGTCCGGCATGAATTCGCGGTGGCAGCCATGAACGCGCCCGCGTCTGTCTCCCGGGGCGCCGGCAAGGGCTGGCTGGCTGCGCATCGCTGGCTGATTTTGCGCCGTTTGAGCCAGTTGACCGTACTCGCGCTGTTCGTCAGCGGCCCGTGGTTCGGGCTGTGGATCGCCAAGGGCAACCTGGCCTCGTCGCTGACCCTGGGCGTGCTGCCGCTGACCGATCCCTATCTTTTCCTGCAGAGCCTGGCCGCCGGTTTCCTGCCCGGTGCCTCGGCGCTGCTCGGTGCGGCCATCGTCGTCGCCTTCTATGCCGCGTTCGGTGGCCGCTTGTATTGCGCCTGGGTCTGCCCGGTCAACCCGCTGACCGATGCCGCCGCCTGGCTGCGCCGCCGGCTTGGCCTGAAATCCGGCCGCGCGCCGGCTGCCGCGACGCGTTACTGGGTGCTGGCCGGTTCGCTGCTCGCCGCCGCGCTGTCCGGCACGCTGGTCTGGGAATGGGTCAATCCGGTCAGCATCGTGCAGCGCAGCCTGATTTTCGGCCTGTCCGGCAGCCTTGCCGTGGTGCTGGCCCTCTTTGCCTACGATTTGCTGGTCGCCAGCCGCGGCTGGTGCGGCCACCTGTGCCCGATGGGCGCCTTCTACGGGCTGCTCGGCCAGGCGTCGCTGGTGCGCGTCAGCGCGGCCGCCCGCGGCCGCTGCGACGATTGTCTGGATTGTTTTGCCGTCTGCCCCGAGCCGCAGGTCATCCGCCCGGCACTCAAGCGGGCGGGGCAGGACAGTCCGCTGATCCTTGATCGCGACTGCACGGCCTGCGGCCGCTGCATCGATGTCTGCGACAAGGATGTCTTCCGTTTTACTCATCGGTTCGATCAAAGGAGCGATTCATGAAAAACCCGAGCCGCCTGTTCCCTGCCGCCCTGGGCGCGGCGCTTACCGTCCTCTGCCTGCTTGCGTCGCCCGTCCGGGCGGCCGACGGCGGACTGCAGTCGCTGCGCGGCGCCGCCATCCAGGCGCCGGAAACCGAAGCGGCCGATCCCTTCAAGAACATGAAGGACAGCACGCCGATCGAACGCAACTACGTGCAGCAGCCGCCGCTGATCCCGCACAAGGTCGATGGCTACACGGTGACCATGAAATACAACAAGTGCATGGATTGCCACGCCTGGAACCGCTACAAGGAAACCGGTGCGACCAAGGTCTCGCTGACCCACTTCAAGACGCGCGACGGCCAGGAACTGTCGAACATCTCGCCGCGCCGCTATTTCTGCCAGCAATGCCACGTACCGCAGGTCGACGCCAAGCCGCTGGTCGGCAATCAGTTCAAACCGGCGCAGGGCATGCGCTGATTCCTGCGGTCAACGGAGAAAAATCATGGAAAACGACAACAAAAACGCCGGCAAGCGCGGGTTGACCGCACGCGCCTGGGCCTGGCTCAAGGGTATCGGCATCGTCTCCGCGCTCGGCCTGTTCGCCGCCGGCGTGATCTTCTGGGGCGGTTTCAACACCGTGCTCGAACTGACCAACCGCGAAGCCTTCTGCATCTCCTGCCACGAGATGAAGGACAACGTGTACATGGAGTACCAGAACACCATCCACTACTCGAACCGTTCCGGTGTGCGTGCCACCTGCCCGGACTGCCACGTGCCCAAGGAATGGGTGCCGAAGATGATCCGCAAGATCCAGGCGTCGAACGAGGTGCTGCACAAGATCCTCGGCTCGATCGACACGCCCGAGAAATTCAACGCCAAGCGCCTAACGCTGGCCGAGCACGAATGGGAACGGATGAAGCGCACCGATTCGCGCGAATGCCGCAACTGCCACAACTTCGAATACTTCGACTACGGCATCCAGGGCCGCCGCGCCTCGGCCACCCACCAGGCGGCCTTCGACAAGGGGCAGACCTGCATCGACTGCCACAAGGGCATCGCCCACAAGCTGCCGGAGGTGAACCAGTCGATCGGTGCAATCAACGAAGAAGGCGCGCCGCCGCAAATCTTCCATCCCCCGACGGCAGCCGACAAGAAAGACTAGTACCCGCGTTCCAGACCTTTCGGCGCGTCCGGCTTCCCCCTGGCCGGCGCGCCTTTTTTCATGGGCGCTCAGGCGGCCGGCGCCGTTCCCCAGACGGCCAGCGTCTGCCGTATCCTCTCGGCCGCCGCCTGCAGTTCGGGGACGAATTGCCGGGCGGCCTCGCCGACGCCCAGGGCTTTGCGCAGGAAAACCACGTTGACCGCGGCGATCGCCTTGTCCTGGTTGAAGATCGGTACGGCCAGTGCGGAAATTCTTTCCTGGCTGCGCCATTCGCCGTCGTTGCTGGCGTAGCCCTGGGCGCGCACCTTGTCGATCAGGCTGTCGATCAGCTTCTCGTTGCGGGCGAATGCCGCCTGCTCATCGTTGCCCTGGCGGATCAGGTTGAGCACCTGCTGCCTTTCCTCGTCCGGACAAAAGGCCAGCCAGGCGCGGCCGGCGCTGGTGAACAGGATCGGCATGCGCTGGCGGATCATCGCCCGGTGGAAGGACAGCGGGCTGAAACGGTGGGTCGTTTCGCGCACCAGCATGCAGTCGCCGTCCAGCGTGCACAGATCGGACGGCCAGACCAGTTTCTTCAGCAGTTCGCCGAGCACCGGATTGGCGATTTCCGAGATCCATTCGTCGTCGGTAAAGCCATCGCTCAACTGGCGGATCTTGTGGTTCAGTCGATAGCTGTCGTCGGACGCCGAACGCCGCACGTAGCCTTCATCCTGCAGTGTTTCCAGCAGGCGGCGGACGGTGGTCCGGTGCAGGCCGGTTTCGGCGCTCAGTTCGGCGATCCGCGCCCAACCCTTGGGCGCGCGGTTGAGCGCGTGCAACAAAGCCAGGCCGCGGCTCAGACCTTGCACATGGGTGTAACTGGCGCCGCGGGACGGTCGCATGGCGACTCCTTGAAAGTTCAATGTAAACAGTATTGTGCATATTGTGCACAACTGGCAAATAAATTTCGACCTGTGCCGCCCCCTCCCTAGAATCGCCTCACACAAGAAAAACGAGGCGTGGAGACCCAATCCGGAGGGGACAACTCCTTCTCGGCTTCGTCCTTTTTGCAGCAGCGGGCTTGCCCGTTCAAAGACAGCTTGAGGAGTTTCTATGAGCATCAAACTGAAGTGCCTGTCGCACACGCCGCTACGCGGCCTGAACGATCCCGGTGCCGATGTGGTGGCCGAGGTGGACGCGGTGATCGCCCGTTCGCGTGCCGAGGTCGAAGCCTTCGATCCGGAACTGATTGTGTTGTTCGCGCCGGACCACTACAACGGCCTGTTCTACGACCTGATGCCGCCCTTCGTGATCGCCACGGCGGCCGAGGGCGTCGGCGACTACACCAGCCTGGCCGGGCCGCTGTCGGTGGACAAGGATCTGGCGCTGGACATGGCCAGGCACATCCTGGCCAGCGACGTCGATATCGCCATTTCCCATCGTCTGCAGGTCGACCACGGCTGCACGCAGACGCTGGAGGAAATGACCGGCAGCCTGACCCGCTACCCGGTGATTCCCATCATCATCAATTCGGTGGCGCCGCCCTTCGGCCCCTACCGCCGGGTGCGCAAGCTCGGCGAAGCCGTCGGCAGCTTCATCGCCGGCCTCGGCAAGCGCGTGCTGATCCTCGGTACCGGCGGCCTGTCGCACGAACCGCCCGTGCCGCTGTTGAAGGGCGCGCCGGACGAGATCGCCAACTTCCTGATCGCCGGCCGCAATCCGACGCCGGAATTCCGTGCGGCCCGCCAGGCGCGGACGATTGCCACCGGCCAGGTGTTCGGTACGCCGGAATGCGGCCTGACGCCGCTCAATCCGGCCTGGGACGCAGCCTTCATGCAGCAGTTGATCGACGCCCGTCTGGAAGAGGTCGACCAGTTCGACATCGAGGAAATCTCCAAGGCGGCCGGGCGCTCGACGCACGAAATCCGCACCTGGGTCGCCGCCTTCGCCGCCCTGCGGGCGGCCGGTGACGGCTACACGGCACGGCGCGATTACTACCGTCCGATCAACGAATGGATTGCCGGTTACGGCGTACTCAGCGCCGACGGCCGCTAAACACGACAGATTGAGGAGTTGCAAATGAGCAAGATGGAAAACATTGCGGTCGACATCCCGACCGAAGAAGAAATCGTTCGCCGCGCCCAGGCGCTGATCCCGCTGCTGCGCGAACGCGCCGAGGCATGCGAGCGCAACCGCATGGTGTCGAAGGAGACCATCCAGGCTTTCCACGAGGCCGGTTTCTTCCGCATCCTGCAGCCGAAGCGCTGGGGTGGCTACGAAATGTCGCCGAACGTGCTCAACCGCGTGCTGATGGAGCTGGCCCGCGGCTGCCCGTCCAGCGCCTGGAACGTCATGGTGCTCGGCGTCCATCCCTTCGAAGTGGGTCTCTTGCCGACGCAGGTCGGCGACGAACTGTGGGGGGCGGACAACGGCAAGCTGGTGTCCTCGTCCTACGCGCCTTTCGGTACCGTCAAGGCGGTCGAGGGCGGTTACGTGCTGAACGGCGAATGGCTGACCTCGTCCGGCTGCGACCATGCGGCCGGCGGCGCCTTCGTCGGCGGCCGGGTCGAGGAGGGCGGCGAACTGGTGTTCCGTTCCTTCTGGATCCAGCGCAGCGATTTCGAGATCGTCGACGACTGGTTCGTCGTCGGCCTGGCCGGTACCGGTTCGAAGAAGCTGATCGTCAAGGAAGTGTTCGTGCCGGCCTACCGCAGCCACGCCATCGGTGCCTACGGCGAGGAATCGCACGGCGGCGTCGAGAACCTCTACAAGATGCCTTTCTTCTACGTCTTCTACGCTGCCGTCTCGTCGGTGATCATCGGCATGGCGCGCGGCATGGTCGATCTCTACGTCGAGCACATGGTGCCGCGCCAGAACATCAACCAGGCGGTCGGTGCGGCGGTCAACGATCCCTTCATCAAGGGCCGGCTGGGCGAAGCCTACGCCAAGATCGTCGGCGCCGCCTCGCGCGTACTGAGCAATACCGACGAAGCCTGGGCCTACGCTTCGCGCGGCGAGCTGGTGCCGCTCGACATCCGCGTCCGCCACTTCGCGACCAACCAGTTCACCGGCGGCGAGTGCTTCGAGGCCGCGCACATGATCTTCAAGAAGACCTCGACCCGCGGCATCTGGATGAACTGCCCGATGCAGCGCCAGATGCGCGACATCCTGGTCGGCGCCAACCACATCACGCAGAACCAGGACAACATCGGCGATCTGCTCGGCGGCCATCTGCTGGGCAATCCGCTACCGCAACCCAACCCCTTCGGCGCCAAGCCGGGGCAGGTCTGAGCCGGGAGCGCGCGATGAACGACAGGATCAACCAGCGCCTCGACTGGCGGCCCAATGAGCGTCTGGCCGGGCTGCCGGCGGTCGGCGCCGACGAGCACCGCAACGGTATGCGGCATTTCGCCGCCAGCGTATCCATCATCACCGCGCGCGCCGGCGAGCAGCGCGCCGGGCTGACCGCCACGGCGGTCTGCTCGGTGACCGCCGATCCGCCGCGCCTGGTGGTGTTCGTCAACAAGAACGTCGTCGCCAACCAGATCGTCCTCGACAGCGGCGCCCTGTGCGTCAATGTCCTGGCCAGCGAGCAGGAGGAGGTCGCCAAAGCCTTCGCCGGCATGATCAAGGAGGTGCATGGCGATGCCCGCTTCGGTTACGGTGTCTGGTCCGAGGCGGCGACCGGCGCGCCGGTGCTCGATGCCGCCCTGAGCAGTTTCGATTGCCGCGTGATCAAGGTCTTCGACGAAAGCACCCATAACGCTTTCCTGTGCGAAGTGCTGGCCGTACGCGAGCGCAAGGACGGCGAGGCGCTGATCTACCTGAACGGCGGTTTCCGCAGCATTCCCCAGTAAGACCCGGTTTTTCCCATATCCACAAAACAAGGAGACAAAGAATGAAGAAATTGCTTGCCCTGACCGGTGCCACCCTGATCGCCATGCCGGCGCTGGCCGACATCAACGTCGGTGTGATCGCCTCGCTGACCGGCCCGGCCGCCGCGCTGGGTGCCGAGACCAAGAAGGCCGTGGCGCTGTTCCCGGCCACCGTCGGCAAGGAAAAGGTCAATTACATCGTGCTCGACGACGGCACCGATCCGACCAACGCCGTGAAGAACGCCCGCAAGCTGATCTCCGAGGACAAGGTGGACGTCATCCTCGGCCCCAACCTGATCAGCACCGCGATGGCCATCGCCGACGTGGCCAACGGCGAGAAGACGCCGATGGTCTCCGTGGCGCCGCTCGACGTCTCCGGCGACAAGCGCCAGTTCATCTTCCGTTCCGAGCCCTCGGCCGACCTGATGGTCAACCGCGTGGTTGCCGACATGCTGGAGAACGGCGCCAAGACGGTCGGCTTCATCGGCTTTTCCGACTCCTGGGGCGAACTGCTGCTGAAGGCGCTGACCAAGGCCGGCGAAGGCAAGCTGAAGATCGTCGCGACCGAGCGCTACGGCCGCGCCGATCCGTCGGTGCAGGCGCAGGTGCTGAAGGTCATGGCCGCCAAGCCCGACGTCGTGTTCGTCGGCGCTTCCGGCACGCCGGCCGCGATGCCGCAGATCACGCTGCGCGAGCGTGGCTACAAGGGCCGCATCTACCAGTCGCACGGCGTGACCAGCAAGGAATTCCTGCGGGTCGGCGGCAAGTTCGTCGAGGGCGCGCTGATCCCGGTCGGCCCGGTGCTGGTGGCCGAGCAACTGCCGGACAGCCATCCGACCAAGAAGGCCGGCGTCGCTTTCGTCAAGGAACTGGAAGCCAAGAACGGTCCGGATTCCCGCTCCACCTTCGCCGGTGCTTCGTGGGACGCCTGGCTGCTGGCCCGTCACGGCATCGAGGCGGCGCTGGCCAAGAAGCACAAGCCGGGCACCCCGGAATTCCGTGCCGCGCTGCGCGACGGTATCGAACAGACCAGCAAGCTGGTCGGCAGCAACGGCGTCTACACCATGGGCGCAGCCGATCACGCCGGCTACGATCCGGCCGCCATCGTGCTGATCAAGGTCGAGAACAACCGCTGGACGCTGGTCAAGTGATGGCGGATCAACTGACGATCGAAGCGGCCGCCGCGCAATTGCGCGGCGCCCACGACACGGGGCAGGTCGTCGCCCCGTTGCGCGACCGCCTGGCGGCGACGGATGTCGATACTGCCTACGCGATCCAGGAAGCCAACACCTATCAGTGGCTGTCCGAAGGGCGGCGGCTGGTCGGCCGCAAGATCGGCCTGACCTCGCTGGCCGTGCAGAAGCAGTTGGGCGTCGACCAGCCGGACTTCGGCATGCTGTTCGCCGACATGGCGGTCGGCGACGGCGAGCCGGTCGCCCTCGGGCGCCTGATCCAGCCCAAGGTCGAAGCCGAGATCGCGCTGGTCATCGGCCGCGACCTGACGCAGGAGCGCCACACCTACGCCGACCTGCTGCGGGCGACCGAGTATGCGCTGCCGGCGGTCGAGATCGTCGATAGCCGGATCGCGTCCTGGAACATCAAATTCGTCGACACCGTCGCCGACAACGCCTCCAGCGGCCTGTTCGTGCTCGGCAGCCGGCCGCGTCGGCTGAGCGATTTCGACGTCGCCAACTGCGCGATGGAAATGAAATCCGGCGACGCCGTGGTGTCCGCCGGCAACGGCCGCGCCTGCCTGGGCAGTCCGCTCAACGCGGCGGTCTGGCTGGCCGACGTGATGGTCCGTTGCGGCCGCCCGCTGCTGGCCGGCGACATCGTGCTGACCGGCGCCCTCGGGCCGATGGTCACCGTCAGTGCCGGACAACGTTTCGACGTCGCCATCGATGGACTGGGCACGGTGTGCGCCCTGTTCGCCTGAATAACACCAACTCATGACAGAGAACGAAATGACCAACAAGATCAAATGCGCGCTGATCGGTCCCGGCAACATTGGCACGGACCTTTTGTACAAGTTGAAGCGCAGCCCCTTTTTGGAGCCGGCCTGGATGGTCGGCATCGACCCGGAATCGGAAGGCCTCAAGCGGGCCGCCGAGCTGGGCCTCAAAGTCACCGCCGGTGGCGTCGATGGCCTGCTGCCGCACGTCAAGGCAGACAACATCCAGATCGCCTTCGACGCGACCAGCGCCTACGTGCACGCCGAGAACAGCCGCAAGTTGAATGAACTGGGCGTGCTGATGATCGACCTGACGCCCGCCGCCATCGGTCCCTACTGCGTGCCGCCGGTGAACCTCGCCCAGCACGTCGGCCAGCGCGAAATGAACGTCAACATGGTCACCTGCGGCGGCCAGGCCACCATCCCGATGGTCGCCGCCGTCTCCCGCGTCCAGAAGGTCGCCTACGGCGAAATCGTCGCCACGGTGTCCAGCAAGTCCGCCGGTCCCGGCACCCGCAAGAACATCGACGAATTCACCCGCACCACCGCCGGTGCAGTGGAAAAGGTCGGCGGCGCCGCCAAGGGCAAGGCCATCATCATCATCAACCCGGCCGAACCGCCGCTGATCATGCGCGACACCGTGCACTGTCTGACGGTCGACACCCCGGATCAGGCAAAAATCACCGAATCCATCCACGCCATGATCAAGGAAGTCCAGAAGTACGTGCCCGGCTATCGCCTGGTCAACGGCCCGGTCTTCGACGGCAACCGCGTCTCCGTCTTCCTCGAAGTGCAGGGGCTCGGCGACTTCCTGCCGACCTACGCCGGCAACCTCGACATCATGACCGCCGCCGGTGCCCGCACCGCCGAGATGTTCGCCGCAGCCATCCTCAAGGGCGAGCTGACGCTGCAGCCCGTGGCCGCCTGAGACAAGGAGAGAAGACATGACCCTGCAAGGCAAACAAATCACCCTCCACGACATGACCCTGCGCGACGGCATGCACCCGAAGCGCCACCAGATGACGCTGGACCAGATGGTCGCCATCGCCAGCGGCCTCGATGCCGCCGGCGTGCCGCTGATCGAAGTCACGCACGGCGACGGCCTGGGCGGCTCCTCGGTGAACTACGGTTTCCCGGCCCACACCGACGAGGAATATCTCGGCACCGTCATCCCCAAGATGAAACAGGCCAAGGTCTCGGCACTGCTGCTGCCCGGCATCGGCACCGTCGACCACCTGAAGATGGCGCGCGACCTGGGCGTCAACACCATCCGCGTCGCCACCCACTGTACCGAAGCCGACGTCTCCGAGCAGCACATCACGCTGGCCCGCAAACTCGAGATGGACACCGTCGGCTTCCTGATGATGAGCCACATGAACAGCCCGGAAGGTCTGGTGCAGCAAGCCAAGCTGATGGAAGGCTACGGCGCCAACTGCATCTACGTCACCGACTCGGCCGGCCACCTGCTGCCGGAAGGCGTCAAGGCCCGCCTGGGCGCCGTACGCGCCGCACTGAAGCCGGAAACCGAACTGGGCTTCCATGGCCACCACAACCTGGCCATGGGCGTCGCCAACTCCATCGCCGCCATCGAAGTCGGCGCCAACCGCATCGACGCGGCCGCCGCCGGCCTGGGCGCCGGTGCCGGCAACACGCCGATGGAAGTGCTGGTCGCGGTGTGCAGCCTGATGGGCATCCAGACCGGCGTCGACGTCGCCAAGATCACCGACGTCGCCGAAGACCTGGTCGTGCCGATGATGGATTTCCCGATCCGCATCGACCGCGACGCGCTGACGCTGGGCTATGCCGGCGTCTATGGCTCCTTCCTGCTGTTCGCCAAGCGCGCCGCCGTCAAGTACGGCGTGCCGGCCCGCGAGATTCTCGTCGAGCTCGGCCGCCGCGGCATGGTCGGCGGACAGGAAGACATGATCGAAGACACCGCCATCACCATGGCTCGCGAAAGGGGTTTGCCGGTTTGATGGACTGGCGGCGTTCGCCGCCCCGGTTTTTTCGCTTTTTTTCAGGTTGACCGTGAGCGGCCATTCGCGTGGCCGCTTGCTGCTGTATCGGAGTCCTTCGATGGATGCCTCAATCTTTGCGTTGCTGGCCCAGGACGGGATCACCAACGGTGCCATTTACGCCTTGCTGGCGTTGGCGCTGGTGTTGGTCTTCGCCGTGACCCGCATCATCTTCATTCCCCAGGGCGAATTTCTCGCCTGGGGCGCGTTGACCGTCGCGGCCCTCGAAACGGGCACGCGGCCGGGCACCGTCTGGCTGCTGCTCGGGGCCGGGGCGCTGGCTTTCGCCACCGACCTGTTCGGGCGCTCGGGCGGGCGTCGCGCCTTGTTGCGTTCGGCACTATGGAACCTGGCTTACCCGGTGCTCGTCGGGGCGCTGGTGTGGACCCTGCCGCTGGGCGAGCTGCCGGCCGTGCTCAGGCTGGCGCTGGCGTTGGCCATCGTCGTGCCGCTGGGGCCGATGATCTATCGCGTCGTCTTCCAGCCCATCGCCGAGGCTTCGGTGCTGGTGCTGCTGATCGTCGCCGTCG
This sequence comes from Azonexus sp. R2A61, assembly GCF_021401135.1. GTDB lineage: Bacteria > Pseudomonadota > Gammaproteobacteria > Burkholderiales > Rhodocyclaceae > Azonexus. Next base: position 329,465 of record NZ_JACBFO010000002.1, on the reverse strand, counting down.
CGCTGCATCTGCTGATGGTCGGGCTCGGCCTGCTGATCTTCGGGCCGGAAGGTTCGCGCACGCTGCCGTTCAGCGAGGCGCAGTTCGAGATCGGCGCACTGCTGATCGGCGGTCACACGCTCGTCGTGCTGGCGGTGGCGGCGGGGTTGATCGTCGGGCTCTATGCCTATTTCCGCCGCACCCTGTCGGGCAAGGCGCTGCTGGCCACGGCGATCAATCGCAACGGCGCGCGCCTGATGGGCATTTCGCCGGCCCTGGCCGGCCGCCGGACCTTCTTCTTCGCGGCCCTGATCGGCACGCTGTCCGGCATGCTGGTGGCGCCGCTGACGACGATCTACTACGACTCGGGCTTCCTGATCGGCCTGAAGGGCTTCGTCGCGGCGATCATCGGCGGCTTGGCCAGCTATCCGCTGGCCGCGGCCGGCGCCGTGGTGGTCGGCCTGCTGGAATCCTTCTCGTCCTTCTGGGCCAGCGCCTACAAGGACGTGCTGGTGTTCATGCTGATCATCCCGGTGCTGGTCTGGCTGTCCTGGCAGACGCACCACCTGGAGGAGGAGGACACCGGCCATCTGCCCGGCCCGGCGCGCCGTGACCGTGGGCTCGATCCGCGCCTGGTGCTTGGCGTGTTCCTCGCCGTGCTGCTGCTGGCGCCGCTGTTCCTGCCCGAGTTCTACGTGACGCTGCTCAACTACGTCGGGTTGGCCGCCCTGGTCGCCATCGGCCTGGTGCTGCTAACCGGCATCGGCGGGCTGACCTCCTTCGGCCAGGCGGCGTTCGTCGGCCTGGGCGCCTATGCCACGGCCTGGCTGACGACGACGCCGGAATTACCCGGCTGGCTGGCGTGGACCGCCGGCTCGCCCTGGGCGGCGCTGCTGCTCGGCCTACTGCTGACGGCGACGGTGGCCGTCGTGCTCGGTTCGGTGACCTTGAAGCTGTCGGGTCATTACCTGCCGCTCGGCACCATGGCCTGGGGCATCAGCCTGTTCCTGCTGTTCGGCAACATGGAATTCCTCGGCGGCCATGCCGGCCTGTCGGACATTCCGGCGATCAGCGTCTTCGGCTTCGAGTTGAGCGACAACCGGCATTACTACTATCTCGTCTGGCTGTTCGTGCTGGCCGCGCTGTTCACCACCCGCAACCTGCTCGATTCCCGCGAGGGGCGGGCCATCCGGGCGCTCAAGGGCGGCATCGTGATGGCCGAGTCGATGGGCGTGAACACTTCGCGGGCGCGCATGATCGTCTTCGTCATCGCCGCGCTGCACGCCTGCGCGGCCGGCTGGCTGTACGCCCATCTGCAGCGCTTCGTCAATCCGACGCCTTTCGGCCTGCACATCGGCATCGAGTACCTGTTCATGGCCGTCGTCGGCGGCGCCGGGCAGGTCTGGGGCGCCCTGGTCGGGGCCGGTGTGATTACCGTGCTCAAGCAGTGGCTGCAGGACATCCTGCCGAAACTGTTCGGCTCGGCCGGGCATTTCGAGAGCATCGTCTTCGGCCTGATGATGATCCTGGTGCTGCACCGGGCGCGCGCCGGCCTGTGGCCTCTGCTGGCCCGGCTGGTGCCGGTGCGCGGCGGCGACAAGACGGTGGACGCGACGGCCGAGGCCCTGCCGAAGAAGGCGCAGCCGCCGCACGGCGAGACGATCCTCGAAGCGCGCGAGGTAACGCGCAAGTTCGGCGGCCTGGTGGCCAACAACAACATGAGCCTGTCGGTGCGGGCCGGCGAGATCCTGGCCTTGATCGGTCCGAACGGCGCCGGCAAGAGCACCATGTTCAACCAGCTTTCCGGCGTCGACACGCCGACTTCCGGCGAGGTGCTGTTCCGCGGCAAGCCGGTGGCCGGCCACGATTCGCGCGAGATCGCCGCGCTGGGCATGAGCCGGACCTTCCAGCACGTGCGCCTGCTGCCCAATATGAGCGTGCTGGAGAACGTCGCCATCGGCGCCCACATGCGCGGCCAGAGCGGCGTGCTGTCGGCCGCCTGGCGGCTGGATCGCGGCGAGGAAGCGCGGCTGCTGCGCGAGGCGGCGATTCAGGTCGAGCGCGTCGGCCTGGGCGAGTTCATGCACGTCGAGGCCGGCAGTCTGGCGCTCGGCCAGCAGCGCATCCTGGAAATCGCCCGCGCCCTGTGTTCCGACCCCTGCCTGTTGCTGCTCGACGAGCCGGCGGCCGGCCTGCGCCTGAAGGAAAAACAGGCCCTGGCCGAGTTGTTGAAGCGTCTGCGCGGTGAGGGCATGGCGGTGCTGATCGTCGAGCACGACATGGATTTCGTGATGAATCTGGTCGACCGCGTGGTGGTCATGGAATTCGGCGAGAAGATCGCCGAGGGCCTGCCGGAAGAGGTCCAGCAGGACCCGGCGGTGCTCGAAGCCTATCTGGGAGGGGTCTGAGATGAGCAAGGTTCTGGAAGTGAAGGACCTCTCGGTCGCCTACGGCAAGGTCGAGGCGGTCAGCAAGCTGAGCCTGAGCGTCGAGGCGGGCAGCATCGTCACCGTGATCGGCCCGAACGGCGCCGGCAAGACGACGACGCTGTCTGCGATCATGGGCCTGCTGCCCTCGTCGGGTGAAGTGGCCTTCGACGGCAGCATCGAGCAGGTGCCGGAAGTCGAGCGCATGGTCGTGCGCGGCATGAACTTGGTGCCGGAGAAGCGCGAACTGTTCGGCAGCATGACGATCGAGGACAACCTGCTGCTCGGCGCCTTCCAGCGGCATCGCATGGGACATCGCGACGAGCGGCAGACGATGGAGGAGGTCTATGCGCTGTTTCCGCGCCTGAAGGAGCGGCGTCACCAGCAGGCCGGCACGATGTCCGGCGGCGAGCGGCAGATGCTGGCGGTCGGCCGGGCGCTGATGGCCAAGCCCAAGCTGCTGATGCTCGATGAGCCCAGCCTCGGGCTGGCGCCGCTGATCGTGCGCGAGATCTTCCGCATCATCGCCGAGCTGCGCCAGCGCGGCGTCTCCATCCTGCTGGTCGAGCAGAACGCCCGGGCCGCCCTGCAGGTGGCCGATTACGCCTACGTGCTGGAGAACGGCGCGATCAGCATGCAAGGCGAGGCGGAAGCCCTGCGCAACGATCCGCGCGTCATCGAAAGCTACCTCGGCCTGGCCAGCAAGCACCAGGCCATGCTGTCAACCTGAGGAAAGAGAATCGTCATGGAAGCCCTGCACATCATCGGCGACGAGCATCAGTCGCTGGCGGCGATCCTGCATGCCATCCGTTTCATGCTCAAGGAAGTGGCTGCCGGACGGCTGGAAGCCGACCGCCAGTTGTTCCGGGCGATGGTGCATTACCTCGACGCCTACGCCGAGCAGCGCCATCACCCCAAGGAAGACCTGCTGTTCGAGCGGCTGGCCCAACGTAGCGACGAAGGCCGGGAAGCCCTGGCGGAACTGGCCGTGCAGCACGCGGCGGCGCCGCAGCGCATCGCCGTCCTGCAGGCCGCGCTGGCCGATTACCTGGCCGACGCCGGCCGTTTTGCGGCGTTCGCCGAGGCTTTCGAGCACTACGCCGACTTCTACCGCCAGCACATGCTGCTGGAGGAGGACGTCGCCTTGCCGCTGGTCCGCAAGCATCTGTCGGCCGAGGACTGGGCCGATCTCGACGCGGCGTTCCGTGCCGAAATGGCCGGCAAGGCACTCGGCGACGGCGAGCGCGAGGATTTCGCCGCGCTGTTCAGCAAACTGGTCGACTGCGCGCCGGCACCGCTCGGTTTCGGCCCGCGTCCGTGGCGTGACGGATGACGGCAAGCCTGCCGCCGCATCCGGGACGGGTGATCGTGCTGCTCGGCATGCTGGTCGCCTTCGGGCCGCTGGCCATCGACCTCTATCTGCCCGCGCTGCCGGCCATCGCCGCCGGCCTGGCGGTGCCGGTCGAGCGGGTGCAGTGGTCGATCACCGTCTTCCTGGCCGGCTTCGCGTTCGGCATGCTGTGCTACGGGCCGCTGTCGGATCGCTACGGACGACGGCCCTTGCTGCTTGCCGGCATCGCCCTGTTCGTCGTCGCCAGTCTGGGCTGTCTGCTGGCTGTCGAGGTCGAACAACTGATCGTCGCGCGTTTCCTGCAGGCCCTGGGCGGTGGCGCCGCTTCGGTGCTGGCGCGGGCGGTGGTGCGCGACCTGTTCCACTCGGCGGAGGCGATCCGCAAGCTGTCGCTGATGGCCATGCTGACGGCCGTCGCACCCTTGCTGGCGCCGCTGCTGGGCAGTCAGTTGCTGGCCCATTTCGGCTGGCGCTCGACCTTTGCGGCCTTGCTGCTGTGGGGGCTGCTCAGCCTGTTCGTCGTCTGGCGCCTGCTGCCGGAAAGCCTGCCGGCCGAGCTGCGTGGGCGACTGTCCTGGCAGGCCGCCTTCGCCGCCTATCTGCGGCTGCTCGCCGACCCGGCGGCGCTCGGGCTGCTGCTGGCCGGCGGCATGTCCTTCGCGGCGATGTTCGCCTACATCACCGGCAGTCCGTACTACCTGATCGAACTGCAGGGCCTGACGCCGACCGCCTACAGCCTGCTGTTCGCCGCCAACGCGGCCGGCATCTTCGCCGCCAACTGGCTGAACAGCCGTCTGCTGCGCCGGCACGGCGCGGCCGGGCTGGCCGGGGCGGGCAGCGTGCTGGCTTTGCTGGCGGCCTTGCCGCTGCCGCTGGTCGCGAGCTTGTCCGGCGCCTTGCCGCTGACCCTGGGGGCGATCTTCGTCGTCGTGGCGACGACTGGGCTGCTCGGGGCCAATTGCGTCGGCCTCTTGATGGCGCGCTATCCGGCCAATGCCGGGGCCGCCGCGGCGCTGTTCGGCGCCGCCCAGTTCGGCTTCGGCATGCTGGCGAGCGCCACGGTCAGCGCGCTGCACGACGGCACTGCCCGGCCGATGGCGCTGGGCATGCTGGTGGCGAGCCTGGCTTCGTTCGCCGGCTATCTGCTTTTTCGCACGTTTGGCACGGTCGACCGTGCAATCCGATAAAAAACCGTTTCCCCGAAAGGACCCCGTCATGAGCATCCTCAATGAAGCCGAAAGCAGCCGCCTGATCCGCATCCGCGAAGGCGATCTCGACCTGCAACTGCATTACAACGACTTCGGCGACGGTGCCGAGACGGTGGTCATGCTGCACGGTTCCGGGCCGGGCGCCAGCGGCTGGGCCAACTTCAACCGCAACGTGGCGCCGCTGGTCGAAGCCGGTTACCGGGTGATCCTGATGGACTGTCCGGGCTGGAGCAAGAGCGATCCGATCGTGTGCACCGGCTCGCGTTCCGAGCTGAATGCCCGCGCCCTGAAGGGGCTCCTGGACGCCCTGGGCATCGCGCGCGCCCACCTGATCGGCAATTCGATGGGCGGCCACAGCGTCACGGCCTTCGCGCTGGCCAATCCGACGCGCATCGGCAAGCTGGTGATGATGGGCGGCGGCACCGGCGGTCCCAGCCAATTCGTGCCGATGCCGACCGAAGGCATCAAGCTGCTGCAGGCGCTGTACCGCGAACCGAGCATCGACAACCTGAAGAAGATGATGGCGGTCTTCGTCTACGACAGCAGCAGCCTGACCGAGGAGCTGTTCCAGGCGCGCCTGGACAACATGCTGCAGCGCCGCGATCACCTGGAGAACTTCGTCAAGAGCCTGGCCGCCAATCCGAAGCAGTTCACCGATTACGGCCCGCGCCTGTCGGAAATCACCGCGCCGGCCCTGGTCATCTGGGGACGCGACGACCGTTTCGTGCCGATGGACGTCGGCCTGCGCCTGATCTGGGGCATGCCCAACGCCGAGCTGCACATCTTCAACAAGTGCGGCCACTGGGCGCAGTGGGAACACGCCGACAAGTTCAACCGGATGGTGCTCGATTTCCTGAAGCACTGATCCGAAGGATTTGCCGGTCGGTCTGGCGTTGACGCCATGCCGGTCGGCGGAGGGTTCCGGCGGTTTTTATCGTTTTTGGACGGTTGACCGCAGGGACGACCGCGATGCTGCGTCATTTCAGAAGCGCTGCGGCATCGTGTTTTTCGCCGGCGAGCCTTTCGTGGTTTCCCGTCTGGAGACAACGGGAGAAGGGTTTCGTCGAATCTGGCTTTTACCAAAAGGAAAGAGGAATGAATAAAAAGATCGTCGTACTGGGGGTGGCCGCACTGGCCGCGTCGGGCGCCATGGCGCAGAGCAATGTCCAGGTGTATGGCGTGGTGGATGTCGGTTACGTGCATTTCAATGCACAAGGCAAGGATGGCATGCACACCATCGACAACGGCATGAACCTGCCGTCGCGGCTGGGTTTCAAGGGGACGGAAGACCTCGGTAACGGGCTGAAGGCGTTGTTCGTGCTGGAATACAACATCGCGCCGGACCAGAATTCCGGGATTGGCGATGCCGCCTCGAGAACCCGCTTCACCGGCACGCAGGCGCGGCAGCAATACATCGGGCTGAGCAGCCCGTACGGCACGGTGGTGGCCGGTCGTCTGCAGACGACGGGTTTCGACTTTGCCTGTACGTACAGCCCGGTCGCCGGCGGTGCGTTCAACGTGACCGACCGGATGCGGGCGACGACGGTGCTGAACTGCGGCACGGGCGGCCGTCGCGACAACGCGCTGGCCTACATCTCGCCGACCTGGGGCGGCGTCTCGTTCGCGGTGAACCACGCACGGGTGACGGAAGAGGCGGGGACGACCAATGTCGACGACGCGTACGCGAATCTGGCCTCGGTGAGCTACACCCATGAAGCGCTGAAGCTGGGTGCGGTGTACTCGAAGGTGTCGATGCGCAACACCCCGGCAGCCGACGACATCCGCGAATACGGTCTGGGCGGTACTTACGACTTCGGCGTGCTGAAGGCGTTCGCGATGTATCAGAACCAGAAGGTGAGCGGTCAGTCGAGCGACGCCAAGTGGGCGCTGGGTGTCGCGGTACCGTTCCTGGCGAAGAACACGGTGAAGCTGGCCTACGGTCAGAACCGGATCAAGAGCGGCGGTTTGAGCGATGCGGATGCGCAGGCGTACTCGGTGGTGTACAACTACGATCTGTCGAAGCGGACGCAACTGTACGCGGGCTGGACGCATGTCTCGAACGAGCGCAACGGGACGACGGCGTTTGCCGGGGACTATGTGGTGGGCAACGATGCGAACGGCGATCTGGTGTCGTTCGGCGTGACGCACAAGTTCTGATCGCCGCTAAGACGAGCTGCAAGGGAAACCCGGCCACTGGCCGGGTTTTTTCATTCGGACGGCTGGATCGCCTCGACCATGGCCAATGCCTCGGCAAATTCGAAATTGCGGACATGGGCTTGCAGCCGATTGACCTGTTCTTGCGTCATCAGGCCCCGCAGGACTGGCAGGTTCTGTTCGAAACGGCGTTGGGCTTCGGTGTTGCCGCTATCGAGAAGATCGCGCAAAGCCTCTCTGGCCGTCAGCAACGAGGCATCCGCCGGGGCCGGCCCGGTGTCGCTGGTGAGCGCCTGGCCGATGGCGGCGATCAGTTCCTTCAGTGCCGGTTCGAGCTGGTCCAGCGCCGGCGCGGCGGCCGAGCTGTCGCCGCTGTTTTCGCGGAACGGGCGTTCGATGGCGGCAGCCAGCGCCTGGATCTGCGTTGCGCCGATGTTGCCGGCGCTGCCTTTGAGCGAGTGGGCCAGTTGTCGTACGGCATTGCCGTCGCCGGCCGTCAGCGCGCGACGCAGCAGCGCGGCATCGTCGCAGTGTGTGCGCCGGAACAGTTCGAGGATCCGCAGATAACTGGTCCAGCGGCCGGAAACGACGTGCAGGCCGGCGGCGACATCCAGCCCGTCGATGGCGTACAGCGCTTCGCGTATTTCCGGGGGCTGTGCCGGCACATTCGCCGATGCGGGCGGCGATGCTGCGGACCCCTGTGCTGGCAGCCACTGCAGTAGCGCCTGATACAGTTTTTCGGGGGCGACCGGTTTGCCGATATGGTCGTTCATGCCGGCACCGAGGCAGGCTTCGCGGTCTTCGGAAAAGGCATTGGCCGTCATCGCCAGGATGGGCAGCGCGGTTTTGCCGGGCAGGGCGCGAATCCGCTGGGTGGCCTCGATACCATCGAGCCGCGGCATCTGGATGTCCATCAGGACCAGGTCGTAATCCTTGTGTTCGACCAGGTCGAGCGCCTGCTGGCCGTCGCCGGCGAGATCGACGACGATGCCGACGCTCTCCAGCAGTTCGAGCGCGACTTCCTGGTTGATCGGGTTGTCTTCGGCGAGCAGCACGCGTCGACCGCGCAGCCGGTCGAGGTCGCTCGTTTCGGCGGTGCCGCGGCGCGTCGAGATCGGCCGGTTGCCGTTGAGCATCGCTTCCTGCAGGGCATGCAGCAGGTCGCTCGGCGTCAGCGGCTTGTTGATCTGGGCCAGGATGCCCGAATCCTGCATGCGCTCGGCCGGCCAGTTGCGGCCATAGGCGGTGACCAGCACGATTCTGGGTGGCGGATGGTTCTGGGCGACGATGCGGCGGCTGGTCTCGATGCCGTCCATGCCCGGCATCGCCCAGTCGGTCAGTATCAGGTCGAAGGGGTCGCCGGCGTCGCCGGCCGTCTTGACCCGTTCGACCGCCGCTTCGCCGGAGTCGCACGCTTCGCTGCGCGCATGCACGCCGCCCAGCATGTGGCAGATGGCTTCGCGGGCGTCGGCGTCGTCGTCGACCACCAGGATGTGCAACCCGTCGGGCAGCGGCTGGCCCAGGCGGCTGGCATCCGGCCGGTGAGCGGCGGCCAGTGGCAGTTCGCACCAGAAGGTGCTGCCGTGGCCGGGCGTGCTGGCGACACCGATCCGGCCGCCCATCAGTTCGCACAGGCGCTTGCTGATCGCCAGCCCGAGCCCGGTACCGCCATAGCGCCGGGTGGTCGATCCGTCGGCCTGCTCGAAGGCCTGGAACAGCCGCGCCTGCTGTTCCTGCGCGATGCCGATGCCGGTATCGGCAACTTCGAAGCGGACCCACAGGGCTGCCGACGCATCGGCGATCCGCCGGGCGCGGAGCACGATGTTGCCGCGCTCGGTGAACTTGATCGCATTGCTGGCGAAGTTGGTCAGGATCTGCGCGATGCGCATCGCGTCGCCATGCACCAGGCGCGGAATCTCCGGGTCCAGCCGGGTGACGATTTCGAGATCCTTGGCATCGGCCTGGGTGCCGATCATCGTAGTGATTTCGCGGAAGATCTGGTCGAACTCGAAATCGGCCGTTTCGATGGCCAGGCGGTTGGCCTCGATCTTCGAAAAGTCGAGGATGTCGTTGATGATGCTCAGCAGATGCTGGGCGGCGTTCATGATCTTGTCGAGATGGTCGCGATCCTGCTTGTTGCCGGCATCCCGCCGCAGCAGATGGGCGAGACCGATGATGGCGTTCATCGGGGTGCGGATTTCGTGGCTCATGTTGGCCAGGAAGGCGCTTTTCGCGCGGTTGGCCGATTCCGCCATGTCCCGGGCGCTCTCCAGCTGGACGGTGCGCAGTTGCACCATCCGTTCGAGCTGCTCCTCGTGTTGCCGCAATTCGGCGGCGATGCGTTCGCGGTCCTCGATTTCCTGGCGCAGGGCCTGGTGGGTGTGCAGTATTTCGTGCCGCATGCGCGAGAAGTCGACGACCAGTTCGCCGATCTCGTCGCTGGCCGGCGCCCGCAGATTGACGTCGAAATCGCCTTCGGCCATCCGGTTGGCAGCCAGGGCCAGGCGTTGCACGGGACGCAGGACGGCCAGTTCGACGACGATTATCAGGGTCAGCGTCAGCAGCAAGAGGGCGCCGCCCAGCCAGCGCATCAGCGTCCGGTGATGGGCGAGATTGCCGGCGACGAAGGCTCTCAGGTCGAGATCGACGGACAGCGTGCCCAGCGTGTCGTCGGCGAAGCGGATCGGCCGGTTCAGTTGCACCATCTGGCTGTCTTCCGCCAGTTCGGGGGGCGGCTGGCCGCGCAGCGGAAAAATCTGCCGGCCGTTGCGGTCGGTCAGCCGGATTGCCTGCCATTCCGCATTCTTCTCTTCGAGCATCCGCAAGGTTTCGTGGATGCTGTCGATCTGCGCGGCAAGCAGCAGCGGGGTGATGGCGTCGACGACGCTGTCGATGTGCCGCTCGATCCGTGTCAGGTGGGCGGCCTCGGCCTGGCGCAGCGATTCCGGGAACCACAGGAACTGCAGTGCGGCGGCGATCAGTGCGCTGAGCAACAGGACCGGCAGCAGGAGTTTCAGACGGAGTTTCATGTGCGCCTCAGGGCGTCCAGTATTTTTCCAGGTCCCACGCCAGCATCGGTGCGTAGTCCTTGATCGATGCGGCAACCGGTTTGCTCATCGGCACCTTCTCCAGCAGCGCCAGTCCTTCCGGCGTTGCGGCCATCTCCAGCAGGGCCTTGCGCAGCGCAGTCCGGACTTCCGGCGGCAGCCGCGGATGGGCGGCGATCGGATGCGATGGCATTTCGCGGGTCGTATAAAAGACGCGCAGCAGCGCCTGTACGGCCGGCGTTTGTTCGGCGAGCGTCTTTTCGACGCCGCCGCCGGCCGGCAGCAAGCCGTTGGCGACGTGCAGATAGACCGAGCTGTGCGTCTTGACGTTGACCGGCTCGACCTTGACCTTGAACAGGCGTTCGAGATCGGCGCGGACCAGCAGGCTGGCGCCCAGCGCGTTGGGCGATGGAATGCCCAGGCGCTGGCCGGCCAGGTCGGCCGGCGTCCGGAACGGGCTGTCGCGGGCGACGACGATGATGCCGCGCAGCGGCGTGGCGTCGCGAATCAACGGAATGTAGCCCTGGCGGGAGCTTTCGCGCAGGATGTGGTACGGATTGGCGTAGACGATGTCGTAGCTGCCGCCCGATAGCTGGGTTTCGAATTCGGCGACCGACAGCGGGGCGACGAGCTTCAGCGGGAACCCGCTGCGCCGGGAGAGTTCATCGACGATCGGTCGCCAGACGGCAAACAGCTTGCGTTGCTCGAATTGCGGCACGACGGCGAAACTGTATTCGGTGGCGGCCAGCGCCTGCCGCCATCCCGTCAGTGCGATCAGCAGGCCGGCTGCCAGCAGGCAGACAGTCCGGCCCGACCAACGTGCTTGCGCATCCATCGCTTCCTCCTCGTCCGTTTGGTCCGTCGGTTTTACCGCCGGGCCGGTGGATCATTCGAGTGCCTGGACCTGCCGATGTGACGACAGGGAGTATTTGCCGATTTTATTTTATTTGTCGAATGGTGGAATTTTTTTCTGGGGTATCCAGGGTTATCCCCAGGGTGCCGAGCCCAGGCGTTGCAACGGATCCTGCCGGTAGTAATCGCGGAACAGTCGGTAAAGTTTCGGGTATTCCTTGGCCACGACGGCCGGCATTTCGAAGAAGGCTTCGCTGACGACGGCAAAGAATTCCTCCGGCGCTTCGGCGGCGTAAGGGTCGATACGGGTGTCTTCGCCACGCTCGACGCGGGCGCAGAAATCTTCCCAGGCCGCGAAAAGGGTGCTTTCCCAGGTGTCGACCGCAAGACCGGAATGCAGCGCGGGAACGCCGTCGACCGCGCCGTTGAGCATGTCCAGCTTGTGCGCGAATTCGTGGATGACCACGTTGTAGCCGTCGCCGGCCATCTGCACGTCGCGCCACGAGACGAGCAACGGGCCGCCTTCCCAGGCCTCGCCGGAAAGCACGTCGTCGAATTCGTGCACGATGCCGTCTTCGTCCTCGATCCGGCGGCTGACCACGAATTCGTCGGGGTAGACGACGATGCCGACCCAGTCGCGGTAGGCGGAGAGGCCGAGTTCAAGGATCGGCAGGCAGCCCTGGGCGGCGATCGAGACGCAGATGGCGTCGCTCAGTTCAAGCCCGCCGGCGGCGGAAAATTCCTTTTCGGCGAGAAAGCCCTCGGCCAGGGTTTTCAGCTTTTTTTGCTCGTCGACCGCAAGCGCGGCGAGAAAGGGCAGACCGGCCACGGTCGACCGCCACAAATCGTCGGAAATCGGCCGCGGACGGGGGCGGCGCAGCCAGTCGAGCAGTCCCATCAGGCTTTCTTCATGGTCAGCCAGATGCCGGCGAAGATCAGCGCGATGCCGGCATAGTGGTACCAGAGCGGAATTTCGCCGAGAAAGATGACCGACAGCAGCGTGCCGAATACCGGCATCAAGTGGATGAACAGGCTGGCCCGGCTGGCCCCGACGTCGGCGACGCCGCGGTTGTAGAAGATGTAGCCGACGAAACTGGGAAAGACGCCGACGTAGGCGATCGACGCCAGCGAACCGGCATGCAGCATGATCTGCCGGCCCTGCGCGATTTCCCAAAGATAAGCGGGGGTCAGCGCCAGCAATCCGACGGCGGTGAATGCCGCCAGCAGCAACATCGGGTGGACGCCGGCCGGCCGCCAGGCCAGGCCGACGGTATACACGGCCCAGGCGGCGACGGCGGCGAGCATCCACAGGTCGCCGGCGTTGAGCTTGAGGTGCAGCAGGATGTGCGGATCGCCGTGCGCGACGATGGTCAGCGCGCCGGCCAGCGAGATGAATACGCCAAAGGCGGCCAGCGGTTTCAGGCGCTTGCCGAGGAAAGCCCAGGAAATGGCGATGGTGGCGATTGGAATGAAGGAATTGAGCAGTACGGCGTTGGTCGCGGTTGTCGTCTGCAGGCCGAGATAGGCAAAGGTGTTGTAACAGCCGACGCCGAGCAGGCCGAGCAGCAGCACCGGCTTCCAGCCGCGGCACAGCAGCGGCCACTGGCTTTTCAGATGCGGCAGCGCCAGCGGCAGCACCAGCAGGAAGGCAATCGCCCAGCGCCAGAAGGCCAGGGCCAGTGGCGGTACGTCGGCGCGGATGCCGCGGCCGAGCACCATGTTGCCGGACCAGAACAGGGCGGTCAGCGTCAGCAGGAGATAGGGGTTGCGGAGCAGGCTGGGCATGGTCGGCGGATTATGCCCCAAGCCGGCAGGCCCGCGCTGCTCCGGGAAAACCCTGTCAGGGGCGGGGGGCCAGCGCCTGCCGGCGAACGCCGGCCAGCCGCTCGAGCAGGCGGTCGCGTTCGGCATGCAGCTCGTTCAGGCGCCGCCGGGCCTCGTCCGGGACCACGGCATGGCGGTGGGCGAGTTCGTTACCGAGCGCGTGGATGCGTTCGTGTTGCAGCAACAGGTCGGGGAAGGCCGGCAGTTGCCGGTAGCGCTCGATGCCTTCCGATTGCAGCCAGTGTCCGAAACGGCATTCGGTCGGGTCGAGCGGCGGCAGCGGCAGGCTGTCGCCCGGTTCGCCGAGCAGTCGGCGTTCGAGTTGTTCGATCCAGCGCAGATGGTCGATTTCGATCATCAGCAGGCCGAGATCCTCGATCGGCCAGCGCTCGGTTTGCCGCCAACTGTCCGGCAACTGCCAGCGGTTGCTCCAGGCGCCGGCTTCGCTCGCCGGCATCGGCGGCGCGATGGCCTGGCCCTGGCCCCAATCGCAACCCAGGCGCAGCAGCATCACGCCGTGCGCCTCGGTTTCGATGCCGACGGCGACGGTGCGCTGCCGGAAGGCTGCGGCCAGGCCGATGGCGCCGTCGACGATGGCCAGATCGTCCGGGTCTTCGAGGATGCGGCCGATGAAACTGCGATCGATCTTCAGGGCCTGCACCGGGAGTTGCTTCAGGCTGGCCAGCGAGGAGTAGCCGGTGCCGAAATGATCGATCGCGATCTGCAGCCCGAGTCGCCGGCATTCGCCGATGCGTTCGGCAACGTGCGGCAGGTCGCGCAGTGCCGCGCTCTCCGGAATCTCCAGCTCGAACATGCTGGCAGTCAGCGCCGGATGGCGCTTCAGGCGGTCGGCGAAACGGCTGGCGAAACCGGTGCACTGCAGGTGCAGCGCATCGATGTTGATGGCGACATTCCAGGTGCGCCCTTCGGCAACCCAGGCGGCGAGGTCGCTCACCGCACGATCGATGACGTATTCGCCGAGTTCGACATGCAACCCGGCCTGTTCGATGCGGAACAGGAAGCGCTCGGGCAGCAGCAGGCCGTGGAGCGGATGCTGCCAGCGGACCAGGGCTTCCATGCCGAGGATGCGCCCGGTGCGCAGGTCGACGCGCGGCTGGTAGTACAGCAGGAATTCCTGGCGGGCCAGCGCGCCCTGCAGTTCGCTCAGTTGCTCGTGATGCACGCCGTCCGTTTGCTGGCCGAACAGCAGGTAGCGGTGGCGGCCGGCCTGTTTGGCCGCGTACATCGCCTGGTCGGCCTGGCGCAGCAGGGTGTCCGGATCGCTGCCGTCGGTCGGGTAGACCGTCACGCCGATGCTCGCCGAGACGACGGCCTCGCCCTCGCTGAGCTTGACCGGCAGCGAGACCGCTTCGCTGATCCGCATCAGCGCCTGTTCGCATTCGCTGTAGCCGCCGAGTTCCCCCAGCAGGATGACGAATTCGTCTCCGCCGAGGCGGCTGACCGTATCGCTCTGCCGGACGCTGGCGGTCAGCCGGCCGGCGATTTCCACCAGCAGCCGGTCGCCGGCCTTGTGTCCCCAACGGTCGTTAACCGGTTTGAAGTTATCGAGATCGAGGTAGCAGACGGCGAGCAGATCGCCGCGCCGCCGTGCCTGGCCGATTGCCTGAGCGAGGCGGTCGGCCAGCAGCAGGCGATTGGGCAGGCCGGTCAGGGCATCGTAGTAGGCCATCCGTTCGAGTGCTTCGTGACTTTGCTTGATGCCGGTGATGTCGGAGGAAATGCTGATGAAATGGCTGATCCTGGCGTTCTGGTCGCGGATCGAGGAAATGCTCGTCTGTTGCGCGTAGACCGTGCCATCCTTGCGCCGATTCCAGATTTCGCCGCGCCAGATGCCGTCGCGTTGCAAGGCTTGCCAGAGCAACTGGTAAAAGGTGGCGTCGTGGTGCCCGGAGCGCAACAGGCGTGGCGTCTGGCCGATCAGTTCGTCGTGCGGATAGCCGGTCAGCCGGCAGGCGCTGTTGTTGACGTCTACGATGCGTCCGCTGGCATCGGTGATCAGGATGGCTTCCCCGGCATTCTCGAAGACGCCCGCAGCCAGTCGCAACGAGGCTTCGTTCTGGCGCAGGCGGCGGTTGGTCCTGGCAATCCAGTGGATGATCGTCAGCAGGACGAGCAGTGCGCCGACCCACAACGCCGTGATCCAGTGACCGTAACGGGCAACGATATCGGCCCAGGTGATCGCCTGGCGGGCGTAGGGGCCGAGCCGGGCTTCGCGGAACAGGTCGAGCACGCTCTGGTAGTTCTGCGACAAGGTCCAGCCGTAGATGCCGGCACTACGGGCCGCCGGATCGTCGGGACGCAGTTCGAGCAGGGCGATCAACACTTCCTTGCGCAAGCCTTCGGGAAAACCGGCGATGCTGGCGAAGGGCCATTCAGGGTAGAGGCGGGTACTGTGCTGGAACGGGTAGCCGGCATCCTTGCGCTCATCGACGATCTTCAGCTGGCCGGCCGTCAATTGCCCCCGGGCGATCATCGACTCGATCAGGTCGGAGCGGACCAGGCCGACGTCGGCTCGACCCTCCAGTACGCCGGCAACGACCTTCTCGTGGTTTTCGGTGCTGAGCAGTTCGCCGCAATCGTGTTCGAGATCGACGCCCTGAGCCAGGGCTTCGCGCAGGTGCACCTGCCAGCCGCCGAGGCTGGAGGTGTCCGGGATCATCACGCGCTTCCCCTTAAGGTCGCGGTAATGGGCGATGTCGCTGCGCTCGACCCGGGCGATCGCCGTGCCGCCGAACTGGCTTAGCGGACCGTTCGGTCCGGCGATCAGCCGGGTGGCGATACGCGCTACCTCTCCGGTGCTTTCCAGTTCGGTGTAGTGGCCGGTATTGGTGATCAGCAGATCGATCTCGTGGCGGGCGACCGCCTCGTCGATCGCCTGATAGCCGAGTGGCCGCAGTTCGACCGGTCGCTGCAGGCGTTGCGTCAGATAGTCGGCATGCCCCTGCCAGTCCTGGCGGGCCTGCGCTTCGCCCCGGTAGGCGAGCACGCCCAGGCGGATGCCCGGCCGCTCGGCGATATCGCTCCCGGCCATGACGGATGTAGCCGTCAGCAGTGCGGTGCCGAGCAGGACGAGCAGGCGGAGGCGCATGCGTTCACACCAAGGGGCGAGGTATGAAACCATCTTATAACACTGTGCGATGCGCCCGGAAAACATTCGGCATTGCGCGGACCGATCTATAATCCGGCCCCATGGTCTCCGTCGTGCATTCCGTCGCCGCGCAGAGCGACTTCGAGCAGTACTTCTCCAAACTTTCGGATGGTTTGGCGGCCGATGACGTGTCCCGTCTGCGGGCCGCCGTCGAATACGCCTGGCAGGTCTATGCCGATCAGACGCTGGGCAGCGGCGAGCGTATCTGGGCCCATGCGCTGGGGATGGCAGTGATCATTGCCGGGCTCAAGCTCGACGTCGAATCCCGGATTGCCGCCGTGCTGTTCGCCATACCCGCGCAGGACGAGCACGGCATTACCCGGATCGAGGAAAAGTTCGGTCGGCCGGCCGCGCATCTGGTGCAGGGCATCTCGCGCCTGAACCGGCTGCGGCCGATTGCCAAGGGCTTCGTTGCCGCCGATCTGGAAGGCGGCGAGGCCAATCCGGCAGAAATGCGCGCCCAGGTCGAGGTGTTGCGCAAGATGCTGCTGGCCATGGTCGAAGACATCCGGGTCGTGCTGTTGCGGCTGGCCAGTCGCACGCAGACCTTGCGCTTCTATGCTGCCAGCCCCGACGATCTGCGCGTCCAGGTGGCGCGCGAGACGCTCGAACTCTACTCGCCGCTGGCCAATCGCCTGGGGGTCTGGGAATTGAAATGGGAGCTGGAGGATCTGTCCTTCCGCTTCATGCATCCGGAAACCTACAAGTCGATCGCCAGGCAACTGGACGAGAAGCGCAGCGAGCGCGAGGCCTTCATCGCCGACGCGGTGCGCCGCGTGCGCGAGGAACTGGAGGCCTCGGGCATCGATAATGCCGAAATCTACGGTCGACCGAAGCACATCTACAGTATCTGGAACAAGATGCGCAAGAAGGGCGTCGAGTTCTCGGAAGTCTATGACGTGCGGGCGTTGCGCATCATTGTCGACGACATCAAGGACTGCTACACCGCGCTGGGCATCGTGCACAACCTGTGGGTGCCGATTTCCAAGGAGTTCGACGATTACATCTCGAAGCCCAAGGGCAACCACTACCGCTCGCTGCACACCGCGGTCAGCTGCCCGGACGGGCGCAGCCTGGAAATCCAGATCCGTACCTGGGAGATGCACAAGCACGCCGAGCTCGGTGTTGCCGCGCACTGGCGCTACAAGGAAGGCGCCAAGGCGCCGGGTGCCGACGACTACGACGAGAAGATCGCCTGGCTGCGCCAGCTGCTGACCTGGAAAGACGAAGTCGCCGACAGTTCCGACTGGGTTCGTCACTACAAGCAGGCGGCGCTCGACGAGACGATCTACGTGCTGACGCCGCAAGGCCGGGTGGTCGACCTGCCGGCCGGCTCGACCCCGGTCGATTTCGCCTACCGCGTGCATACCGATCTCGGCCACCGCTGCCGCGGCGCCAAGGTCGGCGGCCAGCTGGTGCCGCTTAACACCTCGTTGCAGACCGGGCAGCAGGTCGAGATCGTCACCGCCAAGCTCGGTGGGCCGTCGCGCGACTGGCTGAATCCGTCGCTCGGCTATATCCAGACCAAGAGCGCCCGGACCAAGGTGCGCGCCTGGTTCGCCAATCTGGCGCTGGAGGAAACCCTGGCCGAAGGCCGCTCGCTGATCGTCAAGGAACTGCAGCGCGCCGGCCAGACCGGCGCCAACGTCGAGGAACTGGCGCGCAAGATGGGCTTTGCCAAGGCCGACGACATGTACATCGCGGCGGCACGCGGCGACATGAACCAGCGCCAGTTCCAGGCGGTGGCCCGCGGCGGCGATCTGCTGGCCGAGACGACACCGCCGGACGCCGTGGCGACGCGGCCGAGCAAGCCGGTGGATGGCAACCAGGGCATCCTGATCGTCGGTGTCGACAAGCTGCTGACGCAACTGGCGCGTTGCTGCAAGCCGGCGCCGCCCGATGAAATCCAGGGCTTCGTCACGCGCGGCAAGGGCATCTCGATCCATCGCGGCGACTGCCCGAATTTCGCCAATCTCGCCGCCCTGCATCCCGAGCGCGTGATCGAGACCGAATGGGGCGGCCAGACCACCGGCGTGTTCGCCGCCGACATCATTGTCGACGCGCACGACCGTCAAGGCCTGCTGCGCGACATCTCGGAAATCTATGCCCGCGAGAAAATCAACGTCACCGGGGTCAACACCCAGTCGAAACAGGGTAAGGCGCACATGAGCTTTACTGTCGAGATCGCCAACCTGCAGCAGTTGCAGCGCACGCTGACGCTGATCCATGAAGTGGAGGGCGTGGTCGGCGTACGGCGTGCCTGAGATCGTTCGGGCCGTTCTCGCTCGGACGAAGTGGCGGTGTTAACTCCCGGGCAGGCGTAGTCCGTCTTCCTGATCGACGGCGACAAACCGTGCCCATTTTTCCCCGTACTTTGCCGTACCTCGTATTTCGTCGGTGATCCGTTCGGCAACATAATGCGGCAGGGCGCCGCCAACTTTCAGGATGGCGACGCAGGTTGCTTGCAGGTCTTGTGCGGCTTGTCGATATCTCATCTGTCCTGCCTGGCGGAATATTTCCGCTCGCAATGCCGGCGTGAGCCGGCGATCGCCGGGACCGATGCGTGCCGCGTCGTCGCTGGCTTCATACCATTCGGGCGCGGTCGATCGCTTTTCGACGGGCGGCATGCACAAGGTATCGCCGTCGAGCCAGATGGTGAAACCGACCCGTTTCTTGAGCATGGCCCAGGTATTTCCGTCTTGCCTCGGAAGGTTTTCCAGTGCGGTCAGATGCATCTGACCGCGACCGTCCGCAGCCACGTTCAGGCGCGCCACCTTGTCGCAAACCTGACTTTGTGGCCGGCGTTTCAGGCACCACACCGGGCGCGTTTCGATCAACTGCCGGATTTGCACGGCCGACAGTCGGACATGGGGCAGTGGCGCCGCTGTCTGTTGTGCGGAGGATGCTGCGGTATACAGGCCGGAACAGGCAAAAAGCACGATGCTGGCGCAGTTTGCCCCGATCTTTCTGCCGCAGGAGGCAAGCGCATGGCGCCAGCCCGAATGCGGGGCGAGGAAACGTGGGTTCCTTGGAAACGATGTCGGCATGGCCATCCGGCGAGGTCCGGGCAGTGTTTGCTGCCCATTCGTTTTGCATGGCGGAGTGCTGACTTTAGTTTGATGTTAACTGCTAGTCAAGTTGTTTTATTGACCGTTTGGAAACCTGGCGATTGCTAACTTTGCCCGCATGAGTTCGGATCACGAAAAATACGCTTTCAGCCAGCGCTTGCAGGAGTGTCTGGTGCGCGCGGGCAAAAGCGGCTATCGGCCGACCGATCTGGCGCGCGAATTCAATCGGCGTTATGCAGGGGGGCCGATTTCCATGCATGCGGCCCGCAAGTGGTTGCTCGGCGAGGCCATCCCGGCACAGGACAAATTGCTGACGCTGGCCAACTGGCTGCAGGTCGCGCCCGAGTGGTTGCGCTTCGGACAGGCGGGCGAACACGGGCTGGTCGCTCGCGAGCCGCAGCCGTCGTTCGACTATCAGTTGATGCGGGACATCGCTGCATTGCCCGAAGCGCGGCAACGCATCGTGCGTTTGCTGGTCAAGGAACTCGCTGGTCTGGAAGACTGATTCCTGATTCCGGCCACGGCCGATACGACGTTCAGCGTCCTGGGGCAAGCAACAGTTCGGCTGCGGCTTCGAGATCGGCGGGCTTGAGCATGCCGAGCTTCTGGCCGACGATGCGCCCCTCGCGGTCCACATAGACGGTGAAAGGCAGGCCGCCGCGGCTGTTGCCGAGTTGCTGCATCATCGGGATGGCCTGTTCGCGGCCAAGAAAGACGGCGTAGTCCATGGCGTACTTGCGCATGAATTCGCGAACGGGCGCGGCTTCGTCTTCGAGGCCGATGCCCAGCACCTCGATCTGGCCGCGGTGTTTTTTCTGGAACGCGGCGAGTTCGGGGATTTCTGCCCGGCAAGGCGGACACCAGCGTGCCCAGAAGTTGATCACCAGCGGTTTGCCGCGGTAGCGGGACAGCGCTACCGGCTTGTCGTTGGCGTCGCTCAACGTGACGGCGAAGAGTGCTTTGCTGTCCGCTGCCGCGTTGGCGGTCGCCCCGAGGAAAGCACAGAAAACCAGCAGGCTGAGATAGCGGAACACGGCGAACTCCGGAAGGGGGGAGCCCGAATATTAGCATCCGGCGAAGTTTGTCCGGTGCTGCGGCAATTTGTCGCAGGCCGCTGCCTTCGGTGTGTGAAAGAATCCGGCAATTGGCGGGAACGGGCGGGTGCAGGACAATGCGGCCTTTCCTTGCCGGGAATGTATTCGTGACACTGAACAAGAAAACCCTCATCGACCTGATCGGGCTGCTGCTCATCGCACTGGTTGTCGTCGTCGGCTACAAGCTTTCACCGATGTTGTTGCCGCATACCGACCTGAGCGTAGCGCCGGATGCTGCCTGCGATCTGCAGCAGGCACCGTGTCGCGTGGCCTTGCCGGGCGGCGGCGCGATCGTTGCGGATGTCTCGTCGCGCCCGATCCCGCTGGTTCATCCGTTTTCGTTCGAACTGCAGGTCGAGGGGCTTGCGGTCGACGCCGTTGAAGTGGATTTTTCCGGCATGGACATGAGCATGGGCTTCAACCGGCCGCTCCTGAAAGCCCTCGGCAACGGGCGTTTTTCGGCCGATGTCACATTGCCGGTCTGCGTGACCGGCCGCATGCTGTGGCAGGCCACCGTCCTGCTCGATACGGCCCGGGGGCGGATGGGCGTACCCTTGCGGTTTACCACGGGAGCGTGACGATGAACGAACGGATGCTGGGTTTGCTTGCCGGTGTGTTGGCCGCACTGGTGCTCGGGCTGGCCATCTTCTGGCAGCCCGATGTGCAGAAAACCCCGTCGCTGGTGCAAACCTTGCCGCCGGGGGGAGATTTTGCGCTGCGCTCGGCCGACGGTCCGGTCCGCTTGGGCGATCTGCATGGCAAGCTGGTGCTGGTCTATTTCGGCTATACCTATTGCCCTGACATCTGCCCGACCTCGCTCGCCGCTACTGGCGAAGGGCTGAAGCAGCTGACGCCGGACGAGCGCAAGGATGTGGCGATGATCTTCGTGTCGGTGGATCCCCGGCGCGATACGGTCGAACGCCTGAAGGAATATGTCGCCTTTTTCGACCCGGCCATCGTCGGGGTGACCGGCAGCGCCGACGAAGTGGCCGATGTGGCCCGGCGTTACGGCGTGTTCTATGCCGAGCAGAAGGTCGATACCGCCGGCGGCGGTTATGTCGTCGACCATTCGGCGGAAACGTTCATTGTCGGCCGCGATGGCCGTCTGGTGGCACGCATGGCGCATGGCACGCCGCCCGCCCAGGTGGCGGCGCTGATTCGCCAGTATCTACATCAACCCTGAAGGAGAAAGCATGAAACGTCTTGCCCTGATTATTTCCGGTTTCTGTCTGTCGACCGCAGCCTTTGCCGGTGCCGCCGACCAGGTCAGCGTCGACCAGCCTTACGTCCGCCTGGCCCCTCCCAATGCGCCGGCGACGGCCGCTTTCATGGTGTTGCGCAACAGCGGCACGACGCCGGTCAAACTGGTCAAGGCCGACAACCCGGCATCGAAAGTGACCGAACTGCATACCCACCTGAATGAGAATGGCGTGATGAAGATGCGCCCGGTAGCGGCCATCGACGTGCCGGCCAAGGGCGAAGCCGTGCTCAAGCCGGGCGGCCTGCACGTGATGATGATCGATCTGAAGGCGCCGCTGAAGGAAGGCGACGTCGTGCCGCTGACGCTCGGTTTCGACGACGGCAGCAGCAAGCAGGTCGATGCCAAGGTGCTCAAGGGCATGCCGGCGATGGAGCATCACCACCACTGATTCGCCCGAAAGCTGCGGGATTCCGGCCCCGGACTTGACTTGAGTCAAGTCCGGGGTTTTTCTTTGATGCAGAATGCGTGTATCGATAACTGATTGCATATGGGTGAATGAATTCCGCGTTTTCGATGCGTCTGGCTTTCCGGGCCCAGTGGATCATGGCGATTGCCTGTCTGGCGATCGTTGCATCCGGCATCGTTTATCACCTGGTCGTCACGCATCGGGCGGTAGAGCGGATCGAAAGAACCCACCTGGGCAATCTCAGCCAGGTTGCCGCCGATATCATCGGCCGTCGCTTGGTGGGGACCCGGTCGATGATCCTGCAGGTCGAGGGCGAACTGGCCGAGGGGCTGCCTGCCGGCGATGAACTGCGCGACTTGTCGCGACAGATCGACCGCCTGGTCATCGTTGGCCACGGTACCTCGATCCTGATGCTGCTCGATGCCGAAGGTCGGGTGCAGGCGGCCAATCGCAAGGATCTGCTGGGCCAAAACTTTTCGCACCGGCATTATTTCCAGGCCGCCCGCGACACCATGGACGCGTCGTTGTGCATTCTTTCGCCGCCTTTTCAGACGGTGTTCGGCGAATACACCTTCACCCTGTCGCGCAAGGTGCTGGATCGTGACGGCCGCTTCGTCGGTGTCGTGATGGCAACGATGGATACGCCCTTCATCGGCAGTCTGCTCGGATCCACGCTTTATGTGCCCGACATGTGGGCGGCGCTGGCGCATGGCAACGGGGTGCAGATCCTGTCGGTGCCGGCGGAAAGCGCCGCAGGCGGCCGAGAGCTGAATCGTGCCGGCAGCTATTTCCAGCAACATCGCGAACGTGGCATCGCCGACAGCGTCATCGACGATGTGATCAAGCCGGGCGTGCCGCAACTGGTTTCGGTACGTACCGTCGAGCCGCGAGAGGCGCATTTCGATCAGCCGCTGGTGGTGGCGGTGGGGCGCGATCTGAATGCGGTGTTCGCCGACTGGCGGATGCAGCTCTACCTGTTGTCGGGCTTGTACCTGGTCGGCGCGGCCATCACGCTGGCCGGCCTGCGGGTCTATCAGCGGCGTGCCAGCGATGCCTGGAAGACCATCGCCCGCCAGCAGGCCCTGGTGCATACGGCGACCGACGGCATTCACGTCATCGACCGCAACGGTCTGCTGGTCGATGCCAATCGCGCCTTTCTCGACATGCTCGGGCTGGACAAGTCGGCGATCGGCCGGCTGCATGTCACCGATTTCGATGTGGCCAAGTCGGCGACCGAAATTCTCGAAGGCATGGCCCGGCTGCAGGCCGAGCAGGGCTCGATGATCATCGAGACCCGTCACCGGCGCAGCGATGGAACGGTGCTCGACGTCGAGCTCAGCATCCGGGCCTTCGAGTGCGAGGGCGAGTCGATGATGATTGCCTCGGCGCGCGACATCACGCAGCGCAAGCAGGTCGAAGCGGAGCTGGCGGCCTACCGGGACCGCCTGGAAGAGAAGGTGGCGGCGCGGACGGCCGAGCTTACCGAGGCCAACCGGCATCTCGACCTGGCCCGCCGCGAGGCTGAGGCCGCGACACAGTCCAAGGCGGCCTTCCTGGCCAGCATGAGTCACGAAATCCGGACGCCGATGAACGGCGTCATCGGTCTGCTGCATATCCTCCGGCGCACCGGGCTGACTGCGGTGCAGAGCGATCATGTGGACAAGATCGCCTTGTCTGCCCAGCATCTGCTGACGGTGATCAACGACATCCTCGACCTGTCCAAGATCGAGGCCGGCAAGCTGGTGCTGGAGGCGATTCCGGTTGCCGTCGATCAACTCGCCGGCAACGTCGTGTCGATGGTCAAGGCGACGGCCAATGCCAAGAAACTGCGACTGCAGGTCGATACCGATGTGCTGCCGCCGCACCTGCTGGGCGATCCGACGCGCCTGACTCAGGCGCTGCTGAATTACGTCTCGAACGCCATCAAGTTCACCGAGCACGGTGTGGTGACCCTGCGTACGAAGCTGATCGAGGAGACGCCGAAAGACGTGTTGCTGCGCTTCGAAGTGGTCGATACCGGCATCGGTATCGCAGCCGAGCGCCTGGCCGGCCTGTTCCGTCCGTTCGAGCAGGGTGAGCGTTCGTTGACGCGGATGTATGGCGGTACCGGGCTGGGCCTGGCGATCACCCGCCAACTGGCCAGCCTGATGGGCGGCGAGGTCGGTGCCGACAGCCGACCGGGCGAAGGCAGCACGTTCTGGTTCTCCGCGCGTCTCACCAAGGGCGGTGGAGAAGGGCTGTCGGGCGAACGTCTGCACAACGGCGAGTCGGAGGCGCAGCTACAGGCGCATTTTGCCGGCCGCCGGGTGCTGCTGGTCGAGGATGAACCGGTCAATCAGGAAATCGGCGTGATGTTGCTCGAAGGGGCGGGGCTCGATGTCACGGTGGCCGACAACGGCGAACTTGCGGTCGACCGCCTGAAAAACGGGAAATTCGATCTGGTGCTGATGGACATGCAGATGCCGGTGCTCGACGGCCTCGAGGCCACCCGCCGCCTGCGCCGCCTGCCCGGCTGCGAAACCCTGCCGGTCGTCGCCATGACCGCCAACGCCTTCGCCGAGGACCGGCAGCGCTGCATGGATGCCGGCATGGACGATTTCATCGGCAAACCGGTCGATCCGGAATACCTGTTCCGCGTCGTGCTTTACTGGTTGGGGCGCGGCAGCGCGTAAATAGTGCATACTTACGCAATCCTTAACGCGCATCACCCGATGGAACAATGATTGCCAACGCCAGTACGCCGGAAATCGTCGCCACCGTGATCTTCGCGATCGCGTTGATCCATACCTTCTCGACCAAGTTCTTCGCCGAACTGGCCCACCGCGAATCGCGTCACGCCGGGCTGTGGCATCTGCTGGCCGAAGTCGAGGTGGTCTTCGGTTTCTGGGCCTTCGTGCTGATCGCCGCGCTGTTCTTCCTGACCGGCAAGGAAGCTGCGGTCGACTACATGGAAGCGCGCAATTTCACGGAGCCGGCTTTCGTTTTCGTGATCATGGTCATCGCCGCCAGCCGGCCCATCCTGTTTACGGTGATCAACCTGGTCCGGCTGGTCGCCATGGCGATTCCGATTCCACGTGCGCTGGCCGTCTATTTCCTCTGCCTGTCGTTGGTGCCGCTGCTCGGCTCGTTCATCACCGAACCGGCGGCGATGACGCTGGCCGCGCTGATGCTGCGCGACCGCTATTACCAGTACGAGATTTCCAACCGCCTCAAATATGCGACGCTGGGCGTGCTGTTCGTCAATATTTCGATCGGCGGCACGCTGACCCATTTCGCTGCGCCGCCGGTGCTGATGGTGGCCGCCAAATGGCAATGGGACAGCTTGTTCATGTTCTCGCATTTCGGCTGGAAGGCGGCGATTGCCGTCGTCGCCAATGCCGTGGCCGTGAGCTGGTTCTTCCGTCACGAGATCGTCGACAAGGGACGGGTGGAAGCCGCTGCCGGCAGTGCGAGGATGCCGCTTTCGGTGGCTTCGATCCACCTGGCTTTCCTGGTTGGGGTCGTGCTGTTCGCCCATCATCCGATCATTTTCATGGGGCTGTTCCTGTTCTTTCTCGGCTACACCGAAGCCTACAAGCAGCATCAGGATCGGCTGATCCTTCGCGAAGGTCTGCTGGTTGCCTTCTTCCTGGCCGGCCTGGTCGTCCTCGGCGGCCTGCAGCGCTGGTGGCTGCAGGAAACGCTGCTCGGCGTCGAGCCCGACGTGCTGTACTTCCTGGCCACCGCGCTGACGGCGATCACCGACAATGCCGCGCTGACCTATCTCGCCTCGCTGGTCGATGGCGTGTCGCCGGAGTTCCAGTATGCGGTGGTGGCCGGTGCGGTGACCGGTGGTGGCCTGACCCTGATTGCCAACGCCCCGAACCCGGCGGGTGCATCGATTCTCAAAGCCAGTTTCGACGACGGCGCGGTCAGC
This sequence comes from Azonexus sp. R2A61, assembly GCF_021401135.1. Taxonomy (GTDB): domain Bacteria; phylum Pseudomonadota; class Gammaproteobacteria; order Burkholderiales; family Rhodocyclaceae; genus Azonexus. The sequence goes on along the minus strand of NZ_JACBFO010000002.1, from coordinate 303,710 downwards.
CCGCTCGGATTGCTGTTTGCCGCATTGCCACCGACCATGGTGGCGATTTTTGCGTTCAGGGCGCTGGGGTGACCTGAAGCAGGTTTTCGCCGGTAAAGGTCAGCGCGCGACCGGCCGTTTGCCCAGTTTTCGTTGCAGCGTCCGACGGTGCATCTTCAGCGCCCGCGCCGTCGCCGAAATGTTGCCGTCGTTTTCGGCCAGCACCCGCTGGATGTGTTCCCATTCCAGGCGGTCGACCGACAGCGGTTCGTCCGGCGCGTTCAGCACGTTTTCGTCGCCGGTCTGATCGTCGAACGCGGCCAGGATGGCCTCGATTTCCACCGGCTTGGCGAGGTATTGGACGGCTCCTCGCTTGACCGCCTCGACGGCGGTGGCGATGCTGGCGTAACCGGTGAGGACCACGATGCGGGCTGCGCCATCGACGGCCAGCAGCTCGGGGATCAGTGCCAGGCCCGAGGCTCCATCGAGATTGAGGTCGAGCACGATGCGTCCGGGACGCCGCGCCCGCATCGCCGCCAGCCCTTCGTCGGCGCTGGTCGCGCCGCAGGCGGTCATGCCGCGGCGGGTGAGCGTGCGGACCAGTACGGCGTTGAAAACCGGGTCGTCGTCGATGACCAGGATCAGGTCGTCGTTCCTCATCGTGGCGTACGTGGCAGTTCGATGCGGGCCAGTGCACCGCCGTCGTCGGGGTTGAGCAGGATCAGCCGGCCGCCCAGTTGCTCGATGGCCGAGCGGGTCAGCATCAGGCCGACACCGCTGCCGGCTTCGTGCGGCGGCAGTTCGCTGCGTCCGGAAAGGGCGAGTACGGGTTCCGGAAAACCCGGGCCCTGGTCGCGAATTTCGATGTCGATCCCGGTCGACGACCAGGCGAGACGGATTTCCAGCGGCTGGGCGCTGGCATTCGCGGCATTGTTGAGCAGGTTGAGCAGGGCCTGTTCGAGTCTGGGATCGGCGGCGATTTCCGGTGCCGGCCTGTCGCTGCCGAGCACCAGCCGGCTCGCCGCCTGCGGCCGGACGGCGTGCCAGCGTTGGCGAAGGCTGTCGAGCCAGCGGTCGACGGGCTGTTGCGGCGGATTTTCGAGGCGTTCGGCATCGGCTCGTCGGGCCAGGCTGCCGACGATGTCCTTGCAGATGCCGATCTGTTGCCGCAGCAGTGCAACGTCGGCCCGGCTTTCCGGCGACAGCGTGGCGTCGTGCGCCATTTCGCCGGCGACCAGCGCCATTGTCGCCAGCGGCGTGCCCAGTTCGTGCGCGGCACCGGCGGCGAGCGTGCCCATCGCAGTGATCCGCTCGTCGCGCAGGGCCTGTTCGCGCGCCGCGGCGAGGGCGGCATCGCGCTCGCGGATCAACCGCGTCATGCGCAGGATCAGCCAGCCGATCATGGCGGCCGATACGGTAAAGGTCAGCCACATGCCGATCAGGTGCAGCCGGGTCGCCCGTGTCGCGTCGGCGATGGCCAGCGGCAGGTATTCGACCATCAGCAGCGAATAGGCAAGGATGGCGACGCAGCCGACCAGAACGACGAAGCGACCGGGCAGGGCCAGCGCGGCGATGGCGACCGGCGGCAGCAGCAAGGAGACCAGCGGATTGGTGGCACCGCCGCTGAAGAACAGCAAGGCCGACAGCAGGGCGATGTCGAACAGCAACTGGCGCGCGAATTCGGCGTCGTCCGCGGTCAAGGATTGAGGCAGGCGCCAGCCGACGACAAGATTGAACAGCGCACCCGCAGCGATGATGCCGAGCAGCGGCCATTGCGGCAGCGGCACGTCGAGCACGCCGGGAACGATCATCACGAACAGGGCGGTCGTCGCCAGCACCAGCCAGCGGCTGGCAACCAGGCGACGCAGGTTGAGCCAGTGATCGGTTGCGCCGGCGGGGTGGTAGGAGAACGGCATGGGCGGCATTATCCGACATTTGGCCGGTGCCGGGCAGGGCGTCCGGCGCGGCAATTTGTCGCGGTCGACCCTGTTTCGCGACAAAAAACGGAAAATCACAAAATGCCGATTTTCTTCCGCAGGGCGGAGCAAAGCGTCATCCCGCCCCTATAATTCCACCGTCAGATTTCAACCCCTCGTTTCGCCAGCCGATGTCAGCCAATTTGCGCCGTAACCTGCTGCTCTGTCTGGCCTACGCCGTGAGCGGCTGGCTATCGTTGAAGGTCGCCGTGCCGCCGGGTTATGCCGCCCCGTTGTTCCCGCCGGCCGGTATTGCCCTGGCGGCAATGCTCATCTATGGCCCGCGCTGCTTGCCCGGTGTCTTTCTCGGTTCGTTTGCCGTCCAGTTCGTCGCCGCCTGGCAGACCGGACTTTCGTCGTCCGACTGGCTGGCCCTGGGGCTTCCAGCCATCGGCGCATCCCTGCAGGCAACGGTTGGCTACTGGCTGGCCGGTCGTCTGAACGGGCCCGATTCGGCACTCGATACGCCGGAGAGCATTCTGCGTTTTGTCGGCATCGTTGCTCCGCTCGGCTGTCTGATCAGCCCGAGCATCGGCGTCGGCATGCTGGTCGTCCTCGGTGCCGTGCCTTCGGCAGATGCGATGTTCACGTGGATGAACTGGTGGGCCGGCGATACGCTGGGTGTGTTGATCATGCTGCCGCTGGTGATGGTCTTCCTGGCGCGCCCGGCCGCAGCCTGGCGTTCGCGCCGGCTGGCGGTGACCGTGCCGATGAGCGTCGCGCTCGGTCTGCTGGCCTTCACCTTCGTGCAGGTCCGGGACTGGGAGGAGCGGCGCCTGCAGACACAGTTCAACCGCGATGCCGAGCATCTGGCCAGTCTGGTCAAGCGCCGGCTGGATGCCCAACTCGATCAGGTGCTCGCCCTGGAGGGGCTGGCGGCCGTCCATCCGGCGCTCGATGCGAATGTCTGGCGGGAGTTCGTCATGCCTTTGCTGGCCCGCTATCCCGGCACCCAGAATTTCGGCTGGAGTCCGCTGATCGAGGATGCCGGACGCGATGCCTTTGAAGCAGCGATTCGGCGCGAACGACCCGATTTCGCCATCCTCGGGCGCGATCCGGCGGGGCATACCTACATTGCGCAGCGCAAGGCCGAGTATCTCCCCATCCTTTTCGTCGAGCCGCTGGTTTCCAACCGCAGTGTGGTCGGTCTCGATCCGCTGGTGCTGGAACGGACGGCAGTCGCCGCAAAGCGTACGCGCGACAGCCGGATGCCGATCGCCTCGGAATCGATCCGGCTGGTTCAGGAACGGGGCGAACAGCGCGGGGTCGTGGTCTATGAGGCGGTCTTCGGCGGTCAGCCGGAGCGGCAGCTGGGCATGGTGTCGGCAGTTTTCCGGATGGACGATGCGATGATCGCCGCGCTCGAGGGGAGCGGCCGCGAGCAGGTCGAGGTCTGTCTGGTCGAAGGGACGCCCGGCGAAGGGCCGCGCCTCTTCGGTCCTGCCGGTTGCGAATCCCTGGACTGGGCCGAAGGGCGCCTGCGCTGGCAGACGCCGTTGTCGTTTGCCGGCCGGCAATGGTACCTGCGGGCCGGAGCGTCGCCCGCCTACATGGAGTCCTTGCGCAGTTGGGGCGTCTGGCTGACGCTGGCGCTCGGCTTGCTGACCACCGGGGTGCTTGGTGCTTTCCTGCTGTTGACCAGCGGCCGGGCGCGGCGCGTCGAGATGCTGGTCGACGAGCGCACGCATCAGCTGGCGGAAGCGAGCCGCCAGCTGGCCGTGCGTCAGGAAGAATTGCTGCAGGCGCAGCGCATTGCCCGCATGGGCAGTTGGGAGCAGTTGCCGCGCAGCGAATTGCTGTACTGCTCAGGCGAGCTGTGCAGCGTGCTGCAGCTTCCGCCGCGCGAAACGATCGGGCAGGCCGAACTGCTGGCTTGCATTCATCCCGAGGATCGGGCGGCGCTGGCGCATGCGCTGGCCAGGGTTGCCGAAGCACCCGGCGAGGAGGCGCTCGACTGCCGTCTGGGCGAAGAGGGCGGTCTGGCCCGCGTGCTGCATTTCCGCATCGAAAGCGGCTGGCTCGACAAGCAGGGCTTGCGGGTGCGCGGCACGGCGCAGGACGTCACCGCCGCCCGTGCTGCCGAAGCGCATATCGCCTATCTGGCCCATTACGATGTGCTGACCGGCTTGCCGAACCGGACGTTGTGGAACGAACGGGCGCAGAACGAGCTGCGCTCGGCGGAGCGGCATGGCGACACGCTGGCGGTGCTGTTCCTCGATCTGGATCATTTCAAGGCGATCAATGACACGCTTGGCCATCCGGTCGGCGACCAGTTGTTGTCGGCCGTTGCCCGCCGTCTGTCGGCCTGCCTGCGCGAGAACGATTTCCTGGCCCGGCTGGGGGGCGATGAGTTCGTCGTGTTGCTGCCGCGGCTGAGTCATCCCGAGGATGCGGCGCTGGTCGCGCGCAAGCTGATCGCCTCGCTGCAGTCGTCGATCGATGTCGGCGGCCACGAACTGAGCATTTCGGTGAGTATCGGCATTTCGCTTTTCCCGGGCGATGGCGAGGATCTGAGTACGCTGCTCAAGCATGCCGACGTGGCGATGTACAGTGCCAAGGGACAGGGGCGCAACACCTACCATTACTTCAAGCCCGAGATGGACGTCCATGCGCTGGAGCGGCTGATGCTGGAAAATGCGCTGCGTCGTGCGGTCGACCGCAACGAACTGGTTCTTTTCTTCCAGCCGCAGATGGCGGCGGGCGGCGGCCTGTCCGGTTGCGAAGCCTTGATTCGCTGGCAGCATCCCGAATTCGGTTTGTTGCCGCCGGCGCAGTTCATCGGCGTGGCCGAGGATAGCGGCCTGATCCTGCCGCTCGGCGAATGGGTGCTGGCCGAGGCCTGTCGGCAGTGGGTCGAATGGCACCACCTGGGCATTGAACTGACGATGGCGGTGAACATTTCGGCACTGCAGTTCCAGCATCCGGAGTTTGTCGCCATGGTCCGCCGCATCCTGGGCGAGACGGGGGCCGATCCGGCCTGGCTGGAGCTGGAACTGACCGAAAGTGCGCTGATGCAGCCGACGCCGGAGGTGCTGGCGCGCATGAACGAGTTGCGCAAGCTGGGCATCCAGCTGGCGCTCGACGACTTCGGCACCGGCTACTCCAGTCTCAGCTATCTCAAGCGCTTGCCGATCCATCGGCTGAAGCTCGACCGCAGTTTCGTGCGCGATCTGCCCGACGATGCGGAAGACGTGGCGATCGCTTCGGCCACGTTGTCGCTGGCCCGCGATCTCGGCATGGAAGTGGTCGCCGAAGGGGTCGAGAACGATGCCCAGCATCGCTTCCTGCTCGAGCGCGGCTGCGCGGTGATGCAGGGTTACCTGTTCGGCAAGCCGATGCCGGCCGAAGCCTTCGTCGCCTGGCGGCAGGACCTTCAGAACAGGTAGGGCAGGAAGCGCTTGCTGCGCCGCATGTAGTCGGCGTAGGCCGGGCCGAAATGCGTCAGGCACTCGCGTTCGTCGGAGCGGGCGGTGGCCAGCAGGCACAGGCTGCCGACGATGGCCAGCGCGGCACCGAGCAGCCCCGGCGATTGCAGGAAGGCTCCCCAGGTCAGCGCCAGCAGCGAGGCGTACATCGGATGGCGGATCCAGCGATAGATGCCGCTGGTGACGAGGTCGCCGGTCTTTTCCCATTCGTACAGCGAACCGTCGTCGCGGCGACGGTCGGCGCCGCCGTGCCGGCGCAGTGCGACGAGGCCGGCGATCACCAGCCCGATGCTGCTCAGCATCAGCAGCCACGAGGCGAACTGGTGCGGCGAATACGGGTCATCGCCCCAGACCGGCCGGTTGATGACGACCAGCCCGAGAATGCATTCCCAGGCGAAGAAACGGTAGAAGCCGTGGCTGCCGGGCTGGCGCAGCGGCTTGCGCGACAGCCAGAGCAGCAGCGCGCTACCGGCGACGAAGGGGAGCAACTGCGTCATCAGGCGGAAAAGGCCGCACTGAGCGCCCGGATCATGTAATGGTGATCGAGTACGCCGGCGCTTTCGCGGGCGCTGTGCATCGCCCACATCGGCGAGCCGACGTCGACGGCCGGAATGCCCAGCCGCGCCGCGACGATCGGTCCGATCGTGCTGCCGCAGCCAAGGTCGGTCCGGTGCGCGTATTGCTGGCACGGGACGCCGGCCTGCTCGCAGATGGCCATGAACAATGCGGCCGTATCGGCGCCGGTGCTGTAGCGCTGGTTGGCGTTGCTCTTGATCACCGGCCCGGCATTGACCTGCACGCGGTGGCACGGTTCGTAGGCCGCGGGAAAGTTGGGGTGCCAGGCATGCGCCATGTCGGCACTGATGAAGAAGCTGCGGGCCAGCAGGCGACGCTGGTCTTCGACATCAAGCCCGGCCTGCAAGGCGATCCGTTGCAGCAGATCGCCGACCAGGCTGCCGCCGGCACCGACGGCGCTTTCCGAGCCGACTTCCTCGTGATCGAACAGGGCGACGATGCAGGTCTGCGTCGGTCGTTGCGTTGCCAGCAGGGCACTCAGCGCGGCATGGCAGGAGGCCAGGTTGTCGAGCTGGCCGTTGGCGACGAACTCGCGGTCGACGCCCCAGAAAGCCCCTTTTTGCGTGTCGCAGGCGACCAGCTCCCAGGTCATCAGTGCTTCCGGTGCAACGCCGGCGGCCGCCGCGACCGGCTGGCGGAAGCGTTCGTCGGCGCTGCGTCCGGCCTCGCCGATGCCAAGCAGCAGCGGCAACTCGGTCTGCTTGTTGAACTTGAGGCCGGCTTCGTTGACCTCGCGGTTCATGTGGATCGCCAGGTTGGGCAGGCGCAGCAGCGGTTCGTCGAGATGCACCAGACGGCTTTCGATGCCGCTGCCGGTGCGTACCATGACGCGGCCGGCCAGCCCGAGATCGCGGTCGCTGAAGGTGGCGAGGATCGGTCCGCCATAGACTTCGACACCGAGCCGGACGACGCCGGCGCTGTCTTCCGCCGGTCGCGGCTTGACGCGCAGTCCCGGCGAGTCGGTGTGGGCACCGACCAGCGTCAGGCCGGTGTCGAGCAGCGGCGTTTCGCCGAGTGTGAATGCGACAATCGACGAGCCGCCGCGGACGACGAAATAGCGGCCGCCCGGTTCAAGCTGCCAGCGGTCGACCTCTTCCAGCCGTTGAAAACCGGCGGCCAGCAGGCGTTGCTTGCAGCTTGCCACGGCATGCCAGGGGCTGGGACTGGCGTCGATGAAGGTGAGCAGGTCGCAGGCCTGCTCACGGGCGTCGGCGGTGATTTCGCGCATGATGTCCTTTCTCAGGCCGCTTCGACGGCCGGTTTGGGCAGCCACAGGCAGGCGCCCTTGGATTCCTTGTCGATCGCGGCCAGCATGCGTTCGTGCTCGGCCAGTTCCTCGGCGCTTGCCCGACGGACCAGCAGGGGCTTGCGCTCGCGTACCTTGCCGTCGGCACCGAGGCGCACCGGCGCCGCTTCGTCCGGTTCGATCATCAGCGCGTTCTGGCCGCGCGTCATGGCCAGATAGACTTCCGCCAGCAATTCGGTATCGAGCAGGGCGCCGTGCAGCGTGCGGCTGGAGTTGTCGATCTCGTAGCGTTCGCACAGCGCATCGAGGCTGTTGCGCTTGCCGGGGTGCAGTTCCTTGGCGTCCTTCAGCGTGTCGATGACGCCGTTGCAGACGGTCGTGACCGGTACCCGGCCGAGGCGTTCGAGTTCGGCGTTGAGGAAGCCGATGTCGAACGGCGCGTTGTGGATGATCAGTTGCGCACCGTTGATGAAGTCGAGGAACTCATCAACGACGTCGGCGAATTTCGGCTTGTCGGCCAGGAAATCGAGGGTGATGCCGTGCACCGCCTGGGCGCCGGCGTCGATTTCGCGCTCCGGATTGACGTACTTGTGCAGGTGGTGGCCGGTCAGCCGGCGGTTGACCAGTTCGATGCAGGCGACTTCGATGATGCGGTGACCCTGACGCGGATCGAGGCCGGTGGTTTCGGTATCGAGGACGATCTGTCTCATGCGCGCTCCTGCAATTCGTCGATGCCGCGATTGGCCAGCGCGTCGGCACGCTCGTTGCCGGGGTCGCCGGCATGACCCTTGACCCAGATCCACTCGATCCGGTGCTGCCTGGCCAGTTCGTCCAGGCGCTGCCACAGGTCGGCGTTCTTCACCGGCTTCTTGTCGGCGGTTTTCCAGCCGTTGCGTTTCCAGCCGTGAATCCATTCGCGGATGCCTTTCAGCACGTACTGCGAATCGCTGTGTACGCGCGCGCTGATCGGGCGCTTCATGGCATCCAGCGCGTTGATCACCGCCAGCAGTTCCATGCGGTTGTTGGTGGTGGCCGCTTCGCCGCCCCACAATTCCTTTTCGTGCGCTCCCATGCGCAACAGCACGCCCCAGCCGCCCGGGCCAGGGTTGCCGCGGCAGGCGCCGTCGGTATAGATGTCGACTGATTCAGTCACTGTGACCTTCCTTTTGCGTGACCGGGCGCAATGCCTTGGCGCGCAGGGGTTTCCTGCGCCAGGCCGGGGTGATCAGGCGCATGCCGTTGACCCGCTTGACGGCGCGCATCAGATACACCGCGCCCGAGAATTTCCACCAGCGGCGTCCGGCGCTTTCGGTAAAGCGCCAGCGCTGCAACCATTTCTGCTGTTCGCACGGCGGCGCGTAGCAACCGTACTGGCCGCGGTCGACTTCGAAACCGAGCAATTTCAGCCAATCCTTCAGGCGACCGGGCGACAGGTAACTGCCGTTCCACGGGAAGCCGCCGCCGCGCCGTGCCTGTTTCCGCAGCCCCCACAGCGACAGCGGATTGAAACCGACGACGATCAACTGGCCTTCCGGGATCAGCACGCGTTCGACCTCGCGCAGGATCTGGTGCGGATCGTCGGCGAATTCGAGAACGTGCGGCAGGATGACGAGATCGACGCTTTGCGTGGCGATCGGCAGGGCCGCCGGATCGCAGCGCAGGCTGACCGGTTCGCCTTCGCCGATCCGGCAGCGCAGCGGGATGCGGTTGGCACGCAGGAAGTCCTGTTGCGGCAGGCCGATCTGCAGGGCGTTGAAGCCGAAAATGTCGCCGACTGCCTCGTCGATGCACGCCGCTTCCCAGTCGATGATGTAACGCCCCTGCGGCGAGGCGATCCAGGCGGCGAGCCCGGAGATTGACATCCGGCCGAGCGGGTTCGATAGTTCCGGCATGTTCGAGATATCACCCATTCCCGCGTTCAAGGACAATTACATCTGGCTGCTGGTGCGCGAGCGTTCGGCGCTCGTCGTCGATCCGGGCGATGCCGCGCCGGTCGTCGACCGGCTTGAATCGCTCGGACTCGACCTTGCCGCCATCCTGGTCACCCATCACCATGCGGATCACCAAGGCGGGGTCGGCGAACTGGTCCGGCGCTACCGGGCGGACGTCTACGCACCGGCCGCCGAGTCTATCACAGGCACGACCTGCCCCTTGCATGGCGGCGAGACCTTGACGCTACTCGGCGAAAGCCTCGACGTGCTTGCCGTGCCCGGCCATACGCGCGGTCATCTGGCCTATCGCTGCGCCAATGCGCTGTTCTGCGGCGACACGCTGTTCGGTGCCGGTTGCGGGCGCTTGTTCGAAGGCACGCCGGCGCAGATGGCGGCTTCGCTGGCGCGTATCGCCGCCTTGCCCGACGACACGCTGATCCATTGCGCCCACGAATACACGGAAATCAACCTGCGCTTCGCGTCGACCGTGGAACCGGACAACCCGGATATCCGGCAGCGCATCGCCAGGGTCCGCGCCCTGCGCGCCGACGGCCGGCCCAGCGTGCCATCGACGCTGGCCGAGGAAAAGGCGACCAATCCCTTTCTGCGCTGCGCGCAGCCGGTCGTGCGTGCGGCGCTGGCCGGGCGTCTTGCGGTCGACGCCGGAAATGTCGAGGTTTTCGCCGCCCTGCGCGAATGGCGCAACGGTTTCTGAACGCCGTCAGCGGCGGTGGCGCAGGCGGGCGGCGACCTTGGCCAGCGTGTCGATGACGCGGGCCGCGTTGAAGGGCTTGATGATGAAGCCGGCCGCACCGTTCATGATCGCTTCCTGGACGGTGTCCGGGTCGGCGCTGCCGGTGATCATGATGATCTCGGTTTCCGGGCGTTCCGCCTTGATCTCGGCCATCGCCTCGATGCCGTTCTTTTCCGGCATCAACACGTCCATGCAGACAATGTCAGGCTTCAGCCGGCCAGCCATTTCCACCGCCTGAACGCCGTTGCGTGCCTCGCCGACGATGTCATAGCGCTCGCTGCGCAACATGGCGCGCAGTACGGTGCGCATCATGTCGTTGTCGTCGACGATGACGACGGAGTGGCGTTTGCTGCGCATGGCCGGCGGCTTTCAGTAACAGTTGTGCTTGAAGAAGAGCAGGGCGCCGACCCCGATGGCCAGCGCACTGACGCCCCACACGCAGGCCCAGATCAGGCTGCGCCGCATTTCCCGCCAGGCGGCACGGCGGCGTGCCTCGATGTGGCGCTGGACTTCGCCGAGGGTGAGCAGCGCGGTGAGCAGGAAGAAGATCATGCAGCTGAACATTGCGATGATCGGTCCGTTGGTCATCGTCCGGCAGGCACCTTGCGTCAGGTGCAGATAGGACAGGATGTTGTCGGTCCGGAAGGCGTACCGGCTGATCAGCCAGCCCAGTCCGGCGAACACGCCGAGCAGCGAGACGACCAGCCAGAACTGCCAGCGCGTCAATTGCGCCAGGGCGCGTCGGATATCGTCGATAATCCACTTCATGAAATTTTGTATCGCCCGGTCCCGCGCACTGGCGGTGTGCTAGATTTGATCGGAAAAACGACACCCATTTTATCATGCCCGACTCGTCGAAACTGAGCGCCGCCGGTGTTTCCCGGCTGCTGGAACTGTCCCGTCAACCGCGTGTCCGCCGATGGGGGAAATGGCTGGGCGGAAGCTTCCTGCTGCTGATCGCCCTTGGCTTTCTGGCCGTGCCGCCGCTGCTCCGTTCGCTGGCGCTCGAGCAGGCCGAAAAAGCCCTGCACCGGCCGGTCACCGTGGGCGAGATCGCTTTCAACCCGCTGGCGCTGTCGCTGACGCTGGGCCAGGTTTCGGTCGGCGACGGCAAGGGCGGTGAGCAGGCGGGCTTCGACGAGCTTTACGTCAACCTGTCGTCGGCCTCGTTGTTCAAGCTGGCTGCGGTGGTCGATGAAATCCGCCTGAGCGGGCCGCGCATCGCGGTCACGCGCCTCGAGGACGGGCGTTACGATATTTCCGATCTGCTCGATGAATGGCTGAAACCGAAGGACGAGCCGGATAGCGGCCTGCCGCGTTTCTCGCTGAACAACATCCGCATCCTCAACGGTTCGCTGCGCTTCGACGACCGGCCCTACGACAAGGTACATGCGGTCGACGGCATCGAACTGGCCATTCCCTTCATTTCCAGCCTGCCCTACCAGGCCGAGGTCGAAGTCCAGCCGCGCTTTGCGGCGAACATCGACGGCGCGCCCTTCCTGCTCGACGGCAAGAGCACGCCGTTTGCCGATGGCCGGGAAAGCGAGATCAATCTCGATCTCGACCGTTTCGACCTCGGTGCGCTGCACCGCTATCTGCCGGACAGCCTGCCGCTGCGCCTGCCGGCGGCGACGCTGGATACGCGCCTGAAACTGGTGTTCCGGCAACTGGCCGGCGGCGAGAATGCGTTGATGGTGCTCGGCGACCTGCAACTGAGCGATCTGAAACTGGTGGAAAGCAACGGCAATCGCCTGGTCGACTGGAAAAAACTCTCGCTCGATCTCGATCACGCCGATCTGCTGAAGCGGGAAGTCGTCGTCAAGCAAGTGGCGATCGACAGAATCGACGTCAATCTTGCGGTCGACCGCAACGGCCGGATGAATATGCTGGCCTTGGCCGACAAGCTTGCCGGCAGTAAAAAACCGGCGGAAAAACCGGCGGAAAAGGCCGCCGAGCCGGCGGAAAATGCGCCGCCGCTTAGCTGGACGCTGATGTCGCTGACTGTCGACAACGGCGTCCTGCACTGGGAGGATCTGTCCAATGCCGCACCGGTGCGCGGCAAGGTGGACGGGCTGACGCTGCGCGTCGGCAAGATCGACAGCAAGCTGGCCGAGCCGCTGACGATTCCCGAACTGTCCTACGGGGTCGATCTGGGCGAGCGCTTCACCGTCGAACGCATGGCCTTTCGCGAGGTCAGCATCGATCTTGCCGGGCATCGCGTGGATATCGGCGAAGTCGACAACCGCGGTGCCCGTGCCGTGATGTTGCGCAACGCCCAAGGGCAGATCGAATGGATCAGCTCGCCGGTGCTGAAGACCGTACACGCGACCGACAAGCAGGCGAGGGACGAGCGCCCGTGGGTCGGCCAGGTGGCGCGGCTGAAGGTGGCGGATCTCGATTTCCGCTTCGAGGACCGTTCGGTGCAGCCGGCCGTGGTGCAGCAGGTGCAGGGCCTGCAACTGGACGGCGAGAAGCTCGGCAACGTGCCCAACCAGCCGGGGCGCATCGATTTGAAGGCGCGCATCAACGACAAGGGGGAACTGGCGATCGGCGGCAAGCTGCAGATCTATCCGTTCGACGCGGCGCTGAAGATCGATACCCGTGCGATCCCGCTGAACGGCCTGCAGGGCTACGCCAACCGCTACCTCAACGCGACCCTGCAGCGTGCGCAGTTTTCGAACGAAGGCGAAGCCGTTGCCCGTTTCGACAAGGACAAGCTGAAAGCCGGCTACAAGGGATCGGCGACGCTGGGCAACCTGTTGCTGCTCGATCCCGAGAACAAGGCGGAATTCCTGAAGTGGAAATCGCTGTATTTCTCCGGTATCGATTTCCGCCTCGACCCGCTGGCCGTCGATGTCCGCGAGATCGCGCTCAGCGATTTCTTTGCCCGGCTGATCCTCAGCGAAGCCGGTCGTCTCAACGTGGCCGACATCGTCCGCCAGCCGGCAGCGGAAAATGCCGCCGATGCGGCGGTTGCGGTCAACGCGCCGGCAATGGGAAAAACCGTCCAGATCGAGGCGGCGGCCCCGCTGGCCAGCGCACCGCCGCCGATCCGCATCGCCAAGGTCACGCTGAACAATGGCACGGTCAATTTCTCCGATTTCTTTGTCAAGCCGAATTACAGTGTGTACATCGGCAAGCTCGGCGGACGCGTCACCGGTTTGTCGTCCACCGACGGCACAGTGGCCGATCTCGAACTGCTCGGCAACTACGGCAGCGCCGCGCCGGTGCGCATCGCCGGCCAGCTCAATCCGCTGGCCGCCAAGTCCTACCTCGACCTGCAGGCCGAGGTGAAGAACGTGGACATGACCGGTTTCTCGCCGTATTCGGGCAAGTACGCCGGCTACGCGATCGAGAAGGGCAAGTTGTCGTTGAACGTTGCCTACAAGCTTGAAGACCGCAAGCTGTCGGCCGACAACAAGCTGTTCATCGACCAGTTCACCTTCGGCGACAAGGTCGATAGTCCGGATGCCACTTCGCTGCCGGTCAACCTGGCGATTTCGCTGCTCAAGAACAACCGCGGCGAAATCGACCTCAACCTGCCGATCTCCGGCTCGCTCGACGATCCGCAGTTTTCGATCGGCGGGCTGATCGTCAAGGTTATCGTCAATCTCTTCGTCAAGGCCGTGACTTCGCCGTTCGCCTTGCTCGGATCGATGTTCGGCGACGGCCAGGAATTGTCCACGGTCGCCTTCGCGCCGGGGCGCACGACGCTCGACGATGCCGCAACCGGCAAGCTGTCCACGCTGGCCAAGGCGCTGCGCGAGCGGTCGGCGTTGAAACTGGAAATCACCGGCCATGCCGATCCGGAAATCGACCGCGAGGGCGTCAAGCGGGTGGTCATCGAGCGCCTGATGCAGCAGGAAAAGTTCGCCGACCTGCAGAAAGCCGGCAAGGATCCGGAATCGGCCGAGGCGGTGACGATCGGCAAGGACGAATACCCGGCCTACCTGAAGCGTGCCTACCGGGTGGCGAAGTTTCCCAAGCCGCGCAACTTCGTCGGCATGCAGAAGGATCTGCCGGTCGACGAAATGGAAAAGCTGCTGCTGACCAATCTGCCGGCAACCGATGCCGACCTGGCGCAACTCGCCCGGCAGCGCGCCGATGCGGTGCAGGGCTGGCTGGTCGAGCAGGGCAAGGTACCGGCCGAGCGCATCTTCCTGGCGGCCGACAAGGAGGGGGGCAAGGAAGCCGGCGGCCCGCGCGTCGAGTTTTCGCTGAAGTAGGACACGGGCGATGGTCGAACTGCCGCCGCTGATTCTCGTGGCACTGGCGTTCGTCGTCGTGCTGCAACTGTTGCTGCTCTGGCGCGGCAATCGGCGCAACGACGATGCGCCGGCGCTGCACGCGCTGGCCGCCGATCTGGAGCGCGGGCTGGTCCGGCTCGAACGCGAATTGCGCGAGGAACTGGCGCGCGGTCGCCGCGAGGACGCCGAGGAAGCTTTCCGCGATCGCGAGGAAAGGGCGCAGTCGGCGACCTTGCTGGGCCAGGCGATGAGTACCCAGGTCGGCCAGTTCGGGGCGCTGCAGGCCGAACGGCTGGATGCCTTCGCGCGCGAATTGAACCGCTTTTCGCTGGGTCTCGACGAGCGTTTCGAACGGCTGAAAATTGCCGTCGAAGGCCGGTTGACCGCAATGCAGGCGGATAACGCGGCGAAACTCGACGAGATGCGCCGGACTGTCGATGAAAAGCTGCACGCAACGCTGGAGCAGCGTCTGGGCGAATCCTTCCGGCTGGTCAGCGAACGGCTGGAACAGGTGCATCGTGGGCTGGGCGAGATGCAGCATCTGGCCGCCGGTGTCGGCGACCTCAAGCGCGTGCTGACCAACGTCAAGACGCGCGGCACCTGGGGCGAGGTGCAACTGGCCAGCCTGCTCGAACAATTGCTGACCCGGGAGCAGTTCGCCGCCAACGTGGCGACCCGGCCGGGCAGCGCCGAGCGCGTCGATTTCGCCATCCGGCTGCCCGGTCGTGACGACGCTGCCACGGTCTGGCTGCCGATCGATGCCAAATTTCCGGTCGAGGACTATCAGCGCCTGCTCGATGCAAGCGATCCGGGCGCCGTCGAGGAAGCCGCCAAGGCGATCGAAACGCGCCTCCGCCAGGAAGCCAGGAGCATTCGCGAGAAATATGTCGCGCCGCCGCATACCACCGATTTCGCGATACTCTACCTGCCGGTCGAGGGCCTGTACGCCGAAGCCCTGCGCCGGCCGGGCCTAGCCGAGGCCTTGCAGCGCGATCACCGGATCAGTCTGGCCGGCCCGACCACGCTGGCGGCGATGCTCAACAGCCTGCAGATGGGGTTTCGGACGCTGGCCATCGAGCAGCGCTCGGCCGAGGTCTGGGCCGTGCTCGGTGCCGTCAAGACCGAGTTCGGCAAGTTCGGCGAGGCGCTGGCGCACACCCGCAAGAAGCTGGACGAAGCGAGCAACAGCATCGGCAAGGCCGAAACCCGGACCCGCCAGCTGTCGCGCCGCTTGCGCGAGGTCGAGGCCCTGCCGGCCGGCGAAGCGGACAAATTGATTGGAGTGGCGGATTTCGATGGCGAAGACGAATGAACTCGAGGCCGCCTACGCGGCAACCACGTATCGTGTTTACCTGCCCGGCGGCCTTTGCGAATTGCGCATCGGCCAACCCGAACAGACCCTGATCGACTGGCTGGAAACCGCCGGCAGCGAAGCTTTCGCCATTCTCACCGCGCACAATCCCGGCGCCCGTCGCCTGGGCGATGCCGAAAATGCCGAACGCCAGTCGCAACTCGAATGCGACCTGCTGGAAGGCAACTACGAACCCTATGCGGCCGAAAACATCCCCGACGCGACGGACTGGCCGGCGGAAGAAAGCTGCTTCGTTCCCGATCTGGCGCTTGAAGATGCGCTCGCGCTGGCGGAAGATTACGGACAGGACGCCATCGTGTGGGGCGGGACCGACGGGATTCCCCGTCTGGCCTGGACAGAAGACATAAAGTAATGATTCGACAGATCGGTCGCTTCGATATCCGGGGCGAGCTGGGGCGGGGCGCGCAGAGCACCGTCTACCTGGGTTACGACCCGCAGTTGCAGCGCGAGGTCGCGATCAAGACGCTGCATTTCGAACGCCCCGATCCCGCGCAGAACCAGCAACTGCTTGCCGAGGCGCGCGCCGTCGGCAAGCTGCGGCACGCCAACGTGGTGCCCATTTTCGAGGCCGGCGAGGAAGGGGGCGATGTCTACCTCGTCTTCGAATACGTGCCTGGCCGGAGTCTGGGCGAGTTTTTGCGGCAAAGCGGTGCGTTGACCGCAGTCAAGGCGGCGACCCTGCTGCGTCCGGTCCTCGACGCCGTCGCCCAGGCGCACGCGCGCGGCATCATCCATCGCGATCTCAAGCCGAGCAACATCCTGCTCGACGAGAACGGTACGCCACGGGTCATGGATTTCGGCATTGCCACGCGCATCGATGCGCCGCGCGACGGTCTCGATGAATGCTCCGGTACGCCGGCCTACATGGCACCGGAGTATGTGTTGCGACGCGAGGTCAGCGAGCGGACCGACCTCTTTGCGGCCGGGCTGATCCTGTTCGAAATGCTCGCCGGGCGGCGGGCGATCGACGGCGACGACCTGGCCGGCATGTTCCGGCGTATTGTCGGCGAGGATCTCAAGCTGCCGCAGCATGTTGCGGTCGACGAGCGTCTGGGCGGCATTTTGTACAAGGCGCTGGCTCGCGACCCGGCCTTGCGCTATCAGAGCGCCGAGCAGTTCGTCGATGCCCTGGATGCCTATCTGGCGCCGGAAGAGGAGACGCACGGCACGCCGCTGAGCCGGCAGTCGACGATCGATTTCCTGTTGCGCCGGATGCGTCACAAGAGCGATTTTCCGGCCTTGTCGGAATCGGTCGGGGCGATCAACAAGATCGCCAACAGCGAGTCGGAAAGCGTGCACAAGCTGTCGAACCTGATCCTCAAGGATTTCGCGCTGACCAACAAGCTGCTGCGCCTGGTCAATTCGGCCTATTTCCGGCCGGCCGGCGGCGGCAGCATCAGCACCGTGTCGCGGGCGGTGATCGTGCTCGGCTTCGAGACGGTGCGCAACATCGCGATCACCGTGCTGCTCTTCGAGCATCTGCAGAACAAGGCCAATGCCGAACAGCTGAAAGAGGCGTTCCTGCACGCCAACCTGGCCGGTATCCTGGCCAAGGACCTGTGCGCTGCGGCGCAACTACGCGATCTGGAACAGGCCTTCATCTGCGCGCTGTTCCAGAACCTGGGGCGGCTGCTTGCGCAGTACTACTTTCCCGAAGAGTCGGACGAGATTCGCCGGCTCATGGAGCAGAAGGCCTGCAGCGAGGATCATGCCGCCCAGCGCGTGCTGGGGATTTCCTTCGAGAGCCTGGGGGTCGCCATTGCCCGGCAATGGGGCTTTCCTCCGCTGATCGTCGGTTCGATGCGCAAGCTCGGCGAGGGCGCCGTGCATGCGCCGGCCACGCAGGAGGAGCGCCTGCGGGTCTTTTCGTCGTTCGCCAACGAGCTCTGTCTGGCGGTCGGTATGCAACCCGAGGAGCGCGACAGGGCGATCCGCAAGGTCGTGCAGCGTTTCGCAGCGGCGTCGGCGCTGGCCGAGAACGACGTGGTGCAGACCGTCCGGCGTTCGATCGAGGAAGTCTCGGATTTCGCCAGGATCATCAAGCTGAACCTGCAGCAGACCGTCTTTGGCCGGCAGATGATCCGTTATGCCGAGGGCGGCGACGAACCCGGAACGGCAACCGAGGATTCGCTGAGCGGTACGCTGCTGCGCGAGGAGCTATTGCCCGATGTGCTGGGTCGTCCGCTTGGCGATGGTGGCGTGAAAATCGATGCCCAGGCGGTGTTGACCGCAGGCATCCAGGAGATCAGCAACACGCTGGTCGAAGGTTTCCGCTTGAACGACATCCTGCGCATCATTCTCGAAACGATGTACCGCGCGATGGGCTTCCGGCGCGTCGTGCTGTGCATCCGCGATGCCCGCAGCAATACCATGCAGGGGCGTTTCGGTTTCGGGCCGCAGGTGCAGGAAGTGACCGCCGCCTTTCATTTTCCGCTCGGCTTCACGCCGGACATCTTTCACGCCGCCACCTCGCGCGGTGTCGACGTGCTGATCAGCAACATCGACGATCCGAAGATCGCCGCGCGCATTCCGGCGTGGTATCGCCAGGCGGTACCGGCCAAGGCATTCGTGCTGTTCCCGCTCAACATCAAGGGCAATCCGGTAGCGTTGATCTATGCCGACCATGACGAGGCCGACGACATCGATATTCCGGAAAAGGAACTGTCGCTGCTGCGTACCTTGCGCAACCAGGCCGTGCTGGCGATCAAGCAGGGCGGCTGAAAAAACAAGGCCCGCATGCAGCGAGCCCGGTCGGGAAATCGTTGGCGGGGCTTACCAGAGCTGCCACCAGGCGCGCTTGCCGCCCAGGCCTTCCGAGAAATAACGGCTTTCCGGGTAATTGGTCTTGAGCACGCGGGCAGCATCGTCGCGCAGGTCCTTCATGCCCAGCTGGTCGTAGGACTGGACGACGATGTACATCGCTTCCTCGATGGTCGGCGCCTGCGGATAGGTCTTGATGGCGAACTGCGCACGGTTCAGTGCGGCGATGTAGGCGCCGCGCTTGTAGTAGTAGCGTGCAACGTGGATTTCCAGCGAGGCCAGCGCGTTGACCAGGTAGTTCATGCGCTTGACTGCATCCGGCGTGTATTTGCTGTTCGGATAGCGGGTGACCAGTTCCTTGAAGGCGTCGAAGGATTCGCGGGCAGCCTTGGGGTCGCGCTCGGTCGGGTCCTGCGTGCTGACGTAAGCGGTCAGGCCGAGGTCTTCGTTGAAGTTGATCAGGCCTTTCAGGTAATACACGTAGTCGACCGCAGGATGGTTCGGGTGCAGCTTGATGAAGCGGTCGCAGGCGGCCAGTGCGGAACCGGCCTCGCCCGCCTTCCAGTAAACGTAGCCAAGTTCGAGCTGGGCCTGTTGCGCGTAGCGGCCGTAGGGGTAGCGCGACTCAAGTTTTTCCAGCAGCTTGGAGGCATTGTCCCAGTTGCCGTCGCTCTGGGCATCCTTGGCTTCCGAGTACAGGCGACCGGCCGACCAGCCGGAAGTCATGTCCTTTTCTTCCGGCAGCAGGCTGCAGCCGGCCAGGGCAAGGGTGGTTACGACGGCGATCAGCACGCGCCGACAGGCAGGAAATGACAGGATTGCGGCTACACTTCGCATCATGAACGACGACGTATTGGATGAATCGGGCGATTATAGCCCAAGCGAACCGTTGCGCCTGACGGTTCCCGACAATTGCGCAGGCCGCCGGCTGGATCAGGCGCTGGCCGAACTGCTGCCGCAGCATTCGCGCAACCGCCTGCAGCAATGGATCAAGGACGGCTGCGTCGAGATCGACGGCGACATCGCCGGCGAACCGAAGCGCAAGGTTTCGGCCGGCGAGCGCCTGCTGGTGGCGGTTCCGCAGGACGAGCGGGCCACTTCGGAAGCACCGGAGGACATCCCGCTCGACATCGTCTATGAGGACGCTGCGCTGCTGGTCATCAACAAGCCGGCCGGACTGGTCGTCCATCCCGGCAGCGGCAACTGGAGCGGCACGCTGATGAACGCGCTGCTGCATCATGTGCCGGGGATCGAGGCGGTGCCGCGTGCCGGCATCGTCCATCGGCTGGACAAGGACACCAGCGGCCTGCTGGTCGTCGCCAAGACGCTGGAAGCGCAGACCGATCTGATCCGTCAGTTGCAGGCGCGTACCGTCAAGCGCCAGTACCTGGCGCTGGCGGCCGGCGTGGTGCGTCGGGACAGCGGTGTTGACGCGCCGATCGGCCGCCATCCAGTGCATCGGACGAAGATGGCGGTGGTTCCGGAAAGTCGCGGCGGCAAGCCGGCATTGACCTGGTACCGGCGGCTCGAAGTCTTCGCGCACTGCACCTTGCTCGAATGTGCACTGGAGACCGGGCGGACGCACCAGATCCGCGTCCATATGGCATCGATCGGCCACGCGCTGGTCGGCGACCCGGTGTATAGCCGCCACGACCCGCGGCTGCCGGCGTTTTCCCGGCAGGCCCTGCATGCGACGCGACTCGGCCTGATCCACCCGGTCAGCGGGCGACCGATGCACTGGGAAGTGCCGATGCCGGCCGACATGCGCGATCTGCTGGCACAACTGCGCGATGGCTGACGGCTTTGTCCCGGCATGGCCTGCGCCGCCGCGGGTCCGCGCGCTGCAGACCTTGCGCACCGGCGGCTGCAGCCCGGCGCCGTGGGACAGCTTCAACCTCGGCGATCACGTCGGCGATGCACCGGCCCGCGTCGCCGCCAACCGCGCTGCGTTGAGTCGTCGTTTGCCGGCCGAGCCGTGCTGGCTGAAACAAGTGCATGGCACGCTTGCGGTCGACGCCGCGCTGGCGGCAAAAAACACCGAGGCCGACGCCGCCTTCGCCCGGCAGCCGGGTGCGGTCTGTGTGGTGATGACGGCCGACTGCCTGCCGGTGCTGTTCTGCGACCGGAGCGCCAGCGCAGTCGGTGCGGCGCATGCCGGCTGGCGCGGTCTACTGGCCGGCGTGCTGGAAAATACCCTGGCCGCGATGCGGATCGCGCCGGGCGACACGCTGGCCTGGCTCGGCCCGGCCATCGGGCCGGCCAATTTCGAAGTCGGCGACGAGGTGCGTTCGGCGTTCGTCGAACACGATCCGGCAGCCGCCGCGCAGTTCGTTGCCGGTCGCCCCGGCAAATGGCTGGCCGATCTTTACGGGCTCGCCCGGCAGCGCCTGCGATCGGCCGGCGTCGAGGCGATCTACGGGGGCGGCAGTTGTACGGTCGACGACGCGGAACGCTATTTTTCCTATCGCCGTGACGGCACGACCGGCCGCATGGCGAGCCTGATCTGGCTGGAGGACGAATCATGACGACAGCGCATGTTGAGGCGCTCTCCCGCGCCGCCGCCTTGCTGCGCGCCGCCCGCCGCGTGTTGTTCATCACCGGCGCCGGGATTTCGGCCGATTCCGGCCTGCCGACCTACCGTGGTGTCAGCGGCCTGTACAACGGCGAGCTGACCGAGGACGGTTTGTCTATCGAGGATGCCCTGTCCGGCCAGTGTTTCGCCGAACGGCCAGACATCACCTGGAAATACCTGGCGCAGATCGAGCACAACTGCCGCGATGCCCGGCCGAACGCGGCGCATCGGGTGATCGTGGAAGCCGAACGGCGGGGTATCGAGACCATCGTCCTGACGCAGAACGTCGACGGCCTGCATCGTCAGGCCGGCAGCCGCCGGTTGATCGAAATCCACGGCACGCTGACCCCCTTGCTGTGCCCGGATTGCGGGGCAGCCTTTCCTGGCGAGGAACTCGACGCGCTCGGTCAGCCGCCTCGTTGCCGCGCTTGCGGGTCGGTTGTCCGGCCGCCTATCGTGTTGTTCGGCGAGGCCTTGCCGATCGATGCCGTCGAAGCGTTACAGGACGAACTCGAACAGGGCTTCGATCTGCTGTTCGTAATCGGCACCACGGCGGTTTTCCCTTACATCGTCGAGCCGGTGGTCATGGCCTTGCGTTCCGGCGTGCCGGTGATCGAGATCAATCCGGCGCAGACGCAACTCAGCCCGCACGTCGATCTCCATCTGCCACTCGGTGCCGCCGAGGCCCTGCGCGCCATCGCCTTGCAACTCGGCTGGGCCGATTCGGCGTAAAAAAGCCGACGGGCTTGTGGCCCGCCGGCTTTCCGGTGCTCGCCCCGCAGGCGACCGGCAGAAGCTTACTTCGCCCAGGCGTCGGCCTGTACCGTCGCGTCGTCGCGCCAGGCGGCGCGGGCGGTCTGGTTGGCCACCCAGTTGGGCAGGAAGGTGTAGGCTTCGTCGAGCAGATGCGGCGTGTGCCGGCCCGGCGAGTAGCGCAGCGCGCGCTCGTAGTACTCGCGCAGTGCCGGCCGGAAATTCGGGTGGGCGCACTTGTCGATGATCACCTTGGCACGCTGCTTCGGCGCCAGGCCGCGCAGGTCGGCCAGCCCCTGTTCGGTGACGATGACCTGGACATCGTGCTCGGTGTGGTCAACGTGCGAAACCATCGGCACGATGCACGAGATGCTGCCGCCCTTGGCGCTCGACGGCGTCATGAAGATCGAGATGAAGGCGTTGCGGGCGAAATCGCCGGAGCCGCCGATGCCGTTCATGATCGAGGTGCCCATGATGTGCGTCGAATTGACGTTGCCGTAGATGTCGGCCTCGATCAGCCCGTTCATGGCGATGACGCCGAGGCGGCGGATGACTTCCGGGTGGTTCGAGATTTCCTGCGGGCGCAGGATGATCGAATCCTTGAAGCGCGGCAGGTCGGCGTTCAGTTCGGCCAGTGCGGCCGGCGACAGCGAGAACGAGGTGGCCGAGGCGCAACTCAGCTTGCCGGACTTGATCAGGTCGAGCATGCCGTCCTGCAGTACTTCGGTGTAGGCGGTCAGGTTCTCGAACGGACCGTCCTGCAGTCCGGCCATCACGGCGTTGGCGACGTTGCCGACGCCGGATTGCAGCGGCAGCAGGTTGGCCGGCAGGCGGCCCATCTTCACCTCGTGCTGCAGGAAATCGAGGATGTGGCCGGCGATCAGCTTGGAATTGGCGTCCGGCGGCGTGAACGGCGAGTTGCGGTCGGCCTTGTTGGTTTCGACGACGGCGATCACCTTGTTCGGGTCGATCCGGTAATACGGCTCGCCGATGCGGTCGTCGGCCCTGACGATCGGAATCGGCTTGCGGTGCGGCGGCAGCGCGGTGCCGTAGTAGATGTCGTGCATCCCTTCGAGCGCCGGGTTCTGCCAGTTGTTGACCTCGAGGATCAACTTGTCGGCCTGATCCAGCCAGGTCTTGTTGTTGCCGACCGACGACGACGGGATCAGCCGGCCGTCTTCGCAGATGCCGGCGACTTCGACGACGGCGACGTCGAGCTTGCCGAGGAAACCGCCCCAGACGAACTGGGCGACGTGCGACAGGTGGATGTCGATGTATTCCATCTCGCCGGCATTGATCCGCTTGCGGCAGGTCGGATCCGACTGGTAGGGCAGGCGCATTTCGATGCCGTCGACCATGGCCAGCGCGCCGTCGAGTTCGGGTGCCGTCGAGGCGCCGGTCCACACGCCGATCTTGAATTTCTTGCCATGCAGGTTGGCATCCATGATGCGCTTGGCCAGCGCGCTCGGGACTTCCTTGGGGTAGCCGGCGCCGGTGAAACCGCTCATGCCGACGTTGACGCCGGAAGGAATGAGCTGGGCGGCTTCGTCGGCCGACATGATCTTGCTACGCAGACCGGGGTTCAGGATGCGCGATGCATCGGACATGGCGGTGTTTCTCCTCTACGTTTTGACAGGCGGGCGTCTGCCGCCTTTATCGTTGGCTAAAAAAAAGCCCGCGCAGGCGGGCTTTGAAAAATCCGGAACCCAAGCGCAGGAAGGTCCGGGGGGAGACGGAGCGAAATTTAGCAAATGCTGTTTTGGTGGACGAACGAGTTATTTTTGTCCGATGGATTAGCTAAACTTAATTATGGCGCGGTGGATTTTCGTCCCCGCCCGGCATGGCCGAGAGACGCAGTTCGCCGCTGGCGGTCGACGGTGCGCGCAGACCGAATTCTTCGCTGGGCGGGGTGTCGACCGCAGCCGTGCGCAGTGCCGGTGCTTCGCCGGCTGGCGTGGCCGGCCCGGTTTTTTCGCAGGCGGCGAGGTTGACCGCAAGCAGCGCGGCAAACAGTGACGGGAGATGCATGACGGTTCCTTTCCTTGGATGCGTGGCGTCCGGAAACGCCTTGGTGCGCAAGATAGAAAGCGTCTTGCCGGCCGGCAAACGACACTTTATGATCGCATGCGTTAGAAAAACTAATCTGTTGCCGTGAGTTATCGACTGCCTCCGCTGGCCGCGCTGCGCGCCTTCGAATCCGCTGCCCGCCACCTGAGCTTCAAGAAGGCGGCGGAGGAACTGCACGTGACGCCGGCGGCGATCAGCCAGCAGATCAAGGCGCTGGAGAGCCATCTCGGCGTACCGCTGTTTCGCCGGCTGACGCGGGCGCTGGCGATCACGCCGCAGGGCCTGGCGATGCTGCCCAAGGTTCGCGAGGGTTTCGATTGTCTGGCCGAGGCGGTCGAGCAGACGCGCCTGGAGCGCGATGGCCTGTTGACGGTCGATGCACCGCCGTCGTTTGCCGCGCGTTGGCTGGTGCCGCGGCTGGCCCGCTTTTCCCGCGACTTTCCCGAGGTCCGGCTACGTATTTCCAGCGGTTCGGACAGCGTGGACCGCGACGGCGTCGCGCCGGTCTTCAGCACCGCCTGGGACGATCCGCGGGGCGACGACAGTCTGCTGGCGATCCGCTACGGCACCGGCGATTATCCCGGGCTGCTGGTCGAACGCATCCTGGCGCCGGACTGGATTCCGGTATGCAGCCCGCGGCTGGCGACGCCCGATCGGCCGCTGGCGGAACCGGCCGATCTTGTCCACCATGTGCTGATCCACGATGACACGATCCGTGGCAGTCGCCAGCCGGGCTGGCGGGAATGGTTGTCGGCCGCTGGCGTCGGCGGGGTCGATGCGGCACGCGGGCCGCATTTCTCGAATGCCGTGCTGGCTGTCGAAGCCGCCCTCGACGGGCAAGGCGTGGCGCTGGCGCTGCTGCCGCTGGTCGAATCGGAACTGGCCGCCGGTCGCCTGATCCTGCCTTTCCCGGTCGGTATTCCGTCGCCCTATGCCTATTATCTGGTGATGCGCCGGGCCGTGGCCAAGCGGCCCTCGGTCGCGGCCTTCCGCCAATGGTTGATCGGCGAGGCGCGCAGCCGCTAGCGCTGCGTCATTCTTCCCGGGAGGCTGCCTGGCGGGCCGCCATTTCGGCGCGGAAACGCCGCCGCTCGCGGCGTACCCGGGAACCGGCAAAATACAGGATCAGTCCGCAGGGCAGGGCGCCGTAGAACAAGAAGGAGACGACGCCGACGATGATGCTCGGTTCGTTGGCGGCGATCAGGATGGTCACGTAGAGCCATCCGATGACGATGATCATGGCAAGGGACATCGGGCTTCCGGAAAGACAGTGTGCAGGCGACCGACAGAGGACGGTCAGGCGGTAATTATGCATTGACAGTGCCGGAGGCGGTATGCAGAATCCAAAAGCCCAAGCCCCGATAACCAGAGAGACAGACAATTCCATGGCGCAAGGATCGAACAATAACGACGCATTCCTGAATTCGGCCATGCAGTTCATGCAGGCGGGCCAGGCCTTTGCCCAGCAGTTCATGGACGCCGTCGGCAAGGCGCAGCCGCAGGCCGGCAGCAGCCTGCCGCCGCCGGTTGTCGATCCGCAGGCGCTGACGGCGCTGCAGAAGCAGTTCATGGATCAGCAGATGTCGCTCTGGCAGTCCATCCTGGCCAGGCAGAAGGGTGAATCGACCGATTTCAGGGTGGCGCCGGAGCCGGGTGACCGCCGCTTCAATGCGCCGGAATGGCACGACAGTCCGATCTACGATTACATCCACCAGGCTTACCTGCTCAACGTGCAGTATTTGAAGGAAGTCGTCGAGACCATTCCGGTGCAGGACGAAAAGGGCCGCGAGCGTTTGCGCTTCACCGCTCGCCAACTGGCCGACGCGCTGGCGCCGACCAATTTTGCCGCGACCAATCCGGAATTCATCAAGCAGGCCCTGGAAACCAAAGGGCAGAGCATCACCGACGGCATCAACAACCTGATCAAGGATTTCGAGAAGGGGCGCATCTCGATGACCGACGAATCGGTCTTCGAAGTCGGCCGGAACATCGCCACCACCGAAGGTGCCGTGGTCTACGAGAACGACGTGATGCAGTTGATCCAGTACGCGCCGCTAACGCCCAAGGTCGGCAAGCGTCCGCTGCTGGTGGTGCCACCGTGCATCAACAAGTTCTACATCATGGACCTGCAGCCGGACAATTCGCTGATCCGCTACATGGTCGAGCAGGGCAATACCGTGTTCCTGGTGTCCTGGCGCAATCCGCAGGAAGCGCAAGGCCATCTCGGTTGGGACGACTATCTGGAAAACGGCCCGATCGCGGCGTTGACCGTGGTCAAGGAAATCACCCGGGTCAAACAGGTGAATGCGCTCGGTTTCTGCGTCGGCGGCACCATCCTGACCTCGGCGCTGGCCGTGCTCAAGGCGCGCGGCGACGATAGCGTCGCGTCGCTGACGCTGCTGACCACGCTGCTCGATTTTTCCGATACCGGCGAAATCGGCCTGTTCATCGACGAGCAGGGCGTGTCGGCCCGCGAGGCGACGATCGGCGAGGGCGGTCTGCTGCCGGCCCGCGACCTGCAGAACACCTTTTCCTTCCTGCGCGCCAACGACCTGGTCTGGAACTACGTCCAGAACAACTATTTGAAAGGCCAGAAGCCGCAGGCCTTCGACCTGCTCTACTGGAACTCGGATTCGACCAACCTGCCGGGGCCGTTCGCCTGCTGGTACATGCGCAACATGTATCTGGAAAACCGGCTGCGCGAGCCGGGGGCTCTGAGCATGTGCGGCGAGAAGGTCGATCTCGGCGCGCTCGACATGCCGGTGTACCTGCTGGCGACGCGCGAGGATCACATCGTGCCCTGGCAATCGGCGTATCAGGGCACGCGTCTTCTCGGCGGACCGGTCCGCTTCGTGCTCGGCGCCTCCGGGCACATCGCCGGGGTGATCAATCCGGTCAGCAAGAACAAGCGCAGTTATTGGATCAACGACGATGTGAAAAACGATGCCGAAGGGTGGTTGACCGCGGCAAGCGAGATGAAGGGCAGCTGGTGGGCCGACTGGGCCGGCTGGTTGCAGGCGTACTCCGGGGAACAGCGCGCCGCGCGCAAGATTGGCACGACCAAATACAAAGCCATCGAGCCGGCACCGGGCCGTTACGTGAAGGAACGTGCGGTCTGATTCCAACAAACGCTGGAGGAGGGGAAAATGTCGCGAGTTGCATTGATCACCGGAGGCATGGGCGGGCTTGGCGAAGCCATCTGCATCAAGATGGCGGCACTGGGCTACAAGGTCGTCACGACCTATTCGCCCGGCAATGCCAAGGCTGCCGAATGGCTGAAGAACATGAACAACATGGGCTACGGTTTCAAGGCCTATCCCTGTGACGTGACCGATTTCGATTCGGCGAAAGCCTGCGTCGAAACCGTCGCCGCCGAGGTCGGTCCGGTCGACGTCCTGGTCAACAACGCGGGTATCACCCGCGACATGACTTTCAAGAAGATGACTAAGGACGATTGGAGCGCCGTGATGCGCACCAACCTCGATTCCGTCTTCAACATGACCAAGCAGGTCATGGACGGCATGATCGAGCGCAAGTGGGGCCGTGTCGTCAACGTTTCGTCGGTCAATGGCCAGAAGGGCGCCTTCGGTCAGACCAACTATTCGGCCGCCAAGGCCGGCATGCACGGTTTCACCAAGGCACTGGCGCTCGAAGTCGCCAAGCAGGGGGTCACGGTCAACACCATTTCGCCGGGATATATCGGTACCAAGATGGTCACTGCAATCCCGCAGGAAATCCTCGATTCGAAGATCCTGCCGCAGATTCCGGTCAACCGCCTGGGCAAACCGGAAGAAATCGCCGGCCTTGTCGCCTATCTTGCTTCCGATGAAGCCGCATTCGTGACCGGGGCCAACATTTCCATCAACGGCGGCCAGCACATGTTCTGATCGCCGGATTTTTCAGTCGTTTCATCAACAAGGAAGGAAAAAACTATGACGCAACGTGTCGCTCTCGTCACCGGTGCCATGGGTGGTCTCGGTACCGCCATCTGCCAGCAACTGGCCAAGGCCGGTCACAAGGTGGTCGCTGCCTACCACCCCCAGTTCGACAACAAGGATGCCTGGCTGGCCGAAATGTCCGCCGCCGGCTACAACGATTTCGTCTGCGTTGCCGGTGACGTCTCCGTCCTCGAAGACTGCCAGAAGATGGTCGCCGACGCCGAAGCTGCCTGCGGCCAGGTCGACATCCTGATCAACAACGCCGGCATCACCCGTGACCGCATGTTCGCCAAGCTGGAAAAGGATGGCTGGGATGCCGTCATCTCGACCAACCTGACCTCGCTGTTCAACATGACCAAGCAGGTTTCCGCCAAGATGGCCGAACGTGGCTGGGGCCGCATCATCAACATCTCCTCGGTCAACGGCGTCAAGGGTCAGGCCGGCCAGACCAACTACTCGGCCGCCAAGGCCGGCGTCATCGGCTTCACCAAGGCGCTGGCCGCCGAACTGGCTGCCAAGGGCGTGACGGTCAACGCCATAGCCCCGGGCTACGTGGCGACCAAGATGGTCATGGCGATCAAGCCGGAAGTCCTGGAAACCATCGTCGCTTCGGTGCCGATGAAGCGCCTGGCCAAGCCGGAAGAAATCGGCTTCGCCTGCGCCTACCTGTCCGACGACCTGTCCGGCTTCACCACCGGTGCGACGATCAACGTCAACGGCGGTCTGTACTACCAGTAACCCGTAAATTGATGTTTATCCATGCTTCTCCATAAGGCGCATGGAACGAAAAAGCCCGGCAAATCAACTTGCCGGGCTTTTTCTTGATGATGAGTCCGCTGGACTTTTCAGTTAATTCTGCGAGCCATCGCCATGAGTGCAGGGTCAACGGAATCGACAGTGACAATCCTGAGCGAGCCATCGATATTTGAAACTCGGGGACCTACGGGTGTCAGCGTTTGATTTGCACTTTCGTCATCCAGCGTAAACATGGCTCCGGACAATGGGTCGACAATCAGCATCCCCAGAATCAGCCCACCGAAAATGATGTTCCCGAAATACCACCCGTTGACGTTTCCGGAAACGGTGAATTCCTTCGGTTCAAATCCAGCCTTTTCGTAGCGAACCGTGTAGGTCTCCGATTTAAAATATCCTGCACCTTTCCGTAAGGTAATTGTGGCGGGCGTTAGTCCTGAATGGATTTTTTCGCCCGCGCGGTTGATGACGCTAAATGTCGCGCCCTCGGGAGAGCTTTTGAACGTTACGGGCTGAGAGGTGCTTCCGATAATTGTCGCGCAGGCGCTAAGTGCAAATGTCGATGCAACGGTAATGGCTTTCAGTTTCATTGATTTAACCCCATTAATGATTTTTATGAACTGGAATGCGCATTATCGACTCTTGTGTAGTGCCTTGTCATTATCACGAAGGTCATATTTCTATCTCAACTGCATTGGCCTTGGTGAATAACTTCGCTGATTGCAGAGGTGGTGGTTTGCTTTGTATTTTTGCTGACCGTTAGGTGCCCGGTTCCCGATTCAACTCGGAGGCGAAGCAAGTTGCTCGGACAGGAGCTTGCTCGGCGAAAAACGCAGGATCACTGCTGCGCAATTGATGGTAGCGGCTTGATGTACTACCAGTGATGTCTCTTCCGGCATGAATTGTTGCCGGATTTTTGCATTGCAACAGAAGCGAGCGCCTTCGGGTGCGCCTTTTTTTGGCTATAATTGTGCGCTGCACATAAACTACATCTCTTGAGGGTCGCAGCATGTCCGAACCGGTTCGCCTGATCAAGAAATACCCCAATCGCCGTCTTTACGATACCAAGACGAGTGCCTACATCACGCTGGGGGACGTCAAGGATCTGGTGCTCAAGTTCGAAGCCTTCAAGGTGGTCGATGCCAAGAACGGCGACGACCTGACCCGTTCGATCCTGCTCCAGATCATCCTTGAGGAAGAAACCGGCGGTGTGCCGCTGTTCTCCTGTGACCTGCTTTCCGGGTTCATCCGTTACTACGGTAGTGCCTCGCAGAACATGCTCGGCAAGTATCTGGAAAACAACATGAAGACCTTCGTCGATTTCCAGCAGAAGCTGCAGGAACAGTCGCGCACGATGTACGGCAGCGATACGGCGACGGTGCAGGCCGATTTCTGGAACCAGTTCCTGAATTTCCAGCAGCCGGCCATGCAGAGCATGATGACCGCCTACATGGACCAGTCCAAGAAGATGTTCCAGTCCATGCAGGATCAGTTGCAGACCCAGACGCGCAGCATGTTCTCCGGCTTTCAGGTCAATCCGGGCGACAAGCCCGAGAAGTGATCAGCGGGCCTTGCCCAGCGACTTGATCCAGTCGCGCTGGGCTTCGCGGCGGCGTTTGTCGGTTAGCCGCTCGACGATCTTTTCACGGACTTCCTCAAAGGGCAGCATGCCGCTCGGGAAAACCTCGTCGCAGCGGATGATGTGTACGCCCATCGGCGATTCGAGTACGGCGCTGACCTCGCCTTCGCCGAGCGCAAAGGCCGCCGGTTCGAGTTCGGCGTAAAGCTGCTGGCGCTTGACGACACCGAGGATGCCGCCTTCCATGGCCGTCGGACACTGCGAATGGCGTAGCGCGGCAGCGGCGAATTTTTCTGCCGATGTCACGGTCGACCGCAGGTTTTCCAGGATTTCCAGCGCTTTCTCGCGCTCCTTCGGCGAATCGACGGTGATCAGGATGTGCCGCAGGCGCCGCGCCTCGGGGCGGTCGAAGGCATCCGGATGCAGGCGATAGTAGATTTCGGCATCGACGATGCTGACCTCGGCCACATCCGCCGCGATTTTTTCCAGGACGGCTTCGACGCGCAGATCGCGTTCGATGGCCTTTTCCAGTTCATCGACGCTCATCCCCAGGCGTTGCAGATCGGCCTGGAAGGCGTCGTCGTCCGGATAACGGCCGCGGACCTCGACGGTGCGCGTCTGCAGCGTGGCGGCCGGCACCATCACGTTGGCCGCTTCCGGTGTCGCCAGGATGCGCTGCTCGATGCTGTCCTGGCGGGCAGCGACTTCGCCGAGCCGGCTACGTTCCGGATCGCTCAGCGTTTCCGGCGCTTTCTGGAACATTTCCCAGGACAGTTTCAGTTCGAGATAGGCGCGCAACATCAGACGGCTTCCTCCTTGGCGGTATCGGCTTCCAGGATGCCTTCCGGGATCAGCAGCAGGCGCCCCGGCAGACTGTCGAAGTGAATGTGATAGGCGACGCCGTCCTCGCCGTGGCGGATCACCTTGATGACTTCGCCGCGGGAGCCGATGTCGACGAGCACCTCGCCGCCGACCGACAGTTGCTTGGTGGCGCGAACCTTTTCACGGAACTCGAATTTCGACGGCGTCCACGGATCGTCGGCCCCGATCAGTTCTTCCTCGCGGCACCCGACGATTTTTCCCTCGTCGAGGAAGTTGACCGAATAGATCACCTGATCTTGCAGGAAGGTGCCGACATCGACCACGTAGCCGATGCTGCCGCGGCGGACCAGCGGCGCGCCCGGGTCGAGGCCCGGATAGGTGCCGTCGTTGCGCACGTTGCGGATCAGCCGTACGGCTTCGCCGTACTCCCATTTGGCGTCCATCATTCGCGGAACACCTTGTCGAGCGAGACGAAGGAGCTGAAACCGCCTTCCGGCTTGGCCTGATTCTGGAACACGGCGAAGACCTTTTCGGTGATCGAGTCCGATTCCACGAAATCCTGGTAGGCGCGTTCCAGCCACAGGCGGTAGATGCCGCGCTGCTGCTCTTCCTCGGGCGGCAGGTTGGGCGCCTGCTTGGTCAGGTAGTCGTGGAAGCGCTGCAGGATGTGCAGGCGATTGACGTGCACGACGGAGGGCTCGTAAGGCACCTCGAAGTAATCGAGGAAGTCTTCGGCGGAAACCAGTTCCTCCATGGCTTCGGCAAGGGTCAGGGTATCTTCCATAAGGGCCTCCTCAGGCAACGGCGAGATTGAGATCGGTATCGGCTTCGGTCGGCGTGTCGGAACGCTGGAATTCGTCGACCACTTCAAGCAGTTTTCCGGCGCCCATCTGATCGCGGCTGTCGAGTTGCGACAGCTTGATCAGGCGGGCCCGGGATTCCGGGATGCGCCCCAGGCGCAGCAGCACGACGCTGGCCGCCTTGAGCGCCAGCAGATAGAAACGCAGCAGACCGATCGAATTGCTGGCGGCCGTGCCGAGTTGGGCTTCCTCGATGTCGTGCCAGGCGGGCAGGCCGAGGTGGCGGGCCGACAACTGCATTGCCCGCTCGGCGACGGTCAGTGCGTCGTCCAGACGGTGCTGATAGAAGAAATAACGGTACAGGCCGACCAGTACGGTGAGGTTTTCCGGTGCCAGCATGTGCGCGCGGAGCAGGGCGAGTTCTGCCGCCGGGTCGCCGTATTCCCGCGACGCCTGGGCGATCAGCGCTTCGGCCTCGGCCGGCAGCGAATCCTCGAAGTACAGTTTGCAGTCGGAAAAGTCGAGCAGGTCCATGTCAGTGCGCCGCCTCGTGCATCGCTTCGTTTTCGCAGCACAGGTCGCCGGCCGAGCAGGTACGGCAATCGCCGTGATCGCCCGGTTCCGGTTCGTTGCGCAGTTGTGCGAGTTCCTTTTCCAGCGTTTCGATGCGTTCGATCAGGCAGGCGATCGACTTGGCCACCGGATCGGGCAGCACGTTGTGGTCGAGATTGATGCCGTTGGCCGGGGCTCGCGCGATGCGGGTATCGACGACCCGGCCGGGGATGCCGACGACCGTGCGGTCGGCCGGCACGTCCTTGACCACCACCGAGTTGGCGCCGACCCGGACCCGTTCGCCGATGACGATCGGGCCGAGAATCTTGGCGCCGGCGCCGACCACCACGCCGTTGGCCAGCGTCGGGTGGCGCTTGCCCTTGTTCCAGGAAGTGCCGCCGAGCGTCACGCCGTGGTAGAGCGTGACGTCGTCGCCGATTTCCGCCGTCTCGCCGATCACCACGCAGGCGCCGTGATCGATGAAGAAGCGATGACCGATGGTTGCCCCGGGGTGGATGTCGACATTGGTCAGCATGCGGCCGAGGAAAGACAGGAAACGGGCGGCATAGCGCCAGCCGCCGAGCCACAGTCGGTGGGCCAGGCGGTGGGCGAAGATTGCGTGCAGGCCGGGATAGGTGGTCAGCACCTCGACGGTCGACCGGGCGGCCGGGTCGCGCTCGAAGACGCAGGCCAGGTCTTCCTTGAGGATCGCCCAGAGGCTGGGCGCGGGTACGGCTTGAGAGGTCATGGTCAAGGCGTCAGACATGGAGCGGACTCCTGAGGGAAGCGAGCAGGCCGAGCAGATCGGCCGCCTCGGGCGGATGCTTGTGGGTGGCAACGAAACCGCGTACCAGCGGCAACAGGGATTGCGCCTGCGTGTTGTCGAGATCGATCCCCAGATCGCCGTAAACCACCTGCACGGCACGCGAGCCGGAATGCTTGCCGAGCACGATGCGGTGGCGCTGGCCGACCTCGCTGGGGTCGAAACCCTGGTAGTTGTCCGGATGCTTGAGCAGGCCGTCGACATGGATGCCGGCTTCGTGCGTGAAGGCGCCGGCGCCGACGACGCTCTTCTGCCAGGGCACGGCACGGCCGGAAGCGCTGGCGACGATGGCCGACAGCGCCGGGAAATCGCGCAATTCGATGCCGGTGGCGATGTCGTGCAGCTTTTTCAGGCCGAGCACGACTTCTTCGAGCGGTGCATTGCCGGCCCGTTCGCCCAGACCGTTGACCGTGGTATTGACGTGCGTCGCGCCGGCCTTGCAGGCGGCCAGCGTGTTGGCGGTGGCCAGGCCGAGGTCGTCGTGGGCGTGCATTTCGATCTCCAGTCCGGTCGACCGGCGCAGGCGGGCGATTTTGTCGAAGGTCGAGAACGGTTCGAGGATGCCCAGGGTGTCGGCAAAACGCAGCCGGCGGGCGCCGGCGCGTTCGGCGGTTTCGGCTAGCGCGCACAGGAAGTCCATGTCGGCGCGCGAGGCGTCCTCGCAGCCGAGGCCGACGTCCAGGCCGAGGCTGAGGCCGGCGCCGATGTATTTCGGCAATTCGCGCAGCAGCCAGGCGCGATCCTGTTTCAGCTTGTAGGCCAGATGCTGGTCGGAGGCCGGCACCGAGATGTCGATCAGTTGAGCGCCCAGTCCGGCGCAGGCGGCGATGTCGGCCGGATGCATGCGGCTCCACACCATCAGCCGTGCATTCAGGCCAAGTGCCGCGACGGCGCGGATGGATTCGCGCTCTTCCTCGCCCATGGCCGGGATGCCGACTTCCAGTTCGGGCACGCCGATGGCGTCGAGGCGGCGGGCGATCAGCAGCTTCTCGTCGAGCGAGAACGCAACGCCGGCGGACTGTTCGCCGTCGCGCAGGGTCGTGTCGTTGATCGTGACGAAGGAAGCTTGGCTCATCGGGTTCTCCTTGCCTGGATGGAAAGCAAGTGGGGTGCCAACGATCATCGTATTGAAAAACAAGGATTTTTCGATGTCGACCGTACGGATTGGATGAAAGCTTGTCGGGAAGCCGACAAAAAGAAACGCCGGCGTAAAGCCGGCGTTTGTCGTTGGGCGTGGTCCGGGTCAGGACTTGGCGGGCGCCGGCGGAGGCGGCGGCGCGCGGCGGTCACCACGTTTGCCCGGCTTACCATCGGCCGGTTTCATCTCGGTCAGTTGTTTGCGCTGTTCCGGCGTCAGGACATCCAGGACCTTGCGCTCGTTCTGCAGACGCGACATTTCCATGTCGGCGCGTTGCTTGGCGATCTGGTCGATCAGGACCTTGGCCTTGGCATCGCTGTAATCCGGCGCGGCTTTCAGCTTGCGCAGTTCGTCCTCGGACTTGAGCAGTGCGCGCATCTGATCGCGGGCGGCCGGTGCCTGGGCGTGCATGATGTCGAAAATCTTGTCTTCCTGTGCGTCGCTCAGGTCGAGTCGGTGCAGGCCGTGGATCATCGGCATCGGGCCGCCCTTCATGCCGTGGCTGCCGCGCATGCCGTCGCAGCTGCCGTGGCTGCCGCCGGAACCGGCCTTGCCTTCCGGGAAGGCCATGGCGCTCAGCGGCAGGGCGAGCGCCACGCAGGCGGCAACGAGAAAGCGCTGGGTCGTGATCGGGAAGGGCTTCTTCATGGGGCTTCTCCTGTGGATGAGCCGGCAATGAGTACCGGCGACAGGATGAAGCTTACGGAGATCGGCGTAAGACGTCGTTTGCAGGATGTAAGGAATCGTAACCCGTCAGTGACCGGCCAGCGCATCGAGCGCCGTGCTCAGCCGTGTCGTCGTGCCCTCGGGATCGTGCAGCTTGTCGAGTCCGAACAGACCGATGCGGAAGCTGCGGAAATCGGCCGGCTCGTCGCACATCAACGGTACGCCGGCCGCTGTCTGCAGGCCGAGCGCCAGGAAACGCTTGCCGTTCTGGATCTCCGGGTCGGTGGTGTAGCTGACCACCACGCCGGGGGCCTGGAAGCCTTCGGCGGCGACGCTGGGATAGCCGCGTGCAACGAGTTGCAGGCGCACCCGTCGGCCGAGCTCCCATTGCTCCTGGCAGACTTTGTCGAAGCCATAGGCTTCGGTTTCCAGCATCACGTCGCGCAGAGTGGTCAGTGCATCGGTCGGCATCGTTGCGTGATAGGCATGACCGCCGGCTTCGTAGGCTTCCATGATGTTCAGCCATTTTTTCAGGTCGCAGGCGAAACTCGTGCTGTTGGTGGCATCGATGTGGGCGCGGGCGCGTTCGCCGAGCGCCACCAGCGCGCAGCAGGGCGAGGCGCTCCAGCCTTTCTGCGGCGCCGAGATCAGCACGTCGACATCGTTGGCCGCCATATCTACCCAGACCGTGCCGGAGGCGACGCAATCGAGCACGAACATGCCGTCGACCGCACGCACCGCCTGGCCGACCGCCTTGAGGTAGTCGTCCGGCAGGATCATGCCGGAGGCCGTTTCGACATGCGGCGCGAAGACGACTTCCGGCCGTTCGGCGCGGATCGCCGCGACCACCTCGTCGATCGGCGGCGGGGCGAACGGTGCCTGCGGCCCGTCGCCGTTACGCCGGGCCTTGAGGACGACGGCTTCGGACGGAATGTGCCCCATGTCGAAAATCTGCGTCCAGCGGAAGCTGAACCAGCCGTTGCGGATGACCATCACCTTGCGACCGCTGGCGAACTGGCGGGCGACGGCTTCCATGCCGAAGCTGCCGCTGCCCGGCACGACGACCGCTGCCTTGGCGTGGTAGACCTGCTTCAGGATGCGGGAAATGTCGCGCATGACGCCCTGGAACTTCACCGACATGTGATTCAGCGCGCGGTCGGTATAGACCACCGAATATTCGAGCAGGCCTTCGGGATCGGGATGCGGGAGCAGGGCGGGCATGGTCATCTCTCCGGGAAATATTTTTGAACGCGCAGGATACCGTCAGGCCGGCCGATTCACCAGCCTGCACTGCCCGGATCGCCGGCCTGCAGCGCGGCGAAGCGTTCGCTCAGGAAATCGAGGAAGGCACGCACCTTGGCCGACAGCAGATGGCGTTGCGGGTAGATCGCGTGGATGTCGGCCTCGGCGCCTTCCCAGCCGGGCAGCACGCGGATCAGCCGGCCGGCCCGCAGGTCGGCGGCGATGTCCCATTCCGAGCGCAGCACGATGCCGTGGCCGGCCAGCGCCCAGTCGACGGCGATCTCGCCGTGATTCACCGCCAGCGGGCTGCGCACCTTGACGGTCAACTGCCGCTGGCCGTCGGTCAATTGCCAGTTGTTGTAGACCCGTTCGTGCTCGCGGATCACGATGCACTCGTGATCGGCCAGCGCCTGCGGGCTGTCCGGCATGCCGCGCCTTGCCAGATAGGCCGGGGCGGCGCACAGCAGTCGGCGGTTGGCGGCGATGCGACGGGCCAGTACGCGGGCGTCAGGCGGTGGGCCGAAACGGATGGCGATGTCGAGCGCATGCTCGGTCAGGTCCAGCGTACGGTCGCTGAGGTGCAGGATGACTTCGACTTCCGGCCAACGGCGGACGAAATCCGAAATCGCCGGCCCGAGGTGCCGGCGGCCGAAGCCGAAACTGGCGTTGATGCGCAACAGGCCCTGCGGCTGTTCACGACTGTCGAGCAACGAACGCTCCAGCCGCTCGATGTCGCGCAGGATGCTTTCGCCGTCCTCCAGATAGCGTTCGCCTTCCGGCGTCAGGCTCAGCCGGCGCGTTGTCCGGTTGAGCAGGCGTACACCCAGGCGTTTCTCCAAGGCCGCCAGCCGCCGGCTGACCGCCGGCGGCGTCACGTCCAGCGCCTGGGCGGCGGCGGCAAGGCTGGGCTGGCGGGCGAGCAGGCTGAAGAAGGCGAGATCCGAGGTACCGGTCATTGTTGCATTCAAGTTAATGATCAATTGATCGATGCGATATTGTGTCTATCGATGTGATCAATATCATGGGCGAACTTCTCCCCGAATGTCGACCATGACCTTGTTTTCCTTGTCTCAACTGGCCTCCTGGCTGCTGCTCGGTGCCGGCATCGGCTGGTTCGGCGGCCTGTTCGGCATCGGCGGCGGCGTCATCGCCATTCCGCTGATGGTCATCGCCTTCGGCATGGATCAGGCGATGGCGCAAGGCACGGCGCTGGTACTGATGGTGCCGAACCTGGTCATCGGCTGGTGGCGCTACCAGCAGCGCCATGCGGTCAACTGGGTGCCGGCGGCGATTATCGCGGTCAGTGCGACCGTCACGACCGGCCTGATCGCCGCCTGGGCGACACGTCTGGATGCCAGTGTTCTCGGTCGCCTGTTTGCCGGTTTCCTCGGGCTGATGGCGTTGTACATGCTGTGGCAGACACGCGGCAGCAAGCCGCTGCCGCCCGAGCAGCCGCTGCGCCGGCGCTGGGTGTCGCTGCTCGGCGTGGCCGGCGGCAGCAGCATGGGACTGTTCGGGATCGGTGGCGGGCTGCTCGCCGCGCCGGTCCTGTCCGGCTGGCTCGGCCAGCGTCAGACGGTGGCGCAGAGCCTGGCCCTGGCGCTGGTTGCACCAAGTTCGGCGATGGCGCTGTTCACCTACGCCGAAGCGCAACGCGTGGACTGGCAGCTCGGCATTCCGCTGGCCATCGGCGGCATGTTCACCGTATCGGCCGGCGTTGCGCTGGCGCACCGACTACCGGAAAGGACGATGCGCATCATTTTTGCGCTGATGTTGCTGTCGACCGCACTATGGCTGGGGCTGGTGCGTCATTGAGGTCGCGAACAGGGTCAGAATCCACTCTCGCGAATGAGGATCGCCAGACTGCCCCGAATTGCCTCCCAGAGCAGGCTGCGGGCTTTCCCCTCGATGCGTACCGTACCGCGTAGTTCGTGGAACTGCGCGGGCGTTTCCAGCAAGCGGAGGCGAACGCGGTACAGGGCTTCGGCGGGGACCGCGTCGCGCCCTTCCCGGTGAGTCGTGAAATGGCCGCCTGCGCGACTGTCGAGTATCGGATGGGCGAGACGCTGAGCCCGCGTCGTATCGATGGCAATGACCTCTGCGGCAAGCGCTCCGGCTTGTCCCTCGGGCAGAAAGCTGGCGTGGGCACCGACGGCGATGCGATCAATCTGGCGTTGTTCGACGTAGGCATCGACGACCCAGCTGTCGGGCGCAATCAGGACGCCCAGCACTTCGCGGATGCCGACCCAGGTGCCAGGCCGTACTTCCGGCGGGA
The DNA here is from genome assembly GCF_021401135.1 of Azonexus sp. R2A61. Lineage (GTDB taxonomy): Bacteria > Pseudomonadota > Gammaproteobacteria > Burkholderiales > Rhodocyclaceae > Azonexus. The sequence goes on along the minus strand of NZ_JACBFO010000002.1, from coordinate 265,464 downwards.
CGTCGCGCCATTCGCCATCGAATTCAGCAGCGATATTGAGTCGTCCAGCTTCCTCACGGACGCCCCGAATCTCTGCCAGTTGTTCGTTCAGACGTTGCGTCATGGCCATTTGACGGGCAACCCCGTCGTTGGCCTCGAGAAGTCCGGCCAAGCGCCGTTCAAGGGCTTCGGCACCGGCTGTCGCCTGGGCCTCGCGTGCAGCCAGATCGGGCGTGAAGAAGCCGGCCAGCGCTGTGCCGGCCTGGACGCGGCCGGGTGGGTGCATGGCGTCGAGCATCGCCGGGAACGGGGCGAAGACCACTTGCTGGCGCTCGGCATGGGCGATCCCGCCGGTATCGACATCGAAATGCCAGGGCACCAGCAATACGATGCCGGCGGCGCCGAGCGCGGTCAGCAATCGGCGGCGGCGCGTAGTGAGGACCTCTGGCCAGCGCTTGCGCCAGACCGACAGCTCGGACCACACCGGGCGGGCAATGAACCAGACGATTTCGACCGCCATCAGGAAGAGGCCGAGTGCCTTGAAGAAGAAGGCGTAGACAGCCCAGGCAATGCCGAGGAAGACGACCAGTCGGTACAGCCAGGTGACGCAGGCAAAGCCGATCAGCGCCCGCCGCTGGCGTAGCGGCAGGTGTTCCGGCCATGGATCGGTGAAGCCGAGCAAGTGGCGCCGCAGCCAGACGCGGGCATGCGCACCGGCCCGTTCGTGGAGATTGGGGAAGTCGAGCAGATCGGACAGGATGAAATAGCCGTCGAAGCGCATGAACGGACTGACGTTCAGCGCCAGCGAAAGGGCCCAGCCGGTGGTCGCCAGGTAGAGCGCGGCCTGACGCAGCGCGCCGTCGTCGAGTAATGCCCAGGCCAGGGTGGACAGACCGGCCAGACCCATTTCGACCGCGATGCCGGCGGCCGATATGGCCAGCCGCTGGCGATGCGAGCGCAGCCGCCAGGATTCGCCGGTATCGGTGTAGAGCATCGGCCACATGACCAGGAAGGCGACGCCCATGTGTGCGACGCGCACCCCCTGGCGGGTGGCGACGACGGCGTGGCCGAGTTCGTGCAGCGTTTTGGAAATGACCAGTGCCAGCATGAAGCCGACGATGCCGGCCGGCGTCAGGATGTCGAGGACGCCGTGGGTGAAGGTTTCCCACTGACGGGTAACGAGGAACATGCCGAGCAGGCTGGCGACGATCATCAGCAACGCGGCCGGCCAAGAGAACAGCGGTTCGAGCCAAGGCGTCAGGCGAGCCAGGAAACGTTGCGGGCGAACCAGCGGGATGCGGATGAACAGATAGTGGTGCAGCCACCAGCGCCAGTGCCGCCATCCCGGTTCGCGGGCTTGGCGGATCATCCGCTGGCGTCCCTGGTCGGTCGGCAGCAGCAACTGGTGGTGATCGAGGAAGGCGGCGAATTCCTCGACCTGGGCGGTGTCGACCGCAAGCGGGGTATGCCGCTCGATATCGGCGGCGATTTCCTCCGGCTTGCCCGGCCAGCGCAACAGGCATTCGTATTCGAGCCAGCCGATCCGGAAAAAGCGGTTGTTCACCGGGTCCTGGATCGCCCACGACGGGGAACCGTCGCTGCCCGGCCCCGATTCATGCAGGCGGAGGTCCTGGCGCAGTGCCTGCCGGAGATCGGCGGCCTGCGTCACCAGCCACTCCATTCGCGCAGCTTGGCCAGCGGCCGGCGCAGCAGGTAATAGCCGAGTACGACCCAGTCGCCGTACAGTTTGGCGGTGCCGCGCAGGCCGATGCGCACGTCGGCGTCGGCAACGCTGGCACGCAGCCGGTAGCTGGCGACGCCATCCGGCGACAGGCTGGCCTGGTAGCTGGTCTCGCTGATTTCGCCGACGACCGGCGACAGCGGGCGGACGGTCAGGAAAAGTTTGACCGGTGCCCCTGGGGCGAGCGTGATGGCGTCGGCGACTGCCAGATGGATCAGCATGCCCGGCTTGTCGGGGTTGGCCAGCAGCATGATCCGTTCACCGGTGACGACGGGGCGTCCCTGCCATTCGTCGGGATCGGCGAACACTGCGACGCCATCGTAGGGCGCGATGGCGTCGATCCGCGCGAGCTGTGCCTCGACTGCCGCCAGTTCGGCGCGCCTTTCCCGAGCACGTCCGGTCAAGGTCGCCAGTTCGGCCTTGTTGCGATTGTCGTCGAAGGCCAACTGGGTTGCCGCCAGCAGTTCGGCGTCGGCTACCGCCACCGACTTGCGGGTGACTTCAAGCCGGTTGCGCAACGTCGTATCGTCGAGCGAGAACAGCGGGTCGCCAGCCTTGACCGGCTGGTTCGGCCGGACATGCACGGACTTGACCACGCCGTCGAGGGCGGCGGTGAGTGCCATGGCATCCACCGGCACGATTTCGGCCGGGGCCAGCACCGTTTGCCGTACCGGTAGCAGGAAAAGAACGAACAGGGCGGCAACGGCAAGTCGGCGCCGTTTGACGTTCAAGGATTGCCAGCGCGCGCGCAGGTCGAGGCGTGGCTTGCCGCCAAGCATTTCCCAGCAATAAGCCCAGGTTTGGGTAACCCGTTCGAACATTGCCAGGATGTCGTCCTGAGGCGGGTGATTCAGCAGGAACACCACCCAGCCGAGTGGCGTACCGGTACGGCGCTTCAGGCGTACGACCTGGATGCCGGCCGGCCACCATTCCTGCCAGCCGTCGGCGACGTCGCCGGGGGCTGCGGCGAGTTCGGCGGCTTCCGGCGCGTACCAGCCGGTTTCCGGAACACGTTCGGCGATCCACGGCCAACTGCGTTTAAGCCATAACAGGTAGGGACTGTCCTCGGCCAGTTTGACCAGGCCGGAGACCGTCAGTACATCGCCTTTGGCCGAGAGCACCAGCGCCTGGCGGAAAGCCAGTGCACCATGGCTGTCGTTGGCGATGCTGAAGCCAAGTTCGGCGACACTTTCGGCGGCGCGGGCGCGCGCCTCCAGTTCGGTGGCGAATGCCGCCAGGGCAGGAGACAGCTTCATCGCCGAGGGATCAGGGGGTAAGGCGGAAGCGGGCGATACCGCTCATGCCGGCGAGCAGATCAGGTTCGTTCCTGTCCATGCGGGCTTCCAGCTCGATGGTTTGAGCGACGGCGTCGACGCGGGCATTGATCAACGTTACCTTGGCCGGGTAGCTGAGCCCGGTTTCGTTGATACTTACCTCGAATGGGGTGCCGACGCGCAATTGGCCGAGCCAGCGTGACGGGACGTTCAGGCGCAGCTTCAGCGGCCCGTCGCTGATCATCTCGACCAGCGGCACCCCGATATTGACGCCCTGATGCGGTTTGACGTGGACCTTGACGATGCGCCCGGTGAACGGCGCGACAACCGTGCATTGCGCTAGCTGCGCCCGGGCCATGGCGATCGCCGCCCGGCCCTTGTCGGCGTTGGTGGCGGCCAGCGTCACTTCCATGTCGCCGGCAGCATCGAGCTTGCGCAAGCGTTCCTTGGCGTTCAGCGTTTCGTTGGCCGAGGCCGATTCCGCCTGCGCCATCTGCAGCCGAGCCGCCGCTTCGCTGCAATCGAAACCGACTACCGGTCGGCCCTTCGCGATGCGCTGGCCGAGTTGGGCCTGCAGGCTGGAAATACGGCCGACCATCTGGGCCACCAGTGTGGTTTCCAGCTCGGGCGAAAGCAGGACGCGGATGGCGCCCGGGTCTTCGGCCGATGCAACCGGTTTCGCTGCGACCGGCGTCGCCGGTGCCCGAGCGCCACCGGCTGGCGGAATCGGTTGGGCCTGGACCGAGCAGGCCGTAACGATGCCCAGTGTCAGCCAGGCGGCGCGGTGCAATGGAGCGCAGCGCATGCTCAACGCTGCCCGGCCGTTTTGAAGACGACCTGCTGCCACTGCCCCATGGTGCTTTCCATGGCACCGGCCAGTGCCTTGACGTCATGGCTGTCGATGGTTTCCGGCATCACATCGAGGCCGACCGAGTTGTAAACCCGGCCCCAGGCCGCCTGGGCGTTCGAGTAGGCTGCGTAGCGCTGGTATTCGGCGAGCAGCGCACGGGCCTCGGTACGGATCAGTTCGAGCTCGGAGTCAGACTGGGTTTGTGCGGCGGCCTTGGCGAAGTGGTGCAGACGCTGGTCGACGCGCAGGCTTTCCTCGGCGTACTTGAGTTCAGCCAGCGACAGGTCATAACGCTGGACGCCGACGCGGATCTGCGTCAGCACCGCCATCGACAGCGCCATGCGACGCATGTCGTCGGTCTGGTTCTGGTATTCCTGAGCACGGTTCAGCGCCGGGTACTGGGTCAGTTTGAGGATGTTCCACGACAACCGGAACCCGACATCGACCCAGTTGCTGTTGTAGTTGTACTTGTTGGAATCGTATTGCAGCCCGGCATCGGCGCTCAGATTGGGCCAGAGCAGCAGCTTGGCGGCCTTGATGTCGTTCTCGGTAACGCGTCGGCGATACCACTCCTCCATGATCTCCGGCCGCTTTTCCAGCGCCATCTGCTCGAGTTTTTCGAGGTCAGTCGGAACCGGTGGCAACGCCGATTCGTTTTCGTCGGCCAGCGTGTAGCGGACGTTGGGCGGGATCGACATCAGGGCGTTCAGTTCGGCCCGGGCCAGTTCGAGATCCTGGCGGCGCAGCGTCAGCAGGTTGACCGCATCGAGCAGCGCCCGCTGGTAGGCGAGCACCTGCGGTTGCGGCATCAGGCCTTCCTTCTCGACCTGCTTGGAGTGTTCGATCGCCTTATTGACCCGGACGAGCAGGGCATCGACGCGGCCAAGCAGACGTTGCGCACCGAGCGCTCGCCAGTAGCTGTTGCGGACGTCCTGCAGCACATTCTGGGCGACCTTGCGGCGGCGTTCGTCAGCCATCAGGACCTGGTCAGCCTTCTGCTGGGCGCGGTAGTAGGAGACGCCGAAATCCAGCACGCTCCACGAGAAGGTCAGATTCGACAGCACGCGCTCGCGTTCCTGCGAGGTCGAGGGGCGCAGGGAGACCTGGCGATCCTCGATGCCGATCGAGGTGCCGCCGGAATCGTTGTTACGCCAGGCATAGCCTGCGCCGGCGACCAGGCGCGGCAGCATTTCGTGGGTGGAGACGTCGTGCAGGCTCTTGGACAGCGCGTTCTCCATCAGCTTGAGCTTGTAGTCCAGGTTGTACTTGAGGGCGCGGGCAGCCGCTTCATGGAAGGTGATCGGAGCGGTGACCGGCTCTTGATCCGCATACATCTGGATGCGGTCCTGGGTGACCCGTTCGGAGATTTCCTCCGGCTTGTAGGGAACGGGGTTGACGGAGCAGCCGGTGAGCGCGACGGTGAAACAAGCCGCGACCAGCAGGGCCGGGCGGGCGATACGGGTTTTCAGGTTGCTGTTTTGCATTATTGTCTTCCCTCAAAAATCAATTGGTTGATCCAAAAATCAGGCTTTGAGCGGCGCCATGGGCAGGCGGGCCGCACCGCTACGCAACTGTTCGCCGAAGGACGGCGCGGCGCCGCCGGCCAGACGCTGCGGCATCTCCGCCGCGTCGGCTGACTTCCCGGTCGATTTTTCCGCCGGTTGTGCCGTCTTTTCCCCGTCAGCTCCGCGTTCGGTCGGTTCTTCGTCCATATCCGCCGCCTTCTTCAGCTTTTTCCTTTGCTCCTTCAAAAGCTCATCAAGCTCGGTGGCCGGGTTGCTGAACAAGCCGGGCTGGGACAGATAGCCGTCGCTGCCCAGCCCCAGGCGGCTGTAGCGGCCTTCGACCGTGCTGTGCTGAAAGCCTGCTTCGCGTTGCGAGTCGCGAATGGCGTGGGTCACGAACAGATTGGGATCCTGCCCGAGGTCCCGGCCCAGGCTCGTCGGCTGCTGCTGCCCCGGACTAACCGCTGCTGGATCGCTGAAGCCACGCGGGTCATCCTGGGTGCGTAATTCCTGCGAAGCCGATACGGCGCGATTGACATAGACGACGGGGTGGAACGGCAACACCATGCGGCGTACATCGTTGAAGCGTTCGCCGGCGAAATACGGACCGGCATCGAGCATGACCGGAGAGTTGTTCAGCGGGTTGTTCGGTTGCAGGGCGGGCGGAACGAGCGGCTTGTATAGATCGGGGTCCGGCTGCAACTGTTGTGGCGGCGGCGTGCGATCGTCGTCCTGGATGGTCGCCGTGCCGGTCGCGGTATTCTTGCCGCCGACCACCCTGGCGGTCAGGGTGAAGGTTTCGGAACCTTCGTAAATCCCGTCGCTGATGATTGGGGTGCGCACCAGAACCTTGCCGCTGCCGCCGACGGTGATCTCGTCGCCCGGGGTGTAGGGCGTCCAGGTGTTGCCGCCGTCGGTCGAGGTTTCGATGTCAGGGCCATAGTCCACACCACCGCCGGTGGCGGAGCCGTCGGTCAGTTCGAGGGTGACCTTCTGGCCGGGCTGGCCGGTGACTTCGAAGACGCCGTAAGGCGAGCCTTCGTTGACGGTGATGTCGTTGACGTCGACCGTGCGGTCGTCATCGAAGGCGCCCGGCGGCGGGGTGACACCCGGATAGTTGGGGTCGAGCGGATCGGTCGGGTCGGTCGGATCGACCGGCACGAGTTCGAGCGTCGGGTCGGTGGGGTCGCCCGGGATGCCCGGGGTGGCGGGGTCTTTGGGTAGCCAGATCGTACCGGTACCGTCGTCCTTGATGGTGCCGGTGCCGGTAGCGGTCTTACCGCCGGTGTTGGTGGCCTTGAGCTGGAAGGTTTCGCTGTTCTCGTAGTTGTCGTCGTTGACGATGGGGACGCGGACGAGCAAGGTGCCGCCAGCCGGGACGTCGACCAGGTCGCCCGGGGTATAGGTCTGCCACTGGGTGCCGTCGAAGTATTCGAGGGTGGTGTGGTAGTCGACCGTACCATCGGTCGGGCTGCCGGTGCCGCCGGTGGCGGTGCCATCGGTCAGTTGGAGCGTGACCTTCTGGCCGGGCTGGCCGGTGACTTCGAAGACACCGTAAAGGGAGCCTTCGTTGACGGTGATGTTGTTGACGTCGACCGTGCGGTCATCGTCGAAGGCGCCCGGCGGCGGGGTGACGCCCGGATAGTTGGGGGCGAGCGGATCGGTCGGGTCGGTCGGATTGAGCGGCACCAGTTCGAGGGTCGGATCGCTGGGGTTGCCCGGCACGCCGGGGTTGAGCGGGTCCTTGGGCAGCCAGATCGTACCGGTGCCGTCGTCCTTGATGGTGCCGGTACCGGTGGCGGTCTTGCCGCCGGTGTTGGTGGCCTTGAGCTGGAAGGTTTCGCTGTTCTCGTAGTTGTCGTCGTTGACGATGGGGACGCGAACGAGCAGGGTGCCGCCGGCCGGGACGTCGACCAGGTCGCCCGGGGTATAGGTCTGCCACTGGGTGCCGTCGAAGTATTCGAGGGTGGTGTGGTAGTCGACCGTACCGTCGGTCGGGCTGCCGGTGCCGCTGGTGGCGGAGCCGTCGATCAGTTGGAGCGTGATCTTCTGGCCGGGCTGGCCGGTGACTTCGAAGACACCGTAGGGCGAACCTTCGTTGACCGTGATGTCGTTGACGTCGACCGTGCGGTCATCGTCGAAGGCGCCCGGCGGCGGGGTGACGCCCGGATAGTTGGGGTCGAGCGGATCGGTCGGGTCGGTCGGGTTGAGCGGGACGAGTTCGAGGGTCGGATCGCTGGGGTTGCCCGGCACGCCGGGGTTGAGCGGGTCCTTGGGCAGCCAGATCGTACCGGTGCCGTCGTCCTTGATGGTGCCGGTACCGGTGGCGGTCTTGCCGCCGGTGTTGGTGGCCTGGAGTTGGAAGGTCTCGCTGTTCTCGTAGTTGTCGTCGTTGACGATGGGGACGCGAACAAGCAGCACGCCGCCGGCCGGGACGGTCACTGCCACCCCCGTGTAAGCGACCCACTGCGTGCCGTCGAAATACTCCAGACTGTTATCGATGTAATCCGTATTGCCCGACGTGTCGCTACCGTCCGTGCCTCCCTGCGCGCTGCCGTTCATTAACGTCAGCGTGACCGTGTCGGCGGGGGGGGCCGTGACTTCAAACACGCCATACGGCGAACCTTCGTTCACCGTGATGCTGTTGACGTGCACGCCCGTGTTCTGGATGGTGATCGCCAGGATGGCGGTGCTGGTGTTGCCGTCGCTATCGATCAGTTCGTAGGTGAAGGTTTCGGTCAGCGTCTGGCCTGGCTTGAGATCGGCAACCGCGTTCGTGGTTTCGTCGAGATCGTAGGTATAGCTGCCATCGGCACCGATGACCAAGGTGCCGTGCGTTCCCGTTACGCTCGTGCCGTTGGCGCTGGTGGTACTGTTGGCGACCGTTTCGGTGGCGCTGCTGCCGGTGCCGATCTTGTGCAGGCGCGTAGCGTCGCCACCCAGCGTGTCGGCCACGTCGCCAGTGCCGCCGCCAGCCATCACATTGCCGTTGACCACGTCATCGTCGCGCTCCAGGGTCCGCGCGTCGTCCCGAGCGTCCGGCACGGTGTCGGTAATGTCGATCACCAGGCTGCCGCTGACTTCCTTGCCACCCGCATAGTTGGCCTTGACGGCGACAGTATCCTTGACCTCGGCACCGCCGCTGTGATCCTTGCTGGTGCCAGCCGGATCGTAGGTGTAGGTAACGGTGCCGACCTTGGTGGTGGCGTTGTTGCTGTAGCCGGTGATGGTCAACACGCCTTCGGTCGTGTTGACGGTGAGCGGAGTAGAGGGCGTCGCATTATTGAGCTGCGCCAAGGTGAATGTCGTGCCGCCGATAACGAGGCTGGTCAGCCCTTCGGTATTGGTCACCTTGAAGGTGCCGCTTGCAAGCGTTGCATCCTCCGCCACCGTCTGCGGCGGCGCGTCGATGGCGGTCACCTTGGTCTTGATCGTGACTTCCTTCGGATCGATCGGGTCGCCGACCGGCGGCTGGCCGCTCATGGTCACGCTGTTGCTGATCATGTAGTTGTCGTCGGCCAGCGTCGAATTGATGTCGCTGCGGATCTGGACAGCGTATGTGACGACGATCCTGCTGCCGATCTGCAAGCCTTGGGTGCCGGGTTTGACGTTGTCCAGATCGCCGGTCAGGGTGTAGCCGCTGCCCAACAACGGAAAGAGATCACTACTGCCGTCGAAATCCGGGATTGTGTACAGTTCATTGCCGTCCGCATCGTAGATATGCAGGGTCGCGCTATTGGCAACATAAGTCCCGTTATCGGGGCTACCCATCGCATCCTTGATGTTGATGTTGAACAGGTCGATCACCGCGCGGTTTTCGATGGTGATCGTATAGACCACCATTTCGCCCAGTTCGACCAGCAGGTTGTCGTTACTGATGCTGGGATCGCCCCCCGATGCTTTTTCCAGTGCGCCCTTGGTAATCAGGTAGTCCGGTTGCGGCGAAACGGTCGTGCCCATGTCGAGATAGGGCGCTGTGGTTCCTGACGCCGTAGCGTCCTGCCCCCAGGCGGCAGTCAGCAGTGTGCCGTCCTTGGTGTACACCGCCAGACCGCTCTGGTTCTTTGCGCTGCTCGCGTCGTAAATACGGTAGGACTGCAAGCGACTGACCGAAAAAACCATGGTGGCAATGTCGCCACTGGAGCTGGCGATGAAAGCGTTGATCGCTGCAGTGCCGGTGATCTCGTCGCCGTTCTTGGCAATGATCCTGTCGATGGCGATGGCGTTGCCGCCCGGGGTAGCGCTACCACTGCTACCTGCAGTGCTACCAGCCCCCGTGGTGTCATACAGTTTCACGTAACCGTCGATGTACAACAGGGTATCTGCCGTGGAAGTGACCCAGATCGGGCTGCCGTTATGCCCGCTTGACTGGATGGTTCCGTCGTTCTGACTGTTGCCCGGCGCCCAGGCGGTGACGAAGCGGTCGGTCAGGGTCTTCTCGGCGACCAGGGTGTAACTCCAATCCCGCGAGGTGGTGCGGTCCACCGAGGCGACGGCGTAGAATTTGCTGCCATCGCTGGTGTAGAAATGTGCCGCGGATGCAGGCATGGCAAAGGCGCCACCCGAGTGCGCTGCAACGGTAACACTGCTGGTTCCGCTGGCCGTTTCGTACTCGATGGTGATCGCCGTACTGTTGTTGTTGTAGAAATAAACATCCGATATGGCACCGCCCACGGTGGCAACCGGCGCGTAGTAGCTGCTGCCCCAGCTATCGACCGAACTGATGCTGTGCCAGCGGTTCTGGGTGGTGCTGGTACCGGCCAGGACATTGACGCCGACGGCCTTGCTGGCCGAGACGGTGGTGCCGTCATAAACCGTTCCCCGGGCGTCGTTCAAACCGGTGCCCGCAGAGAATGCCCCGCCCCCTTGAACATACAGGCTTTCCCCTTGCGCCAGCGTACGTGTGATGGTGTTGCTGCTGAGGGTGCCATCAGCGTTTGCGAGCGTGATGGTGACCACCGTATTGTCCTCGTAGGCCATGACGTACAACGAGGTTTTCGTGTAAAGGCTGTTACTGCCGGAATAGTAGGTATCAGCCCCCACCGGGATGACGAAATTCGTTCCCGCATTGCCGACGTCGACCAGATTGACCGCTCCCCCCAGGACGGTCGTGATGCCGGTATCCCAGCCGGCGCGGGTCACGGTCACGGCCTTGGTCGAGCCGATCTTGTCGCGGCCATCGAAAAAGACATTGCTACCCGGCGAACTGGCGTGCGTAGTCGCCACATTGTTGTTGAGAATCAGCGTTCGGCCATTGGCGACGATGCTCGTACCGTTGGCAACGGCACTCTCGCCAGCGTCTTTGATGAAATTGCCGTCGGTATCGACAAACCAGCCGTCGGCATCGGTATAGGTCCAGACTTTGGTCGTCGCGGTTTGCGTTGGGCTATTGATGTCGCTTTCGTAACCATCTTCCCAGTGGTCGTAGACGATGACGGTCTTGTTGCTGGTCGCGGTGATGGCGATGATGGTTTCGATGACCTGAGAGGCGCCGCTGGCTGTATTGACGTTGACCAGACCACTGTAGATCTGGTTTTCCGGCATCGACACGAAGTGCACCTGGGCAATGCTGTACGGCCCGGCGTTTTCCACCTGCACTTGCAGGCCGTCGAGCACCAGCGTGCGGTGGTCGTCGCGGCCCAGGTTGACCGCCAGGTTGGCGTCGCCGGTGGTCAGCAGGCTGGCGAAGGCGTGGCCTTCGTCGCCGGCGCTGTCCTTGCCGTTGTTCAGTCGATTGTCGATGTCATGACCGAGTTCTTCGAGCAGCACGGTAGCAACCGTGGCCGCATCGGACTTCGCCAGCCATTCGGCATTGAGGTAAATGGTACGCTCGCCGGTGGTGCCGCTGGCCGTCCAGGCGCCCAGTACCTGTATCAGTTCCTCGTTGCTGCGCACTTCGGTGCGGATGCCGTAGCTGCCGTTGAGAATCTCGCTGCGCAGCGCGTCAAGCTGGGCATTCCAGTTGGCGCTGCCGGCATCGGCGTTGAAAATTTCGGCGGCCTGGGTGCGGAAGTCGTCGCTGTTCAGCCAGTCGACCAGTTTCTGTTGCGCCAGGCTGGCGGCGTCGCCCAGAAGCGCCTGGTAGTCACCGGCGTTCTCGGCCAGGTCGAGCAGCGGCAGCGCGCCGGCCGGTTTCTCCGCCAGCTCGCTCGGGCGGGCATCCGCCGCCGGCTGGGTTTCCTGCTGCTGGGCCTCGGCGGCATGGTCGCCTGCCATGTCGAAGTTATCGGCGGCGGCGACGGCGCCGGCACCGTCGAACAGCAGACGGGGTTCCAGGGCCAGCGCACGGGCAGCCGGGCGGAGGTGAGTGCGTTCTTTCTTGCTCATGGTTTTCCCCTGTGTGATGATTTTGGTATGTTTTGGATATTTGGCCGGACTGCCGTTCCGTTCAATCGCTAGTGCGCTCGGAGTGGGGCAGGAGCAGGAAACCCTTGCCGCGGACGGTACGCAGCGGAAAGGTCAGGCCCTGATCGGCAATTTTTTTGCGCAAGCGGCTGACCAGGGCATCGAGTCCCGAGTAGTCGTAGTTGTAGATGTCTTCGCCAAGCGAACGAACGAGATCTTCGCGCGAGACGATTTCGCCGGCGTCGCCGAACAGGCGCAGCAAAATCTGCCGTTCCTTGATGGTCAGCCCGATTTCCCGGCCGTCCGGACTGTTCAGCGACCAGCCATCGTTGATTAGACGCCAGGCGCTCTTGTCTTCCGGCTCCGGCGCATTTCTTGGTGTCCCCAGGAGTCTGTGCAGACGCGCCAGCAGGTTGTCGACGACGATCTGCAGTTCCCTGGGATCGCCCGGCCTTTGGATGCAGTAATCTGCGCCGTGCTCCAGCAGATCGAGTTTTTCGGATTCGTCATCGTTTTCCAGCAAGCCAACGATGCCGATGGTCGGTGCAATCCGACGCAAGGTTTTGATAACGGCCGCGTTATCCTGCGATAGCCGATGGGTGTCCACAATGGCAATGGCGCAATGCGCTTGCAGCAGATGCAGGTAGAGGTCGTTCAATTCGGCAAAAAACAGAAGTTCATGCCCTGACTGTCTCAGCGCGTCATGGATCGAAAGGCGTGATTCCGGTTGGTCGTCGATGATGCAGATTTGAAACATGTGTCGATTTTTTTAGAAGGAGGGGCTGTTTTACTGCCGTTGTTTTCGTTGAGGGGCTGGAATAGTTGCCCCGAATATAGGGGTTTTCTACAGGGGGTTCACTTGCCTTTCCTGATGCTTTCTTGCGAAATCAACAAATAATCGATCGCTAGTGCCATTAGTGCTAAATAAGTGGCAAAAAGCTCAGTGATGTTTTGTAAAGCAAAGTTAACCAATTGGCGGCGCTGCTTCAAAAAACAGAAAATGTCCCGAAACCCCTTGCGTTAGCGTCTCTCCCGCTCCTTGAGCAGCGGCGTTGTTGAAGGGAAAAACGGGCCGATCTGCTAAGATGCCGGCCCTGAATAAAGGCCTTCCCCGTGTCATCCCTCCAGGAAATCTTCGCGCCCGACGGCCCGCTGGCTACTGCCATCGGGGGCTATCGCGTGCGCCCGCAACAGGTCGAGATGGCCGAGCGGGTGGCCGAGGCGATCCGGAACAACGCGGTATTCATCGCCGAGGCCGGTACCGGCACCGGCAAGACCTTCGCCTATCTGGTGCCGGCGCTGAAGTCGCACGGCAAGGTGATCGTGTCGACCGGCACCAAGACCCTGCAGGACCAGCTGTTCAACAAGGACCTGCCGATGGTCCGCGAGGTGCTGAAGGCGCCGGTGCGTATCGCGCTGCTCAAGGGGCGGGCCAATTACGTCTGTCCCTATCATCTGAACCGCTCGCTGGCCGACGGCCGTTTCCTGAGCAAGGAAGACGCCGCCGACGCCCGGCGCATCGCCGTGTTCGCCAAGACCACGCAGAGCGGCGACAAGGCCGAATGCCTGGAAGTGAACGAGAACTCGCCGGTCTGGAACCACGCCACGTCGACGCGCGACAACTGTCTCGGCCAGGATTGCCCGGACTACAAGACCTGCTTCGTGATGCAGGCGCGCAAGGAGGCGATGGCCGCCGACCTGGTCGTCGTCAATCATCACCTGTTCTTTGCCGACGTGATGCTGCGCGACGAAGGCATGGCCGAACTGCTGCCGGCCTGCAACACGGTGATCTTCGACGAGGCGCACCAACTGCCGGAAGTGGCGACGCTTTTCTTCGGCGACAGCGTGTCGACCGCACAAGTGCTCGACCTGACCCGCGACGCCCGCGCCGAAGGCCTGCAGCATGCGCGCGACTGCCTCGACCTGACGCCGCTGTCGAAAGCGGTGGAAAAAGCGGCACGCGACCTGCGGCTGGCGGTCGGTATCGACAGCGGCCGCTATTCCGCCGGTCAACTGCTCGAACGGCCCGAATTTTCCCCGGCGCTGGCCCTGCTCGAAAGCGAACTGGAAAAGTTCGTCGCCCTGCTGGAAACCCAGGCGCAGCGCGCCGAGGGCCTGGAAAAATGCTGGCAGCGCGCGACCGAACTGCGCGAACGCCTCTCGCGCTGGCGCAATCCGGTCGATGCCGGCTACGTTTTCTGGGGCGAGGCCTTCACCCAGTCGCTGCAACTGAACGCCACGCCACTCGACGTCGCCAACATCTTCCGCAAGCAGATGGGCGGCCACCCGCGCGCCTGGATCTTCACCTCGGCGACGCTCGCCGTGCAGGGCAAGTTCCACCATTACTGCGCCGAACTCGGCCTCGGCGAGCCGGAATCCGGCTGCTGGCACAGCCCCTTCGACTACGGCGAGCAGGCGGTGCTCTACGCGCCGCTCGGCATGCCCGATCCCAACGCCTTTCACTACACCGAAGCCGTCGTCGATGCCGCCTGGCCGGCGGTCAAGGCGGCCGGCGGCGGCGCCTTCTTCTTGTGCACCAGCCTGCGCGCGATGCGCCGCACGCACGAACTGCTGAAGACGAAGATCGAAAACGAAGGCCTCGACCTGCCGCTGCTGGTCCAGGGCGAGGGCAGCAAGAACGAATTGCTGCAGCGCTTCCGCTATCTCGGCAACGCCATCCTGGTCGGCAGCCAGAGCTTCTGGGAAGGCGTGGACGTGCGTGGCGAGGCGCTGTCGCTGGTCGTCATCGACAAGATTCCCTTCGCGCCGCCCGACGATCCGGTGCTGTCGGCGCGCATCGAAGAGATGAAGAAGCAGGGCCGCAACGCCTTCATCGAATATCAGCTGCCGCGCGCCGTGATCAACGTCAAGCAGGGCGCCGGCCGGCTGATCCGCGACGAGGCCGACAAGGGCGTGCTGATGATCTGCGATCCACGACTTATATCAAAGCCGTACGGGCGCAAGGTCTGGCAAAGTCTGCCGCCGATGAAACGCACGCGTGAATTGCAGGTCGTCCTCGACTTTTTCGCCCAACGATGAAAACCACCTTCGAGCGCCTGGCCGCCCGCCAGCCGCAACTCTTCTCGGCCGCCGACATCCGCGTGCCGGCGGCGCAACTGCAGGCGATGGCCGAGCGGGTCGGCGCCATTGAATCGGTGCTGGCGCTGCCGGCTTTCCGTGCCGAGGCGCTGGCCGGCGCCCCGGAAATCGCCCGCGTGCCGACCGCCGCGCGCGGCGTGTTCATGGGCTACGACTTCCATCTCACGGTCGACGGCCCGAAACTGATCGAAATCAACACCAACGCCGGCGGCGGCCTGCTCAACGTCTACCTGCTCGCCGCGCACGGCCGGGCAGACGACGGCGCCCGCGTCATCGCCGAACTGCTGGCGATGTTCCGCGAAGAATGGCGGCTGGTCCGCGGCGACGCGCCGCTGCGCAAGATCGTCATCGTCGACCGGGAACCGGCCGGCCAGTTCCTGGCGCCGGAGTTCGAACTGTTCCGCGACCTGTTCGCCGCCAACGGCATCGCCGCGGCAATCGCCGATCCGGCCGATCTGCAGCGCGCCGGCGACCGTCTGCTGCACGACGGCCAGCCGGTGGACCTGATCTACAACCGGTTGACCGATTTTTACCTCGATGCTGCGGTCGACCGCGACATCCGCGAGGTTTTCGCCGCCGGCGGCGTGGTGCTCACGCCGCATCCCGCGGCGCATGCCACGCACGCCGACAAACGCCACCTGACGACGCTGTCCGATCCGCAAAAACTGGCCGATCTTGCGGTCGACCGCAACACCCAGCAGATTCTGCTCGCCGCCGTGCCGCGCACCGTCGCGGTCGACCCGGCCGATGCGGAAAATCTCTGGGCCGGCCGCAAGCACTGGTTCTTCAAGCCGCCCGCCGGTTTCGGCAGCCGTGCCGCCTACCGTGGCGACAAGCTGACCCGCCGCGTGTTCGACGAAATCCTCGCCGGCGATTACCTGGCCCAGGAAATCGCCCCGCCGTCCGAACATGAAATCCTCGTCGCCGGCCAGCCGCAGACGATGAAGGCCGACTTCCGCTGCTACGTCTACGACGGCCGCATCCAGCTCGTCGCCGCGCGGCTCTACCAGGGCCAGACGACCAACTTCCGCACCCCCGGCGGCGGCTTTGCGCCGGTGTTCGCCGCCTGAGCAGGTAAAATCCGCCCATGAAGATATTCGGCATCGCCGGCTGGTCCGGCTCCGGCAAGACGACCCTGCTGGAAAAACTGATTCCCCGCCTGATCGCGCGCGGCCTCAAAATCTCGGTGATCAAGCACGCGCACCACGGCTTCGACATCGACAAACCGGGCAAGGATTCCTGGCGCCACCGCGAGGCCGGCGCCAGCGAAGTGATGCTGGCCAGCGGCTCGCGCTGGGCGCTGATGCACGAATGCCGCCACGAGCCGGAGCCGGTGCTGGCCGAACTGGTCGCCCGGCTGGCGCCGTGCGATCTGGTGCTGGTCGAAGGCTTCAAGCAGGAACCGGTGCCCAAGCTGGAAGTGCATCGGCCGGCCAACGGCAAACCGCCGCTCTTCGCCGAGCGCGACGACATCGTCGCCGTCGCCTGCGACGAGGCCATCGCCGCGCCGATCCCGGTGCTGCCCCTGAACGACATCGACGCGGTGGCCGACTTCGTCATCCGTCATTGCGAATTGCAGGCAACCCCCATGCAGGTAACCCCATGCTGACTTACGAACAAGCCCTGGCCGAACTGCTGGCCGCCGCCCGGCCGGTCGAGGAAATCCGCCACGTGCCGCTGACCGCCGCCGCCGGCCGCGTGCTGGCCCGCGCGCAGGATGCCACGGTCGACGTACCGCCGCTCGATAATTCGGCGATGGACGGCTACGCGGTGCGCGTTGCCGACATCGCCGAAGCCGGCGTCCGCCTGCCGGTCAGCCAGCGCATTCCGGCCGGCAGCGTCGGCAGCGAACTGCAGCCGGGCACCGCCGCGCGCATCTTCACCGGCGCGCCGATCCCGCCGGGCGCCACCGCCGTGGTGATGCAGGAACGTTGCGACGCGGTCGACGGCGACGTCGTCGTCAATCATGTCCCGCGCGACGGCGAGAACATCCGCTGGCGCGGCGAGGACATCGCCTGCGGCGGCCAGATCCTGCGCGCCGGCGTCCGTCTGCGGGCGCAGGAAATCGCCCTGGCCGCGTCGGCCGGGCTGCCGGAACTGCCGGTCTACCGGCGCATCCGCGTCGGCGTTTTCTTCACCGGCGACGAGTTGACCGCACCCGGCGAGCCGCTGCCGCCGGGCGGCATCTACAACTCCAACCGCTACATGCTGCGCACGCTGCTCGAAGGCCTGGGCTGCGAAGTGCGCGACCTCGGCGCCGTACCGGACAATCTCGATGCCACCCGCGACGCGCTGCGCCGCGCGGCGGCCGACAACGACCTGATCGTCACCAGCGGCGGCGTGTCGGTCGGCGAGGAAGACCACGTCAAGCCGGCGGTCGAGGCCGAAGGCAGCCTGAATCTGTGGAAGATCGCCATCAAGCCCGGCAAGCCGCTGGCCTTCGGCGAAGTGCGCCGGCCGGCCGGCAGCGACGACGGCCGGCAAACCGCCTGGTTCCTCGGCCTGCCCGGCAACCCGGTGGCCGCCTACGCCACCTTCGTGATGCTGGTGCGCCCCTTCATCCTGCGCCTGCAGGGTGTCGACAAAGTGCGCCCGCGCAGCGTCACGCTGCCCGCCGCCTACGTCTGGAAAAAGCCGGACCAGCGCATGGAATTCCTGCGCGGCCGCATCACCGACGACGGCAGCGTCGAAATCTACCCGAACCAGGGCTCGGCCGTCGTCACCTCGCTGTGCTGGGCCGACGGTCTCGTCTGCAACCAGCCGAACAGCACCGTACAGCCGGGCGACCCGGTCACCTTCATTCCTTTCTCGGAGCTGCTGGGATGAGCATCCAGGTTCTCTACTTCGCCAGCCTGCGCGAAACCTTCGGCACCGCCGGCGAAAGCGTCCAGCCGCCGGCCGGCATCGACACCGTCGGCGCGCTGCGCGACTGGCTGGTCGGCCAGGGCAGGGCGGCGCTCGCCACCGCGAAAAACCTGCGCTGCGCCGTTAACCAGGACATGGCCGACGCCGCCACGGCGGTCCGCGACGGCGACGAAGTCGCCTTCTTCCCGCCGGTCACCGGAGGCTGACGATGTCCATCCAATGGTTCCCCGGTCACATGACCTCGGCCCGCAAGAAAGCGGGCGAGACGCTGGCCATGGCCGATGTCGTCGTCGAAGTGCTCGACGCCCGCCTGCCGCAGGCCTCCAGCAACCCGATGATCCACGAACTGCGCACCTTCCGGCAGCGTCCCTGCCTCAAGCTGCTGAACAAGGCCGACGTCGCCGATCCCGCCGCCACCAAGGCCTGGCTGGATCACTTCGCCAAACAGCCGGGCGTGATGGCCGTCGCCATCTCGTGCAAGAAGGCCGGCGACGTGGCGAAAATCCCCGCGCTGGCACAGAAACTCGCGCCGCACCGCTGCGACGCCGTCAAACCGCTGCGGCTGATGATCATGGGCATCCCCAACGTCGGCAAATCGACGCTGATGAACGCGCTGGTCAAGAAGAAGGTCGCCGCCGTCGGCGACCAGCCCGCGGTGACCAAAAGCCAGCAGCGCATCGACATCAGCTCGCGGCTGACCCTCTACGACACCCCCGGCATGCTGTGGCCGAAGATCGACCACCCGATCGACGGCCTGATGCTCGCCGCCAGCCACGCCGTCGGCGTCAACGCCTACATCGACGACGAAGTCGCCACCTGGCTCGCCGGCTACCTGCTCGAACACTACCCGGCGCTGCTCCAGGCCCGCTACGGCTTCGACCTGCAAGGCATGGACGCCGTCGCCGTGCTCGAAGCCATCGCCAAAAAGCGCGGCTGCCTGATCAAGGGCCGCGGCGGCGAGCTCGACCTCGAAAAGGCCGCCGGCATCCTGCTCAACGATTACCGCACCGGCACCCTCGGCCGCATCAGCCTGGAAACCCCGACCCTGCGCGCCACCCGCCAGGCCGAACTGGAAAAACCGCCCGCTGCCGCGGTCGACCGCGAGAATCCCGAAGAAACCGGCCCGACCGTCGAAGACCCCGGGCAATAGGGGGTTTCCTTTTCCGCAAAGCTGGTTATAATGCGCGCCTTCCCGCCGCCCGGCGGGATTGTTCCTCGATAGCTCAGTCGGTAGAGCGCCGGACTGTTAATCCGTAGGTCCCTGGTTCGAGCCCAGGTCGAGGAGCCAGAACAAAGCAAAACGGCCATCTCTCAGGAGATGGCCGTTTTGCTTTTTAGGAGCTGATATCGACCCTAAGCGGAAGTCTGGCGATTTGGGAAAGCGGACGTTAACGTTGAAAATCACCGGACAGAGGCAAGCGCAGCTTGCCGAAGGTCCGGTGGATTGTGATGTTAGGCATCATCTTCAAACTCGGTTTCAACTTGTTTTGGCAAGATGTAAACGTCTTTAAGCAGGTGTTCAATGATGTCCATTGCAAGAGCCAGTTGCTTGTCACTGTGCGGCTTTACTTCATGTACCGCTGCGTTTCCAAGAGAGCGAATTTTGTGAAGAATCGCAGCACCCGCCGGAGTTAGGATTCCTTTAGTAACCAAATCATCAATTTTTTTCAGCAAGTCCTTTCCCGCCGCATTTTTCTCTTTGCAGACGGTTTCAAGCAATGCACGAAGACCTATCGCGGCGAGGACTGGTGATTGGCTAGAGAGGGTGTGAAGCGTTTCATCATAAATACGCCTCACGTTTGATGGTAGGTAATGGGTTTCGTCCCCTAAGCCTTTGACCCCGTCAATGCGCGAGGGGTATAGATTTTCCGAGACGGCGTACTCATATTCGTCATGGCTAATTGGGTAGTAGTCTTCTGAATTCGAGCTAGCTTCCCTGAATGAAATTGTTTTGCAGCCTTGACATTGAACAATTTGGTAATCGGTAGACCAATCAAACGAATATTCGCGATCTCCTTCTGATCCACGAACATCCATCGATGCTAATACCTTATGTGCAGTTTTACCCGTGCATTTAACGCATGGAAGATCGTGTTCTTCGCCTTGGGTTTTGTTCACCAGATACTTTATTTCGCGCGGCATAGTTTCTCCAAGATGCCTAACGTCTAGCTTGAGGGGCCGCCGTAGGCCGAAGGCCGAAGGGAACCGGCAAGCGCAGCTTGCCGGCGGTCCCCTCGAAGCGCGGGTTAGGGCGCGGGTTGAGAAACCAATAGGAAGTGGGATTCACTTTCTCGAGGCGAATAGGGAACAACTTTGAATAGTGAATTGGGTTTGGCGATCCGAAGGGCACAGGTTGACTGGCAGAACTCTCCGTTGGCGCGAGAGTGAACCACCTGCGCCACAAACGAACCACGATTGGTGAAGACCACATGAAACTCAGACTCGGCGACCTGGCGCGGAGCGGCACTCTCGCAGTTAGCCCAAAGTGGGCCGACCGTTTGGCAAATGACCTTGCTTGTCGAGTAAGGGGAGAAGATGAATACAGTGTCCCATTCGAAGCTGGTGATTGCCGCAAGATCGACTGCGCTGTGTGTCCGAGCTTCTTCGCCGATACGCTCGGATAAAGGGGATGGCGAACACCCAGCGATGAGGGAGCTTAAGAGCAGAAGTGCAGCCGGTCTGAGCATTCGCGCCCTAACGTGAAGTAGACGGCGTTTTCGCCGTATAAGCTGGCTTGGTGCCGTATATTCTGGACGGGGCATCAATTTGGAAACAAAGCCAGCACAGGCATCCAGCAGATGTTTGAAAATATGAACGAGAGTAGACGGCAGTCATGCGCGGCACTATACCAAAGGCATTGGCAATTGTGCCGGCGCCAAGCGTCAGCAACATGGCAATTGAATTCAAATGTCGGCTTTTGTCTTGCCGTGGGGAATGGCTGCATTTGGCCGATTGCAGCCACCAAAGCTTTACCGCCTCACCCCAGCACCCGAAACAAAACCAAATCCATCGCCTTCTCCCGCACCGGCACAATCGCCCGGTATTCCGGGCTGTTGGCCCAGCGGTCGGCGTCTTCGGCACTGGGGAAGCTGAGTTCGACGTAGGCCTCGAACGGGGGGCAGGGCAATTCGTTCCAGTAGGGCTTGTCGACCGTGCCACGGGCGGCGATGTGGCCGCCGTAGCGTTCGACGGTGGCGCCGACCTGGCTGCGGTAGATGTCGAAAGCGGCCGGGTCTTTCAGGCGGATCAGGCCGATGATCTTGACGGGCATGTCTTGTCTCCTTGGGTTTTAGTCGATTGTAATGTCTTTGTGTTTTGCCCTTCATCCGCTGGCGAGCAAGGTGCCGGTGGCGGCAGTCAGCGCGACGACGAGTACCGGCGATACCCGTCCGGAGATCAGCAGCGCGAAGGCCGCGAGGGCCATTGCCAGGTCGGGCCAGCGGTGGATGGCGCTGGTCCAGACCGGGTTGTAGAGCGCGGCGGCCAGGATGCCGACGACGGCGGCGTTGATGCCGCTCATGGCGCGCTGGACGTTGCTGAGCTGGCGCAGGGCTTCCCAGTAAGGCAGGGCGCCGGCGAGCAACAGGAAGGACGGCAGGAAGATCGATGCCAGGGCCAGCATGCCACCGCTCCAGCCCCCCAGCGGTGCGGGCATGGCGGCGCCGAGGTAGGCGGCAAAGCTGAATAGCGGTCCGGGCACGGCCTGTGCCGCGGCGTAGCCGGCGAGAAAGAGGTCGTTGCCCAGCCATCCGGGCGGCACGATGTTTGTCTGCAGCAGCGGCAAGACGACGTGTCCGCCACCGAAGACCAGCGAACCGGCCTGGTAGAAAACGGCCAGGCGCGAGAGCATCGGCGAATCCGCGACGGTGGCGAGGATGGGGAGCGTGAGCAGCAGCAGGCCGAACAGTGCGAGCAGTGCGCTGCCGGTCTGGCGGCCGACCCCCGGTGCGTCGTGTTCGGTAGCCGGGCGATCCGGCGTCGGCAGCAGCCAGCGGCCGATGAGTCCGCCCAGCACGATGACCAGTATCTGGCTGGAGGCGGTTGGCAGGGCGAGGAGGATGGCTGCCGCGCCGATGGCGAGGCACTGCCGGTGGCGGTCGGGGCAGAGTGAGCGGCTCATACCCCAGACGGCCTGTGCAACGACGGCCACGGCCATCACTTTGAGGCCATGGACGATGCCGGATTGTGCCCAGCCCTGGCCGTTGACCGCACCCATCGCGAACAGCACCAGGGCGATGGCCGAGGGCAGCGTGAAACCCATCCAGGCGGCCAGCGCACCGAGCCAGCCGGCCCGCCACAGTCCGAGTGCCATGCCGACCTGGCTGCTGGCCGGGCCGGGCAGGAACTGGCACAGCGCGACCAGGTCGGAATAGCGGCGGTCGCTGAGCCATTGGCGGCGTTCGACGAATTCGGCGCGGAAATATCCCAGGTGGGCGATCGGGCCGCCGAACGAAGTCAGGCCGAGTTTCAGGAAAATCTTCAGGACTTCGCTCGCGGTGCCGGGGTACTGCGCTGACATGACTGCCCTCGTGATTTTCAATCGATTGTAATGTCGATGTCCGGCAGATGGTCGGCGACTTCGCGGTAATCGCCGGCGCTTTCCAGCACCTGCAGCACCGCCGCCAGCGGTTCGGCGTGGATGCCGGGCAAATTTGCCTCGCCGGGCCGGTTGACCGTAAAGGCCAGGCGTTCGAGCGGCGGCGTGAATTGCGCGTCGACGCCGGGTTTGTTGCCGCGCGCGTCGATCCGGTACCAGCCGTATTGCGCCAGATAGACCGCGTTGAGGCCGTGCAGGCAGTACGGCGGGCGCTCGTCGGCGATGGTCAGGCGCTGGTAGCAGAGGCCGGCCGGGATGCCGTTGGCGCGCAGCAGCGCGGCGAGCAAGTGGCTCTTGGCGTAGCAGTAGCCGGTGCGGTGTTCGAGCACGGCGGAGGCGGCGCAGGTGACCGGGTTCAGCCGGTAATCCCAGCTATGGCGGATTTCGTCGCGCACGAACTGGAAGCAGGCGGCGGCGATGGCGGCGTCGCCGTCGAGGCCGGCGGCAAGTTGATGCGCCCGGGCGAGGACGGCTGGGTGCCGCCAGTCGATGATGCGGCTGGCAGCCAGCCAGATCGGGCTTTCGGCCGGACTCATGCTTGTGCCTCTTGCGCGTCGGCAATGGCGCGGCGGAGCAGGGCGATGCCTTCGGTGATTTCTGCTTCCGTCGTGTTCAGCGCCGGCATCAGCCGCAGGCAGTGCGGGCGCGGCGCGTTGACCAGCAGGCCGAGTTCGCGGGCGCGGACGACGATGGCCGGGCCGAGGTCGGCGCCGAGTTCGAGGGCGAGCAGGAAGCCTTCGCCGCGCACTGCGCCGAGGCCGAGTTCGACGGACAGCGCGCGCAGCGCGGCGGCGAGTTCTGCACCGCGCTGCCGGCTGGTGGCGAGGAAGCCGTCGGCGAGCAGGGTGTCGAGCACGGCCAGCCCGGCGGCGCAGACCAGCGGGTTGCCGCAGTAGGTGCCGCCCTGGTCGCCGGGGGCGAAGCAGGAAGCGGCGCGGGTGGCGAGCAGGGCCGAGATCGGCAGGCCGCCGCCGAGGCCCTTGCCGAGCGTCATGAGGTCAGGCTGGATGCCGTGCGCGCTATGGGCGAAGAGCTGGCCGGTGCGGCCGACGCCGGTCTGCACTTCGTCGACGATGAGCAGCAGTTGGTGTTCGTCGCACAACTGCCGCAACTGGCGCAGGAAGTCGCCGCTGGCCGGGATGACGCCGGCTTCGCCCTGGATCGGTTCGAGCATGACGGCGACGGTTTTTGGTCCGATCAGCCGGTCGACCGTGGCAATGTCGTTCAGCCGCGCTTTCGGGAAACCCGCCACCTGCGGCGCGAAGAGCGTGTCCCAGCCGGGCTTGCCGCTGGCCGACATGGTCGCCAGCGTGCGCCCGTGGAAGCCGTCGACGAAGGTGACGATCTCGTGCGCGCCGCCCTTGTGCAACTGCCCCCATTTGCGCGCCAGCTTGATCGCGCCCTCGTTGGCCTCGGCGCCGGAGCTGGCGAAGAAGACGTGGTCGAAGCCGCTGTGCGCGGTCAGTTTCTCGGCCAGGCGCATCGCCGGCAGGTTGTGGAAGGCCGGGCCGGGGTTGAGCAGCGTCGCCGCCTGTTGCGCGACGGCATCGACGATGACCTGCGGCGAATGGCCCAGGCAATTGACCGCCCAGCCCTGCATCCAGTCGAGGTAGCGGCGGCCGTCGGCATCGAACAGCCAGGCGCCTTGGCCGCGGACGAAGAGAACGTCCGGGCGGGCGGCGATCGGCAGCAGGCTGGCGGAGGAAGGAAGGGCGGATGGATGGTTCACGGTCGACTCCTTGAAAAGGCAAAAAACCACAGGGGGAAAAACGCGGACGCAACAAAAAGGCCACGGGGTGAGCCGTGGCCTGGTGCGAAAAAGCGGGGGTGACGCTGGGGCTGCGTCGGCGCCGCTAGCGGCGCGCTGCCATCCGCCGTCGCTGCGCCTGCGCGCGGCCCGGCTCGCCCGATTGACGTCGGGCGTCGGCGGTACGTCGGCGGAGTGCGCTGGCGGTGAAGTTCATGGCCGCAGTGTCGGGGAAGCGCCGGCGGGCTGTCAAGCGAGGCGGTAGCCGGCGCCGGTTTTCTTGGCTTCGTACATGGCCTGGTCGGCAGCGCTCATCAGGCCGTCGAAGCTGCTGTTGCAGTCACCGATGGCGATGCCGACCGAAACGCCGAGCAGGCGCGTTTCGTTGCATACGATCATCGGCTGGCGGGCGGTATCGATCAGCTTGGTGGCGACGGCGAGCACGGCACCGGGCACGGCGTCGGGTTCCAGATCGGGAACCAGCAGCACGAATTCGTCGCCGCCGACGCGGGCCAGCGTGTCGGCGTCGCGAACCACCCCGGAGAAGCGGCGGGCGGTTTCGACAAGCGCCGAGTCGCCGGCTTCATGGCCGAGGTTGTCGTTGATCACCTTGAAGTTGTCGAGATCGAGGAAGAGCAGCGCCAGGCGGGTGTCGTTGCGTTGTGCTCGGGCCAGCGCCTGTTCGACCCGGTCGGTGAGCAGCAGGCGGTTGGGCAGGCCGGTCAGGATGTCGTGATGGGCGATCTGGGAGAGTTCGCGCTGGCTGTCCAGCAGCTTGCTGATGAGACGGTTGAGGGCGGTCGTCAGGTGGCCGACTTCGTCCTGCTTGACCACCGGCAGCGGGGCCAGCGGCAGTTCGCCGCGGGTCATCCGTTCGGCCTGGTCGGCAGCCAGGAACAGCGGGCGCAGGACGAAGAACAGCGTCAGGCCGGCCAGCAGGATCAGGACGATCCCGCCGGGAACGACGTTGCGGTAGAGAAAGGATTTGGCGCGGCTGACCATCGCGAAGGCCTCTTCGGTCGGCAGGCGGGCAACGAGGAACCAGCCGGTGCTGGGTACCGAGGCCACGGCGACGATTTCTTCGACCCCCTGGGCGTTGACCGTAATGCCGGTACCGCGCCAGCCTTTCATGGCCTGGTCGTGCAGCCGGTTGATGCCGGGCGCGGCGACCGGCTTGAAGATCAGTTCCTGTTTGCTGGCGGCCACGAAAATGCCGTCGGCCGGTGAAATCAGCAGGAAGCCGCCGCTGGCGCCGATCTTGCGGCTTTGCAGCAGGTCGAGGAAGTCCGCTTCGGCGAGCGCCGTGGCGCCGACGATGGCACCGATGATGCGGCCCCTGGCGTCGCGGATGGGCGCAGCCATCGGCAGCAGGGGTTTGCCGGTACTGCGCCCGATAACCGGTCTGCCGATGCTTTCGTTGCCGGCCAGCGCGGCCTTGATGAAATCGCGGTCGCGGTAGTTGTTGCCGCTTCGCCCGGGAATGGCCGGCGCGTCGGCGATGGCCATGCCGTCGGCGCGGAGGGCGACGATGCCGTAGGTGAATAGCGGTTGCAGTTCCTGCCGTTCGGCCAGCCATTGCTGGAGTTTTTGCGGATCGCCGAGCAGCGCCGGCGGCAGGCTGGCGGCCAGTTTTCGCAGGAAATGCTGACGTTCGCCGATTTTCTGTTCGATGTCGCTGGCGACGTAGCCGGCAAAAGCGTCGAGTTGGGCGGCGACGATGTTTTCCAGTTCGGCCCGCAGGAAAGTGCTGGTGATGTAGAAACGAAGCGCCAGCCCGGTGAGGATGATGGCGATGCCGATCACCATCAGCCGGGTGATGATGCTATGGCGGATTCTCTGCGTTAGTGCGCTGGGGCGGTTCATGTTATCTGTCGCAACATTATGGCGAGCAGGATAACCGAAGTCGGCAACAGTGGCGTGGGTGTCGGGGTTTTCCCGAGGTGTCGTCCCCTTTTTGTGCCCTGATTCCATCAGGGGCGGGCGCGAATTCGGGAGTGGTCGGAGCGGTGGGGTGAAAGTGTTTCCGACTAATCGTCCTGAGCAATCGGAAAGGCCAGGATGAATTCACTGCCGTTTTCGGTTTCTCCGAGGCGAATCGAGCCGCCGTGAAGCTGCGCGATTCGTTGGGCCATGTAGAGCCCGAGCCCCGCGCCGGGAATGTCCGAGCCGTGGCTGCCACGCACATAGCAGTCGAAGAGTTTGTCTTTCAGTTCGGCGGGAATGCCGGGACCGGAATCCCGGACCGAGACGCTGACCTGTTTTTCGTCGTGACGAATGTCGACCGTGACCGGCTCGATGAATGGCGAGTAGTTCAGGGCGTTGACGATCAGATTTTTCAGGGCCATCTGCATGAGCCCGCCATCGATCGATGCGATCAGGCTGTTGGGCGAATTGAGCCGGATGCGCTGGTTGCCCGGCAGTTCCGAGAGCAGTTCGTGAACCAGCCCGACCAGGTCGCTCGGGCTTCTGCGCAGTTGCAGTGCGGCGTTGTCGAGGCGGTCCTTGTGCAGGAAACGGTCACTCAGGTTCTCCAGTCGTCGGACACCCCGCCGGATGCGGTCCAGTCGTCGGCCGATTTCCGGTTGCTCGCGGCCAACCAGGTGGCCGAGCGACTGGACGGCACCGTCGATCATCGCCAGCGGAGTCTTGACTTCGTGCGAGAGCATGGCAACCAGACGTCCCTGTTCCTCGCGGGCTCGTTGTGCGTTGGCCGCTTTTTGTTCGATCAGGGCGATCCGCGCGGCATCGAGTTGCCGTTGCTTGCGATGGCGAGAGGCCAGCAATACGAGGATCAGCAGGGCAGCGGTCAGGACTTCCCAGAACAGCCGGTAATCGACCCGGGTTACCAGGCTGACGCCGGCATGGCGGTTCGAAATGGCATTGCGCTCATGCTGCGTGATCGTTGCAACGCCCTTGTCGAGGATGTCGCGCAGCATTGGTTCCTGGCGAATCACGCCGATTCTCAGGGCGTTGTCGTAGTCGGGAATGCGCCCGGCGATTTTGAGATTGAACAGTCCTTCCTGCTTGATGGTGAAGGCTGCAATATTCAGTGATCGGATGGTCAGGTCGGCCACGCCACTGGCGACCATGTTGATCGCTTCCCGTTCGCTGATGGTCGGAATGATCCGCAGGTTGGGATATTCGCTCTTCAGGCGTTCCTTGACCATGGTGCCATTCGGAAGGGCAACGGTAACCGGGCCCAATGCAGCCAGGTTGGTGATGTCCGGCTGGCTGGCACGGGTCAGAATGACGTTCGGGTCATGAAAGATCGGTCGAGTGAATATCAGCCATCGATCCCGTTCCTGGGATTGGTTGAGAAAGCTCAGCAACTCGCACTGTCCGCTGCGGGAGGCGGCCAGGCTTTCCTGCCAGCTTGCCGTCCGGTGCAAGCGGATGCCGATGCCGGTCCGCCGCGAGACCAGGGCCAGAAGATCTGCAGCAATCCCTTCATGCAGTCCGGATTCGCTGATGTGCTCGAATGGGTACCAGTCGGGGTCGATGCACATCCGGACCGGGCCCAGTTGTCTCACATAGGCTTGTTCCGCTTCGCTCAGTACGACGGCTGCCGGCGTGGCGGCGAGGGGCTGGCCAGCCAGCAGCAAAAAGGTCAGCAGCAGGATAAAGGGGGCTTTCACCGGAATATCTTGCCACAGGCCGTGGATTTGGGCTGCTTGCTAATCGGCGAGGGCATCAGGCACATTACAGCCCGCTTTCAAAATGTCATTGGAAAACCGAAGCATGATTCGTGTCGCCGTTGTCGAAGACAATCAGGATTTGCTGGACGATGTCTGTTTCAACCTGGAACGCAGTGGGTTCAAAGTACTGGCTTGCGAGAACGGCGAGTTGCTGGATGCCGCTTGGGATGTGTTTCTTCCGCAGGTCGTTGTGCTGGACGTCGGTCTGCCGGGTGAAGATGGTTTTTCCATCGCCAGCCGTTTGCGCAAGTTACATCCTGCCCTCGGCATCGTGATGCTCAGTGCCCGTACCGGGCTAGACGATCGTGTTAACGGGATGCAACTGGGCGCTGACAATTATTTGTGCAAACCAGTAGAAATGACAGAACTGGTGGCCGTGGTTCTGGCCAGGGCCAGAGCTGTGCAACTGGCGGGAAATGCTTCCGGTCAATGGCTGTTCAAACCACGGCAGTTGCTCTTGCTGTCTCCGCAAGGAACCCCTTTGGGACTGACCGCGACAGAGAATCTGCTGCTTTCCACCATCGTTTCCGAACCGGGGCAACAGGCTAGCCGTGAGTGCCTGATCAGGGCGTTGGGCGGCGATCCGGTTACCTTCGATATCCGCCGTCTGGAGGTTGCGATCAGCCGCTTGCGCCACAAGATCCGGGCAACGAATGCTGATGCCAATCCGCTTCGGGGTTTGCGGAACCAGGGTTACATCTTTCTTGAACCGGTGCTGCTCTCGTGAATCGTGTTTGATCTGATGTAAGGAAATGTAAGTTCTAAATTTCTGAAAATCTCTAACATCAAACTGCTTAATGCCATTTGCTGGTCATGGATCGATAAATGGCAACACTTTTGAACGCTGTTGGAGATTGGTCATGAAACGTGCCTCCCTCAATCACACCTATCGTCTGGTCTGGAACGATATTCTCAATGCTTTTGTCGCTGTCGCGGAATTTGCGCGCGCGAAAGGCAAGAGTGGAGGCAGGGCAGTTCGCCTGGTGGCTGCGGGCCTGGTGCTCGGTTCGCTTAATGCCGCTGGCTGGGCCAGCGGGACGCTGCCGACCGGCGGGACGGTCGTCGCCGGCAGTGGGACCATTGCGCAGTCCGGTAGTGCGATGACGATTACGCAAGCTTCCGGCAATATGGCAATCGATTGGCAGAGTTTCTCGATTGGTCAGGGAAATTCGGTCAATTTCGTTCAGCCGTCAGCCAGCGCGGTGGCGTTGAATCGCGTGCTCGGATCGGATGTTTCGGTGATCCAGGGGGCACTCACGGCCAACGGGCAGGTGTTCCTGATCAATCCCAACGGGGTTCTTTTTTCCCCTTCCGCACAGGTCAACGTCGGTAGTCTGGTGGCTTCGACATTGAACATGGCAACGGCCGATTTCATGAGCGGCAACTACCGTTTTGCGGGTAGCAGCGGTAACGCAATCATCAATCAGGGGAACATCTCGGCGGCTCCCGGCGGCACGATTGCGCTGATCGCTGCGAAGATCATCAACAATGGTTCCTTGACCGCCGATGGCGGTAATGTCCTGCTCGGTGCGGGTAGTCGCGTGACGCTGGATATGGGTGGGCCAGTCAAGCTGCAAATTGAAAACGACACCCTGGAAACGCTGATTGCCAACGGTGGGGCGATCAGGGCAAATGGCGGTACGGTCTTGCTAACTTCTCAGGCTGCGGACAATCTGGCCAGCAGCGTCATCAATAATACGGGGCTTGTCGAGGCGCAGGCGTTGGCGACTGGCGAGAAGGGCGAGATCATTCTGTTTGCCCATGGCGGTCACACTCACGTGGAGGGCACGCTCGATGCCACCGGCGGTTTCGTGGAAACCTCCGGGAAGACGCTGGATATCGATGTCGGCACTAAAATTCGTGCAGCCGAATGGTTGATTGATCCGGTAAACGTCACGATCGACAGTGGTAATGGTGCCATCGGGGGGGCGTCGGTCGGTGCTTCGGTAATTGCCGATGCCTTGTCGTCGGGGGGCGGGAATACGAATGTCACAATTGCGGCTGACAACAATATCGACGTCAATGAGTCGATTGCCTGGAATGCCAACAAACTGACGCTGTCGGCCGGTAACGATATCAACGTCAATGCGAGTTTGTTGGCCTCAGGAAGCGCCAGTCTGGCTTTTGAATATGGACAGGCAACGGCGAGCGGTGCCGGCAGCGCATATCGTGTTGCCGATGGTGTTGATGTGCTGATTCCGAATCCGGCGGCATTCACCTGGAAGAAGGGGAGTGGCGGCAGTGTCAAGAACCTGGTCTTCGATAATGGGTTCCTCCGATTTGGCAACGGTACCGAAGCTTCCCTGAATTCTCTTGGCATGTTGCTTCAGCCCTGGTATTTCGACAATGTCTCAAGTGGCCGTAACGACTGGTTTCCTTTGACCTACTCCGATTATGCATTGGATATGGCGGTCGGGGTCGGCGGAACGAATAACGGCGGCTGGAATACCTCTGGCGTGATCTCCTACACCAGCGGTGGTAGCAATAGCTCTTTCACGACCGCCGGTCAGAGCATCAACATTGCCAAATATCAGGAAGGGG
This sequence comes from Azonexus sp. R2A61, assembly GCF_021401135.1. Classification (GTDB taxonomy): domain Bacteria; phylum Pseudomonadota; class Gammaproteobacteria; order Burkholderiales; family Rhodocyclaceae; genus Azonexus. The sequence continues at coordinate 235,226 of NZ_JACBFO010000002.1, read as the reverse complement.
TTGGCACGATCACGGCGACCAATACCTACACATTTGGCGCCGAGGGGCAGATCAAACTGACCAACGCTTACACGCTGGAACAGAACAGTAATTTCCTGAAGACGACAACGACGATCAATAACATTAGCGGTGCCGACAAGAGCAATGTCCGTATCTGGATCGGTACCTCGGATGACTGGATTGCGGTCAACGACAGCAATTACAAGACCAAGGGCAATATTGGCGCCAGTGGCTTCGAACGCATCCAGAATCAGAACGATCTCGGTAGCGCCATTCTGGTCTCCGAAGATGATCCGAATTCGACGACGGCCCAGGGGGCGGCGATTCTCTTCTATTCGACGACGCCGGGCACCAATACGCTGTTCAACAACTGGGGCGATTTCTCCGGTCGTATCGTTCAGAAGGACCCGGTCTCCTCGGCGATCTCCGCATATCATGATGGCTCTTACGCCATTTTCATGAATCTTGGGGATGTGGCGAATGCGCAAAGTAGCTCCTTGACCTGGTTTTACGCAGCGGCACCGGTTTCCCAGATCAATAACGTGATCAACAACGTCGGTCAGTCGGCCGGCGTAACTCCCAGCACACCGAGCGCGCCGGTTTCCAATATTCCGGAGCAGGCAGCGATATCGAATGTGCAGGGGACCATCGGACAGATGGTTGGCAATACCGCGAGTGGTGGTTCCACGGTTAGCGGCGTGGCCGTGCCGGAAAACGTGCAGAGTGGAACGGCTGCTGCAAGCAGTCTGGGAGGGGTACCTGGGGCCAGTTTCGGTAATAATCCTTTGGGGACGCCCAACCTTTCGGGAGGACTGGCTTTCCTGGATGTTCCCACGCAGCCCGCGGGCTCAGGCAATGCTGGTCCCGCTACCGGTGCTCAGGGAAGCGGGGTGTCGCCTGACGCTCCTGCTGAACAACTTCCGAATTTTGATGCAACTTCGGGGGGGAGCACACCGAATGGTTTCATGACTGTACTCCGGGTGGCTGGCGGTGTGAATTATGGCACCCAGGGCGACAATAATTCTGATAAAAACCAATAACGTATAGAAATCATGCAGAAAAACAAACCACTGATCCTGCATGTGATTGCTGCGGCGATCACGATGGCTTTTCCCATATCGGTCCTGGCGCAGCAGGCGCCCGATGCTGGTCGCAGCTTGCAAGAGTTGAACCAGCAGCCGAGCATCGCGCCAAAGCAGGGTGCGACGGTGGAAATTCAGCCGCCACAGCCTGCCTCCGTACAGCCCGGTGGCCAGCAAATTGTTCTCCAGTCGATAGGCTTTTCGGGAAACACGCTATTCAGTGAAGACGCATTGCGCGCGGTGCTGGGGGATGCTGTCGGCAAGTCCTACGATTTTGCAGGGCTACGTGGCCTGGCGAATGCGATTGGTGCTTACTACCATGCGCAGGGCTATCCTTTTGCCAGAGCTTTCCTGCCTCCTCAGGCGCTGAGTGAAGGCCGCCTGCGCATCGAGGTCGTCGAGGGGCGTTATGGCAAGGTGCAGGCTTTGGGCGATACGCGAGCCCAGCGTTTTCTTTCGCCGCTGGCCTCTGGTTCCGTGATCGAAAGCCAGCCACTTGAGCGAGCCACGCTGTTGCTCGACGATCTCCCTGGCGTCAGAACGACGCCGATCATTCGTCCTGGCGAGACGATCGGCACAGGGGATTTGGATGTTCAAGTCGAGCGTACTGCACCGATTACCGGTGATCTAGGCGTCGACAATCATGGCAACCGCTACACTGGCGAGCATCGTCTGCGGGCCAACCTGCAATGGAACAGCCCATTTTTACTGGGTGACCAGTTCAGCTTGCGCACGCTATACACCGAAGAGCGCATGTGGCTCGGTAGTTTGGGTTACAGCTTGCCAGTAGGTGTTTCCGGCCTGCGCCTGAATGCCGGTTACGCTCATACCTACTATCAGTTGGCCAAGGATTTCGAGAGCCTGGATGCCACCGGTACGGCAAAGGTCAGTAGCCTTGGGTTGAGCTATCCGCTTGTGCGCTCGCAACGCAGCAATCTGGCTGTCAGCCTGACGTATCAGCACAAGCGCTTGCGCGATGAGCAAGGAGCTACGGCTAGCGACGATCAGAAGTCGAGTAACGCGTTGCCGATTTCCCTGACTTTTGATCACCGCGACGGGGTGCTCGGTGGCGGAATCACCTACGGGGCTTTGGCTTACACGCGGGGCCGTCTGATCCTGGATGGCGGGTTGATGGCCAGCGATACGGCAAGCGGTCAGCATACGGCAGGCAATTTCAACAAGATCAATCTGGATGTCGCCCGTCTGCAGGCCTTGCCGGCTGGCTTTACGCTGTTTGGCCGTTTTTCGGGGCAGTGGGCGAACAAGAACCTGGATTCCTCCGAGAGTTTCAGCCTCGGTGGCGCTTATGGCGTGCGGGCCTATCCGAGTGGTGAAGGCAATGCCGACGAGGGGTGGTTGGCTCAGCTTGAATTGCGTTATGCCGTGGGGGCCTTCGTTCCCTATGTCTTTCACGATAGCGGAAAGTCGAGACTCAACGCGAATCCTGCCAGTCTGACGACGCCGGTATCCGATAACTATCGCTCCATCTCGGGTTCCGGTCTCGGTCTGCGTTACCAGCGAAACAACTGGAATATGGATGCAAACGTCGCTTGGCAAAACCATGGTGGCAGAGCGCAGTCCGATACCGCCGACCGAAATCCCCGTGTCTGGTTTACGGTGGGTTATCTTTTCAACTGATAGCGGTGCAGCAAAAAAAGGGCTTCTTCGGAAGCCCTTTTTTTTTCAGGGTCGAGACTTTTGCGGTCGACATCATTTTTCCTAAGATTTTCCCTTCTGCTGCCGTAAATACAGTCGACACAAGGATTTTACGAAGGAGCAGGATCATGTCCCGGTTCAGCGAATACGAGCTTCGTGCCATGGAGGCCAGTGCCACGGCCGCCGCGCATTATCTCGATGTCTGCGATTTCGGCGCCCACGGCGTCCGGCTCGATCCGGCGTATTACCGCGCTTGCGGCGATCTGCTGGTCAAGCTGTTCCTGTTGGTCGATGCCGGCGAATGTTTTTCCGATCTGCTCTCCGGCTCCCCGGCGGCGCGCGAGGTGGCGGAGGCGGTGAGCATCGGGCGGCGTATCGAAGTCAGTGTGAACGGGTATTATCCGGAGCTGTCCTTGTTGCTCAATCGCGTGACTGCCTAAGTAAATATCAAAAATATCAATTGTTGATTTTTTGTTATTTGTGGCTTAGGATGAAGTCATGTTTCACACTGTGACGGCCCTGGCATGAACAAACATCTGCGTTACCTGCCGATTTCCGACGTGGTCGAGGGCATGGTGCTGGGGGCGCCGCTGGCGCTGGCCGAACACGGCATCACCAATTTCACCTTGCCGGCCGGCCACGAACTGACCGAAACCTCGATCCGTCAGATTGCCATGCGTCACGGCGAGTTCCTCTGCATCGTCGAAGACGATCCGCGCAGCGACGAGGAGCGCGAAGCCGATCTGTTTCAGCATAAGGCACGACTGGACCGTATCTTTTCGCAAGCCAATCTGGAACATCCGGCGCTCGACGGGCTGTATCGGGCAGTGCTTGCCTACCGGAGTCTTTGATGCAACTGCAGCTGAGCGAACGCGAAATCATCGAGCGGGCCGGTTTGCTGCCCGCCTTTCCGTCGGTGGTCAACGAACTGCTGCAAACACTGGACGACGAGAACGCGACGATCGGTGCGCTGATCCAGCTGGTCGGACGCGATCCGGTGATTACCGCACGCGTGCTGTCGATCGCCAACGCGGCGGTGATGGGGTCGCGCATCCAGCGCGATCTACGCGACATGCAGGTCGCGGTTTCCCTGATCGGACTTGCCCGGGTTCGCGAGATCGTCCTCGGCGTCAGTCTGGCCGAGTTCTCGCACGAAAGCCGGATGAGCCATTATTTCTGGGAGCACAGCCTGGCGGTCGGGGTGGCGGCGCAGGAACTGGCGCGTATCGCTCACGTGTCGCCGGATTACGCGCTGGTCTGCGGCTTGCTGCACGACATCGGTCAGTTGTGGATGGCGCGTTTTCATCCGCTGGAGTTCCAGATGGTTCGCATGGTGATCAATGCCGGCGACGAAGGTTGCGATATCCAGGAAGCCGAGCGGGCCTATTTCGGCGTCGATCACTGCTTTATCGGCGGCGTGCTGGCGCGGGCCTGGAAGCTGCCGGAGGCGGTGGTGGCGGCCATCGAGCATCATCACGACGAGCATCCGCCGGGCGAGAAGCTGGTGGCGGTGACGCACGTGGCCGAGGCGCTGACCAACGCGCTCGATCTGACTCGTCAGGAGGAGGCCCGGGTGCGTTATCTGTCGCAGACGGCCTGCGCGCTGATCGGCGTCGACTGGACGCAGGATCTCAATTACCTGTTCGGCCGCATCGAGGCGCGTGCCCGCTACCTGGGCAAGACCTTCGCGCCGGCTTAGCCGTTCCCGCCGTCGGCTGGCAGCAAGTCCGGCCAGATCGTCCAGTGCCCACAGGCCGAGCGGGCGCGTCTTTCGCTGTTGTTCCACGGACCGCCCAGACACAGGCCGACGGCCGTTTCGGCCTCGACCAGCACGCTGCCCGGCTGCTCGGCGGCTTGCCGCTGTCCCGACCAGCGCTGGCAGGCAGCGCAGCGCCTGCGGTCGACGGCCATCGCCAGCATGTTTTCAGCGGGCCTGTGGCTGGCGCTTCATCGCCTCGCGTACCTGCGGGTCGTTCATCATTTCCTGCATGTTGAACTTGCCCATCCCCGGCATGATCACGTCGCCCGGTTTCTGGCCCTTCTTGCAGGGGCCGAGCCAGCGGGCTTCCTGAACCATCTTCATTTCCTTCATGCCGTTCTGCGGCGGGTCGAAGCGGGTGACCATGTCGTTGCGGTAGCTATTGTCGAAATCGCCGGTCATCACGGCGTCGGTGGTCATCGTCGTCCGGCCGTCCTTGCAGACGCTGTGCACGGTCACCTTGCCGGCGCCGGGTTTGACTTCCATGACCGGGCAGTTGCGTTTGCCGTCGCGTTCGGCGCGTTCCTTCAACACGTCGTCGCTGCTCCGGTCGACGCACATCTGGATCGGCCCCTGGCCCGGCATGCCGGCGGGCATCCCGGACATCCGGGTGTTGATCTCCCAAAGGCCGGATTTGCGCTGAGGGACATCGGCGGCCTGGGCGCCTGCGGTCAACAGGCCGGCGAGCAGAAAAACGGCGTGGCGGGAAGCGAAACGGGGCGCGGTCATGTCGGTTCTCCAGACGTTTTGATGTGCGATACATCGTAAACGGCTTTGCCGGCAGCGTCATGAAATTCATCGTGGGATAATCGCGCCTTTTGCACGGGGCCGCGAATGGCGCTCAAATCCACCATCTTCAAGGCCGAACTGCAGGTTGCCGACCTCGACCGCGGCCATTTTGCCGACTATGCGCTGACCATCGCCCGTCATCCCTCGGAAACCGACGATCGGATGATGGTCCGGGTGCTCGCCTTTGCGCTGCATGCCGGGCCCGATCTTTCCTTCGGCAAGGGGTTGTCGAGCGACGATGAGCCGGCTTTGGCCGAGGTCGATCCGGGCGGTGTTGTCAAGCTGTTGCTGGAAGTCGGTCAGCCGGACGAAAGTCGTATCCGCAAGGCCTGCAACCGCGCCGAGCGCGCCGTCGTGCTGGCTTACGGCGCGCGTGCGGTCGACGTCTGGTGGCAGCAGATTTCGCCGCAGTTGGCCCGGTTCGACAATCTGACCGTGTTGCGCCTCGATGCCGAAACGACGTCGGCGCTGGGCAAGCTCGCCGAGCGCGGCATGCGCTTGTCGTGCACGGTGCAGGAAGGGACGATCTGGCTGGCCAGCGGCGAGCGGTCGCTGCAGATCACACCTGAAACATTGTTGAGTGCGCAGTCCGCGTAGAATGCGGGCACCATTTTTCCAACCGTTTAGAGAGGGGTTGCAGCATGTCCGATCAGGGCGATAACGAAACACAAGGGGTGGTTTTCGGGGTTCTGGCTTTCGTCGTGGGCGGCGTCATCGCGCTGGTCATCGGGCTGGCGGTCTGGGCAAGCGGCGCGTCGTCGGCGCCGGCTGTGCCGGCCGCGGTCGTCGTCGAGGTCGAGGAGGTCGATATCGTGCCGGTCGGCGACGCGCTGGCCAAGGTCTATTTCACCGTCGGTTCGGCCGTGCTGGCCAGCGAGGATCGCGTGATCATCCTGCGTATCGTCGAAGCGCTGGCGGCTCGGGCCGGCGAGGGCGTCGTGCTGTTGTCCGGCTTCCACGATGCGTCGGGCGACGCGGCCGTAAACGCCGAACTGGCCCGGCAGCGGGCGCTGGCGGTGCGCGAAGCGCTGGTCGCCGGCGGCGTGCCGGTCGAGCGCATCAAGTTGCGCAAGCCGGAATCGACGCTGGGTACTGGTACGGCGGAAGAAGGGCGGCGCGTCGAAGTGCGCGTTCAGTAAGCGCTTTCGCGTCTTCCCCGAACGGCCCTGCGGGGCCGTTTTCTTTGGTGCGGCGTCAATCGCGCAGCAGGCGCGAGAGTAGCGAGATGCCGCTGCCGATCAGGTCGGCGACATCGAGCGTGCCGATATCGTTGGCCGTGTTGGCGCGGCGGGCGCGGGATTTTTCCCGTTCGCGCATCACGATGGCGTCGCCGAGCGCTTCGACATCGACGGTCGTCCGCTTGACCTCGGCCTGCTGGTAGCGGGCCAGCGCCTGTTCGACGGCCTGCGGGTCGAGCACGGCGATGGCTGCCTTGCAGTGCGGGCAGGCGTGGTCGTGGCGGATGTCTATCGGCGCACCGCAACCGTTGCAGCGAACGATGCCGACGCGGGCCGCCAGCGCTTCGATTTCCAGTGGCGCCAGCTGGCGGACGAAGCCTTTCTCGATCATGAACTGGCCGAAGGTCGAGAAGCGCCCGTGTTTCTGCAGGCAGCGGTGGTAATTGAATCGCCCGCCGAGCTTGCTGACGTCCAGGCCCTGCAGCAGCCGGTCGCGGCAGCGCGGGCAGTGCAGCGGTTCGGCGAGCGGCTGGCGCAGATCGTCGCGGTGCTGGTGCAGCAGCTTGAACAGGTCGATGATGCCGCCCGGCGCGATCTGTACGCTTTCGAACTCGTCGAACCAGATGCCCTGGCAGGGAAAACAGATGTCGAGCACGACCTCGCCATGCAATTGCCGGGCGAAGCGGTGTTTGGCCATGGTCTGGCCGCAGGAGGGGCAGGGCGTCGGTGTCATCCGCAGGCGGCGGTCGGGCGCACGGCGCCGAGGTTGAGCACGACGCCCTTCTTCATCTTGCCGACGACATGCATTTCGCAGGCCTTGCAGTCGAACTTGAGGACCAGTTTCTCGTTGCCGTTGATCAGCGTCATCGGGTCGGGTTTCAAGTGTTTCACCTCTTTGGGGCAGAGGTTGAAACTGTAGCGCAGGCAGTGCTTGGTGATCATCAGCGAGACCATGCCTTTTTCCTGGCCGGCCTCGTAGGCGTCCTCGATCAGCGTTACGCCGTGCTTCTCGTAGAAGGCGCGGGCCTTGGCGTTGAAGACGTTGCCGAGGTAGCTCAGTTCCTGCTGCGGGTAGATTGCCGGCGGCTCTTCGGGGCATGACCGCGGCGGGCGCGGGTGGCTGGCGAGGCGGGCGCCCAGCAAGCGCTCGGCGGCGTCGCGGCGCAGTGCGTTGATCGCGCCGACCGGCAGGAACCACGCGTCGTCCAGCTGCAGCTCGACGGCCTGGGCAATGAACATCGTGTTGCCGAACTTGGCGAGGTTTTCCCGGAGCCTGGCGAGCGCGCCGTCCGGGTTGTCGGCGCGGTCGACGCCGATTTTTCCGTCTTTTGCCAGGTCGACCGTGACCGTCACGCCGTCTTCGTCACTCAGCGTCAACGCGAAATGCTTGGGGTGTTCGGCAAAACGTACCGCGACGGCGACCCGGCGTTCGGCCGAATCCTTTTCCAGCGCGCGTTCGAAGGCCTGGTCGCGGTTGCGGAACAGCGTCGTGCCGACGCTGAGGTCGGCCGGAATCGTTGCCGGATAGAGCGTTCGGCCCTCGGCGCGGTTGATGCGCATGCCCTGGACTTCGCCATGGGCGTCGTGGAAGCAGACGCCGTCGCCGTTGTGGAAGGTTTCGCCGGTATTCACGGCAATCCAGCCGTCGCCGATGTCGACGACCTCGCCGATCGGCTCGCCGACGAAGGCCGGCGAATCGAAGGCGCCGATGTCGTCCTGGCGGCCGCCGGCGAAGTAGTCGGTATAGCCGCGGTTGAAGGTCTTCTCCGGCTGCGGCGTGAAGGAGAAGGTCGACCGGCCGCTGGAAGCCCGCTCGTATTGCGGGTGAGCGGCGATGATCTCGTCGAGCAGCGTGCGGTAGTGGGCGGTGATGTTCTTGACGTAGGACAGGTCCTTCAGCCGGCCCTCGATCTTGAACGACGAGACGCCGGCCTCGATCAGCGCCAGCAGGTTGTCCGACTGGTTGTTGTCCTTCATCGACAGCAGATGCTGGTTTTCAGTGATCGTTTTGCCCTTGTCGTCGACCAGCGTGTAGGGCAGCCGGCAGGCCTGCGAGCATTCGCCGCGGTTGGCGCTGCGCCCGGTGTGGGCATGGCTGATGTAGCACTGTCCGGAAAAAGCGACACAGAGCGCGCCATGAACGAAATATTCCAGTGCGATGTCGGTCGACCGCGCTACCGCCTTGATTTCGTCGATGCTCATCTCGCGCGCCAGAACGATCTGCGAGAAGCCGACGGCGCCCAGAAAACGGGCTTTTTCCGGGTGGCGGATGTCGGTCTGGGTGCTTGCATGTAGTTGAATCGGCGGCAGATCCAGTTCGAGCAGGCCCATGTCCTGGATGATCAGCGCATCGGCGCCGGCGTCGTAAAGTTCCCAGGCCAGACGGCGGCTGTCCTCGAGTTCGTCATCGCTGAGGATGGTGTTCAGCGCGACGAATACCTTGGCCCGGAAACGGTGGGCGTAGTCGCACAGCTGTCGGATTTCAGCGACAGAATTGCCGGCGCCGTAGCGGGCGCCGAAAGCCGGGCCGCCGATGTAGACGGCGTCGGCGCCGTGCTTGATGGCTTCGATGCCGAATTCGGCGTTCTTGGCCGGCGCGAGGAGTTCGAGAGGATGGCGGGGGGAGGCGGTCATGGCAGATCAGAATGCGATTGCGGCGAGCAGTTTCAGCCACAATCCGAGGACACAGAAATTGCTGGCGGCAAAGGCGGCCAGCCGGTGCAGGACGTTGTTCCAGGTCAGCGAGATGACGCTGTGCGCGATGCGCAGCGCAACGTAGACCCAGCCAAGGACAACGCAAGTCCCATCAACGTTCCCGCTGACGTACAGAATGATTGCCAGGGCGTAGAAAATCACCGGCAATTCAAGCAGGTTCATGTAGTTGCGGTTGGCCAGCCGGACATGATCCGGAACGTTTTCCGATTCGCCGCAGTGGAAGTCGGACACCCGGACTTCTCCGGCCAGGCCAGCCCGCACGCGCCGCCACAGGATCAGCAGCAGGATCAGGAAGGTCCAGCCCATCAGGGCCATCACCGGCAGGAGAATCGCGGTTTGCGGCATCGTCGGCTCAGTAGATGAAGCGCGGAGCCAGGCTTTCGATGTTGAACTCGCGCAGGATCGCTGCCGCCCGCTCACGGGCGTTCTTGCGCGGTCGACCACCGTTTTGGGCTGTTTTCGACGCAATGATCAGCTCGTTCTTCATCGAGTGTTCCCAGCCGACCAGTTCGGTAACGGTCACGCTGTAGCCGTGGGCTTCCAGCAGCAGGCAGCGCAGGACATTGGTCAGATGGCTGCCCAGTTCCCGGGTATGGATCGGGTGGCGCCACAGTTCGGCGAGCGGCGTCTGCGCCAGCGACTCGGCTTTGTGGGCGCGCATCGTGGCCGCCACTTCGGCCTGGCAGCAAGGGACCAGCACGACATGGCTGGCCTGTCGGCCGAGTGCGAAACGGATCGCATCGTCGGTCGCGGTGTTGCAGGCGTGTAGGGCTGTCACGACATCCACCCGGGGGGGCAGGGCCGTCGAGGTCAGGGCATCCTCGACGGTACAGGCCAGGAAACGCATCCGCGGGAAGGCCAGTCTTTCGGCAAGTTCCCTTGATTTTTCAACGAGTTCGGCGCGCGTTTCGATACCGATCACTTCGCCGCTGGCACGGCTCTTGATATAGAGATCGTAAAGGATGAAGCCGAGGTAGGACTTGCCGGCGCCGTGATCGGCCAGGGTTTCCATGCCCTCCAGCAACGGCTCGATGAACTGGGCGAGATGGTAGACCTGCTTGAGCTTGCGTCGGCTGTCCTGGTTGAGCTTGCCGTCGCGCGTCAGGATATGCAGTTCCTTGAGCAGTTCGATGGACTGCCCGGGGCGGATTTCCGGGATGGCGGCGGGAGGATTCTGCTTTTTCATGGGCGTGATTATCGCATTCGGAAAAGTTATAAGGCTTTGTGTCAACCGAATCGGTATCGTCTCGTTATTCGCCACAAGGTGATCAATCACCGCAACCTGACGGAGATTTAAATGGGTAGTCTGAGCAACGAATCCTTCGAACAATTCCTGGATTCCCTGAAGAAGGCCGGCATCTCGATTTCCAACGAAGCGGAACTGCGCGAGCGTCTGGCCGAAGCCCAACGCTGGCGGTTCGCTTTCCAGACCCTGGCGGCCAACGGCAAGAGCATCGGCATCAGCTTCGCAGACCAGTCCGAAGGACGCAATCTCGCCGAGATCGAGCGCGCTTTCGCCGAATTCCAGTTTTCCGAAAAGAGCAAGGCGGTGTTTTCCGCCAGCCTCAAGCACTGACCGCTTTACTTTTCCCCGTTGTGCAGGGGAAAATATGACGGGCGCAAGTTTGGCGCCCGTTTTTCGTTTCATGCGCGTTGGCATGAGCCCCGGGGAGGGGGCGTGGCGATGGCAATCCGGATTGTCGTATACCTGCTCTGGCTGGCTGTGCTGGGGGTGATGACCTGGCAGTTGCCGTTCCTGTTCGAACTGGCGCTGGCCGGCGCGATCGCCGGTGCCTACTGGCTGTTCTTCCGGCGGGTGGTGCCGGATTCTCCCTGATCGCCGGTCAGCCGGCTTGCCATAAAAAAGGGCACCTTCGGGTGCCCTTCGCGTTTCCGGTTGTCTTGCGGCCAATCGGCAATTTTGATGCATTGCTGCGGTCGACCGCAGCAATACGCAAAAAAGCTGGTTCAGCGCGTGATCGGCTTGTAGCGGATGCGCTTCGGCTTGGCGCCTTCTTCGCCCAGGCGCGCCTTCTTGTCGGCTTCGTATTCCTGGTAGTTGCCGGGGAAGAAGGTCCATTGCGACTCGCCTTCGGCGGCCAGGATGTGCGTGCAGATGCGGTCGAGGAACCAGCGGTCGTGCGAGATGACCAGTGCGCAGCCGGGGAATTCCAGCAGGGCGTCTTCCAGCGCGCGCAGGGTTTCCACGTCGAGGTCGTTGGACGGTTCGTCGAGCAGCAGCACGTTGCCGCCGGCCATCAGCGTCTTCGCCAGGTGCAGGCGGCCGCGTTCGCCGCCGGACAGGTTGCCGACCAGCTTGCCCTGGTCGCCGCCCTTGAAGTTGAAGCGGCCGATGTAGGCGCGCGACGGCATCTCGAACTTGCCGATCTGCAGGATGTCGCTGCCCTGCGCCAGTTCGTCGAACACCGTCTTGTTGCCGTCGAGGCAGTCGCGCGACTGGTCGACGTAGGCCATCTTCACCGTCTGGCCGATCTTGACCTCGCCGGCATCCGGTTGCTGCTGGCCGGTGATCATCTTGAACAGCGTCGATTTACCGGCACCGTTCGGGCCGATGATGCCGACGATGGCGCCGGGCGGAATGGTGAAGCTGACGTTGTCCATCAGCAGCTTGTCGCCGAAGGACTTGGTGACGCCGTTGAATTCGATGACCTGGTCGCCGAGGCGCTCGCCGACCGGAATGAAGATTTCCTGCGTCTCGTTGCGCTTCTGGTATTCGTGCGAAGACATTTCCTCGAAGCGGGCCAGGCGGGCCTTGGACTTGGCTTGGCGCGCCTTCGGATTGGAACGCACCCATTCGAGTTCCTGCTTCATCGCCTTCATGTGGGCGTCGATCTGCTTGTTTTCGGTCTCCAGGCGGGCTTCCTTCTGTTCCAGCCAGGAAGAGTAGTTGCCCTTCCAGGGAATGCCCTCGCCGCGGTCGAGTTCGAGAATCCACTCGGCGGCGTTGTCGAGGAAGTAGCGGTCGTGGGTGACGGCGACGACGGTGCCGGGGAAGCGCACGAGGAACTGTTCCAGCCATTCGACGGATTCGGCGTCGAGGTGGTTGGTCGGTTCGTCGAGCAGCAGCATGTCGGGCTTGGACAGCAGCAGCTTGGCCAGCGCCACGCGGCGCTTTTCACCGCCCGATAGATTGCCGATCTTGGCATCCCAGGGCGGCAGGCGCAGCGCGTCGGCGGCGATTTCCATCTGGTGTTCGACGTCGGCGCCGGAGGTGGCGATGATCGCCTCCAGGCGGGCCTGTTCCTCGGCCAGCTTGTCGAAATCGGCTTCCGGATCGGCGTAGGCGGCATAGACCTCGTCGAGCTTGGCCTGCGCCTGCATCACTTCGCCGAGCGCGGATTCGACTTCCTCGCGCACCGTCTTCTCGGCGTCGAGCTGCGGTTCCTGCGGCAGGTAGCCGATGCTCATGTTCGGTTGCCACTGCACTTCGCCGTCGTATTCCTTCTCGACGCCGGCCATGATCTTCAGCACCGTCGACTTGCCGGCGCCGTTCAGGCCGAGCAGGCCGATCTTGGCGCCGGGGAAGAAGGACAGGGAAATATCCTTGATGATCTGCCGCTTGGGCGGGACGATCTTGCTCACACGGAGCATCGACATCACATATTGAGCCATTGCGCTAGCCTGAAAAACGTAAAACGGCAGAGTCTACGAGGCTTCGCAGGAAATGACCAGCGTTGGCGGTCGACCGTGACGCCGGTTGCGGTCGACCGCCCTCCGGCGCGAAAAATCAGCCGTTGGCTACGCGTGGCGGCAGCGCCGGCTCGGCAAAGCCGCGCTCGGCCGATAGCGCGTTGATGTCGCCGCACAGTTCGCCGCCTTCGTCGATCACCAGCTTGCCGTAGCGGATCTTGCCGCTGACCTTGCCGGTGCTGTGGATGATCAGTTGCGAGCGGGCGGTCAGTTCGCCGTCGAAGCTGCCGTGGATTTCGGCGACGTCGATGCTGACCTTGCCGGAGAAAGTCCCCTGGTCGGCGATGCGGATGATCCGGCTGTCCATCGTCGCTTCAACCCGTCCCTCGACGACCAGCGTGTCGCAGTCGAGGATTTCGGCGCCTTTCAGCTTGACGTCCGGACCGACGATCAGGCGGGCGCCCATCGGTTTGTCGGCGGTGGTTTCGGTGGTTTTCGACGGGGTTTCAGGGGCGGGCTGGACGTTGACCGGGCCGGTCTTTGCCGGCTCCGGGGGCGGGGTGGCTGGCGCCGGGGCAGGGGATCCGAGCACGCTGCGGACTTCCTTGCGGGTGATCGGCTCGTTGCGCGTCGGCGCAGAGGATTTCATGAACATGGACTCTCCTTGTGGCAATGAGCGACGGGGTCGCCGTGACACTGTTGCGAGATGCGTGCCAGAAAATTATTTATGTTTGTAAACAAAATATTGGCCTGGAGAGCTCAGGTGTTTTCCGGCGCGCTGTCGGGCGATGGCGACAGGTTTTTTTCCAGCGCACTGAATTCCGGGCCAGGCTCGGGACTACAATGTCGCCATTCCCCGACGACGTTGTTATTGCACTGATTTTTATGGGTTTTCCTACGTCGACCGCAGCAGATTCCCGAGCCGGGGGCTGGCTGCGTATTTCCTTTCGCCAGGGCATGGTGATCGGCTTCGCGTTGCTGGTGCTGCTGCTCGGCAGCGTTGCCGTGCAAAGCTGGGTCCTGCTTGAGCGCCTGGTCGGCCAGAGCCGCAGCAACAGCGAACTGGCGCTGGCGTTGACCGGCGAGGTCCAGGCGCTGGCCGAGCGCACCGTCGATCTGGAACGCAGCGCCCGCCAGTCGCTGGTCCTCGATACCCCGGAGTTTCGCCTGCGCTTCGCCGAGCATCTGGCAGCGGTGCGTCATCTGGTGAGCGAGATCGAGGCGCATCAGGTGCGTCCGCTGTCGCCGCTGCTCGATGCCTGGCGACGCGTTGCGGTGGCGCTGGAAAAGGGCGTCACGCAAGGCGCCAGTCAGAACGAACTGCAGGCCCTGATCGCCCGGCTGGGCGAGCTGAACGAGCGTATCGCCCGTGGCAGCCGGCAATGGATCGATCAGGGCAACGCCCGCCTGCTGGCCGAACTTGATCAACGCCGCCTGCAACTGGGGGGGCAGATGGCCTTGACGCTCGCCGCGGCGCTGGCGGTTGCCGTTGCCATGGGCTGGTGGCTGGTGCGGCCCGTGCGCCAGCTCGACCGCGCCATCGCCGAACTCGGCCGCGGACGTTTTTCCGGCCAGATCCGGGTCGATGGCCCGGACGACCTGCAACGCCTCGGGCGCCGCCTGGAGTGGTTGCGTGCCCATCTATCCGAGCTGGAAACCGATCGCGAACGGGCTTTGCGGCACGTTTCGCATGAACTGAAGACGCCGCTGACCGCGCTCAAGGAAGGCATTGCGCTGATTTCGGAAGAAGTCCCGGGGCCCTTGCTGGCCGGTCAGCGCGAGATTGTCGATATCCTGACGCACAACGTCGCTGCCCTGCAGTTGCAGATCGAAAGCCTGTTGCGCCTGAATGCCGTGGCCAGCGAGGCGCGCCAGCTGAATCCGCAACGGGTGTCGCTGCGCCGCCTGTTTTCGGATGCTGTCGTGCGTCGCGAACTGCAATGTCAGGCGCGTGGCGTGACGGTCGATCTGACGGTGCCGGACGGCGACGCGGTGCTCGATGCGGAAAAGCTGTCGGTGATCCTCGACAACCTGCTGTCCAATGCCATCGATTTCAGCCCCGGCGGCGGCCAGGTGGCGCTGCGCGTCCAGCGTTCGGAAGGGCGCTGGCGTATCGACTGCATCGACCAGGGGCCAGGCGTGGCCGACAGCGATGTCGAGCGGATTTTCGAGCCCTTTGTCCAGGGCAGCCGGGCCGCCCCGGTCAGGCGCCAGGGCAGCGGCGTCGGCCTGTCCATCGTGCGCGAATTGACGCGGGCCCTGGGGGGCAGCGTTCGATTGTTGCCGAGTGCCGTCGGCGCACATTTTCGAGTGGAATTGCCTGATGAGAACTGAGCGTTTTGCCGGCGCGTTGCGCCGGTGTCTGATCCTGTCTTCCCTTGGCCTGCTTGCCGCTTGTGCGAGCGTGCCGAACAGCAGCGAACCGGTCGATCCGGGCACCGCCGGGCTGATCGAATGGTACGGGCGCCTGGGCGGCCTGAACGGCGACGAGTGGGTGGCCCGGAAAGCCGCGCTGCAGCAGCGGTCCGGCGAACCGGAAACGCAGTTGCGGTTGGCGATGCTGCTTTCGCATCCGCGCAATCCGGTGCCGGAGCCGAAGCGTGCCCGCGAACTGCTCGACGACCTGGCCGGGGCGAAGCGGGTGGGGGCCGCCGATCTGCAGCCGTTGGTCCGCTTGCTCGCCGACCAACTGGCCGAGCGTCAGCGGCTGGCCGGCCTGCTTGCCCAGCAATCGGCGGAGCGGGCCAGGCAGGACGAGGCGCTGGAGCGCCAGGCCGTTCAACTGAAGGAGAGCCAACGCAGGGTGCAGGAGCTTCAGGAAAAGCTGCAGCGGCTGGCTGACATCGAACGTAGCCTGGGAACTCGCCAGCGTCCGGCCGGAGGTGCCCGATGAACCGCCGCAACGATGGCCTGGGCGCCCACATCCAGATCGTCGATGACGATGAGGACATCCTCCGCCTGCTCACCTTGCGCTTGCAGGCGCGCGGTTTTCGCGTGACGCCGGCGCATTCCGCCGAAGAAGCCCTGGCCCAGATCGCCGTCGATCCGCCGCGCGTCGTGGTCAGCGACATTCGCCTGCCGGGACGCGATGGCCTGGCGCTGTTCGAGGAGCTGCGGCGCACCCGGCCGACCCTGCCGGTCATCCTGCTGACTGCCCACGGCACCATCCCGGATGCGGTCGACGCCACGTCGCGCGGGGTTTTTGGCTATCTGACCAAACCCTTCGACAGCCAGACGCTGCTCGAGAAGATCGATCAGGCACTGGCGCTCTCCGCCACCGCTTCGGAGAATCAGGCGCCGGCGGTTGAGAAATGGCAGGAAGGCGTGGTTTACCGCAGCACCCGGATGGCCGAGCTGATGGCCGAAGCGCGCATGGTGGCGATGTCCGACGCCAGCGTTCTGATCCGCGGCGAAAGCGGGACCGGCAAGGAAGTCATGGCGCGCGCCATTCATCGGGCCAGTCCGCGTGCCGAGGGGCCGTTCGTGGCGATCAACTGCGGGGCGATTCCCGAGCAACTGCTGGAGTCCGAACTGTTCGGCCACGTCCGCGGCGCCTTCACCGGGGCGTCGACGACGCGTGTCGGCCTGTTCCAGGCTGCCAACGGCGGCACGCTGTTCCTCGACGAAATCGGCGACATGCCGCTGGCACTCCAGGTCAAGCTGTTGCGCGTGTTGCAGGAGCGCGTCGTGCGCCCGGTCGGTGCGACGCAGGCCGAGCCGGTCGATGTTCGCCTGCTGTCGGCGACGCACCGCGATCTCGATGCGGCGATGGCGAGCGGCGAATTCCGCGAAGACCTGTATTACCGCCTCGACGTCGTTTCGCTGACCTTGCCGCGGCTGGAAGAGCGGCGCGAGGACGTGCCGCTGCTCGCCGCCCGCTTCATCGGCCTGATTGCCGGCAAGTACGGCAAGACGGTCAGCGGTTTTGCCCCGGAGGCGCTGGAAGCGCTGGCCACGGCGGCCTGGCCGGGCAACGTGCGGCAGTTGTACAACGTCGTCGAGCAGTGCTGCGCGCTGACCTCGACACCGCTGATTCCGCTGGCGCTGGTTCAGCGCGCACTGCGTGCCCCGGCCGTCGAGGCCTTGAGTTATGCCGAGGCCAAGCAGCGCTTCGAACGCAATTACCTCGTCCAGCTGCTGAAAATGACCGACGGCAACGTCGCCGATGCCGCACGGATCGCCGAGCGCAACCGAACCGAGTTCTATCGACTGCTGCAGAAATACGACTTGAGCCCGGCGATGTTCCGCGCGAACGGGGAGGGCGGCAATGCCGCGTTCTGACGTCGCCGGCCGACGACATTCTGCGGCTGTCGGCGGCGGGGGATTTGTGCAAATGCCTGGTAACGCGGGGAAAAATCATCCTGGCATGAACTTCGCATGGCTTTGCCGGATCGATGAAGAAAGGAGAGGGCGACGATGATCGAACGACATTTCAAACGCTTCCTGCTGTTCGCGCTGGCGACCCTGGCCGGCCTGGGGCTGGGCTCTGCGCTGAGCGGCCAGGTCCGCGCGCTGGACCTGACCGATGCCGTGCTGGCGCACCGTACCGATCAACTGGTCGAACGCATCGAAGAAGCCTTGCACCACGATGCGGCGTTGGCCGGTTCGCATTTCGTCGTGGCGCTTGACGGGCCGGTTGTGCTGCTGCGTGGCTCGGTGCCCGACGAACGTACCCTGCACCGTGCCCTGGGCCGGGCCGCCGCGGTGCCGGGAGTCGGGGAAGTGCGCAATCATCTGGAAATCGATCCGCGTGCCTGGGGGAGCGACGCGTCGTGACCGCATCGTCCCGTTTTCCCGGAAAGACTTGCAATCCGCGCGCTTGTCCGTATAATGCGCGGCTCTGACAGCGCGCCCGTAGCTCAGTTGGATAGAGTATCTGGCTACGAACCAGAGGGTCGGGCGTTCGAATCGCTCCGGGCGCGCCACTCAGACCTGCACTTCGACCGTTTTCGGTCGGATTGCTCGTGAAACAGGCAGCGCGCCCGTAGCTCAGTTGGATAGAGTATCTGGCTACGAACCAGAGGGTCGGGCGTTCGAATCGCTCCGGGCGCGCCAAAGCCTCACGAATTCATGCCGGGCACTTCCTCGCGGGAGTGCCCGGTTTTCATTGGTGCCGCGGTTGTTTCAACTCGCATCGCGAGCACTGAGCCAGGCGCTCAAAGATTCTTCGACGGCGCCGTACGGATAGCCATCCACCGCTTCGATGCCGGCGTCGGCAAGACGCTTTTTCGGACCGTCGCCGATGCGCGCGGCGAACAGCGCCGAACAGTCGCTCAGTGCGCGCAGGATGATCTCGCGCTTGTCTTCGTCGCCGTAACCGCCCTGGCAATAATGTTCGACGATCCGTCGTTCGAGAAATGTCGGTTTTCCGCCGTCGACCGCATAAATGGCGAAATCGTCGGCATGGCCGAAATGCAGGTCGATCTGGCGTTGATCCTTGGTGGCGACGGCGATGCGCAGGGGCCTGGCAGGCGGGTTCATGATCTGGTCTCCCGGGGTGAAATCGGTGTCGGGAGGGGCTGATGCAATCATTGTGCCGAGTGGGGAGGTTGTAATTTGTGCAACGCACAAAATTCACTTGACACCCGCTTTTCGATGTTTAGAATGCGGTCATGTTGCAGCGCACAAAAGTCGCTGATCGTTTTTCAACCTACTGGAGCATCGTCATGACCATCAAGATCGAAGACTTCGCCAAATCCGGCGCCAACTTCTCGCTGTTTTTCGCCAACACCGCTTTCGACGGTCTCGAGCGTCTGGCCCTGTTGAACCTGGCCGCCGCCCGTTCGGCTTTCGAAGCCTACCTGTCCTATGTCGAAGCGCTGTCCGGCATCAAGGATGTGCATTCCCTGGTCGAACTGCAGAAGGTCGTTGCCACGCCGTCGCTGGAAAAGGGTGTCGAGTACTCGCGTAACGTGATCGCCATCGCCACCGAAGCCAAGGAAAAGATCGCCAAGGAAGTCGAGACGCACGTCGCCGACACCAATGCCAAGGTCTCCAGCCTGGTCGAAAAGGCCCTGGCCAGCGCCCCGGCCGGTTCGGAAGTTGCCGTTGCCGCCGTCAAGACCGCGATCAAGTCGGCCAACGAAGCTTACGAAGGCCTGAACAAGGTTGCCAAGCAGGCTGCCGAAGTTGCCGAAGCCAGCGTTGCCGCCGCCACGCAAGCCACGCTGAAGGCCACCAACGTCGCTGCGCCGAAAGCCGCCAAGAAGGCCGCCTGATCCAGCTGTCGCTGCTGCTTGTTGAAACCGGGGCCTGGTGCCCCGGTTTTTCTTTGGTGGCTACGCTGCTGCGCTAGAATGCCGCGGGGATTTCCAGGGGCGGATCATGAGATTGCGATTGCGGGAAGAGAAGCATCGGCGCGATGGCCAACGTCTGGCCGGCAGCGAATTGTTCGGCGGGCTGGGCGAGCGGGAATTGCGCGTGGTCGAGGCGTTTGCCCACGAACGGCGTTTTCTGGCCGGCGAGGTGGTGTTCGATGCCGGCGAAGAGGGGCAGGCACTCTATGTCATCGTTGCCGGCCGGGTTGCCGTCCATGCCGATAGCCAGGCGACAGCGCTGGCCGAACTGGGGCCGGGCGCTTTTTTCGGCGAGATGGGGCTGCTCGACGATGTGCCGCGTTCGGCGCAGGTCAGGGCGGTCGAACCGAGCACGCTGGTGGTCCTGCCGCGGACCGATTTCGAGCGCTTGATGGCCTCGCACGCGCGCATCGCTTCGAGCATCTCCCTGCAATTGGCCCGCCATCTGGGACGCCGCCTGCGGGCGATGCTCGGTGACTCGGCATGACGCTGCACGGTTCGCGCTATCGGCCCGGTCCACTGGTCTGGCTGGGCAATATTGCGGCGACCTGCCTGGTCCTCTTCTTTTTCCAGAAAATCCTGTGGCTGGTCGTGCCTTTTGTGCTGGCGCTAATCATCCACTACCTGCTGGCGCCGCTCAAACTCCGCCTGGTGCTGCGCGGGGTGTCGCACGATGCCGCGGCGACCTGGGTCAGCGGGCTGGCCTTCGCTGCCTTTGCCTTGCTGGCGACCTTCGGTTTTCCCCGTTTGCTGGGCGATCTGGTCAATCTGCATGGCACGGCGTTGCGCTACGTAGGCGGCGGCCTGCGCCTGCTGGCCGATGCCTTGAGCGATCTGGAAGGGCGTTTTACCTTTCTGGCCGACGGCAGCGCACGACAGATGCTGGAAGTGCAACTCGGCAGCTTCTTCGAGCATTTCGCCGCCAACTACCTGCCGGGGATCGCGCTTGGCGTCGCCGCATGGTCGCCGACCCTGTTGCTGGCGCCGTTTCTGGCTTTCTTCATGCTGCGCGACGGCTGGCGCTTCCGGCGCTTGTTGCTGCGTGCGGTGCCGAATGCCTATTTCGAACGCAGTTTGTACGTGCTCGATGCGGTCGACCGCACGGCCCGGCAATATTTCGTCGGTTTGCTGCAGTTGACCGTGCTCGACACGCTTTGTCTGGCGGTCGGCCTGTGGATCATCGGTATCGACGGGGCGTTGCTGCTCGGCCTGCTGGCGGCGGTGCTGGCCTGGGTGCCTTTCGTCGGCTCGGTGCTCGGTTGCGTCCTGGTGGTGCTGGTGGCCGCCACCGATTTTCCCGGCCAGCCCGGCGTCGCCTACGCCGCCATCGGGCTGTTCGTGGCCGTTCGCCTGCTCGACG
The DNA here is from genome assembly GCF_021401135.1 of Azonexus sp. R2A61. Classification (GTDB taxonomy): domain Bacteria; phylum Pseudomonadota; class Gammaproteobacteria; order Burkholderiales; family Rhodocyclaceae; genus Azonexus. Next base: position 214,740 of record NZ_JACBFO010000002.1, on the reverse strand, counting down.
ATTTCGTGTTCATGCCGCTGACGGTTGGCAAGAGCTTGAACATGCACCCCTTGCTGACCGTGCTGATGATCTTCGTTGGCGGTGCGGTGGCCGGTGTGCCCGGGTTGATGCTGGTGTTGCCGGTACTGGGCGTGATCATGGTGATCGGCGAGACGGCCGGCCTGCTGCTTACCGATCCGCGGCTACGCGCCCGTCATGCGCATGCCCGGGCGCTCGAGCAGCGGCGGGTGTGGCGCGACCTGACGCTGGACTGAAGGCCGCCGGGCCTTCGCGTAATTCCCGAAATCGACCGCATGGCGGACTTTTATGCCGGATCGTGTAATCTAGCCGGCGGGGATCGGTGTTGCCCGGGATTCCTTCGATAACGCGTTTCATGACCGACAAGAGGTGCTTTGCATGAGCTGGTTCGACAATCTATCGCTGCGTTACAAGCTGCTGATCAACTTCGTCGCCAGCGGCGGCGTGCTGATCATCGCGCTGATCTACTGCGTCCTGGAAATCCGCGCCGTCGGCGAGCGTACCGAGCAGATTGCCGGCAACTGGTTGCCCTCGATCCAGGCGGTGGCCGAGATCAGTCAGCTGCGTTTGCGTTATCGGGTGCGCAGTCTTGAATACATGTTGCCCGGCAGTGCCGAGGAGAAGGCCAAGCATGCCAAGAGCCTGAAGCAGCTCGAAGGGGCGTTGGGCGATGCTTTCCGCAATTACGAGAAGCTGATCAGCAGCGATCGGGAACGTGCGCTTTATCAGGAGGCGACGAAGGCGGCGGATGCTTACCGCGCCATCGTTGAAAAGGCCGTTGCACTGTCGCTCGGCGGCAACGACGAGGCGGCGCAGCACCTGCGGCGTACCGAATGGGGGCCGCTGGCCGATGCCTTGCGCGACCGTACCGATGAACTGGCGAAACTCAACAGCGCCGGTGCCGACGAGGAGGTGAAGCAGGCGCGCGAAGAGCAGCAGGCCGGCCTGGTCAGCGGCATTTCGGCGTTGTTGGCCGGTGTTGTCCTGGCCTTGCTGGTTTCCTACGTGATTGCCCGTCGTATGGGCGGGCAACTGGATGCCGCCGTTGTCGCCACGCGGCGCATCGCGGCCGGCGACCTGCGCGGCGAATTGCCGCCGCCGAGTGCCGACGAGATCGGCCGCCTGGTCGCGGCGGTCGGCGAAATGCAGCAGTCGTTGCGTACGGCGATGGGCGAAACCCTGCAAGGTGCCGGCCAGATTCTCGATGCCTCGAAGTCCTTGAGTCATGCCGTGCAATTGATCGACCAGTCGGCAACGGTGCAGAGCAGCGCCGCGTCGGCCATTGCGGCCAATGTCGAGGAACTGACGGTGTCGATCAACCACGTCTCGGAAAATACCAGCGAGGCTTCGCGTCTGGCCAATGCCTCGGACGAACAGGCGGTCCAGGGCAATGCGGCGATCGATGCGCTGATCGGCCAGATCAATCAGGTCGCCGGCGTGGTGCGCAATGCGGCGGGTCAGATTCAGGCACTCAAGCAGGAGTCGGAGAAGATTTCCGGCATCGTTGCGGTGATCCGCGACATCGCCGACCAGACCAACCTGCTGGCGCTGAATGCCGCCATCGAAGCGGCGCGCGCCGGCGAGACCGGGCGCGGTTTTGCCGTGGTCGCCGACGAGGTGCGCAAGCTGGCCGAAAGGACGGCGGTGTCGACCGGCGAGATTCGCGACATGGTCGGCGCCATCCAGCAATCGACCGGTCAGGTGGTGACCGGCATTGCCGAGGGGGTCGAACTGGCCGACAGCAGCGTCGATCTGGCCCAGCAGGCCGGCGAGGCCATCGTCCGTCTGCGTGAAATGGCGCAGGAAGTGGCGAGCGTCGTCCGCGAAGTCGATAATGGCCTGCGCGAGCAGTCGGCCGCGTCGACCGATGTGGCGGTGAAGATCGAGCAGATCGCCACGCAATCCGAAGAAGCCAGCGCCATCGCGCACGAAACCTCGCAGGCGGCGGTCAGTCTGGATCAGACCGCACACCGCATGCAGGCGGTGGTCGAGCGCTTCAAGATCTGATCGGCGAGGACGGCTCGCTGCCGTCCCGTTGTTGCGGTCGACCGGGTTTTTGTGCCAAAAACGCCGTCGACCGCAGCCGCCTTATTTGCGCGGCGCCTTGACCGGTTTTCCCTTGCCGCCGCGATTGCCGCGGCAGCTTTCCAGACGTTCGCCCTTGAGCTTGCCGGCGACACCGTCGACGACGGCTTCGAGCGCTTCCAGCGCGGTTTTGCCGGGGGCCGCGTCGATCAGCTTGAGGCCACGGCCCTTGCCGAGCAGGCGGATTTCGTCGAGCGGGAAGACCAGGGCGCGACCGTCCCTGGTGAAGACTGCCACTTCGCCATCGGCCGGAGCCGGCTGGAAGATCGCCGGCGCCTCGCCGGCGTCGAGCGTCAGGAAGGCCTTGCCGGCCTTGCCGCGCGAGATGAAATCCTCGCCCTTGACGCGGAAACCGTAGCCGCCTTCACCGGCGACCAGGTAAAGCTTGTCGGCCGAGACGGCGAGCGCCAGCGCCAGTTTGCCGCCGTCCTGGAAGTCGACCAGCGAGGTCGCCGGCACGCCGTCGCCCTTGCCGCCCGGCAGGTCGGCCGCCGGGATCGAATAGGCGCGCCCGCGGGTATCCAGCAGGATCAGGTGGTTGACCGTGCGACAGGGCAGGCAGGCGAGCAGGCTGTCGCCGGAGCGGAAGCTGAGCTGCGTCGGATCGACGTTGTGGCCGGTGCGCGAACGCAGCCAGCCGTGCTTGGAGACGATCAGCGTGGTCGGCTCGTCGGGAATCGACACGTTCTTGGCGTCGGACAGGGTGACCCGTTCGGCGGCTTCGATCAGCGTCCGGCGGTCGTCGCCGTATTTCTTGGCGTCGGCCTCGATCTCGGCGGCGACGCAGGCGCGCAGGGCGGTTTCGGAGTCGAGCAGCTTGTTCAGGCCGGCGGCTTCCTCGCGCAGTTTCGCCAGTTCCTCGCCGATCTTGATGCCTTCGAGGCGGGCCAGCTGGCGCAGACGGATTTCCAGGATGTCCTCGGCCTGGATTTCGCTGAGCTTGAAGGCGGCGATCAGGTCGGCCTTGGGGTCGTCCGATTCGCGGATCACCTTGATCACCCGGTCGATGTCGAGCAGGATTGCCTGCCGACCTTCGAGGATGTGGATGCGCTTTTCGGCGGCGGCCAGCCGGTGGCGGGTGCGCCGTTCGACGGTGATTAGCCGGAAGCGGCACCATTCGGCGATCATGTCGTAGAGCGTGCCCTGGCGCGGCGAGCCGGTCAGGCCGAGCAGCGTCAGGTTGATCGAGGCGTTGGTTTCCAGGCTGGTGTGGGCGAGCAGCAGGCGCAGCAGGTCGTCCGGCGTCTGCCGCGAGCTGGCCGGTTCGATGACCAGGCGCACGGCGTGCTCCTTGCCCGATTCGTCGCGCACGCCGGATTCGGAAATCGCCGACAGGAAGGCCGCCTTGAGGTTGAGTTGTTCCGGCGTGAACACCTTCTTGCCGGCCTTTTCCTTGGCCACCGGGTTCGAGCAGGCCTCGATCTCGGACATTACCGTGGCGGTCGAAACGCCCGGCGGCAGTTCGGTGATCGCCAGGCGCCACTGGCCGCGCGCCAGGTTCTCGATCTTCCACTTGGCGCGCACGCGCAGGCTGCCGCGGCCGCTCTTGTAGGTGGCAGCGATTTCCTCGGGGCTCGAGATGATCTGGGCGCCGCCCGGGTAATCGGGGCCGGGCACCAGCTTGAGCAGTTCGTCCTCGGGGAAGTCCGGGTCGCGGATCAGGGCGACCGCCGCCGCCGCGACTTCGCGCAGGTTGTGCGCCGGAATTTCGGTGGCCATGCCGACGGCGATGCCGGAGGCGCCGTTCAACAGACAGAAGGGCAGGCGCGCCGGCAGTACGCAGGGTTCGTCGTTGACCCCGTCGTAGTTCGGTTTCCAGTCGACCGTGCCTTCGTCGAGTTCGCCGAGCAGCAGTTCGGCGATCGGCGTCAGCCGGGCCTCGGTGTAGCGCATGGCGGCGGCGTTGTCGCCGTCGCGCGAGCCGAAGTTGCCCTGGCCGTCGACCACCGGGTAGCGCAAGCTCCAGTCCTGGGCCATGCGCACCATGGCGTCATAGACCGACGAATCGCCGTGCGGGTGGTATTTACCGATCACGTCGCCGACGACGCGCGCCGACTTGACGTGCTTCGGGCTCTTGTACAGGCCCATCCGGTGCATCGCGTAGAGGATGCGCCGCTGCACCGGCTTCTGGCCGTCGGCGTTGGCCGGCAGGGCGCGGCCGGTGACCACGCTCATCGCGTATTCGAGGTAGCGGCGGGCGGCGTAGTCGGCCGGCGGCGGAATGTCGTCGGCCGGGCCCAGCGCGGCGGGCGGCAGCGGCGGCAGGTCGGCGTCGTCGGTCGTACCGGCGTCGCTCTCCGGGGCGGTGGCTGGCGAACCTGTGGTGGGCAGTTCGGCGGTGCCGGCCGGCAATTCCGTCGGGGCCTCGGGCGCGCCTTGCCGGGCGCTGCCGGTATCGGGCGTTGCGGTGGCCGGCTGGGCGTCGTCGTCTTGGGCCGGTTTGCCGGCGAACAGGTCGAATTGGTCGTTCATGCTGTGCTGCGTGGAATTTTGATCGGGGGCGAATGTATCACGGAGCGGCGGCCGGCTTCATGTCCGGCTGGCCCGCGTGCGGCTTGCGGTCGACCGGGTTCCGGGGAAAAAAGGCGGCCGGCGGGCGGCGACCGCATCAGGCGCTTTCCACGCCGGCTAGCCAGCGGGTGATGGCGGCGGCCGGCCGGGCCGGACAGTGGGGGTTCTGGCCGCACCACAACGGCGTGAAGTCGCTGCGGCCTTGCGCTTCGGCAGCGGCACGCAGGGGCGCGACGGCGGCGGTGGCGAGCGGGAAGGCCGGGGCGTTTTCGTTCAGCGGGCCGAATTCGCGCATGAAGCGGTTGACGATGCCGCGCGCCGGGCGGCCGGAGAACAGGTTGGTCAGCGCGGTGTGGCGGGCGGCGTCGCTGGCCAGTGCGGCGCGGTGCAGCGGCGTCGTCGCGGCTTCGTCGCTGCACAGGTAGACGGTGCCGGCCTGGACGGCATCGGCGCCGAGCGCCAGTGCCGCACGCACGCCTTCCGGCGTGACGATGCCGCCGGCGGCGATGACCGGGCAATCGACGGCGGCGACGATCTGCGGTAGCAGGGCGAAAGTGCCGACCTGCGTCGTCACGTCGTCGTCGAGGAACATGCCGCGATGGCCGCCGGCTTCCAGCCCCTGGGCGATTACCGCGTCGACGCCGCGGGCGGCCAGCCAGCGGGCTTCGTCCACGGTCGTTGCCGACGACAGGATCAGCGCGCCGGTGGCCCGGACGCGGGCGAGCAGCGCCTCGTCCGGCAGACCGAAATGAAAGCTGACGACGGCCGGCCGGAAGCGCTCGACCAGCGCGGCCGCCTGCGCATCGAAGGGCTGGCGGCCGGGGCCGCCGGGAATGCTCGCCGGATCGATGCCGAATTCGCCGTAGCAGGGCGCCAGCCTGGCGCGCCAGGCGGCCTCGCGCCCGGCATCGGGCAGCGGCGGCGTATGGGCGAAGAAATTGACGTTACAGGGACGCCCGGCCTGCGCCAGCCGTTCCAGTTGTTCGCTCAGCGCTGCCGGTGTCAGCATCGCCGCCGGCAGCGAGCCGAGTCCACCGGCCGAGCCTACGGCGATGGCCAGCGCGGCGTCCTGCACGCCGGCCATCGGCGCCTGGATGATCGGCAGGGAAAGGGCGAGTCGGGCAACGAGGCTCATGCGAGGTTTCCTGAAGCTGGCAAAGGCGTATTTTGGCCGATTTCCGCGGTCGACCGCAGCGTCGGGCAAAAAACTCAGGCGGCGTAAAAGATTGCCAGCCAGACGGTCGGGCCGTCGGCAGCGGTCCAGTCCACGCGGTGCCGGCGGTGCGGCGCGATGTCGACGAAGTCGCCGGCACGCAGCGTGCGGGGTGCCGCCTCGTCGGCAAAACGCAGGCCGGCTTCGCCCTGCAGCACCAGCACCCATTCGCCTTCCGGCTGGTCGTACCAGAAATCCGGCGGACTGCACTGGCCGGCCGACACGATGCGCTCGATACGCAGGCCGGGGCGTTGCAGGAGTTCGAGAAATGTCTCGGCGGTGGCGGTCGACCGCGGCAGATCGGCAAAAAGATTGGTCGGCATGATCGGCCGATGGTTGGCGAAACGGCGGACTTTGTAAAGCGGCTTCATATTTATTCACAATGTTTTCATCGAGGGCGTCTTACCATCCCGTTGTCCGTCGAATTCCGGCGGGCTTGCAGAAATACCGCTTTCAAGGAGAAAACCATGGGAATTTTCAGCACCATCCTGGCCAAGCTCGGCTTCGGCGAAGCTCAGGCGGCAGAAGCCGCGCCCGCCGCCCCGGCCGCTGCCGCGCCGGCTGCCGCCCCGGCGCCGGTGGCGATCAGCGTGGTCGACGTACTCGGCCAACTGGAAACGCTGGCCAAGGCCCACCCGGAAAAGCTGAACTGGAAGGTCTCCATTGTCGACCTGATGAAGCTGCTCGGCCTCGACAGCAGCCTCGCCGCCCGCAAGGAACTGGCCGGCGAGCTCGGCTGCCCGGCCGACAAGATGGGCGATTCGGCGCAGATGAACATGTGGCTGCACAAGACCGTGCTGCAGAAGCTGGCTGACAACGGCGGCAACATTCCGGCCGACCTGCTGTAAGTCTCCGTCCGGCGTCGTTTCAGCCGGTTGAACGGCCCGCTTCGGCGGGCCGTTTTGTTATGCGGCTGCGTCGAACAGCCGCTCGCATTCCTTCATCAGCGACTGGGCGAATTCGGATTGATAGTTCGGATCCAGCGCTTCCATCATCTCGTGTGCCGCGTACAGGCCGGCCTCGCGCGACAGGCCGTCGGCGATCTGGCGGGCCAGCGTGTCGCCGAGGCCGGCCAGCCGGCGGCGCTCGGCGAGCGGCAGCACGGTTTTCTGGCGATTCAGCCAGTCGACCGCAAGACTGGCCATCGCCGCTTCGCTCGGCCACTGGCCGTGTTCGTAGAAGGCATGTAGCTGATGCGCGGCCAGCGCGAAGATCAGCGCCACCGAAAAGCCGCGCGGTGTCGGCGGGGTGTCGTCGCGGAAACGCATGTCAGGCGCTCGCCAGCGCGCGGCCGATGAAATCGCGCTTGACGCGCGGTTTCGGCACGCGCTCGTCGAACCAGCGGCGCACGTCGTCGTCGAGGCAGATGCCGTGCATGTAGTTGTAGAGCGCCTTGTTCAGCGCGCGGCCGAGGCTGGCGTGATCGGTGCCGGTCGGATCGACGAAGGCGACGTCGTTCCTGGCGAAGCCCCTGAACGGTTCCGGCCGCAGCGTGATGCCGTATTCCGCCGGATTTCTGCCGACCGGCGAATGCACGGTGCACGCGAAGCGGTGGAAGAAGCCGGACTGGATGCAGCCCTCGGCGAACAGCTGGCGCACGTATTCCAGCGCATCGACCGTGTCCTGCACGGTCTGCGTCGGGAAGCCGTACATCAGGTAGGCGTGTACCAGAATGCCGGCGTCCGTGAAGGCGCGGGTGACGCGCGCCACCTGGTCGACCGAGACGCCTTTCTTCATCAGCGCCAGCAGGCGGTCGGAAGCGACTTCCAGGCCGCCGGAAATGGCGATGCAGCCGCTGTCGGCGAGCTGCAGGCAGAGTTCGGGCGTAAACGACTTCTCGAAGCGCACGTTGCCCCACCAGGAGATCGCCAGATTGCGCCGCTGCAGTTCCTCGGCCAGCGCGCGCAGCGCCTTCGGCGGGGCGGCTTCGTCGACGAAGTGGAAGCCGGTCTGGCCGGTTTCGTCGATGATGCGTTCGATGCGGTCGACCAGCGTGCTGGCGTTGGCGCTTTCGAAGCGCGAGATGTAGTCGAGGCTGACGTCGCAGAAGCTGCACTTCTTCCAGTAGCAGCCGTGGGCGACGGTGAGTTTGTTCCAGCGCGCGTCCGACCACAGCCGGTGCATCGGATTGAGCATGTCGAGCAGCGACAGGTAGCGGTCGAGCGGCAGACCGTCCCAGGTTGGCGTGCCGACGTCCTCGAACGGTACGTCCGGTTCGCCGCTGGAAAACCAGCGCACGGCGCCGTCGACACGGGTGAAGGTGCGCAGCAGGTTGAGGCGCGGCCGTTGCCCGGCGAGGTGCTCGATCAGCGCCAGCAGCGGCGCCTCGCCGTCGTCCAGCGTGACGTAATCGACGTAGTCGAAGACGCGCGGCTCGGCCAGTTCGCGCAGTTCGGTATTGACCCAGCCGCCGCCGAGGACGATGACGATCTGCGGATGTTTCGCCTTCACCGCCTGGGCGATGCGGAAGGCGGCATAGACCGAGCCGGGGAAGGGCACGGAAAGCAGCAAAATGTCCGGATTCTCGCGGTCGACCGCAGCCAAAGCCAGTTTTTCCAGCCTTGCATCGACCAAGGTCGGCGGCGCGGCCAGCGCCTGGGCCAGCGGCACGAAGCTGGGCTGGCTCTGGGCCAGCGATTCGGCGTAGCGGACGAACTCGAAGCGCGAATCGGCGGCTTCGCGGATCACGTCGGCCAGGTCGTTGAGGAAGAGCGTCGCCAGATGCCGCGCCCGGTCCTGCACACCAAGCTGGCCGAAGGCCCAGGCCAGCGGATCGCCGCTGCCGTCGTCGACGTAGTGGTCGAGCGCCGAGAAGCGCGGCCCCTCGGGCAGAAAGGCGCGGCCGACGATGCGGAAGGCGAGCGACGGATCGCGGCCCTGCAGGAAGGCGATGGCCGGGCCGACGGTGGCGCGGTAACGGGCGAACTCGTTGAGGAAATGGCGCACCGGCGCTGGCCGCTTCTTTCCCGGCAGCGCTTCGGCGGCCTTGCGCAGTTCATCCAGCCCGGCCAGCGACAGCAGGTCGAGCACCAGTCCCAGCGCCAGATCGGCCTGCGCGGCGTGGAAGCCGCGCGAACGCAGGAAACCGGTCAGGTAGGCGCTGGCCGGGTAGGGGACGTTGAGCTGCGTCATCGGCGGGATGAGCGACAGGAGGCGGGAGGCAGCGGGGAAATCGGACTTGCTCATGGTCGCCAGTTTACCGGGGAAGCCGTATCGGGCGGCGCGTAAACTTTGGGCAGAGAGTTAAAAAACCTGTCGGATCAGAAAGCTGGAACAACGGCCCAGAGGCCGTTCACAGACTTATCCACAGATTTCGTGGATAAATTGTGCTGAGTTATACTGTTGATATGAACAGTGTTCGCCGCATCGCCCACCTCGACATGGATGCCTTCTTCGCCTCGGTCGAACTGCTGCACTACCCGATGCTGCGCGGGCAGGCGGTGGTGGTCGGCGGCCGGCGCGTGGACCGGCCGCGTCCGCAGCCGGACGGCAGCCTGCAGTTTGCGCGCCTGCGCGATTATGTCGGGCGCGGGGTGATTACCACGTCGACCTACGAGGCGCGCGCGCTTGGCGTGTTTTCCGGCATGGGGCTGATGAAGTCGGCGCAACTGGCACCGGATGCCATCCTGCTGCCGGCCAATTTCGATGCCTACCGCGATTATTCGCGGCGCTTCAAGGCGGCGGTGGCCGGCATCGCGCCGTGCATCGAGGATCGCGGCATCGACGAAATCTACATCGATCTCAGCGCCCTGCCGGACGACAGCGCGACGCTGGCCCGGCGCATCAAGCAGGCAGTGCACGAGGCGACCGGCCTGAGCTGTTCGATCGGTATCACGCCGAACAAGCTGTTGTCGAAGATCGCCTCCGATCTCGACAAGCCGGACGGCACCACCATTCTCGGCATGGACGACGTGCCGGCACGCCTCTGGCCGCTGGCCGTGCGCAAGATCAACGGCATCGGTCCGAAGGCCGGCGAGCGTTTGCAGCGCATGGGCATCGAAACAGTCGGCCAATTGGCGGCGGCGCCGGTCGACGAACTGGTCCGCCGTTTCGGCGCGACCACCGGCCACTGGCTGAACCGCGCCGCGCACGGCATCGACGAACGGCCGATCGTCACCGAGCGCGATCCGAAATCGATCAGCCGCGAAACGACCTTCGAGCGCGACCTCGATGCGGTGCGCGACCGGCCGGAGCTGTCCGAACTGTTCACCGGGCTGTGCGAGCGGGTCGCCGACGACCTGCGGCGCAAGGGCTTCGCGACGCGGACGATCGGCCTCAAACTGCGTTTTTCCGATTTCCGCAGCGTCACCCGCGACGTCACGCTGCCGGCGCCGGTGACCGACGCGCAGGCGATCCGCCGGGCGGCCGGCCAGTGTCTGAAGCGGATCGAACTGGACCGGCGCATCCGCCTGCTCGGCGTGCGGGCCGGCGGGCTGGTGCCGGTCGATGAACTGACCGACGAGGGACCGGTGCAGGCCGAGCTGTTCTGACGCGGCGGCGGCCGTTCAGTAAAACAGCTGGCCGAGATCCAGCGTCGGCCGCTGGCCGACCGAGTCGCCGTGTTCGGCCAGCCAGCGCCGGGCATGGGCGCGGCCGACGGCGAACAGCATGTCGAAGAATTCGTGGTTGACGGTCAACTTGCTGTCCGACGGCATTTCGCCGAGCACCTGTTCGGCGCTGATGGCGTGGAAGCGCAGTGCCGCCATGCGCCGTTCGAAGCGGGCGATCGGCAGCTTGTCGAGCACCCAGTCGGGCAGGTTGGGCGAGGCGATGTGGTCGTGCAGGTGGGCGAACATCCGCATCTCGCGCAGGAAGGTCGAGTTGAAGGCCAGTTCGCGCAGCCGGGTGCGGATGTCTTCGGCGGTTTCCGGGGTTTCGTTGTAGCGCAGCGGCGTCAGCAGGACGAGCAGGATGTCCGGCGAACGGCAGTCGTAGAACAGCGGGAAGACCGCCGGGTTGGCGCTGTAGCCGCCGTCCCAGTAGGGCTCGCCGTCGATGTGGATGGTCCGGTGCAGGGTCGGCAGGCAGGCCGAGGCGAGCAGCACGTCGGCCGACAGTTCGTCGTTGCCGAACATGCGCAGCTTGCCGGAATTGGCATGGGTGGTGGCGATGAACAGCTTGACCGGGCAGTCGCGGCGCAGCCGGGCGAAGTCGAAGCGGGCTTCGACGATGTCGCGCAGCGGATTGAGGTCGAAGGGATTGATCTGCTCGGGCGTCAGGTAGTTGGTCCACTGCAGCATCAGCTTCATCGGCGAAAAGCTGCTGCCGGGCTGTGCCGCGGTGGGCATCGGCGCCAGGTCGGCGAGGGCGGTCCAGAAGGCGCGCAGCGTGTCGCGGGCGCCCTGGTTGCCGCCCTGCATCAGGCCGTGCGCCAGGCAGACGGCGTTCATCGCGCCGGCGCTGGTGCCGCTGACGCCTTCGAATGCGAAACGGCCGTCCTCGAGCAGGGCGTCGAGGACGCCCCAGGTGAAGGCGCCGTGGGCGCCGCCGCCTTGCAGCGCGAGGTTGATCAGGGTGGTCTGGCTCATTTTTGTGCGCCGCAGCATGTCGATGGGCCCATCATAGCGGCTTCGTGCACCGACGCAAGCCTGCTGCGGTCGACGGGCTCAGCGGGCGATTTTCTGCTTGATCGCCGGCAGCGCGGCCAGGGCAGCGCGCTCGCCTTCGAGCATGGCGTCGTTGCGGGCGGCGAAATCCCAGGATTTGACGTAGGGCAGCTTCGGCCGGATCAGCACGTCGGCACCGGCCAGTTCGTAGCGGCCGATGATGCCGCCCATGATCGTTGTCGTCTGCCACAGGATCGCCGTCATGCTGTCGGTCGGCTGGCCTTCCGGGCGGGCCGAGATGTCGATCGCGATGACGATGTCGGCACCCATCTCGCGTGCCGCCTGCACCGGCACCGGGCTGGTCAGCCCGCCGTCGACGTAACTGTGGCCGCGGATGCGCGCCGGCTGGAAGATGCCCGGCACGGCGGCCGAGGCGCGCACGGCCAGGCCGCTGTCACCGCTGCGGAAGACGATGCGCTCGCCGCTGTTGAGGTCGGTGGCGACGGCGGCGAACGGCTTGTCCAGCTTCTCCAGCGGCCGCCCCTTCAGGTGCAGGTTGACGAAATCGGCCAGCGCTTCGCCCTTGAGCAGGCCGGGGCCGCGCAGCGTCCAGTCGGCGAACAGTTTTTCGTCGAGTTGCTGGGCGATCTTCTGCATCGCGAAGGCGTCGTGGCCGCCGGCATAAAGGGCACCGACCACGGCGCCGGCCGAGGTGCCGACGACGAAATCGGGCACGATGCCGTGCGCTTCGAGCATCTTGATCGCGCCGATGTGGGCGAAGCCGCGTGCCGCGCCGCCGCCGAGCGCCAGGCCGATCTTCGGTCGGGCGGCAGGGACGGCGACGGGCGGCGTATCGGGGGCGCGGGCCGGGCTGGGCGACAGGCTGACGCAGCCGCTGGCCAGCAGGGCGACGGCTGCGGTCAACAGCCGGCGGCGGGGAAAAACGGAATTCATCGGTTCAATACCATTCAATCAGCGAGACGCCGACACCGAAATAGTTGGCGCGGTGGTTGTAGTCGATCATGCTTTCGCCGTAACCGGAGAACCATTGCAGGTGACCGCGCAGTTCGCCGGCGATCGGAAAGGCGTAGTCCATCTGCACCGCGCCGTGGCTGTCGTTGCCGACGCGCAGGCTGTGGCGCAGCAGCAGCGACAACTGGTGCTGCCCCCAGCGGCGGACGATCTGCAGGTCGCCGCGACCGAGGTAATCGGCGATGTCCGGGTTGTCGTCGCGCTCGGCCTTTTCGGGAATGCGCCACCACGGGCGCAGGGTCAGCGTCCAGTCCTGTTTCTCGAAGGCAAACGAGGCGACGACCCGGTTCCAGCTGCGCGACAGCGGCAGCGAGCGGCCATTCGACTGGTGGTTGATGCCGAGCGCCGTGTAGCGCCAGCGCCAGTCGCCGATTACCGGCAGGTCGCTGCGCCAGACCAGCATGGCTTCCGGTTCGTAGTTGGTTTCGCGGAATGGCCGCGAATCGCCGGGGTTATACACCTGCCAGCGCGAGGTCTGTGTGAAGCCGAACCAGAGATCGCCGTTGCTGCCGAAAAGGTCTTCGTAGAGCTTGGTTTTCAGGCTGATCTGCAGCTTGGCTTCGCTGTCGTTCAGCTCGGTACGGTCGGCACTGTGGCCGGCAGCCGGCGAGGTCGGCGCGTGGTTGGCGCGGGTGGTGTGGAACAGCGGCAGCACGTAAACCGGCTTGTACGGACGGATGCGCAGGATGTGCCCGCGTTCGTCGTCGTCGAGTTCCCAGGCATGGCCGAGCAGCGTCGGCAAGGCGCTGCTGCTGCGCAGGGTCGCCGTGGGCGAGGTATCGTCCGGCGGCGGTGCGGAGAAGGGCGTGGTCGGGATTGCCGCCCGTACCGCCGACGGGTTCAGCGCGTCGTAACAGGCCAGGCGGGCGCCGTTGTCGGCGATGCCGCGGCAGTCTTCGAGCGAGCCGGCGTCCGCGACAGCCGGCGGCGCAACGGCCGCCAAGAGCAGCGTCAACGCAGCGAGCAGCGGGCGCCGGATCATGTTCACACGTCGGTCTCGACCAGGCCGCCGTCCTTCTCCATCCAGGCGCGGCGACCGGATGCTTCGCCCTTGCCCATCAGCAGCGTGAAGGTGCGGTGCATTTCCCGGATGGTGTCGCGTTCGGCCTGGAACGGCACCAGCCGGCGGGTGTCCGGACACAGCGTGGTTTCCCAGAGCTGGTCCGGGTTCATTTCGCCGAGGCCCTTGAAGCGGGAGACGGAAATCCGGTTTTCGTTGACGCCTTCCTCGCGCAGCTTGTGCAGCGTCTGTTCCTTCTCGGCTTCGTCGAGGCAGTAGATTTTGCGCGTCTGCCCCTTGGCTTCGACATCGACGCGGAACAGCGGCGGTTGGGCGACGTGGATGTGGCCCTTTTCGACCAGCGCCGGGAAGTGCTTGAGGAAGAGCGTGAACAGCAGCACCTGGATGTGCGAGCCGTCGACGTCGGCATCCGACATCACGATGATGCGGCCGTAGCGCAGGCCGGACAGGTCGACCTCGTCGATTTTCTCGATGCCGTGCGGGTCGACCCCGACCGCCACCGAGATGTCGTGCACTTCGTTGTTCTTGAACAGCTGGTCGCGCTCGACTTCCCAGGTGTTCAGCACCTTGCCGCGTAGCGGCAGCACCGCCTGGGTTTCCTTGTCGCGGCCCTGCTTGGCCGAGCCGCCGGCGGAATCGCCCTCGACCAGGAAGATCTCGTTGCGCGCGATGTCGTCGGACTCGCAGTCGGTCAGCTTGCCGGGCAGGGTGGCGATGCCGGAGGATTTCTTCTTCTCCACCTTCTGCGTCGACTTCATCCGGTTCTGCGCCGCCTTGACCGCCAGTTCGGCGATCTTCTTGCCGAAGTCGGCGTGGTTGTTCAGCCACAGTTCGAACGGGTCGCGCACCATTTGCGAGACCAGCTTGTAGGCGTCGCGCGAAGTCAGTTTTTCCTTGGTCTGGCCCTGGAACTGCGGGTCGAGGACCTTGGCCGAGAGCAGGTAGGTCATGCGGCCGCAGACGTCTTCCTGCGCCAGCTTGACCTTGGCCGGCAGGATCGCGTGGTGCTCGGCGAAGGCTTTGACCGCCTCGAACACGCCGTTCTTCAGGCCGGCTTCGTGGGTGCCGCCGTCGAGCGTCGGGATCAGGTTGACGTAGCTTTCCGGCTTGCCGCCGCCTTCCTCGAACCAGGCCAGCGCCCAGGTGGCGCCTTCGCCGACGGCAAAACCGTTCTCGACTTCGACGTATTTCTCGCCGACGAAGATCGGCGCCACCGGTGTACCGACCATCATTTCGGTCAGGTAGTCGGCCATGCCGTTCTGGTAGCACCAGACCTTCTTCTCCTGGCCTTCGATCTCCAGTTCGACGGTGACATTGGGCATCAGCACCGCCTTCGAGCGCAGCAGATGTTCCAACTGGCCGAGATTGACCTTGGGCGAATCGAAATACTTCGGGTCGGGCGAAATGCGCACGGCGGTGCCGGTGGTGCGCGGGCCGACATCGCCGATGCGCGCCAGCGGTTCGACGACGAAGCCGTCGCCGAAGGCGATTTTGTGGATGCCGCCGCCGCGCTTGATCTCGACCTCCAGCCGCGTCGACAGCGCATTGGTCACCGACACACCGACGCCGTGCAGGCCGCCGGAGAAGCGGTAGGCGTTGCCCGATTCCTTCTTGTTGAACTTGCCGCCGGCGTGCAGCTTGCAGAAGACCAGCTCGACCGCCGGCTTGCCTTCTTCCGGGTGGATTTCCACCGGAATGCCGCGGCCGTTGTCGGCCACCTCGATGACGCCGTCGGCGCGGATGGCCACCGAAATCTTTTTGGCGAAGCCGGCCAGCGCCTCGTCGGCGGCGTTGTCGATGACTTCCTGGACGATGTGCGTCGGGCAGGTCGTCCGGGTGTACATGCCGGGACGTTCCTTGACGGGTTCAAGGTCTTTTAAAACACGGATCGAGGCGGCGGAGTAATCGGTCATCTTTTTTCGGGGAATCTTGCGGTCGACCGCAGAAATACGCTAAAACCGGGCAATTCTACCGCGCGCCCCGTCCGGCGCGAACTTCGGCAGAATTTTGCTGCCCCAGACCACGCCCGTCCGGGCCCGAATTTTCAGGAGAAACCGCATGACCGACCTCGCCAAGATCGCCACCACCCGCCGCACCGCCAAAGCCTTCGATCCGACCCGCCGGGTCGACGCCGCACAGATCGAACAATTGAAGACGCTGCTGCGTTTTGCGCCGTCTTCGGTCAACAGCCAGCCCTGGCACTTCATCTTTGCCGAAACCGACGCCGGCAAGGCGCGCCTCGCCGACACGCTGCAAGGGCCGTACGCCTACAACGCGGCGAAGGTCGGCAAGGCGTCGCACGTCGTCGTGCTGTGTGCCCGCCGCGATCTCGACGATAGCCACCTGGCGGCGGTGCTTGCCCAGGAAGACGCCGACGGCCGTTTTGCGACGCCGGAAGCCCGAGCGACCCAGGGCAACGCGCGCGGCTTCTACGTCAACCTGCACCGCGAGCAACTGAATGACCTCGACGCCTGGATCAACCAGCAGGTATACATCGCCCTCGGCAGCCTGCTGCTCGGCGCCGCCGCCCTCGGTATCGACGCCTGCCCGATGGAAGGCATCGACCGCGTCGCCATCGACAACGCCCTCGGCCTGGCCGACCAGGGCTTGCGCGCCGTGGTGCTGGTCGCGCTCGGTTACAGCGGGGCGGATGACTTCAACGCCAAGCTGCCGAAGTCGCGGTTGGCTGAGCCACTGGTGCTGTCGACGATCTGATTTTCCCGGCAGCCGGGCGCAGCCGCTAGAATGCGCCCTTTTGATGACGTAAGGATGCCTCATGGCCGGAGCCAGTCTGCTCGTGCTGCTCGACGACATTGCCGCGGTGCTCGACGATGTCGCGCTGATGACCAAGGTGGCGGCCAAGAAGACCGCCGGCGTGCTGGGCGACGATCTGGCGCTGAACGCTCAGCAGGTCTCCGGCGTGCGCGCCGAGCGCGAATTGCCGGTGGTCTGGGCGGTGGCCCTCGGTTCGTTGCGCAACAAGGTGATCCTGGTGCCGGCGGCGCTGGCGATCAGTGCGCTGGCGCCGTGGGCGATCCTGCCGCTGCTGATGGTCGGCGGCCTGTTCCTGTGCTTCGAGGGCGTCGAGAAGCTGGCGCACAAGTGGCTGCACGGCGGGGCGGGCGAGCTCGAGCACGCCGCCGAACAGGCGGCGCTGGCCGACGAGTCGGTCGATCTGCGTGCTTTCGAGGCGGACAAGATCAAGGGGGCGATCCGTACCGATTTCGTGCTGTCGGCGGAAATCATCGTCATCGCGCTGGGCACCGTCGCCGAACAGCCGCTGGCCACGCAGGCCGCGGTGCTGGCTGGCATCGGCCTGTTGATGACGGTCGGCGTCTATGGGCTGGTCGCCGCCATCGTCAAGCTCGACGATCTCGGTAGCTGGCTGCTCGGCAAGCCGGTGGCGCTGGCGCGGGCGGTCGGCCGCGGTTTGCTGCTGACCGCGCCGAAGCTGATGAAGCTGCTGACCGTGGTCGGCACGGCGGCGATGTTCCTGGTCGGCGGCGGCATCGTGGCGCATGGCATCGGGCCGGTGCATCACGCCATCGCGCAGGCGGCCGAAGCCGTCGGCAGCCTCGGCTGGCTGGTCTCGATGCTGCTCAACGGGCTGCTCGGCGTCGTCGCCGGCGCGCTGGTGCTGGGCGTGGTCACGCTCGGCGGCAAGCTGTTCAATCACAAGAAGGCCAAGGGAGAAACGGCATGAGCAAGGCATTACGGTTGTCGGAGCGCTGGTATCGCTTCGGTTTGTGGCTGGTGGCGGTGGCTTTTGCCAGTTTCCTGATCGGTCTGGGCAGCGACGTCGTCGCCAACCTGCCGCATGTCGAGCGCGATCTGGCGCTCGACGATTTCATCGCTGACCGGCCGGCGGTCGACGCGCTGCGCAGCGAAATCCGCGTTGCCGAAGGCAGCGCCGCCAAGGCCCGGGAAGCCCACGAGCAGGCTCAGCTGAAGCTGGACAGCGCGCGTTCCGACGCGGCGACCGCCGGCGAGACCTTCGACAACTGGCTGGCCACGCGCCACGCCACGCAGCGCCCCGAGCAGGATGCCGAGCTGATCGCCCGCAGCGCCGCGCTGGACAAGCTGAAAGCCGCCGAGCGCGCCGCCCTGGCCGATGTCCAGGCGCAGCAGCAGGCGCTGCTCGACATCGAGCAGGGCGTCGCGCACAGCCGGCAGCGCCTGGCCGAATTCGAGGACGAGGCGCGCGAGCGCCTGTGGGATGCCCAGCGCGATCAGGAATTGCGCGTCTTCGGCTATCGCCTGGCGCTGACCCTGCCGTTGCTCGCCGTCGCCGGTTGGTTGTTCGCCAGGAAGCGCAAGAGCACCTGGTGGCCGTTCGTCTGGGGATTCATCTACTTCGCGTTGTTCGCCTTCTTCTTCGAACTGGTGCCCTACCTGCCGAGCTATGGCGGCTGGATCCGTTCCGTGGTCGGCATCGTCGTCACCGTGCTGGTCGGGCGCTATGCAATCATCGCGCTCAACCGCTACCTGGAAAAGCAGAAACAGGCCGAGGCGCTGCCCGATGTCGAACGGCGCAAGGAACTTTCCTACGACACCGCGCTGGCGCGGCTCGGCAAGAAGGTCTGCCCGGGCTGCGAACGGGCCGTCGACCTGAGCGATCCGGCGATCGACTACTGCCCGCATTGCGGTATCTGCCTGTTCGACCATTGCTCCGCCTGCAACGAGCGCAAGAGCGCCTTCGCCCGTTTCTGTCATGCCTGCGGTGCGCTGGCCGGACAGCACGCGAAGGATTGACCGGGGCTGCGGTCGACGGCGGTTTTTCGCTAAAAACCCCGGTCGACCGCAGGACGAAGGCGCTGGGCGAGGGCGAACGGGTTTCAGAAACGCCCGAAGCCGCCGCCCATTCCTCCGCCACCCATGCCGCCGCCGGGGCCACCCATGCCGCCACCGCCGGGGCCGCCCTGACGGTCGTTGCGTCCGCCGGAGCGTTCGCCGCCGGCAGCGCTAGCGCCGCCACTCAGGCCGGAATAGAGCGCTGGCACGGTTTGCGGCAGCAACTGGTCGGCCGTCTGCTTCTGCTTGTCGTCGAGTGCCGCGTACAGCTTGCCGGCGGCGTCCTGGATGTCTTCCATCGCCGTCAGTCGGTTACGCACGGTATCGACTTTCTGAGCGATGGCCTGCATCGCGCCCTGTTTGGCGCGGTAGGGTTCGAGTTTCATCTGGTCGGCCATCAGCGCACTGATCCGTTCCTGGTAGGCGTCCCATAGCGGCGCCTGGGGTGGCGTCAGTTTCAGCGCCTCGGCGGCCTGGCGCAGCCTTTCCTGCAGGTCGCTTACCACCATCGTGGCGCCGCCGCCCCGTTCCTCGTTACCGCCGCGCGGTCCGCCCTGCTTGTCCGGTTCCGGCCCGCGGCCGCCCATCGGGGCGCAGGCGGTCACCAAGGTGGCCAGTAACAGTGGGGTAATCGATCGTTTCATCGGGCAATCCTGACGTGAGGGAAAGCCGGGATTTTCCGGCGGCTCGCGGTTAAGCGCCGTTAAGCATTGGTAAGCGTTTCTGATTCCCGGCGGTAGGGCGATTACATTTCAGAACAATCGATGCCGTCCAGCTTTGCTAGGCTGAGGTCTTCACGCCCGAAGGAGACCGATCATGAGCCTGCTGCGCAAGCTGGGAATCGTTCTGGCCGCACTGTTCGGCCTGCTGTTCGTTGCCGCCGGACTGGCCTATCTGCTGTTCGACGCCGAGGCGGCCAAGAAAAAACTGATCGACCAGGTGGAAAGTCGTACCGGCCGCCAGTTGACCATTGCCGGCCAGCCGGGCCTGTCGTTGTGGCCGGACGTCGGCCTGCAGCTGGGGGCGGTCAGCCTGTCGGAGGCCGACGGTCGCAGCGCGTTCGCCAGCCTGCAGGCGGCGCGGGTCAGCGTGGCGGTGCTGCCGCTGCTGTCCGGCCATGTCGAGGCCCGGCGCATCGAGCTCGACGGCCTGTCGATCAATCTGGTCAAGCGCCGCGACGGCAGCCTGAACATCGACGATCTGCTGGATCGCGACGGGGATGACGACGAGGAAGCCGGCAAAAAGGGCGACAAGCCCGGCAAGGAATCGGCGTCGCGCATCGACGTCGCCGGCGTTGCCCTGCGCCAGGCGCGCTTGCGCTGGCTCGACGAAGCCAGCGGCAAGACGACGGAAATTTCCGATCTCGACCTGTCGACCGGAAAACTCTCGGCCCGCCCCGGCGAGCAGCGCTATGCGGTCGAGCAGGTCGCGCTGAGCACGCGGGCCCGCAGCGACGGGCAGACGCTGACGCTCAACCTGTCGGTACCGGCCGTGAGCGTCGAAGGCGACAAGCTTTCCGCCACCGCCGTGGACCTTTCCGCATTGCTCGAAGCGGCCGGCCGGCGCATCGACGCGCGGGTCGCGTTGCAGGGACTGGGCGGCGATCTCGAACAACCGGTCGTCGAGCGTTTCGCCTTCGACCTGCAGGCCGCGCTCGGCGAGACGCAGGCCAAGGCTGCGCTGATCTCGCCGGTTGCGGTCGACCTGCCGAAACGGACGATTTCGCTGAACCAGCTGGCTGGCCGCCTCGAACTGAGCGGTCCGGCCTTGCCGATGAAGCGTCTTGAACTGCCGCTGAACGGCCGGCTCCAGGCCGACCTGGAGCGCCAGAAGGCCGATCTGAGCCTGCTTACCAAACTCGACGATTCGCGCATCGACCTGACGCTGGCGCTCGGCCGTTTCGCGCCGCTGGCCGCCCGTTTCGCGCTCGACATCGATCAGTTGAACGTCGATCGCTATCTGCCGCCGGCACCGGCTTCGACCGGCGGCAAGCCTGCCGAGAGCGCTGCCGAATCGGGCAAGGCGGTGGCGGCGAAGATTGATCTGTCGCCGCTGAAAGGCCTGGATGTCGATGGTACGGTCAAGGTCGGCCGCTTGCAGTGGCGCGGGCTCAAGCTGAGCAGCCTGGTGCTCGGCGTGGACCTGGCCGGTGGCCGGCTGCAACTGGCGCCGATGCGCGCCGCGCTGTACGGCGGTTCGCTCGACGGCCGGGTTACGGTCGACGCCGGCAATCAGCAGTTTTCCATCCGCCAGAACCTGCAGGGCGTCGCCATCGGACCGCTGCTCAAGGATTTTGCCGACAAGGACGTGCTCGACGGTCGCGGCAGCGTGACGCTGGACGTGACGACGCGCGGCGATACGGTGCCGGCGCTCAAGCGTCGCCTGGCCGGACAGGCGGCGGTCGACCTGCGCGACGGTGCGGTGAAGGGGATCAACGTCGCCAAGCTGCTGCGCGACGCCAAGGCGGCGCTGAAAGGCCAGAGCACGGTCAGCGGTACCGGCAACAGCGCGGAAAAAACCGATTTCTCCGAGTTGACCGCAAGTTTCCGCATTGCCGACGGCATCGCGCACAACAACGATCTGGCGATGAAGTCGCCGTTCCTGCGTCTGGCCGGCGAGGGCGACATCGACATCGGCCAGGACAGCCTGAACTATCTGGCGATGGTCAGCGTGGTCGAAACCTCGAAGGGACAGGAGGGCAAGGAACTGGAACAGTTGAAGGGGATCACCGTGCCGCTGCGGCTGCGTGGCCCGTACAACAAGCTGGCCTATTCGCTGGACATGGGCAAGCTGATCGAGGAGGCGGCCAAGACCAAGCTGAAGGAAAAGGCCGAGGAGAAGCTCGGCAAGGAACTGCAGAAGCTGTTCCGCAAGTGAATCGCTGCCGCCGGTCGCGCGAACCGGCGGCGCAGCCTAGAATCGCGGCTTGCATCCTCCGGAGTTCGCCATGCCCCGCATCAAGATCGCCTTGCCCGAGAAGTTCGTCTTCAGCACCGAAATCCCGATCTACATCCAGCACATCAACTACGGCCACCACCTCGACAACGCCGCGCTGCTGATGCTGGTCGCCGAGGCGCGGGTGCGTTTCTTCAAGCATTTCGGCTGGAGCGAGCTCGATGTCGGCGGGCCCGGCATCGTCGTTGCCGACGTTGCCGCCCAGTACCGTTCCGAAGCTTTCCACGGCGAGACGCTGGTCGCCGAATTCGCCGCCGACGATTTCGCCGACTACGGCTGCGACCTGGTCTGGCGGCTCAGCGACCAGGCGAGCGGCCGCGAGGTGGCGCGCGGCAAGCACGGTATCGTCTTCTTCGACTACGCGACGCGCAGCAAGGCGCGCGTGCCGGCCGAATTCATTGCCCGGCTGGCCGGCTGAAGACCGGGAGAGTCGCGCGCCGACAGCTCGTTCGGGTTTTGCGCGATTCCGCACGTTCATAAAGACATTTTTATATCCTGGCATCAAAACGACAAAATCCAATGCCTTGAATATTCGTGGTTTTTACGCGGTTTTTATATAAAATCCGCCTGGTACGACGATTGCCCTGGGTTTTCCATGATTCATTCATCCGGAGAACCACCATGGCTTACAAGATCGTTTCTTCCCAATGCACGGCCTGCGCGGCCTGCGAGTCCGTCTGCCCCAACGTCGCCATCTTTCCCAAGAGCGGCGTCTATGCCATCGATCCGGTGAAATGCACCGAATGCATCGGCCATCACGACGAGGCGCAGTGCGTCATCGACTGCCCGGCCGACTGCATCGTGATCGACAAGAACGTTCCCCGTTACGCTGCCTGAAGCCCGACGGGAGACAGCCATGCACAGCGTCGTCTGCATCAAGCAGGTGCCGGATTCGGCCCAGATCCGCGTCCATCCGGTCACCAACACCATCATGCGCCAGGGCGTCCCGGCGATCATCAATCCTTACGACCTGTTCGCGCTGGAAGAAGCGCTGCGTCTGAAGGACCGTTTCGGTGGCACGGTCACCGTCGTCACCATGGGACCGCCGATGGCCGAGGCGGCGCTGCGCAAGTGCCTGTCCTACGGGGCGGACGATGCGATCCTGGTCTCCGACCGTTCCTTTGCCGGTTCGGACACGCTGGTCACGTCGTATGCGCTGACCGCAACCCTCCGCAAGATCATGGAAAGCATGCCGGTCGATCTGATCTTTACCGGCAAGCAGACCATCGATGGCGATACCGCCCAGGTCGGTCCGGGGATCGCCAAGCGCCTCGACTATCAGTTGCTGACCTATGTCTCGAAGATCGTCGATGTCGATCTGGAACATCGGGAAATCCGTGTCGAACGGCGTGCCGAGGGCGGTGTCCAGTTGCTGAAGACGACGCTGCCCTGCCTGATCACGATGCTCGAGGGCACCAACGAGATGCGCTTCGGCGATCTCGACGACCTGTTCCGCGCCGCCCGTTACGAACTCAAGGTCTGGGACCGTACGGTGATCGGCATCGAGGATCCGGAGACGGTCGGCGTCAAGGGCAGTCCGACCGTCGTCAGCAAGGTCTTCGCGCCGCGGCCGCGCAGCCAGCGGGCGGAAATCATCGACCTCCAGGATGACTCGCCGAAGAACCTGGCGAGCACCCTGCTGGCCCGGATGTTCACCCAGCACCCCAAGCTCGAACGGGAAATCGCCAAGCGCGCCCGTTGACCGCAACGACAGGAGAATGCCATGAACGAACAAGCAAGAAAGCCGGCGCGCAAGAAGGTCGAACTCGACCCGCGCTTTGTCAGTTACCGGCATGTCTGGGTTTTCATCGAGAGCGAGCGGGGCGAGGTGCATCCGGTGTCCTGGGAACTGCTCGGCGAAGGCCGCAAGCTGGCTGACGCGCTGAACGTCGATCTGTGCGGCGTGGTCATCGCCGGACCCGGCGAACGCGGCAAGGGCATCTGTGCCGAAGCCTTCGGCTACGGCGCCGACAAGTGCTATCTGCTGCAGGATCCGGTGCTTGCCGATTACCGCAACGAGCCCTATACCAAGGCGCTGACCGATCTGGTCAATACCTACCAGCCGGAAATCCTGATGCTCGGCGCGTCGACCCTGGGCCGCGATCTGGCCGGTTCGGTGGCGACGACCTTGAAGACCGGTCTGGTCGCCGACTGCACCGAACTGCTGATCGATACCGAGAGCCGCAACCTGGCGGCAACCCGGCCGACCTTCGGCGGCTCGCTGTTGTGTACCATCCTGACCCAGCGCCACCGGCCGCAGATGGCGACCGTGCGCCCGCGCGTGATGGCCATGCCGGATGCCGATCCGTCGCGTCGCGGCGAGATCGTCGAGGTGCCGTTCGCAATGCTGGAAACCTCGATCATCACCAAGGTGCTCGAATACATTCCCGACGACAGCCGCGACAAACCCAATCTGCCATTCGCCGACATCATCGTCGCCGGCGGGCGTGGCCTGAAGAAGCCGGAGAATTTCGCGCTGGTCTGGGATCTCGCCCGGGTACTCGGCGCCGAGGTCGGCGGTTCGCGGCCGGTGGTTCAGGCCGGCTGGATCGAGCTCGACCGGCAGGTCGGACAGTCCGGCAAGACCGTGCGGCCGAAGCTGTACATCGCTGCCGGCATCTCCGGTGCCATCCAGCATCGGGTCGGCATGGACGGTGCCGACGTCATCGTCGCCATCAACAGCGATCCGAAAGCCCCCATTTTCGACTTCGCCCATTACGGGATCGTCGGCAACGCGATGACCGTGCTGCCGGCACTGACCGAAGCCTTCAAGGCCCACCTGGCGCAGGCCAGGAAGGCCGGTTGAGAGGAGAACAACATGGCTGAAAAATTCGATGTGATCGTGGTCGGCGCCGGCATGGCCGGCAACGCCGCCGCCTACACCCTGGCCAAGGGCGGCCTGAACGTGCTGCAGATCGAGCGGGGCGAAACGCCGGGCTCGAAAAACGTGCAGGGGGCCATCCTCTACGCCGATGCGATCGAAAAGATCATCCCCGATTTCCGCGACGAGGCGCCGCTCGAACGCCACCTGATCGAGCAGCGGGTCTGGGTGCTCGACGACAGTTCCTACATCGGTACGCATTACCGCTCGGAGGCATTCAACCAGGAGCCCTACAACCGCTATACGATCATCCGTGCGCATTTCGACCAGTGGTTCAACAAGAAGGCGCGGGAAGCCGGCGCGCTGACCATCTGCGAGACGACGGTCAGCGAGTTGCTGCTCGACGGCAAGAAAGTCATCGGCGTGCGTACCGACCGCAAGGGCGGCGAGATATACGCCGATGCGGTGATCCTGGCCGACGGCGTCAATTCTCGACTGGCCGTCAAGGCCGGCTTTCATGCTGAAATCCAGCCCCGGGACGTGGCGCTGGCGGTCAAGGAAATCCACTTCCTGCCGCAGGAAACCATCGAGGCCCGCTTCAACATCGGCGAGGAAGAGGGCGTGGTCATCGAAATGGCCGGCAAGATTTCGGCCGGCATGATGGGCACCGGTTTCCTCTATACCAACAAGGAATCGATCACCCTCGGCGTCGGCTGCATGTTGTCCGACTTCAAGCAGCAGAAGGTGACGCCTTACGCCTTGCTCGACCGGATGAAGTCGCATCCGTCGATCGCGCCGCTGATCGCCGGCAGTGAAATGAAGGAGTACGCCGCCCACCTGATCCCGGAAGGCGGTTACAACGCGATTCCGCAGGTCTGGGGCGATGGCTGGCTGATCGCCGGCGATGCCGGCCAGTTCGTCAACGGCATCCATCGCGAAGGGTCCAATCTGGCGATGACCACCGGCATGCTGGCGGCGCAGACGCTGGTCGAGCTGAAGCAGGCGGGCAAGCCTTTCACCGCCGGCAATCTGGCGAAGTACAAGCGCAAGCTCGACGACAGCTTCGTCATGAAGGACCTGAAGAAATATCGCCGGATGCCGGACATCTTCCACAAGAACAAGCAATTCTTCACGACCTATCCGGAACTGCTTTCCAAGGCGGCACAGACCCTGATCCGGGTGGATGGGGTCGACAAGAAAACCAAGGAAAAATCGATCAAGCAGAGTTTCGTCGCCGCCCGTTCGCGGCTCGGGTTGATCGGCGATGCCTTCCGCTTCTGGCGCGCCGTCGAGTAAGGAGAAGATCCATGTTGAAAGTCGAAGAGAAACTGTTCCAGGACCGTTATCGGGTCGATGCCGGTCACCCGCATATCAGCATCCGCGATGCCGATCTGTGTACTCACCGCTGCAGCGAGCGGCAATGCACCGTCTGTTGTCCGGCCGGTTGCTACACCGAAGAAGGCAACGGCAAGGTCGTGCTGATCACCGATGGCTGTCTCGAATGCGGCACCTGCCGGATCATTTGCGATGAGCACCGGAACGTCGAGTGGGAGTGGCCGCGCGGCGGGTTCGGCATCCTGTTCAAGTTCGGTTGAGGACGGCCATGGAAGACGTACATTTCTTTCTTGCCCACGCCATCCAGTTGGAAAGGGAGTCCGCCCGACGCTACGAAGAACTGGCCGAGGCGATGCAGTCGCTGGGCAGTGCCGAAGTCGCCGACTTCTTCCGGCAGATGGCGCATTACTCCCGCTTGCACCTGAACGAGGCGATGGCCCGCGGCGGCTTTCGTTATCCGCCCGACCTGCGGCCCGAGGAATACCGTTGGCCCGATGGCAGCAGTCCGGAGGCCGCTGCCTGGGCCGGCGTCGACGGATTCATGGATGTCGCCGCGGCGCTGGAACTGGCGCTCGACGGCGAGCGTCGAAGCTGCGATTTCTATCGTGACGTCGCGGCAGCGAGTGGCAATCCCAATGTCGTGGCCCTGGCCCGGGAATTCGCCGAAGAGGAGAGCGGCCACGTGCGTCAGCTGGAAGCCCGCATCGCCCGTCTTTCCCCGGCTTGAGCGCGGTCCCGAACCCGGCGCTCGGCTGCCGCCCGTCCTAAGGCTGAAAGCGGTAGCCGACGCCGTTTTCGGTCAGGATATGGCGCGGGCGGGCCGGGTTCTCTTCGATCTTCTGCCGCAGGTGCCCGACGTAGACGCGCAGGTACTGGTGATTTTCGACCGCATGGCCGCCCCACACCTGGCGTAGCAGCTGGCGATGCGTGAACACCCGGCCGGGGTTGGCGGCAAGGAAGATCAGCAGTTTGTATTCGATCTGCGTCAGATGCAGCGGTTCGTTGCCGCAGGTGACCAGGCGTTTGACGCAGTCGATGCGGAAATCGCCGAACGTGATCAGCGGATCGACTTCCAGCACTTCCTGGTGGCGGCGGCGCAGCATGGCGCGGACCCGGGCCAGCAGTTCGGGAACACCGAACGGCTTGCTCAGGTAATCATCGGCGCCGGCATCGAGCGCCTTGACCTTGTCGTATTCGCTGCTGCGGGCGGACAGCACCAGGATCGGCGCCGACGACCAGGCGCGGAAATCGGCGATGAACTCCTGGCCGTCGCGATCGGGTAGCCCGAGGTCGAGGATCAGCAGGCACGGGCGGATGCTGGCCGCCAGCACCGCGCCATGGCTGGCCGTGGCAGCTTCATGAATGGCATAGCCTTCGCCTTCGAGGGCAATCGAGATGAATTCGCGGATTTGCCAGTCGTCCTCGACCAGCAGGATATTGTCCGGGACGCTCATGGGGTGTCCTCCAGCGGAGTTGCCGGCAGTTGCGCGGCGTTCAGCGGCAAGCGCAGGGTGAACGAAGCGCCGCCGCCCAGGCGGTTTTCGGCCAGCACCTCACCGCCGTGCGCTTCGGCGATGGTGCGGGCAATCGCCAGGCCGAGCCCGACACCGGGAATGCTCGACTCCGACTGGCCGCGCCGGAACATACCGAACAGTTCTTCGCTGTTGCCCGGTGGCAGGCCCGGGCCCCAGTCGCAGATCGCGATGTCCAGCCACGGGTCGCGGCGCTTGACCGACAGTTCGACCGGCGTATCGGCCGGCGAATACTTGATGGCATTTTCCAGCAGGTTCCACAGCACCCGCTCGATCAGCACTTCGTCGAGCAGCACCGGCGGCAGTGCCGGCTGGATGTCGAGCGTGATCTCGCGATCTTTCCATTGTTCCTTGATCTGCTGCAGCGTCGTTCCGATGACTTCCTCGACCGGCTGCCAGGCGCGCGCCGGTTCGACGCTGCCCGAGCGCAGGCGTGCCATGTCCAGCAGATTCGTCACCTGGCGATTGATGTGCATCGCCTGGCTGCGCAGGTTTTCCAGCATGCCCTGGCGACGCTCGTCCGACAGCTTGCCGCTGGCCAGGGTGTCGGCCATGCCGATCAGGCGGGTCAGCGGCGTGCGCAGGTCGTGCGACAGCGCGGACAGGATCGAGTTGCGCAGGATTTCCGTCGAATGCCGGACTTCGCTTTCCCGCGCAGCGTCGGCGAAATGGGTACGTTCCAGCGCCACTGCGCTGACCGAAGCAACCGTTTCGAGCAGTTCGCGGGTGGCCGACAGGCTGGCCTGCGACGCCGAGAGGTCGCAGATCATCAAGCCGTGCAGGCCGGTCGACGCCACCAACGGTACGAGCAGGCGGGTCTGTTCGCGGCCCTGGCCGACGCTGACGATGGTCTGTCCCCGATGCTCGGCGATTTCCCCGTGCGGCGGCAGCATCGACGGCTCGGCTTCGGCGGGATCGATCAGCCGGATCCGGCCACCGGGCAGGGCGTCTTCGAGAAAGTGCGCGACCGCCAGCTTGACCTCGCTTTGCGTCTGTGTGGCGGTCAGCCGCCGGGCCAGTTCGTAGAGCGCCTTGGCCTGCGCTTCGCGGGTCGTGATCTGGCGTGCGCTGTCCTGCAGTTTGGCGGTGAGCTGGCCAACCACCAGCGCGACGACGAACATGATGCCGGCGGCCAGCAGGTACTGGGCTTCCTGGATGTTCAGCGAGAACAGCGGCGGGACATAGACGTGAGCGTAAAGCAGCGAACAGATCAGCGCCGCGGTGATGGCCGGTCCGCGGCCGAGTGCGCCGGCCACGCCGACCACCAGCAGCACGTAGAGCAGTGCGGTACTGGGCAGGAAGGCCGGATCCTGGATCGGCAGCATGACCAGCGTGGCGACGACGCTACCGATGATCGCGAGGAAATAAGGGCGGTGCAGCAAGATGGGAATCGGGCGAAGACAGGGCTTGCGCATCGTATCGCCGAATGGATAAAAATGCTGTTAAAAGCGGCTCTCAGCCCGCCTCGCTCGTGCTCGTCGTGGCAGCAGCGGCCTTTTGCGCGGCGGCTTCGCGTTCCGCCTTGCGGCGGGCGGCGGCTTCCGCCTTTTCCCGGGTTTCCCGGGCCTGGCGTTCCTGGCGGGCATTGGCCAGCTTGGCGGTGGCCGCGTTGCGCAGCTTTTCCCGTTCGCGTGCCGCCAGGCTGCCCTTGGCGTGCTGGAAGTACTGCACCAGCGGAATCCGCGATGGGCAGACGTAAGCGCAGCAACCGCAGACGATGCAGTCGCTCAGCCCGAGACCGGCGGCCTGATCGAACTGTTCGGCGCGGATGTTGAGCGCCATCTCCATCGGCAGCAGCCCCATCGGACAGGCCTTGACGCAGCTCGAACAGCGGATGCAGGCCTGCGTTTCCGATTCGCGGGTTTCCGTCCGGTCGAGCAACAGGATGCCACTGCTACCCTTGATGACCGGAATCTTCAGGTGGGGCAGGCGGATGCCCATCATCGGGCCGCCCATCACGGCGTAGGCGAAGTTTTCCCGGATGCCGCCGGTGGCCGCGATCAGGTCGTCGATCAGCATGCCGACCGGCACCTGGTAATTGCCGGGGGCGACGCAGGCGCCGCCATTCAGGGTCAGCAGACGCCGGACCAGCGGCCGGCCTAGGCAGACCGCCTGATACACCGCGTGGGCCGTGGCAACGTTGTGCACCAGCACGCCGACATCGGCCGCCCGGCTGTCCGAGGGGACTTCGCGGCCGGTCAGTTCGACGATCAGTTGCCGGTCCGAGCCCATCGGGTAACGGGCCGGTACCGGACAGATGCGGATTTCTCCGTAGCCTTCGGCGGCGTCACGCATCGCGGCGATCGCCTCGGGCTTGTTGTCCTCGATGCCGACCCGTGCCTGCGGTGCGCCGGTTGCGGTCAACATCAGCCGGATACCGGAAACGATGGCGGCAGCTTCGTCGCGCATCAGGCGGTCGTCGCAGGAAAGATAGGGTTCGCACTCGCTGCCGTTGATGATCAGGGTGTCGATTGCGCTCCGGCGGCCCAGGTTCAGCTTGATTGCCGACGGAAAGGTCGCCCCGCCCAGCCCGACAACGCCGGCCGCCGCGACCCGCCGGGAAATCTCGTCGGGAGCCAGCGCGTAAGGATCGCCGGGGATGTTGCCGGCGAACCAGGATTGGTCGTCCCCGGTTTCGATGGTGATCGCCGGCACCGGCAGGCCCGACACGTGCGGTGCGGCGACTTCGCCGATGGCCGTCACGGTCCCGCCGACCGAGGCATGGATCGGCGCCGAGATGTTGCCCAGCGCTGCCGCGATCGGCTGGCCGAGTTGGACTTTCTGGCCGACCAGCACGCTCGGCTGGGCCGGGCTGCCGACGTGCTGCGAGAGGGGGATGAAGACCCGGGCGGGCGGTGCGACGATCCGGCTTGGAACCTCCGAGGCCGGGCGTTTGTGATCGTCGGGATGAACGCCCCAACGATGCTTCCCGGTCAGGTAATCTCTGGCTGTTTGCAGGAATCCCATGCTGTCACCTCGTCATGCCCGGTCGGGCCAGTGGTTTGCCCCGCCGCGCGGGCGGGGGTTGCCAGCCATTTTGCAAGGCGTGTGCCACCTGGAATTTATGCCGGAATTTCGATCAAATCGAACTTAAACAAAGTCTTATGAATTGTTCTCTTTATACGGATTGTGCCGAAGGCAACAGTGCCCGGCCGATCCGCTACGTCGAGCCGGTGTTTCGGCCGCCGTCGGAAGCCGAGTCGCTGATCCTGCCGCTGACCGACGGCTGTTCGTGGAATCAATGCACCTTCTGCGAGATGTATACGGCGCCACAGAAGAAATTCCGCGCCCGCGACGAGGCCGAGCTGCTGGCCAACCTGCGCTGGGCCGGCGAGGTGTATGGCGAGCGGGTACGCCGCGTCTTCCTGGCCGACGGCGACGCGCTGGTTTTGCCGACGCGGCGGCTGTTGACCGTGATCGAGGCGATCCGTAGCCACTTGCCGGCGGTGCGGCGGATTTCCAGCTACTGCCTGCCGCGCAACCTGAAGAAGAAAAGCCAGTCGGAGATCGACGAACTCGCCGCTGCCGGCCTTTCGATGGTCTACGTCGGCGCCGAATCGGGCGACGACGCAGTGCTCGCCGCCGTCAGCAAGGGCGAGACCTTCGACTCCACCGTCGACGCGCTGAACAAGCTCGGCGCCGCCGGCATCAGCCGTTCGGTGATGATCCTCAACGGTCTCGGCGGGCGCGAGCTGTCGCGACAGCATGCGGAAAACTCGGCGCGCCTGGCCAACGCCACCCAGCCGGAATACCTGGCGACGCTGGTGGTCAGCTTTCCCAAGGGCGAACAGCGGCTGCGCGCCGGCTTTCCCGGCTGGGAAGCGCTGACCCAGCCGGAGTTGTTCGCCGAGATGGAGACCTTCCTGAGCGGCCTCGAACTCAAGCGCACCGTCTTTCGTTCCGACCACGCCTCGAACTGGCTGGTCCTCAAGGGCATGCTCGGCGCCGACAAGGAACGCCTGCTCGCCCAGGTGCGCCAGGCCATCGCCGGCCAGGCGCCGCTGCGCCCGGCCTGGGCACGCGGCCTGTAATGTTGCGGTCGACGCGGTTTTTGCCCGTTTTTTGCCGTCGACCGTGAGATTCAGACCTTGCCGACGCGCAGCGCGGTGAAGATGGCCAGCGCCTGGAAGATCGCGATGCCGAGCAGCACGCCGCTGAAATTACCGCCGTCCATCAGCCGCCCGAAGATCAGCGGCGCCGTCGCCAGGCCGAGGTCGAGCCCGGAATAGACGAAGCCGTAGATGCGCCCGAACGCCGCCTGGCCGAAGCGCGCCGTCGCCGCGCGGCGCACCAGCAGGTCGCGCGAGGGGCCGGCGACGCCGGTGCAGAAACCGATTGCGCCCATCAGCGGCAGGATGCTCCAGGCCGGCGGCAGGCCGCTGGCGAGCAGCAGCGCAAGTAGCGCGGCGACGCCGAGGGCACCGGCGATCAGCCCGTCGTGCGCGTTCTTCTGCGCCAGAAAACCGCCGAGGACGATGCCGGCGGCGCCACCGAGCAGGTAGGTGGACAGCGCCGTCGCCGCGCTGGCCAGGCTGAAGGCGTAGAGCGCCTGCAGGATCGGCGTGGCGAAGTTCTGGATGGCGCCGAAGGCGGCAGTGATCAGGAAGAAGAACAGGAAACACAGCCAGACCGCCGGCACGCGCAGGAAGGCGAGTGGCGGCACGGCCTCGCCGCCGGGCTTGGCGGCATGTTCGGCGAGCGGGTCGGCGATCGCCTGGCGGCGCCAGCTCAGGACGCCGAGGGCGACGACGGCGACGACGCTGGCGCCGAGCGCCGCCTCGCGCCAGCCGGCGACGGCGGCGATGCCGGTCATGAACACCGGCGCCGCCGCCCAGCCGAGGTTGCCCGACAGCCCATGCACCGAGAAGGCATGGCCGAGGCGCGGCTGCGAGACGCGCCGGTTGAGCACCGTGAAATCGGCCGGATGGAAGACGCTGTTGCCCAGTCCGGCCAGCGCCGCGGCGGCGATCAGCCAGGCCAGGCCGCTGGCGAAATGCAGCGTGATGCCGGCCAGCACGAAGCAGCAGATGCCGGCAAACAGCACGCGGAAGGCGCCGAAGCGGTCGACGAAGAAACCGGCAGCGGCCTGGCCGATCCCGGAAATCACGAAGAAGACCGTCATCGTCACGCCGACGGCGGTGAAGTTGAGGCCGAAGTCGGCCATCAACCACGGGAACAGCGGCGGCAGCAGCAGGTGGAAGAAATGCGAAACGCCGTGCACGAAGCCGATCAGCGCGATCGTCTCGAGGTCGCCGGCGGCGGGGCGGGGCAGGGTATTGGTGGTCATGTCGGGGTGCGGCTTTGCGACGGCGGGCTGTTGGGCCCGCCGTCCCGTTGGCTGGAATGCCGGTGTTCAGGGAAAGGCGTAATACTGGCATACCTGCCGGTCGATTCCCACGTTTCTGCCGAGCCGGGGGCTGTTTCTCCTGGCGGGCCTCAGTCAGGCGGATCGACCGGCAGACCGCGAGGTGAATTTCCTTCGTGCCGTTCCGCGGTCGCGCACAACAGCCCGCGGTCGCGGAGCTCGGCCAGGCTCCAGCCCGCGCCGAGCAGCAGCATGCGCGTGTCGAGGCTGTCCGCCCGGTGCGGGGCGAGATCCGGGCCCAGGTCGTGCATGCGTTTGTCGCGCAGGGCGATCCAGCGCAGCCGGTGGCGGCGGGCGAGAGACTGCCACAGCGCATGCGCGCTCTCCGACTGCCGCGCGCCGCTGAGCAGGCAGAAGCCGCGGCCGAGTGCCCAGTCGTAGATCGCGCTGGCGATACCGCGCCCCCGGTAGGCGACTGCATACTTGGAGTGCGGAGAACGGACGTGGCGATCGGTTCGCCGGTCGACTTCGATCAAGCGGTTGAACACCGTATAACCGGCAAGGCGGCGGCGTGCCACGTCTTCGACGTAAACGAAGTGCTCGCCGTCCGCCTCGCGATGCCGGAAGTGCAGACCGGGGCCCGGTATCGGGAGTGGCGTGCCGCAGTGGATCGGGTCGCCGGGCGTCTGGCGTCTTTCATACAAGCCATCGAGTTCGCGCTCGATACCCTCGTCGGTGTGGTCGACGTCGATACGCAGTTCCGTGCGTAGCCAGCGGATCGCGGCCTGGCGCGCACTGGCGAACGGGATGCGCAAACGATGCACGGCCGAATCCGGCGGGAGGGCGGTAACCGCCGTCGGCAGCAGGGCGATTGCATTCATCGTGCGTCACCCTCGGCCGGCTTCCGGGCCGGCCCAGCAGCCGCTCAACAGCAAATCCGGGCGCTCCGCCGCGCTCACCCGGGCGCAACTCTCCCAGTTCTCCTGTTGCACATCGAGACCGGCGAATACCCCGTAACCGGCACCGGCCCGGATCGCCTCGCCAGCCGTCAGGCTTTCGCCGACCCGGATGCTGCCCCCGGCACCGATTCCGGCGCCGGCCCTGATGCCCCAGCCGGCCATCAGATGCCGGCCGGCGTGGATGCTTCCGCCGGTGGCGATGCCCTGTCCGGCCTGGAGGTTGTTGGCCACCCGGATATCGCCGCCGGCGTGGATTCCCTTGCCGCAATGAACGTCGTTTTCCGCTTCCAGATCGTGGCCGATGCTGGCGTTGCCGGCAATCCGCAGGCTCTTGCCGCAATGCAGCCCCCAACCGGTACGCAGATCGCCGTCGCAGCGCAGTTCGTCGGCACAGGCGATGCCCCAGCCGGCGTGCAGATCGCCAAGGACGGTCAGTTTTCCGCCGGTGCGGATGTTGCCGTCCACCCGCAGATCGGCGCCAGTCTTCAATTCGCCGCCGACTCGCAGGCCGCCCTGCGCCCGCAGCGATCCGCCGATCAGCAACGGCCCGTCGATATCCACGCTGCCGCGAACCTCGAGCGTGCCGGCGAAAACCATGGCTTCGGCCGCCATTTCGTCGACCACACGACGCTCGCTGGTCGGGCCGAAGCGTTCGAGCAGCCAGCAGGCGTCCCCGACGCGGCCGTCGGCCACCAGCTTGTCCAGTAGTTCCTGGTAGTTTCCGGCCTCGCCGAAATGCCGGACGAACCAGCGGAATCCTGCGGAACAGGGCTGCTTCGCCCTGACGAAACTTCTTGTGAGAATCATTGGCATCACCTTCGTGCATTACCCACCGCGCTCCTGGCACGGTATGTGGAATGCAGCCTCCGGTGAATACCCGTTGCGGGGCAGCCCGATAAAACGGGCAGACCGCGAGCGCGGTCTTTCAGAAAGTGTCGTAACGGGTTCCCGTCGGCTGCACGTTGAACGGAAAGCGCGATTCGCCTTCCGGGCAATGTGCCGTGCGGGGAGTGGGCTTCAGCCCTGGTGGTATCCCCGCACGGCCTGGGAAAGCACGGCGGGAGACCCTGTGATCTTGAAGGCGAGCTGCGTCTGCAGGTCGCGGGCCGGCATGGCTTCGCTGTGTCGGCGCGCACCGTCGTCCCTCCGCGACGATGCGCGGCGGGAACAGGAATGGCGGTGGGCGGTCAGGGACATCAGTCGCGGGAGCGGTGAAATGGAAGGGGCTATTGTAGGCCAGGATGCACCGCGATGGTGCCCGGTATTGCCGTCCTGACGTTCAGTCGTCCCGTTCCAGGGTCAGCGATGCCGAATTGATGCAGTAGCGCAGGCCGGTCGGGGCCGGGCCGTCATCGAAAACGTGGCCGAGGTGGGCGCCGCAGTGGTGGCAGGTGACTTCGGTGCGCAGCATGCCGAAGCTGCGGTCGACGTGCTCGTCGATCAGATTTTCGTCGTTCGGGCTGTGGAAGCTCGGCCAGCCGCAGCCCGAGTCGAACTTGGCTTCGGAGCGGAAGAGCGGCGCGTCGCAGCAGACGCAGCGGTAGGTGCCGGTATCGTGGCAGTCCCAGTAGATGCCGGTGAAGGCGCGTTCGGTGCCCTTGCGGCGGGTGACCTGGTACTGGAGTTCGTCCAGCTGTTCGCGCCATTCGGCGTCGGTCTTTTCGATTCTGGCCATGCGTTCCTCCGGGGAAATGTGGCGGGCAATGCCGGCTTGGACCGGCGTTCGGGAGTATGATTCAGGGCTTCGCAAGGATAACCGACGATGAATCCGAATCCCCTGACTGAAGCCGATCTCGACCGGCTGGAAGAATTGCTCGAGGCCGAAGTGTTCAATGGCGAGGCGATGCGTCTCGATGAAGCCCAGGCGGCACTGTGCGCGGTGGTCAGCCACCCCGATCCGGTGGAACCGGCGATGTGGCTGCCGGAAATCCTCGGCGATGCCGCCGACAAGGGGGGCGACGTGGTGGTCGAGGAGACCGTGCAGTTGTTGATCCGGCTGAATAACGACATTGCTGCCGCGCTGCTGGCCAACGAAACGATCTCGCCCCTGCTCTACCCGGTCGAGGAAGATTCCGAGGAATACGATTTCGCCGCGTGGGCCGATGCCTATGTGTTCGGCGCCGGCATTGCCGGCGACTGGTACGAACTGGCCGGCAAGCATGCCGAAGATCTGGACGAGTTGCTGGAGCCGCTGTTCATCCTCAACGGCATGCTCAAGGAAGACGCCGAAAAAAATGGCCAGCGCTGGTTTACGCCGGCCGAAGAGGCCCGTCTGCTGGCCGACATCCAGGACAACCTGCCGGTGATCGTGCAGACCCTGTACAACTTCTGGCGCGCCAAGCGCGGCGGCGGTACGGTTCAGCACGACGAACCGAAAACCGGGCGCAACGATCCCTGTCCGTGCGGCAGCGGCAAGAAATTCAAGCAGTGTTGCGGTAGTCCGGAAAAGTTGAACTGATCGCCTTCGCTTCCCCGAATTGAAAAGGCCACCCGCGGGTGGCCTTTTTGCCGGGCGTTTTTCGGCGTCAACCGAGGTCGACCGGAACGAAGAGGCGGGCGTTGTCGCGTTCGATCAGGATGGCCGCTTTTTTCCCCGATTTGTCGAGTAGACCGCGCAGTTGTTCGACACTGCTTACTGGCTGGCCGTTGACCGACAGGATCACGTCGCCCCGCTGGATGCCGGCACGGGCAGCCGGTCCGCCGGCCTGCTCGACGAGCAGCCCGCCGGGCAATTCGGCAGCGCGTTTTTCTTCCGGCGTCAGTGGCCGGACGGCGACACCCAGCCGGCCCTTGGCCGGCGTCGCATCGTCGTCGGCAGCGGCCTGCTTTTCTTCGCCGAAGGCGCCGACCTTGATGTCGATGTCGCGCGTCGACTTGCCGCGCCAGACCTGCAGCCTGACCGACTCGCCCGGCCGCTTGCCGGCAACGACGGCCGGCAGTTCGCCGGCGGCCTGTACCGGCTGGCCGTCGATGCCGAGGATCACGTCGCCGGCTTCGAGCCCGGCCCTGGCCGCAGGACCGCCTTTTTCGACGGAGGAGACGAGGGCGCCACTCGGCTTGCTCAGGCCGAAGCTGTCGGCCAGCGCCTGGTTGATTTCCTGGATGGTGACGCCGAGCCGGCCGCGTTCGACCTTGCCGTGCGTGACGATCTGCCGCTCGACGTTCATCGCGACCTCGATCGGGATGGCGAAGGACAGCCCCTGGTAGCCGCCGCTGCGCGAATAGATCTGCGAGTTGATGCCGATCACCTCGCCGTTCATGTTGAACAGCGGTCCGCCCGAATTGCCCGGATTGACGGCCACGTCGGTCTGCAGGAAAGGCACATAGCTGCCATCCGGCAGGCTGCGCGACTTGGCCGAGATGATGCCGGCGCTGGCGCTCGATTCGAAACCGAAGGGCGAGCCGATGGCCAGCACCCAGTCGCCGACCTGGGCGTTCTTCGAGTCGCCGATGCGGACGGTCGGCAGATTCTTGCCGTCGATCTTCAGCACGGCGACGTCGCTGGCCTTGTCGAGGCCGACGATCTTTGCCTTGTATTCGCGCTTGTCGTTGAGCTTGACGATGACTTCCTCGGCGTCGGCGACGACGTGGGCATTAGTCAAGACGGTGCCGTCGGGCGACACGATGAAGCCGGAACCGAGACCGCGCGTCGGGGTTTCCTGTTGCGGAATCATGCCGCGGAACTGGCGGAAGAACTGGAAGAAGGGATCGTCGGGATCGATCTGCGGGCCGCTGAGCGCCGTCTTGCGATTGCCGGTGACGCTGATGTTGACCACGGCCGGGCCATTGCCGGCGACGATGCTGCGCATGTCCGGGTAGCCCGCTGGCACGGCTGCCGGGGCAAGCAGCGGTGTGGCGACGGCGGGGGGCGGCAGATTGTTCGGACCGTTGGCCGGTTGCTGCCCCAGGGCGTAGGCGCCGCCGATCGCCGCCGATACGGCGACGGCGGCAACGGTGAGTTTCAGGCGATTGAGTGGCATGCGGACCTCCTGTGGAAAAAGTGCATGCCGGCAAATATGGCGTCGCCCGGGAAAAATTCCATTAGCGCTTGTGCGACGATTTGTGACAATTTTTTTCGGCGATTTTTGTTGCATTGCAACATCGATCGACAGCGGCAACGCCGGGCAATAAAAAAGCCGCCCGCAGGCGGCTTTGGCTGAGTTGGCCGGATCAGGCCTTGACCGGGATCTTGCCGATCTTGACCTGCCATTCCTTCGGGCCGCTTTCGTGCACGTTGGCGCCGGTCGAATCGACGGCCACCGTCACCGGCATGTCCTGCACGTCGAACTCGTAGATGGCTTCCATGCCGAGGTCGGCGAAGCCGACGACCTTGGCCGACTTGATCGCCTTGGCGACCAGGTAGGCGGCCCCGCCGACGGCCATCAGGTAGGCCGACTGGTTGTCCTTGATCGCCGCGATGGCCGTGGGGCCGCGCTCGGACTTGCCGACCATGGAGATCAGGCCGGTCTGTTCGAGCATGGCGCGCGTGAACTTGTCCATGCGCGTGGCCGTGGTCGGGCCGGCCGGGCCGACGACTTCGTCGCGCACCGGGTCAACCGGGCCGACGTAGTAGATGATGCGGTTGGTGAAGTCGACCGGCAGCTTTTCGCCCTTGGCCAGCATGTCGGTGATGCGCTTGTGCGCAGCGTCGCGGCCGGTCAGCATCTTGCCGTTGAGCAGCAGCTTCTGGCCGACCTTCCAGGAGGCGACTTCTTCCTTGGTCAGGGTGTCGAGATTGACGCGGGTCGCCGACTTGACGTCCGGCGTCCAGGTCACGGCCGGCCAGTCTTCCAGCTTCGGCGGTTCGATTTTGGCGGGGCCGGAACCGTCCAGATGGAAGTGCGTGTGACGGGTGGCGGCGCAGTTCGGGACCAGGGCAACCGGCAGGTTGGCAGCGTGGCAGGGGTAGTCGAGCACCTTGACGTCGAGCACGGTGGTCAGGCCGCCCAGGCCCTGGGCGCCGACGCCCAGCGCGTTGATCTTCTCGTGCAGTTCGAGGCGCAGTTCCTCGGCGCGGGTCAGCGTTGCACCGGAGGCGGCCTTGGCCTTCAGTTCATGGATGTCCACCGGCGCCATGATCGATTCCTTGGCCAGCAGCATGGCCTTTTCCGGCGTGCCGCCGATGCCGATGCCGATGATGCCGGGCGGACACCAGCCGGCGCCCATTTCCGGGATCTTCTTGAGGACCCAGTCGACCAGGTCGTCGGACGGGTTGAGCATGGCGAACTTGGACTTGGCTTCCGAGCCGCCGCCCTTGGCCGCGCAGATCACTTCGACGTGATGGCCTTCGACGATCTCGAAATGCACCACGGCCGGGGTGTTGTCCTTGGTGTTCTTGCGGGCGCCGGCCGGGTCGGCCAGCACGGAAGCGCGCAGCGGGTTGTCCGGGTTGGCGTAGGCGCGACGGACACCCTCGTTGATCATTTCCTGGATGCTCATCGTCGCATCCGGCCAGGTGACCTGCATGCCGACCTTGATGAAGACCATGCCGATACCGGTGTCCTGGCAGATCGGGCGATGGCCTTCGGCGGCCATGCGCGAGTTGGTCAGGATCTGGGCGATGGCGTCCTTGGCCGCGGGCGCTTCCTCGCGCTCGTAGGCCTCACCGAGGGCCTTGATGTAATCGAGCGGGTGGTAGTAGCTGATGTACTGGAACGCATCGGCGACGGACTGGATGAGGTCTTCCTGTTTGATGGCGGTCATGCAAGAACTCCGTTCTTAGTGGTGTTTTTGATGTTGCAGGGCGAGCGTCTGGGTCATGGTCTTGTCGACCAGGGCCATGGCCAGCGCGGAAACCAGGAATACGAGATGGATGATGACCTGCCACATCAGCGTGTGCTCGGTCAGGTTGGCGGCATTGATGAAGCTCTTCAGCAGATGAATCGACGAAATGCCGATGATGGCCGTCGACAGCTTGATCTTCAGCACGCCGGCATTGACGTGCGACAGCCATTCCGGCTGGTCGGGGTGGCCTTCCAGGTCGAGGCGCGAGACAAAGGTTTCGTAGCCGCCGACAATCACCATGACGAGCAGGTTGGCGATCATCACCACGTCGATCAGGCCGAGTACGACCAGCATCACCTCGGTCTCGCTGAAGTGCGCACTGTCGAAGGCGTTATGTACCAGATGGCTCAGTTCGACCATGAACAGCCAGCAATACACCACCTGGGCGACGATCAGGCCGATATACAGCGGGGCCTGGATCCAGCGGCTGGCGAAAATGAAATTTTCGAGATGTCTGACGGCTTTGTTCATTATGAATGTCGGGGCGGCATGCTGTGGGGGGGCGAAGTTTAACATGCTGCGGTCCACCTGCCGGAATCGCCGGAATGCTGCGCCGCAGCGTGATTTCGTAAGGGGTTTGTAAGATTATCGTCGTGTAATGCCGCCTCGACGCTGCCTTTTCGTCGTCGCAAGCGACCACAGCGTGTACGGCTTTAATTACATCCCGGGGGGGAGACCCCGAGATCCGATCGGTTGTTTCAACATAATTGCGAAGTACCGCAGAGGAGAAAAATATGTCGAATGAGTCCGTGCAGTTCTATTACCCGTCCGAAGAGACCGTCAAGAATGCGGCGGTTTCCGGAATGGAAGCCTACAAGGCTCTGTGCGCGGAAGCTGAAAACGACTACGAAGGTTTCTGGGCCAAGCATGCCCGCGAACTGATTACCTGGAAGCAGCCGTTCAACCAGGTGCTTGACGAGTCGAACGCCCCGTTCTACAAGTGGTTTGCCGACGGCAAACTGAACGTTTCCTACAACTGCCTCGACCGTCAGGTCGAAGCCGGCAAGGGCGACAAGGTCGCCATCATCTTCGAAGCCGATAACGGCGACGTGACCCGGGTCACCTACAAGGAACTGCTGAGCAAGGTCTGCAAGATGGCCAACCTGCTCAAGGCCAAGGGCGTCAAGAAGGGTGACCGTGTCGTCATCTACATGCCGATGACCATCGAAGGCGTCGTCGCCATGCAGGCCTGCGCCCGCATCGGCGCCACCCACTCGATCGTGTTCGGCGGTTTCTCGGCCCAGGCATTGCGCGACCGCATCAATGATGCCGGCGCCGTCCTGCTGATCACCTCCGACGGCCAGTTCCGTGGTGGCAAGGCGCTGCCGCTCAAGGCCATCGCCGACGAGGCACTGTCGATGGGCGGTTGCGACACGCTGAAGGGTGTCGTCGTCTTCAAGCGTACCGGCATGGACGTCACCATGGTCGCCGGACGCGACGAATGGCTGCATGACGGTCTGGCCGCTCAGGCCGATACCTGCGAGCCGGAATGGGTCGATGCCGAACATCCGCTGTTCCTGCTCTACACCTCGGGTTCGACCGGCAAGCCGAAGGGCGTCCAGCATTCGACCGGCGGCTACCTGCTGCACGCGATCCTGACGATGAAGTACACCTTCGACATCAAGGACAGCGACGTTTTCTGGTGTACCGCCGACATCGGCTGGGTCACCGGCCACACCTACATCGCCTACGGCCCGCTCGCCTGCGGCGCCACCGAGATCGTCTTCGAAGGCGTGCCGACCTACCCGGACGCCGGCCGCTTCTGGAAGATGATCCAGGATCACAAGGCCACCATCTTCTATACCGCGCCGACCGCCATCCGCTCGCTGATCAAGGCGGCTGATGCCAACGAAGCCGTGCATCCGAAGAGCTACAACCTGTCGTCGCTGCGTATCCTGGGTTCGGTCGGCGAGCCGATCAACCCGGCGGCCTGGGAGTGGTACTACCACAACGTCGGCGGTGGCAAGTGCCCGATCGTCGACACCTTCTGGCAGACCGAAACCGGTGGTCACATGATCACCCCGCTGCCGGGTGCGACGCCGTTGGTGCCGGGCTCCTGCACGCTGCCCTTCCCGGGCATCCAGTTCGCCGTGGTCGATGAGACCGGTGCCGAATTGCCGTGGGGCCAGGGCGGCATCCTGGTCTGCAAGAAGCCGTGGCCGTCGATGATCCGCACGATCTGGAACGACAACGACCGTTTCGTGAAGTCCTACTTCCCGGCCGACTTCCAGGGCAAGCTGTACCTGGCGGGCGACGGCGCGATCCGCGACAAGGATACCGGCTACTTCACCATCACCGGCCGTATCGACGATGTGCTGAACGTTTCCGGTCACCGCATGGGCACGATGGAAATCGAATCCGCGCTGGTCGCCAATCCGCTGGTCGCCGAGGCTGCCGTCGTCGGCCGTCCGGACGATCTGACCGGTGAAGCCATTGTCGCCTTCGTGGTGTTGAAGGGTGCCCGCCCGACCGATCCGGAAGCCACCAAGAAGCTGGTCAAGGAACTGGCCGACTGGGTTGGCAAGGAAATCGGCCCGATCGCCAAGCCGAAGGACATCCGGTTCGGCGACAACCTGCCGAAGACCCGCTCCGGCAAGATCATGCGGCGTCTGCTGCGTGGCCTGGCCAAGGGCGAGGAACTGACGCAGGACACCTCGACGCTGGAAAACCCGGCGATTCTCGAGCAGTTGAAGGGCTAACGGCGTTGCGCCGGGTTTTGCCCCTGGGCGGAACCCGGACCGGCAACCATCCCGCGGTGCGCTTGCCTCGCCGCGGTCAGGTTATAACAGGGCAGGAGGAGACGATGGTCGCCCATAAGAAGGTGACCCGAAATGTGGTCGCAAGGTACCGCATGCCCGGAACGGTCGGCACGCTTGGCGTGTCGACCGTTTTTATTTTGCGCGGTGTGCCATGAGGCGCGGCAGCCGTTCCCGGCAGCGGCTGGGGGCCCTGGCGCTGTGCGGCCTGCCGCTGCTGGGCTTTCCCATCCTCGGCCTGGCGCAGGGTGAGTGGTTGGGCTGGCCGGCCGGCTTTGTCTATCTGTTTGCCGTATGGGCCGGGCTGATCGGCCTGGCTGCCTGGATTGCCGAAGGGCGGGGCCGCTAGATGCTTTCCGGCTTCGTCGTCGCGCTGGTCACCATGGCTTATTTCGGCCTGCTGTTCGCCGTTGCGCGCTGGGGGGATGCGCGGGCCGATGCCGGGCGCTCGATCATCACCGCCAACGTCTATTCGCTGTCGCTTGCGGTCTACTGCACTTCATGGACGTTTTTCGGCAGTGTCGGGCGGGCGACCTCGGGCGGGCTTTCCTTTCTGACCATCTATCTCGGGCCGACCTTGATGCTGATGTGCGTCGGCGTGGTGATCAAAATGATCCGTATTGCCAAGGCGCAGCGGATCACCTCGATCGCCGATTTCATTGCGGCGCGTTACGGCAAGAGCCAGCAACTGGCCGGGTTGGTGACGGTGATCGCGGTGATCGGCATCGTGCCCTACATCGCGCTGCAATTGAAAGCCGTGGCGGCCGGGCTGGACATGGTTTTCGGACAGTCCGAGCATTCGGTGCGCCTGCTCGGCATGGATTCGACCTTGCTGGTCGCCGGCGTGCTGGCCTTGTTCACGATTCTTTTCGGGACACGCCATCTCGATGCCACCGAGCGTCACGAGGGGATGGTGGCGGCGATTGCCGTCGAATCGGTGGTCAAGCTGCTGGCTTTCCTGGCGGTCGGAGTCTTCGTCACCTACGGCATCTACGACGGTTTCGGCGATTTGTTCAGTCGGGTGGCCGGGCACCCGGAATTCGCCCGTCTGCTCGATCCGGACAGCGCCCGGTCGGGCAACTGGATGGCCTTGCTGGTGCTGTCCGGGTTTGCCATCCTGTTCCTGCCGCGGCAGTTCCAGATCATCGTCGTCGAGAACGTCGACGAATCGCATCTGAAACGCGCCGTCTGGCTGTTTCCGTTGTACCTGCTGCTGATCAACCTGTTCGTATTGCCCCTGGCGCTCGCCGGGCTGATTCATTTTCCGGCCGGGACGACCGATCCCGACAGTTTCGTGCTCAGCCTGCCGCTGGCGCACGGTGCCGACGCACTGGTGCTGTTCGCCTTCATCGGCGGATTGTCGGCAGCGACGGGCATGGTGATCGTCGAAACCATCGCCTTGTCCACGATGATCTGCAACGATCTGGCGATGCCGCTGCTGTTGCGGTCGACCTGGCTGAAACGCAGAAAAGCGGCGGACCTGTCGGGCGTGCTGATTGCCATCCGCCGCACGGCCATCGTCGGCATTTTGCTGCTCGGCTACGTCTACTTCCGCGCCGCCGGCGAAGCCTATGCGCTGGTCGGCATCGGCCTGATTTCCTTTGCCGCGGTAGCCCAGTTTGCGCCGGCGATGTTCGGCGGCATGTACTGGAAGCAGGGAACGCGTGCCGGTGCACTGGCCGGCTTGCTGGCCGGTTTCTCGGTCTGGGCCTACACCTTGCTGCTGCCGTCGTTTGCCCGTTCGGGCTGGATGGATGGCAGTTTCGTCGAGGTCGGATTGTTCGGCATCGGCTGGCTGAAGGCTCAGGCCCTGTTCGGTTTGGCCGGACTGGATGAAATCTCGCATTGCCTGTGGTGGAGCCTGCTGGCCAACCTCGGTGCCTATGTCGCGGTATCGCTGGCGACGACGCCGGATGCGGTCGAACTGGCCCAGGCCGAGCGCTTCGTCGATGTTTTCCGGCAGACGGAGCGCTTGCCCGGTGCGCATCTATGGCGCGGCAAGGCTTCGCTGGATGAAGTGGTCGAGTTGCTCAAGCGTTTCCTCGGGCCGGCGCGGGCGCAACAGCAGTTGATCCATTACGCGCGCTTGCGCGGCCTGGACGACTGGCGGCGACTGCCGCCGGATGCCGCATTCGTGCATTTTGCCGAGAGCGAACTGGCGGCCGCGATCGGTTCGGCCAGTGCCCGGCTGATCGTCGCCAACGCGACGCGCGAGGAGGATCTCGGGCTCGACGAGGTGCTCGACATCCTCGACGAAGCCAGCCAGGTCCGCGCCTACAGCCGGGAGCTGGAAACCAAGCAGCGGGCGCTGGAAGCGGCCACCGGGGAGTTGCGGGCGGCCAACGAGCGCTTGCGCGAACTGGACCGGATGAAGGACGACTTCATTTCCACGGTGACGCATGAATTGCGTACGCCGCTGACGTCGATCCGGGCCTTTTCCGAATTGCTGTACGACGATCCGCGCCTGGCGCTGGCGGAGCGCCAGCGCTTTCTTGGCATCATCGTCGGCGAGACCGAGCGGCTGACCCGTCTGATCAATCAGATCCTCGATCTGGCGAAGATGGAATCCGGTCGGGCCGAATGGACCACCAGCGAGGTCGATGTCGGCGCCGTTGTGCGCGACGCCATGGAAACGCTCGGCCAGTTGTTCCGCGACAAGGGGGTTCGGCTCGACGCCGAGATCGCCGAATCCCTGCCGCCGGTGCAGGCTGATCGGGACCGGTTGATGCAGGTGGTGGTCAACCTGTTGTCGAACGCGGTCAAGTTCGTGGCGGCGGACAGCGGCGTGGTCCGTGTGGCGGTCGGGGAAGCCGACGGCGCGCTGCGGGTGACGGTGGCCGACAACGGTCCCGGGCTGACTCCCGCCGAGTGCAGCCAGGTTTTCGAGAAGTTCCGCCAGGGCGGCAACACGATG
This sequence comes from Azonexus sp. R2A61, assembly GCF_021401135.1. GTDB lineage: Bacteria > Pseudomonadota > Gammaproteobacteria > Burkholderiales > Rhodocyclaceae > Azonexus. The sequence goes on along the minus strand of NZ_JACBFO010000002.1, from coordinate 170,162 downwards.
ACCGACAAGCCGCAGGGAACCGGTCTTGGTTTGCCGATCAGCCGGCAGATCGTCGAGTACTTTGGTGGTAAGCTGTGGGTCGAAAGTGCGCCCACCGCAGGTGCCACCTTCATATTCACGGTGCCCTTGCCGGCACCGGAAGCATAAGCAGGGGAGACCATGAAGAAGATTTTGATCGTCGATGACGAGCCCAACATCGTCATTTCGCTCGAGTTCCTGATGAAGAAGGAAGGTTTCGAGGTCGCCGTCGCCGCCGATGGCGACGAGGCGCTGAGCCGTGCGGCGGCGTTCTCGCCCGACCTGATCCTGCTCGACGTGATGATGCCGAAGAAGTCCGGTTTCGAAGTGTGCGAAGCCTTGCGTGCCGACCCGGCCCAGGCCGCGTTGAAAATCGTCATGCTGACGGCCAAGGGGCGCGATACCGAGGTTGCCCGAGGGCTGGCGATCGGAGCCGACGCCTACGTCACCAAGCCGTTTTCCACGAAGGATCTGGTTGTCCGCGTCAAGGAACTGCTCGGCTTGGCCTGAGCTCCCTGCTGCGGTCGACGCCGCCGCTGCGGCAATTTTCGGTACGGAATGAACGCCATGAAGGCAAAAGCACGTTTTCTGATCGCCGTCGTCGTCCTGGGCCTGTTGATGACCGGCCCGTTCATCGTCACCTCGTTCCTGGTCTGGGTGGACATGAAGGAGGGCGAGCGGCTGATGCTCACCGAACTCCTGCTGTCGCGCCTGCCGCTTGGCACGACGATGACGCTGTTCGGTTTCACCATCGGCTGCTTCGTGTTGCACAAGCTGTTCAAGCAGTACGTCGAAGGCCTGCTCGGCATGGGCGAACAGTTGCGCCTGATGCTCGGCGCCAACCGCAATTTCCGCGTCAAGCAGGAGGGGCCGCCGGAAGTCCAGCAACTGGCCCAGGCGGCCAACGATCTGGCCGCCCAGCGCGATGCGCTGATGAGCGATGTCGAAGCGCAGATCGCCGAAGCCAAGGCCTCGGTCGAGGAAGAGAAGAATCGACTCGCGGCGTTGATGTCGGAGCTGGCCCAGGCGGTCGTCGTCTGCAACCTGGATGGCCGCATCCTGCTTTACAACAACCGGGCGAAACTGCAGTTCAAGGCCTTGTCGCAGGGGCCGACCTCGGTGGCCGGCGGTGCGTTGATCGGCCTGGGGCGTTCGATCTTCTCGATCCTGGAGAAGAACCAGATCGAGCATTCGCGCGAGGTGATCCGTCAGCGGCTGGCGGCCGGCAAGACGCCGATCGCCAATTTCATCACCACCGCGCGCGGCGGCCAGCTGCTGCGCATCCAGATGGTGCCGGTGCTGGCGGCGGCCGGCGAGGAGGGGCAGGAGGCGGCGATGTCCGGCTACGTGCTGACGGTCGAGAACATTACCCGCAGCCTTGAAGAGGAATCGCGCCGCGACCAGGCCCTGCACGATCTGACCGAGGGCAGCCGGGCGGCGCTGGGCAGCATCCGGGCGGCAGTGGCGAACCTGATCGATTACCCGGACATGGATGTCGAATTGCGCGAGCGTTTCGTCAAGGTGGTCGATGACGAGGCGTCGCGGATGAGTCGCAAGCTCGACCAGACCATGCATGACTTCGCCGATTCGATGAAGTCGCGCTGGCCGCTGGAGGATGTGCTGGCCATCGACATCGTGGCGGCCGCCCAGCGGCGCATCGAAGATCGCCTGCACCTGCCGACCAAGACCGAGGAAATCGACGATACCTTATGGATCAAGGCCGACAGCTTCTCGCTGGTCTTCGCGCTGGTCTTCCTGGCGTCGCGCCTGCAGGATCACTACGCGCCGCGCGAACTGCGCTTCCGCATCATCAACGACGGCAAACTGGCGTATCTGGACCTGATCTGGGCCGGTCCGGCGATGTCTTCCGAAACCTTCTATACCTGGGAAGGCGAGAGCCTGCAGGCGCATGGCGAGACCTCGTCGCTGACCTTGCGCGAGGTGATCGACCGGCACGGCGGCGAAATCTGGTACCAGCGCGAAAAGGCGGCGCATCGCGCCTTCTTCCGGTTCGTGTTGCCGGTGGCGACGCCGACCGCCGAACTGCCCGAGGAACGGCGCAGTACCGGTCGTCCGGAGTATTACGATTTCGACCTGTTCAATTTCGAGGACCAGACGATCGATCTGGATCGCAAGCTCTCCGAACTGGTTTACACCGTGTTCGATACCGAAACGACCGGGCTGGAGCCCTCCAACGGTGACGAGATCATCCAGATCGGTGCCGCCCGCATCGTCAACAACCGCCTGCTCAAGCAGGAAACCTTCAATCAGCTGGTCGATCCGGAGCGGCCGTTGCGCCCGGAATCGATCCCGATCCACGGCATTACCGAAGACATGGTGCGCGGTCAGCCGAACATCGATATCGTGCTGCCGGCGTTTCACGCCTTCTGCGAGGATACCGTGCTGATCGCCCACAACGCGGCGTTCGACATGCGCTTCCTGCAGCTCAAGGAAGAGCGGACCGGCATCCGGTTCACGCAGCCGGTGCTCGATACGCTGCTGCTCTCGGCGGTGATTCATCCGAACCAGGAATCGCACAAGCTGGATGTGATTCTGGAGCGGCTGGGTATCGTCATCGATGCACGACATAACGCGCTGGAAGATGCGATCGCCACCGGCGAGGTGTTTCTGAAGATGGTCCCGCTGCTTGAGGAAAAGGGCATCGTGACGATCCGTCAGGCGCTGGAAGCCGCCGAGAAAACCTACTTCGCCCGCGTCAAGTACTGAGCTGGAGCGGGCCGTGGTCATCAACCGTACCTATTTAAAGAAAAAGAGGGAGCCGTGAGTACACAGGAAGCGCAGGTTGGGACCGGCGTCGATGTCGGTCAGGTGGAAGCCATGCTTCGCCAGGAAGGGCAGAAGCGGGCGGCCGGCAATACGCTGGCCTTCCTGTCGCGACATGCACCATTCAACAAGATGGCGCAGGCGTCGCTGCAACTGTTTGCCGACCGGGCGCATATCGCCTTCTACCCGGCCGGCAGCCTGATCGTCGGGCCGGAATCGGGCAACGTACGCTACTTCCACGTCATCGAAACCGGCAAGGTGCAGGCGCGCCAGGCCGGGGAAGTGGCGATGACCGAGTATTCCATCCTCAGTCTGGGGCCCGGCGAGTGTTTCCCGATCGGGGCGGTGACGGCCGGCCGGCCGTCGACCAATTTCTACACGGCGGTCGAGGACACCTTCTGCTATCACCTGCCGGCCGAGGATTTCCTGACGCTGATGGCGAGCAGCCCGGAATTCAACCTGTTCTGCACGCAGTACATCGCCAGCCTGCTCGACCAGTCTCGTCGCCAGTTGCAGGCGCAGTTCGCCCAGAAAGCCAGCGAGCAGCAAACGCTGAATTCTCCGCTGTCCGGCATCGGCGCCCGCGAACCGTTGTCGGTCCAGCCGCAAACCCCGCTGCGCGCGGCGCTGCAGGCGATGTCGCAGCACGGCGTCGGTTCGATGGTGGTGGTCGATCCCGAGGGCAAACCGCTCGGTATCTTCACCCGCAGCGATCTGCTCGATCGCGTCGTGCTTGCCGACCTGCCGCTCGATGCGCCGATCGAAGGCGCGATGTCGGCGACGCCGTGCATGCTTGAAGAGCATGCCACCGCCTACGATGCGATGCTGGCCATGGCCACGCACGGGATTCGCCACGTGCTGGTCGTCGACCACGGCGGCCGGCTGACCGGGGTCGTCTCCGAGCGCGATCTGTTCGCGTTGCAGCGGGTCGGCCTGCGCCAGATCCGGCAGGCGATCGAATCGGCGCCCGATGTCGAGTCGCTGAAGGCGTCGGCGGCCGATGTCCGGCAACTGTCGTTCAACATGCTGGCCCAGGGCATTGGCGCCGAGCAACTGACGCAGTTCATTTCTGCCCTCAACGATGCGTTGACCCGGCGTGTCATCCAGCTCAACCTGGAACGCCACAATTTCGACGGCATCGACTGGGCCTGGCTGGCTTTCGGGTCGGAAGGGCGCGACGAGCAGACTTTCAGCACTGATCAGGATAACGGCATCGTGTTCGCGGTACCGGACGGCGAGGACAAAGCCGTGCTGAAGCAGCGTTTCCTGGCTTTTGCGCTGGATACCAACAAGGATCTCGACAAGGTCGGCTTCCCACTGTGCAAGGGCAACATCATGGCCAGCAATCCGCAGTGGTGCCTGACGCTGGATGAATGGAAGTCGCAGTTCGGGAAATGGATACGCACGCCGGAACCGGTGGCCTTGCTCAATGCGACGATCTTCTTCGATTTCCGGCCGCTGTACGGCAAGGCCGCGCTGGCCGACGCGATGCGCCGACATCTGCTCGACCTGGCCTCGGCGACGCCGATCTTTTTGCAGGCGATGGCGCGCAATGCCCTGGATGTCGGCCCGCCGCTGGGCAAGATCCGCGACTTCGTCACCGACCTCGAACCGGATCATCCGGGCAAGATCGATCTGAAGAAATACGGCTCGCGCATCTTCGTCGATGTCGCGCGCATCTATGCGCTGGCCGCCGGCGTGCACAGCACCAATTCGATCCAGCGCCTGCGGCTGGCGTCGCAGAAGATGAACATCAAGGGCGACGAGATCAACGCCGTGCTCGACGGCCTCAACTTCATCCAGCTGCTGCGCCTGCAACACCAGTATCTGGAAGGGGAACCGGGGCGCCAGGGCGACAATCTGATCGATCCTGAGAAGCTCAACGAACTCGATCGGCGCATCCTGAAGGAATCCTTCCGCCAGGCGCGTAAAATCCAGTCCCGGCTGAAGCTCGATTACCAGGTGAATCACTGACCATGTTCGGCATCAAGAAATTTCTGTTCGGCGACGGTTTGCGCGAGGACCTGCCGGCCGACGTGCGCGCCACCGTCGAACAATGGCTGGCAGCGCCGGCCGATGGCCTGGAGTCCTCGCATTTCCTGACGCGTTACGTCGTCGTCGATGTCGAAACGGACGGCAATGGCCGGTTGACCGGCATCGCGGCGAGCGTGCTGCATCAGGGCGTGGTGCAGCCGGCGCTGGGGATTTTTGTCGATCTCGACGCGTCGACCGCAGATGTTGCTACGGTCGACCGCCGTCTGGCGGCATTTTTGCGATTTGTCGGCAAGTCGCCGCTGGTGTCGTATCACCTGGCCTATGTCGCCGGCCTGCTGCAGCCGGCCATCAAGGCCAGGCTCGGCGTGGCCTTCGAGCCGCGCTGGGTCGATCTGGCCTGGTTGCTGCCGGCGATGTTCGGCGAAATCAGCCATCAGCCGATGCCGCTCGACGACTGGCTGACCGCCTTTGGACTCGATGTTGGTAACGGCCGGCGTTCGGCGATGGAAAATACGCTGGCGCTGGCCCGCCTGATGCAGATGCTGGTCGTCCGGGCCCACGCCAAGGAGGTCGATACGGTCGAAGCGCTGATCGACGAAACCCGGGCCAGCAGCCACTTGCGGCGGACCCATTGAAGCGGCTGTTGTCTTCGCTGACCCGGCTTCAGCGTTACTACCTCGCCTATACCAGCGTCTTCCTGTTCTTCGTGCTGGCTCTGGCCGTGCTCGAAGAGCACGGCATGCCGCCGCGCTGGGTCGGCTACGCTTTCCTGGTGTTCACCGTGTCGATGTATGCGGTGATCGGCATCTTCAGCCGGACCAGCGACATCTCCGAGTATTACGTGGCCGGCCGGAAGATTCCCGCCTTCTTCAACGGTATGGCGACCGGCGCCGACTGGATGAGCGCCGCATCCTTCATGGGGCTGGCCGGTACGCTCTATCTGTCCGGATTCCAGGGGCTGGCCTACGTGATCGGCTGGACCGGCGGTTTCGTCCTCGTCGCGCTGTTGCTGGCGCCTTATCTGCGGCGCTTCGGGCAGTTCACGATTCCCGATTTCCTGAGCGCCCGTTATGGCGGCAATACCGTCCGTCTGGTGGCGGTGGCGGCGGCTATCCTGGCATCGTTCGTCTATGTGGTTGCGCAAATCTACGGCGTCGGCGTGATCACCAGCCGCTTCGTCAGCCTGCAGTTCGAAATCGGCGTTTTCGTCGGTCTGGCCGGCATTCTCGTCTGCTCCTTCCTGGGCGGCATGCGGGCGGTGACCTGGACGCAGGTGGCGCAGTACCTGATCCTGATCGTCGCCTACATCACGCCGGTGGCGATCCTGTCCTACAAGGTGACCGGCATGCCGGTGCCGCAGGCGGTTTACGGACAGGTGCTGAAAAAGGTGACGGCGCTCGAAAACGAATTGTTCGATGCACCGGCCGAACAGCAGGTTCGCGAGTTGTACCGCGAGCGGGCCGACCGCTACGCGGAAAAGATCATGCAGTTGCCGCAGTCGCTGCATCTGGAACGCCAGCACCTGTCGGAAGAAATCAACCGGCTCAAGGCCGGCGACACCCAGATGCGCGAGATCGTCGCGCTGGAGCGTCAGCGGCGTGATCTGCCGCACGATCCGGAGGCGGCGAAGGCGCGCTGGGAAAACGAGATGTTTTCTGCGGTCGACCGCAGCAAGGTGCCGGTTCACCACGCGCAGGCCTTTCCGGGGGAGACGCCGGAACAGCAGAAGGCCCAGCGCCTGAATTTCCTGGCGCTGATTTTCTGTCTGACGGTCGGTACGGCGGCGCTGCCGCACGTGCTGATGCGCTACTACACCACGCCGACGGTGGCCGAAGCCCGCCATTCGGTGTTCTGGTCGCTGCTGTTCATCACCATTCTGTACGTCACCGCGCCGGCCTACGCGGTCTTTGCCAAGCACGAGGTGCTGACCAATCTGGTCGGCATCTCGATCACCAAACTGCCCGGCTGGGTTGCCGCCTGGAGCAAGGTCGGTCTGGTGTCGATCGAGGACATCAACGGCGACGGCATCCTGCAACTGGCCGAACTGTCGCTGAATCCGGACGTGATCGTGCTGGCGACCCCGGAAATCGCCGGCATGCCTTATGTCGTCTCCGGCCTGGTCGCTGCTGGCGCACTGGCCGCGGCATTGTCGACGGCGGACGGTCTGCTGCTGACCATCACCAGCGCGCTGTCGCACGACGTGTATTACCGGATTTTCCGGCCCGGTGCGTCAACGCAGTTCCGGCTGGTCATTTCCAAATCCTTGCTGTTGGTGGTCGCCGTGCTGGCGGCAACCGTCGCCGCACAGAAGCCGGGGACCATCCTGTCGATGGTCGCCTGGGCCTTCTCGATCGCCGGTTCGGCGTTTTTCCCGGCCCTGGTGCTGGGCATCTTCTGGGCCCGGGCGACGCGAGCCGGCGCGATTGCCGGCATGCTCGCCGGTCTCGGCATCTCGCTGTTCTATATCCTGCGTCTGGAGTTTTCCAGTCTGCCCTGGCTGGGCTTGAGCGATTTTCCGATGGAGCCGTGGTTCCATCTGCAATCGACCTCGGCCGGCGTGTTCGGCGTGTTCGGCGGCTTTCTGGTCAATATCGTGGTCAGCCTGATGACCAAACCCGGCGACGAGGCAAAAGCCTTCCTGGCCCGTATCCGGCAGGTGGAGGGCTAAGCCGTGCCGACCAATACCCCGTACTGGCGCCAGACCCGTCGCCTGACCTTGTTCCTGTTGCTGCTCTGGTGCTTGCTGACCTTTGGCCTGAACTGGTTTGCCTCGGCACTCAACGAATTCGACTTTCTCGGTTTTCCGCTGGGCTTCTATATGGGCGCCCAGGGCATCCTGCTGCTCTACCTCTGGCTGATCTGGTGGTACAACCGAAGGATGGACCGCCTGGACGAACGCTACCGCGAAGACTCACCGCTCGAATAAGACGATTGCATGGAAATGCTCTTGTTCGCCATCGCCGCCTTGCGCGCCATCATCGAAATGCTCGGCTTGTGCCTGATCGGGCAGGGAGCACTTTTCGCGATTGCCGGGCGGAACAGCGAGAAAAATCCGATATACGCGATGTTCCGCCTGATCACCGAGATGCCGGTCCGCCTGTTCGCGCATCTGCTGCCCGCAGCCAGCGCGTCCTGGCTGAAAAACCTGTTTGCTTTCGCGATGCTGTTCGTGCTGTGGATCGGACTCGCCATTTTGCGAAAGTTTGTTTGACCCCGCGTCCCGTTCTGCTACAATGCGCGGCTTCCCGGAGAGGTGGATGAGTGGTTTAAGTCGCACGCCTGGAAAGCGTGTGTAGGTTAATAGCCTACCGCGGGTTCGAATCCCGCCCTCTCCGCCAGGACATAATGAAAACCCGCATGGCTACAAGCTTTGCGGGTTTTTTCTTGTCTTGATTTTGTTATGACGAATATATTGATAGATTTCTAATGTACGCTTGTTTCCGAGAGCAGGTGTGCCCATTTTGTGCCCAAATTGTCCTCATGATTATCCGTTTTGGTGTGACCGTGTTGTGCGCCTAACATGCAACTAAGCGTTTGATTAAAAAACAAAAGATTGTTGACATTGGATAAGCTGAGGGTAATATCCGGCCACGATGAGAACATCACTTGACCACCTCGCTCTGCGCTTCTCAGAAGGTTGCACCCCCGACCATGGGTGGCGAGTGTGTTTCTTGTCGCTTGTAGCCATTGCACTGCTCACCTGGCAGTTTGGTTGTATCGCTTTGGTAGCCCTTATCGGCTCATTGATCGGCCTGGCTATTCATCAGATGGCATCTCAGGGAGCTCGAGCCCTTAGAAGTGCCATCAGCGAGGTTTCGTTTTACTGTTTGAGGAATCGCGCTGAATTTCGCGAATTGATGGCCGTGCTGACTGCCTTGGCTGCACGTACTTTCCATAAGCTTGCTAGGCAATCGTTCGAAGCTGTTGTTGCGGTACTTGATGGATTAGGTATCGCTCATGTTGCTCTCTCGCCTCGCTTGTTTCCATACCCCGTATTGAGCCGCGCGTAACGCGGCGCGGGTTCCGAAGCCCGCCGGCGCCGCTCGGGTGCGCCTAACAATCCCTACTCCAAAGGGCTCCGTTCTATTGCAGAGACGGAGATATGGATTCTTTACTTCTGGATTTCGATGAAGTCGCGCGGCTGATTGTATTCAGTCCTGCGACAGTGGCGAACTGGGCTTATCGGCGAAAGCCTGCCCCGCAAGGATTTCCCACGCCGGTCAAGGTTGGGCGAATTTTGCGTTACAGGCGGACCGATATTGAAGGTTGGATCGCCAGACTTGGCGTAGCTGCGTTGGTTGAGCCAAATTTCAATTTGAACAGCGATACCTCGCGTACCAAAAGGCCTCGTGGCCGGCCGCGCCTTTGTGCGGGAGGTGATCGTGGATGATTATTTGATCCGTGATGGGGAAATCGAATTTTGCAAACCGATTTCGCGGGCTTCCCTGCGCGACGGACGCCTGTCTTTTGGTGCTCGTGGCTTGTTTGCCTTCCTTTGGGATTTGCCAGTTGGCTGGCGCCCTAACGTTGGGCATCTCTCGAAAATGGGGCCTGATGGAAAAGACGCAATCCGATCCAGGCTGAGGGAACTGGAAAATGTTGGAGCCATTCGAATCGAGCCTATTCAAAGCGACGATGGCAAGCTTCATGGCAGGCGTTGGATACTGGTCAATCCGCAGAAGTGGGCTCGGATTTCTTCTCTGACTTCGTCCGGTAGTGAGTCAGCAACCGAAGTGCGGGAATTCCGAGAATCGGAAAGCAAGACGTTCGGAGATCCCGATGCTAAGGGTCTTCAATTTAACGGTTCTGCTATTGATGAAGCAGAACCGCCTCCACAGCAGCAGTGGCATAAGGAGAACACCGTTTCTGCTGCTGCCATTAAACGCAGACGGGTAAGAGCCTGCGGAATCATCACCTGGACGGTCGATGATGAGTTACTGGCTGACGCATTGGAAAGTGAATACTCGGAAGAATCGATCAAGGTGGCTGTTGCGGCAATTGACAACCCGGTTCCAGGCATCGTTCAGGCCGAGCTACTCCGGCAGGTAAAAGCAAAGCGCGCTGCTGCTGCCCTCAACAAGATCCACCAACAGTCGTCTTCCGAATTTATCTCTGAAATGAGGGGTGACCCTGATGCCGTCCAGGCTGGGGAACGCTTTCTGCAAAAGACTCGCAAAGCCAAGGCTCGGAGGACGACGCATGCTTCGTGATCTTCAACAGCCGATTTTCAAAGTATCGCCGGCAAAAACCAGACATACATCAATTCTCGCTCTGGCGCAGGGATTCCATGGGTTTTTTGAACCTGCTTTTGCCCAGAGCAAAGTTTTAGTAGTGATCCGGGAGGGACAAGCATGAGTCGAACATCCCTTGCAGATCAGGTTTTGTCCAAGCGTTTCCGGGATGAACTTGATCGCATCCTGAATCAACATAACCAAAAAAATCATTCAGTAGTTCGGGTCGTTCCACGCGACAGCAGCCGTAAAACCCGGCGCGAACGGCGTGGCAATCTCCGCCTGATTTTTGCTGAACTTCGCCAGCTTGGTTATCGACTCGAAAGTCCGACGCATTTGAAGCCCAAGCATGTGCAGGCACTTTGTTACCACTGGCTCGGGAAAGGGCTGGCCACCAAGACGGTTCATGGTCTGTTCTCGAACCTACGGGCGTTTTGCCGTTGGATTGGGAAAGACGGAATGGTCGAGGACATTGGTGTCTATGCTGGCGGACGAGAGCACCTTCAAAGGAAAACGGCCGCAACCGAGGATCTCAGTTGGGAGGCCAGTGGAATCGATGTCGAGGAATTTCTTGCAAATGCAAAGCTACTCGATTCCAGGCTTGTGGTGATGCTTGAATTTCAGCGGTTTTTTGGACTTCGTGCCAAGGAGTCGATTGAAATTCGTCCCTGGCGGGCAATAGCCTTGGGGAAAGATCATCTGTATGTAACCGACGGAACGAAAGGCGGTAGGCATCGGATGATTCCAATCCGTAGCGACCGCCAACGCCGCATTATCGAAGCAGCCAAACAGCTGGTTGGAAATCGCCTCAATGCCCAATTGCGCTGGCCTGACACCACATGGCGGCAAGCGCAATCCCGTTTCTACTATCTGATGGGGCAGCTCGGTGCCACGCGCGAGCAGCTTGGCGTTACGGCCCACGGACTACGTCACGGCTATCTGCAGGATGAGTACCAGCGTTACGCCGGTGTTCCTGCACCGGTCAAAGAGGCTGGCGTTCTTCCTGCAGACCAGGAGACCCACCAAAAAGCCATGCTGGCCGTCTCTCTCCAGGCCGGCCATTTCCGGCAGTCGGCTACCGGCATGTACTGCGGAAGTCTTGGCCACAAATTGCGTCCCGTCAAAAACGACCCCACCGAACAACCCGCCAACAAACCTGAAGGAGATTCAAATGACGAAGCAGCCTGAACCGGTGCTTGTATCCCCCATGACTTCTAAAGACTACTTCCCCCAATACCTGTATGGAGCGGTTGTGCCTGAGCACTGGCTGAATGCAGACTGGTGGGGGCCGGCATACATGGGCTACCCGAACCTGAAGTTGTCTTTCGAGAGTCGATCCGTAACTGACTGGCTCCTTTATCGGCAGATTGAAGCCCTTAGCTCCGCCATCAAAGTGCCATTTGCCCATGCTGCCCACTGGGCTGTCCGGAAAGCGCTTGGGGAAAACTTTGAGCGGGCTAGGCAAATGGATATGCAGCAAATCCCTTGGGACCCAGAGCTTAAATATGTCTGTCGCCGCTACGCCCTGCAGCTTTGTAAATCAGAAGGCCCTGGTGACGAGCATGAGATTGGTCTTGTCGATCACATGATTTTTCCACTCCTGCTGCCTGACGAGTTGCTCATCTATGAAATGAAGCCAAAGAATGGATTGCCTTGCTGAGAGTCCTGTGCGGACGGCCTGGATTTGCCGTCCGCACAGGACAGCATGAGTCATCGCGTGGCATTTTTTAACCACCGTTTTCCGTTGCCGCTTATCGGTAAGGGAAAAAACAGAAAAACCTGCCGCATCTCGGTAGATTGATGTCGTTTTCAGAAGACGGCTGCACTGAACGTCAGAAGCCGACTGCACTATAGCAGCGGAGGGGTTGGATCCATCAGGCAACGACGGGCTGCTGCCGGCCATCAGCGGACGCAGGGAGGACTTTCCGCAACCGGCCGTTCGATGCGGCACCGATGGCCTTCGCGCAGGGGTAGTGAATCCGCCAGGATTGACTTGCGCTGCCCTACCTCTCACTAGTGAGGGGCGGCAGCGCATCAAGCGGTGAGCGCACTCCGGCACCGCCAACTTTCAGCACATGCGTGTAAATCATCGTCGTAGAGACGTCGGAATGGCCGAGCAGATCCTGCACGGTTCGAATGTCGTAACCGCTGCGGAGCAAGGCCGTCGCGAACGAGTGGCGGAGGGTGTGCGGTGTGGCGGGCTTCGTGATGCCTGCTTGTTCTACGGCACGTTTGAAGGCGCGCTGAAAGGTCTGGTCATACATGTGATGGCGACGCACGACACCGCTCCGTGGATCGGTCGAATGCGTGTGCTGCGCAAAAACCCAGAACCACGGCCAGGAATGCCCGGCGCGCGGATACTTCCGCTCAAGGGCGTCGGGAAGCGCAACGCCGCTGCGGCCCTCGGCCTGGTCCTTCAGCCACCATGCCCGTGCACGCGACAGCTGCTCGCGCAGGCTGGGTGCCAAGCTCTCGGGTAACATCAAGGCCCGATCCTTGGAGCCCTTGCCCTCCCGCACGATGATCGTGCCGTGATCGAAATCCAGATCCTTGACCCGCAGTTGCAAACCCTCACTGATCCGCATGCCCGTTCCATACAGAAGCTGGGCGAACAAACGATGCTCGCCTTCCAGAAAACCGAGGATGCGAACCACTTCATCCGGGGTCAGCACCACCGGCAAGCGCCGCGACGGCCGAGGTCTTCCGATCTCCTGAAGCCAAGGCAGATCCACACACAGCACCTTGCCGTAGAAGAACAGCAAGGCCGCCAATGCCTGCCGATGCGTGGATGCCGAAACCTTACGCTCGTTTGCCAGCTAGGACAGAAATGCCTCGACTTCGCTGCTGCCCAAGGTTGCCGGGTGACGCACTCCGTGGAAACGGATGAAGGCACGAACCCAGTGGACATACGCCTGTTCGGTTCGTAAGCTGTAATGCAAGTAGCGTATGCGCTCGCGCAGTTGGTCCAGAACCTTGACCGAACGCAGCGGTGGTAACGGTGCAGTGCTGGTTTTCATGGCTTGTTATGACTGTTGTTTTGTACAGTCTATGCCTCGGGCATCCAAGCAGCAAGCGCGTTACGCCGTGGGTCGATGTGTGATATTATGGAGCAGTAACGATGTTACGCAGCTGGGCAGTCGCCCGAAAACAAAGTTAGACATTTAGAGCATTCCATCACATGAATAATCATTACTCATTTATTGGCGGCTCCGAGGGCTCTTGGCGAGTCACCAGTTGTGAAACACTCATTGGCATACCTCTTGAGATTGTGGAGAGGGTCAATGTAGTTAATATGCCCTCAACAAATTTGATCGAACGTGGCACCTGGGTGCTTCAAGGCTTTACAAGCAATGTTCGGTACGCCGAACGGCATGAGATCAATCAACTTCGCGCAAAACAGGAGGAATTAAACCGTCCTACGTCATCATGCGCTGCACTCATTCCCATAAAGAAAAGTCCAGAATGGTGGGCAATGTCACAAGAGGAACGGCGCGAAATTTTTGAAGCAAAGTCCCACCACACAGAAATTGGACTGGCTTATCTTCCAGAAATCGCAAGACAGCTACATCATTCTCGCGACCTCGGAGAGCCGTTTGACTTCTTAACCTGGTTCGAGTTTGCTCCGGAGCATACTGCAATATTCAACAAACTGTTGGCTCAGTTACGCTCATCAAAAGAGTGGGAATATGTCGAACGCGAGATAGATATCCGACTGGTGAAAAATGTCTAACAACAGGTTCAAATCGCTCGCTCCGCTCGCTGGGACGGGCTAAAGCCCGCCCCTTAACCAAACGTTGAACGACAGCTTTCCCAAAAGCTCTACGGCGGTTCAGGGTCGACACCGGTAATCGGATCGTTGCCGCACTGAACAGCGCCCCGTTCCAGGTCGCCTCCATTTATGCGGCTGAACCGAGGGAGAGCAGCTTTACGCCGTCTGGCCGCAGTTCGCCCTTGGGCGACACGTGCCGGTAGAGCGTCTGCCGGGTAATCCCGAGTTCTTCGCAGAGATCGCCCACCTTGGTTTCCGGTTGCCCCATGCTGGCCATCGCCAGGCGTAGCTTGGCGGCGGTCATCTTGAAGGGGCGCCCCCCTTTCCTGCCGCGAGCGCGCGCCGAGATAAGTCCAGCGACTGTTCGCTCGGAAATCAACTCACGCTCGAACTCGGCCAGCGCGGCAAAAATACCGAACACAAGCTTGCCGGCGGCAGTCGTCGTGTCGACCGCCGCACCGTGACCGGTCAGGACCTTCAGGCCCACGCTACGCGCAGTTAGGTCGTGCACGGTGTTGATCAGGTGGCGCAGATCACGGCCAAGCCGATCGAGCTTCCACACGATCAGCGTGTCCCCTTCACGAAGCGCCTTCAGGCAAGCAGCCAACCCTGGGCGATCATCGCGCCTGCCCGAGGCCAGATCCTCGTAAAGGTGCGCAAGGCTCACACCAGCGGCGATGAGCGCATCGCGTTGCAAATTGGTGGACTGGGATCCGTCCGCCTTCGATACCCGCATGTAGCCGATCAGCACCTTTTCACCCGTCACGTATACGTTCGATTATGTGACAGTGTGGGTTGGAAAGTTCTGATCGTCAAATTTTGTCACTTAACCCGTCATTCATACTAAGGAATGCAAAGGGTTCGCGAGGAACATAATGTGACAGAAATTCCGGGGGAATGCCCTCCTGGGCAAACGTGTCGCGCAAGCGATCCAGGGACTCGGGGTCGCGCCGCCCATAAGACGCCAGCGTGAACAGTGAGCGGGCCGTTTCGCAATTATGTCGGGCCTCGGCGATAGCCTCGTTGAGCGCCTTGACCGCCTCCCGCCAGTGATCGACAGGCTCAGGCTTACGTTTCTTCTCGGGCAGGCCATTGGTGAACCCGGTGTGCGGCTCCGACAAGAACAGTGCTCCCAACTCCCCGTGTGGACGCACCACGCTCGATTCGATCAGCTCGATGGCGGTAGCCGCCGCCTCCAGCATTTGTAACTGCACCGCCGGGGCCAGAATCTCGTAGGGACGCCACTGGCTTTGTCCAGCGCGCAGTAGATGGCCGCAGCACGCCCAGACATGGCGAATGCTCCAGACGCAAGGCCCGCACTGCGAGAGTGGCGTGTTCAGCTCATCGAGCAGGGTGCGCAGCAACCGAAACCAGAGGCCGGCATGAATGCGTCGGCGCGGCAGCTCGACGTAACCCGTCGTCAGCGCCTGCCAAGTACGTCGGTCCATTGCCACCATCGCGTCGCTGGCCGTGCGTGGGGCCGCATCGGCGTTTTCCCAGCCGAGAAACTGCCCCGGCACGCCACTATAGGATTCCAGCCAGCAGCCATGTTGCGGGCAGCTCAGCATCAACGGCAATTTCCACGCGAGCAGTATGGCTTGATCCTCCGAGTCGTTCAGGCAAAGCGGGCAGGCGCGGTGAATCGGCTGGCTTGGCAGCCAGGCGCGCCAGCTCGTGATTGATCTCGTCTTGCGGCCGCGTCTCGGCAGCAATAGCGAGAACTGGAACGCATAGGTTTCCAGCGCGTCTGGAATCCGGGAATCGAGGCTGTCCAGCAGCCACGGCACCCAGCCAGCGAAACTCATGCAACGCAGCCGCTCCAGCTCAATGCCGCTGCGCAGGGAGAGGGCCGTCAGCAGCGCCGGAGGTGGCGCAGTATCCAGGTCATCGACCCGGCCGTGACCAAGGTCGTGCTCCAGCAGGTCATACAAGTCCATCTGGTAGCGGGCGGCGACACGCTGGAGCCATGAGGACAAGGCTTCGCCTTCCCTGGGAGCAGGATGCAGCGGCCAGCGTGCTGCCGGTTTCACATCAGTTCCCGCTCGAACTGCCGACGCCGCTCGCCAGGGCCGGTGTAATCGGCCATGCTGAGCGTGCGGTGATTGATCGCTTCTTCACCGCTTTCCAGGGCGGCGACCGCCGCCGCCATCAACAGGTGCGCCAATTCACCAATGGTGCCTTCGCTGCGCGTGAGCAGGTAACGGGCCATATCCGGCGTGGCAATTGGGGAAGGCCGCCGCAGCGGGAGCGACGCGGCAAAACTGGCCAGCAGCGAGCAGCAATCGTCGTTGGCCTCCCACAGCGGCAGCATCATGGGCTCGAAGCGGTTCTCCAACTGGTCGTCCGACCGGATCGCCAGATAGGCGTCGCGCGTGCCGACACCGACCAGCGGGATGCGCAGCTCGTTGCCGAGGAAGCGCAGCAGGTTAAGGAATTCCCGACGGTTGACGCTGTTGCCGGCCAGGACGTTGTGCAGTTCATCGATCACCAACATGCGCACGCCGACCTTGCGCAGCAAGGCCAGCGCCAATTGCTCCATTTCCGGCAGTCGTGGGCGCGGGCGCAAGGGAGCGCCCATCGCGGCGAGCAGTGCGACGTAGAAGCGGATCACCGAAGGCTCGGACGGCATCTGCACGACAAGCACCGGAATGTGCTCCTGGTCGGCGTCGGAGCTGGCCGGATGCGTGCGCCGGAATTTCTCGACGATCATCGACTTGCCGTTGTTGGTCGGGCCGATCAGCAGCAGGTTAGGCATGCGCTGCTTGTTCGGCCACGCATACAAGGTTTCCAGCCGGTTCAACGCCTCGACCGCGCGGGGATAGCCGATCCAGCGGTCGGCGCGAAGGCGCTGGATGCGCTCGTCCGCCGGCAGCCGAGCCAGCCCCTGCACCGCCGGCAGCAGGTGGGATAGGTCGATGATGGGATATTCGTCCACGGCTACCACTCCTCAATCTGGTCGAACGGTTTGGCGGGCGGCAAGTTGTCTGCCTGCGCGGCCGCAACGTCCGTTTCTGGCGGAGTCAGCTTGTCCGGCGGAACCAACGCCTTGAGGTGTTGGCGTCGATCCGCATCGCGCCGCGCCTTGCGCGTGGCCTTCTGTGCGGTGGTCACGATCTCGCGCATCTGCCCGATCATGCGGAACAGCGCCGATTCATCCACCTGCTCGCGCCCTTGCTGCCGCAATTTCGCTAGCGCCTGCCTTTGTTCCCATAGGGTGACAGCCGGGTGCGACAAAGTACGGTAGGGGACTTCCAGGTAATGCTGCCCCTCCGGTTCCAGCACCCAGATGCGGCTTATGTCGCGCGGGTCGCGCCGGATCAGAAAGGACGGCCAGCGCTCACGCCGTGCGATCCACGGCTTGAGCGCGTCGGCGTAGTAGTGAATGTGGTCGATGACGAAGCCGGTGCGGGTCAGCGTGCGGCGGAGGATGGGCAGGAAATCGACCAGAAAGGCAGTGGCGCGGGTGACGACGGCCGGCACACCGATGCGGGCCACCGCCTCGGCCCAGCGCGCTTCCGGCGGCTGAAGCAGACCGTTGTGCACGGAGCCGTGGTAGGTGCCGACCGCCAATGTGAGCCAGCGCTCCAGCTCGCGCAGCGTCAGGGCGGCCTTGTTTTCGGAATCGTAGTCGCCTCGCTGGTCAGGGTTGGAGAAGGTCGTTCCCGGCAGTTCGTCGTGGATCATCTGCATCGCCGTGCCGATGATCCGTTCCACGATGCCGCCGTAGTGCGGCTGCCCGAGCGGGCGATAGTCAAGCCGGATGCCATGCTGCTCGCAGCCTCGGCGTAGCGCTTCGCTCTTGAACTCGGCCGCGTTGTCCAGGTAGAGCAGCCTGGGCTTGCCGCTCATCGGCCACTCCATTTTCACGTTCAGCCCTTCCAGCCAGGGGCGCTTGTCGCAGGCGACATGCGCCAGGCACAGGCCGACCGAGACGGCAGATGGTGCTTCCAGCGTGACGACCATGCCGAGCACGCAGCGGGTGAACACGTCGATGGCGATGGTCAGATACGGGCGGCCAATCGGTTGCCGGTCGCGCTCATCGACCACGATCACGTCGATGACCGTGTGGTCAATCTGTACTTGCTCCAGCGGTGCTGTCACGGCAGGAGGTTCGCCGCCAGCACCTTGCAGGCCGCGGGACGCATCCTGGCCTTCCCGCCGGCGAGTGACCTTGCGCGGATCGAGGCCGGCGATCCTCAATGCCACGGTGTTGCGCGCCGGCACCCGCAGCTTTTGCGTTTTGCAAGTCTGCGCGACCTCGCGGTGGAACGCTGCCAGAGTCCGTTTCTGCTTGGTCAGGAACCGCTTTTGCAGCAACTCGCGGATGATGCGCTCGACCGGCTCCGGCAAGCGCCCCTTGCCTTTGCCACCGCCGGATTGGCCGGGGACCAGGTCCGTCACGAGGCCGCTGCCTTGCCGGGCTCGCCGGATCAGAACGTACACCTGCCGCCGAGACAAGCCCAACGCCTGAGCAGCCATATCGGCCGCTTCGTGCCCGACCGTCTCCGACTGCGCCAACGGGCCGATGATCTCCGCACGACGGCGCGCACGCTCCCAAGCCTTATCAGGCAGAGTGGCCACGCCTTGCTCGGGAATCCGTGGGGTGTCGGTCGTCATGCTCACCTCGCTTTGGTGCACACGAGTATTGAGCATAGTCGAGATTGGTGCAGATCACTTCTGATATTGGACTGTCAGGAGCTGGCTGCACAACAGCCGCTACACTCAATCAACTGGTGCAGTCGTCTTCTGAAAATGACAATTGAATTGCAAACAGGGTTTGTTTTTTCCAAGAGGAGCGAAATGGCCATTTTCATTTACGTGCGGGTCTCAACGAACGTGCAGGACACGCAAAATCAACTTCATGGCATCCGTGACTACTGCCAAGAGCGGGGAATCGTTCCGGACACGGTTGTCGAGGATACGGCGTCAGGCAGCATCGATTGGCGATCCAGAAAAATCGGAGAACTGTTGTCCGGTGCGGACAAGGGTGATGTCTTGCTCGTAGCTGAGGTCAGCCGATTAGCTCGTAGTACTTTGCAGGTACTGGAAATCCTGAAGTTTTCTTCTGAGCGCCAGGTGTCCGTCGTCATCGTCAAGAACGGACTGACATTCGACAACTCGATGCAGTCGCGAATTACGGCAACGATCTTGGGCTTGGCTGCAGAAATCGAGCGCGATTTCATCTCGATGCGGACACGGGAGGCATTGGCCAAGCGCAAGGCATCCGGAAAACAGCTTGGCCGTCCGCAAGGCGCGTTGGCCAAGCACTACAAACTCGATGAAAAGCGTCCGGAAATCGAGCGCTATCAGAAGCTGGGTATCAATCAGACAGCGATCGCCAAGCTCGTTGGCGTCAGTCGCCCAACGCTTCGGACCTGGCTGGGCAGGCAGCAGCTCACCCAAACAGGGTAGCGCCCAACGCTCTCAGCAATTCATACATAACGATTCGTATCGTACGTTTCATATCAATCAGGAAGAAAATCATGCCGCGTGAAGCCACCATAACCTATGATCAGGTAGTTCGATACGCTGAAGCCATCAAGGCCGAGGGCGGGAAACCGACGCCACGCCAGATTCGTGACCGGCATGGATCGGGAAGCTTCGGCACTATCCACAAGCTTTTCCAACAATGGGAGAGCACGCAGGCTCTCGCCATCGAGGCCGCACTGAGTTTGCCGCCGTCCGTGCAACGGGCAATCCTTGAGTTTGTCCGTCACGAACTTTCTGTTGGGCGTGCCGATTTGGAGGAACGGTTGTGCCAAGCAACCACCTCTGCCGAAGATTTGGCCACAGAAAATGAGCGCCAGGCCGCGCTGATCGACGAACAGTTGGTGACGATTGAAAGTTTGCGGGGAGAGAAGGCCGCACTGGCAGGCAGGTTGGCCGAAATTGAAACTGCCATCGGCACGAACCGCGAAGACGTTGCCCGTGAGCGTCAGGCCGCCGAAGCTGCTCGAACCGAAGTGGCCAAGCTCATGCTCCGTCTTGAAGGCTTGCCCCGACTGGAGGCTGAACTCGCTGAACTTCGCAAGGAATATCAGCTGATTGACCGGAGCCGCCAGGAGGTCGAAAAAGAGCTTGCCGTCTCCGGCGCCGCATACCAATCGCTGGAACTATCCAAAAGCGAAGCGGTTGCAAGTCTTCAGGGCCGTCTGGCCGAGGCGCAGGAAGAGCTACGTGCAGTCTCCGCGCAGTTGCAGGCAGCACAAACGGAAAGGTTCAAGGCTGCTGCAGAACTGGTTTCCGCTCACGCGATACGTGCCGAGGAAGGCCAGCGCGTGGCCGAGAAAATCGGCGTATTGGAAGGGTCTCTAGCCATCCTACAGCAACAAGCGATTCCAGCTTCCCTTCAGCACAATCCTTCTTGAGATGGTTGAGAAAAAACGCGGTCGAGCAGTTGATCGGTGGACGAAGCGCTGTATCGATCTGCCAGTACGCTGCGTAGCTTGAGCAGGCGGGCATTGGCGGTGTCCACAAGGGAGCCGAAGGTCGCGGCACGAACCAGCGCGTTTCCAATCCGGGCCGCTTCGGTCGGCGGCGCCCACAGACAACGCATTCACGCTATCAGAAGGCACCTGGATACGGTTAAGGCCAAGTGCTGCATCGCGTTCCCCATTGTTGCCGACTGCAACAGTCATCAGGGTTTCACCATCGCTCAAAATGCTGTCGATCACCGCCGTCCACGCGTGTACATCCTGGTCCTCGACTGGCAAATCCGGACCCAAGCTGAGGTTGATGAACTGGTATTGACGGGAAAGCAGTACGGTTTCGACGTGGCCGAGCGTGCGATACAACTCATAGGGATCTTCCCCGTCGATCTTGGCATCCAGCACGCGATGATGGTCAACCGGCGCATAAGGACGTTCTGCCGCAGCTTCCGGCTCAATCGGCCCAAACAGCAAAGCCGAGGTGACGCCGAGGCCATGCTCGGTAAAGTCGGGTACGTCGCTCGCATCTTTGTCAGCCAGGAAATAGCGGCGGACATAGCCATCGAGGATATGCTCAGTCGGCAGGCCACCATCCAGGACAGCAACCTTGGGTTCGCGAGAAAGCGGCTCGCCGCTCGGCAATGAGAACGACACCGAAAGCGGCATGCTGCGGGTGACCGGACGAGCCGCCCGCAAGTGCGGCATCGGCCGGACGACACGGGTCAGGGTGAACTGGGCCAGGTTTTCCAGGCCGGCAGCGTCCCCCTCGACCGCAACGAACAGCAGGCGGCCCGCTTCAAACTCAAATTCGCCATTGACCTTGAAGCCGCAGTCCTTGGCATAGTCGGTGAACATGGCACGAACATCGGAGGCGTCGCCCTCGGGGGGGAAATGCAGACCAACCTCGAAAACGTGGCCGATATGGGCGCCCTCAAGATGCAGGCGATCAGATGGGGTCATCGCGGCAAAGGTCTCGATGCGAGCAAACTGTTCGGCGACCGGCATCTGTTCGTTCAGGCTTCGGGCGAAAGCTGGGAAGTTTCCCAACGCTGCCCGCGTGCCAGCCACGAAGAGTTCCGTGGTTTCAGTTTCCGGCGGTGCCTTCCTCTGAGTTTGGCGACGCGGCTGAATACGGCGGGTCCGCGACCCGACCGAGGCGAGGCCGACTTGATCGAGCAGCAACTTCGGGAAAAACGACTTGGCCAAGTAGGCCGGGTGCAATACCAGACGGGCCACCGCTAGATCATCGGCACAGGCTTTCGGCGGTAGTTCCTGGAAAACGCTGTTGGCTAACTCAATCTCCGGCAAGATGAGGCGCTTAGCCTCGCTAAGCGTATAAGGATGAGCCTTGTCGCCGACCTTCTTCTTGGGCGCTTCGATGGGATAGGTCAGCAACTCGGCACGGCCGATCAGGTATCGCGTAGTCATTTATTTGAGCCCCCTGCCTTTGCGGGGAGATGGCCCCGCATGTTTGCGAATGGTGTCGCGAGCGACCCCCGTCATCTGACTGATCTGCATGTGCGTATGCTGACCCGCCTTGGCCAGTTCGATTGCGAGATTGAGGCGTTCTGCCTTGCTCAAGGCTTCCTGGCGCTGACCAAGTGCCGAGCCGATCAGTTGCTCTAACGGCGCCGTCTGCAAGACATGGCCGCGACGCAGTGCGTTGATGCTGCGCTCGACATCCGACAGCGACTGCCCCTGCAAGCCGGCCGCCAGCACATCGACCCAAGACTCAAACAGTTTCAGGTCGTCGCCGAGAAATCGTTGGATGGCCACGGCAATCGCCGAGGCATCTGGCGAATCAAATTTGAGGACCAGATCGAAACGTCGCCACAAGGCCGGATCAACCAATTCCGGGTGATTGGTGGCGGCCAGCAGAAGCCCGCTGTCTGGCCACTGATCGACTTCCTGCAACATTACTGTAACCAGGCGTTTCAGTTCTCCGATATCGGACTCATCACTGCGTCGCTTGGCGATGGCGTCGATCTCATCGAGTAGCAGGACGGCTGCGTGTTTTTTGGCATGGTCCAGCGCAGCACGCAGATTGTTGCCGGTCTTGCCAAGCAGGCTGCTCATGACCGCTGTCAGGTCGAGTACCCACAGAGGCTTGCCCAGGGCGCTGGCAATCCAGCGGGCTGAGAGTGTCTTGCCGACCCCGGGTGGTCCAACCAGGATGGCTGAGCGGGTCGGGCTGATCCCCCGGGCGGCCAGTCGTTCTCGTTCCTGGCGTTCGCGAATGATGGCGCCGATGGCGTCATGAACGCTGCCGGGAAGAATGGGCGGGGCCAACCCAGCGCGATCATCGAAAACCCGGATCAGCGCTAGACGGGAGTCTCCGTCGACGGGGAGCGGCGCCTCGTTTGGCTCCATTACCGGTGCACCGCGCCGCAGGATTGAATTACCCGCCGAGCGGGTTTGGGAAGCCTTCAGTGATTGATCGAGACGTGCGGCTAACTCAGGGCGTTGCTGGCGATACTTGCGTATGAGACGCGCCAATAGCAAGCGGGTATCCTCATGAGAGTCTGAGGCGGCAAGACGGGCCAAATTGGCGAAATCATCTTCAATGCTATCAACGTCGCCGGATGTTGCTTTTTTTGCCACGAAATTGCCTTTTTCCACATGTTTTATTGTGACGAATTTTATGACGAAATTTATTTTGTAGTCAATAACCAGGATTGGGACTGCACCAAGTACCGCACTTACGATTTACTGTGATGTTCTATGTGAAGTGCCAACATGGACGCCGGCAACATGGTTGGTCGGCATCTTTTCGTTGGCTACAGACTGAGACAGCTCCTTTAGGATGCCGCAGTGCTGAACCTGGCGATTGTCTGGGCAGCGTTGGCGTAGTTCACGCAGTTGCCGCTCCAGTTCCTGCAGTTCGACAATTCGTTGAGCAACGTGGCCGATGTGCTCGTCCAGCAGTTGGTTGACCACGGCACAGTTTTCGTCAGGCGACGCCTTGAAATTCAGCAGAATGCGGATCTCATCAAGGGTCATGTCCAGGCTGCGGCAATGGCGTACAAATATCAACTGTTCCAGATGGGGTGATGAGTAGATGCGGTAGTTGCCTTCGCTACGCATCGTTTTCGGAAGCAACCCGGCTTGCTCGTAGTAGCGAATTGTTTCTGCACTCGTATCTGCCTTTTTCGCCAACTCACCGATTTTCATGGATATCTCCTGACGTGGCTTTAGCCTGTTGACCTTGGAGTGACTTTAGAGTTTCTAATGGTGCCATCACTTGGAGACAGCCATGAAACAGATTAACGATCCTTCCCCCCCGGTAGATGCCGGACAACATTGTGGATGCAAGACTGGATGTGCCTCAAAAGCAACGTCAGAAATTGCTTCTGCTACTTCAAGAGAGTCGGTAGCGGACACCAATTGGGGAATTTTTCGTATTCCAGCCATGGATTGTCCCAATGAAGAAAATGATATCCGCAAGGCGCTGACTGGCATTGAGGGGATTCGGTCACTACGCTTCGAACTGTCGTCCCGGACCCTGACCATCGATGGCGAGCAGTCTGCTCAGGAAATCGCGTTACAGGTCGTCCGCCAGCTCGGTTTCGAAGCGCAGCCCATCGAGCATGAACAGAAGACCGAAAGCCCATCAGGTCTCGGCGAGATCAGTAAAGCATTGATCGCACTGGCATTGGCCATCGGAGCCGAAGCTTTGGATTTCTTTGCACCTGATACCCTGCTACTCAAGGGGCTGGGCATGGCGTTGGCAGCGGCTGCCATTGCGTTCTCTGGATTCTCCACCTATCGCAAGGGATTGTCCGCATTGCGGCGCGGTCAATTGAACATGAACGCCCTGATGGGTGTGGCGGTGACTGGCGCTTTCCTGATCGGTCAATGGCCGGAGGCCGCTATGGTCATGGCGCTTTACGCCATCGCCGAACTAATCGAGGCCCGGTCCGTCGATCGGGCTCGCAACGCCATCAAGGGGCTCCTCGCCTTAGCCCCGGAAACCGCAGAGATTCGCCAAGGCGACGGTGGCTGGCGGGAGACGCCGGCCGACAAGGTTGTCATCGGGGCACAGGTGCGGGTCAAGCCTGGTGCCCGCATCCCGCTGGATGGACGAGTGACCGCCGGCAGCAGTGCCGTCAACCAGGCGCCGGTCACCGGCGAGAGCATTCCTGTGGACAAGACGACTGGCGATCCTGTTTTCGCCGGCACCATCAACGAGACCGGCATGCTGGAATTCGAGGTGACGGCTGCCGCCAACAACACGACCCTGGCTCGCATCATCCATGCAGTCGAGGCAGCCCAAGGCACGCGGGCTCCAACCCAGCGTTTCGTTGATCGCTTTGCCGCCATTTATACGCCGGCCATTTTTGCAATTGCCGTGGCCGTGGCCATTGGCGGCCCCTGGTTGTTCGACTGGATGTGGACACAGGCGCTCTACAAGGCACTGGTTCTCCTGGTAATTGCCTGTCCCTGCGCGCTAGTTATCGCTACGCCGGTTACAGTTGTCAGCGGACTGGCCGCAGCCGCTCGGCGCGGCATCCTGATCAAAGGCGGCGTCTATCTGGAAGAAGCTCGCAAACTGCGCGTCATTGCTCTCGACAAGACCGGCACAATTACGGAAGGCAAGCCTCGTCTGGTAGCCACAGAGGTGCTGTCCCCCTCCGATCCAGAAGCAAAGGTGCTTTCCTGGGCCGCCAGCCTGGCCGGCCATTCGGACCACCCCGTTTCGAAAGCAATTGCCAAGGGACTGAATCTCCCGGAAAACGGTCTAACCGACTTCACCGCGCTTCCGGGTCGCGGCATTGAAGCCCGCCTAGATGGACATAACTTGATACTGGGCAACCATCGGTTGATTGAAGATCGCGGATTGTGCAGCCCCGAGATCGAGGCGCGTCTTGCCGTTCATGAAAATCAAGGGCGAACCGCCACTCTGCTGGCTACCGAGGATCGGGTACTGGCCATATTCGCGGTGGCTGATACCATCAAGGAAAGCTCGCGGGAAGCAATTACCGATCTGCATCGCCTTGGTGTCACGTCGGTCATGCTCACCGGCGACAACGTCGCAACCGCAACCAGTATTGCCCGCCTGGCAGGGATCGACGATGCACGAGGCAATTTGCTGCCGGAAGACAAGTTGGCTGCAATTGAGGAATTGCAGGGGCGTCATGGCCCGACAGCCATGACCGGTGATGGCATCAACGATGCGCCCGCCTTGGCACGCGCCGATATCGGTGTCGCCATGGGCGCTGCCGGCACCGATACCGCCATGGAGGCCGCCGACGTGGTCATCATGAACGACGATTTGCGGCGTATTCCGGAAACCATCCGTTTGTCCCGCCAGACACACGCCGTGCTCTGGCAGAACATCGCACTGGCCTTGGGCATCAAGGTCGTATTTCTCGGGCTCGCGGTGTTCGGAAATGCCACGATGTGGATGGCGGTATTTGCTGACATGGGCGCCAGTCTGCTGGTCGTCGCTAACGGCCTGCGAACGTTGCGAACCTCTGCGCCGCAAACCAGAGACTGAAGACCCGTTGGCCTGCATCGGCGAAAGCAGCGAGGCCGTCAGCAGTCCAGTCGTACGCCTATTTCGGTCTCGCCATCGGCGGATATTGCGAATGCCTCCCCGTCATGCATCCGGGCAATCGCGCTTACGATGGCGAGACCCAGTCCATGATTTTGGTGGCCGTGACTACGTGACGTGTCTACGCGGAAAAAGCGATCGAAGATGTGGGGCTGGCTTGCAGCAGGAATCGGTTCCCCCTGGTTGATCACCGAGAGCTTTAGTTGTCCATCTGCTTCCGGCGCTATCCGGATCAAGATTGCACTTCCGTGCTCAGCATACCGGGCCGCATTATTCAGTAAATTGGACAGTACGCGCCGTAGCAGTGCAGCATCGAATAGGCCGGATGCATCACCTTCAATCGACAACTGAAGGTCGGACTCAATCAGCACTGCTTCATAGTAGTCAGCCACCTCCGTGCAGAGTTGGGCGAGGCTTTGAACGGGTATCCGCCGGGCTTTTGCACCCCGGTCGGCTTGCGACAGGAACAGCATGTCATTAACAATGCCCGACAGCCTGTGCATTTCTTCGAGATTCGCACCGATGCAATCACGCAGATTTTCATCCTTGTCGTTGCTACGCAAAGCCAACTCACTGCTAGCGATGATATTCGCCAACGGCGTTCTCAATTCGTGCGCTACATCGGCATTGAATCCTTCGAGCTGCTGGTAGGCTTTTTCCAGTCGGTTTAGCAAATCGTTGAACTGATCGACAAGCACTTGTAGCTCGGCGGGAATCCCCTCAGTTTCCAACCGTTTGTCGAGGGAAAGTATTGCGAGACAGCGTGTTTGCTCAGCCAGTGTCCGAATGGGGGTCAGCCCAAAATAAACGAGCAGGTAACCGCCCACGGTGATCGCAGCACTGCCGATCAATGCAGCCCCCCAGAGAATGGCTGCGAGGCGATCCAGAATAGCCTCGTCGGGTGCAGTGTCGAGCGCCAATTCGGCAACGGCAAAATCTGTCCTCGAAGCTTCCTCGGGGAGTGCAAGCGAGAGAAAGCGCGCTTTTAACGGCCACGCACTTGGCGTCGAAATGAAACGAGCCTCACCCAATCTATCGAGTAACTTGAGATGCAAGTCCCGATTGATCTTCAGAAGATCTTCCAGATCATGCTCCAGTGTTCCCGGTTGCAGGTGTGCCGGCGTTTCTTCAAACAGGTGCTGAATTGCCGTACTGAGCTTTTCAAGGCGTAGATCCTGTTGTGACTCAAGATTGATTTTGACCGAGAAAAATACTCCGAGACACAAACATCCAAGGACACCCAAACTTAGTGAGGCGAGCCAGCGTACAAGGCGACCGCTCAGCGTCGGATTAATCTGTTTGCCAAGTTTCATTCGCGCATTTCGAGGACATAACCCATGCCTCGTACGGTGTGCAGTAGTTGGAGCTCGAAGGGTGTATCCATTTTGGCGCGAAGTCGCTTGATCGAAACTTCGACTACATTGGTGTTGCTGTCGAAATTCATATCCCAAACCTGCTCGGCAATCTCGGTACGCGATAGCACCTCGCCTTGTTTCCTCAGAAACAGAGAAAGCAGCAGGAACTCCTTGGCACTCAGGTCGATACGCTGACCATTCCTGGAAACCTTGCGGCGAGCCAGATCCATTTCAAGATCGTGCAATGCCAGACGGTTTGACGTGCTTTCCGGTTGATGCTGCGCCGAGCGGCGCAGCAGTCCCTGGATTCGAGCGATCAGCTCAGAAAAGGCGAACGGCTTGACCAGATAATCGTCGGCGCCAGTCTGCAAACCGTTGACCCGGTCTTCCACTTTACCCAGCGCGGTCAGCATCAAGACCGGGGTTTGTTTTTGGGTACGCAGGGCAGCCAGCAAGGCAAGTCCGTCCATGCCAGGCAGCATGGAGTCCAAGATGATGGCGGAGTAATCAAACTCCAGACTCATGTGAAGTCCGGTTACTCCGTCATGGGCAAGGTCGACAACGAAGCCTGCCGTACCCAATCCTTTTTGCAGATACTGGGCAAGCTTTTGCTCATCTTCGACAACCAATAGTTTCATTTCTTTCCAAATCGAAAGATGTCAATTTTGTAAACTTCCTGTTGGCGTTCTGTCAGTGCTGTTTTTTTATAGTTCACCCATGCCGTTCAGTTGTTCGGCATACATCAAAACCGATGAACGAAACATCAATGAAGGAGTTCCATCATGAACGTCAAACAAGCCCTTTCCATCCCCGTTCTTTGTGCCGGTTTGCTCCTGTCAGGTCAGGTGTTGGCCGACTCGGTCATGCACAGCACGCCGGAGGGCGCGACAAAATTCTACCCGGCGCACGGTTCGGGCAGCAAATCCGCCCAGCAAGTGCAACAGGAACTCGATGACTTCAAACGCAATCCAGTAAGTGCGGACGGCCAGTATCGTTATGTTGGCGGTGATCAAGGCTGGGTGCTGATTCCGCACGAATATGCCTATCGCGATGGGAAATGGCAACACGTCGACAAACTCCAGCACAACACACCTGCGCCATCCGTGCAAATGACGCCGGAAGAAAAGAAGCAACGCGAGGCGTTGTACCAGGGTGGTTAATTCCGCCCCGAGGACGGATATGTTGTCCATCGGACGATGACCAGGAAAACCCTGGTCATCAGCAACTCGCCTTTCCATACATTCCCCCCGCAGGCTTACTGCTTGAACACATTTTGTTCTGTTACCATTCATCCCATGCGTCGCTGGCTATCTATTTTCCTGTTGATTGTTTTGCCGCTCCAGATTTCCTGGGCGGTCGCAGCGACCTATTGCCAGCACGAAACGGGATCGACGAAGCACTTTGGTCATCACGACCATAAGCATCAAGCCGAGGATGGCGAGAAGCTTGCGAAAGGCTCGGTCTCTGATGTGGACAATGATTGCGCAGTCTGCCATGCAGGCTGTGTTGCTGCATTGACCTCGTTCAGCAGTTTGCTGCCCAAGGTGGGGGCTGTTGCTGATCATTTTCGGACAGTCCTGCTTTGGGCTTCCCCTCCAGACGAACAGCCTGAGCGTCCTAACTGGTCCATCTCCGCCTAATCGGCGGGGCTTGGGCATTTTCCCAAATCTAATTGCTGCGGCCTAAGCCGCGTGCTGTGCCACTCTGTCAGTCAGATGGCGCCCCGCCGATTCCCCAACGTGTATTTCATCACTGGAGAATCGGATGTACCCAAGAAATTTTGCTGTCACGTTGCTGCTCCGAACCTTGTTCGGATTCTCAGTGCTTGCCAGCACAAACCTATCGGCGCAGATGCAGGACGCGCTGTCTGTTGCGACGTTTGCACCTGCGCTCGCCAAGGAACCATCTGGTTCCTTGACCCTATCGGCGGCCATTGATCTCGCGCTAACGTTCAACCCGGAATTATCTGCAGCCACGAACGAATTGCGTGCTGTCGAAGGGGCCGTAATCCAAGCTGGGGTTCTGCCCAATCCGGAAATTTCGACTTCCGTTGAAGATACGCAGAATAAGGCCACGCGAACCACAACTATCCAGCTGAGCCAACGGATCGAGCTTGGTGGCAAGCGCTCGGCTCGAATTGCCTCTGCCGAGCGGGGCCGTGATGTAGCAGCAGCCGATCTGGCAGCGAAACGCCTTGACATACGCGCAACCGTGATCGGGGCCTTCTTCGATGTTCTGGTTGCTCAGGAGCGTATTCAACAGGCCGAGGACTTGCTCGGCCTGGCCCAACGCGCTAGCCAGGCGGCTTCACGACGCGTGACTGCCGGAAAAATATCGCCGGTTGAGGAAACAAAGGCCCGTGTGGCGGAAGCCTCGGCACGAGTGGAGTTGAATCAGGCACAACGCGAACTGGTGTCGGCCCGCAAGCGTTTGGCCGCAAGTTGGGGAAGTTCGACGCCACGGTTCGAACAGGTCGAAGGGCGTACCGATTTGTTGCCGCCGGTCCGTTCCGCCGAAGAAATCACTCGCCGCTTGAACGCTTCTCCAGCACTTCTTCGAGCACGCCACGAAGCCGATCGCTTTTCTGCTATCGCCGACTTGGAGCGTTCTCGCCGGATTCCTGACGTCACCGTCAGCCTGGGAACCAAAAAGGCTGAAGAGCTTGGGCGCAACCAAACCATTGTGGGTATCTCAATTCCCTTCCCGATCTTCGACCGCAATCAGGGCAATGTGCTTGAGGCGCAGCGTCGAGCCGACAAGGCTCGGGACGAGCTCAGTGTTACCGAGGTTCGTTTGGGTGCAGAGATAACACAAAACGAGGAACGTCTAAAAGCCCTGGTTGTTGAAGCACAAGCCTTGCAAAGCGAAATCATGCCGGGCGCCCGTAGCGCCTATGAGGCCGCCAGCAAAGGATTTGAACTGGGGAAATTCAGCTTTCTGGAGGTATTGGATGCACAACGTACTTTCTTTCAGGCGAGAGCCCAATACCTGAGAAGTTTGTCCGACGCTCATCGGACCGCTGCCGAACTGGAGCGCTTCCTGGGCTCCATCGATTCAATGCCATCTGCTGTGCCCAGCCGTCCGTAGGAGCTCGTCGTGAAAATGAATTTCAACAAGAACACTTTCAATCTCACCAGAAAGCAAGGGATCGCCATTGCCGTGATTTTGGCGACAGGAATTGTCGCCGGCACTTGGATACTGGGGGGCAGTACTTCCCAACCTGCTGGAGAACAGCATGAACACGCCAGCCATGCAGAAGCCAAGGGGCATGCCGATGCCGAGCATCATGGCAGCAAAGCTGGCGATGGTCACGAGCATGCCAAAGAACATGGAGATGCAGAGCACCATGAGGATGAGCCCCAATCGGGGCCGCATGGTGGCAAGCTTTTTACCGAGGATGGTTTTGGTCTGGAATTGCTGTTGTCCGAAGATGGTGGTGAGCCAGGTTTCCGTGTCTGGTTGTTCCAGGAAGGAAAGCCGCTTGCACCAACTGCAGCAAAAGTCTCGATAACACTGACGCGACCGGGTGAAGAGAAGCAGGAAGTCCTTTTTTCAGCCGAGAAAGACTATCTGAAGAGTACCAGCCGAATTGCAGAGCCGCATGTGTTCGAAGCTTCCATATCGGTGCTAATGGGAAACACCCCATTCCTGTTCATCGATACCCGGGAAGAAGGAAAAATCGAGCTAACGGACGAGCAAGTTAAAGCTGCTGCCATCGGTATCCAGAGGGCCACTCCCGCCAAAATCAAAACAGCGGCTCAGCTTCCCGGCGAAATCCGGTTTAACGAGGACCGTACCGCGCATGTCGTACCTCGTCTTGCCGGAGTCGTCGAGAGTGTTCCTGCCAATCTGGGACAAACGGTCAAGCGCGGTCAGATTCTGGCTGTGATCGCCAGCACTGGCCTTTCGGAACAACGCAGCGAACTTCTGGCAGCACAGAAACGCTTTTCGCTCGCCAAATCGACCTATGAGCGAGAGAAGAAGCTCTGGGAAGAAAAAATCTCTGCCGAACAAGACTACCTGCAAGCCCAGCAAACTTTAAGGGAAGCCGAAATCGCCGTTGCCAACAGCCAGCAAAAGTTGATTGCGCTGGGTGCCAGTGCCACGGTTTCGGGCAGCCTCAATCGTTATGAAATCCGCGCACCTTTCGACGGCATGGTCGTGGAAAAACACATCGCACTTGGCGAGGCAGTCAAGGAAGATGCCAGTATTTTCACAATTTCCGACTTGTCTTCCGTATGGGCGGAGATTGTCGTTCCTGCCAAAGATCTGAACGTCATCCGGGTTGGTGAAAAGGTTGTTGTTAAGGCAACTGCCTTCGACTCGAAAGCCGAAGGCAGCATCTCCTACGTGGGTGCATTGCTCGGACAGGATACGCGCACGGCCAAGGCGCGGGTCACTTTGGCCAACCCGAAGATGGCTTGGCGTCCTGGATTGTTCGTGAATATCGAAGTCGTTTCCAGTGAAGCCGAAGTTCCAGTCAGCGTTCAAACCGACGCCATTCAGACGATTGGTGACAAGAGCGTCGTTTTCATCAAGGTGCCTGACGGCTTCGTTGCACAACCGGTGACCTTGGGCCGTTCGGATGGCAAATTCATCGAAGTGGTTAGTGGAATGAAAGCAGGAACCCCTTATGCAGCGTCAGGCAGCTTCGTCCTGAAGTCGGAACTCGGCAAGGGTAGCGCCGAGCACAGCCACTGAGGCGAGGGAGAACAACATGTTTGAACGCATCATCCGCCTCGCCATCGAACACCGCTGGCTGGTCTTATTGGCCGTCCTCGGGATGGCCGGCTTGGGAGTCTATAACTACCAGCGCCTGCCGATTGACGCCGTACCCGATATCACGAATGTCCAAGTACAGATCAATACGGCAGCGCCGGGCTATTCGCCGCTCGAAGTCGAGCAGCGAGTGACCTTTCCGGTCGAGACCGTCATGGCCGGCCTTCCCCATCTGGAGCAGACGCGCTCCCTGTCGCGTTACGGGTTGTCGCAGGTTTCGGTGATTTTCAAGGATGGAACGGACATCTATTTTGCCCGCCAACTGGTCAATCAGCGGATTCAGGAAGCCAGGGAAAAACTCCCTGCCGGAATAGCGCCGGCAATGGGGCCCATCTCTACTGGCCTGGGTGAAATCTATCTCTGGACGGTAGAAGCAGAGGACGGCGCCAAAAAGCCGGATGGCACTCCCTATACACCGACTGATTTGCGCGAAATACAGGATTGGATCATCAAGCCGCAACTGCGCAACGTGACAGGCGTGACTGAAATCAACTCGATTGGTGGCTTTGCCAAAGAGTATCAGGTAGCACCCAGCCCGGAAAAGTTGGCTTCCTACGGCCTAACTCTGCAAGACGTGGTAGTCGCCATCGACCGCAACAACAGTAACGTCGGTGCCGGTTATATCGAGAAGCGCGGCGAACAGTATCTGATTCGTGCTCCTGGCCAAGTGCATAGCATCGAGGATATTCGAAACGTCATCCTGGGCAATATCCAGGGCGTGCCGATCCGTATCCGCGACGTGGCCGATGTTGGCATCGGTCGCGAGCTACGTACTGGTGCCGCCACTGACAACGGGCGTGAAGTCGTTCTGGGTACCGTGTTCATGTTGATTGGCGAGAACAGTCGCACCGTCTCACGGGCGGTCGACCAGAAAATGGTCGAAATCAACCGCAATCTGCCGGAAGGCATCAAGGCAGTGACAGTCTATGACCGTACCGTCCTGGTGGACAAAGCGATCAATACCGTCAAGAAGAACCTTCTGGAAGGGGCGATCCTAGTCATCGTCATTCTATTCCTGTTCCTCGGCAACATGCGGGCAGCTGTAATCACCGCCATGGTGATCCCGCTCTCCATGCTGTTTACCTTTTCGGGGATGGTGACCTACCAGATTAGTGCCAACCTAATGAGCCTCGGCGCTCTTGACTTCGGGATCATCATCGATGGTGCAGTCGTCATTGTAGAGAACTGTGTTCGCCGTTTGGCCCATGCCCAGGCACATCACGGGCGACCGTTGACCCGGACCGAGCGCTTCCACGAAGTCTTTACCGCTTCGAAAGAGGCTCGCCGAGCGCTGCTATTCGGTCAGCTCATCATCATGATCGTCTATCTGCCGATCTTCGCGCTCACCGGCGTCGAAGGAAAAATGTTCCACCCCATGGCTTTCACCGTGGTCACCGCGCTCGTAGGTGCCATGATCCTCTCCGTCACCTTTATTCCCGCAGCAGTCGCACTGTTTATCGGTGAAAAGGTGGATGAAAAGGAAAACTTCCTGATGCGGGCAGCCAAGCGCTGGTATGAGCCCGTTCTGGCTGGTGTCATGGCGAACAAGCCGGTAGTCCTGGTCTTCACGACGGTGATGGTTCTTCTCTCTGGCTTGGTCGCTACGCGCATGGGGAGTGAGTTCGTACCGAGCCTGAATGAAGGCGACTTCGCGATTCAGGCACTGCGTATTCCAGGAACCAGTCTTTCGCAGTCAGTAGCCATGCAGCAACAGTTGGAAAAGGGGCTCAAGGCGGAGTATCCGGAAATCGACAGGATTTTCGCGAGAACGGGAACGGCCGAAATCGCCTCAGATCCGATGCCTCCCAATATTTCGGACGGCTACATCATGTTGAAACCTGAAGCGGAATGGCCGGAGCCACGGAAATCACGGGATGAACTGCTGACAGCTATCCAAAAGACCGTTGGAAGACTGCCGGGGAATACCTATGAGTTTTCCCAGCCGATCCAGTTGCGTTTCAATGAGTTGATCTCAGGGGTACGCAGCGATGTTGCCATCAAAATATTTGGTGACGACATGGATGTGATGAACGATACGGCCAGCAAGATTTCTGCTGTATTGGAGAAAATTCCGGGCGCTTCCGAGGTCAAGATAGAGCAGACGACGGGCTTACCTATGCTGACCGTGAATATTGACCGGGAGAAAACGGCGCGCTATGGACTCAATATTGGTGATGTCCAGGATGCAATCTCGACAGCGATTGGTGGTCGAGAAGCAGGAACCATGTTTGAAGGTGACCGACGCTTCGATATTGTCGTGCGATTGCCGGATAACCTTCGTTCTGATCTCGAATCACTAAAGCGTTTGCCGATAGCTTTGCCGAAGGGGGCTTCTGCCGGAAATGGGGTTGATGTACGTACGACCTATATCCCATTGGGGGAAGTCGCCAGTCTTGAGATTGCACCGGGTCCGAACCAGGTCAGTCGGGAAAACGGTAAGCGTCGGATTGTTGTTAGTGCCAATGTTCGGGGACGAGATATCGGCTCCTTTGTTGGCGAGGCTCAGAGCCGTCTAGCCGAGGTCAAGATTCCAAGCGGCTACTGGACCGCCTGGGGCGGAACTTTCGAGCAACTGGAATCGGCCTCGCAGCGTCTCAAGATCGTGGTGCCCGTGGCCTTGCTTTTGGTATTCACGCTGCTGTTCGCGATGTTCGGGAACGTGAAAGATGGACTGCTGGTGTTTACCGGCATTCCGTTTGCGCTGACAGGCGGCGTTGTCGCACTCTGGCTAAGGGACATTCCGCTCTCGATTTCGGCAGGTATCGGTTTTATCGCCTTGTCCGGGGTAGCGGTGCTGAACGGCTTGGTGATGATTTCCTTCATCCGCAATTTGCGTGAAGAAGGCCGCTCTCTGGATGATGCCATTCACGAAGGGGCGCTGACTCGACTGCGCCCTGTGCTGATGACAGCATTGGTCGCCTCGCTCGGTTTTGTCCCCATGGCCATTGCGACAGGTACCGGTGCGGAAGTCCAACGCCCGCTGGCTACCGTGGTGATTGGTGGAATCCTGTCGTCGACGGCGCTGACGCTTCTTGTGTTGCCGCTTCTATACCGCCTTGCTCACGGCAAAGATGCCGATGAGGAGGACTTCACGAAATCAACAGACCAGCCATCTGAGGCCTAGCGTTTTCCGTTCGTGACCGGGGGCTCAGTGCCAGATTCGGCATAAACCGTCGGTCACTCATTCATCTACTCAACTACGGAGGCTGTTATGGGATTTTTTGAAAAACTCTTGCGAGGAGTCGCCGGTTCGCATGGCGGAGATCATCATGGCCGTGAACGGAACAGCGGACATCATGGCTGGGGGAATCGTTATCCCTCAAATTCAGCGCCACCCACCAATAGCGCTACCGGTGGCCCCTCATGCCCGAAGTGCGGCTCTGCGACCAACCCTGGGGGACGCTACTGCGCCCAATGCGGCACAGCCTTGGTGCCCAGCAATTGTGCGGACTGCAATGCGAACCTCGCCCCGGGTACTAAGTTTTGCCCGAATTGCGGCAAGGCGCAGCAGTCCTGAGCTTGCTGTCATCCCTCATGGTCAAGCACATGATCCACAGCCACCTTGGGTTCCAGTTCCTCATGCTTACTCTGGGGCTGATTCTGACTTTTCTGGTGCTTTACGGATGGTTTTGCTGGCGGGAAGGCAGGCGCGGTAAGGCACCAAAATATTCAAAAAACCTTCTGCTTCGTCTCCAGATGACGAAGCAGAAATGGAAGCGACGCCCCGATGATCAAGGAGGGGCCGCATGAGTTCGAGTCACACCCACGCGCTCCCGAGTACCGAAAACGAGCGTGCCCTGCGCTTTGCCCTGGCGCTGACTGGCAGTTTTCTTATTGCCGAAGTCATTGGCGGCGTACTGACCGGCAGCTTAGCTCTCATCTCGGATGCCGCGCACATGTTGACCGATGCTGCTGCGCTCGCCATCGCATTGGCGGCCATTCGCGTTGCCCGGCGCCCGGCCGATCGCCGGCGAACCTATGGCTACCACCGCTTTGAGATTCTGGCGGCAGCCTTCAATGCCTTGCTGCTGTTTGCCGTGGCGCTCTACATCCTGATTGAGGCTTACCGACGATTCACCTCCCCGCCCGACATCCATTCGGTTGGGATGCTCGTGGTTGCCAGTATCGGCCTCATCGTCAATCTGATCAGCATCCGCCTACTGAGCGGGGGGCAGTCAGATAGCCTCAACGTGAAGGGTGCCTATCTCGAAGTGTGGAGCGACCTTCTGGGGTCGATCGGCGTGATCATGGGCGCGGTGGTGATTCAGCTAACCGGCTGGTCCTGGGTAGATCCGCTTGTGGCTGTAGCCATTGGCCTCTGGGTTTTGCCACGCACCTGGATCTTACTGAAGGACAGTCTGAACATCCTGCTCGAAGGCGTGCCCGAGGGCATCGACTTAGGAGATGTGGAGCAGGCCATGCTAG
Organism: Azonexus sp. R2A61; assembly: GCF_021401135.1. GTDB lineage: Bacteria > Pseudomonadota > Gammaproteobacteria > Burkholderiales > Rhodocyclaceae > Azonexus. Next base: position 133,824 of record NZ_JACBFO010000002.1, on the reverse strand, counting down.
CCGTGCCAGGCGTACTCAGCATCCATGACCTGCATCTCTGGTCGCTAACGACCGGCAAAACCAGCCTGACTGCGCATGCGGTTTACGACCAGACCTATTCCCCTGAGAAAGTTTTGATGCCCGCCTTACAGACGGTGTTGGCCAACCGCTTCAAGGTAGTCCACACGACGCTGCAATGCGAAACAAAACCCTGTGCGCACCAACCGGAAGGTTGCACCTACGTCGGCAGCACACCCGAGCACGACGATAACCCAAATTTTCATTAACCGATTTATCAACTGACATGGAGCTCCCATGAAACTTTCCACGGTACTTTCAACGTTACTCCTTGCTTGCTTCGTTAATCTGGCATCCGCTGCGGACGACCATAAGGGCCATGCCCATACCGAGAAACCGGGCCAGTCCCACGTCCATGACGCCAAGCCACAGCATGGTGGCGTCGTATCGGTCATCAAGGACATCAACTATGAGTTGGTGGCGAAGACAGACTCCATCACGCTCTACGTGACCGATCACGACCAGCCTGTCGATACCCGAAATGCGTCAGCTACCATAACGCTGCTGTCTGCATCAGACAAGACCGAAGCCAAATTGCTGCCAGCTGGAAGTAACCAGTTGCGTGCCCAAGGAGCCTTCAAGATCCAAGCCGGCACAAAGGCTGTCGCCATAGTCAAACTCGGCGACAAGTCTGGCCAGAGTGTTCGTTTCGTCCTGAATTAGGCGAGATGCTCACCTTACCGCCCATTCGTTCACTGACAGCCCAGGCAAGGGGGCAGTGCAATGCGTGGGCGGTACCCCTTAGGAAATCGGACACAGCCAATAGCTCCCACGGCCGTATTTCATCCAACGAGCTTCTATGTCTGAGATTTCAGCTTTGTTCCCGGTAAGGCCGGGGGGATTTATTGGAAATGCAGCGCCTCGCATCTCCGACGCAGGTGAAACTCAAAGCTCGGCAACATTTTCTAGCATCCTTGAAAACGCCGTCGCACGTTCGGCGGCTGCCAATGTTGCCTCAAGCGACAATCTCGACCCCGCCGGGAAATTGACTCTTGGCACAACGCATTCATCTCACTTACCAGCGAACGAGAACGGCTTAGGCAAGAAAAACGAGGATTTCCAACAAAAAATGCTCGGAATAAGGGCCTATAGGCAGCAAATTCTTGCGTCTAATATCGCCAACGCTGACACCCCTGGCTACAAAGCGATGGATATTGATATTGCTGAGGCCGCTGGTGGCGAGCAATCTCCTCCTCTTCAATTGAACGCCTCCTCGCCGGGACATTCGAAGGGCAATTCTTCTTGGCAGTCGCCACCCGTAAACCTGAAATATCATGTTCCTTCTCAGGCTGCGGCTGACGGAAATACCGTTGAAATGGATATTGAGCGCCAGAAATTCGCAGAGAACTCATTGATGTATCAATTCACCCTTGACCGGGTTGGTGGTGAGTTCAAGCACATGAAAGAGCTATTTCAATCACTGAAATAACAGGGGGCTTTTGTGGGTCGGTCTCGTTTCATTTTTCAACCCCGGGGCATTACCGCCGACACACCCGCATGGATCAAATCACTGGCGTGGTGGATTACCTAACGGAACGACGAACCCCAGAGTCACGTTTTTGAAAGCCTTTGGGCAGAAATTGTCAGGAAGCAAACCTTCCATTTCGTACCATCCCTACATAGTTTTTCCGCTCCGTTGCCCATCACAAGAAATAATCAACCATTATCGCGTCTTATAATATAGACATTCACAGCCTTGAATTTTGTAGATTTGGTATGTAATATCGTAATACGTAATACGGTACGAAATTTGAGGATGCTATGGCCAGAGCTGGAATCTACAAGTCAGAAGTGGTGAGAGCGCGAGACAACCTATTGGCGATGGGGCGCTACCCGTCAATCGATGCCATCCGCGGCGAATTGGGCAACACCGGCTCGAAAGGCACGATTCACCGCTACCTCAAGGAGATCGAGGAAGAGGAAGGCGGCAGTACGGGGCCTCACGTTGCCGTGAGCGAGGCCATCCAGGATCTGTCGGCCAGACTCGCAGAGCGCCTGCATCAGGAAGCCGATCAGCGCTTGGCGGCACTGACCGACAAGCACAAGGCGGAAATTGCTGCGCTGAATGATGCAATGGCTGCATTACGTAACGAAAGCGAGTCGTTCCGTGGGCAGGCTGAGCGCCAGGCCTTGGAACTGGCGGCAGAAAAAATGGCCCACACCGAAACACTGGCCACGCTTCAGGAAGAGAGAATCGTTCGGGCGCAAATGACTCAGCGCATCCAGGACATGGAGGGGCAACTGGCAAAGGATGAAGCGTACCGTGTATCGCTGGAAGAAAAGCACCAGCATGCCAGAGAGGCTCTGGAGCATTTCCGCACTGCGGCGAAGGAACAACGGGAGCTGGATCAGCGACAGTTCGAGCAGCAGATTCAGTTCTTGCAGGGCGAATTGCGCGCAGCCAAGGAAACGGTAAACGCGAAGCAGCAGGAACTCATCCGCAGCCACCAGGACAATGCCCGTCTTTCCAGCGAGCAGGCTCATCTTCGTAGCGAGTTACATCGTTTGGAATCTGAGATTCGTCCGCTACGTACAGCCCGGGAACATCTGGCTGTTTCCGAACTGAAGAATCAGCAGTTGGAAGAGCACCTAGCCCAGAGTGCTGCCCGCGTTGATGAAGTGGTCGTGGAAAACCAAAGCTGCACAGAAAATTTAAAGGATGCGAATCAAGCCAAGCTCCGCTTGGAGACTGAATTAACGGCAGCGAAGGCTGTGTTGGCCAGCCAGGAACAAATCCTGCAAAGACTCACCGTCAATCAGACACCGGCAACGAAAAGCAGCGGACAGCGCAAAGAAAGTGCCGAGAACCAAGAATCGCTCTTTGACCCGGAAAAATAATGAGGGAGGTCAGCGTTATGCGGCTTTTCGGGCCAGCCAGGATGCTGTTGCCAGTTCCCCAAGCGTGAATGCGAAACCTCGGCTAAATTGACCGCCCAATCTCAACGCACCTGACCATCAAATATCACCACATTGACCAAGTGACATCAGGCAACAACCCGCCAGGAGCGGGCATTGCCGGCGCTGAAATCCCCAGCACCTTAACGGCTGTTCTTTCCTACTGAAGCCGACTGTCGGTCCGGATAACGCCAAGACGGTAATTCGACCTTTGCAGACATTCACACGTCCTGCATAAAATGTCGGTTCCCCTGGCCATCTAGAGAAAAGCCCAATGGAATGTTTCCGGATTGACGAGAGCGGTTACACGGGGTTCGATCTAATGAACCTAGAGCAGCGCTTTCAAGGGGCTGCTGCCATTGCAATTAGCGATGACGAGGCAGCACGCTTGATCCGGGAGTATTTTCCCAAACTGCAAGCTCCTGAACTCAAATACCGTTCGCTCGTACGCCGGCCTGGCTACCACCGGCCGCTTCTAGACTTGCAACGCACCGTGCTGTCCCAACACAAGTGCGTGACCTATGTCTGCGACAAGCGCTTTCTGCTGGTCTTGATGTTCCTCGACTACGCTGTAGAGCCCTTCTATTACGAGGGCGGAGTCAATTTCTATGAAGATGGTCAGAACTACTCGCTGGCTTCTTTACTCTACAGGGCAGGCCCGACCTTGTTTGGCAGTGAGGCATTCGATGCTTTGCTAGTTGCCTTCCAGCACGCAATCAAGGAGAAAAGCCAGGAAGCCCTGCGCGAGTTAGTGCTAGCGGCCAGGCGCCTGAAATGGCAGGAGTTACCTGAGGCTCTGGGGCCTCTGGTGCAGGCATCGCCAGAGTGTCTGTCCGCTATAGCCACTCCTGGTGTCACTACGGATGCGGCGATGGTGGTGTTGCAGTCCTTGATCAGCCGAATGGAGGTAATGGCTGATGGGCCATACCGGGTCGAACACGACCAGTCAAAAAACCTACTGACCTATCACGATTTGCTGCAGAGCTACATCGATCACCAGCACGAGGTCGAATTCAGACAATCCAAAATTGCTAGTCTTCGGTTCCCTCTCAAGCTGACTTCTGTCACTCAGGTCGACTCGAAAAGTAGTCCCGCAGTGCAGATTGCCGATGTCATGATCGGGGCTATCATCGAAGCAGCGAATGGACTGACGGGACTACGCCCCCCTTTGCTTGATCCGAAAGAGGTGATGTCGCTTTATGGAGAAACTCAGTTCATCCACCTAGTGCCATCGCTCAATTTCGCTGAGCAGAAGGAATTCCGGAAGGGTACGCAGGCTGCACAGATGATTGACTATTTCGCGAAGAACTTTTCCCCTTGAAAGTCAGCAACGAGCCAGGAGTGGAAATTTCATTTTGATTTGTGAATAGGCCGGATTGGGTCAAATTGAGCCGGTCAAGTCGGATGCGATTCAGTGGTCGACAAAACGCGATTCCGCATGAACGTCTAGTTGCATGGTTTCAACGCCACCATGCTCATCAGCGAACCGAAAAACTTAGGAAAGCATGGAGTCCAACGAGCACATTCGACCACCGGGAACCTACTATGACATCGTTGCACATCCGATTGATAGACAGCGTGCAATCGAAGTGGCGATCGTTCAGGACCATCGTTTCGCTTTCTTCTATTGGCTCAAGTGGCGCAACAAGCAAGCCGAGCAGCCCAATCCGCCAACACTGATTTCTCTGGATTGGCATCAAGATCTTGTTCAACCCTGCGAACTCGAATGCGACTGGCTCAGCGCGCTTGATACGGCCGATTACAAGGCTGTTAGTTACTTTTGCTGGGATAAGTTACATGCCTTAAACGATGGCCACATCCTGGCTGCGGCTTACCTCAATTTGATTGGCGACATCCACGTTGTGCAAAAGCAACGTGATGAATGCCCGAAGAATTTCGTGGATATCGAAGGGCGGCAGCACCTGGTCCGCTGTTATGACTCCCTGGAGCAATTAAGCGAGGCGATTTCCGGGCAAGGGCACGATTCGGTTATCCTCGATATCGACTTGGATTACTTCACTGAAAGTCCGGACCCATGCGGAGGAGGCGACAAGCTTCAACTGGTCGGCCCAGACGAAATCCAGGCATGCCTTGATCCTGCAAGCCCGTTCATGTCGTGGATTTTCCCGAGAATGACGGGAATGACCATCGCGACTGAGCCAGAGTTCTGTGGCGGGTTAATGAACTCGAACCACTTGTTCAACGTGGTGTGCGGTACATTATTCGATCCGCCACTGTTGAGCCATAAGGCCGGCTGGCGCCATCAGTCGAAATAGCCAACGCTGGATTTTTTACACCAAATCCGATGGTTAGCAGGGTTTTTCGAGGATTTCACATGAATCCCGGCCGACCCGGCAGGAAAGGTTTTCGCGGGTGGTGAGGGGGGCTTTGGCTTTACGCGGTGCGCGGGATTTTTTTTCGGTTGTACTGGTGGATGCTGCTTTGACCATCGGGTTGAACTTTCTTTATTGGTACAGGGCGGTTTGCAGGCGTGCAACCGCGTCCTTCATGCCACGTACCCCGCCGAAATGCCGCGTGGCGATTTCGGAAGGGCTGCCGTAGCGATCGAAGGGTTGGACTTTCATCAGATCCGACAGTGTATTGAATTGGAGGATGCCGCGCTCGATATAGCGTTCGAGCAGCAGCGTCAGGATCTCGCGGGCGGTTTCGCCGTGCTGCGTAAATAGATCCTGTGCCTGGCGGCGCGCCTGGTCAGCCCGCTGGCGACGAGTCAGCAGGGGGGCATTCCAGGCGAGATGGCAGAGGAGGTCAAAGGGATCTGCATCGGGCTGCTCGCTGCTGGCGGCCAGTTCCTCGAAACTGATGCCACGCTCGGTCAATTCGCGCAGCACTTCGCTGCGCGTGTCGGGGTTGGCCCAGGCGGATTGCAGTGCGTCGCGCGTCGGATACAGCGTGCGTACGGCACGGCCGGAGTATTCCGTATATTTCACGACTTGCAACTTCTTGCCGTCAGTGTCGAGGTCGTAAACCAGATGGCCGATGACCTCGACTTCGCCGCCGTCAATGTAGAACTTGCGGGGCTCGGGCGGCGGTTCATCGATCGGCAGACCCGTCCCAGGCCCGATTTGTTCTTCGGGCATTTCGTATTCAGTAGCCAGATCGTCCTGCGTCACATCTGCTTCAGCTTCGGCAGTCCCGACTTGCTCGCCGGCTTCATCAACGGTCACTTCCTCGATCCGCGCCGGATCGCCGTCGAAGTCCGGGTCGGCAAAGTGGCGCGTGGCTGTGCCGGTGAAGTCGATGATGTTGAAATATTCCTTGCCGTAATCTACCTTTAGCCGCGTGCCGCGACCGACGATCTGCTTGAATTCAGAGCGGGAGCCCACTACGCGCGCCAGCACCACGTTTTTGACCATCTCGGCGTCGACGCCGGTGGTCAGTAGTTGGGAGGTAGTCAGGATGACGGGTGTGGGCTTATCCACGTCTTGGAAGTGCGACAGATGAGTCAGGCCAATGGCGCCCTCGTCGGCGGTGACACGACAGACGTAATCGGGGTACTGCTTGACGAGGTCGCTGTTGAGGTTGATCAACTCCTGCCGCATTTCGGCCGCGTGCTCCTGATCGACACAAAACACGAGAGTTTTGGCAAACCTGTCGGTTCCTTTGAGTAGGTCGGTCAGGTGGCGGGCCATTGCCCGGGTACGGGAGCGCAAGGCCACGACGCGTTCGAAATCCTTGGTCTGATACTCCTCGTCAGGCACCTCTCGGCCGTAGCGATCCAGCTCGTCCTTGCTGGGCCGCCAGCCGGCGGCATCTACGGTAGTGATGACGCGGTGCACGCGGTACGGGGCCAGAAAGCCATCCTCGATGCCCTGGCGCAGGCTGTAGGTGTAGACCGGGTTGCCAAAGTATTCGTAGCTGTCGCGGGATTCCTCGCGTAGCGGCGTTGCGGTCATGCCGAATTGGACGGCGGGCTCGAAATAGTCGAGTACAGCCCGCCAGGCGCTTTCATCACGGCTAGAGCCACGATGGCATTCGTCGATGATGATAAGGTCGAAGAAATCCCGGCGGTACTGGCGGAATACATCGGCGCTGGCGGTTGAAAGCGCCTGATAGATGCCGAAATACATGTCACGGCTCTGACTGACATCGCCTCCGGCAATCTTGTGTCGGGCATCGCCGAAGGGAGCGAACATCTTGGCCATTGGGTCGTCGACCAGGATGTTGCGGTCGGCGAGGAACAAGATTTTCGGGCGGCGGTATTCGCTGGTGCGGTTCCAGCGGCTGTTCCAGAGCTTCCAGCAGATTTGGAATGCGACGCAGGTTTTGCCAGTGCCGGTGGCTAGTGTGGCCAGAATCCGCTTCTGTCCGAGCAGGATGGACTCGATGACTCGGTGAATCGCAATTTGCTGGTAGTAGCGCGGTACCTTGCCGGAAACCAGATTGAAGGGCTCCAGGAGATGTGGCGCACCGGTTTGCGGTAAATGGGAACCAGTGGTCAGGCGGGCAAACAATTCATCCGGCGTGGGATAGCGGTCGACCTCGCGTTCGGTGCCGGTGACGTAATCGATCTCGATGATGCGGCGACCATTGGTTGCATAGGCGAATTTGAGGCCGAGGATCTCGGCGTATTCCCGCGCCTGTTGTACGCCGGTTTCTGCGGGCAGGCCGATCTCCTTCGCCTCCACCACTGCCAGCGGATAGTCGCGACGGTAATAGAGCAGGTAATCGGCCCGCTTTTGCTGGCCGCGGCGGACTTTCCCGCCTGCGACGATGATGCGGCCGTTGGTGAAGGTGCGCTGTTCACCGATGCTGTGTGGTGCGGCACCCCAGCCGACCTCAACTAGCTTCGGCGTGACGTATTCGCGGCAAGTATCTGCTTCCGTCATCGTCCCATCGCGCATTGCCTTCCCCTTGGGTTCTATCTTTTGTGGTTGCCCGATTGCGTTGGCATAAGTGGCGCATTTTATCGCTGTGCTACATCGCCAGCCATCGTCCGGTCGGGAAGTTTTTCAGAAACGCTGAAACGGGGTGAGTAAATTGGTCTGGAAAGATAGGAGGTGGCAATGAATTTCTCGCGAGCAGACTGGGTTGAATTTCTCCGCCGTATGGGGAAAAACTTGTTCCGTGACGCGTGGTATCCAACCGTTGCTATCGGAATTGCACAGGCCATGATTAGCCCGGAATCCAGCCTTCTCGACTGCCTGGCAACGGCTGCGGTCTTGCTGGCGTTCATTACGACCACGGCAATGTTCTGCTTTGCAGTGAGCTGGGGGATTTCCCTCGGTAGCGACGATTGACCGTTGGAGAGGCCAATGAATATGTTTAGATGGCTGGGCAGCTTGTTTGATGATGCCGACTCGGTGTGTGCCTCGCTGGACATATGCGAGCCAATGTGCCTGATGGATGACGATGTCTCGAATCCGGCGAACGGGCTACCAATGATCGGAGGATTTGCTGGGGTTGATATCGAGGGAAATCTGTATGGGACGGACTTGTCTCATGAACCCAATATGGAAAGATTAAATCATTGGGAGGGAGCCTCAGGATTTGACGGGGATTGGTAATTCGGAGCTTCTGTCTTCCATTGGACTCTTGAAACGCCATATGCAGTTGAATCATCTTGAAGCGGGCCTGGTGTCTCCGAAATGTTGGCGATCACGTCCATTAATACACCTACCCCCGGCTTTTCGGCGGAATTCGTGGCTTCCTTGCTACCGCCAGCCGCAAGATACTTCCAGAACAAAAAACTCTTGGAGCAGCCATGACGGCGCTGGATCAATTTGAAAGCGAAACACTGGAAGACTTGAGTATCAGCTTTGTAACGGATGTCTTCACGGTTTGCTCCGGACGCTCACAGATTCGTATCAATGACAGTATCCCCGGGTTTGATAGCACGAGAGGTGAGGTGTTCATTCACAGCCTGAATTCGAAAACTATCTGGATGCCTGCCTGTCATGTTCTTCAGTGTTTGACCCACGAAGAGATCTCCGTTTTGAAATTGCTGCCCCGATGGGACGGAAGCAACGAGTACCAGATAAGCTCTCAGGTGCTTCGTATTATGGGCGCGGCAATCAGCAGATATCTTGGCCATAAAAAGCGTGATGAGGATTCCGAGGGGCGATGGTTTAAAGAAACCATAACGAATGGCCATGCAAGACGAGAGTATTTGTAGAACTGCTCGGTCGAGCTAACCGTTTGGTAGCATCATTGGGCAGGTGAACGGGAGGTGGTCATGCCCGGCCAGCAGATCCCGGGCCTTGGACGAGATATTCCCAAGTTTTCCATCGGCCAAGCTCTTGCTGACTACATCGGATTCGCCCAAGGCGATCAGGGCCCTCACCGCAGCCATCTTGTGTTGAATAATCGTTGCATTCAGCATGACTCGCTCAAGCATTTCGGTAGTGCCAGGTCGGTTGCGGCAGACCAGCACGTTAGCAGCCAAGAAGGGGGCATACCCAACCTTCTGACCGGATACGGCATACTGAGACCCTGGAACGAGCATTTTGGCGATGCCGGCTTCTAGGATATGCACATAGGGATCGATCGAGGCATTGGCGGGCTCGGCCATCACCAGCGCCCGAAGTGCCGCATGTTCAGTTTCACCCCAGGAATTTAGGGCAGAAAAAGGGGATTCGAGCGGCAGCACCTTCCTCAGTGCCGGCGTGAAAGCTGCTACGCGATGTTTCTCCACCCAGTAGGCTGCCGACTTGAACTGGACGATATCAATGGGTGAAAGCGACTTGGCATTGAGGCGAGCCTCGATGTCGGCCGAGGTGGGCTCGACAAATTTGATCGCCCAACCGTCCATGTGTATTTTCCTCGGACCATAAGCCGAATCATCTCGATCGGTGAATTTCGCCGACTGGGCATCGAACACTACCCCATCCGATCCAGCCAAGCGCTCGTCGGCTTTATCCCGAAATCTCTCGTGGACCTTGCTGAGGCATTTCAGAGTCGCCTTGTCACCGGTGTAGTCGCCCGAAGTGTAGTAATCCACGAAAGGAGCGATCGGTTGAAGATAGACCCAGTCGTCACAATCGGCCCGGTGAAGCACCCGGAAGTATTGGGTGACCGGCACCTGGCCGGTGAAGGCCACATAGGCGCCGCTCTTGTTGTTTGACGCCAGCACTTCGACGGGGCGGTTTCCGATCAGGGGCGCCTTCCCCGGTGAAGGCTGCAGGCGGATGCGGGGATTGGGGTTGTCGGGGTCGTCTGGAACCGAGTTATTAACGTCCTTGCCCATGATCGAGGCGGCAGCCGTCCGGAATTCGGGCGGAGACTGCGGGCGGTAGGGCTTGGCCGATCCCAGGCCGGTGCAACTCGCAAGAACCGCCGCGAGGGGAAGGAGCCAAGTGGCACGCGGCACGATCTCGAACTCACGGAAGGTTGGTGCCGGGGACTTGCGCATCCGAGGCTTTCAACTGATAGAAGGGGGCCAGGGTGTTTTCCAGGACATCGGCGATAAGGACATCCAACAATAGCTTCTCGTGCCAAGTCTGCGCCTTCACTCGCCAGAAGACGCCGTCGCCGTACACGCGCATCTCGACGTAGCTTCGCACCTGATTGCATTTTTCATTCAAGCACCAGCCACGCGGGTCGCCGGTCAGCATTTTGTTGAAACGCCCGGCGATGCCGGTTTTCTGGCTGATCCAGAGCAGGAGATCCGGAACGGAAATGGCGCCGCGGTAGGTACCGACCGCCCCGATCTGCAGGAGGTCGACGGTCTGGTAATGCGGATCGGCTGGCTTGTCGTCCACCTGGACCGTACGCTCAAGAACCTCGCCCAGCGGGCCGACGATGTCCTGCTTAGCCAGGGCCGAGATGATGTAGGTGCCGTTGAACCTGAACCGCGCATCCGCCGATGACGAATCTTCCACGACGGCGAACCCCTTGGCCCTCAGCTTCTCCTGGAGGATCTGCGTCATTTTCGGACTGCCTTCGAAACTGACGAAGATTCGCTGATGAACTGTGTCGGCTGGCGGCAAGCTCTTGCTGATAACTTCCCGCTGGATCTGGGGCGGCTCGGATGCCGGGGTATCCGAACACCAGCCGAGCATGGGCGCGGTGCCTAGGAGGAGAGTGATCGCCAGAGAACGAATCCCCACAGACGGGGCGGGAAAAAATCGGGTGGCCGACAACTTTGGGTGATTATGGCTTGTCATAGCCCCGGGGCACCGATTCGTCGATTGCTTGGCGGGCCATCGCGCATTGCTCGCTCGTAAAGCGCCTTCCAGCTGTGCGCTGATTGGCGTATATCTTGGCCGTGACCAGGGCGATGCCGACCTCTCGATCGACGTCGTGATCGGCGGTTGGTCCTTTGGCTTCTATGCGGATCAGTCGGGCAAATTCCTTGGAGTAGTACTGGCCGATCGCTTCTTCCCGGTAACTACATGCCTTGCCCAGGGACGTGGCGTTGCCAAATTCTTCCAGAAACCGCTTCGCCGACGGGGTGGCGGCGGCAATAGCGGCAGCATCGGAGGCGGCGTACGTCGGAGCCGAAGACAGGCAAACGCTGATCGCCAGGCCATGGAGGACCAGCCAGGCCGTATTCATCGTGGATTTCGTCATGGGTCGGTCGCTCTTCTGTTAATGGTCACGTCGTCGGCCGGTAACCGGTTCGCGTGGGATCGTGTTTAGGCGTATTGCAATGGAATAATCATTGTACCGAAACGAGATGTATAAACGGTAGAGTTTTGCGCTGTAGATACAAAGGCCGTAGCGGGTCACTCTCTGCCGTACTATGGGTACGTATAAACATCAAACGGGGGAGGCTCGCCGGCGGATCGCCGCCAACGTCCGGCGGCTGAGGTTGGAGCGGGGCTTAAGCCAGGAAGGAATGGCCGAGTTGGCGGATTTCCACCGAACTTATGTGTCGCAACTCGAACGCTGCGTCACCAATATCTCTATCGATGGGCTGGAGCGGCTTGCAATGGCATTGGGCGTAGATGTCGCAGAATTGCTTGAAGACACAAAAATATCTTCGTGAAGGACGCCTAATCGCCTTTGTGTTGAGCTTCACATAAGGCTTAGGACTGCCAATTGTCACTGCTATCAGGCCGGTTGTCGGCCTGAGTTGCCATTCGACACTCTGGCTGAAATTGTCGGCAATGCGGCGGTAAGCGACCCTTTGACCTTACTACAGAGGCAAGGTCAAGCGAAGAAACTGGCTAAAAATGTTTCGCCGAAGCCCTTAGCCTTCCCTCGATGATGGGTTTTGAACACCCACAAGAGATTCAAATGGCCCCCTCGTCTGTTTCTAGCCCTGTAGTTGAGTTAGAACTTGGTATTGGCGGGATCGATTTACAAAAAGCGGCCCCCTACTGATGGGCACAGGGTAAAGAAAGTGTGAAGCGCGTTTTTCCACCTTCCGAGTTGACGCCAACATCCCCGCCATGAGCCAACACAATAGATTGGGTTATCGCCAGCCCTAAGCCTGAATTTTCGGTCGTGCGCAGGCGCGAACTGTCGACACGGTAGAAACGATCAAACAGGCGGGGCAAATGTTCGGTAGGGATATCGCTCCCTGTGTTCTCGACGGAGACCAAAATCCTACCTTCACGGTTATTGTCGACTCGAACGGTAACCTTGCCCTCGTTCGGCGTGTGGCGCAGCGCGTTGGATAGCAGATTGCTAACCGCCCTGCGCAACATCAATCGGTCGCCGACGATTTGGCCGTTACCTGTGAGCGACAAGGCTATCGATTTCTCTTCGGCAAGCACGCCGTAATACTCCAGCAAATCGCCAATTTCCTCGGCAAGGTCTATCGGCTCCTGATTGGGGATGATCTGGTTGTTGTCGGCCTTGGCCAGGAAAAGCATGTCGGAAATGGTTCGCGACAAGCGTTCGAATTCTTCCGTGTTCGACGCCAGGGTGTCCCGGTAGTCTTCTGCGGAGCGTGCTTTCGAGAGCGTGACCTGTGTCTGGGTCAACAGATTGCTGACCGGCGTTCGCAACTCATGAGCCAAGTCCGATGAAAAATCCGACAGGCGCTGAAAGGACTCTTCCAAGCGCGAAAGCATGCCATTCAATGTGTCGGCCAGATCCGCCAATTCGCGGGGGATGGCTTCGACCGGCAAGCGGGTATGCAGGCGATTGGCGGTGATCTCAGCCGCCTGCCGCTTAATGGCCAGTAAAGGCGACAGGCCGCGCCGGACGACAAACCAGCCGAGCAATCCCATCGCCAGAGTCGCCAGGCTCATGAACCCCCACAAAGTCTGCCGGAAGGAAGTCATGAAGTGCTCGTGATGGGTGATTTCGGTGGCAATTGCCACGGTGTAACTAACGCCACCATCGGTGCCTTTGACCATCGAGGAAACTCCCCGCCATGGCTGGCCGTCGTTGCTGTTCCATTTGACGGGTTGCTCGCGCCTTGGTGTCGCGCCAATGCTTAGTAGATCCTGCGGAAACACCATCGCTTCGTTGGCATACAGCATTTCGCCATTCTGGTCATAGACGGCAACGATCAACCCGTGATGCCCCGTCAGCGCATCGTCCAATTGCTGGGTCAGTGTCTCTTTCGGCTGACTATCTGGTTTTCGTTCCAAGATATGCCTTGCCAACTGCATTTTGCCGGTCAGCACATCCAAATCCTGCTCTTCGAAGTGGCGCTCAACCGCATTGCCGATAAGCAGGCCGAGCAGGAACAGCACAAAGGCCGAGGCCAGCGCGAACAGCAGAGTCAGCCGGAGTGTCAGTGAGGGGCCGCGGATTGGGGTCAATCGGTAATCTCCAAAACATAGCCCATGCCGCGCACGGTCTGAATCAATTTGGGTTCGTACCCCTCATCAATCTTGACCCGAAGGCGTTTGATGGCGACCTCAATGACGTTCGTGTCGCTGTCGAAATTCATGTCCCAAACCTGGGAGGCAATCAGCGACCGAGGCAGCACTTCGCCCTGGCGGCGTAACAGCAGTTCAAGCAGCGCGAACTCCTTGGCGGTCAGATCGATGCGTTTGCCGGCGCGATTGACCCGGCGGCGCAGCAGGTCGAGTTCGAGGTCGGCGGCGCGCAGGAACTCGGACTCCTTCGCCTTGCCGCCCCGCCGCAGCAGGGTCCGGACTCGCGCCAACAGTTCGGAGAAGGCAAAGGGCTTCACCAGGTAGTCGTCGGCGCCCAACTCCAGTCCCTTGACCCGGTCCTCGACCTGGTCGCGTGCCGTCAGAAACAGTACCGGCATTTCCTTGCCGGCTCGGCGAATACCTTGCAACACCTGCCAGCCGTCGATGCCCGGGAGCATGACGTCGAGGATCGCCAGATCATAGGCCTCGGTCAGCGCCAGATGCAGCCCGTCGAGGCCATTGACGGCCAAATCCACGACGAAGCCCGCCTCGACCAACCCCTGCTTGAGGTAAGAGCCGGTTTTGGTTTCGTCTTCCACCACAAGAATTTTCATCGTTCTCTCCACCAATCATTGGCTATTGATGGCGCATTTTCCGTCGCTTTTAAAGGCCGATTGCCTAGATTACGGAAATGTAATCCGCAAGTCAGCAAGATGTTGGTTTGGTAAAGACAAAATAGCAATTTCGGAGCAAGACCAATTGGACTCCGCATACCCTTACTGAGAAAAAACTATGTGCAGATTTATTTGGGGTGCTCTGGCAACCATCGGCTTGGGCGCGGCAACGGCGGGGATCGTCGTCGTGGCAGGCGTCGTCGATGTCGGCGCCGATACCCCCCACAGTTCATTCACCTACCAGGCGCTGACGTTTGCCCGCGAAAGAGCCATTGCCAGCCGTACGGGTGAAATCCAGACCCCGGCTGATCTTGCCGATCCCGAGCGCGTGCGACGCGGGGCCGGCAACTATGCGGCAATGTGCGTCAATTGCCACCTGTCTCCGGAAGCGCCGGATTCGGAGATTGGCAAGGGGTTGTATCCGACTCCCCCCAATCTTTCCGAAAAACCGGCGGCGCCATCGTCACGTGACGCTGCCCGCGATTTCTGGATCATTAAGCACGGCATCAAGGCTTCCGGTATGCCGGCCTGGTCGAAGGGCGGCATGGAGGATGAGGCCATTTGGGACCTGACGGCCTTCCTGCAAAAGATGCCTTTGCTGTCGGCGACCGCCTACGAGCAACTGGTGGCAGCCAGTGACGGTCATTCCCATGGCGGACTGGAAGGCCACGAAGAGGCACCAGCAGCCCCGGTCGAGGAAAAGCCGGTGGCCAAGGGCAAAAATGCGCACAGCCATGACCACGGAGCGCACAAACATTAACCCCATAAAGATTACAAAAATGTAATCCGACGGACAGCAAATTGTTGGCGTCGGCTATCCATACTGACGCCACTCGACTGACACAGGAGCTTCGCCATGCGTAACCCCTTTCTTGTTCTTGCTTTGAGCTCCGTCCTCGGCGCCGGCCTTTCCACTGCCGTGGCGGCCGGCGAAATGGTGGATGTTTACAAGAGCCCGAATTGCGGTTGCTGCGGCAAGTGGGTCGATCATCTGAAAAATGCGGGCTTCGAGGTCCGCTCGCACAACGTCATGGACGTCCCGGCGGCCCGCAAACAATTGGGGATGCCCGATCGGCTGGGCTCCTGCCACACCGCCAAGGTGGCCGGCTATGTGGTCGAAGGCCATGTGCCGGTTGCCGACATCCAGCGTCTGCTCAAGGAAAAACCGAAAGCCCTCGGCATCGCGGTGCCGTCGATGCCGCCAGGATCGCCGGGCATGGAAAGCCCGAGACCCGTCCCCTACAACACGATGCTGGTCCAGGCCGGTGGCGAAACCAGCATCTTTGCCAAACATTGATCCCCCAAACAGGAGAAACTCATGAAAGCACTTATCACCGCCTCACTGATCGCCTTTTCCACCCTCGGCGCCGTTTCTGCCCAAGCTGCAAGCGACCATGCCGGGCATGCCATGGCCTCGCCGAGCGCCGCGTCTGCTGAAATGCAGATGATCGACGCTCAGGTCAAGAAAGTGGACAAGGCAGCCGGCAAAGTAACCTTGTCGCATGGCCCACTGACCAACCTGAACATGCCGGCGATGACCATGGTACTCAAGGTTTCCAATGTCGCCTGGTTGGACCAGATGAAAACCGGCGATAAGATTCGCTTCATGGCCGAAAACGTGAATGGTGCCATCACCGTCGTCCATTTCGAACCCGCCAAATAACCCAATCGACTGACGGCGAGACGGTGCTTACCTCTCGCTGTCAGCATGCTTCATAAAAACAAATATTGCAGGGAGGTCGCATGCGCCGACTCAGGCCGTTACCCATTTTGATCCTGGCGCTTGCCACCGCCTTTGGGTCGCCCGTGCTTGCCCAAGACGCCGCCCTTGGTGCGAACGTGGACAGCCTGATCAATTATGCCAAGACACGCAATCCGGAGTACGCCGCGATGCAGGCCGAGGCCGAAGCGTCAGGCGAGCGGGTGACGCCGGCCGGTGCCTTGCCCGACCCGAAGTTTCGGACCGAGTTGCGTGACATAACGCGGATGGGCGAACAGAGTGCCACGCTAGCCCCAAATCGCGTCGGCAGCACCCGTTACTTGCTGATGCAGGACATACCCTGGTTCGGCAAGCGTGACCTGAAGCGCGAAATCGCCGAGCTTGAAGCCGACGGCGCCAAGGGACGTGCGTTGGGCACCTGGGCCGATGTTGCCGGGCGGATCAAAGTCAATTTTGCCCAGTTGTATTTCGTACACCGCAATGAGCAACTGACCCGGGAAATCCTCGACCTGATGACCCGCCTGGAAAAAGTCGCCCAGGTTCGTTATTCCGGCGGCCTGGCGGCGCAGCAGGATGTTATCCGCGCCCAGGTTGAGCAGACCAACATGCGCAACGAATTGATTGCGCTGGAAACCGAACAGCACCACCTGCATGCCCGGCTGAATGCCTTGCTGGCCCGCCCAAGCAATGCGCCCTTGCAGGAACCAGCGCAGTTGCGCAAGCTGCCGACTCCCGTGGCGCTGGATTACGCCACGTTGGAAGAGCGCGTGCGAACCCGCAACCCGCAACTGTTCGCCGACGAATCGAAAATCAAGGCCGCCGAGAAATCCCGCGACCTGACCTACAAAAACCGCTATCCCGATTTTACGCTGGGCGTATCCCCCATCCAGTACCAGAGCGCCATCAAGGAATGGGAGTTGATGGTCGAGCTGAATATCCCGCTGCAGCAGTCTTCGCGCCGGGCGCAGGAGCGAGAATCGGAATCGATGCTCAATGCCGCCCGCTCGCGCAAGGAAGCCACTACCAACCAAGTCTCCGCCGAACTGGCCGAGGCCCTGGCTGGTATCGAAGCCGCCCGCCGCACGGAAAACCTGCTGGCCAACAGCCTACTGCCGCAGGCCGAACTGACCTTCAAGGCGGCGCTGGCCGGGTATGAGACCGGCAAGGTCGATTTCGCCACCTTGCTCGATGCCCAGCGCCAAATCCGGCAGGCCCGACAAAACCAGCTTAAGGCCCAAGTCGACGCCCAGATGCGTCTGGCCGAAATCGAACGTCTTTTAGGGGAAGATCTATGAACAAGGGTGCAGGACTGACCATCGGCGTTATTGCCGTTGCTGTGGCTGCCGGTGGTGGTTACTGGCTGGGCGGACGTGGCGGCGCTTCCCATGGCGATGCGGCACCGG
The DNA here is from genome assembly GCF_021401135.1 of Azonexus sp. R2A61. Lineage (GTDB taxonomy): Bacteria > Pseudomonadota > Gammaproteobacteria > Burkholderiales > Rhodocyclaceae > Azonexus. The sequence goes on along the minus strand of NZ_JACBFO010000002.1, from coordinate 116,333 downwards.
TCACCAGCGCCCCGGCCGAGCCGGCCAAGAAAGAGAAAAAGCTGCTGTTCTACCGCAATCCGATGGGACTGCCCGACACCTCGCCGGTGCCCAAGAAAGACCCGATGGGGATGGATTACATCGCGGTCTATGAGGGAGAGCAGGACGACGATCCGGCATCGGCCAACCAGATAAAGATAAGCACCGAAAAAGTACAGAAACTGGGCGTTCGAACCGAAGCCGCCCAATTGCGCATCCTTGACAAGGTGGTACGCGCCGCCGGTCGGATCGAGCCGGACGAGCGCCGCATCTACGCGATTTCTCCTAAGTTCGAGGGCTACGTCGAACGCCTGCACGTCAATGTCACGGGCCAGCCGGTCAGCAAGGGGCAGCCGCTGTTTGAGGTGTATAGCCCGGAATTGGTTTCCGCCCAGCGCGAATACGCGATTGCCGCCCAAGGCGTCGAATCGCTGAAGGAAGCCGGCGGCCAAGCGCGGGACGGCATGAAGCAACTGGCCGATTCAAGCCTGTTGCGTCTGAAAAACTGGGATATATCGGAGGAGCAGGTCAAGGCGCTGGCAAAATCCGGTGAAGCACGGCGCACGCTGACTTTCCGCTCACCGGTCGCCGGCATCGTCACCGAAAAGAAAGCCCTGCAGGGCATGCGTTTCATGCCGGGCGAGGCGCTTTATCAGGTGGCCGACCTCTCGGCGGTCTGGGTGGTTGCCGATGTCTTCGAGCAAGACATTGGTCAGGTCAAGACCGGCGCCAAAGCCAAGGTCAGGATCAATGCCTACCCGGACAAAGTGTTCGAAGGCACGATTACCTACGTTTATCCGACCCTGAAGGCCGAGACGCGGACGGTGCCGGTTCGGGTCGAACTGCCGAACCCCGGTCAGTTGCTGAAACCGGCCATGTTCGCCCAGGTTGAGTTGCCGGTCGGCGCAAAGGGAGAAGTCGTTACCGTACCGACCTCGGCCGTGATTGACAGCGGCACCCGCCGCATCGTGCTGGTCCAGGCGAAGGAAGGCCGTTTCGAGCCACGCGAGGTCAAGCTGGGGCAACGCAGTGACAACCATGTTGAGGTGCTTGAAGGCGTCAAGAATGGTGAGCCGGTGGTGGTTGCCGCCAATTTCCTGATCGACGCCGAAAGCAACCTGAAGGCGGCGGTCGGCGGTTTCGGCCATGCTAGCCACGGCAGCCAGCCGAAGCCGGAGTCAGCCAAGCCTGCTGCTGTCGGGCATCAGGCCGAAGGCACGGTCGAGGGGTTCGACGCCAAGGCAGGTATGCTGACGCTCAATCACGGGCCGGTCGCCAGTCTCAAATGGCCGGGCATGACCATGGAGTTCCAGGTCGCGACGCCGGCGCTGTTGAGCGGACTCAAACCGGGTGCGACGGTGGCCTTCGAGTTTGTCGAGCGCAAACCAGGTGAATGGGTCGTCACCAGCATCAAACCGATGGCTGGAAAAGTGGCGGCCAATCCCCACGCAGGCCACTGACAGGGGATACCATGCTCGCCAAAATCATTGAATGGTCGGGGCGCAACCGCTTCCTCGTCCTGCTCGCCACGCTGTTTGTTGTCGTCGGTGGTGTCGTTGCGGTCATGAAAACGCCGCTCGATGCCTTGCCCGACCTCTCAGACGTGCAGGTCATCGTCTATACCGAATACCCCGGCCAGGCGCCACAGGTCGTCGAGGATCAGGTCACCTATCCGCTGACGACGGCCATGTTGTCAGTGCCGAAGTCCAAAGTGGTTCGCGGCTTCTCTTTCTTCGGCGCGTCCTTCGTCTACATCATTTTTGAAGACGGCACGGACATTTATTGGGCGCGGTCCCGGGTACTGGAATACCTCAACTTTGCCGCCGGCCGCATGCCCAAGGGCGTCACACCGCAAATCGGTCCGGACGCCACGGGCGTCGGCTGGGTCTATCAATACGCGCTGCTCGCCAAGGACAAGACGCTGGCCGAACTGCGGACGCTGCAGGACTGGTATCTGCGCTATCAACTGACCAAGGCACATGGCGTCGCCGAAGTGGCTTCGATTGGCGGCTTCGTCCAGACCTACCAGGTCACGGTTGATCCGGTGAAGTTGCGCGCCTATGGCATTCCGCTAGCGGCGGTTTCAAAGGTCATTCGGGAATCGAACCGCGATGTCGGCGGGCGTGTCGTCGAGATGGCGGAAACCGAATACATGGTGCGCGGCAAGGGCTATCTGCGGGGCACAGGCGATATTGAAAATCTGGTGGTTAAGTCACAAGGCGGGACGCCCGTCTTGGTTCGTGACATTGCCCGTGTCGAACTGGCGCCGGACGAGCGGCGCGGTCTCACCGAGTTGAATGGTGAAGGTGAAGTGGTTTCCGGTATCGCCATGGCGCGCTACGGCCAGAACGCGCTGGAGGTCATTCACAACTTGAAGGAAAAAATTGGTGAGATTTCTGCCGGGCTTCCGGAGGGCGTGACGATCCAGACGGTCTATGATCGTTCGGAATTGATTCACCGTGCGATTGACACCTTGACGCGCACTTTGGCGGAAGAAAGTCTCATCGTCGCGCTGGTCTGCGTCGTATTCCTGATGCACATGCGCAGTGCTTTGGTAGCCATCCTGATGCTGCCGGTCGGGGTGCTGATTGCCTTCATCGCCATGCGATTGCTGGGAATGAACTCGAACCTGATGAGTCTGGGCGGTATCGCCATTGCCATTGGGGCGATGATCGATGCGGCCATCGTGATGATCGAAAACGCCCATAAGCACATCGAGCGTTTGCCGGAGGATCATACCCACGGGGATCGCATCGAGGCAATGATTGCGGCCTGCAAAGAGGTCGGCCCCGCACTGTTCTTCTCGCTGCTCATCATCACCGTTTCCTTCCTGCCCGTCTTTACGCTGGAGTCCCAGGAAGGACGTCTGTTCTCGCCCTTGGCCTACACCAAGACCTTCTCGATGGCGGGCGCTGCATTGCTGTCGGTGACGCTGGTGCCGGTGCTGATGATGCTGTTCATTCGCGGCAAAATCATGCCGGAATCGAAAAACCCGGTGAATCGTTTCCTGATCTGGGCTTATCGCCCGATCATCGCCGGCGTCATGCAATGGAAAAAGACCACTATCGTGGCCGCACTGCTCGCGCTGGTGGTCTCGATTTATCCGGCCAGCAAGTTGGGCTCCGAGTTCATGCCGACGCTGAATGAAGGCACGCTGTTCTACATGCCGGCTTCGCTGCCCGGGATGTCGATCACCAAAGCGGCGGAACTGTTGCAGACCCAGAACAAGATCATCAAGAGTTTCCCGGAAGTCTCATCGGTTTATGGCAAAGCGGGTCGTGCCAACACGGCAACGGACCCGGCGCCGACGGAGATGTTCGAGACGGTGATCAATCTGAAGCCGGAATCCGAATGGCGCCCTGGATTGACGACCGACAAGCTGATCGCCGAAATGGACAAGGCCTTGCAGTTCCCGGGCGTATCGAACGCTTGGACGATGCCGATCAAGGCGCGCATCGACATGCTGTCGACCGGCATCCGGACGCCAATCGGGATCAAGGTGTTCGGCAAGGATCTCAACGAGATGGAACGACTGGCCCGCGAAATCGAGACGGTCGTCAAGGCAGTTCCAGGCACTACCTCGGCTTTCGCGGAACGGATTACCGGCGGTTTTTACCTGAATATCGAACCGGACCGCACCCAGTTGGCCCGCTATGGGCTGGCGGTCGGCGATTTGCAGGATGTTATCGGCCAGGCCTTGGGCGGCGAGATGGTTACCACGACCGTCGAAGGGCGCGAACGGTTTGGCGTCACCGTGCGCTATCCGCGTGAACTTCGTTCCGATCCGCAGCAGATTGCCCGCGAGGTGCTGGTGCCGACCATGGAGGGGGCAATGATTCCGCTCGGCCAATTGGCCCGCGTCGAGGTGGCCAAGGGAACGCCCGGCATCCGGACTGAAAACGCGTTGCTTTCCGCCTATATCTTCGTGGACATTCGCGAACGCGACATCGGTGGCTATGTCGCCGATGCCAAGAAGGCGGTGGCGGAAAACGTGAAATTCCCGCCGGGCTATTACGCGACCTGGAGCGGCCAGTTCGAATCCATGGAGCGCGCGATCGAGAAAATGAAGATCGTCGTCCCGGTGACGCTGTTGATCATCTTTCTGCTGCTTTACCTGAACTTCAAACGTCTGACAGAGACCTTGATTGTCATGCTGTCGGTGCCGTTTGCGCTGGTCGGCGGGGTCTGGTTGATGTGGTTGCTCGGTTACAACCTGTCCGTTGCCGTCGCCGTGGGCTTCATCGCCCTAGCCGGGGTTGCAGCGGAAACCGGGGTGATCATGCTGATTTACCTTGATCATGCCTGGGAAGCGCTGAAGGCCAAGCGCCGGACGGAAAACCAAGCGCCAACCCTGCACGATCTCTACGAGGCCATCATGGAAGGCGCCGTGGAGCGGGTTCGCCCGAAGATGATGACGGTGGTGGCGATCATGGCCGGCCTGTTGCCGATCATGTGGGGTACCGGTACCGGCTCAGAAGTCATGAGTCGCATTGCGGCGCCGATGGTTGGCGGGATGATTTCCTCGACGGTGCTGACGCTCGCAGTCATCCCCGCCATCTACGCCCTGGTCAAGCAGTGGCGAATGAAACGGGGGATGGAGCAATGAGACACAAGCTTTCGCATTGGATTCCTGTGGCTCTTGTTGTGGCCATGCTGCCAAGCCTTGCCCAGGCTCAAGGCTGGAGCATTCCCAAACCCAGTCCCGGCCTAATGCCCAATCCCGGCACGGGCAAGGCGCTGTTCGCCAATCACTGTGCGGGCTGTCATGGCGGCGACTTGAAGGGATCGGAAAAGGGACCGCCCCTGCTGCACAAGATCTATGAGCCGTCACATCATGCCGATGCGGCGTTCCAGTTGGCCGTGGCCAACGGTGTGCGGGCCCATCACTGGAAGTTTGGCGACATGGCTCCGGTGAAAGGGGTGACGCCGGACGACGTCGCCCACGTCACCGCCTATGTGCGGGCTGAGCAGCGGAAGGTTGGCATCCAATAGCGGATGCTTCAAACAAAGCACTATCAGGGGGGAAACTGTCCAAAGAAGACGATTCAATGCGACCGTTTGAGGATGCCGTTGCCATTCTTGTGGTGCTCACCACCGATCTGAGAGACCATCATCGCGATGCCTTCGATGCGGCAATGCCGGATCTGTTGCGGCTTACGCGAGGCAAGGCATCCGCGCTGGCTTATGTGCGTCGGATTGTCGCTGTCGAACTGAACTCCCCCCATAACCCACAGTGGCAGGTTTCCGCAGGCGAATTCGAGAGGCGGAGGCAACAGGTCTTTCTGGGGCTAAGTGCCCAGACTCAATAGATAATCGCTCCCAGTGAACAGCACGGCAACAAGCTGACGAAACAGTGACCGAGTTGTAATGTTCCCGTTATGGGTGCGACAGCTACCCACAGGCAAACTCCCCCTACGAGGCAATGGGCCTTGATCGTGCCGCAGGGAGAAAATCATGTCCGCACACAATTCGTTCGCAATTTTCAACACATCCCCCGACTTCCATTTGGTTTCCCAGTTGGTTGGCGTGAATCTCGATTGTTTGGAAAAGATGGTTTCCACGCAGTTTTCCCCGCTCAAGGAACTCCTTGAGCAAACTTCATCGCTGTCTCTGGATGATCCTGGGCAAAGCGGGGCATGGTGGGCTGCAGTCGGCAATTTATCCATCGAGTATTGGAAGGCATACACCCTCGACAGCATGGAGTACCAGCACCGGGTTTTGCAGGTACTAGCCCAACATTCGACAAAGTGAACTCGATGATGAGTTCGTCGGGGTCGGTGCGCTGGCAAGACTCTTCCGGCAAGGTCATTGCCTGTACGGAAAAAATCAAGGTACTCAATGAGAACCTGGATGAACTTCGCCAGATGGCCCAGGATGCACTGGAGGACGGAATTTTGATGGGGTGTTGCGAACGGCAATTGCGTGATGCGCTTGCCGACGCAATCGGGCATTTGGTGAATCCGTATTTGGCCACACTTCCTGACAACAATGCAATCAACAAGTCATCCTATTAACAGTGACAGAAGCACAAACTGAATCTGTCCATTCGATTCGGACCGTTGAAATCCCCAAAACTCAGGAGTCAAGATCATGAAAGTTTCCTCCCTCATTGCCGCCGTTCTGTTTGCTGGCACCACGATGACCGGCGTCGTCTTCGCCGACGAAAAGGCCGCTGCGCCGAAGGCTGCCGAAGGACAGGCTGACAAGGCTGCTTCCAAGCCACATTCCCATGTCCAGGAAAAAACCGGAATGCCGCAAAGCATGCCGGATGCAAAGGCTGACAAGCCGAACGCAGCCAAGGACAAGAGCAAACATTTCCATCCGCGAGATGGAAAGTAACTGCCCAGTAAAGGCCTCGGAATCGAGGCCTCGGCATTTCAGTCATGGATATCCACAAACCGGCAGAGCACGGCGATCGATGTGTATGTCGCACGCTGGCGCTTGCGGTCGGCAGTGACCCGAAGCTGCTTACCTACAACTATTGTCGAACGGTGCTTCAGAAACGCTGGATCATCGAATGCAATCATGGATGCCTGGCAAAGCCGGCCGTAGCAAACAGCGATCTGAAATGGCATGGCGTCGGCCAGATTGATCCGGTGAAGGCCATCCTGATCATGAACGAGTAATCAGTGTCATGGCTGGAGCCCCTCCTATCCCACCGGCAATTCCCCCATCTACTTCTGTTCAAGGAGGGCACGAGGGACATAGTGCGTCCTCGGGGGGGCCAACAACGGAGGGTTTTCCGAGGCCTTGAATCAGGCGATTGTTCAGCAGGCAAACAACCCAGTGGTCAGTCATGGCAATCATGGCGGACAAGGTGCCGGGGTAGTTGGGCACACTGGGCATTCTTCCGGAATGGCCTCCAGCACGGCGTCAGCCCATCCCAATCACTTCACAGTTGGACAAGGCGGTCATGCCGGTCACAATTTTCAGCAGAAAATGCTGGGTGTTCGTGTCTATCGGCAGCAACTCCTGGCCTCGAACATCGCCAATGCCGATACTCCAGGTTATAAGGCCGTTGATATTGACATTGAAGAGGCTGCCAAAATCGTTCAAGGTGCCTCCTCATCGTTGCCATTGACGAGCACGGCTACCGGACATCTCTCGGGCACCGGGCAAACATCACCATTCCCACTAAAGTATCACGTACCTTACCAAGCGGCTACTGATGGCAACACGGTGGAAATGGATGTCGAACGACAGAAAATGGCTGAAAATTCGTTAATGCACCAATTCTCACTCGATCGCGTCAGCAGCCACTTCAAGCACTCCATGGAACTGCTACAGAATCTGAAATGAACGCTATTCAACTGCCCCAGACACACCGGCAATTGCGCCGCATGTTGGCGCGGCGCCTCGGTATAGGTGCGCTCCTGGTTGGCAGTCTCGCGGGAGGTCTTGCCTACTGGGTCGAATCGTATCGCGTAGAGCAGCGCACCCTTGAACGCGCCATAGCGGGGGTCAGGCATTTCGAGTCGCCCGCCATGCAAATGGCGGTCGGCGGGGATAAAGGAGATAGCCATTCCGCGATTTCGCAGTTGCTGACCGATGAGTTTGTCGGGATTCGAGTTTTTTCGCCCAATACGGAGATGGTGTTTGATGCTTGGCGGTCACTCCCCGAGTCGCTGAAAGAGATCGCCCGACAACAGCGCCATCCATGGCCGCCAGCTCCAGGCAGCCATAGCAAACGATTTTCGGTGGCTGGCGAAGAACTGGTTCAGGTCATTCTGCCGATGACCACCAGTGATGGCCGTCTTGCAGGCTATGTCGAGGGAATCAGCCTGGTGTCCCGCTCGGCACTGCAAGAGAGAGAACAACAGATTCGCGGGGCTGCGCTGACGGCCTCGATATCAGTATTCGCGGCAGCGCTGTTGCTTTACCCGTTAATGTCGGGATTGCTGGGCCAAACGGTGGCATTGTCGTCTCAACTCCTGGAATCCAATCTTTCGCTGCTGCGCTCCCTTGGAAACGCCATCGCCAAGCGTGATGCAGATACCGACGCCCATAACTACCGGGTTACCTGCTATGCGGTCTCACTTGCCGAAGCACTGGGTGTTGGCAAGGAAACCATTGCCGAACTGGTGCTGGGCGCCTTTCTGCACGACGTTGGAAAAATCGGCATTCCGGATCAGATTCTGTTGAAACCGGGACGGCTGACCAGCGAAGAATTTCAGGTCATGAAGACCCACGCCATGCTCGGCATCGAGATCGTCGCCGGCAATCCCTGGCTGGCTGGCGCAGAGAAGACCATCCGGCATCATCACGAACGCTTCGACGGGAAAGGGTATCCGGATGGGCTCATTGGCGAGGCAATACCGTTGGCCGCACGGATTTTTGCCCTGGTCGACGTGTTCGACGCATTGACCTCTGTTCGCCCGTATAAACCAGCCTTGTCATTGGAAGAGACGTTGAGCATCATGGAACGGGAAGATGGCCAGCATTTCGATCCAAAGATTCATGCCGTTTTCCGGCAGGTTGCTCCGGTGCTATACGCACAAGGCCAATCCAGAGATCATGCCCAATGGAGTCAGGAATTGAAGGCGATGCTTGAACGGTACTTCAAAATGAAAACGGCTCCCAAAGGAGCCGCCGAATTCGAGTGATGCGGGAAATTAACCGCGATGGTCTTTGTGCAGCAATTCGTCAACACGCCAGATTTCGTTTCCGTTCATGATGATTTTTTTGCCGTCCTTGGTTTCCATCACATGGCCAGATTCCATATAGGTTGCGCGACCATATTTGTCTTCCATACCCATCTTGCCGTCTTTGAAAATATAAACAGTCGAACCGTCCTTCAACTCAATGGACTTCTCGACTTGAGAAGCATCAACTGCGTAGGCGGTAACACCCAGGGAACTCAGGGCCACGATTGCGAGCATCTTCTTGAACATTTTCATCTCCTCATGAATAGGTGCTGTTGTACTGCGATATCAATATTAAGGATTCGATCCTGACAATTTGCCAACGGCTGGGTGACAATTGCATCACCTAGCCGTCAGGTTGATCAGCCGCCCTGATAGGCAGGGTTTTCGGTCACGTAGACGGTGATGCCGTCGGCTCCCGATATGATCTTGGAAAGTGGAAACGGCGCGGTCCCCAGCGTGTCGAAGGTCCAGACGACGCTCTTGCCAGCGACGTTGATCTTGATGGTCTCCAGACGCGTGACGTTCAGATATTTGCTACCGCTGGACAGAGTGACCTCTCGGTCGGCGTTTTTCGTGGCCGTGTAACCAAACGAAGCCAGTTGATTTGCCGTCGGTGCGCTCTTGGTTTCTGAAACGTGGCTCAGCCAATGGTTGGTGCCGGCCTCGGAATAATCCTCGTGAGCGTAGCTCGTTCCAGCTGCAGCGAGGCTGATCGCAGCGATCAGGGCTAATTGGGAAAATTTCGTTTTCATGGTTCTCTCCTTGTGACATCGGGTTAATCGTGTCGGACTCATTTCGTCCAACCGTGATGTCATCTTAGGAGTCCGATACCAACAGGACGCTGACCCCCGCGTTACATTTTTGAAAGCTTTTCGCCGGAAATGGTCAGGGAGAGAGGTGCCCGTCGCTTTCGCACCAACGTTACTTGGTTTTGGCTATATTCAAGAAATAGTGGGATGAGAAAGTCAACCCATTGATTTATTGTGCGTTATACGTATAGCATCTCCCGAAGAACAAAAACGGAGCTTTCGTATGACGCCAAGGGAACTGAAACGGATGATGGCCGCCGTGGCGGCCCTTTCCGCCGACGAGATCGAGACGGTCAAAAAAGCCCTCTCCGTCCGCGAGGGGCAGGTGGTGAAATCGGCCGTCGAACAGGCTCGCATGGCGAGCGTGAGGGCGTGTCCACACTGCGGCAGCGTTCGGTTCGTGAAGGACGGCCACGCGAACGGCCGGCAATGGGCTTTCCGCTAAGCGGTTTTTGGAGGCGGCCATCGGGTAGCGGCTTCGCTGCCGGTCAGCCTTTCGGCTTGGGGAAGTCTTTCAGGCAGCACCGCCCGGACGGATTGCTGGTCTCGCAGGAGCAGCGTCCCGCCTTGGTCTGCTCCACCACGAAATCTCTGATGGACGGGTCTTTGTCGAAGTCGGCCCTGCTTACGCCGAAACAGTGGCACAGCAGGGAATCCCCGTCCCGCTCCTTCGCTCCGGCCCGCGTCCTCAACATGGACTTGGGGACAACCGAGCCATCGTCTCCGAAATAGACGGCATCGCAGTCGGGATCGTCGCAGAAGTAGAACCGTTCGGCGGTCGGCGTCCAGTTCCACGGCTCCTTGATGTGGTGGGCGACGGTCCGCGTCGGGACCTCCGCGCACTCGGTCCCATTGATGGGACAGCGGCGTTTTTGCGGATGCTTTGCGTCGCACCCGGACGATGAACAGCAGTCGCCCATTCCCCACCTCGAACTGAATCAACGGACGGATTATCTCTCCGATTCCGTCGAAATCTGACGGTTGCCTGAATGACTCATCACACTATTTCTTGAATATAGCCTTGGTTTTTCTGTCGAAGCAGAGTTTGTTAGATATAAATGCTGCCGTTCCTCGCTTCTGCTTACTGCGCGGCAGGTAACCAGCAGTTTGCTGACCGAAGAGTGAAGTGATTCGAACGGCCGGATTGGCCGAAGAGTAGCCCCTGCGTCAAACAGCTTTATTGCTATCCCAGTTTTTCAGCCAATTTTTCGGCCTGCAGGTGGGTGTAGCGTTTTAGCATCTGGAGCGTTTTGTGCCCAGACACTGCGGCTAGTTCCAGTACGGATAGGTCCCCTCTCTCTGCCAGTCTGGATAGGCTCTCATGCCGCAAGTCGTGCCATGTGTAGTCTGTAATGCCTGCTCGCGTGCAGGCGGCGCAGAAGGCATGATAAAGCGTCAATCGTTCCACCGGGAAAATACGGCCACATGTAGAGCGGGGGAGGGCCTCAATAGTTGCCAACGCACGGGAGCTAAGAGGTACCGCACGAGGTTCCTCTGTTTTGATTTTCTCAGGATCAAGCAGCAAGGCAAGCCGGCGCTTCTTGTCGATATGTGCCCACAGAAGCGATAGCATTTCCCCTTGACGCAGAGCTGTTTCCACTGCAAATGTAACTGCCGAGGCAAGCCAAGGGTTTCGGCTTTTCCTGCATTCGCGTTCCAAAGCCTCCCATTCCTTTATAGTGAGCCGACGTTCACGCGATTTCCCTTCACGAGGCTTGCGGATTTTCGAGACTGAATTCCCTCTTGGTAGGGCAATGCCACATTCTGTCTCTGCAAATTTCAGAAGCTTGGACAGCATGTACAGTTCTTTGCGCACAGTGCTGTCGCCAACTGCCTTTAGCTTGCTTCCGGTCGGTGGCTTCTGTCGTTCATCGCGATAGCGAGCGATCAATTTTTGATCAACGGCGGCGAGGGAATAATCGCCGAAAAAATCCTCAATCCTGGACAGTTGAAAACGCCAGGCCTCCTTCTCGTCATCTCGTTTGCGATAGTGCTTCGGTGCAAATTCCTCGCGGAATCGCTTAATGAGATCTTTGACAGTGGTGCGTTCTGCTTCGCTGGCTGACTGGTAGATGCCGCGCCTCATGTCGGCCTCGACTAGGGATGCCCATGCCTCGGCCTCGCTCTTGGTGCGAAAGGTTTTCGATTCCTCGGGCCACCCCTTGCGGCGAATGATTGCTTGCCAGTAGCCAGACTCACGTTGTCGGAAGGTTGCCATCGTTTGGTGTGACCAAATTGTGACGGAAAATCAAAAAATGATGATATGCTTTACGAAAAATCCCGTCAATAGGCCGTCAATGGCAAAAAAATAGCACGCCTGGAAAGCGTGTATAGGTTAATAGCCTATCGGGGGTTCGAATCCCCCCCTCTCCGCCAGGAAACTGCAAAAACGGCCCTTGAAGGGCCGTTTTGCTTTTCCGGCGCCGGATTTTCCATTGCAATATTTTTTCGATGTAAAAAAAGCGCCGCTCGGGCGCTTTGGAGGATCGGGATGTTGCGAGGTCAGCCGCGGATCGAGGCCGGCAGCTTTTCTTCAATCAGCTTGAGCAGCGGCGCGAAGACTTTCGGCGTGCCGGCGATCAGGTTGCCGGTTTCCAGATAGTTGGCCTCGCCGCGCAAGTCGCTGACCAGGCCGCCGGCTTCGGAGATGAGCAGGGTGCCTGCTGCCATGTCCCACGGGGCCAGGCCGAACTCCCAGAAGCCGTCGTAGCGGCCGCTGGCGACATAGGCGAGATCGAGCGAAGCGGCACCCGGGCGGCGCTGGCCGGCAGTCTTTTCGGCCAATTCGCGGAAGATGCTCAGGTAGAGCTCGATCTTGTCGAATTCGCGGTAGGGGAAGCCGGTACCGATCAGGGCTTCGCCGAGTCTGGTGCGGCGCGAGACGCGGATGCGGCGCTCGTTCAGGAAGGCGCCACCGCCTTTGCTGGCGGTATACAGTTCGTTGCGGTTGGGGTCGAAGACCACGGCCTGTTCAACGATGCCTTTCCTGGCCAGGGCAATCGACACGGCGTATTGCGGCAGGCCGTGAATGAAGTTGGTGGTGCCGTCCAGCGGGTCGATGATCCACTGATATTCGGCATTGGCCTTGCCGGCAGCCGTGCCGGACTCCTCTGCTAGAATGCCGTAATTGGGATAAGCCTCCTGCAGCGTCTCGATGATGGCGGCTTCGGCGGCCTTGTCGACCTCGGTGACGAAATCGTTGGGTTGCTTGCTGGCGACCTTGATCGAGTCGAGGTCGTTCGATGCGCGATTGATAATCTGGCCGGCACGGCGCGCGGCCTTGATGGCGATATTGAGAGCTGGATGCATGGGCTTTAAAGAGCGATCGGGCGGCCTGCGGAACCCTCCGCGCCACCCGATTCGTTGTCTGGAAAACCGCGATTTTACACCATGAACCCTGAAATACTTCTGTCCCGTATCCGTGTGGTCCTTTGTCGTCCCAGTCATCCGGGAAATATCGGCGCTGCCGCCCGGGCGATGAAAACCATGGGGCTGTCCGATCTGCGTCTGGTCTCGCCAAAGCAGTTTCCCGATCCCGAAGCCGATGTCAGGGCAACTGGTGCGGTCGACGTACTGCAACGGGCAAAAATCACCGGCGATCTGGCGCAAGCCTTGCAAGGCTGCGTATTGACGGTGGCCTTGTCGGCGCGGGCGAGGGACCTGGGGCCGGCGCCAGCAACGCCGCGGACGGCCGTGGAGCGTCTGGTTGCGGCTGCCGGCGAGGGCGATGTGGCGCTGGTGTTCGGCAACGAGACCAGCGGCTTGAGCAACGAGGAACTCGGTTTGTGTCAATTGGCGGTCAGCATTCCGACCAACCCCGATTTCAGTTCCCTGAATCTGGGCGCGGCGGTTCAGGTGCTCTGCTACGAATGCCGGATGGCCGCCCATGCCGGTGCGGCACCGCTACTGGAACAGCATGCCACGCCGTTTTCGGCCCCGCCGGCGACCCACGACGAGCTGGAAGGCCTCTACCGCCACCTCGAGCAGGTGATGACCGCGACCGGTTTCTTCAATCCGGCCCAGCCCGGCCGCCTGCTGCAGAAGGTTCGCCGCTTGTTCGGCCGGATCGCTCTGGAGCGCGACGAAGTGAACATCCTGCGCGGCATCCTCTCGGCAACGCAGTCGCCGACGCGCCATGGTCGGCGCGATTGATCAATCGCCCTTCAGCGTGCGCTGAAGTTCGTCGGTAATCGCTTCGATGTCGGGCAGGAATTCCTGGAACCGGGTTTTGGCTTCCTGCTGCAACTTGAGCGTGGCGTCGTCCATTTCCTGCAACCATTCGCGCTGGCTGCCGGCCAGCAGGTTGGCGATATAGATGATGTCGTGCAGGCTACTGGGCGGCGATGGAAGCAGGCGAGGGCGGTCATGTTCGGCCGTCGCATTGACGATTTCATCGGGCAGGCCCAAAGCGGTCAGCAGACTGATGCCGATGCTTTCGTGCCAGTGCAGGATCAGGTGGCGCAGGCTGTCCGGCCGATTCCGGAGCTCTTCGTACTGGGTGGCGCGATAGAGCATGTAAAACGCGCCCAGATCGTGAATCAGCCCGGCCAGCATGGCTTCATCCGGATTGACCCGGGTCAGCTTCTCAGCCAGTACCCTGGCGGCGGCCGAGCAACGAATGGTGTGCTCCCACAGCAATTGCATGGTCGACGCGAATTGCGCCAGGCTTTTGGCGCGCATCAATTGCCGCATGGCAATCGCCATTGCCGTCGAACGCACGGTGGTCAAGCCAAGCATTGCAACAGCGGTTTTCAGCTCGACGACGGGCCGGCCGGCACTGTTGAATGCTGCAGAATTGGCCATGTGGAGCAATTTGGCGCTGATCAGCGGGTCGAGCGCAATGATCTTGCCGATGTCGGTCAGCGACAGATCGGGATTCTCCAGTGCCTGACGGAGCCTCAGGATGGCGTCGAAATAAGTCGGGAAGACGATGTCGCTGGACAGCTCGCGGGCGATGTCGCTCAGCATGCTGAAACGCTGCTCGCTCAGCGCGTCGCCGGTCTTGTCGTTGTCGTTGCTTGGGCGGGCGTCGGTCATGCTCGAATTCTGCGCCAAATTACGGACAACAAAAACCCCGCCACTGGGGCGGGGTTCGAATTTGGTGGGTGCTGACGGGGTCGAACCGCCGACATTCGCCTTGTAAGGGCGACGCTCTACCAACTGAGCTAAGCACCCGTCTGCCGCTGCAGAGAGCGGCGGATTATATCAGTTGACGGCGTCCTTGAGGCCCTTGCCGGCGCGGAATTTCGGCGACTTGGCAGCCTTGATGGTCAGCGTCTTGCCGGTGCGCGGGTTGCGACCGGTGCGGGCAGCGCGTTCGCCGACGTAGAAGGTGCCGAAACCGATCAGGCTGACGCTGTCGCCGTTCTTCAGGGCATCCTTGATGGCGTCGACGGCGGCGTCCAGTGCGCGGCCGGCGGCAGCCTTGGAGATGTCGGCGGAGGCAGCGATCTGATCGATCAGTTCAGTCTTGTTCATGAGTAAATCCCCTACTGTGGATGTGGATGGTTTGGTGTGAAAATCCAGAGAAGGCGGATTTATATCTTCCGCGAAATCCTTGTGTCAAGCGGATTTT
Organism: Azonexus sp. R2A61; assembly: GCF_021401135.1. Taxonomy (GTDB): domain Bacteria; phylum Pseudomonadota; class Gammaproteobacteria; order Burkholderiales; family Rhodocyclaceae; genus Azonexus. The sequence continues at coordinate 101,286 of NZ_JACBFO010000002.1, read as the reverse complement.
GGCGGATTCTTCGGGGCCGGGCAGAAGGTGCTTGGATGCCGATGACAATGCATCGGCATCCTTGCCTTTCAAATCAATGAGTAACGACGGTCGTGCTGCCTGCGTCGCCTGCCGCCGTCTGGACGGCGGTTTCCGCGGGCGGCGTGTCCGGCAGGGCTTCCGGGGTCCGTTCGAGCGCCAGTCCGAGGACCTGATCGATCCATTTCACCGGCACGATTTCGATGCGGTTCTTGATCGTGTCGGGAATCTCGGTCAGGTCCTTGACGTTCTCTTCGGGAATCAGCGCCGTCTTCAGGCCGCCGCGAACGGCTGCCAGCAGCTTTTCCTTCAGGCCGCCGATGGCCAGCACTTCGCCACGCAAGGTGATTTCCCCGGTCATGCAGACATCGCAGCGAACGGGAATGCCGGTGAAGGAGGAGACCAGCGCGGTAGTCATCGCGATGCCGGCCGACGGGCCGTCCTTGGGCGTGGCGCCTTCGGGCACGTGGATGTGCAGGTCGGTCTTCTCGAACACCTCGTCCTTGATGCCCAGGCGGCGGGCGCGGGCACGCACGACGGAACGGGCGGCTTCGACCGATTCCTTCATCACGTCACCCAGCGAGCCGGTGCGCAGGATATTGCCCTTGCCGGGCATGCTGGCGCACTCGATGGTCAGCAGTTCGCCGCCGACCTCGGTCCACGCCAAACCGGTCACCTGGCCGACCTGGTTTTCCTTTTCGGCCATGCCGAAGCTGTAGCGCCGGACGCCGAGGAATTTGTCGAGATTTCGGGCGTTGACCGCAATCTTCGATTCGCGCTTCTTCAGCACCAGGGTCTTCACCACCTTGCGGCAGATCTTGGAGATTTCCCGCTCCAGCGCACGGACGCCGGCTTCCCGGGTGTAGTAGCGGACGATGTCGCGGATGGCACTTTCGGCAACCGTCAGTTCGGTCTTCTTGACGCCGTTGTTCTTCATCTGCTTGGGCAGCAGATAGCGCATGGCGATGTTGACCTTTTCGTCCTCGGTGTAGCCGGCCAGACGGATGACTTCCATCCGGTCGAGCAGCGGTGCCGGGATGTTCAGCGAGTTGGCGGTGGCCACGAACATCACGTCGGAGAGGTCGAAATCGACTTCGATGTAATGGTCCTGGAAGGTGTTGTTCTGTTCCGGATCAAGGACTTCGAGCAGCGCGGAGGACGGGTCGCCACGGAAATCCTGGCCGAGCTTGTCGACTTCGTCGAGCAGGAACAGCGGATTGCGTACGCCGACCTTGGTCAGGCTCTGCAGAATCTTGCCCGGCATCGAGCCAATGTAAGTCCGACGGTGGCCACGGATTTCGGCCTCGTCACGCACGCCGCCGAGCGCCATGCGCACGAACTTGCGGTTGGTCGCCTTGGCGATCGACTGGCCGAGCGAGGTCTTGCCGACGCCCGGCGGGCCGACCAGGCACAGGATCGGGGCCTTAACCTTGTCCACGCGCTGTTGCACGGCGAGGTATTCGACGATGCGCTCCTTGACCTTTTCCAGACCGAAATGGTCGGTGTCGAGAATCTTCTCGGCTTCCTGCAGATCCTTGCTGATACGGGTTTTCTTGCGCCACGGCAGGCCGATCAGGGTTTCGATGAAGTTGCGCACGACGGTGGCTTCGGCCGACATCGGTGACATCAGGCGCAATTTCTTCAGTTCCGACTGGGCCTTGCCGAGCGCTTCCTTGCTCATGCCGGCTGCCTTGATCTTCTTGTCCAGTTCCTCGAGATCGGCGCCTTCTTCTCCTTCGCCGAGTTCCTTCTGGATCGCCTTGACCTGCTCGTTCAGGTAATACTCGCGCTGGCTCTTTTCCATCTGGCGCTTGACGCGGCCACGGATGCGCTTTTCCACCTGCAGGATGTCGATTTCGGCTTCCAGTTGCGACAGCAAGCGATCGATGCGGTCGCGGATGTTTTCCATTTCCAGCACTTCCTGCTTTTGCTCGAGCTTGAGCGGCAGGTGGGCGGCAATGGTGTCGGCTAGGCGGCCGGCATCTTCGATACCGGCGATCGACGACAGGACCTCGGCCGGAATTTTCTTGTTGAGCTTGACGAATTGATCGAACTGCGTAACCACGGCGCGGCGCATCGCCTCGATTTCATGGTCTTCAATACCCGCCTGGGGCAGAGGCTCCGCGGTGGCCATGAAGACCGAGCTTTGGACATCGATGGCGTCGATGCGCGCGCGTTGGGTGCCTTCGACCAGTACCTTGACGGTACCGTCCGGCAGCTTGAGCATCTGCAGGATGTTGGCAAGGCAACCGATGCGGTACAAATCTTCGGCTTCCGGCTCATCCTTGGCGGCCGACTTCTGGGCGACCAGCAGGATGTTCTTGCCGGCTTCCATGGCCATTTCCAGTGCCTTGATGGACTTCGGGCGTCCGACGAACAGCGGAATGACCATGTGCGGAAACACGACGACATCGCGCAGCGGCAGCAGCGGGAGTTCGACGGTTTCCGGGAGCGTGTTGGGGTTCGACATCAGAGTGCCTTTGAATAGGATACGAGCCCCCTAGGTGGGGGCGGGAAACCGGATTTCAAGACTGCCCGGCTCAGTTCGAGCCGGACACCTTGGGCTGGTCGGCGTAAATGATCAGCGGTGCAGCGTCGCCGGTAATCGTATTCTCGTCGATTACGACCTTTTCGACATTTTCCATGCCGGGGAGTTCGTACATGATGTCGAGCAGGGCGTGTTCCATGATCGAGCGCAGGCCGCGCGCGCCGGTCTTGCGTTCCAGTGCCCGCTTGGCGATTGCCGTCAGGGCGGCTTGCCGGACTTCCAGTTCGACGTCTTCCATCGAGAACAGCTTCTGGTATTGCTTCACCAGGGCGTTTTTCGGCTCGGTCAGAATCTGCACCAGGGCGTCTTCTTCCAGCTCCTGCAGCGTGGCAACCACGGGCAGGCGGCCGATTAGTTCAGGGATCAGGCCGAACTTGATCAGATCCTCGGGTTCGGTCTCCAGCAGAATCTTGCCGACTTCCTTGCCGTCGTCCTTGCTCTTGACCTGAGCACCAAAGCCGATACCGCCCTTTTCGGAGCGGTTGCGGATCACTTTCTCAAGACCGGCAAAGGCACCGCCGCAGATGAACAGGATGTTGGTCGTGTCGACCTGCAGGAAATCCTGGTTCGGGTGCTTGCGGCCACCTTGCGGCGGGATCGATGCGGTGGTGCCTTCGATCAGCTTGAGCAATGCCTGCTGCACGCCTTCGCCGGAGACGTCGCGGGTGATCGACGGATTGTCCGACTTGCGCGAGATCTTGTCGATTTCATCGATGTAGACAATGCCCTGCTGTGCCTTTTCGATGTCGTAATCGCACTTTTGCAGCAACTTCTGGATGATGTTCTCGACATCCTCGCCGACGTAGCCGGCTTCGGTCAGTGTCGTGGCATCGGCCATCACGAACGGCACATTGAGCAGGCGGGCGAGGGTCTGGGCGAGCAGCGTCTTGCCGGAGCCGGTCGGGCCGATCAGCAGGATGTTGCTCTTGGCCAGTTCGACGTCCTCGGCATTGCGCGAGGTATGGCGAAGGCGCTTGTAGTGGTTGTAGACCGCTACCGACAGGATGCGTTTGGCGACTTCTTGGCCGATGACATACTGATCCAGGATGGTGCTGATCTCGCGCGGTGTCGGCAGGTCTGAGCGGCCTGCCTTGCCGGACTCTTCCGGCAGTTCGTCGCGCACGATGTCGGTGCACAGTGCAATGCACTCATCGCAGATGAACACCGACGGACCGGCGATCAGCTTCTTCACCTCGTGCTGGCTCTTTCCGCAGAAAGAGCAATAGAGCAATTTGTCCTGGCCGCCCTTATCCATCTTAGACTCCCTCGATCAGGCCGCGGCGTCGCGGCGGGTCAATACCTTGTCGATCAAACCATACTCTGCCGCTTCGGCGGAAGAAAGGAAATTGTCGCGGTCGGTGTCCTTCTCGATCGTTTCCAGCGGCTGGCCGGTGTGCTCGGCCATGATGCGGTTGAGCTTGTCCTTGATCGACAGGATTTCCTTGGCGTGGATCGCGATGTCCGAGGCCTGGCCCTGGAAACCACCCAGCGGCTGGTGAATCATCACGCGCGAGTTGGGCAGGGCAAAACGCTTGCCCTTGGCGCCAGCGCACAGCAGGAAGGCACCCATCGAGGCGGCCTGACCGATGCACAGCGTCGACACGTCCGGCTTGATGAACTGCATGGTGTCGTAGATCGACATCCCGGCCGTCACTGAACCGCCCGGCGAGTTGATGTAGAAGTAGATGTCCTTGTCCGGATTCTCGGCTTCCAGGAACAGCAGCTGGGCGACGACCAGATTGGCGCTGGCGTCGTTGACCGGGCCGACCAGGAAGATCACCCGCTCCTTGAGCAGGCGGGAATAGATGTCGAATGCGCGTTCACCGCGCCCGCTCTGCTCAATCACCATCGGGACGAGGCCAAGGGCCTGCGGATCCCAGTTGCTTGCGTTGTCGATAATCATGTCGGCCCTTGTGTAGCGTTTCAGACGTTTGTCGTTTTCGTGACGCAGGTACAGCTTACTGCTGCTGCCCCATCAGTTCGTCGAAAACGGCAGCCTTGTCGGTGACCTTGGCCTTGCCCAGCACCCACGCGACCACGTTGTTTTCGATCGCCACGCCTTCCACTTCGCCAAGACGTTGCGGTTGAGCGTAGTACCAACGAATCACTTCTTCCGGTTGCTCGTAGCTGGCGGCGGTTTCCTCGACCAGCGTACGCACTTGTTCCGGCGTGGCTTGAAGCTTTTCCGTCTTCACCACCTCAGCAAGGATCAGGCCAAGCGTGACGCGGCGTTTTGCCTGGTCGGCGAACCATTCGGGCTGGATCGGCATGTCCTTGGTCTTCATGCCACGTTGTTCCATGTCCTGGCGGGCGGCCTGCATCAGGCGCTGGATTTCCATTTCGACCAGGGCGTTGGGCACGGCGATCGGATTGACCTTGAGCAGGGCCTCCATGACCTGGTCCTTCAGCTTGCCGTCGATGCGACGCTTTACTTCGCGCTTCAGGTTGGCTTCGATCTCGGCCCGCATCTTGGCGACGTCGCCGTCGGCCACGCCCATCTGCTTGGCGAAGTCGGCGTCGACTTCCGGCAGCTTCGGTCCTTGCACCTGCTTGACGGTGATGTCGAACTGGACGGTCTGGCCTGCCAGATCCTTGGCAAAGTAGTCGGCCGGGAAGGTCAGGTCGAAGGTTTTGGTTTCACCTGCCTTGCTGCCTTCGACGGCAGTTTCGAAATCGGCCAGCATCATGCCCTGGCCGAGCACAAAGGGATAATCGTTGGCAGCGCCGCCCGGGAAGGGCTCGCCGTCCTTCTTGCCGAGGAAGTCGATGACGACACGGTCTTCCTTTTGTGCCGGACGATCGGCGTTTTCGTAACGGACCCGCTGCTTGCGCAGGATTTCCAGGGTCTTGTCGATTTCGGCGGCGGATACTTCCAGCGTCGGGCGTTCGACTTCTGCGGTCGACAGGTCGCCGGGGGTGAATTCCGGATACACCTCGAAGACGGCCGAGAATTCCATGTGCGTCGCGTTTTCACCGGTCTTCGGCTCGATACGCGGGTAGCCGGCAACGCGCAGCTTCTGCTCGCTGACCGTGTCGGCGAAAACACGGTCCAGCTGCTCGGCCAGTACCTCGTGACGGGCCTGGGCGCCGTACTGCTGCTTGACGATGGCGAACGGGACCTTGCCCGGGCGGAAGCCGGACATCTTCACGTTGCGGCCCATGCGCTTCAGGCGTTCGTCGGTTTCCTTCTCGACGTCGGCGATGGCGACGGACAGATCGATGCGGCGTTCCAGTTCGTTAGCTTGTGCAGTGGTTGCTTCCATGAGAATTCCTTGAGACTTCAGAGCCGAAAAATAAAGCCGCCAATCATATCACGGCCGGCATGCAGCGACGAGACAGCGGCTGATCGTCGGAAATCGCTGAAACCTGTAGACAGCCGGCTTGAGAGCACTTAAAATGCGGCCCTTCTTCGACGGCGGCATTAGCTCAGTCGGTAGAGCACTGGATTGTGATTCCAGGTGTCACCGGTTCGATCCCGGTATGTCGCCCCAAGATACGAAGCCCCGCAAGGTACGCCCTGCGGGGCTTCTTCTTTTTCTGGTGGTGACTGTGGCCAGGCGCGGCTGGCGATTTCCTAAGATGATTGTCCAGTTTTCCTAAGATCGATTACCGGACGGCCTTCGATTTTCTGAGCCGGCGTCGGTCGTAGACGCGGTTGATGGTGGCTTCTTGGCGGTGGCCGGTTAGGTCGCTGGCTTTGCGGCCCTGGTCAATGACGTCGGTGACGGCTTTAGCCCGCAGGTCGTGGAAAGTGAAGCGTTCGTTGCCGAGCTGGCACCACTCTGCCATCAGGCGCTGCCAGATGCTTTTGAAACCGTCCGACGTGTAGGGCGTTCCGTCCTTGGTGTGGATCACGAACAGCGGCGAGATGTTGCATGGCATGGCCAGCGCGGTGCGGACCAGTTTGCGCAGTCGTGGCGTCCAAAGTACCAGCGTGCCGGCGCCGCGTTTGCGGGCCTGGAAACGGATGCCTTCGGTTTCAAGCTGGTGACGTGTCAGTTTCAGGATCTGGCCCTGAGCCTTGCCGGTGAGGTAGGCCAGGTAGGCGGCGAAGGCCATGCGCTTTCCCGATTCGCTCTTGCGAACGCAGAACTTGAGGAAGGCGGTGAATTCCTTGTCGCCGACCAGGCGTTCGCGGGGTCGTTCTTCGTTTCGCTCGACGCCCTGGCATGGGTTTCGATCGACGATTCCAGCGCCGACCAGGCGGTTGAACAGCTTGGAAAACAGCGCGATCTCTCGATTTGCGCGCACCGGGTTTTCGGCGCCGCGATGGGTGTGCAGGTAGAGCCATATATGCTTCGGTTTGACGGCGGCTGGGTCCATCTTGCCGAAGGCCTTGTTCAACTGGTCGACTTCCAGCTCATTGGTTTCAACCGTCGCCGCCGAAAGCTTCCTGGCTTTCACCAGGCGCCAGCGATCGGCCATCATCTGTGCCAGATAGTCAGCGACTGTGCCGCGCTCCGGCTCTTCGCCCTGCATCTCCAGCAACTTGCGCTTGGCCTCGAGCTCGTCGTGGCCGAGGTTGATGTATTTGTTGTTGCGGTCGACGGTGTAGTAGGTGTTATGCCGCTTGCCTTCGTAGACGTACAGCCTGGACATGCCCAACTCCAGATTGTTCTTTCTGCGACCCACCATGATGTTTTTTTTCCGTCCAATGAGAAAAGTCGGGTTCTTGCGCGCCATCTGCCGGATCGGCGTCGATCGCACCCATCATCCGATCATAGTAGGCCCGGGAAACCTTTGGTCTGCCGGCCGCCGAGACGATGTATTTCCATCCGTTCTGCTCAAGCCATTGGATCTGTTTCGATGGCATGCGCCGATCCGTCAGGTCGACGAGCTCGTCGACCGTGAGATGGATTGTCGCCCTTGCCGGCGGCTGATCAAGCGGCATGGCTCGCACGTTCCCGAAAACGCTGGGCGATGATCCGGCCCATCTGTGCAGCTACATCTTGGCCGTAGGAATCGCGCCAGACCGGGATGCAGCCGCGCAGGTAGCTGCGGGCGTGATCCTCTCGCAGATCCTTGATCATGAGGTCGGCGTAGTAGGTCAGGTGGCGGATCAGGGCGTCGTGGTTCATGCGCTGGCGATATAGGTGATCATTTGATGTAAAAGTCGGCTGTGGACAGAATAGGCGGCGTGGAGGCCGGCTATTTAGCGTTATGCGCCAAGCAGGCGCTCCCTGTTCGCCGCTCGCAGCAGGTCCATGGCATCCATGATCTTGCGGCAGGCGTACTGCGCCGGAACTGCTTCGGCTTCTTCTTCCTCGTCCTCGAAGTGGTCAATGTCGCTGTCGGCAGTGGCTTCCAGCGCGTCGAAGGCTTGCTGCAACAGGAGCAGCAGCTTGGCGTTGTTGGTGTCAGTGTTCATGTTCTTCCTTTCAAAATTGCCGCATAACATTTCAGTCAACGCGGACCTCCGCCGCTGTCGCGGCTCGGCCCGTTACTGCCAGCGTTACCCAACCACTCCCTGCGCCACACTCAGCGCCACCGCCACCGGCTGCACCCAGATGGGTGTCGACGACAGCAGGAAGGTTTCGCCCGACCAGGCCAGCAGCAGGGTCTGGTACATCTGCGAGGCGATGGCCTCGGCGGCGGCTGGCGGGACGGCGTTGCCGATGCGTTCGCGCCAGGCGCTGTCGTTGAGGCCGTCCAGCTCGAGGTATTCCTCGGGCTCGATGATCGACTGCAGGGCGGCGAGTTCCAGCGTCGTGAAAGGGCGGTGCCAGGTGCCGTCCAGGGCGCGGATGACGGCGACGACCTTGTCGGTCGCGGCCGGCATACGGTGGTCGGCAACGGACCAGAAGCCGTTGTCGTGGCACGCGGCCGAGGCGACGGCGCCGCTGGTGTCTTCCCAGCGACGGACGCCGTAGTGTCCGCCGGTCTGGTAGTGGTCGCCGGCCTGCGGGATGCCGGCCGGGCGCGGGTCGGCGACGGCGTAGGCGCCGTTGGCGTTGCCGGCGATGACCGTGCGGGAATACTCGTCCCAGCGTTCGACCTTGTACTTGCCGTGCAGGTCGGCCGGGTTGGTGGATCCGCGCGGATCAGCCACGCACTGGCCGCTGCCGTGGGCGCTGGTGACAGCCATCGCGGCGTGGTTGAAGGGCACGATGCGGAATTCGTTGCTGTGCTTCGCTGGCCCCTGGTGGCGCGGATCAGCCACCGAGTAGTAGCCTTGCCCGGGGGCTTGCTGTCCGGCGACCGCGCCTGCTGCTTGGTCGGCGCGCAGAACGCCGTAAGCCTGGCCGTGGTTCCAGTGCGCGGACTGCTCGAAGCGTGGATCGGCCACCGAAAAAGCCCCGTTGCTCGGCGTCGACCGTCCCTGCACCGTGCCGCTCGTCTCGTCCCAGCGCTGCACGCCGAGGTAGCCGTGGTGGTAGCCCGGCACGATCAGGTAATCCCGCAGATATCCATCCTCGACCGCCAGCTTGCTCAGGCTGCGCCAGTCGCTGCCGGCCTCGACGAAGGCCAGGCGCACCCAGGTCTTCCACTGCAGGTTCGGCACGCGGTGCATCGGGCCGCCGGCCGGGTCGCCGGGCAGCGGCATGCGGTCCAGGACTGTGCCGACCGCCTGCAGCCGCTTTTTGGCCGGCTCGTAGAGGAAGGGCGGGACCTTGGCCATGTGGCGGGCAACCATCAGGAAGCGCTTGCGGCTCTGGGCCAGTTCGCCCAGCTCGCCGCAGTCGTGCGTCGTCTCGGCCACGGCATAGCCGTAGTGGCGCAGCAGGGCGACGATGCGATCGAGCAGGAAGCGGCCACGCGTGGCGATGCGCGGGACGTTCTCGAAGACGATCAGTTCCGGCAGGTTCTCGGCGAAGGCTTCGAGCATCAGGAAGACGCCGCGCTCGGTCAGGCCGTTGAGCGCCTGGTACTTGTCCGTCTTGCTGCGGGTCTCGTTGAGCAGGCCGGAGAAGCCCTTGCACGGTGCGCTCAGGAAGACGATGTGCGGGAACTCGTAGCCGGCGGCGCGGCGGATGTCGTCCGGCGTCGCTTCGCGCCAGCCAGCCGGCGGCGTGCGGCCGTGGAAGGCGATGTATTGCTCGAGCGAGAACATGTCCAGCGTCGTGGCATCGACGCCGACCAGACGCTTGAAGTCGCGGTTGGCGGCGGCATCGACGTCGACCGAACCGATGCAGCGCGGCCGGGCGACCATGTTGCCGACGCGCGCCGAGCCACGCATGAAGCCCTTGGCGCCGGCACCGATGGCCCCGAAGAGCATGAAGCTGCGGATCTCGCGAACGTCGTCCGGGTTGCGGTGGATGGGTTGGCGGGCGGTCATTGGGCACCGCCTTGTTGTTGGTTGTAGACGGGGGCCAGGAAGTCTTCCCAGGCACGGTTATCTTCTTCAACCGCCTCATTCATCAGATCGCAGTCGATCTGCGCTTCGTCGGCGCTGGCGTAGTTTCCGATTGTTTCGAAGGTGCAGTCGGACAGTTCTCGCTGGCAGGCGAAGCGTGTGCAGTTGTCGTCGAGGGCGACGACATCGAACAGGTTGCTCATCAGAAAAGCTCCAATGTTTTCGTGCAGCGCGGCGTCGGGATCGGATCGCCGGCGGGGACGAAGGCGGTGCAGCAGGGCTGGCCGTCCTTCCCGTACTGCCATTCGGTGGGGTATTCGGCGTCCTCGACGTCGAAAACGAAGGTCCGGGCGATCAGGTCGCAGCGCTCGTTGTCGTCGCACTCGTCGACATCGACGCCTTCGCGCATGGACTTGTCGCGCTGGCACTTGCGGCACCAGGCGGCGAAGAAGCATTCGCTCTCGGTGCCGTTGCTCGGCCGGTACTTTTCGCCGGCGCGCTGGGCGGTCAGGGCAGCCAAGTCGGCGGGGTAGATGGCGGGGTTCATGGCTTTCTCCCGAAGCGGCGCACCATCCACGGATGGATGAGCATCGAGGTGACGATGCCGGCCGGGCCGCCGATGCAGTAGGCGGCGATTTCCCAGGCGCTGGTCGGGCCGGGCATCAGCTTCAGCACGGTGATGTTGGCGGTGCTGATTCCCAGGCTGGTGAGCGCCGCCAGCAGCTTGTGGCCGCCGTTGACGTTGAGGCTCTGCAGGCCGAGGAAGAGCACCAGGAAGTAGGTGGCGGCGAAGAGGGCGATGGCGGTCACTTGGTCCCCCTTTCGCAGAACAGATCGTGCGCCAGGCAGCGTTGGTTCCACTCCGTTTCCGTTTCCGAAAGCAGGGCGGCCAGCTTCATCTCGTCGTCGATCCGGCGATGGCTTTCTTCGCCGGCCTTGTGGAAGGCTCTGGCACAGGCGTTGACGGCGTTCGCGGTCAGCACAAGCGCCCAGAAGAAATAGCTTCCGAATCCCGGCTGCCCGGTTCCCATGAACGCTGCGGCGATCGGAATCCAGCAGAAGATGAGGGCATAGGTTTTCATGCCGCTCTCCTTTCCCGCTGTTCCGCCCGGCAACGCGACAGGGCCGCCTCGGCATCGATGAACAGGCTGCCCGGCTGGCGCTTCCAGAAATCCTCGGAGACGTCGACCAGGGCGTAGAGCGCCTGCAGCTCGTCGCCGGTGGCGACCAGGCGCTGGCGGTCGACGTAGCGGTCCTTGATGTTCTGCAGGGCGATCAGGCCGAGCTCGCAGACCGCCAGCGTCTGCTGGTCGCGCTTTTCGTCGGCGGCCAGCGCGAGCATGTCGCGGCAGTCTGCCAGCACGTCGAAATGCGCCACCTTCGCCCAGCCGGCGCGGATGGCCTCGACGGCCATGCGCTCCTGGGTGCTGACCTCTGGATTGAGGTAGTAAGCGACGATGGTCGGCGCGGCCTCGCGGCGATGTGTACGGCGGCAGCGCTTACGCATGATGGCTTCCTCCGCGGCGGGAATAGGCCTGGCACGGGGGGCTGATCACGCTGATGTCCGGCCCTTCCGCCAGATCGACGCCGAGGAATACCGGCGTGGTGTCGCCGCGCGGCAGAACCTCGATCAGGCCGAGGCGTACGCCGTCGAGCACGGTGATCGCCATGTCGACCGCGAAGTGGTAGGTTTTTCCGGGGCGGCGATAGCCGGGGTCGGTCGGGTCGAGCGCCTTAAGGCGGGTGACGACCTGTTCAAGGTCGGCCGGCTTGTCGCCGATCAGCAGGCGTTCCAGGCACGCGGCGGCGCTGGCCAGCGTGTGCCATTCGGGACGGTAGGCGTCTTCGTAGGCTTCGGCGATCTGGCACAGCGGGTGGATGATCGCGTTGATCTGGTAGGGGTACATGGTTTGCATGGTCACTCCTCGATTTCAAGAATGGCGGCGTTGCCGTAGGTGTCGGATTCGCCGCGGGCGATGGCGGTCACCGGCACCAGTACGGGCTGGGCGGTTTCCGGGTCGATGGTCTGGACGTACAGCGTGGCGTTGAGCGGGATATCGCCGGCCATCAGCTTCTGGAGCAGGTCGCGGGCTTTCATGCCGGCACCTCAGCCATCGCCCGCAGGCGCGCATTGAGTTCATCGATCTCCTTCTCCATCTCCCAGCGCTTGATCTCCTGCATGTCTGGCGACGGAATCCAGCAGAGGTGTTCCATTTCTGTGGAGAACCATGTGCCCTTGGCATGCTCTTGCTGGTATTCGGCGAGTTCTGCGGGATCGATATCGCGCCAGGGAACGCCGACGAACATGACGCCGAGCTTCGTTGATCCGGTCAGCGTCGATCGGTAACCAATCCCGCCACCGATCAGCACGGGGACGTCGCCATGAAGACCGATCACTTCGAGGGCATTACTGATGCAAAGAAGCCGCGGCAGTTTCTGAATGCGCGTAAGCATCACCTTTCCGCTGGCGGTGTTCTTCCTGGGCATGTAATTGCCGAAGCTGTTCGGCTGTTTCCAGACGCCCTGATCTGGCGTTTTATCGAACTCAAAACCGCTGACGGTGCCGTCCTTGTAGGTGTAAACGTTCTTGGCGCCGATTTCATCAACAAATGCCAGGACGGTTTTACGGTTCGCGTCGTTTGCGGCATTGATCTCGCGGACCTTGTCCATCAGCGGGCCAGCGGTGACGCGGAAGTAGCGTTTATAGATGCTCATCACGCAGCCCTCCGCTTCTTCTCCAGCTTCCAGTCGCCGATCATCCGCTCGAACAACTTTCCGCCGTCCTTGAAGAACTGGTGCGGCTCGCGGTTCGTTTCCTGGCAGAGGCGGATGCTGTTCATCGCGTGCTCGAAGTTGGCGCAGTCGAGCAGCTTGAGGTCAGAGACATCGAACTTCACGCGGTTGCCGTTGTACATGCTGGCCAGCAGCGTGGCGAAGACACGAGCGCCGCTGGTGTCGTGGCGAAGCGCCCAGTTCAGCGCGTGCTCGAGCGACTTCAGGCAGTCATCGAGGCGGGCCTTGCGGACGGCTTCGGCTTTCTCCCAGGTGTCGCTATCCATCCAGGCATGCAGCTTGGCCAGGTCGGCGCGGGGCAGAGTGACCGAGACGCGGATCATGCCGTCGTGCTGGCTGTCGAGGTGATCCTCGAGGGGGATGATCTGGATCTCGCTCATGCCACCACCTCGATCGGTTCATCGCTGATGGCCTGGCCGATTTCCAGGCCGAGGCCCATGAACTGGCTGTCGCGGTCGCCGTGGGTGGCGAAGCTGGTAATGCATTCGAGGGCGACGCGGGATTCGTGCTCGCCGAAGTGTTCGAACAGGTCGCGCAGCGGTGCGGCATGGCGGCCGTAGAGCGAGAGCACCAGGCGGCGCAGGGCGGCACCGGATGGGGTATCGGCAATGATCTCGCGGCGGTAGCGCAGGAATGGGCTGGCGTTGCGGGTTTCGACGCGGATGACGGCGGTGGCGGTGGCGAGGTTGTCGAAGGCGGTGACGGCCTTGTGTACGTTGTCGCCTTCGGCATTGAAAGCGAAGGCGGCGGCGAGTGTGCCGTCGGCGTTGAGCGTCTGCAGCTGCTCGACCGCGCCGACCAGTCGGTCGAACTTGGCCTTATTGATGATGACTTCCATGATGGGCTCCTTGGTTGTGCTGCGAAAAAATCGGTGGTTCAGTCGTCGCCGGCCTTGCGGCGCGGGTCGTCCCGCTCGAAGACCCAGCACTTGACCGTTTTATTGGTGATGCGGCTGTTGACCGGGTGGTTGGCCTTGACGAAGCGGCGCCAGCGGCTGTTGCGCAGGTGCTTCTTGACCTCGCGCATGTCGGGCACCTGTTGACGCATGGATTCGGCGCGGCTGACAAACTCGTTGAGGCTGACGGCGATCTGGCGGTCATCCCGGCTGTGATTGAGCGTCGACTCGTCGTTTCTGGACTCGATGTAGTCGAAGACTTCCCAGAATTCCTGGACAACCGGCGGGTCGTCGTTGATGGTTTCCTGCCGCTCGATCGCCATGGCGATGATTTCTTCGAGGATGGCGAGGTGCATGTCGTCGTCGAACTCGACGATCAGTCGCAACGCATCGACCAAGGCCATGAGCTGGGCGTGGTTGTGTTTGACCCGCTGTTGTCGGATCTCGGGCCGGTCGTCGAGTAGCTGAACGTAGGCCTCGTAGCGTTGCTGGACCGTCTTCAGGATCTCCGGCTCGGCGCGGGTGGCCTTGAGCACAAATCCGCTGCAGGCCTTGACCGGGAAGCCGGTGAGCGCCTTGAAGTTGGCGCGGCTCTGGACAGTGACAGGCTTGGCCTCGAGCCAGATATGCACGATCCGCTGCATGAAGGCGTCGGAGGCCACCACCTTGGCGTTCTGGCTGATCACCAGCGCGCCGCGGAAGGGTGGCTCGTAGGTGTCGGTACCGCTGCTCTTGACGCCCAGGCTGCGCACGCTGCGGCCGTTGAATGCCGTCTTGAACTCGTCCCAGTCGAACGAGCGCTGCTTGAGCTTGTCCGATTCGCCCTTGTCGCGGTCGGATTCGATGAGGACGATGGGCAGGTTGGAGACCTGCACCAGATTGCGCGAGCGGCCGGCGGCGGAGGATTTTGCCGGGTCGAAGCCCTCGTAGGCCGTCCGGCCGCAGAGCTTCCAGAAAAATTCGATCAGCGTCGATTTGCCGGCGTTCGGTTCGCCGGTGACTTCGAGGAAGGGGTAGCTTTCGTGGAATGCCGGTTCGCGGATCTGCTCGGCAAACAGGCTTCCCAGCCAGTAGGACAGCGCCACGAATCCCTTGGCGCCAAAGCAGGACCACAGCACTTTCGACCAGGCCGGATCGTATTCGGTGAGGTCGGCGTTGATGGCGAGGTTGACCGTTTTATTGCGGCTGTTGACTGCGCGCTTGCCGATGTCGAAGAAGTCTTCCTCATTGAGCTTGATGACCTTGCCTTCGGCCACCGCCAGCTTGTCGAAAATCCACGCCTTGTGGTCCTTGCTGTAGCCGATGAAATCGATGGAGTCGACGGTTCGGATGCCGAACATCTGGCTCTTGAGCCAGAGGTCCAGGTGGCGCTGATTGCCGGTGTAGAGCGCGCCGGGCGCGACGTGGATCAGGCGGTTGGAGAACTCGCCGGCGACGCGAATCTGGCGGCCGTTGAATGCGGCCTTGAGGCTGTTGCCGTCGTGCGGGAAATCGATGCGGACGTAGTACCAGGCCTCGTCGGTCAGTGCGCTGGACTGGTAGTAGAGCGGGGTGGGCAGGCAGTTGGCGATTTCGAAGACGGTACGGGATTGTTCGAGCGCCATGCGCTTGATCTCTTCCGGGGTCTTTTGCGCGTTGCCGGCCTCTTTCTTGAGGTATTCCTCGGCATCGCTGAGCTTCTTGTAGTCGATTTCGAACCAATAGAGGCGGTTGTTGAAGTCGAAGTAGAAGTCGCGCCACTGCTTTTTCTTGAAAATGATCCCGGCCTTGTCGGCGGCGCTGCGGGCGGTGAGCAGCGCGCCGCGGTAGCGGGCGTCCTCGATCGCTTCGTCGGTGATGCCGCCAGCCAGGTGCAGGTCGGACCAGTCCCGCTTTACGCCGCGCTCGAAGCGGATGTAGGCGGCACTGGCCTCCCAGCCTTCGGTGGTGGCGCGGGCCACGTGGCGCCGCATGTAGTCGCGTCCGGCCTTGCCGTCGTCGTAGGCAAAGACGAGCTTCGGGCGCTTCTTGTCTGACTGGATGCAGCGCTCGGCAATCGCCTGAAGGAACAGGTAAGGGTAGTTGTTGCACGATAGCGGCGTGGCGGCGTAGCGCTCGGCATGCATCAATGCGATGGCGTCGAAGATGCCTTCGACAAACCAGATTTCGTCGTCCGGCTGCGGCATGGGCGGTTCCCATACCGTGCCCTGGTACTGCGCGCCGAAGTTGAAGTTGGCCTTTTTCTCGAAGCGGCCGGGCTGGTCGATCAGACGTTCCCAGTAGCCGCCGTTGGCGATGGGAAAGCGAACCGTGGCGGAGCCGATGCCCTTCTTTCTGTCCTGGTAATACTCCTGGGTGTAGCAGCCCTGGATTCTGGCCAGGTCGAAGCCGCGATTGGTCCGCAGGTAGGCATCCGCTGCGGCGTTCGGTTCGGCCGGCGACTGTGCGTAGCGCTTTGACCAGTCGTCGAAGATGTCCGGGTACTCTTCCTTGACGTAGACGATGTGGCCGCAGTTGTCCTTTCGCCCACAGTTGAGCGTCCAGGGATTGTCGGCCTTGGCGAAGAGCTCTTTCTTGTTGCATTTCGGGCACTCGCCGCCCTGCAGCCAGCCGCCGACGGTTTTTTTGAACTTGAAGTCCGCCTTGATCCGCGGCAGCAGCTCGACGAGGATGTCGTTGCGCATTTCAGCCATGTCAGTGCCGCGCTTCCTTCTGCTTGGGGTAGGCGCAGGCTTCGACGAAGCGGCGGAAGGCCTCGATGTCCGACCGGAAACCGATGTAGACGTTGCGGTGCGGCAGCTTGCGGTAGAGCAGGAAGCGACCCGCCTTTTCGATGACGAGCATGCCGTGCTCGTCGGCCATCTTTCTGGCTTCCTTGATTGCGCGTATCGGTGTTTGCTGTGCCATGTCTGGCTCCGTTTTTTGGCGTAAAAAGTCCCTGCGCGCTGTTTCCAGCGTGCTGGTGGATGAGTGGGTTGTGGGGCTAGGGCGTCAGCCTGGGCGCGGCGGCGGGTGCGTCATGCCGAGTTCCAGTTGCGCGGCAGCTGCCTGCTGCTCGGCCGCCTGAGAGCGGGGAGACAGCGGGATGTAGACGCCCGGCTTGGGGTTCATCGATGGGGCGATGGTGCGGACGGCGACCAGTTGAGCGACCCAGCTATGCATGCACTCCGGGTTGTCGCAGGTGACCGTCGATTCGCGCACGGTATCGCCCATCTGCTTGGAGCTGCGAACGGTGCTGGTGTGGCCGCAGTGCGGGCAGACGATGCGCCACTGGTTGAATTCGCTCATGCCGACCTCCGCTTTTTCAACCGGGCCATCAGGCCACGGGCCTTTTTTACGGTCGACGCGATCAGGCCGAGCTTTTTCTCGGCATGCTCGATCTCGCCGGGGTGGATGCCATCGAGTAGCTGGCTGGTGGCGACGGTGGCCTGCGCCCCATGCTCGACCAGGGTCCGGAACGCATCGACGAGCTCTTCGTGGGTGACGTCGGCATCGTCGTCCTGGCCGGCTTCGACATGCAGGCCGACCGGCGCCAGCAGGTCGTTGAGCAGCAGGATGCGGCGGTCTTCCGGCAGGGCGGCGACGATGGACAGCAGGAAATTGAAGGGCAGAAGGTTCTTGTCTTTGGTGACGTCATCGAGCCAGCGGAAGATGCGGTCGGCGTTGACGCGCATGCGCTCGAAGGTGTCGGTCGTGGGCGGCTCGAAGGCAATGCCGGTGAATACCGGGCCGCCGATGCGGATGTGCGCCTGGACGATCATGTCCGCGGTCGTCTCGCGGGACCAGCGATTGTCGCGGCGCCAGGCTTCGATGTGCTCGCGGAGCAGGGCGATGGGGCTGGGGTGCGTTGCGCGCTGCATGATCATTTTTTCACCTGGCCCTATTCTGCGAGAGAAGAAAGGCCGGACGGTGAGGCCGAAGCCTCACCGCCGGTAAAGTCCGCCGCCGGTTTCGAGGGGGGGAGGCTGGCGGCGGCAGAGGATAGACGCTTGATGACAATTGGGAGGCCAGCAATGAAGGCATCGCGGCCGAGTTTTGATCGGCTGATCTGAAATTGATCGGCCACGGCATGTGCCTCTTTCAGTTCCTGCGGCATCAGCCGAAGCGGAATCGGGCTTCCTTTTACGACACCGTCGGGGTTGCGCTTTGTGTTGCTCATGCGATGATGGAAGTTCTGTGTTGTGTGTAACACATTGTGGTGAAGAAAGTTTCATATGTCAACGGAAGTTGATGAAATTATTTTCGGGTTCGGGCGTAGGTTCCGCGAGGAACGGCTGCGGCTTGGCTTTACGCAGGGGCAGCTCGCCGCGCCGCTGGTGACGACTGAGCGGACGATCATCTCTTACGAAAAAGGCTCGACGCCGCCAAAACTCGACAAGTTGATCCTGTTTTATGGCATCGGTGCCGACATCGGGTATGTGATCACCGGGCGTCGCTCGATCGCCAGCGATGGAGGGGCGGTGCTGCATGAGCCCGAATCCCGGCCCTATACGCCGGCGGCCAGGGTGGCTGAAGAAATCTTCAGTTTGCCGCTGACGGATAGTGATGCAGAAATGCTGCTGACGTTTGCCAAGCGCCTTGCAAACGATGACCTGTCACAAACGAGTCGATGACAGTACTGGCGGCGATATAACAGCCAGAAGGGATCGCCAACCGATCCCGGAGCATGTCGTAATATGTTCCCTTAGCCCTCTCCCGGAGGGCTTTATTTTGCCAAGGTAGTATGCAATAGCAATATCAATAAGGTTATATTGCTGACTCCGTCACAATCTCTGTCGCCTTTACCTCGAACTCCAGCACTTGCGAATAACCGCCATCGGCCCCGATGGTGTTGGTCGCTTTGGTCACCAGCCAGTCGGTGCCGTCGATCTGCGGCTTCCAGCCCCGCACGATGGCGGGCATTTCCGGGATGGCTTCGGGGATGCCGACGGCGAGTGTGAGGCTGAATGTCGCCACGCCGCGCTGCAGGCGGCGCCACTCGGCGCGGGCGGCGCGCAGGGCGTTCTGGCGGTTGCTGTAGACGTGGCGCAGCGTCTTGAGGTTGTCGGCGGTTCGATCGAACTGGTTGGCTGTGCCGGTCATCCGGCTGGCGTCGGTGGCGGCCTGGCGTTTGGCGCTGGCGATGGCCTTGTCGTCGTCGGCCTGGCCGTAGGCGACTTCGCCGGCCGCGCTGAGGTTGCGGTCGTTGTACTTGGCGCGCACGCCGATGTAGGCCGCTCTGGCGGCCTTGTTGCCCTTGAGGCGTTTCCATTCCGCGCGGGCCGCACGCAGCGCTTTCTGGCGGCTCGGGTAGGTGGTCGGTAGCGCCTTGTACTGGCCGTTGACCGGCGTTGTGCTGACGGTGGCCGGGCGCTGCTTGCGCTCGTTGCTGTCTTCGCTGTCGCCCCAGACGACCTCGCCTTTGACGGCGAGATCCACGTCGTTGTACAGCGCGCGCACGCCGGCGAAGGTGTCGCGGTCGGCGAAGAGGAAGTTGTGCTGGTCGCCGCGCTGGCGGGTGATGTCGAGGGTGGGCAGCTCGGCGCCGCTGGCGGTGATGCCGGCGCCGGACGGCGAGACGATGAGGTAGTTGTTCTTGACTGCGGCGTAGGCATCGTAGCGCTTGGCGAGGCGCGTGAGGAAGCTGGCGCTGCTTTCGTTGGTCTGGTCGTCGTGCGCGATGGCGATGTTTTCCAGGCTGGCGTGGACCAGCGGCTTGAGGCCGTTTTCATCGGCGATGGTGCGGACGATGGCGCCCAGCGTGGTCTGGTGCCAGGCGCGTTCGCGCTGGGTGGTCAGCCCGGCGGCCAGGTCGGCGCTGGTGGCGCGGATGGCGAGCACGTCCGGCGTGCCGCGGTGCTGTACGTCGGCGACGATGAATTTGCCCTTGTCGACCAGGCCTTCACCGGCCCAGCCGAACGCGAAGGTGATTTCGGCGCCCTTGGCAGGCAGCGCCAGCGCGCCGTCGCTGTCATCGAACTCGATGTCGAGGGTGTCGGCCTCGAAACCGCGCAGGTCGGTGTGCGTGAGCGACATGAGGCGCTGGCGGCCATCGATGGTTTGGCTGATCTGCTTGCCGTCGACCGCGATGCGCCAGTCGATGCGGCGGTCCGGCTGGCGGGCCAGGTATTGGCCGAGGTCGATCATTTGAGATCCAGCAGTTTGAGCAGTTCGTTGCCGACGGTACCGAGCAGGCTGGGGTCGTCGTCGGTACGCTTGAGGCGCAGGGAGAACTCGATCTTGCGGGCGGCGCCATCGGCGAAGAAGGCGCTGGCGGTGGTGGCCAGGTCCTCGGCGACGAACATGCCGTAATACCAGCCGGTGCCTTCGATGAGCGGCCACGACTTGCCTTCGTCGGCCATGGCTTCGAGCGCGGCCAGGCTGATCTTGCCGCCGGTGATCTCGGGCACCAGCAGCCCGGACAGGGTGATCGTTTCGGCCCCGCGGCCGACGAATTGCGAGGCCGGCCGGGCGCCGACGCGGGCATTTTCTGGGTGCCGCCAGCTGATCTGGCGCTGCAGTTGCTGGTAGGGGACGGTATCCAGCCCGAAGGGGAAGAGACCGTAGATCATGAGCATGTGGATGGCCGGGACGCCGTACATGGCTTACTCCGAATCGGTGAGGCGCGACCGGCGGGCGGCGGCCTTGCGGGCATCGGCTTGCTCGATGGCGCGGATGACGAGGCTGGCGAGCAGCTGCTCATCGGCACCGGCCGGCGCCTGGATGCTGATGTGGTAGGTGTTTCCACCAGCTGCCGCCGCCGAGCCGATGCCGATTGGCGACATGCTGAGCGCGGCGGCACTGCCGATGCCGGCGAGCTGGCGGGCCACGCCGCCCAGCGCGTTGAGCGGACCGGTGTCGTTCTGCAGGATGCCGCGTTCAAACCCCTGCATGGTGAAAGCGCCGATTTCGGCAAACACCCGTGATGGCGAGCGGATGCCGAGCTTTTCCTTGACCCAGCCGATGGTTGAGTCGGCCATGCCGGTCACGGTGCTGCGCAGCGCGTCCCAGCGGGCCTGGATGCCGCGGATCATGCCGTTGACCAGTTCGCTGCCGACGGTGACGGCGCGGAGCGGCAGGGTCTCCAGCCAGGTGACGGCATTGCCGAATCCGCCGCGGATTCGCTGCTCAAGATCGTAGATGCTGCCGCCGAGCGTGGTTTCGTAGCCGAGGATCTTCGAGAGCAGGGTATCGATGCCGGCATTGAGCAGGGTGCCGGCCGCGTATCCTGCACCGAATGCGGCTGTCAGCTTTGTGATGGGGCCGAGGACCAGCCAGATTTTCGAGGCTATCCCAGCTAGCCCGGCTTTTCCCGCCGATCCGGACAGGCCGATTGCCGCCAACGAGAATTTGAGCATGGCCAGCGGGACGAGGATCGCCCCGGCGGCGATGGTGATGGCGCCCAGCACGGTGAGCAGGATGGCCAGCCACTTGACGCCGGTAATGATGCCGGCTGACAGGCGCGGGTTTTCCGCCGCCCAGTCGCGGATGCCCTGGATGATGGATTGCGTGCTTTCGAGCGTGTCGGCAATGGCCGGCTTGAGGTGCTGGCCGAGGTCGCTGGAGAGGTTGCGGATGCTGTCCTGTGCGTTTTCGATGCGCTGATTCAGGGTGTCGGCACGGGCGCTGAATTCGCGGTCCATGCTGCCCTTGGCGGCTTCGTCGCGGACCAGTGCCAGCTGCCGGCGGTATTCCTCGAGGTTGCTGGCCAGCTTGGCGGCGTCGTCGCCGAATTCTTTGCCGAACAGGCGGGTGGCGGCTTCGAGCTGCTTGTCGCCGGCGAGCGCCTTGATCTTTTCCAGCACCATGATGATGGTGCCGGTGGCGTTGTTCGCCATGCCCGCCTGCACGGCCTTGCCGTCCAGCCCCAGCATGCCGAGGCCTTCGCGGAAGCGCTTGCTCTGCATGTTAGCAACGGCGAGCTCGCGCACCATGGCGTTCGATGCGCTGGCCGCCACCTCGGCGCCAGCGCCGAGGCTGAGAAAGGTGGAACCCAGCGCGGCGGCTTCGCGGTAGCTCATCTTGGACATGTCGGCGGTGCCGGCGATGCGCTTCATGACGTCGATGATGTCGCCGCCCTTGCTCAGCGCGTTGTCGTCCAGCCAGTTGATGGTATCGCCGAGTTCTTTGATGTCCTGGATCGGCACCTTGTAGAGCTGGCTGATCTTGCCGATGTCTTCACCGACCTGGTCGACCGGCAGGTCGAAGGCGTTGGCCATGATGCTGGTGGTTTCGGCGTAGATCAGCAGGTTCTGCTTGCCCTGGATGCCCATGCGGGCGCCGCCTTCGACGATCTTTGCGATGTCGTTGGCGGTGCCGGGCAGGCGTTCGCTCATGGCCTTGATGGCGGCGGCCATGTCCCAGTAGTCGGCGGTCAGCTTTCCGCTGGCGTCGCGGGCACCGTCCATCTGCCGGGCGACGCCAAGCATGGCGGTTTCGAAGTCGCGGAAGTCGTTGACCGCACGGGCGGCCGGCAGTCCGACGGCGGCGCCGGCCGCCGTGATGCCGGCGCCGGCCATGGCCAGCTTGCCGGCGGTGGACTTGGCCTTGGCAAGGTCGGCCTGGGCAGCGCGCAGGCGGCGCATCTTCTGGTTTTCGGCGTCGAGGTTGGCCTGCAGGCGCCGGCTTTCTGTGCTGGCCTGGCCGCTGGCGCTGGCCAGCTGCCGGCGCGCCTCGGCCAGGTTGCGGGTGTCGATGCCGGCGGCCTTGAGTCTTTCGAAGAGCTTCTGCTCGGTTTCGGTCAGCGATTTGTGCTTTTGCCGAAGGTCTTCCGAGCGCCGGGTAAGGGTGGCGAGTTCGGCGGATTGTGCCCGTGTCGGCACGCCCGTCCGGCTGATGGCGGCATTGAGTTCGTCGATCTGCCGGCGGGTTTTGGCAAAGGTGTTGGCGGTGATCGCCGCGTCTTTCTCGGCCTTTTTGAAGGCGTCGATCTGCTCGACGCTGCGGTTGAGTTCCTTGATGCGTGCGGTGTTGTCGCGCAGCGCCTTGGCCGCCTCGGTGGCGGCGCCGGTGATCGCCTTCACCGGGCGGACGAACTTGTCGACCGCGGCGAAGACGACCTTGAGTTCGAGGTTATTCATTGCCGTCGCCCTTGGGCATGCGCGCGGCGGCACGGGCACGCCAGGCGCACAGTTCGTCGAGTTCCATGGGGTTCATGGATTCGGGCGTCCAGTGGAAGACGACGGCGATGTCGGCCATGAATTCCTCTACACGGTCGGGGACTGGGTGCTCTTCTCCGCCTCGGCCAGGACTTCCGGCGGGAGCAAAAAACCGGCGAGCGCGGCCCCCATCTTGAGCAGATCGCAGGGTTCGACGACCGCCATTTCCTGCGGTGTGATCTTGGGGTCGGAGACGCGCGGGACGACGGTGATGATGGCGTCGGTGCCCATGTCGAGCAGTTCGCGCAGGCTGACGCCGCGCAGCGCGCCGCTGTTGGGCTTGTGCAGGACGATGTCGTGCAGTTCCTTGTCGCCGCGCTTGAGCGGGACGGAGAGGGTGATCGTGGTGCTGGTGGTCATGAGGGGGTTCTCCTTGGTTTTCCGCTGCCCTGGCCGCCCCGTGCGCCGAGGCGCCGGGGCGGACTTTCGCAGGCTCGCGGGGTGGGTATGCGTTACGCCAGGCCGATGGCCTTGCGCTGGTCTTCGAGCAGGTCGGTGCCGTTGACGACGAAGATCATGGCCAGGGCGTCGTATTCGATCAGGACCTCGCCGTCGACGATCAGCTTGTAGTAGGCGAGCGTGGTGGTGATCTTGGTCTTCGTCGGGTCCTTGACCTTGGCGGTACCCATGTCGATTTCCTTGTGCCGGCCGCGCACGACGATTTCGACGGCATGGGTGTCGCCGGTGTCCTCGCGCTGGTAGGCGCCGGAGAAGCGCAGCATCAGGGCGTCCGGCTTCTTCGCGCCGTACTGCTTGATGGCGCTGAAGACGAGTCCGGCGCTGGTCCATTCAAGGACCATTTTTTCGTTGCCCATGTCGATGTCGATCGGGCCGGGCATGCCGGCCGCCTGGTATTCCTCCATCTGGCGCGACAGCTTGGGCAGGACGACTTCTTCGGCGACGCCGAACAGGGATTCGCCGTCGTTGTAGAGGTTGAAGTTCTTGAGGTTGGTCGGGAGCATGGTTTTCTCCGGTGGGTCAGGCGGCCATGCGCGACGCGAAGTCGAGCAGGTAGCGGTCGGTGATGCGCTGCTGGAACATGAGGTTTTCGAGCGGCGGCACGGGGGTGTAGTCGTAGTCGATGTAGAGCTTGCCGGCCTTGAGCACCACCGGTGCGTTCAGCGCGGGGTCGAGCCAGCAGTCGAAGCCAAGCAGGTAGCCCAGGCGGACGAGCTCGCGGCCCTTGGCCTTGACGCCTTCGATGATGTCGCGGGCGAGCGAGGGGGTGAGCGGCTTGTCGACGCCCCAGAAGTGCGCTTCGGCGATGGTGTCGGCCAGCACGTGCGCGGTGCGCGCGGCGGATTCGAAAGCGAACAGCGGGTCGTCGGAACAGGTGCGCGAGCCCCAGAAGCGGTAGCCGTCGCGGCGCACCAGGGTGGTGACTTCGTGGCTGTTGAGGTAGTTGGCGTCGGTAGACTCGTCCTGCAGGTCGAAGTAGACGTCCTGGCTGATGCCGGTGACGCCCTGCACCGGCACGTTGGACAGCGTCTTGTGCCAGCCGTGGTTTTCGTCGATCCAGGCGCGCAGGCCGAGCGCGCGGGCGGCGGCCGGGGCGACGGCGGTGGCATTGGCGACGGTGTCCCAGCGGGTGAAGTTGGGCCAGATGACCATGGCTTCGCGGTCGCCGAAGTTCTCGCGGTAGGCGACGGCGGCTTCCTTGGTTTCGGCGCCGTAGGCCGACAGGTAGGCCATGGCGCGGGTCTTCTTGGCGATCGCGACGAGTTCGGTGGCGACGGGCAGGGAATCCAGCCCCGGCACGCCCAGGATGCGCGGCTTGACGCCGAAGCGCGCCTGCGAGCCGAGCAGCGCCTTGACGCCGGTGAGTTGGCCACCGGCGGTGACGCTGCCGACCAGGTTGCTGGTGGTTTCGGCATCGGTCGCGCCCTTGGGGACGCGGACGACGACGACGGCCGGACTGCCGTGGTCGGCGATGGCGTCGAGCGACGGGGCGAGGGTGCCGAGGTCGCCGGCCTTGCCGCTGGCGGCGAGGACGTCGGTGATCAGGACCGGGGTGTTGGGCGGAAAGGTTGCCGCGTCGGCGTCGTCGGCGATGCCGACCAGGCCGATGATGGCGGTTTCGATGGTGCGGATGGGGCGGGTGCCTTCGTTAAGCTCGAAGACCCGTACGCCATGATGGTAGTCGGCGGGCATGGGTGGCTCCTGGTCAAGGTGTGCCACCCATGGTGCCGGCCGCGCGCGCGGGGGTCACGCGGCGGCGGGTGTAGGGGCGCGGCTTACGCCCGAGGGTCGAAAAACGCCAGCGGCCAACCGCCGCGGTAGTCGTATGCGGCAGGATCCTCGGCCGCCAGAAGCGCGGCGCGATGCACCTCGGCGGCGGTGTCGATGGCCAGCGCCTGCTCGATGCCGGCGCGCATGATGCGCAGGAGCAGGCCGTAGGTCATGTCGACCGGGCCGAGGGTGTCGTAGTCCATCGGCCGCCAGTCGGCGCGGACGATGGTTTCGTTAACAACACCGCCGGCAGCGAGGGCGAGGTCGGCGAGGTACTTGTAGCGTAGCGCGCTGGCGCTGTCGGTGTCGTACCAGCGGCCGTCGACCTGGACGCCGCCTTGTTCCGTGCGTTGATCACGCGCGGCCTTGATCTGTTCCCACTTGATCGCGACCGCCTCGGCATTTGGCCGCGCAGGCACTTCCTGATCGCCGCCGATGCGGTCGCCCTCGTAGTATTGCCCGGTGGTCGAAGAAATGAAGCCCATGCTTACCATCCTCTCGATATGAGTTGGCGGGCGTATCCAGAGGGCTCATAACTCTGGTTTCCCGCCGCGTTTGTGAAACAGGCGACATAGTTCGGCCCGGTCTTCAGCATCATCGACACCCGAGAGGCTGAGATAATCGACGCGCCTTGGTTGATGCCGGTCGAATTCCCCTGGACGCCCATGTATACAAGCCACCCGGAGCCGTCGGCGTTCTGCGCTACAAGTTGCGATGCTGAAAGCGGCAGCACTCCCAGATTATGGTTTTTGTTGTAGCTGCTCGCGGCTGCGACTGCGTAAAAGCCGGAGTCGTATATCCCGTTATAAGCGTAGGCGATTGCGCTTGTTACTGCGCCGGCACTGGTGACCGCTTCGCCGACAAATACACGATTTGCCTTCACAGGGGCGGCACCGTTGCCAACGAACATCCGCATTAATTTTATGCAAAAAGTCGCTTGTCCATTGGTTGCTGCTGGCGCGTTGCTGTTCGTATAGATCGGCGGGATCGTTGTGCTGCCGGGGACCAGGGTTCCATCGGCGGAAACATCAACATAGAGGTAGTTCGTTGCGTTTGCCGTTAATGCCCAGGTCAGGTTTTCGGTCGTGATGCCGAGGCGGTCGACGGCGCCGTCGATAGAAAACCCGCTGGCGCTGCCGACGATCAACGCGGCGCTGTCGACACCGACATTTTGCGTTGAGATGGACAAGTTGGCCGAGGTTGCCGGGAGAAAGCTCGGCCAACCGTTGCCATCGCATGGGCCGGTAAGAACCGTTTGCCGAACCGGTGCCGACGCGCCTCTGGCGGCCTGGACAAATTCCGTCGAGGCGATCTGCGTCGTGTTCGTTCCGGCGGCGGCCGTGGGTACAGTCGGGGTACCTCCCAGCGCCGCATTGACAAGCGGGGCAGCGCCGAGGGTTGCCAGGGCAGCGGCCGCATTGGCGTCGTCGAGCAGGGTCCTGGCGAATGGGCTCAGGGGGGTCAGGGCAGCGGCGCCGGCGCCGGTGAAGTAGGGCAGGGTGTTGGCGGCGCTGACCAGCGCCGCCAGGGCGGTGAGCTCATCGTCCAGCGGCTGCTTCGAGGCATCGGTGCTGGAGATGGTGATGTTGGCCGTGCCGTCGAATGGGACGCCGTTGATGGTGCGGGCGGTTGCCAGCTTCGTGGCCGTCGCCGCGTTGCCGGTGGTGCTCTGATTGAGCGTCGGTACGCGGGCGGCGGGGATGGTGCCGGTAGTCAGGTTGCTGGCGTCGTTGGCGCCGATGGTTGCCCGTGCCGCGGCGGCATCGGCGTCGTCGAGCAGGGTCCGGGCGAAGGCGCTCAGGGTGGTCAGGGCAGCGGCGCCGGCGCCGGTGAAGTAGGGCAGGGTGTTAGCGGCGCTGACCAGCGCGGCGAGCGCGGTCAGTTCGGCATCCAGCGGCTGTTTTCCGGTCGACAGGTTGGCGATCTGGTTTTTCAGCCACAGCGTCCGGTTCGCCAGTGCTTTGCCTTGGACGTTGTCCATGCCGTCCGGGCCGCCCTGCAGGACGTCCTCTTCCTCGTATTGATAGATGCCGGGGGTCCATTCGTCGGCTTCGGGCAAGATAGCCATGTTGACTCCTATGAAATGCTGGTGTTGACAAGGCCGCGGGTGTAGCTGCCGTTGCGCATGGCCTGGCCGTTTCGGCGCAAGGTGGCTTTGCGGAAATCGATGGCGGTCAGGGTGATGCAGTTGCGCTGGACGGCTGACAGCAATCGCTTGATGCGTTGCGCCTGGTCGATGGTGATCGGCTCGCGCAGCACCACGCGGTAGGTTGCCCAGCCACCGGAACCGCGGCGCCGATGCGTGCCATCGCGCAGGGCGACGCCATTTCGGTGAATGTAGTCGCCGCGCTCGATCACCAGCGCATCGCCCTGGCCGATGCTGGCCAGCGCGCGCCGAACCGCGGCGAGCGTGCCCTTCTGCTGGTGGATCAGCCGGGATTCTCGGATCACGGCGCGCTTGCGATCGATTGACCAGGTTTCGTCCCACTCGTCGACCGACAGCGCCCAGGCGAGGTAGGGCAGCATGGCCGGCGGGCAGGTGTCGGCATTCCACAGGCTGCTGACGACGGCCGGCAGGGCGGCGAGGCGCGCCGCGGCGCTCTGGTCGACGGCTCGCTCGAGCGTGGTGCTCTGGGGCGGCAGCAGCGCGCTCATTCGACCCCCGCGACGGTGAGGTTGATGCCGGTGCAGTACGGGGCTTGCCCGCGCGTGCAGACGATGTCCGCGGCCGGGCTGGCGATGACGACTTTCTTCACGCCGGCGACGTGTGCGGCGGCATCGATGGCGGAGCGGATGATGTCGGTGTCGAGCCGGTGGCTGTCGGCGGCGAACCTGGCGAGTGCGGCCTGCGCGGCGGCGAGGCCGACTTCGGTGCTCGGCCCGGCGAAGAAGGTGAGCGCGAGATCCAGGCTGTAGTTGACGATTTCCGGTGCAGCGACGACGACGGATTCGGACAGCGGCCTGACGGTCTCGCCGCTCAGGGCGCCGGTGACGGTGGCGAGCTGCGTCGGCGTTGGCATGCCGTTGCCCGTGCGCGTCAGTACGAATACCCGCGTGGTGCCGCCTTCCGGGCTGTCGACCGAGGCGTCCTTGATCTGGCCGTCGGCGCTGATGGCGTGGAACCGGAAGGCGTCACGCGGGCCGGCGACGGAGTAGCTCTCTGGCTTGAGGGCCAGGCGGTTTCGGTAGTCGGCGTCGAGTTCCATGACTGCCGGCATGGGCGGGATGGTGTCGAGGTCGGCCGGCGTGACGACGAGACGGGCTTCCTGATAGTAGGTGGTGCCGATATGGTCGAGGTCAGCGCCTTCGGCAAAAGCGAGCATGACGGCGCGGGCTTCGTCGTTGTAGCGGGCGCGCAGGTTGAGCTCGCGGTAAGCGAAGGCTTCGAGCAGCTTGACGACGGGTTCGCTTTCGAGGTCAAGGACGTCGGCGCCGGCCGGGTAGCGGGCAATGAAGTCAGCCTTGATCTCGGCGACGATGGCTTCGAAGACCAGCGTCTCGACGACGTCCGGGGCGGGCAGGGATGACAGGTCGACGGTCATTTGAGGGCCTGGACCAGGGTGATGGGTTGGCCGGCGCGCTGGCCGCGGCGTTTGACGGCGTCGAGCGTGATGGTGGTTTTTCCGTCCATGGTGTAGTCGACCGCCGCGGTGCTGATGCCGATGCGCGGCTCCCAGCGGGTCAGCGCCATGACGCTGGCGGACATGAGGCGCAGGCGGTTGGCAGGGGTGGCGGGGAAGTCGATCAGGTCTGGGATGTTCGAGCCGTAGGCGCGGCGTTCGACCCGGCTGCCGATGGGCGTGGTCAGGATGTCGGCGACCGATTGCCGGATGTGCTCGTCTTCGCCGATGGCGCGGCCAGTGGTGCGGGACATCATGCGACCGGCCCCCCGCTGGTGTCGCCGCCCGGATAGACCCCTTCGTGGCGATGGGTATGCAGGGTGATGCCGTTGTCGGTGATCGATCCGCCGGTGTTGGTCTGCGCGACGTTCTGCTGCTCGAGGACGCCGTCGCGGTGGCGGAGGTCTCCCTTGATGGCGCTGCCGTTGCCGCCGCCGTAGCCGGCGAGTCCGTTGTTGTAGGTGAGCAGGTCGTCGATCACGCATTTGCCGGTCAGGTGCGTGAGCGGCGTGTCGTGCGTGATGCTTTCTTCGGCGACGATGATGGCCGTCTTGATGCCGGTGATGCTGAGGTGGCCGGCGTCGTGGTCGTAGGTGAAGGTGGCGCCGTCGGGGAACTTGACGACGTGCTCGACCGGGCTGCGGCTCGGGGTGTCAATGACGTCGGACGGCAGGCCGCGCAGGACGACGCCTTGTTCCAGCACGCCGGAGGGTGACAGGATGATGCATTGTTCGCCGATGGTGGGCGGGTTCCATGTGGTGGTCTCGCCGGCCCGGTCTTCGATCCAGCGCAGCCAGTCGGTGACGATGCGGCCGGTCTCGACGCGCACGCGCGGCTTGCTGAGGTCGACCGAATGGATCGTGCCGACGCGGATCAGGTTTTCCAGCAGGCGGGAGAGGGTGGCGATGTCCATGAGGCCGATGATGCCGGCCCCGCGCGCGCATGGCTTGTGCCGCCGGGTGTAGGGCGCCGGCTTACGCCCGAGCCAGGTGTGCGACGACGATTTCGGCGATGCGCGCGAGATCCTGCTCGCTGTAGCCGAGCAGTTCGCGCTTGGGGTAGTCGACTTCCAGCCCGGTGCGGCGGTTGACGTAGTCGCGCAGGCCGCCCTGGTGCACGCGGGCGATGCGCGATACCTGCTCGGTGAAACCCACGATGGCGGCGTCCGCGGTGCCCCTGGCTTTGAGAAAGCGCGCGGTGCGCAGCTTGCTGAACATGGCGCGGCGGATGCGGCCCTTCTGGTGCCTGAGCTGCAGTTTACGCGGCGCGTAGGCGGAGCCGTCCGGGTTCTGCTGCGCGGCGATGCGCCGCTGCTGGCTGGCGCGCAGTTCGTTGGCGAGCGCGGCGGCGAGTTCGCGCCGTGCACCCGGCTCGAGTTTGGCGACGAGGTCGGCGGCGAAGGCGTCGAGCGCGGCGAGGTCGTCAGCCGCCATCGTCTTCGGCGACCGGATCGCCATTGGGGTAGATGGCCCAGCCGGTGGGGCCGGTGAGGTCGGGCAGCGGCGGTTCGTCGACGTGCGCGCAGGTGTAGCCGCCACCGGCCGCCGGCTGGACGATGACGCGCTCGGAGAGTTCGAGGGTGATCCGGATGTCGGCCTTGCTGGCGTCGATGATCTCGGCCTCGAACTCGACGGCCTTGGTCTTCGCGTCCGGGTTGAGCAGGATGTCCGCCTGGTGTTCGCTGATCCAGATAAGCAGCGGGACGTTGAGGACGTCGAGCGATTCGCCGAAATCGGTGACGATGATTTCGAGCTGGTAGTGCTGTTCGAAGCTGAGATTACCGCCGTGCTGCGCGCTGACTCGGCCCTTGTTGACGAACATGTGCAGCTTATCCGGGTTCCGGTCTAGGTCCGGCACCCATTGCTGCAGGTGCTTGCGCAGCTCAGCCGGTTTTTTCATGGTGCGGTTCCCGCCAGAGCGCGCTGGCGACGTTGCCAGCCTTCCAGCTTTGCGGCGGTTTCCCGGCAGGCGCGGTAGTTGTCGGCGACGGTTTCGAGGGCGATGTCGTCGGCGACGGGCTGCTCGGCAAGGGCTTGAGCGGTTCCGGCGGCTCCATCAGCCAGGGGTCCGGCGGCAGCGGCGGCAAGATCGCCGGCGGCAGCGGCGTCGTGGCGCAGGCGCCAAGTGCCAGGCAGGACAACACGACGATCAGGCGGCGTGACTTGAACATAGCGGAGGACCTCACGGGTGACGATGCGGGTTTTTTCGGCCTGCGCGGTGCGCAGGGTGTTGTTCTGTGCGGTGAGTTGTTCGCCCTGGTCCTGCAGCTGGACGATGCGATCGGCGTAGGCCAGGGCCTGATCGAGCAGCTGCTTGGCCTGGGCCTTTTCGCTGGTGTCGATGCCGTGCAGGTAGCCGGCGAGCAGCAGACCGACGGCGATCAGGGCATAGAGCGCCCAGCGGCCGAGCGCGGCGTAGATGCTGGCGACGGTTGGCATGGGCAGCATGATCAGGCGGCCTCGGCTTGATCGGCCTCGGCGTAGCGCTCGTAGGCGCGGGCGAGCTTGATATCGTAGGCGTTGTCCTTGTAGGCCGGGCCGTTGTAGCCGCGGGCGAAATCGGCCCACTTGCCGGCCTTGAGCGCCTTGATGAGGGCCGGCTCGGCTTCGAGGTAGCGGACGAAGGCTTCGAGCTGCCCGGCTTCGCCGGATTTCATGGAAAAGACGAATTCGTCGATCGAGGCGTAGCCGAGGCGCTGCCAGTGGTAGCCCATGACTTGATATTGGCCCCAGCTGCAGGCGCCGTAGGCGACGGCGGGTGGCAGGATGGTGAGCGCGGTGTTGAGGCGGGACCATTCGTGGTGCCCGCCGGCGTAGCCGCCGCGCTTTTCGTTGACGAGGTTGGGGTAGCGGGTGGCGAGGGCGATGGCGTCTTCGGCCGGGACGCCGGATTCGCCCAGCAGGCCGAAGGCCTTGTGACGCTCGTAGAGGATGACCGGTCGGCCGTCGGAGAGGAAGCCGTGGCCGGTGGTTTCGACCTCGTTGACGGCTTTGATGGCGGCGAGGCCGATGCCAAGGCGCTCCGCGGCCTTGATGAGATCGGCTTCGGCCAGCGTGCGCTTGTCTTTGTCTTGCGAGTAGAGCGCGGCCTGCGTCTTGGGGCCGGCGATGCCATCGACGACCAGGCCGGCGCGCTGCTGCAGGGCCTTGACGGCGGCTTCGGTGGCGGCGCCGAACCATCCATCGACGGTGAGCTTGAAGCCGGCAGTGACGAGCTCGCGCTGCAGGGTTGCGACTTGATGTCCGGTATCGCCTTTACGCATGGCGGTCTCCTTGAGGGTGAGGTGGGCGGTGGATGGGGTTTCGGCGCCGGTCGGCGAGCATGAGGGCGGCAATGCCGGCGGCCAGGCAGGTGGTGGCGAGGCTGGGTTTGCCGTCATCGAGCAGGCCAAACAGGCCGGCGAGGGCGCCGCCGGCGAGCAGCAGGGCGGCGTAGCGCATGCGCCACGGGGTGCAGGGCGACATGCGGTTGAGCGCGGGCTCGACCCGCAGCAGGATGATGCTGCAGGCGATCAGGAGCAGGAGCTTGATGGCCAGGTCGATCACGATGCGATGTCCTCCACCTTTTTCTGCGCGAGGCGCAGCAGCGCCGGGCCGAGCACTCGGTGTGTGAGGAATCCGGCGGCCAGCGCCAGCGGCAGGCCGACGGTGCCGCGGGGGACGTGTGCCGGCCACCAGGCGCTGCCGGTGACCCAGGCGAGGACGGGCGGGGTGACCCAGGCGGCAACGAGGGCGGCGAGGATGCCGGAGGTGAGCCGCTGGACGATGGGCAATGGCGGGGTGACGTAGGTGTTGTACCACCAGCAGCCGATGAAGCCGGCGAGCAGCTGCATTGGATCGAGGCCTGTGGCAACGCCGAGCACGATGAGGCCGGTGCTGGTGAGGGTTGGGGCGATGGGTTCGGCCATGGGTCAGTCCCAGAGATTGATGAAGGCTTTGGTCGCCGGTGCGGCCATGGCGGCATCGGGCAGGGTGACGGGCGTGCCTTCGGGCAGGACCGGGCCGAGCGCGGCCAGGCCGGGGTTGGCGTCGAGGACGGTTTCGACCTGCGCGCTACTGCCGAGATGGCGGTAGCACAGGCTGTCGACCGTGTCGCCCTGATGCGCTATCACCTGCATCAGATGAGCTCCACGGTCGACCGCGTGCGCCCGGTGATGTCGGCAATCGCGGCGTGCCAGTCGCGCCGGTGATCGCCGATCTGGATTTCGAGGGTGTCGGCCTGTTTGTCACCCTGGGCGGTGGTGTCGAAATCGCGCCAGCGTTCGAGCAGCAGCGCCTTGGCGAGACAGCCGCAGGCGCGGCGGTATTTCTGGATGAGGGCGGATTCGCCGTCGACCGGTTCGTAGTCGCTGACGACGTCGGCCAGGTGATTGATGCCGAGATCCTGCTGCGCCAGACGCCAGATGCGCAGCGCGTGGTTGGTCTCGGCAATCGATTCGATCAGCGCGCCGCGCAGGCGTGCCGGGGTGATGGTGTTGTCGATGCGCTGCTGGGCACGCACGTCGACCGGCGCGATGTTGGGCCAAAACGGGCCGGAAACGATCGGCGTTTCGAGGGTGTCGGGAGTCGGCGCGGAGATGACGAGGGACATGATTGCTGGCTGCGTTGAGTTGCAACCATGATGTTTGACCGCTCGCGCGCGCGCCATCGGCGGCGGGTGTAGCCGGGGCGCTTACACCCGGAAAAGCAAAAGCCCGGCGCGCGGCCGGGCTTTATGCGGTGCAAGAGGGGATTAGAAAATTACTTCTTCACACCGAACCGAGAAACGCGTACCGTGAAATCTACGGGCGCTCCGCCGGTAAATGCGAGATTGAGCAGCGCTGTAATTCCGCGGCTTGTCATCGTCGCCCAGTCCGCGTAGACGTCATTGCGCTGAGAGACGCAAACGGCGTCAAACGGTAGGTCGGACGGCCATTCGCTCGACGTACCTGCAAAATTGTATTTGGTCTTATTGACCGATGCGCCGTTGTTGCCCTGGAGTTTCGCACCGATCCCGAAGCCTCTGAAACCGACTGCGCCAGCGTCAACTTTCACCCGAGCTATCGACCGGATATAGTCGCCAGAGCCGATATAACCCATGTTCCCAGCAGTCTGGTTGAGACTCTGGAACGCGAGCGTCTTGCTGCCAGCGGTCGGCGTGCCGTAGACGTGGATGATCTGGCAGTCGTAGCCATCCGCATCGACTCCCTTGCTGCAATCGACCGTCACCCCACCGGCATTGCCGGTTGCGAAAGACCAGCCGGTTGCGACTTGGCCATTGACCCCGGTCGCGGTTCCGGCCGTCCCGGTCATCATGTAGTTCGGGATCAGGCAGCCGGTCGGGTTGGTGCTGGAATTGTAATCGTCGGCACCGGTCGGCGCGTTGTAATAAGCAGTCTGCGCAGCGAACAACTGCGCAAGTTTCGCGCCGATGGTCGCGCCGAGAACCGAATTCCCGAGCGTCGCAGGATGAAGGTTGTCGGGAGCGTAGCCATCCTTGAAATCGCACGTCGTCCCGGATTTGAGCATCGGCGCAAACGTGTCAAGCTGCACAATCAACGGGCTGATAGCAGCGCAAGCCGGCGATTCAAGCCATGCTTTACGCGCTAGCTGCGCCGTTCTTTCGGCCTCACTGATGCCGGTCTTCGGCAGTTCGTTGCAGACGACAAGGATTTTCCCGGCGGCGGTGATCTGCTGGAAGCAATACGTGTACTCAGGGATCAGTGTTTCAATCGGCGTAGATGTGTCATTGACTCCGCACAAAAAAACGACGACCGACGCCGGATCGGCGAGTACGGCAGGGAGACGAGGACGGATTGAGTACGTGGCGTTATTGTTGGGGATCATGTAGCTGCCACCGATCCCGAAGTTTCCGGATGCGTAGGCTTTATAACCCATCGCTTGCAACGCCCACGCAATATAACCGGACGCGTTGATCGTTCCGGTCGCCGGAAAATCTCCCGTGGCGCTCTGCGTGCGGCTGTCTCCGAGCACAGAAAACAGGTTATTCGTGGGCACTGGGAGAGACGATGCAGCTTGTACGACGGCACCTGCGCTCGTCGTTGTCACGTATCCGGCCGAGTTAGTTGCCGTCTGGCGAACTTTCATCGTTTTCCCGGCATCCGATGTGATCGGCGTGTAGCTCAGTCCAGCGCCGACGATCTCTGCATCGTCCAGCAGTATTTTTGTCGATACCGTCGCAGCCCCTCCACCGAACACGGCTTCGGTGACAGACAGGGGCACGCCAACCTGAGGCGCAAGCGAAAACGACGGCGCAGAAACAAGCGTCGGCGCAGTGACGATATTCGGGATGTCCCAACCGAGGTCGGCTGGCGTGATCGGCTGGCCCCCCGGACCCAACAATGTAATCCTCCCGTTGATGTCGTTGTTCTGATACTTCACCAGGTTGCTCAGCCCAACATCGTCCAGCAGCGCTTCGATGTCACTTTTCGAGATGCCGCTGATGAATGCCATGCGCAGGGCTTCGCGCTCGGCCTGCGTCAGCGGGGCCAGGACCTTATCCAGCAGGGATTCACGTTTCTGGCGGGCAGGGGTTTTGAACGAGGTCATTTCTGGCTCCGATGTTTGGGTGCGCGGTGGTCGGGTGGCTACCTTCGGTCAAGGAGGGAAACCGAGGGCGCCACCCGAGCCGCGCGGGTGCGGGGTCCGCTCTTTGTCAGGCGTCGCCGGCCGGTGCCGGCGGGGCCGAGTTCTTGATGGCGACGTCGAGGCGCTCGATGTCCTTCTTGACGCCGACCTTGTCGTGCAGCTTGATGGCGAGGGCGAGGGATTCGCGGGCCTTGACCAGGTCGCCGGCGGCGCGCTGGGCGTAGCCGATGGCCTTGTGCAGCTTGGCCCGGACTTCGTCCGGCATGTCCTTGCCTTCGACCAGACCGGCCACCGCGAGCAGCACCGGCAGGATGCCGGCGCGCATGTCGTCGGATTCCTTGAGCGCTACGTCGGCGACTTCCTCGGCCAGCACGCAGGGCACGTCGCGCTTGTACTGGTCGGGCATGGTGAGGCCGTGCTCGATGGCGTAGGCGCCGATCTTGATGGCGAGGGCAAAATCGGCGATGTCGATGGCCCAGACGAAGACGGTCATGAGTACGTCGTCTTGCCGGCCGGCGCCGGCGGCCAGGACGCCTTCGATCCAGGGCAGGTAGTCGGGCAGCAGGGTGGCCTTGACTTCGATTTTGCGTTCGATGGACTGGATGTCCTTGAGGCGGCGCTTGTCTTCGGCGAGCTTGAGCAGCATGAGCTCGTATTGGTTGGCGGCGCCGGCGGGGATGGCCTGGTCTTCGGCCGGCTGGTTGTTGGCGGCCATGGCGCGTTGCCAGTGGGCTTTGGCGGGGGATTGCATGGGTGGCTCCTTGGGATGCCGGCGGGGCCGTTTCCGGCCCCGCTCGGGCAGCTTCCGATCAGGCGATTTCGATGTTTTCGGCCAGGGCGGCGAGGCCGTAGTCTTCGACGACGTAGGCGTCGTTGGACGATTCGTAGTTTTCGATCTGGTCGCGCTTGGCGTTGTCGATGATGGTGCGGCGGCGGGCGCCGTCCTGGTAGTAGCGCGACAGGTTGTCGAAGCGGGTGATCAGGATCTTGTTGGCCGGGAAGTTGGGCACGCGGGCGGCGGGCAGGCCGCCGACGCGCTTCTGGCTGACGATGACATCGGCGGCCATCTTTTCGCTGTTGTCCTGGACCTTGTTGATGAGCGGGAAGTACTTATCGGCCAGGAGGGCGCGGCCCATGATGGCGACGAGTTCGGTGTCTTCCTGGTACCACGGGTCCAGCAGGTTGTTGACGACGTCGAAAACGAGGGCGTCGAGGTTCTTGTAGCCGGTGGATGCCGTGGCGCCGTCGCCGATGACGATCTTGCCGGTGCTGCCGATCTGGCTGAGGACGCGGGCGCCGCTGGCGTTTTCGCGCATTTTCTGCAGCCAGCCCTTGTTGACGTCTTGCAGCAGCGGGTTGGTGACGCGGTTGGAGGTGGCGGCGCGGGTGATGCCGTTGAAGCCGATGGTGATGATGTCGAGCGATTGGCGACGGATGATCTGGTCGCGGATCAGGGTCTGGAAGTTGGGGAACTTGGCCCAGGCGTCCAGCTTGCTGTACTTGAGGGCGGTGTCGAAGTTGGTCTGGGTGCAGACGTAGCCGTTGCTGTCGAGGCTGGTGGGGTCGATGGCGACGCGGTCCTGGGTGGTGGTGTCGGTGGTGGAGGCGATGGTGCTGCCGATGCCGAGGCCGACCTTGTCACCGCTTTGCTCGGTGACGCCGATATTGTTGATGCGCGAGAGGAAGTCGGAGGATTCCTGAATGTGGCCTTCGAGCTTCTGCTGCACGCTCGGGGCGACGGTGAATTTTTCGGCGACGTCGGGGACGCCGTTGAGTTGAGCGAGGGCGGCCTTGAATGCGTTGAAGGCCAAGCGGGTTTCTGTGCGCATGTGTTTCTCCGGTTCGTTGGTGTGGCGTTTTCGAAGGACCGGCCGGGTCAGCAGTCGGTGGTGATGGTGCCGTTGCCGCCGGTGGTGTTCGGCCGCTTTTTGGGGTCGCCATCGGTTTCGGACAGGGTCTTTTTCAGGTCGGCGTAGTCCTTCTGGGCGGCGGCGAATTCTTCGGTGAGCTTCTTGACCTGGGCGCCGGCGTCGGCGACCTGTTGCTCGAAGCTCGCGAAGTTGTCGAGCAGGGCCTTCTGCGACTCGGCGACGGCAGTGATCGCGTTGGCCTGGTCGGCAAAGCGGCCGTCGTTGTCCTTCTTGCTGATACCGAGCAGATCCTTGACCTTGGCGAAGAGGGTGTCGCCCGGCTTGGTCTCGGGCTTGGTTTCCGGTTCGAATTCGATTTCGATTTCGTCCTTGAACGCAAAGCGCTCGCCCGCGGCACCGGCGACGCTGAATTTCATCGATTCAGTGGCAAGCGATGCCGGGCGGTCGGTGAAGGCGAGGCCGCCGAGGTAGGCGATACCCTTGTTGGCGAAGTTGTCCAGGACTTCGATCGACGCGAAGGCCTTTTTTCCTTTCTGCTGCAGGGCGACCAGTTCTTCATTGGCGTCGACGACGCCCATGAGTTGAAGGCGCTTCTCGCCGAGGATGTCGGTTTCGCGGGTCGAGAGGGAGATGACCTTGCCGTAGGCACCGAAGACACTGTCGGGCAGGCTGGAGAGGTAGTGCTCGAGGTTGGCGACGGCGGTATAGACCTTGGGGCTGTAGTTGGCGGCCATCTGGGTCAACCATTCGCGGCTGATCTTTCGGCCGTCGACGGTCGAGCCTTCGGTTGCGATGGCAAAGGGCTTGGAAATTGGCATGGCGTCGGTCTCCGGGCGGTTATCTGTGATGACCGGTCCAGTTTCGGGGAGGCGCCGCGGGCGGGCAAAGGCTTGCGGGTGTAGGGCGGCGGCTTACTCCCGGCGGCGGGCAGCAATGGCTTCGCGCGCGGGTAGCCTCGGGGCCATGAATGCACCTTTGCCCACCGATGCTATCCCTGCGGAGATCGATCCGCGGCGGCGTGCCCGTGACCTTTACTGGCAGGGCTGGCGGATTTCGCGCATCGCGGAGCATTTGACCGAGAAGGTTTCAACGGTTCATAGCTGGAAGCGCCGCGACGCGTGGGATACATACGAACCGATCCAGCGCGTCGAGTCAAGCCTCGAAGCCCGCATGATCCAGTTGGTCAACAAGGCGGACAAGGACGGTCGGGATTTCAAGGAAATCGACCTGATCGGGCGGCAGATGGAGCGCCTGGCGCGGGTGCGCAAGTATTCGAACGGCGGCAATGAGGCCGACCTTAACCCGAACGTCGAGAACCGGAACGCAAAGACCCGGGCCGGCACCCGCAAGGCGCCAGCGAAGAACGCGATCAGCGAGACGCAGCAGGAGGCGCTGGTCGATGCGTTCATGAAGTCGCTGTTCCCGTATCAGGAGACCTGGTACCGCGCGGGCCTGGTGCAGCGGGTGCGCGATCTGTTGAAGAGCCGGCAGATTGGTGCGACGTGGTATTTCGCCCGGGAGGGGCTGGTCGATGCGGTCGAGACGGGGCGGAATCAGATTTTTTTGAGCGCGTCGAAGGCGCAGGCGTATGTGTTCCGGCAGTACATCAAGCAGTTTGCAGCAGATACCGCCGATGTGGATCTGAAGGGCGGCGATGTGATCGAGCTGGCGAACGGTGCCAGCCTCTACTTCCTGGGCACGAATAGCCGGACGGCGCAGAGCTATCACGGCAACGTGTACATGGACGAGTACTTCTGGATTCCGAAGTTCCAGGAGTTCCGCAAGGTGGCCTCCGGGATGGCGATGCACAAGAAGTGGCGGCTGACCTATTTTTCGACGCCGTCGGCGATGTCGCATGAAGCCTATCCGTTCTGGACGGGCGATCTGTTCAATAAGGGCAGGGCGTCGAAGGACAAGGTCAAGGTCGACGTGAGCCACGCCGCGCTGCGCGATGGTCGGCTGTGCGAGGACTTCCAGTGGCGCCAGATCGTGACGGTGATGGATGCGATCGCCGGCGGTTGCGACCTGTTCGACATCGAGGAACTGCGCCGGGAGTATTCCCCGGAGGAGTTCCTGAATCTGCTGATGTGCCAGTTCATCGACGATGGCGAGAGCGTGTTTCCGCTGGCGACGATGCAGCGCTGCATGGTCGATTCCTGGACGGAGTGGGCGGACTTCAAGCCGTTCGCGCTGCGGCCGATGGGGCAGCGCGAGGTGTGGATCGGGTATGACCCGAGCCGCTCAGGTGACAACGCGGCGCTGGTGGTGGTGTGCCCGCCGGCGGTGCCGGGTGGGAAGTTCCGGATTCTCGATCGCGTGACGTTCGCCGGTATGCGCTACGAGGAGCAGGCGGAGCGCATCCGGAAATTTACCGAGATCTACAACGTTGGCTACATCGGCATCGACCGTACCGGTATCGGCGATCTGGTCTATGAGCTGGTGCAGAACTTTTATCCGGGTGTAGTTGGGTTCCGCTACACGCCGGAGGTGAAAACCCGCCTGGTGCTCAAGGCGATGGATGTGGTCGGCAAAGGCCGGCTGGAGTTCGACGCCGGCTGGACGGACATGGCCGCGGCTTTCATGGCGATCAAGAAGACGACGACGGCCAGCGGCAACGCCATGACTTTCGAGGCCGGGCGTAGCGAAACGACCAGCCACGCCGATCTGGCGTGGGCAACGATGCACGCGCTGGCGCGTGAGCCGCTGGAGGGCATGTCGGCCAGCAATCAATCTTCGATGGAGATTTTTGGATGATCAACGATCTGATGACCCCGGTTTTTCCGGAAAACACGGCGTCGACCGCAGAAATGCCGCGCATGGAGGCTTTTACCTTTGGCGATCCGGAGGCTGTGCTCGATCGGCGCGAGATCCTCGACATGCTGGAGTGCCCGGACAACGGGAAGTGGTACGAGCCGCCGATCAGCCTGGACGGCCTGGCGAAGTCGAGCCGTTCGGCGGTGCATCATGCCTCGGCGATGTACGTGAAGCGGAACATCCTGGTGAGCTGCTTTGAGCCGTCGCAATACCTGTCGCGCAGTGATTTTTCGGTGTTTGCCCATGAGTTCATCATCTTCGGGAATGCGTATCTGGAGCGCCGGGACAACCGCCTGCGCGAGCCGCTACGCCTGCTTGCGACAAAGGCAAAATATACCCGCCGAGGCCTGGAGGATGGGCAGTACTGGTATGTGCCGAAGTACAACGAGGAGCACCGGTTTCCCAAGGGCAAGGTCTTCCACCTGCTCGAACCGGACGTCAACCAGGACATCTACGGCCTGCCGGAATACATCCCGGCGCTGCACAGCGCCTGGCTGAACGAGAGCGCCACGCTGTTCCGCCGGAAGTACTACAAGAACGGCAGTCATGCCGGCTACATCCTGTACATGACCGATGCCGCCCAGAAGCAGGAAGACGTCGACGCGCTGCGCGAAGCGCTGAAGAGCGCCAAGGGGCCGGGCAACTTCCGCAACCTTTTCATGTACGCGCCGAACGGCAAGAAGGACGGTATCCAGATCATCCCGGTCAGCGAGGTGGCGGCGAAGGACGACTTTGCCAGCATCAAGAACGTGACCCGCGACGACATGCTGGCGATGCACCGGACGCCGCCTCAGTTGATGGGCATCGTGCCGGGCAATACCGGCGGCTTTGGCGACGCGGCTACGGCGGCCCGCGTGTTCAACGCGAACGAGATCCTGCCGCTGCAGGCGCGCTTGCTTGAGGTTAATGACTGGATGGGGGAAGAGGTGATCAGGTTCAAGCCCTACGCGCTGGCCGATGCCGGCGAGCCAGTGGCAGCGCCGGAGAAGATTCCGGCGCGATGAGAGACGGTGCGACCTGGTCAGGTGCGCTAACACCCGACCAGGCCACCTCCAGCAGAGTGTGCTGCTTTCGGCCAAGGCCCCGCCACCGTGCACACG
Source organism: Azonexus sp. R2A61 (assembly GCF_021401135.1). GTDB lineage: Bacteria > Pseudomonadota > Gammaproteobacteria > Burkholderiales > Rhodocyclaceae > Azonexus. The sequence continues at coordinate 60,401 of NZ_JACBFO010000002.1, read as the reverse complement.
GCGGGCCGAAGGCTATCACGTAAACGGAAAGTGTTACACATGCTGAAAGCAAAACCTGTTATCCCCTGGATCGGTGGAAAGCGCCGGCTGGCAAAGACCATCATCCCGATGTTCCCGGAACATCAGTGCTACGTTGAACCGTTCTGCGGCGCCGCCGCGCTGTTCTTCCTCAAGGAGCCGGTCAAGGCTGAGGTGATCAACGATATCAACGGCGAACTGGTCTGCCTGTACCGAGTGATCCAGCATCATCCGGAGGAACTGATCCGGCAGTTCAAGTACGCGCTGTCCAGTCGCCAGGTGTTCGACTGGCTTAATGATCAACCGACCGAGCCGCTGACGGACATCCAGCGGGCCGCCCGGTTCTACTACCTGCAGAAACTTGGATTCGGCGGCAAGGTCGATGGCCGGACGTTCGGCACGGCAACAACCTCGGCGCCGCGCCTGAGTTTTACCCGGGTCGAGGAGGACCTATCTGTAGCGCACCTACGCCTGCAGCGGGTCTATGTTGAGCACCTTCCATGGGATGCCTGCGTGACCCGCTATGACCGGCCGCACACGCTGTTCTACTGCGATCCGCCTTACTGGTCGACCGAGGGCTATGGCGTCGAATTCCCCTTCGATAACTACACCCGCATGGCTGAGCTGGCACGCTCGATCGCCGGCCGCATGATCATCTCGGTCAACGACATCCCGGAAATGCGCCAGGTCTTCGCTGGACTCGATATGCAGCGCGTGGAGATTCCTTACATGGTCGGTGGCACAAATCGCTCGAAGGAGAAGGCGGGGGAGTTGATCATCAGGAATTTTTGACAGGGTCATCATCTACCGACCGCCGTCGTTATCGCCGCCTTCGGGCGGCGTTTTTTGGGGGTCGATTTTGGTGGCGGTGAAAATATTTTTGGATCATTGCAAAAAAACTTTTACTTAGCGCTATTCGCGCTATAATAAACCCATCAGCACAGCAATCCCGCTAGCGCTGTTCCTCTCAGGAGATGATCATGACCACCATCGCTCAACGCCTCGAATCCATCTGCCGCGCTTCTTTCGAACGTCGCATTTCTGCCGACCCCATGATTAGCCTCGGCTGGCCTGCTGCCGAAGACTTCGTCGGGACGGAATTCGAAGCTGCGGCCGCTCAGTGCGAACAGCAATTCGGCGACCTCTGTGCCAGCGAACTGGCAAAGAAGATCAGCGTTCGCGCCCCGAACCCTTACGAAGAAATCCGCACATTCGAAGATGGATCGCATGTGCTGATTCAGCATGAAATGGCTATCCCGTGCGAAGCCTGGCAAGCCAACTGCACCGACGCTGCCTATTACGACAACGAGTAAAAGGAACCCCGATCATGTTGAAAGAAAACTTCATGGTCGGGCCTTTCGAGGTCCGACCAAGATCCGGCGGCCGGGTTGACATCAGCTATGGCTTGAAAACGTTGGCGAGCAACATCGATACGACCGGCATCACCCGTCACGAAGTAGCAGATTCGCTCGGAGACTGTTTTGCCCAGCTGCGCGATGAACTGCGCGCGAAGACAGAACTTCATCCGATTAATCTCATGCAGTCCGGTAACCGTATCGCCGGCTTTGTCTGCGAGAGTTCGATTGTCGAAGGCATGACAGCAGGGCTGATCGACGATCGCGCCGAATTCTGGCTGCAGAGCGATAATCGGCTGTATTCCATGCCCGTCTCGATCGACGGCTATGCGTCGATCAGATCGACATCCAGCGCCGCGCCGCTCTGCTGGGTCAGAAACCTATTGCCCGTCGATGTCGTCACTACCGACCCGGAACAGTGGCGGGCGCCTTCTAGTTGGGAAATTCGGCATGTCGTCGGCGAAGGATCGTTTACCGGAATCAGCGGTGCGAAAGCTGCCGCCCTGGTCGGCATGACGCCGCAGAATTTCAGAAAGTACACTGCCACCGATGGCGCCTCGACTCGACAAAACATCAGCTTCGCCGCATGGCATCTGCTACTGAAAAAACTCGGGGTGACGCGGTGATCGACCTCGAAGCCCTGTCGACGACGGAACTGTCGAAACTGATCTCTTCGGCAATGGCTGAATACCAGCGCCGCATATCAGCGCCGGTCACTGTATCGGCCGCCGCCCCGGAACGGACTGTAGTTCTTGCGCCGGCTGCGGCCGATAAAGCCCATGTACTTTCCTGCCTTCGGCTATTGAAAACCGGTGGCGTGATCCGGGCGAGCGATGTCCGGGAGTATCGTCGGGTCGCCAGTCAGTTCCCTGAATGGTTCAAGCAGAGCGGTTATCCGAATGATGTTAGAGGTGCGGTCGCCAGGCGCTACATTGACTTTCATCCATGATGACGGTTTAATCAATGCACTGTCGGAAGGCAGCTCAGTAAAAATAGATTAACCTATGGTTAGCTACTGCCGGACAGGCAGCTCAGTAAAAGTAGTTACGCGAAAGCGATTACTGCCGGATAGGCAGCTTAGAAAAGGTAGCGTTGTGATTTGGTGAATCACTGCCGGATAGGCAGCTCAGGAAAAGTAGTTTCCGACTTAAGTCATACTGCCGGATAGGCAGCGCAGAAAACGAAACCCGCTTCGGCGGGTTTTTCCATTTCTACAATCATCAGCGATCTTGGAACTTGGCTGAAGCAACGCCTTATTTGGCTGGTTTCTTGGCTTCTTCGGCAACGAATCTGCATCCATTTCCATAAGGCGCGCCAATGATACGGCTCATTGATTCGCACAGCACGGTGGTCTTTGTTCCCTTCTTAAGCGCCACGGCTGCAGCCTTCTCAGTGTCTTCCATCTTCATGTGTACGGGCATGAACTGGTTTGATGTTTTGAGATCGATCACGATGTTGTCGAAAGCATCCTTGCTGATCGCCTGCACGCTTCCGGATACCTGGATCAACTTGTTTTTGAATCCTTCATCAGTTGCTACTTCGTTTTCTTCGTAAGCGTTGAACAGTTGTCCGGCGCTTATTTTTACAACTTCCTTCGGCGTAGGCGGTGCCGCTGACGATGGTGATCCACCATCGCCACAGGCGACAAGGAATGACGACAGAACAACGGATTCTAGTACTACGGCGATGCGGCTCATGGATACCCCTCACTCAGTAAAGATGCCGTGATTCTAAACCATCGGCATTCAATTCGGCTGGCCCGCCTAGTGTTGCCTAAAAAATAGGCAATTTGTAAGGAATCTGCACAAGAAATAGGCGTTTTCACCCCTTGGCGCGCGGCCGAGACCCCGCCCCGCCCACCCGCTTCTTGCACGAAAAAAAATGCAGCATGCAGCCTCGGCAAAAGGCCTTGACCACAGGCGGACATCTACCTACTGCCCGGCGAACGGGCCATGCGAAACCATGCGCCCAGGTCATGCAGTATGCCGTTCAAGGCCATCCGGCCGATGGCTGTTCATATGGATACGGGGGGTGTCGGGAACTGGTAATAATGGTTATGCACAGCAAAACCAAAGGTTATATGTTTGTTTTTATTGAATAAAAAAATCACCAAGCAAAGGTGACTAAAGGTGATTTATTTATGAAAAAAAGGTTATGTCATTGATTTATATGTACATTTTTTTGATGATTAATAACCTTTAAATCAGGTGATCTCATAACCTACTTTTTACCTAAAAATAACCTTTATGCAAAATACTTAAACGCTCTATTGACAATGGTTTTGAGTTGTTTATATAGAAAAATTACCTTTATTACCTTTTTCCGACGATAGCTTTGTTTTTCAGCTTGTCATTCCGGCGCATGTGTCATGTGCACGCATGCGCTGCGAGGGATACTGGCTACCGAAATTTTCATAAGATGCGCTTCGCGTGCCACGAAAACACAGGCGTTTCCGGCTGGTCATCTTATGAAAAGATGCGTTTAACTACCTGATATATCGTTAAAACACGCTAGATTGTGATTCCAGGTGTCACCGGTTCGATCCCGGTATGTCGCCCCAGCATTGTCTGAAAAAGCCCCGAGAAATCGGGGCTTTTTGCTTTTCGTGGCTTCCTCGCTACTTGCCGTTACATTCTGTAGATCGCCCTGCGATTGGTTAGCTTGTGCGTATGATTCAACCTGTTTGCATATTTTTGGGTGGTTGAAAAATGAAAAAAGTGTTTTCTCTCCTGGTTGCTTTGTCGTTGCTGGCTGGCTGCGGTGGTTCGTATTCGGTTACGCGCACCGGCCAGACTGCTCCCGAGCAAATCCGCACCGTTTTGATGACTCCCCGCGATGGGAATTCCCCAGAGGTGACCGAGTATGTGTCGGATGCCTTGGCTGCTCAGGGAGTAACGGTGACCGGACAATTGCCTACCGGGGTTTTCAAGACGGACAAGGCTGATGCGGTGGTGTCTTACCTGGATGTCTGGAGATGGGATATCTCTACCTATCTCCAGTCGATTTCGATCAGCCTGTATGACGCCAAGACGGGGAATTTGGTGATTACCGGTCGTTGGCGGGATTCCTTTTTCCATACTTGGAACCGTGGCGAGGGCGTCTCGAAGGAGCTAATCGCAAAAATGCTGGCGGAACTCGGGGCGTCGACGGTGCCTGTGAAGGAAGCAGCGCGCTAGTTTTTGCCAGTCATCTCAAACCGGGCCTTAATCGAGACGATTTCGGTCATCCCATGATACGAAGCCCCGCAAGGTACGCCCTGCGGGGCTTCTTCTTTTCGGATTGTCCGGTCAGCCGGCGGCGGGAAGGTCAATGCACATTGCCGCGCCGCCCAGCTGCTGCGAACTGCCGATAGTCAGCCTGCCGTCGTGCGAGCGGACGATGTCGCGGACGATGGCCAGACCCAGGCCGCAGCCGTCGCCGCCTTGCTCGGCCGGGCGGTAGAAGCGCTCGCCGATGCGTTCGCGCTCGTCGGCGGGGATGCCGGGGCCGCTGTCTTCGACCAGGATGAACGCCTGTTCGCCGTGGCGGCCGCAACTGACGTTGATGATTCCGCCTTGCGGGGTGTAGCGCAGCGCATTGTCCACCAGGTTGGCGATCATCTCCTCGATCAGCAGTGCGTTACCGGCGATCTTTGCCTCGTGCAGCGCAAACCCGAGATCGATCCGGCGGGCGATGGCGCGCGGCATCCAGTTGTCTGCCTGGTGCTGGATCAATGCCTTCAGTTCGAGTGGCGCGAAAGGTGGTTGTCGTTCCGCATCGGCTCGGGCCAGCATCAGCAACTGGTCTACCGTATGCGCCATGCGCACGGTGGCGGCATGGATGCCGGCCAGTCCCGGGGTGTTGTCCGGGTCGGCTGCTTCGACCTGGGCGAGCAGGGCGGCAATCGGCGTGCGCAACTGATGGGCGGCATTGGCGACGAAGTGCCGCTGGCTGGCCAGCGCGTCCTCAAGGCGCTGCAGCACGCCGTTGATTTCCGTGACGACGGGCTGGATTTCGTTGGGTACCCGGGTTTCCACGGCGCTCAGGTCGTTCTCGGTGCGCCGGGAAAGTTCGTTGCGCAGACGGTCCAGCGGGCGCAGGCCGGAACGAACGCCAAACCAGATGATCGCGGCGCTGACGCCGGCCAGCAGCAGTTCGGGTATCAGCATGCCGAACAATATTTCGCGGACCAGGGTCCGTCGCTTGACCAGGGTTTCCGCTGCCAGCAGGGTCACCGTCCGCGGCCCGAGATGGCGTTGCAATGCGGCCAGGCGGATCGGCTCGCCGGCGATCTCACCGTCGTAATACCAGCGCCCTTCGCGGCTGTCGTCATGGCTGCCGGAAGGTCGGGGCAGGGCGGGGTTGCCATCGAGAAGCCGGCCGTCGCTGTCGTAGACCGCATAGTAGATACGGTCATACTTGTCAGCCAGCAGCACGGCTCTGGCCTGGGGATTGAGCGGAATCTGCAGTTCCCCGTCGATGATGCGCAATTGTTCCGACAAGGCGAAGGCCGTATCGAGCAAGGCACGGTCGTAGGCTTTGGTGGCCGAGCGGAGCGCGACCCAATAGCCGGCCAGTGCGCCAACCAGCAGCAATGCGAGCATGGCTGGCAACAGGCGCTCGAACAGTGTCCGGCGCAGACTGTGCATGCTTTCAGCCGGCATCTTCCGGTTTTTCCAGGTAATAGCCCAGGCCGCGGACGGTGCGGATGGTGATGCCGGCCGGTTCCAGTTTGCCGCGCAGCCGCGAAATCATCTTTTCGACCGCGTTCTGGGAGATTTCCTCGGTGTCTTCGTAGAGCGCCTGGATCATCTGTTCCTTGCTGACAATTCGGTTGATCTTGCTGACCAGGAAACTCAGCGCCGCCCATTCCTTGCCATTCATCTCCAGCGGCTGTCCGGCCAGCCAGGCGCGTTTGCCGGCCTGGTCGAGGCGCAGTTCGCCGAGTTGCAGTTCGGCGCTGCCACCGCCCTGCTGGCGACGGGTCAATGCCCGGATTCGGGCCTCGAGCTCTTCCGTGGTGATTGGCTTCACCACATAGTCGTCGGCACCCAGATCAAGCACGCGGACCCGCTCGTCCACCATCTGCCGTGCCGACAGAACGAGGACCGGCATGCTGTTGCGCCGGGCGCGCAGGCGGCGCAGGACTTCGCTGCCGTCGAGGCCGGGCAGGCCGAGATCGAGCACGGCCAGCGCGTATTCCTCGGTGCGCAGCAGCGTGTCGGCATGGGCGCCGTCGGCTGCGTGGTCGACCACGTAACCGGCTCGATTCAGGGCGCGACGCAAACCGTCAGCGAGCAGGGTGTCGTCCTCGATCAGGATGATGCGCATCGGTGGTCAGAAAGCGGTCAGGGAAGCTTTTTACGATAGCACGATGAATGAGGTTCTCCACTGATGAAACGTTTCCTGATTCCGCTTGCCTGCTTGCTGGTTCAGGCTGTTCCCGGTTTCGCCCTGGCCGCGGGAGAGTTGCGTCTCGATCTTCGCCAGGCCGAGGCGCTGTGGCGCGAGCACAGCCGGGAACTGCGCGTCGCCGAAAGCGCATTGCAGGGAGGGATTGCCGACCTGCGGGCAGCCGGAGAGCGTCCGAACCCGACGGTCTCGGTGAATTCCCTGTCGCTCAGTCCGCAGGAAGGGATTGGCGGTGGTCAGTTCAAGAACAAGAACATGGACACCCAGTTGCGGATCGAGCAGCTGATCGAGCGTGGCGGCAAGCGCGACCTGCGGATCAAGGGCGCCGAAGCGCGGCTGGCGGCGGCCAGGGGCGATGTCGAGAACTTTCGTCGCAGTCAGCGTGGGGAATTGCGCGCGGCTTTCTACGACCTGAAACTGGCTCAGGAACGTCTGCTTCTTTCCGAAGAGAGCGTCGCCGCCTATGGGCAAAGCCTGGATGCCGGCAGGTTGCGCCAGAAGGCCGGTGACATCGCCGCAGTCGATGTGGCGCGTCTGCGGATCGACGATAGCCGCGCCCGCAGCGATTTGCGTCAGGATCAGGCCGCCCTCGACACCGCCCGACGGGCCCTGGCCTATCTGATCGGCAGCGACGAGGCTGCACACCTGGTGGCCGGCGACGAATGGCCGGCGGCAAGGGAATCTGCGGCCGAACAGTTGGCGGCAGGCGATGTCGTCGACAAGGTGCTGGCGGCGCGCCCCGATCTGCAGGCGGCCAGGCAACGGGTGCTTGCCGCCGAGGCCGACCGCGATCTGGCATTGGCGGCGCGTCGGCGCGACGTCACGGTGGGTGTGCAGTACGAGCGGAATCTCCAGAACCTGCCGACCAATAGTTACGGAATCGGGGTCTCGGTGCCGCTTTTCCTGTGGCACAACAACGAGGGTGCGATCGCCCGCGGCGAAGCCGACTACGACACGGCGCGTCTGCAGTACGAACAATTGCAGGCACGGCTACGCAGCGAACTGGAACAGCTTCGGCAGCGCCTGATCGCAGCCCACGACCGGCTTCGCCTCTACGACGAAGAATTGCTTGCCGATGCCCGGCGCACGGCACAGGCGGCGGAGTTTGCCTACGGCAAGGGGGCCATGTCGCTGATGGACCTGCTCGACGCCCGACGCAGTTTGAAACAACTCCAGACGGAAGCGGCAATGGCACGAGCCGAGCATGCCAAGGCGCTTTCGGACTGGCGGATCGCCACGGATACCTGGGAAACACCATGAAAGCCACCCCATTTCTCTATACGCTGCCATTGCTGCTGTGCCTCTCCGCTTGCGGCGGAAACGACGAGGCAGCGAGGCCCGAGCCGGTTGCGGTGGAGGGCAACCTGGTCGTCCTGAGCGAACCGGACAAGGCCGCCTTCCTGAAATTGAGCACCGTGGAAGAAGACCGGGGCGGCGTCATGCGCCTGCCGGGTCGCCTGATCTGGAATGAAGAGAAGACGGCGCGCGTCGTTCCCCAGGTCGCCGGCCGGGTGAGCAATATTGCGGTCGACGTCGGTCAGCGGGTAAAAAAGGGCGATCTGCTGGCGATGCTGGAATCGCCGGATTTCGGTGAGGCGCTGGCCGACACGCGCAAGGCACAGGCCGAGGTTGGGCTGGCGCAGAAGGCTCAGGAGCGCAATCGCCTGCTGTTCGAGGCTGGCGTGATCGCCGAGAAAGAGCTTCAGCAGAGCGATGCGGCGGCGCTGGCCGCCCGGGCCGAATCCGAGCGCACCCGCCGGCGGTTGGCCGGGCTGGGTGGCGGCGGCGATGCCTACGCCTTGCGTGCCCCGTTGGCCGGCACCGTGGTCGAGCGCAACATCAATCCGGGGCTTGAATACCGCCCCGACCAGGAGGGCAAGCCGCTGTTCGTGGTCACCGATCCGGCCAACCTCTGGGTACGTATCGACGCCACCGAACAGGACCTGGGCAGGCTGCGCGAAGGGGCCGACTTTTCGCTGGTCGTCCGGCAATATCCCGGCGAGCGTTTCACCGGCCGGATTCTCCGGGTGGCCGATTTCGTCGATCCGGTCAGCCGCACGATCCAGGTGCGCGGCGAGGTGGCCAATGCGGACCGGCGCCTGAAGGGGGAAATGTTCGTCGAGGTGTTGATCGATACGCCACCCAGCGGCTGGTTGCGGGTGCCGTCGGCGGCCGTGTTCCTGGCCGGCGAGCAGCGTTACGCCTTCGTCGAGGAGGGCGGCGCGCGTTATCGGCGGCAGGCGGTGACCGTGGGCGCCGACCGGGATGGCTGGATCGAGGTGCGCAGCGGCCTCAAGGTCGGTGAAAAGGTGGTCGTCGAAGGCAATCTGCACCTGCTGAAGTATTTCAAGGACGAAACCGGCGATACGCAAGCTTCGCCCCGGCCGGCGGATCAGAAATGATCAAGCGCATCGTCCACTTTGCGCTGCACCAGCCGCTCTATGTGGTGTTGGGGCTGCTGCTGTTCATCGGCGCCGGCATCGCTGCATTTCGCAGCCTGCCGATCGAAGCCTTCCCGGATGTCACGGATACCCAGGTCACGGTGATTTCGCTGTTCCCGGGGCGCGCTCCGGAAGAAGTTGAAAAGCAGGTGACGATTCCGCTCGAAATCGCCATGTCCGGCGTGCCGAACTCGATCCGGATGTTTTCCCACACGCAGTTCGGGCTGTCCTACATCGTCGTCACCTTCGACGACAAGATCAGTCTGTTCATGGCCCGGCAGCTGGTCGAAGAGAGGCTGCGCGGCGTGGATCTGCCCGATGGCGTCGAACCCGAGCTGGCACCGCCGGCGACCGCGACCGGGGAAATCTTCCGTTACCGGCTCGATGCGCCGGGAACCCGCCCCAGCGAAGTGCGGGCGGTGCAGGACTGGGTGGTTGCCCGTCAGCTCAAGCAGGTTCCCGGCGTGGCCGATGTAGTTTCGCTCGGCGGCCCGGTGCGGCAGTACGAGGTCAATCCCGACCTGGCCCGCATGCGCGATGCCAAGGTTACCCTCGGCCAGCTGTTCGGCGCGTTGCAGCGGGCCAACGCCAACGCCGGCGGCGGTTCGGTTGCGGCCGGGCGTCAGCAGTACCTGATCCGCTCGATCGGCCGTCTGGCATCGTCGGCCGACATCGGCGAGGTGCTGGTTGCCGAGAACGGCGGCGTGGCGATTCGCGTGCGCGATGTCGCCCAGGTCGTCGAGTCGCGCATTCCGGCGCAGGGCATCGTCGGTTACACCGATGCCACGCAGGAGCAGGACGACGTGGTGACCGGCATCGTGCTGCTGCGCAAGGACGAGAATCCGTCACAGGTCCTGGAGGCGCTGAAGGCGAAGGTGGACAAGCTGAACGAAAGCGGTTTGCCGGAAGGGGTGCAACTGGTCCCTTATTACGATCGCTCCTGGTTGATCGCCAAGACCCTGAAGACGGTGTTTTCCAACCTGCTCGAAGGGGCGGCGCTGGTGATGCTGGTGCTTTACCTCTTCCTGGCCGATTTCCGTGCCGCCGGCATCGTTGCCTCGATCATTCCGCTGGCGCTGCTCGGTACTTTCATCGGCCTGTCGCTGGTCGGCATTCCGGCCAACCTGCTGTCGCTCGGTGCGATGGACTTCGGGATCATCGTCGACGGGGCAGTGATCGTCATCGAGAACATCTTCCGCCGGCTCGGCGAGGCGTCGCACACCGGATCGCAGCGTCCGCGCGTGCGCACCATCCAGGAAGCGGTGGCGGAGGTCGGTCGGCCGACCGTTTTCTCGATGATCATCATCATCGTTGCGCATCTGCCGATCTTCACCATGCAACGGCACGAGGGCAAGATTTTCGCGCCGATGGCCTATTCGGTCGTCGCCGCACTGATCACCTCGCTGATCCTGTCGCTGACCCTGGTTCCCTTCCTGTCGAAAATCGCCTTCCGCAACAGCGTGCCGCACGAGGAAACCCGGTTGATGCACAAGCTGCACGCGCTGTACGAGCCGCTGCTGGCCTGGGCGATGAACCACGCCCGGCGGATTCTCGGCATTGCCGTGCTGGCGCTGGCCGTGACCGCGGCGCTGATTCCCCGGCTCGGCACCGAGTTCCTGCCCGAGCTCAACGAAGGCTCGATCTGGATCAACATCACCTTGCCGACTTCGATTTCGGTCGATGAAGCGCGTGGCGAACTGCGCAAGCTGCGGCGCATCGTCGCCGATTTTCCGGAGGTCAACGCGGTGGTCTCGAAAGCCGGCCGACCGGAGGACGGCAGCGATCCCAAGAACATCAACATGACCGAGATGCTGGTCGACCTGAAACCCGATTCCGCCTGGCGTCCCGGCATGACCAAGGAAAAGCTGGTGCGCGAGATGGAGGACAAACTGAACGATGTGCCCGGCATCGAGCCGACCTTCAGCCAGCCGGTCCGCGACCAGATTCTCGAATCCATCTCGCAGATCGATGGCCAGATCGTCATCAAGCTGTACGGCGACGATCTCGATCTGCTGCGTTCGGAAGGGCGGCAGGTGTTGTCCAGAATTGCCAAGGTCCCCGGGGGCGACCGCGCCTTCATCGATCGTGACGGCGAATTGCCGCAATACCGGCTGGAAATCGATCGCGCCGCCGCCGCCCGCTACGGCCTGAACGTCGGCGATGTGCAGGATGTGGTCGAAACCGCGCTGGCCGGCAAGGCGGCGACCGAGCTCTGGGAGGGCGAACGCCATTTCAGCGTCGTGGTCCGTCTGGCCGAGCCGCAACGGGCGCTCGACCGGCTCAAGGACGTATTGGTGCCGACCCCGTCCGGGGCGCAGGTGCCGTTGTCGGTGCTGGTCGATTTCAAGCTTTCCAGCGGGGCGATGAACATTGCCCGCGAATCGGGGCAGCGGGTGCTGGCGATCGGCGTGTTCATCCGCGACCGCGACATGGGCAGCGTCGTCGCCGACATGCAGCAGGCGACCCGGGACATGCAACTGCCGGCCGGCTATTCGATCACCTGGTCCGGCGAGTTCGAGAACCAGGAGCGGGCGATGAAACGGCTGATGCTGGTGGTGCCGCTGTCGGTGCTGATGATCTTCATCCTGCTGTTCGATGCCTTCAAGTCCTTCCGCGACGCGCTGATCATCATCTGCAACATCCCCTTCGCGATGATCGGCGGCATCTTCGCGCTGCTGCTCAGCGGGATTCCGTTGTCGGTGTCGGCGGCCATCGGCTTCATCGCGCTGTTCGGGCAGGCGGTCCTCAACGGCGTGGTGATGGTCAGCTACATCAACCAGCTGCGCCAGGAAGGCGTGGCGGTGTACGAAGCCGTTGCCCGCGGGGCCTTGTCACGCTTGCGCACGGTGCTGATGACCGCCTGTCTGGCGATGCTCGGCCTGCTGCCGATGGCGCTGTCGCACGGCATCGGGGCCGAGACGCAACGACCGCTGGCGCTGGTGGTGATCGGCGGCCTGATTTCGGCAACGCTGCTGACGCTGTTCGTGCTGCCGGCCCTGTACTATTACGTGGCGACCCATCCCCGCCTGGCCAAAGCCATGCATTGACGGAGCAAGACGATGCTGCAGAGACTGTGTCTGACCCTGATCCTGCTTTGCAGCGTCGAAACTTGCCTGGCGATCACCGATGACGAGGTCGAGGTCGATTACCGCGACGGGCAATATGTTGCCCATCTGGCCGGCAAGGTACAGGCCTCGTCGGCCACTGCGCTGGCGGTGCTGCTCGATTTCGAGCACATGACCGTCTTCCTGCCCGGACTGAATGAAAGCCGGATCGTTGCGCACCAGGGCAACCAGTATCAGGTGATGCAGCGCGGCAAGGTCAGTTTCGGCCCCTTCGAGATGCCGTTCGAGAGTCTGCGCCGGATCGAAGTGATCGACGGTACCCGTATCGTGTCTGTCGGGCAGGGCGGTTCGGCGCGCTGGTTGAAGAGCGAGATGCGGCTGCAGCCGCTATCCGGGAATATCTGCGAATTCGATTACCGGATCGAGATGACGCCGGAAAACTGGCTGCCGGCCAGCCTGGGTGTCGGTTTGATGCGCCATCAGCTGGCCCAGCAATTCACGGCGCTGATCCACGAGATGCAGCGGCGTCAGCATCCGCCCAAAGCTCAGTCGGGCAGCGGGCAGTAGATGTCGCGCAGTTGGCTGATGATCGTTCTCAGCCGGCTGTCGGCGACCGAGTAGTAAACGCGGTTGCCGTCGCGCTGGCTGCGCAGCAGCTTCTGATTGTGCAACTGCGACAGGTGCTGCGAGATGTTCGGCTGCGTCGTGCCCATTGCTTCCGAGATGTCGCTGACCGAGCGTTCTCCATCGAGCAGGAAACAAACGATCGCCAAGCGCAGGGGATGGGCCACGGCCTTGATGCGCAGGGCCACGGCGTCGATCTCGCGATCGTTCCAGGGGCGCTCGTTCGTATCGACGGTTGGCGAGGGCGAATTCATCGCAGGGTTCCAGAGGAAATCCGGGCAGTGTAGAAGCGGGGGTGCAATAAACAAAAGAATGAATAATTCCTTTTTTATGCACTTTTCTTCTAAGTTGCGGCGCTGCGCTGCAAGTCCTCGAAATAGGCCTGTCCCTCGGGCCACGGGCCGTGTCCGGAATCGACGTTGATATGGCCGGCGGCACCGATGTCCTGAAACCGGCTACCCCAGCGACCGGCCCAGCGACGGGCGACATGCAGTCCGACCCAGGGGTCGTTGTTGCTGGCGACGACCAGCGACGGAAAGTTCAGTTCGGTCTCCAGCAATGCATGCGGTTCGCCGAAACGGTCCGGATCGGCCGGGGCGACCAGCAGGGCGCCGCGGATGCTGTCCGGACGGGCCAGGCTGGCGCTGACCGAGGCCAGGCAGCCGAAGCTGTGGGCGATGATCCAGACCTTGTCGCCGGCGGCATCGATGGCGTCGCGAACCCTGGCGGCCCAGTCCGACAGGCAGGTCCGCTGCCAGTCCGCTTGCTCGACGCGCCGGGCATTGGGCAAGCGGTTTTCCAGCCAGCTCTGCCAGTGGGCCGGGCCGCTGTTTCCCAGGCCGGGGACAATCAGGATATCGGACATGCGGACTCCCCTTGGTTTTTTGCACATTTTGCCGGTTGACCGGAAGAATCGGTCGCTGCCGGACGACCTTCGTTTTTCCGGCTGCCAGCCAACAGGCGGATTGTTTCGCGAAGCGCAGGGGCGGTCGAAGAATCGATTTTCATATGCTTATGACCGTTCGCGCTCAATGCGGTGCGTTTTGCCGGGTATGGCGGCAACGCGGTTTCCCGGCATATCGGTATAAAGATAACGTCGTTCCCGGCGGACAGGGGCTTTCGTAAATTGCGGTTTCCGTCACTATTCACAGGAAATCTGCAAATGCGCTTCAACCTCACCCGTCGCAGCCTCATCGCGCTTTCGCTGGGCTTCGCCCTGAGCGGTTCCGCTTTCGCGGACGTCAATCTGCTGAACGTTTCGTACGATCCGACGCGCGAACTCTATCAGGAATACAACGCTGCCTTCGCCAAGTACTGGAAGGCCAAGACCGGTGAAACCGTCACCCTCAAGGCCTCGCATGGCGGCTCCGGCAAGCAGGCGCGTTCGGTGATCGACGGTCTCGATGCCGACGTCGTCACGCTGGCACTGGCTGCCGACATCGACGCCGTCGCCGACGCCGGATTGCTGGCCAAGGACTGGCAGAAAAAACTGCCGCTGAATGCCTCGCCCTACACGTCGACCATCGTCTTCCTGGTGCGCAAGGGCAATCCGAAGAAGATCAAGGACTGGGACGATCTGGTGAAGCCGGGGATCGATGTGATCACGCCCAACCCGAAAACCTCCGGCGGCGCCCGCTGGAATTACCTGGCAGCCTGGGCCTACGCCAAGCATCTGAAGGGCGGCAGCGACGCGACGGCGAAGGAGTTCGTCAAGAAGATCTACGGCAACGTCAAGGTGCTGGATTCCGGCGCCCGTGGGTCGACGACGACCTTCGTCGAGCGCGGTATCGGTGACGTGTTGATCGCCTGGGAAAACGAGGCCTACCTGTCGCTGAAGGAACTGGGTCCGGACAAGGTCGAGATCGTCACGCCATCGGTGTCCATCCTCGCCGAGCCGCCGGTCGCCGTGGTCGACAAGATCGTCGACAAGAAGGGAACGCGCAAGGTCGCCACCGAATACCTCAACTACCTGTACTCGCCGGAAGGTCAGGAAATCGCCGGTAAGAACTACTATCGGCCGACCGACAAGAAGGTGGCCGCCAAGTTTGCCAAGCAGTTTGCCGACCTGAAGCTGTTCACCATCGACAAGGAGTTCGGCGGCTGGACCAACGCCCAGAAGACGCACTTTGCCGACGGCGGCTTGTTCGATCAGATCTACGTCAAGTAAGTCTCCTCCCGCGGGAGCCGGCCACCCCGGGTGGCCGAAGGCCCCGGTGTCCCTGGCACCGGGGCTTTTTTTTCGCACGGCATCGCTTGTCGTCCGGTGGCGTTGCTTATGCAGGAAATTTGAATAAGCAAAGACAAATAAATTGGTTCGGCGATTCGGGGGCGGTCCTTAACCTAGCCGGACACCAAAAAAACTGGAGTTTTCATGCAGCAGACGCTTTGCCTCGGAAGGTCGTGCCGGCCTTCGACAGCCCGCAGAGAAAGGGGCGTTTCATGAGCAGCCATAACGCCTTGCCGGGATTCAGGCTGTCGCTGGGATATACGCTGACCTGGCTGTCCCTGATCGTGCTCATTCCGTTGTCGGCGGTGTTCGTCAAGACCATGGAACTGAGCTTCGAGCAGTTCTGGGCCATCGTCACCACGCCGCGCGTGGTGGCTTCCTACCAACTCACTTTCGGCGCCTCGCTGGCGGCGGCAACGATCAACGCGGTGTTCGGGCTGCTGCTGGCCTGGTGCCTGGTGCGTTATTCGTTCCCGGGAAAGAAGATCGTCGACTCGCTGATCGATCTGCCGTTTGCGTTGCCGACCGCTGTTGCCGGCATCGCGCTGACCGCCCTGTGGGCGGGCAACGGCTGGGTCGGCAGCATCGTCGAATCGCAGTTCGGCATCAAGGTGGCATTCACGCCGTGGGGCGTGTTGCTGGCCCTGGTCTTCATCGGTCTGCCGTTTGTCGTGCGGACGGTGCAGCCGGTGCTCGAGGATCTCGATTTCGAGCTGGAGGAAGCCGCTTCCAGCCTCGGGGCCAACCGCTGGCAGACGATCCGCCGAGTCATTTTCCCGACGCTGCTGCCGGCGCTGCTGACCGGTTTCGCACTGGCCTTCGCCCGCGCCGTCGGCGAGTACGGTTCGGTCATCTTCATCGCCGGCAACATGCCGATGGTGTCGGAAATCACGCCGCTGATGATCATCACCAAGCTGGAGCAGTACGACTATCGCGGCGCGACGGCGATTGCAACGGTGATGCTGATCGTCTCCTTCGTCATGCTGATCACGATCAACAGCCTGCAGGCCTGGACGGCCAAGCGTAACGGGAAGATCAAATAATGGCTGCCACCGCACTGCATCTGCACAGCGACCTGGCCGGGCGCTACGAATCCAATCCGGCCACCCGGGAATCCGCCTGGGTGAAATGGACGGTGATCGGCGTTTCGCTGACCTTCTTCGCCCTGTTCATCCTGCTGCCCTTGTTCATCGTCTTCTACGAGGCCTTGCGCAAGGGCTGGGAGGCTTACCTCGTCGCCCTGGTCGAGCCCGATGCCTTGAGTTCGATCAAGCTGACGCTGCTTGCGGCGGCGATCTCGGTACCGCTCAACCTGGTCTTCGGGATCGCGGCGGCCTGGGCCATCGCCAAGTTCGAGTTCCGCGGCAAATCCTTCCTGATCACCTTGATCGATCTGCCGTTCTCGATCTCGCCGGTCGTCGCCGGCCTGATCTACGTGCTGGTCTTCGGGCGTACCGGTTGGCTCGGGCCGTGGTTCATCGAGAACGACATGAGGATCGTGTTTGCCGTCCCCGGCATCATCCTGGCGACCATCTTCGTGACTTTCCCGTTCATCGCCCGCGAACTGATTCCCCTGATGGAAGCCCAGGGGCGCGACGAGGAGGAGGCCTCGACGGTGCTTGGCGCCTCGGGCTGGCAGACCTTCTGGTATGTCACGCTGCCCAACATCAAGTGGGCCTTGCTGTATGGCGTGATTCTCTGCAATGCACGGGCAATGGGCGAATTCGGCGCGGTCTCGGTGGTCTCCGGGCACATCCGCGGCGAAACCAACACGATGCCCCTGCATATCGAGATTGTTTACAACGAATACAAGTTCTCGGCGGCCTTTGCCGTGGCCTCGCTGCTGGCCATCCTGGCCCTGGTCACGCTGGTTCTGAAAACCTTCATCGAGTGGCGTGCCACACAAACACTGAAAAGGAGCAAGACATGACCCCCAACGCCGGACAACTGAAAAAAAGCCTGCGCCGTTCCCTGAGCGTGCTGGCCCTGTGTTTCGCTGGCAGCGCCCTGGCGCAGACCTCGATCCTGAACGTGTCCTACGACGTTTCCCGCGAGTTGTACAAGGACATCAATCCGGCCTTCGTCGCCGCCTGGAAAAAGCAGGGCGGTGGCGACCTGACGGTCAACCAGTCGCACGGCGGTTCGTCCAAGCAGGCGATGTCGGTTGCCGCCGGCCTCGATGCCGACGTGATCACGATGAACCAGTCGCCGGACATCGACATCCTGGTCGAGCGCGGCGGCCTGGTCGTTGCCGACTGGCGCAAGCAGTTCCCGCACAACGCGGCGCCGTATACGACGACGAGCATCTTCCTGGTCCGCAAGGGCAATCCGAAGCAGATCAAGGACTGGGACGATCTGGCCAGGCCGGGCGTCGGGGTCATCGTGCCCAACCCGAAAACCTCGGGCAACGGTCGCTACACCTACCTGGCTGCCTGGGGCTATGCGCTCGACAAGACGGGCAACGAGGCCGGGGCCAAGGACTTCGTCAAGCGCCTGTTCGCCAATGTGCCGGTGCTCGACGGCGGCGGCCGCGGCGCGACGACGACCTTCACGCAACGCGATATCGGCGACGTGCTGGTCACCTTCGAGAACGAGGCCAACCTGATCGCGCAGGAATTCGGTGCCGACAAGTTCGACGTGGTTTACCCGTCGCTGACCATCGAGGCCGAAGCGCCGGTCGCCGTGGTCCAGAAAGTGGCGGCCAAGCGCGGGACCGAGAAGGTGGCCAAGGCCTATCTGGATTTCCTGTTCTCGCCGGCCGGTCAGGAAATCATCGCCAAGCACGATTTCCGTCCGCGCGATCCGGCGGTGCTGAAGAAGTACGCCGCCAAGTTCCCGAAGGTGAAGACCTTCACGGTCGATCAGAAGCTCGGCGGCTGGGCGGCCGTCCAGAAGGCGCATTTTGCCGACGGGGCGCTGTACGACCAGATCATCGTCCTGAAAAAGTGATTATTGCGGTCGACGGCCGGAAATACGGAAATTTCGAATCATGAGCATACAAGTACGCAACATCAAAAAGCAGTTCGGCAGCTTCACCGCGCTGGGCGACATCTCGCTGGATTTTCCGACCGGGGAACTGGTGGCGCTGCTCGGGCCTTCCGGCTGCGGCAAGACCACCCTGCTGCGCATCATCGCCGGGCTGGAACAGGCCGATTCCGGGCAGGTCCTGCTCGACGGCGAGGACGCCTCGGCCACCCATGTGCGCGAGCGCCAGGTCGGTTTCGTGTTCCAGCACTATGCGCTGTTCAAGCACATGACGGTGTTCGACAACATCGCCTTCGGCATCCGCATGAAGCCGCGCGGTCAACGGCCGTCGGAAGCGAAAATTCGCGAGAAGGTGTTCGAACTGCTCAAGCTGGTCCAGCTCGACTGGCTGGCCGACCGCTTCCCGTCGCAACTGTCCGGCGGTCAGCGCCAGCGCATCGCGCTGGCCCGGGCGCTGGCGGTGGAGCCGCGCGTGCTGCTGCTCGACGAGCCGTTCGGCGCGCTCGATGCGAAGGTGCGCAAGGAATTGCGCCGCTGGCTGCGCAAGCTGCACGACGAACTGCACATCACCTCGATCTTCGTCACTCACGACCAGGAAGAGGCATTGGAAGTCGCCGACCGCGTGGTCTTGATGGACCACGGCCAGGTCGAGCAGATCGGTTCGCCGGAAGAGGTTTACCGGCATCCGGCGACGCCGTTCGTCTATAGCTTCCTGGGCTCGGTCAATCTGTTCCACGGCCGGGTCGACGGGCAGGCCCTGCGCGTCGGCGAAAACGACATCGTGCCGCACGCCGATCATGCGTTCGATCACGGTGCCGAAGTCGTCGCCTTCGCCCGGCCGCATGAACTGGAAATCGACATCGATCCGGCGTCGACCGCAGGGATCGCCGCCCAGGTCAGCCGCGTGCTGTCCTTCGGCGTTACGGCGCGGGTCGAGTTGGAAGGCGTCAATGGGGCCAGCGGCCAGCATTTCGAGGTGGAATTGACGCGCGATCGCGTGGCCGAACTGGCTATCCGGAACGGTCAATTGGTCCGGCTCGTGCCGTCACGCCTCAAGGTGTTCGAGCGGCAGGGCGCTGCGGTGGCACCCAACTGAGGCGTCTGGCGAACATCACGGTATCGGACGAATGGGCCTGCGGGCCCATTCGCATTTTTCCGGATCAGTGACCGATCGGATCTTCGTTGGCCGGACGATAGCTCCAGCGGGGAATGATCAGCAGGGCGCCGATCGAGGCGAGCGAGGCGATGCAGAGCGGGGCGATCAGCCAGGCGTGCTCGGCGATTCGTGCCGGGTAAAGCTGCAGGATCACGCCGAGGCCGATCGAGTTGGCACCGCTGGCCAGCGTGGCGCAGGTCAGATCGTGAAAGCGCCGCACCTTGTTGACGCCGTGTGCCCAACGCGGATCGGTGTTGTAGCTCGGCAGTTTCAAGTGTGAATCTTCGAGTCGCTCCAACGACGACAGGAAGGCGCGCAGATTGGTGATTGCCCGTTCCGATTTGTAGTTGAGGAAGGCCAGGCACAGGCTGGCGAGCGGAAAGCCGAAGGCCAGCCATTCGACCGGCAATTGCTCGCTGCCGCTTCCGCGGTGCAGGGCCAGCAAGCCGGCCAGCAAGGTGCCGGTCAGGGCGACGTAAAGTGCCAGCGATTGCTGGCGTTGCGCAATCCTGGCATTGACCTCCTGATAGGCGGCAATGAATCGGTAGTTTGCATCGACGAAAACTTTGCCGCTCATTGTTCAAGGCTTTCTCGAATTTTCGGTCCGGATGAAAAAATCCGCAGGCCCCGGAATGAGCCTGCGGATTGGGGGAGGCGCAATCGGTCGTCGGCTCAGGAGAGCACGTCGGACCAGATGTTTTTGGCCCAGGCCCGGGCGAACAAGCCTTCTTCAACGGAAGGGGCGGCGGAAACCCCACCCGAGCCGGCGACGGGAACCGGGGCCTTTTTTTCCGGATCGTAGCGGTGCACCGAGTCGACGTGGATGGCGCGTCGCCCGTCGACCAGCGAATAGCAGGTATTGGCCATCAGCACGGGCCTGGCTTCCCGACCCGAGAGAATCTCGACGATCGCGGCGGCGGCGGCCTTGCCGTGCTGGTTGGCCATATGCCCCGATTTCGGCATGGCCGGCGCCGATAGCGTGGCATCGCCGAGCACATGGACGTTCCTGACCGCGGTCGACTCCAGGCTTACCCAGTCGACGGTGACCCAGCGGCCGTTGGCGTTGACCGCGCCGATGTCGTGCGCGATCTTGCCGGCATGCTGCGGTGGCAGCAGGTTGATGACGCCTCCCGTTTCGCGGTCGCCGAGCTCGCTGATCACCGTCTTGCCGGCGGCATCGACTTCGTTCAGGTTCCAGTTCGGGCGGTACTCGATCAGGTCCTTGTAATCGTCGTCCCAGACGGCCTTGAACAGCTTGCCCTTGGAAATGATCTGTTCGTTGGCGTCGAGCACCAGGATCTTCGATTTCGGCTTGTGCTGCTTGAAGTAATGGGCAATCTGGCTGACCCGTTCGTAAGGGCCGGGTGGGCAGCGGTAGGGCGCTTTCGGAATGCTCTGGATATAGACGCCGCCGTCCGGCAGGTCGAGCAGTTGCTTGCGTAGCGCCAGCGTCTGCGGACCGGCCTTCCAGGCATGCAGAATCTGCTGCTGGGCCGCTGCATCGTAGCCGGCGACATCGGCGAAGCGGAAGTCGATGCCCGGGGAAACGACCAGGCGGTCGTAGGCGAATTCACCGGCCTTGTCGGTTCTGACACGACGCTTGTCGGTATCGACGGCGGTGACTTCGGCATGAACGACCTTGATCCCCCAGTGCTTTTTCAGGCCGTCGTAGGAATGCACCAGCGTCTCGTATTCGCGATTACCGGCGAGAACTTCGTTGGAGGTCGGGCAGGAAATGAACTGCGCATTGCGTTCGATCAGCACGACCTCGATCGCGCCATCGCTCCATTTGCGCAGGTACTTGGCGGCCGTGGCGCCGCCGAAGCCGGCACCGATCACGACGACGCGGCCGAGTGTTTTGCGCGGTTTGCCGGCAGCCAGTGCCTGGCCGGGCAGCAGGGATGCGCCGGTCAACGCGGCGGAGGCGCCAAAAGCCTGCAGCAGGCGGCGGCGTTCTTCGTTGAAGCGGGTCATGGGTTGTTCTCCTTCACTGCCGGCGCGAGAAGTAGTCGGCCAGGGCCGCCAGTTCTTCGTCGGTATAGCCCTTGGCGAGCTGGTGCATGATGGTTGCCGATTTGGTGCCGGCCTTGAACGCCTTCAGGGTTTCTTCCAGATACTGGCGGTCGCGCCCGGCAATGGCCGGAATGGCAGAAACGGCCTTGCCTTCGGTGCCGTGGCAGTTGAAGCAGTTGGCTGCGTAATAGCCGACGGTTCGTTCGGCGTCGGTCGGTGGCGCGGCGTGCACAAGGCATGCGACGCTCAATCCGGCAAATGCAAACAGGGATTTCATGGCGGCTCCTGAGGTGGATTCGGTTCGATGCGGGAGAGCGGCTCGCCTCCCGTGCGCCGAACTGTGCCGCCTGCTCCCGGGGCCGCCAACGATTTAAATCGAATAAGGTAAGAAGCGGGATAAGGATCGGGGATTTCGGCGAATAACCTTATAAGGAATGGATCGTTGTTCGTTGGCGGCGGCTGATTATGCTTTGACGGGTTTTTGTCCATTAATCCGGTTCAGGCCTTGGTTCAACCATGATTGAAAATAAGGATCAGAGTGCGTCCGCATCGGCGGCGTCCGCTCTGGTAGAGAATCAGCCACGGGGCGAGATGCTCGGGCTGCCGACGCTGCAGCGCAATGCTTTGTGCAAGCTGTTCGATCGTCCGGAATTCACCCCGCAGGATGTCCATGCGCTGGGCTTTCGGCGCCTGCAGCGTGCCGACGGCATCGGTCACAAGGGATTGCAGGCCATCCTGGCCTGGCTCAGGCACTACGGGCTGGAACTCCTGCCGCCCGAACCGCTTGCCGATCCACCGGAGGGCCTGCCTGAAGAGGTCAGGAAGAACATCAATGGTGCGGTGCGGTTGCTGCGCAACCACGGCTACCGGGTCCAGCGTTCGCGGGATAAAGGCATCGGGCGCTAAATTCTTTTTTCTGATTAACTTCTCTTTATTAATTATATTTGGCGATATCGCCTTCTTATAAAGTGGTGCCTGTGCTTCCTATCCGAAAAATATAACCTGACAGGATTCCTATGAATTTCCAGCAGTTGCGCATCATCCGGGAAACAGCGCGCCAGGATTTCAATCTGACCGAAGTGGCCAATGCCCTGTACACCTCGCAACCCGGGGTCAGCAAACACATCAAGGATCTCGAGGACGAACTGGGCATCGAGATTTTCGTCCGCCGCGGCAAGCGTTTGCTCGGGCTGACCGAGCCGGGCAAGGAACTGCTTCAGGTCGTCGAGCGTATCCTGCTCGATACGCAGAACCTGCGCCGGATCGCGGATCAGTTCGCCAGCCGGGAGACCGGGCATTTCGTCGTGGCGACCACGCATACCCAGGCCCGTTATGCGCTGCCGAAGATCATCAAATGGTTCAAGGCCGACTACCCGAAGGTGCACCTGACCCTGCTGCAGGGCAGTCCGAACGAGATTGCCGAGTTGCTGGTCAGCGGGCAGGCCGATGTCGGCATCGCCACCGAGGCCGTCAACAAGGCACCGGAACTGACGTCCTTTCCGTTCTATTCCTGGCACCACGCGGTCATCGTGCCGCATGGTCACCCGTTGCTGAACGAGAAGGAGATCACCCTCGAGGTCCTGGCCGAGTACCCGATCATCACCTATCACGAAGGGTTCACCGGGCGGGCGCATGTCGACAAGGCGTTTGCCGAGGCCGGGGTTGTGCCCGACATCGTGCTGTCGGCCATCGACGCCGACGTGATCAAAACCTATGTCGGGCTCGGCCTGGGGGTCGGCGTAGTCGCCTCGGTGGCCTACAACCCTGAACAGGACAGGAATCTCTCGCTGATCGAGGTGCCCCATCTCTTTCCGGCAAACACCACACACCTTGCGGTCCGCCGCGGGACCTACCTGCGCTCCTATGCGCATGCCTTTATCGAAAAGGTGTGCCCGGACATCGGCGAAGAAGCGATCAAGGCCGCGCTGAAGCTGCCCAGCAGCCAGGATTGAGTTGGTCGGCAGCAAAAGGAAATGGCCCGCATGGCGGGCCATTTTTCTTTCCGGCATCGCGACCGCTCATGCCGCGTTGCGTAGCTCGTCTTTCGCCGACTGGATGGCGCGAGCATCCAGGTTGTGGGCCTGCAGCAGATCGATTTCGAGCGGGGAAGCCGCCTGCCGAAGCTGCCCTGCGTCGAGTCCTTCGATCAGGACTTTGCCGCCCAATCGATGGATGCCTTCGATGATCGGTTCGATTGGCCGGGAAGACGCAATCAGGCTGGGCGCCAGTTTGACGATGTCCGGACGCAGGGCTTCGAGAAACTCGAAATCCAGCCGGGTTCGGCCAAACTGGCAAACCGCGATGTGATAGCCGCGCGAACGATAGCTGGCAATGGCCCGCGTGAAGTGCGCCGTATCCTCGACGCCGTCGGTATCGATTTCCAGCGTGATCTGTTCGGGGAACAAGCCGCAAGGGCGGAGGATTTCCTCGAACGCCAGTCCGTGATTGGCCGGGACGCTGAGGATGTGGCGCGGATGTACGCGCAGCAACAGGTTGCCCCGGCGCGGACTGGTCAGGTAATTGAGTGCGTGCAGCGTCCTGACCAGACGATCGAGCTGGATGAATTCGACGTTGTCGGTGGGCAACACGAAAACGGCTTCCGGCGTCATCGGAATGTTGTTCGACAGGCCGAACGCCTGAATGCTCGAAGCATGACCGTGGAACTTGCCGCTCCGGGCCTCGACGATGGGCAGGAATTTCGATTCCAGCCGGATGCCCGCGTAGTGCATGAACACCCGCCCTTCGTGCGACACGAACGGGTGATCGAGGCCTCTTTCGTAGCCGGCGACGGTATGCCGCGAGCGGCCGTGCTGGGCGTTGAGCGTATTGACGAGTTCGGTAAGCGGCATGGCGGTCTCCTTTGATGCACGACGGCAATTTATGCCTGTGGGGTCGTTTCGGGGAACGACGTTTTTTTGCATACCTTAGAGGCTGGCGCTATATGCGCATATTCCCGTTGTTGGCTGGATAAGCTATGCGTCTTTTTGTCTTTGGCGTGGCGTGGGGCGCTGTTCATACTCGCCAGTTTCGCGAGTAACGTTACTTTTCATATGGATTTCTCCACGACGTCATCGGAAGCCCCTGACGCCGATCACTCGGATGATTCGCCAATCGTCGATCAGGTCCGAGCTATCCGGGAGAGCGGCTTTCTTGTACGTAGCCCCAAGCTTGTCCGTTTGTTCGACTATCTGGATACCTGCCATCTGGCGCGGCGAGTGCCCAAAGAATTCGAGATAGCGGTGGAAGTGCTGGGGCGTCATGACGGTTTTGATGTGACCCAGGATGCGCTGGTTCGCGTCTACGTTCACAAACTCCGGCGTAAGTTGGACGATTACTATCGCCAGCCACATGTCTTGACAAACGGTCGATTGATCATCCCCAAAGGCGAGTATCGGCTGGCCTGGGAAGCCCTTGCGCTTCCCGAGCCCGCGAGCTCGCCGCCACAACGCTTGTCAACGGAGGCGATAAAGCGTTTCCGGTTGCTGGTATCGGGTTTGGCCTTGTTGCTGTTGCTGTCGTTGCTGTGGAATTTTGCTTTCCTGTTTGACGATGGGCGTGGCCGTCAAAGTGAAGAGGGCAGGGAACTTCGTGACAGCGCGCTATGGGCGCCGTTGTTTGCCGACGACAAGCCGGTCGTCGTCGTCGTCGGGGATTATTACCTGTTTGCCGAATCCGACGACCGTGGCAGGGTTGGGCGTCTGGTCAGGGACTTCGACATCAATTCCCCGGTCGAACTGGCGCAGGCGGTTCAGCAAAATCCTTCTCTCGGTAACCGGCAGTTCGATGTCGGCCTGAGTTACCTGCCAACCGGTATCGCCCATGCGCTGCACAAGCTGGATCTGGTACTGAACAGCGGCAGCAAGAAACCCTGGGGAGTGATTCTGTCGTCCGAACTGGTCTCCGAGAACATCCGCAACAGCCATATCGTCTATATCGGTCATCTGAGCGGCATGCGGGTGTTGGAAGATTTGGTGTTCGCCACTTCGGGATTCCGGGTCGGGCGCAGTTACGATCAATTGGTCGACAAAGCCAGCGGCCGGTCGTACGTCTCCGGCAATGGCATTCCGACGGACGCCATGGCGGCCCAGGTGCAACTTGCCTATCTGGCTTCCTTTACCGGTGCGGCTGGCAATCGGGTCCTGATTGTCGCGGGGTTTCGCGATATTGGCCTGAAAGGACTGGCCGATCTCCTGAGTTCGCGTCATGGCGTGGCGGAATTGCTCGCCCAGCAGACGACCCCGTCGTTTGAAGCGCTCTATCAGTTCAGTGGTCTGGGGGCGATGAATGCGCCGGGGAAAATCCTGGTCACGCGGCCGTTGACCGCAGGAGAGGGCGATTGAGCGGCTGTTGTCGGATCGGCCCGGGTAACGCAAGTAACGTTCTGAGTAACCGTAATTCACCTGACGCCAGGTTGAAATATCCAAAAAATCCGCTTGCGGTTCGTCGACCGTAGCCATCGGGTGGTCTTGTGCCTGCAACGAGAGCGCCACCAATCAAACCAAACATACAAGCTTGAAGGATCCGATGATTCTCCGTTCCCTGCGGCCGTTCTGGCTGGCCATCCTCGCTGTCCATTCCCTGTCATCGATGGCAGCGGGTATTCCAACCCTGCAGGAGGTTACCGTGGTCAATCACAGCCGCGATCTTATTGGCGAAGCCGAATCGGCCAGCGAAGGGACGGTAACGGCACGACAACTGGCGACCCGTCCGTTGCTCCGGCCTGCGGAAGTGCTTGAAGTCGTACCGGGCATGATCGTCACGCAGCATTCCGGCGACGGAAAGGCCAACCAGTATTTCTTGCGCGGTTTCAATCTGGACCATGGCAGCGATTTCTCCACGCAGGTACTGGGGATGCCGATCAATCTGGTGACGCATGCGCACGGTCAGGGCTACATGGATCTCAATTTCCTGATTCCGGAACTGATTGGCGCGATCCGCTATCGAAAAGGCGTTTATGACGCTGAAGATGGCGATTTTGCCACTGCCGGTAGTGCGAAGATCGACTACCGGCGCCATCTCGATGCGCCTTTCGCCGCGATCGGTTTGGGGCGGAACGGTTACAGACGCTTGCTCGGTGCAGGCAGTACCCGGCTTGGCGGCGATTGGACTTTGCTCGGCGGCCTTGAATTGATGGGCAACGACGGGCCCTGGGAGCAGCCCGAGAACCTGCGGAAAAAGAACGCCGTGTTTCGTCTTTCCCGGGGGGATGCCGCCAATGGAGTCGCCGTCTCCCTGTTGCTTTACAAAGCTCACTGGGTCGCTTCTGAACATGTGCCGGAACGTGCGATCGACAACGGCGAAATAGGGCGTTACGGCACCTTGTCTCCTAATGACGGCGGCAAGACGCGTCGCAACAGTCTTTCGTTCGAATGGGCAAAAACCGGTGAGCAAGGATTCAGCCGAGCCAGCGTTTATGCGGTCGACAACGAATTGAACCTGTTTTCGTCACCTTCCGGATATATTTCGGGGCTCGATGGCGATCAGCATGAACAGGCCGATCGTCGCATCCTCTGGGGCGGTGGTTTCAAACAGGGCTGGTTTCTCGGCCCGCAATGGCGGCAAACCGAGTTGAGTGCCGGTATCCATCTCCGCCAGGACCGGATCGGTAAGGTCAGTTTATACAACACGGTTAACCGGCAGCGCGTCGAGACCGTACGCGAGGACAAGGTCGACGAAATTGCAGCCGGTATTTTCGTTGATGCTCGCACGCAATGGTTGCCTTGGCTACGCACCAATATCGGTGTTCGTTACGATCATCTGCGTGCCGAAGCAACGCCGTTGGGCGGGGTTTTCAATGGACAAAACGGCGGCAGTGCCGTTGCCGGCCAATTCAGTCCGAAACTGGGGGCGGTGTTCGGGCCGTTCAAGTTGCTTGGGCAAACCGAGTTCTACGCCAATTGGGGCCACGGCTTTCATAGTAACGATGCTCGTGGTGCGACGGCCAAGGTTAACCCCCGGGATGGGGCCGCTGTCCAACCTGTACCGCTGATTGTCCGTGCCATTGGCGGAGAACTGGGGGTTCGGGCCAGCCCTTTGCCCGGCTGGAACAGTAGCCTGTCGGTGTGGCAGATGAATCTGGCGTCCGAGCTGGTATTCATCGGTGACGAGGGGGTGACCGAGCCACATGGCGCCTCGACGCGAAGCGGTATCGAATGGTCCAACTATTATTCTCTGCGGCATGGCTTGATCGTCGATGCCGACCTGGCCATTTCCCGAGCCCGTTTCAGAGAGGCGGTAAATGGCGGTAGGGATGTACCGAATGCGGTACCTCTCGCAGCCTCGATCGGGGTTGCCTACGATGATGCCGGATCGTGGTTCGGCGGCGTTCGTTTCCGTTACCTGGGCGCCTATCCCCTGGCGGAAAGTGGCGAGGAAAAGTCGCGCGCTTTCTGGATGGCCAATCTGAAACTCGGTTACCGCCTGAGCCGACAGCTGGAAGCCACGCTTGATGTACTGAATCTGTTCGATAAAAAGGCCAACGACATCGAGTATTGGGGCGGTGCTTGTGCGCGCAGCGAAGCATTGGCCGGAACCGGCGGTTGCGGCAGTGGCGGAGCGATCGACGGTCGTCTGGTTCATCCGCTCGAGCCCCGGACCTTGCGTGCCAGTTTGAAATTCGGTTTCTAGCGCACGGATTGTTGCCGGATAAACAGTGAATCGCTTGGGCTGCCCGAAATTCAGCAGTTTGCTTTACCCGTTTTTTGGGTATGAGTTCCGTGTTTTATTTGTTTTTATTAATCAATGCCTTGCGTGGCCTGCCTTTGGCTTTTTCTCGATGGGTCTGGCACGTTTGCTGCGTAGCTGAATACGGCATCGAAATTTGCTTTCGATACTGCAGAACACCATTTCGGGCGTCCTGCATGTCAAGAATCCTTAGGAAAAGACGAATTCATGAAATCAATTGTCACCTTTATGGGCGTCGCAATGCTGGCAATGGGCAGCTTGATGGCCCATGCCCAACAGACGGCTAATACCGGTAGCGCTGCACAGGCTGCCGCCGCCAAGTCACAAAAACTGAACCGGGCACAGTTTGATGCCTTGCTGGCCAAACCGGCAGAACTGCTGGTGCTCGACGTGCGCCGGCCGGATGAGTTGACCAAAAACGGAGGCTTTCCCGTGTATCTGAGCATTCAGTCCCGGGAGCTGGAAAAAAATCTGGCTTTCGTGCCGAAGGACCGCAGCATCGTGACGGTTTCCAACCATGCCGGGCGTGCCGTTGCCGCCGCCGATCTCCTGGCCAGGAACGGCTTCAAGGTGGCCGGGGCGATTGGCGCGCAGGATTACGAGGCCGAAGGCGGTTCGTTGGTAAAGATTGTGCCGCCTGCGCCCAAGAACTGATTACCAGCCTGTTTCACTTTTGTCGTCGGGGCTTAGGCTCCGTGGAGAATAGTCCATGTCCTACATCGTCGAACTGGCCGAGCATATCCAGGCAACAAGCCTTGGCGTTGCTCTGGCCGAATCCTCTTACGCTTTCCCTCTGATTGAAGGCATTCACCTAATCGGCTTGTCGGTTGCGGTTGGCCTGCTTTTCCTGATCGATCTCCGTTTGGTTGGGGTGCTGTTCAAGAACGTACCGGCGATCGATTTGCTGCGTCAGTTGCGGCCGATCGTGCTTGGGGGCTTCGCGGTGATTTTCGTCACCGGGGTATTGCTCTTCTGGTCGGAGGCGGCCACGGTCATCGTGAGTCCGGCGTTCGTCGCCAAGTTCATCTTCATCGCAATTGCCGGTCTCAACGCCCTCTATTTCGAGTTCAAGCTGGCCAAGCAGCCGGAAGTTCTGGAGAACCACGAGGTTCTGCCGACCAATGTCCGCTATGCCGGTCTGATTTCTCTGGTGGTGTGGAGCCTGGTGATCATTTCCGGGCGTTTGATCCCTTATCTGCCCTGACGCAAGCTTTTTTGGAGTCTCATTCCATGTCATCCACATTCGAAATCCTCACGACCTTGCAGAACACCGCACTGGCCCATGCCATTGCGAAATCGGATCATCTGGTCGGTGCGACGGCCCAGGTGTTTCACATTCTCGGCTTCATTTTCCTGCTGGCCGCAGTCGTATTCATCAATTTGCGATTGGCCGGCGTCGTGCTCGGCAACCAGTCGATTCCGAGCTTGAGCCGGCAGCCCAAACTGTTGATTTGGGGAGGGCTGGTTTCCGCCGTGGTCAGCGGCATCCTGATGTTCATCTCGGCTCCGACGCTCTATTTCTACAATCCGGCCTTCATCGCCAAAATATGGATTCTGGTTGCCGCAATCTTTCTTCAGTTCACGATCTACCGTCATGTGACCAATCAGGAGAAACCCAGTCCGGCACTTGCCAAAGTCAGCATCGTGCTGTCGGTCGTGCTCTGGTTTGGCGTCGGGTTGACCGGGCGTGCCATCGGCTTTGTCTGAAAAAGGATATCTGCGATGAAGTCACGCCATTTCGTCATGCTCCTTGCGAGCGTTTTCCTGGTCGGCGCTTGCGAACGGCCCGAGGTTTCGGCATCGGCGCTGCGGCCGACGAGCGCCACGTCGGTTTCGCTGCAGGATCTGATGTCGGCGCTTGTCGATCCGGCCGCCGATGCCCTCTGGGGGGCCGTCAGCATCGAGATCACCAAGGAGGGTCCCGTGGCGCAGCATCCGGAAAGCGACGAAGCCTGGAAGGAACTGCGCAAGCAGGCCGTGATCCTGGTCGAGTCTGCCAATGCCTTGCGTTTGCATCGCCCGGTGGTCGCCGCCGGCGGGAATGTCGAAGATACCCACGTGCCGGGAGTCTATTCCGCCGATGAAGTGGCCCGGGCGATCGATGCCGACTGGGCCGGTTTCAATGCGGAAATTGCGCTTTTTCAGCGGTCGACCGAAGCTTTGCTGGTGGCTGTCGGCAACAAGAATCCGGCTGCATTGCTGGAGACCGGGGAAAAGGTTCAGGAAGCTTGCGAATCATGCCATGCAAGATTCTGGTATCCGAACGCTGCGAAAGCGCCCGTCAAATAGGGTGAGTTGGCCAGATCCGGTGTGCAGGTCTGCTTTTTCGGCATTGGCCGGTATCGTGATTGTGCTGTCGGCTGTCGCGTTTTCTGCTTCTTGGGTCATTGCGGGCGAGGGGCTGGCACAGGCGATGCGCGAGCGCGTCGCCCCCTTGTCCGGGGTGATTTTTGATGCGACGGCAGAATTGCCGGATCAGGCGCCGGACTGGTCGGCAGTCGAAGCCGCTGCGCGGGGGCTGGCCATCGAAGCTAACCGGCTACTGACGCACTCCTCGATGCCTGCGGTCGACGACGAATGGCGGTCTTTTTCCAAGGACATGGCAGCCAGTGCTGAACAACTCGCCAGACAAGCCGCTGGGCATGACGTAGATGCCTGCGTTGCCGAATCGAACCGGATTTATGCGCTATGCGAGGGATGTCATGCTCGTTATCTGCGTCAACCTTGAGCATGGCGCGGTCTTTTGAAGGATGAACGTTGAAAGATAAAAAGCCCGGCAGGTGAATCTGCCGGGCTTTTTATGTTGAACGATGGATTTTCAGCGTCGGCCACCGGTGGCAACGATGCCGAAGCCGCCGTTGTTCTCCGTGCAAATCCGTTCGTCGCGTTCGAGAATCCTTTCCTTGCCGTCGTGATTGGCCAGTCGAGTTTCGAAATGCCAGCCATTCGGTTTGTCGTCGGCAGTCCACCGACGGGCAGGAATGGTTACGGTAAACGGTCGGGTGTAGACCTCGGGATCGGTCACCGTTGCAACGTAGTTGAAGCGCTTGTTGCTGGTGTCGAAGATGTAGCGCTCGGTGATCCTGGCATTGGGTCCGTGGAATTCTCCGCTGCGACCGAACAAGGCCTTGCCGTTGTTGTTCGCAACGTCCACGACCAGGGTATTGCCTTCCCAGCGGCCGCGGGAATCGCCCATCCATAGCTTGATGTTTTCCGGCAGATGCGGCTTGTCGCTGATCGGGATGATGCGTGTGCCGGAGTTGAACAGGATCACGACATAGCCGGGAAATTGACGAATCTCGAAACCGTGCCAGTAGTACGACTTGATCGCCCCACCGGGGGCGCAGCGAGCCAGGGGCTCGATGTATTCGGGCTTGATTGGATTATTGAAATATTCCTGGAACTCCTTCACCTTGGCGGCTGCCCAGGGTTGGAAGGGAACCTGCCCGTCTGGTGGATCGCTCACTCGGCTCGGCGCGCGTTCTTCGCGCGGTGTGGTTGGCCGGCTACGACGGTTCGGGTCATTGATGATGCCGCCTTGCGGGTCGGTGAAGTTGTTGTGGTTGGCAATGGTGTTCGACCAGTGACCCTGCACGTCGGGCTGGCCGTCGGCCAGCCTGGCCCCTGTCCATTTGCCGGACGCGATTTGCGGGAAAGATCGTTCGTTGGCGATCCCGCTGCCCGCGGGGGGATTGGTCCGGTTGTTTTGCGCTTGCTGAGCTTGTGCCCCGCATGCCAGGGAGATCAGTATGGCGAGTGAAATGGCGCTTCTGGCGAAGTTTTTGTTACCGATATGGGTGTTCATATCATCCTTTTCGATAAGGATAGTCATCGACGCTGAATCGGGTTCAGGGCTTTTTGGGGGGGTAGTACTGGTCGTAGGGAACCGTGAATCGATAGTCCTCGATCAACTGGAAGTTTCTGTCCCGTCTACGGTGCAGCAATACGCTTAAGCGCCATGGCCGGCTGTAGACCTTGGGGTCTTCCAGCGTCGCCGAGTATTCGATGGTGTCCGGATCGAGGAATTTCCAGCGTTCGACGACATGCAGGGCTTCGCTGTGAAAGTTTCCCGCCCGGTCCAGCCATGTTTCATCGTTGAAATCGACGACATCGACGACCAGCGTATCTCCCTCCCATTTGCCGCGGGAATCGCCTAGCCAGTATTCCTTGGCTTCTCCGTCCGGGTGCCGGGTTCCATTGGTCCAGATGGTGCGTACGCCGTGTCCGAATTGCGGAACGATCGTAATGTCCTCTTTGCGCTGGAACACCTGAAACGGCGCCGGGTAGTAGGCAAGGCGGGGAACACCGGGCGTCCAGCCTTTGGCCGTTGGGTCAAGTTTGTCGCGTTGCTCGAAGTTCTTCCGCCGGCGTTCCAGTGCCTCCGGCAGATAGGGGATGTAGTTTCCATCGACGACCCCGGGCCCCGGGGGGGCGTCAGCACGATTCCCGTGCGGTTCGAGCCCATGGTCGGCTTCGCTAAGGGTTTGCCAGATGCCCGAGAAATCCGGCTTGCCACTGGCGAGGCGAGGAATTTTCCCCCGGTTTGCAGGGGCAGCCGCTTGTGCGCCATTGGGGTGGAGGTAGCTTGCTGCCGCACCGAGGCCCAACAGCGCACCTAATACGCGTCGGCGAGTGAGTTTCACGGCATCGCCAGCATGACTGCTGGCGATGGATTGGTGTTCGGAAGGAGTGAGATTCGACAAAACGCTCTCCGATGAAGATTGATCAATCACGATGGGAAAAATGGCAAATCGCTGTCAGCGGGTAGCCGTGTTCGAGCTCGGTGCATCCTGGGCTCCGCCTGTCTGGATGGTGCGACCGTCAGCCAGCGTGGCAAATACCGAATAGCCGAACGGACCACCATTCTTGGAGCGATAACCCTTGATGCTGATCGAATCTCCCGGCTTGATATCCGCCTTCGAAAGCCCGCGATTGGCCAGGGCATTGGGGGCGCTGAATTCGAATCCCCAGTTGGTGGTCGTGCCATCCTTGTCCTGCACGTCCACATATAGCCAACTGTGCGGGTTGACCAATTTGAACTTGGTCACGGTTCCCTTGATTTCGATTGGTTGGTCGGCATCGAATTCTGCGGCAAACGCATGATGCGCATAGGCATGGAAGGATAAGCTTGCCGTTACGCTCGCCAGTAGTAGGGCAGAAGCCAGTTGCCACGATTTGTATTTCAGTTCGAATTTCATAAAACGCTCCAGAGTGGTATTTCAAAATGATTGGTCAACGCTTGGGATTGCCCAAGCCATCCTGTTTCATTCAGGTGGCACAGAAGGGCAAGAGGCGTGCCAAGTTCTTTATGGCACTGCTGGCGGGATTTGTTTTCTCTCTGTTTTTTTAAGCTGTTGTTTATTTTGTATTTTTTGTTTTTTGCTGGTTTTTTTGAAATCGTCTGTCTGACATTCGCTGCTTCCTGGGAAGCTAATTTTGTTGCGCTTGTTTCTGCCGCAACAGTAGAAATATTGCACCGTCACAAAATAAATAAAACGGAATAACTTATCGTTTTTTTCATGGTTTGAGGACGGCTGTATTTATTTCAACAGTTTGCTGTTCAGGTGTTTGCCAATAAGCAATATCAAGTTGAATGTGAGACTGTTGATTTATCGTTTATTTCGTTCAAGTCCATGAATAATTGTCTGTTTTTGTTTTTTTAAAAAAGGTTTTCTGGCTGGGCACACTATTCGCTGCCAACTCTCCTCCTTCAACATTCAGAGAAGTGTTTGGCCATGAGCGGATTAAAAAGACAGGGGCGGCACTACGGTCGCCGTGGGGAAAGCGAAGGTGGTTTCCGGTTGAAGCCGGTTACGGCCTGGGTAGTTGCCAGTATTGCGGTTGGAGCATTGGGTCCGGCTTGGGCTGCGGACGAAAAATCGGTCAGCGAATTGCAGGCCGAGGTTGCGCGTTTGCGCGCAGCGCTGCAGGCGAGTGAAAGCCTACTTGCGGAGAAGAGCGGCAATAGTCAGGCAGCGAACGAGAGTTTGGCCGGGGCTGGCGCGGCCGCTTCCAGTTCCGCCGCCACTACCGAACTGGAGGCGGTGGTGATCCGCCGCCAGTCGACCGTCGAGAAGCTGCAGGAAGAGACCAAGTCGGTTTCGGCGGTCAGCGGCGAGGAACTGGAGCGCCTTGGCGCAACCAATATCACCGAGGTCTTGCGCCGGGTCGGCAACGTCCAGTTCAACTACGGGAACCCACGGACCGGCAGCCTGACCATGCGCGGCATCACCACCGGTTCGAGCGACCAGATCGATCCGTCGATCGGTACCGTGCTGGATGGCGTCAGCCTGGGCTATACCCCGCTGGTCAACGGCTACATCTTCGTCGACATCGATACCGCCGAGGTGTCGCGTGGTCCGCAGGGCAGCGCCGGCGGCAAGCAGGCTAGTATCGGGGGCATCCGCTTCAAGACCAAGGCGCCCAGCTTCACGCCGGAAGCCGAAGCATCGATCACGCTGGGCGAGTGGAACACCTTGAATGCGACGGCGATTGTTGGCGGTCCGGTAGTTGACGGTCTACTTGCCTGGCGTGGCACCTTTCGCCGCGAACAGGCGGACGGTCCTTGGAACAACCAGTTTCCGGATCTCGAGGAACGCGGCACCTATCAGAACGTGGACCGCAATTTCGGCCGCGTCCAGTTCCTGCTGACGCCGACCGATAACTTCAACGCCAAGCTGAGCGTCGAACGTCAGCCGAAGGGCGGCGAATACGTCAACGGCCTGAGCATCCGCTCGCCGCAGCCGGCGACCTACAGCGATGGCACGGCACGTCCGCTGAACCTGGTCGATGCGACCTACAAGAAATACCTGCGTTCGTGGTTCAGCAACAGCAGCGTGACCTGGGATACCGCGCGCGACTATTACAAATACCCGGCCAACGTCGACAACAACGGCTCGATCATGACCAGCTCGACCGGCGAGACGCTGAACCTGGACTGGACCGTCGCCGGCCATCGTTTCGAGTCGATCACCGGCCACCGCACTCACTGGTTCAGCGCGGCCAATGACGAGGGTACGCCTTATGACATCACCAAGAGCGGCGGCTACATCACCGAGTACAAGCAGAAGAGCCAGGAATTCCGCATCCTGTCGGACAAGAACAACAAGCTGGTCGATTACGTGGCCGGCCTGTTCTACCTGAGTTCGCAGAACGATTCGTTGACCCGCACGCGCTATGGCAGCGATGCCGGGGCGTTCCAGGCGGCGGAGGGAACTCCTACCAGCCCGTATAACGTGCTGATAGCCGATGGCACCGGCCAGGCGTTGTTGCGCGACTCACTGAATCTCGCCTACAAGGGGACTCAGACCTACGTCAACAACAAGACCCAGGGGGCCTATGCCAAGGCAGACTGGCATCTTGCCGAACCAACTACTTTGACGACCGGCTACCGCTTCTCGACGGAAAACAGGGAAACCAGCCAGGGCGTGTTGTTGCTCGATCCCGGCGTCGGTGGTGACCTGACGACAGCTTTCGGTAACAGTGCGACAACAGCAGGTCTGGCCGGGGGGGCTGATGCGGCATTGGCAGCCGACCGTCTGGCTCAGCGCTATTTCGGCTCGGCCGCCAGCTATGCAACGTTAACGCCTGCCCAGCAGACCCAACTGATCCAGGCAGCACGCGTGCGTAACGGCACCCTGCAGCCGGGCAGCCTTTATGGCGTCAAGGCTGCGCCTACTTGGCAAGGTCCGATCCGTTCCTATGAACTTGCCCTGGCGCAGAAGTTTGGCGACAACTTCACTCTGTTCGGTTCCTATCAGTACGGTGAAAAGGGCGGGATGTCGCAGATATCCACGGCTGGTGTGACGTCGAATGTGGAGAAAGAGCGCATCAATGGCTACGAGCTCGGGTTTCGGGCATCAACACCGGGCAAGACGCTGTTCCTGAACGCCAACGTTTTCCTGAATGACATTCGCGACTTCCAGACGACGGTCTATGAGGCCGATCCGGTGCAGACTGCTGCCAACATCGCCGGCGGGACTTGTACTGGTGCCGATTGCCAGGCCTTTGCCAGTCGGGTTGGCAATCTGCCAGGGGTCAGGGTGAAGGGGCTCGAGGTCGATGCTTTCTATACCGGCATCCAGAACTTCAATTTCCGTATCGCTGCGGCGTATAACGATGCGCGCTACTCCAAGGATACTTGGCTGCCTTTCCCCAACGAACAAAATCCGGGAACCTTGCCGGCCAGTGCTCGTTACTACAACGCCAAGGGCGATGCCTTGAACAACGCACCGAAATTCCAGGCCAAGCTGGGGTTCGACTACCGCCTGCCGGTATTCGGGAACAAGGTGTTCCACGCCTCGGCGAACTACGCGTACACGACCAGCTACCAGACCAGCTCGTCGATCTACGACAAGATGCCGGCGCACGGCATCCTGGATCTCGGCATCGGGATCGGTCGTCGGGATGGCTTGTTCGATATCAACCTGATCGCCAAAAACGCACTGGATGAAGACGCTCACGTGGCTGGTTGGGATGGCTATACCCCTCGCTTGCCGCGCTGGCTCGGTGTGACCATCAGTACCAAGCTGTAATTTGACCCGGAGCGGGTTCGATGGCTTCTCGTCCGACGAACCCGCTTCGCTCCCAATATTGCCAGGCGAGACTTGGCTGAAAGGAATGAGAAATGTGGCGTAAGCAAGCCAGAGACTTTCATCCGGAGGTGTTGCGTCTCTTCGATAAATACGTTCACGGACTTTTGCCGCGTCGGGATTTCCTGAAGTCGGCGGCCAAATATGCGGTTGCCGGGGTGAGTGCGGAGGCTTTGCTTTCGGCCTTGAATCCGCGTTTCGCCGAGGCGCAGCAGGTTCGTCCGGACGATATTCGGATTCGTAGCGAATACGCGATCTTTCCTTCGCCGAAGGGAAGCGGTTCGTTACGTGGTCTTTTGGTTCGTCCGGCGAAATTTGCTGGCAAAGCACCGCTGGTTCTGGTTGTTCATGAAAACCGCGGGCTCAATCCCCATATCGAAGACATAGCCCGTCGGCTTGCGCTCGATGGCTTCATTGCTTTTGCGCCGGATGCTCTGTTTCCGCTCGGCGGATATCCCGGTGATGAGGACAAGGCGAGAGCGCTTTTCCCCAAACTCGATCAGAGCAAGATTCGTCAGGATTTCATTGCGGCAGTCGATGTGTTGAAGAAACTGCCGGACGGCAACGGCAAGGTAGGCGTCGTCGGGTTCTGCTATGGCGGCGGGATCGCCAATTTCCTGGCGACGCAGATTCCCGATCTGGGCGCTGCGGTTCCATTCTATGGCGGACAGCCTGCCGCCGACGATGTTGCCGGGATCAGGTCGCCTCTGCTCATTCACTACGCCGGTGAAGATACGCGCATCAATGCCGGTTGGCCAAAGTACGAAGAGGCGCTGAAAGCACATGGGGTGAAGTACGAAGCCCATATCTATGCCGGTGTTCAGCACGGTTTCAACAATGACACCACGCCCCGCTATGACGAAGCCGCCGCGAGGCTGGCGTGGAAGCGCACGATCGATTTCTTCAATCAGCATCTGGGTGGCTAGCCCCGCCTGGGTGGACGTCCCTTTATCAACTCATGGAGGTTTTCAATGAAGCAATGCATTTCGGTGATTGTCGGTGCCAGTTTGCTGCTGGGCGCAAGCGGTGCTTTTGCACAACAGGCACCCAAACCCGAACAACTGATCAAATGGCGGCAATCGGTTTATCAGGTGCTGGCATGGAACAGTGGCCGGATCAAGGCAAATGTCGATGGACAGTTCAACAAGGACGAAGTCATACGGGCCGCGAACGCGATTGCTGGCCTGGCGAACAGCGGGATTGGCGGGCTTTTTGCCGCAGGCAGCGAGACGGGAAAGGGGTGGAAGGAAACGGCGACCAAACCCGATTTCTTCAAGAATCCTCAACGCGTTGCCGAACTGGCCGGTAATTTCAACCGGGAAGCCAATGAACTGGCGAAGGTTGCGGGAAGTGGCGATGTCGCTGCGATCAAGGCGCAATTCGGCAAATACAGCCAGACTTGCAAAGCCTGCCACGACGATTTCAAATCCAAGGACTGACAGACGTTTGATGTCCGGCTTTGGAAGGGCGCCCGCAGTGGGCGCCCTTTTTCATGGTGTCACCCAGCCCCCCAGCGAGCGGATCAAGCCAACGGTCGCACTAAGCTGGCGATTGAGCAGGTCGAGCTGGTTTCGCTCAGCGTTGAGCGCTGCCGCCTGAGCCGTGGCGACGTTCAGGTAACTGACCGTGCCTCCCAGGTATTGGTTGTTGGTCAGGGTCTGAAATTCTCCGGCCGCCCGGCTGGCACTGTCCTGAACCTCCTTTTCGGCTGCCAGGATGCGCAGGCTGGCCAGCTGGTCTTCGACATCGCGAAAGGCGTTCAGGATTGTCTGGCGGTAGGTTGCCACGCTTCGGTCATAGGCCGCGATGGACTGTTCCTTCTGTGCCGATCTGGCGCCGGCGTCGAAAACGGTTGCCGCCAACGCCGGTCCCAACGACCAGTAGCGGTAAGGGGCACTGAATATTTCCGTGAAGCCGGAGTTCTGGTATCCGCCTGTGGCCGAGATGCTCAGGTTGGGAAAAAATGCCGCCTGGGCCACGCCGATCTGTGCATTGGCGGCGGCGACCCGTCGTTCGGCGGCGGCGATGTCGGGCCGCCGTTCGAGTAGGGTCGACGGCAGAACGGAGGGGATTTTCGGCAAGACCGGAATCCGTGCTTCCGGTTCGATGCGCAACGAGCTTGGCGGCTTGCCGGTCAGGACGGCAATGGCATGTTCCAGTTGCGCACGCTGGATGCCCAGATCGATATGCTGGGCTTCGGTGCTTTTCAGTTGCGTTTCGGCCTGCGCAACGTCGGCCTGACTGGCGACGCCTGCCTGGTAGCGGTTGCGGGTGATTTCGTGAGAGCGGCGATAGGCCGTCAGTGTGCGTTCGAGCAGGCGTTGTTGGGCATCGTTGATTCGTAGTTGCAGATAGGCTTGCGTCAGGCTGCCATGAACGGCAAGGCGGACGGCTGCCAGGTCTTCTGCGCTGGCGCTGGCGTTGTTCTGGCTGACTTCAAGCAAGCGGCGTAGCCGGCCCCAGAGGTCAATTTCCCACAGAACCGACAGCCCCATGCGGTCGGTCGTCCGGGTTGGCGCCGGGGTATTGCCCGTTGTCGTGCCTTTCCCCCGGCTTTCCGAGGCGGTCAGGCCGAGATTGGGGAAGAGACCGGCCCGGCTACTGCCGACCATGGCTTGAGCCTGTCGGTAATTGGCTTCAGCGGCGGCGATTTCCTGATTGGCCCGTGATGCTTCTTCTTGAAGCTGGTCGAGCAAGCTGTCCGCGAATACCTGCCACCACCGGGTCGTATGGCTGGCTTGCGTGGGGTCCGAGATTTTCCAGTGATTGTCGGCCTCCTTGAATTGCGGGGGGATGCTGGCCGTTGGCCGGATGTAATCCGGGCCAAGCGTACAGCCGCTCAGCAGAATCAGGGTGCTTAGGGTCAACCCGACGAAGGGCAAAAAAACCGGAATTTTCATGATTTGTTTTCGAGGACTTCGAAGGAGGCGGCTGACCGAAGCTTTTTCCCGGCAACGTAACGGAGGCGGAGCCGGTCTAGCTGGAGATAGACCACCGGCGTCGTATAGAGCGTCAGCAATTGGCTGAGCAACAGGCCGCCGACGATGGCGATGCCCAGCGGTTGGCGAAGTTCGGCACCATCGCCGCTGCCGAGCGCGAGCGGTATGGCGCCGAAGATGGCGGCCAGGGTGGTCATCATGATCGGCCGGAATCGTAACTGACAGGCCTGGAAGATTGCCTCACGCGGCGTTGACTCGGCGTTGCGTTCCGCCTGGACGGCAAAGTCGATCATCATGATGGCGTTTTTCTTGACGATCCCGATCAACAGGATGACGCCGATCAGCGCGATGATCGAGAACTCGGTACGGAAGGCGAGCAGGGCGAGCAGGGCGCCCAGGCCGGCCGAAGGCAAGGTGGAGAGAATGGTCAGCGGGTGAATCAGGCTTTCGTACAGAATGCCGAGCACGAGGTATACCGTGACGATGGCTGCCAGGATCAACCAGGGCTGGCTGGTCATCGACTCCTGAAAGGCTTTGGCCGAGCCTTCGAACGATCCTTGAATTGCCGTCGGTACGCCGAGTTTGCGCATGACATCGTTGATTGCCGTGGTCGCCTCACTCAGGGAAATCCCGGGGGGTAAGGCAAAACTGATGGTGGATGACGCAAACTGCCCCTGATGGGCAATCGTCAATGGTGCAAAGGTCGATGCCCAGCTGGCGATGGCCGACAACGGGACCTGGCGGCCGTCGGGGGCGACCAGAATGATGTCGGCCAGCGATTCCGGGCTTTGCCAGTAGCGCGGCGCCGCTTCCATGACGACCCGGTACTGGTTGAGCGGGTTGTAGATGGTCGATACCAGTCGCTGGCCAAAAAAGTCGTTCAGCGTATTTTCGATATAGCGTTGGCTCAGCCCGAGTCGTGCAGCCGATTCCCGATCGACCGTCAGCGTGGTTTGCAGTCCCTTGTCCTGGCGGTCGGTATTGACGTCGGCCAATTCGGGCAACTCGGCCAATGCCTTGCGGATGCGGGGTTCCCAATCGCGCAATTCGTCGAGATCGTCGGACAGTAGCGTGTATTGGTATTGCGAATTGCTTTGCCGGCCGCCAATGCGGATTTCCTGAAATGCCTGAAGGTAGAGGCTGGCCCCGGCGACCTTGGACAGGGGCCGGCGCAGGCGATCGATGACCTGATCGGCAGAAACGTCGCGTTCGTTCAGCGGTTTGAGCGAAATGTAGAGTTGCGCGGAGTTGCGCCGGTTACCGCCGGTGAATCCGGCAACGCTGGCGACCGCCGGATCCTTGCGCACGATGTCGATAAAGTCGCCCAGCTTTTCCTGCATCGACTGGAAGGAACTGCTCTGGTCAGCCTGGACAAACCCGCTCAGCCGACCGGTATCCTGCTGGGGAAAGAAGCCCTTGGGAATCGCGATGTACAGGTAGATGTTCAAGCCGATCGCCGCACCGAGCAACAGCAGCATCAGTTTTGCGTGATCCAGCGCCCAGCCCAGACTGCGCGCATAGCCCGCCTGCAGCCACGCGATGCTGCCGGAGATACTCTGCGATAACCGGCTTTCGGGAGAGTCGGTGGGGCGGCGCAGCAGGCGCGAACACATCATCGGTGTCGTGGCCAGCGAGACCAGCAGCGAAACCAGTACGGCAGCGGCCAGCGTGACCGCGAATTCGCGAAACAGGCGACCGACGATACCGCCCATGAACAGAATGGGAATGAAAGCGGCAATCAGCGACAGGGTCATCGAGACGACGGTCGTTGCCACTTCACGGACGCCTTGTCTGGCGGCATCCAGGGGAGACGCTCCCTTTTCGATGTGACGAGTGATGTTTTCCAACACGACAATCGCGTCGTCGACGACGAAACCGGTTGCTACGGTCAACGCCATCAGCGAGAAATTATTCAAGCTGAATCCGCACAGATGCATCACCGACAAGGTGCCGATCAGGGAGACCGGGACCGCGACGGCGGGAATCAGCGCCGCACGGCGATCGCGCAGGAACAACATGACGACCAAGATGACCAGCCCGACGGCGATGGCCAGCGTAGCACCGACGTCGCGCAAGGAAGCGCGGATGGTCGTGCTGCGGTCCTGCATGACGTGCAGCCGTATTTCCTTGGGGATCGCCGCCTGCAATTGCGGAAGGGCGGCCCGTACGCCGTCAACGGTAGCGATGATGTTGGCGCCGGGGCGCCGATGCACCATCAGCAGTACCGAAGGCTTGCCGTCGGTCAGCCCGGCATTGCGAATGTCCTGCGCGCCATCGACGACTTCGGCAATATCGCCCAGTCGGACCGCCGCGCCGTTCTTCCAGCTGACAATGGTCGGAATGTAGTCGGCAGCGCGTGCCGCCTGGTCGTTGGCTCCGATCTGCCAGTGACGTTCGTCGCTGCTGATTCCACCTTTCGGCCGATTGACGTTGGCCGAGGCAATGGCCTGGCGGACGTTCTCGCTGCTCACGCCGGCCCTGGCCATCGCCTGCGGGTTGAGTTCGACGCGTACCGCCGGTAAGGAGCTGCCGCCGACGTTGACCTGCCCGACGCCATCGATCTGCGACATCTTTTGGCCGAGGATGGTGACCGCGGCATCGTAAACCTGGGTCCGGGACAGTACCTCCGAGGTCAGCGAGAGGACCATGACCGGCGAGTCGTTGGGATTGACCTTGCGCAGCGACGGGTTGCCGCTCATGCCGCTAGGCAATTGGGCTCGCGAGGCATTGATTGCCGCCTGAACATCCTTGGCGGCGGCCTCGATGCTGCGTCCCAGATCGAATTGCAGGACGACCTCGACCGAACCTTGAGCACTGCTGGAGGTGATTTCGTTGACGCCGGCGATCGAGCCGAGCGCGCGCTCCAGCGGTGTCGCCACCGTCGCAGCCATGGTTTCCGGGCTGGCGCCGGGAAGGGCTGCGCGTACCGAGATGGTTGGATATTCGACCTGGGGCAGCAGTGACGCCGGCAACTGGAAGAATGCCGCGAGACCGAGCAAGGCGATGCCCAGCGTGAGCAGACTGGTGGCCACCGGGCGTTCGATGAAGCGGGTGCTCAGATTCATGTGCCGTGCCGTTTTGAAAACGCCAGCCGGAAGCGGCGGGCATTGCGTTCGAAGGCCAGATAGATCACCGGTGTCGTAAACAGCGTCAGTATTTGCGACAGGATGAGGCCGCCGACCATCGTGATGCCAAGCGGCTGGCGTAATTCCGACCCGACGCCTGTGCCGAGCATTAAAGGCAGCGCACCGAGCAGGGCGGCTAGGGTGGTCATCAGGATTGGCCTGAAACGCAGCAGGCAGGCTTCATAGATCGCTTGTTCCGGGCTCTTGCCCTGATCGCGCTCGGCCTCCAGCGCGAAGTCGATCATCATGATGGCGTTCTTCTTGACGATGCCGATCAGCAGAATGATGCCGATGATGCCGATGATGCCCAGGTCGTTGCCGGAAAGCAGCAGGGCCAGAAGTGCCCCGACACCGGCCGATGGCAGTGTGGACAGGATGGTGATCGGATGAATGTAGCTCTCGTAGAGCACGCCGAGCACGATGTACATGGTCACGATGGCAGCCAGGATCAGCCACAGCGTGCTCGACAGCGATGCCTGGAAGGCTTGGGCGGCACCTTGGAAGCGCAGTGTGATCGTTGCCGGAAGCTCCAGTGTGCGCTGCACCTCGTGGATCGCCGACACCGCCGAACCCAGCGAAGCGCCAGGCGCCAGATTGAAGGAGACGGTGGCCGCTGGAAACTGGCCGATGTGGTTGATTGCCAGCAGGCTGGGGCGTTCACTGATTCGGGCGACCGCTGCCAGGGGAATCTGGGCTCCGTTGGCGCCGACCAGGTAGAGATTGTTCAGGGCATCGAGGCCTTGCTGAAATTCGGGTTTGACTTCAAGTACGACGCGATACAGGTTGGACTGCGTGAAAATCGTCGAAATCAGCCGTTGACCGAAAGCGTTGTACAAGGCGTTGTCGATGGCCGAGACCGGGATGCCCAGGCGTCCGGCATTATCGCGGTCGATTTCGACCCAGGCCTGGCGGCCTTCGTCCTGCCAGTCGCTGGTGACATCCTGCAGTTCCGGGCGTTGGCCCAGGCTGTCGACCAGCCGATGAACCCAGGCACCGAGTTCGACCGGATCGCTTCCTTCCAGACTGAACTGGTATTGCGTGCGACTGAGTCGGCTTTCTATCGTCAGGTCCTGGACCGCCTGCAGATAGGTTTTGATGCCGTTGAGTTCGTCCAGTCGGGGCTGCAGGCGCCGGATGATCTCGCCGGCATTGGCGTCGCGTTCGTGTCGGGGTTTCAGGTTGATCAGCAGCCGGCCATTGTTCAGTGTCGGGTTGATGCCATCGATGCCGACGATCGAGGACACGGAAGCGATGGCCGGATCATCGAGCAGGCGATCAACGACCTGGCGCTGCCGCTCGCTGATCCCCGCAAAGGAGATGTTTTGCGCTGCTTCGGTGGTGGCCTGGATCAGTCCGGTATCCTGATTCGGGAAAAATCCTTTGGGAATGACGAGGTAGAGCGCGACGGTCAGTGCCAGCGTGCCCATGGCGACATAAAGGGTCAGCGTCTGGTGGCGCAATACCCAGCGCAATGCCGTTGCATAACGTTCGATGCAGCGGTCGATCAATTGGCCGCTAATCCTGAAGAATGTGCCGTGTTCGCTATCCGGCACATGGTGCAGCAGGCGGGCACACATCATCGGCGTCAGGGTCAGAGAAACCGCTGCGGAAATCAGGATGGCAACGGCCAACGTGATGGCAAATTCACGAAACAACCGGCCGACGACATCGCCCATGAAGAGCAGCGGAATCAGCACGGCAATCAGCGAAAAAGTCAGCGAGATGATGGTGAAACCGATCTGTTGTGCGCCTTTCAGTGCTGCGCTGAAAGGGGGCTCTCCCGCTTCGACGTGGCGGGCAATGTTTTCGATCATCACGATTGCATCGTCGACGACGAAACCGGTGGCGATGGTCAGCGCCATCAGGGTCAGGTTGTTGATCGAGAAACCGGCCAGATACATCACGCCGAAGGTGCCGACCAACGACAGCGGCACAGCGACGCTCGGGATGAGGGTGGCCGGCACGTTGCGCAGGAAAATGAAGATGACCATGACAACCAGCGCGATGGCGAGCAACAACTCCTTGTGCACATCATGCACGGAGGCCCGGATGGTCGTTGTCCGGTCGTTCAGCAGATGCAGCTCGACGCTGTCGGGCAGCGAGGCCCGCAATTGCGGCAGTAACTGTTTGATGCGATCCACCGTTTCGATCACATTGGCCCCGGGTTGGCGCTGGATGTTCAGGATGATGGCCGGCGCATGGCCGGCCCAGGCGGCGATGAACCGGTTTTCGGCCCCTTCGAGCAATTCGGCGATA
Source organism: Azonexus sp. R2A61 (assembly GCF_021401135.1). Classification (GTDB taxonomy): domain Bacteria; phylum Pseudomonadota; class Gammaproteobacteria; order Burkholderiales; family Rhodocyclaceae; genus Azonexus. The sequence continues at coordinate 15,531 of NZ_JACBFO010000002.1, read as the reverse complement.
TCGCCGAGCCGGATCGGTGCGCCATTCCGCCAGGCGACGATCACCTGACGGTATTCATCGGCGGATTTAAGCTGGCTGTTCGAATCCAGCGTCGAAGCGCGCTGCGGTCCGTCGAATCCCCCCTTCGCCATGTTGACGTTGGCGTTGGCAATGGCAACGCGGATGTCCTCCAGGTTCAGCCCCTGCGCAGCCAGCGCCTGCGGGTTGGCCTGGATGCGGACGGCTGGGCGCTGGCCTCCGCCGATGCTGACCAGACCGACGCCGCCGATGCGTGACAGCTTCTGCGCCAGACGGGTGTTGACCAGGTCTTCGACCTTGGGCAATGGCAGGGTCGCCGACGTTACGGCAAGGGTGATGATCGGCGCATCGGCCGGGTTGACCTTGTTGTATACCGGCGGCATCGGCAGGTCGTTGGGCAGGAAGGCGCTGGCCGCATTGATGGCGGCCTGGACTTCCTGTTGTGCGGTGTCGAGTGCCAGACCGAGCGAGAATTGCAGGGTGATCACCGATGCCCCGCCGGAACTGGTCGACGACATCTGGTTGAGGCCGGCGATCTGGCCGAGCTGCCGTTCCAGGGGCGCGGTGATCGACGAAGCGATGACTTCCGGGCTGGCGCCCGGATAGAGCGTCGAGATCTGAATCGTCGGGTAGTCGACCTCGGGCAGCGACGAAACCGGGAGCAGCCGGTAGCCGATCAGGCCGGCGAGCAGGATGGCCACCATCAGCAGCGAGGTGGCGACCGGCCGCAAGATGTAGATACGCGAAGGGTTCATCTTCAGCCTTGCTGCGGGCGGCGTTTCTCTCCGCCATCGATGCGCGGTGCCGCACCCGCCGGGTTGCTGCGGTCGACACCCGGTCTGGCGTTGTTTTCACGCCGTTGTGGCCCCGTGTCCGTACGTTCGCTGACCGCTTTTCCGTCGATGCTGAGCACGTCGACCCGGGTATCCGGGCGAAGCCGGTCTGTGCCGTCGGACACCACCTTGTCGCCGGCCGCCAGGCCGGCCTCGACGGCATGAAACTCGCCGTTCGACGGGCCGAGTCGGACCTGTCGAGGTTTGACGGTCTGGCTTTGCGGGTCGATCAGATAGACAAAGTTGCCATTCGGGCTTTTCTGCACGGCTGCCGAGCTGACCAGCAACGCGTTCTTGCGGGTTTCGACCTTGAGCCTGATGTTGACGAACTGATTCGGAAAGAGTGCGTCGTCCTGATTGGCGAATTCCGCCTTGAGCTTGACGGTACCAGTCGCGACGTCGATCTGGTTGTCGAGACTGAGCAGTTTTCCAGTGCTCAGTCGGGTCCGGCCGTCGCGATCCCATGCTTCAACCGCGAGCGTTTCCCCTTGGTTGACCCGGTTGGCGACGTTGGCGATGCTTTCTGCCGGGATCGAAAAGATGGCATGTATCGGTTGCGTTCGGGTGATGACTACGATCCCGGCAGTATCCGAAGCCCGCAGGATGTTTCCGACGTCGACCTGACGCAGGCCGAGACGGCCGGCGGCCGGTGCGGTAACCCGGGTGAAGCTGAGTTGCAGCCGGGCGTTTTCCCGTTGCGCCTTGTCCGTTTCGACAATTCCCTGGTACTGACGTACGGTAGCCTCCTGGGTGTCAACCTGCTGCTTGGCAATCGAATCCTTTGCCAGCAGGCCGTGGTAACGCGCCAGATCGACGCGGGCCGCGGCGAGCAGGGCTTCGTCCCTGGCCAGTTGGCCGGTAGCCTGGTCGAGCTGAATCTGGAAAGGGCGGGGGTCGATTTCGGCCAGCAGATCGCCGGTTCTGACGGATTGTCCTTCCTTGAAGTGAATTCGAAGCAGTTGCCCGTCGACCCTGGGCTTGACGGTTGTCGTGTTTGAGGCGGTGACCGTTCCCAACGCACTGACCGTGACATCGAAATCCTCCACCCGGATTTCGCTCGCCTTGACCGATTGCGGACGGCCGCCAGACCGTTCGCCGCCGCGTCCGTTGCCCGGCGGCTGGGCACTGCTTGCGCGGGCCGTTTCATCGGAGTTGTTGAAGAAATAGCTGCCTCCAAGGCTCAGGATGGCGAGGGCTAGCACCGACAGCACAAGTCCTTTGCGCTGGCGAGGGAGACGAAGTTTTTCCTTGAGGCTCATGGTGGCTTTTGAACGGAGATGACGGACGTTGCGTGTCCGGGACAGGCAAAAAAACAGAGCGGTCCGGCCGCCCTGCCTGTTTATGGGAAAGTCGATCCGGGTTACAGGAATTGCTCGGCACCGACCAGCCCGACCTTGCTCAGCCCCTCACGCTGAACTGCCGACATGACCGCTGCGACATGGCGATAAGCCACCTTCTTGTCCGGTCGGATGTGCAATTCGGGCTGCGTCGCTTGCAAGGCAGCGGCATGCAAGCGTCCCTGCAGGGCACCGATGTCCGCGAGAGGTTCCCCATTCCACAGCACGATGCCGTTTGCTTCCACGTTGATCTTGACGATTTCCGGCGGCGTGCTGGGTGGCGGCGGGTTGCCGACCGGCATGTTCAGGTTGACCGAATGAAGCTGGATCGGAATGGTGATGATCAGCATGATCAGGAGTACCAGCATGACGTCGATCAGCGGCGTCGTGTTGATTTCCGCCATGATTTCCGGTTCGCCGGATTTGCTGCCTGCGCCAATGGCAATGGCCATGTTTTTTCCTTTTGATCGATGGTTCAGCGGGCCGGCGGCTCGGTGATGAACCCGAGTTTGATGATGCCGGCACGCTGACCGGCGACGACAACCTTGCCGACATGCTCGTAAGCGGCGTTGGCATCGCCGCGAATCTGAACCTCGGGTTGAGGATCCAGCACGGCAACCGCCTTGAGTTCGTTGACCAGGGTTTCCTGGTTGGCGATCTCCCGTTCGTTCCAGTAGACCTTGCCGTTGGCTGCCACCGCGATGTTGATGTTCTCCGGTTTTGTCACCCGTACCTGGCTCCGGTCCTTGGGGAGTTCCACCGGCACGGTCTGGGTGACGACCGGGATGGTGATCAGGAAGATGATCAGCAGCACCAGCATGACGTCGACCAGCGGTGTCGTATTGATTGCGGAGACGACTTCGTCATCGTCGTCCGCCGTTCCGACATGCATTCCCATGGTGACTCCCGCTTCAGATGGAAATGGCGCGGATGCCGTTGTGCACCAGCTTGGGCTTGCCTTCCTCGCGGCGTTGGGCCACCGAGCCGAGCAGTACGGCGTGCAGTTCGGCGCCGAAGGTGCGAACGTTTTCCAGTGCCGACTTGTTGCGGCGAACCAGCCAGTTGTAGCCCAACACCGCGGGGACGGCGACGGCCAGCCCGATGGCGGTCATGATCAGCGCCTCGCCGACCGGGCCGGCAACCTTGTCGATCGATGCCTGGCCGGCAATGCCGATGGCGGTCAGCGCGTGGTAAATACCCCACACGGTCCCGAACAGGCCAATGAATGGTGCGGTCGACCCGACCGTGGCGAGAAAAGCGAGGCCGTCCTGCAGCCGGCTCTGGACGTTCTCGATCGAGCGGTGGATGGACAGTTGAATCCAGTCGTTCAAGTCGATGAAGCCGAGCAGACCCTTGTGGTTGGCGGTGGCATCCGCACCGCTCTTGGCGACGAAATGGTAGGCGCTGGCTGCGTCGAGTGAGTCGATCGCCTGCTCGACGCCGCCTGCCGACCAGAAGGTATCGTTGGCCTGCTTGCCTTGTTTGATCAGCTTCTGCTGCTCGTAGAGCTTGGTGAAAATGATCAGCCAGCTACCGAAGGACATGATCAGCAGGATGGCCAGCGTACCCTTGGCAACGGCGTCGCCGCCCTTCCAGAGTGCATCGATGCCGTAAGGGTTTTCAACCGTTTCGGTAGCGGATGCGCCGGATGAACTGCTTGCCGCCGTGGCAGGCTCGCCGGCCGGTGCGGTGGTTTCTGCGGCATGGGCCATCGGGGTCAGCGTTCCCGCGGCAAAGATGAAGAGAGCGGTGGCGATGGCGCGGATGCGATTGAGGTGAATCATGGGAGCTGCTCCTGTGAAGAATCGGGGATTGATGTCGTTGTCTTGGCGGCTTATTCGCTTCGGAATACGAAAGGCACGCGTACGCGCACATCGCGGCCCTGGCCGATACAGCGATAGCGGGCAATGGCGGCGGTGACCGGGGCGTTGAAGATTGAATTCGAGGATTGGACGATGGCGATATTCCTGATCTCACCGGCTGCACCGACCGTGAATTCGGCGGTGACCTGGCCGCTCAGGCCCAGTCGCAGCGCCTGCTTGGGCGTATCGATCGGAATACTCTGGTAGTTCGGGCAAGCCACCGAAATGTTGACTTGCGCGGGCTGCACCGGCGCTGGCGGTGCCGGCGGCGCGGGCGGCGGCTCCGGACGGACTTCGGCTGTCGTCGTGATCGGCGGGACCGGCGCCTGGACGACCGTTTCCGTTTGCGGCACATAGGCAGGCGGCGGCGGGGCGCTGGTCTTGGGGATCTGCCGGACCACTTTGGGCGGTGGCGGCGGCGGTGGAGGCGGCTTGATTTCCTCGACGATACTGACCTCCAGCGGCGACTTGAGTACCTCGACGACTTTGCGTCCAAGGCCGTTCATCAGACCGTAGACGAGAATGATGTGGAACAGGACGACGGCGCTGGTACCGACCAGATGTTTGCGCGGGTCGCGTTGCTGTTCTGCATAACTTCTTGCATGACTCATGGGTATTCGGTGTTTCGCCTGAATTGAGGATGGATGTCGCCAGCGACCGCAGTGCTTGCGGCGTGGCGTTTTGTTTTGCTGTGTTGCAGCATGAGCCGTGCCTGCCGGGCTGGTTTGCCGGTTTTGGCTTTTAAGATCATTTAAATCAGTGGCTTGCCGGTGTTGTTCGGGGCTTTTTGCCGTCTTTTCATCGGCCGGGGTGTTGTCGGCGCAGCAATTTCCTGCTGCCGGCTGCTGCGCTGCGAGCAGCTCGGCAATCCGCCCGGAAAGGCTTGTCAAAACGCGATCGCGGATTGGAAATGCTTATAGGAAAACGGTCATTGTTGCGCCGCAGCGCGGGACATAACCTTGCCCGGCTTTGCACCTCGTCGCAGATGCAGGCTGAATCGAGAGGCTGCAGAAGCCGTATCGGAAAATTCGTTTTACGCCGGAAAGGGCAACACCCATGACCATTCAACTGATCAATGCAAGAAATCAATTCAAGGGCACCGTGAAAGACATCGTTCTCGGGCCGGTCGTCTCCGAAGTCGAGGTGGAGACGCCGTTCGGTATCGTGACGTCGGTCATCACCACCCGTTCGGTCAAGGATCTCGACATCAAGGTCGGTTCCGAGGTCCTGGCGCTGGTGAAGTCGACGGAGGTGTCCATCGCCAAGCTGTAAGGCCATGCCGGCAGGTCGTTTCCGGGATGCCGGTGCGACCGCTCTGCGATCGTCGCGGCGGGGGCCGCGATGACAACTTTAGACGAGGGAATGACCCGTTGCGGAGAACGGCGGGGCGCACATCATGAACAAAATACTGACTTTTCCCGATTCGCAGGCACACCCTTTGTCGGTACGGGCAAAGGCAATGGTCTTCAACGATCAGGTTTCGCTGGACATCCTGCACACCGCCGAACTGATCGCGCCCAGCGATGCGACGGTCCTGATCATCGGCGATACCGGGACCGGCAAGGAGTTGATCGCTCGCCATGTGCACCAGCAAAGCGGCCGCGAGGGACCGTTCGTGGCGGTGAACTGCGGTGCTTTCAGCGAGAACCTGATCGAAGCCGAGTTGTTCGGGCACGAACCCGGCGCCTTCACCGGTGCTCAGGGCGGTCGCCCGGGCTGGTTCGAGGTGGCTCAGAAGGGAACCCTGTTCCTCGACGAGATCGGCGATCTGCCGCTGGCCATGCAGGTCAAACTGTTGCGCGTGCTGCAGGAGCGGCAGGTGGTTCGGCTCGGCTCGCGCAAACCGATCGACATCGATGTGCGCTTGATTGCCGCGACCAATGTCGATCTGGTCAGCGCAGTCGAAGCCGGGCGTTTTCGTGCCGATCTCTATTACCGCTTGAACATCGCGGTGATCAATTTGCCGCCGCTACGCGAGCGGCCCGGGGACATCGTGCCGCTGGCCCGGCATTTCGTCGATCACTATCGGGCGAAGATGCATATCGGTCCGATCGAATTCTCGTCGAACGCGCGCCAGGCACTGCTGGCCTACGCCTGGCCGGGCAACATCCGGGAACTGGAAAACGTCATCCACTATGCGTTGATCGTCTGTCGCGACGGTGTCGTTCGTTCGGCCGACCTGCGGTTGAACGAACGCGTCCCGCAACTGACCGCTGGCCGCCCGGAGAATCGCGGGGACGACGATGAATGCCGGCTTTCCAAGGCATTGAAGGAGATGTTCGAGGAAAGTCGCGAGGCCTTGTTCGAGCAGGTCGAGGAAACGCTGGTCCGCCTGGCGTTTGACCATTGCGACAACAATCAGGTCAGAACGGCAAAACTGCTTGGCATATCGCGCAATATCCTGCGCTCTCAACTGAAACGCTTCGGGCTGCTGGCGTCAGGTTCCGCTCGCGATGCAGAACAGGAGATTCTTGCGGTCGACCCGTGATTTGCTTCGAATTTGATCGCCCGCCAGGCTCGGTAGCGAGTGTCTTGTCTGATGGGCGATCAATGCACCAGCAGCAGTCCGGTCAGGACCAGCGCGAACAGGCTGAGGACGATGCCGAGCAACTGGGCAATCTGCTCCTGGCGCGAGGTTTGCGTCACGGGTTGACGGCGCAGTTCGGCGAGGGATTCGGAATCGGGCATCGGGACTCTCCTGGGCAACCTGGCCGACTGTAGGCAAAAGGGTGGCGGGCCGGAACGACATTCATTGCATATCGTTATGGCGGCGGCGGGGCAAGCCATCGATTCGTCTAAGCTCATAAGCCGGCGCCCCGCGAGTTTTTCCGCGGATGCGCGACAATCATGCCTTTGCGTCTTTGCTTCGTTTCCGCCATGCAAGTTCCTGCCGTCTGCCCCCACGACTGCCCCAGCGTTTGCGCCCTCAAGGTCGAGGTCAAGGACGGGCGGATCGGGCGGGTGCGCGGCGGCGACCAGCCCTATACCGACGGCGTCATCTGCGCCAAGGTCGCGCGCTATGCCGAGCGCCAGCACCACCCGGAACGCCTGCGTGAACCGCTGCTGCGTGTCGGCGCCAAGGGCGAGGGCAGGTTTGCGGCGATTTCCTGGGACGAGGCGCTCGACCGGCTGGCCGAACGACTGCGCACTGCCGTCGACCGCCACGGCCCGGAAAGTGTCTGGCCCTACCATTACGCCGGGACCATGGGCCTGGTCCAGCGCGCCGCGCTGCGCCGCCTCGGCCACCTGGCCGGCTGGTCGCGGCAGCGCGAAACCTTCTGCGTCGCCTTGAGCGACGTCGGCTGGATGGCCGGGGTCGGCGCCAAGCGCGGCGTCGATGCCCGCGAAATGGTGGATTCCGAGCTGATCGTCGTCTGGGGCGGCAATCCGGTGCACACCCAGGTCAATTTCATGCACTGGGTGCAGAAAGCGCGGCGCGATCGCGAGGTGCCGCTGGTCGTGGTCGACCCTTATCGCACGGCGACGGCGGCCAAGGCCGACCTGCACCTGGCGCTGCGCCCGGGTACCGACGGCGCGCTGGCCTGCGCGGTGATGCAGGTGCTGCTCGCCGAGGGTCTGGCCGACCGCGACTACCTGGCGGCCCACAGCGATTTCTCGCCCGCCGTCGAAGCCCATCTGATGACCCGGACGCCCGAGTGGGCGGCGGCGATCACCGGCCTGCCGGCGACGCAGATCGTCGAATTCGCCCGTCTCTACGGCCGTTGCAAGCGCAGCTACCTGCGCGTCGGCTACGGTTTCACGCGGCAGCGCAACGGCGCCGCGGCGATGCATGCGGTCAGTTGCCTGCCGGCGGTCAGCGGCGCCTGGCAATGGCCGGGCGGCGGCGCGTTGTACAGCAACGGCGGCCTCTACGGCCTCGATACCCGTTTCCTGAACGGGCTCGACACCGTCGAACCCGCCGCGCGCCGGCTCGACATGGCGCAGATCGGCGCCATCCTGACTGGCGACGCGCAAGCGCTGCTCGGCGGTCCTGCGGTCAACGTGCTGCTGGTCCAGAATACCAACCCGGCGGTGGTCGCGCCGGACAGCCTGGCGGTCCGCCGCGGCCTGTTGCGCGACGACCTGTTCACCTGTGTGCACGAGCAGTTCATGACCGAGACGGCGAAGTACGCCGACCTGGTCCTGCCGGCGACCACCTTCCTCGAACACGACGATCTTTACCAGGCTTCCGGCCATACGCACCTGCAACTGTCGCGGGCCTGCCTGGCGCCGCTCGGCGAGTGCCGCGCCAACCACGATTTCATCGCGTCGCTGGCTCGGCGACTGGCCATCGATCATCCGGCTTTCGGCCTGACCGCTTGGCAACTCGTCGATAGGCTGTTGCAGGGCTCGGGTCGGGAAGGCGCCGAAGCGCTTGCCGCGGCCGGCTGGCAGGACTGTGCCAGGCCGTTTGCCGAAGCCCATTTCCTGACCGGTTTCGGGCATGCCGATGGTCGTTTCCGCTTTGCGCCGGACTGGTCGGCGCTGGGCGACGATCATGCGGCGATGCCGACCTTGCCGGATCATGCCGAACTGATCGATCCCCCGACGGCCGCGTTGCCCTTCCGGCTGGTCGCTGCGCCGGCCCGTCATTTCCTCAACACGACCTTCACCGAAACACCCGGTTCGCAGCGCGCCGAAGGCCGGCCGACTGCGCTGATCGCGCGCGAGGCAGGGCAGCGGCTGGGCATCGCCGACGGCGACCGAGTCCGCCTCGGCAACGCGCAGGCCAGCGTGCTGCTGCATGCCAGGCTGGTCGACGGCCAGTTGCCGGACACCGTGGTTGTCGAAAGCCAGTGGCCGAACGCAGCGTTCATCGAGGGTGTCGGCATCAACGCGCTGGTCAGCGCCCGGCCGGGCTGGCCGGCGGGCGCGGCCTATCACGATACGGCGATCCGGGTCGAACGCGTCGGCTGAACCGATATGTGCGGGCGTCTGCCTGAGCGAATCGCCCACGCTGCCACGGACGCCATGAACCCTGGCGCGTCACAACGGGAGCCTGCAGGTCAACCTGTCATGACGAGTTGTATCGATATCAACTATCCGTCGTTTTTCGGTCGGGCCGCATCCTTTAACTTTCGCCTCCATCGCTTTTCAAACCCCTGGAGGCAAGCATGCAACTCAACAAGACTCTCGCTGTCCTGGCGCTGGCTTTCGGCGCCCATGCGGCACAGGCCGAGACCATCCGCGTCGCGATCGGCACGCAGGACCCGACGATCAATACTGCGACCGGCGGTCTGGTCATCCGTGAGCTGAAGCTGCTCGAGAAGTACCTGCCTAAGGACGGCAGGTACAAGGATGCGCAGTGGGACATCCAGTGGAAGAGCTTTACCTCCGGCCCCCCGCTGACCAATGAACAGGTCGCGGGCAAGCTGGACATCGGTTCGATGGCCGAATTCCCCGGTTTGCTGAACATCGTCGCGCACCGTGCCGCTGGCAAGAAGAGCGTGTTCATCAATGTCATCTCGGGCAGCGTCCAGGGCAGCGGCAACGGTATCGTCGTGCCGACGGATTCGCCGGTGCAGACTTTCTCCGAACTCAAGGGCAAGCAGATTTCGGTGCCTTTCGGCTCGACCGCCCACGGTGTGCTGTTGCGGGCCATCGCCAACCAGGGCTGGGACAACGAGCGCGATGTAACGCTGGTGTCGCAGGCGCCGGATGTCGGCGGCAGCGCGCTGAAAGCGAACAAGATCGACGCCCACGCCAATTTCGTGCCTTTTCCTGACCTGTTCCAGTATCGCGGCTTTGCACGCAAGATTTATGACGGTTCGCAGGACAAGAACGCGACCTTCCACGGCACGCTGGTCGATGCCGATTACGCGAAAAAATACCCGGAAGTCGTTGTCGCTTACCTGCGCGCAGTCATCGAGGCCGACCGGCTGGCGACCGAAGACCCGGAAAAGATCAGCGAACTGATCCAGAAGGTGACCGGTATCGAGGCCGAGGTGAATTACCTGTTCCATGGCCCGCTCGGTCTGCAGACCCGTGACGCGACCTGGAAGCCGGAATTCCGCGCCGCCGCCAACACGGCACTGAAGACGCTGCGCTTACTGAAGAAGACCGATCTCGAATTCGACGCAAACGAGTACATCGACGATTCCTTCATCCGCGCCGCCTACAAGGCGTCCGGCCTGGATTACGACAAGCGTCTGAAGGACTACGCCAAGTCGCCGCTGAAGGCCAAGGATGCGAAGACCGGGCAAGCGATCACCGATCTTAACCAGGTCGGCCAGGTGTGGATCGAGGGCGAGCCCAAGGTGCGCCACTACACCACCCCGAACCATGCGCTGGAAGCCGCCAAGGGCGCCGAGGCTGCGGGCAAGAAGGTACGTGTGGTCTACGCTCACGACCGCAACACGGGCATCAAACTGTTCGCCCACCAGGCCTGGTTCGTGGCCGACGCCAAGGGCGCGCTGTCGGCCTTCCTGCTCAAGTCCGACGCCGAAGCATGGGCCAAGGGCAAGGGTGGCAAGGTGCTCGACTTTGCGGCGGCGAAGGCCGGCGTCGTCGCGGCCAAGTAAGCGGGGCCGGCGATGTCTTCCGAACAGGCGCTGAGCGCGCCGGGGATCGCCGATGCCGGAGGCCGCCCCGGCGGCTTCCCGGCGGCCTGGCTGGCCGGATTGCCGGTCGGCCGGCTGTTGCTGCGCGCCGCCGCCTTGCTGGCCTGCGTGGCATTCTGGCAGGCGGCCTCGGTTCTCAAATTCGATTTCGGCCTGGTCACTTTTCGCTACGTACCGGCGCCCAGCGACGTGATCGTCGCCGGCTGGAATCTTTTCCAGTCGCCGAAACTGGCCTCGCATGTGGTCAACAGTCTGATCCGGGTGTTTTCCGGTTTCGCCGCAGCGACGCTGCTCGGCATCGTCGTGGGCGTCCTGATCGGCCGTTCGCGCCGGTTTGAGGACACGCTGTTGCCGCCGCTCGAAGTGCTGCGGCCGATTCCCGGCGTGGCCTGGATTCCGCTGGCCATCCTGATGTTCCCGTCGTCCGAGCTGAGCATGGTGTTCATCACCTTCATGGGCGCCTTCTTCCCGATCCTGCTCAATACCGTACACGGCGTCGAGGCAGTCGACCGGCGGCTGATCGCTTCGTCGCGCAGCCTCGGGGCCGGCCGCTGGTCGGTGCTGGCCGAAGTGGTCGTGCCGGGGGCCTTGCCGAGCATCGTCACCGGTCTGGCGATCGGCATGGGGACGTCGTGGTTCTGTCTGGTGACGGCGGAAATGATCGCCGGTCAGTACGGCATCGGCTACTACACCTGGGAGTCCTACACCTTGCAGAACTATCCCGACATCGTCGTGGGCATGCTGTTCATCGGCGCCTTCGGCATGGCCAGCAGCGGGTTGATCAAATTGCTCGGCCGGGTGCTGATGCCTTGGTACCGCATTCAGGAGCGTCATTCATGAGTATCGCCACGCAAGCGCAGTCCGGCAGCAAGGCCGGACGTATCGAATTGCGCGACATCGCCATCCATCTGCCAGGAAAGGTGCGGTTCGAAGCGGTTCGGCAGGTCTCCACGACGATCGCTGCCGGGGAGTTCGTCAGCATCATCGGGCCGTCGGGTTGCGGCAAGTCGACCTTGCTCAACGCCGTCGCCGGCTACCTGCAACCCAGCGGTGGCAGTTTGAGCGTCGATGGCGAGCCGGTCGGTGGGCCGGGGCCGGATCGCGGCATGGTGTTCCAGCATAACTCCCTGTTGCCCTGGCGTAGTGCGCTGGACAACGTCGCCTTCGGTCTGAAGATGCGCGGTGTCGCCCGTGCCGAGCGTCTCGAACGGGCCAGGGAGTTTCTCGAACTGGTCGGTCTGCGGGGCTTCGCCGACCGTTACCCGGCGCAGTTGTCGGGCGGCATGCAGCAGCGTGTCGAGATTGCCCGCGTGCTGATCAACAATCCGCGCGTCGTGCTGATGGACGAGCCTTTCGGCGCCCTCGACGCGCAGACCCGCGAGCGCATGCAACAACTGCTGCTCGATATCTGGGGGCGTTTCCGTCCGACCGTACTGTTCGTCACGCATGACATCGACGAAGCGTTGATTCTTTCCGATCGTGTGCTGGTGATGACACATCGGCCAGGACGCATCCGCGAAGAAATCGTCGTGGACCTGCCGCGCCCTCGTCCCGAGGACATCATCGTGTCGCCCGAATTCATCGCCCTGAAAAAGCGCTGCCTGGCCTTGGTCCAGGACGAGGTCCGGCAGTCGTTGATCGGCGGCCTGGAAGCGCCGCGCATTGAATTGCCCGTCGAAGCATGAAGACCGGCGAATTTCACGGTCGACGGTCTCTTTTTGCCAAAACTTGTCATAACCGGCCATGACTGATCCTGATTTTTCCCGGGTGCGGCAGCATCAGAAACCGCTGCCCCTCTATGCCCAGATCAAGACGACGTTGCGCGAGCAGATTCTCGATGGCAGCTACGGCGAACATGCCCGCCTGCCGTCGGAAAACGAGTTGATGACCGAGTTCGGCGTCAGCCGCATCACGGTCCGACAAGCCCTGAGCGATCTGCAGAGCGAGCAACTGATCTTCAAGGTGCCGGGCAAGGGGGCCTTCGTCGCGCGGCCCCAGCCCTTCCAGCAACAGGCTCGCTTGCAGGGCTTCGCCGAAGCCATGTCCAACCTTGGCGTGGCGACGCACAACCGGCTGGTCAGCCTGCGCAAGGTCGCGGCCGATGCGACCGTCGCCGAGCGGCTGCAGGTGGCCGAGGGCAGCCCGCTGATCGAAATCCGGCGCGTGCGCCACGCCGGCGGCAAGATCGTCTCGCTTGACGTCACCTACGTCCGGCGGGCGCTGGGCGAGCGACTGGCCCGCGAAGACCTGGCCAGCCGGGACATCTTCCTGATCATCGAAAACGATTACGCGACGCCGCTCGGTCATGCCGACCTGACGATCAACGCGATTGCCGCCGATGCGCCGTTGGCGACCCTGCTCGACGTACCGGTCGGGGCGCCGCTGTTGCGCATGGAGCGCTTGACCTGGACACGCGATGGCCAGCCGATCGACTTCGAATACCTCTATTACCGCGGCGATTCATTTCGCTACCAGGTCCGCGCCGAGCGCGGTTGAACGCTTCATCCAAATGGAAACAAACATGGAAACCACTCACCTCGAAACCGACATCCTGATCATCGGCGGCGGCACCGCCGGGCCGCTCGCCGCCATCAAGGCCAAACAGAAGGCACCGCACCTGAAGGTGCTGTTGCTCGACAAAGCCAACGTCAAGCGAGCCGGCGCTATCGCCGAGGGCATGGACAGCGTCAACAACGCGGTCATTCCCGGCCACGCGACGCCCGAGCAGTACGTCAAGGAAATCACCATCGCCAACGACGGCATCGTCAATCAGGCCGCGATCAACGCCTATGCCGAACGCAGCTACGACATGATCAAGGAGCTCGATGCCTGGGGCGTCAAGTTCGAGAAGGATGAGACCGGCGATTACGCGGTCAAGAAGGTGCATCACCTGGGCGCCTACGTGTTGCCGATGCCCGAGGGCTACAACGTCAAGAAAGTGCTGTTCAAGCAGATACGCAAACTCGGCGTCGACGTCAGTAACCGGCTGACCACGACGCGGCTGCTGGTCGGACCGGACGGGCGCATTGCCGGGGCCATGGCGCTCGAATCGCGGACCGGCGAGTTCGTCGTCATCCGGGCCAAGGCGGTAATCCTGTGCACCGGCTCGGCCGGGCGCCTGGGCCTGCCTGCTTCCGGCTACTTGTTCGGCACCTACGAAAACCCGACCAACGCCGGCGATGGCTACAGCATGGCCTATCACGCCGGTGCCGAACTTTCCGGCCTCGAATGCTTCCAGATCAACCCGCTGATCAAGGACTACAACGGCCCGGCCTGCGCCTACGTGACCGGCCCCTTCGGCGGCTACACGGTCAACGCCAAGGGCGAGCGCTTCATCAAGAGCGATTACTGGAGCGGCCAGATGATGCTGGAGTTCTGGCGCGAACTGGAAGGCGGCAACGGCCCGGTTTTCCTCAAGCTCGACCACCTCGCCGATGAAACGGTGAGCAAGATCGAAGATGTGTTGCACGTCACCGAGCGGCCGACGCGCGGCATCTTCCACGAAGGGCGGGGTACCGACTACCGCCATGATCTGGTCGAAATGCACATCTCGGAAATCGGCCTGTGCGGCGGTCACAGCGCTTCCGGAGTGTGGGTGGACGAACACGCGCGGACTACCGTGCCCGGTCTCTACGCGGCCGGCGATCTGTGCAACGTGGCCCACAACTACATGCTCGGGGCGATGGTCTATGGCGCCATCGCCGCCGAGGATGCGGTCGACTTCATCGCCGGCAAGGAATTGGCGGAGATCGACCCGGCTGCGGTCGACGCCGAAAAAGAACGGATTTTCGCGCCGCTGCTCCGCGAGGAAGGGCTGTCGCCAACGCAGGTCGAATACAAGCTGCGTCGCATGGTCAACGACTACCTGCAGCCGCCCAAGGTGACGACCAAGATGGAGATCGGCCTGAAGCGTTTTGCCGAGATCCGCGAGGACCTGAAGCGCCTGAAGGCGCGCAATCCGCACGAGCTGATGCGGGCCATGGAGGTCCACGCCATCCTCGACTGCGCCGAGCTGGCGGCGCGTGCCTCGCTGTATCGCCAGGAGAGCCGCTGGGGCCTCTACCACTACCGCACCGACCTGCCGGAACGCAACGACGCCGAATGGTTCGCCTTCGTCGAGGTGAAGAAGGGCGCCGACGGCCAGCCGGAATTTTTCAAGCGCCCGGTGCCCGACTACATCTACCCCATCGCCAAGAGCGAGCTTTACGCCTACGACGCGATGCGTCTCGACCAAGAACTGGCCGCCTGAGGAAAGATCATGACCACGACCACCATCGAAGCCCAGCACGCCGTGTCGATCATCGTCGATCACGACAAATGCATCGCCGACAAGGGCTGCCGCATCTGCATCGACGTTTGCCCGACCGACATCCTGATCCTCGATGCCGGCGACGGCAAGGTCAAGATGGCCTACGACGAATGCTGGTATTGCCTGCCCTGCGCGCACGATTGCCCGACCAAGGCGATCCGCGTCGAGATTCCTTACTTGTTGCGCTGAGGCGGATATGAGCGATATCGACTTGCCAGACGAAATTCTCGCCGTGCAGCCCTTGCTCGCCGCCGACGACGCCACCGTGCGCCGCGTGGCTCTGTTGCAGATCGCCGATTTCGCCGACGAGTATCCGGTGCCGTTCGTCGCCGCCAGCCGCGACCCGGATGCCGGCGTCCGCCTCGAAGCGGCGCGGGCGCTGGAGGCGACGGCCGATGGCGAGGCGGTCGCCGCGCTCGGCGCCCTGCTGACCGATGCCGACCCGGAAGTCGCCGCGGCGGCGGCAGTGTCGCTGGGCGAAATCCTCGACCCGGCGGCGGCGCCGGCGCTGCTCGACTTGCTGGCCGTCGCCGATGGCGCGGCGCGGGTGCCGGTCCTCGCCGGCCTGCGCCGGCTGCGCGCGCCGGCGGCGCTCGCACCGGCCCTGGGCCT
>NZ_JACBFO010000001.1 GCF_021401135.1 Azonexus sp. R2A61 | reverse complement strand
TATCGGTTGTCCTAACTTTTAAAGATCAATTCCACCGCGCCGTCGCTTTCACTCCGTCAGCAGCAGAGAAGCGAGATTATGAAACACAACCTCAACTTCGTCAAGCACCTCAGCAAAATTTGCTTCAGAACTTTTTCTTACGTACCAGATGCACCTTAAAACAGTTTTGCGCACTTGCTGGTTGCGGGGGCAGGATTTGAACCTGCGACCTTCGGGTTATGAGCCCGACGAGCTGCCAGACTGCTCCACCCCGCGTCCGTCAGAGAGGCCGAATTATGCAGAGACACCAGCAACTCGTCAACCCCCTACTCGAAAATTCTTACTTCTTTTCCACCCAGGCCACCAGAGAAGCCCATTGTTCCAGATCTTTCTTGTGCCGAGCCTTCGGGGGATCAAAGATCGTTGCGCCGGCTGCGGCAACATTTACATAGTTCTGCGTGTTGCGGAGATAAGCCACGATCGGCAAATCGAAATGCGTGAGGAACTCCTCAAGCATACCCGCCGCACGAGTCCGGGGATCAACCCGCATCGCAACGATACCGACCTTGGCCTTGGCCCCGCGAATCTCGCTGCGTATTACATTAAGGAAATCTTCGGTTGCCGCCATATCGAACACAGACGGCACCAGTGGCACGATGATTTTATCAACCGAGCGCATGGAGTCGCTCAGTTTGTAGCCCTGCAGCCCTGCTGGCGCATCGACAACAACCCAGTCCGCTTCCTTCGGGAAATTCAGTCCGATCTGGTTCCCGGCAAAATATCCGGTCACCGGCGCCAGCGATGCATCGCGAAAAGCCATCCAGCGCAGAGCCGATTGCTGCCGATCCAGATCACACAGCGTGGTCTTCAGACCCTGATTGGCGAAATAACCGGACAGGTTGGTCGCCAGCGTCGTTTTTCCCGCCCCACCCTTGGGGTTTGCCACCAGTACGGACCGCATGTGTTTTCCTCCTTTGTGATCGGGAAATTATATTCGCCCCCGCAATCGGCTGATAGATGCATAAAATAGTCGTTTGCATCGCACCCGGAAAAATATGATCACCAAGGTTTCCAGCGACCGCCAGGGCATTCAGTCAGTCGAGATCGGCTTTCGGCTGTTGCGCATTCTGGCCGCCCACAATCGGCCAATGATGCTGCGCGATATTGCAGCCGGTGCAGGCATGGCCTCGGCGAAAGCCCACCGCTACATGGTGAGTTTCATGCGCATCGGCATCGTCGAGCAGGACCCAGCCACAGGCCGTTACGATCTGGGTGCCTACGCACTGGAACTCGGTCTGGCCGGACTTGGCCGACTCGACCCCGTTCGACTGGCAGGCCAGATACTGGACAATCTGTGCGAAGAAATCCACGAGACCGTGGCGCTGGCCGTCTGGGGTACGCATGGAGCGACCATCGTCCGCATTGTCGACGCAGGCGGCCCGATCACGATCACCCTACGCCCCGGCACCGTCCTGTCGCTGGCACGCTCGGCAACCGGACGGGCCTTCTCGGCTTTCTATCGATCGCCCTTCCTGAAGCAAAAACTTGATGAGGAATTGAAGGAACTTGCCCAGGGGAAAGCCGGCATCACAACGCAACGGCGACAGCTTGAGAACACGCTTGAGGAAATACGAAATCGAGGGATCGCCAGGGCAACGGGCAGTCTGACCCCCGGCATCAATGGTTTTTCCGCGCCGGTATTCGATAGCACCGGTCAGATGGTCGCGGCCATCACTTCGCTGGGCGCAACCGGGGAATTCAATGCCGACTGGGATGGGCCGGTCGCAAACGCAATGCGCACGGCAGCTGATTCATTGTCCCGCCGACTGGGCCATTTGCCAGCCGGGGATTCCGCTGGTGCCCCCGCTCGGAATCGAACCAAGTCCTGATGATTACAAATCAACTGCACGACCTTCATGCTACGGGGGCCGGATTAGGGCCCGAAGTATATCCGAAACAAAAGCCTTCTCCATGAACGCCACAGCCAATCCGTTCGAGATTGCCCGCGATACGCTAAAGCAGCTGGCGGCGCGGCGTATTGCACCGACGCCCGACAACTATCAGACGCTCTATCATGAAATTGCCGGCACCAAACCCGCTGACGCGGACTTCCCCGAGCGCCACCTGCGCTCCCTTGCCGCCGCATTGCCGCGCAACAGCCCGGACCAACTGCGCCTGGCTCGCCAACTGGACGATGCGATCAAGCAGTCAAACTGGGAAGACTATCGCAAGCACCTCGCCGAGTTCATCGGCACGCTGATCGAACAACAGAAGCTGGGTTGGGCCGATCTCATCACCGACCTCCTTCGCCAGTGGGAAGCCAAGCACCCCGGCCTGACGGCAGCCCGCAAGCGGGAGGCGCTGGAACATGTGCTTGCCGGCAGCAGTGCCAATCCCGAGCTGCTCTACGGTCGACTGCAGAATTTGTTGAAATCCTGGGGGCAAGGCCAGGGACAGGATCGTACGGAAACCTTGCAGACGGAAATCCAGTCGGACACGCCGTCGACCGCAGCAGGCCAGCAAGCGCAGCTTCGCGAACTACTGGCTTTCACACTCGACACCGCCATCGCATCGCAACTGGCCGAACACCCGCCACTGGCCAGCGATGCACAGCACCTGGCCAGCGATATCCGGCGCGTGACGACCGAAAGCGACCTCCGGGAATTCCACAACCATTTGAAGCGCTTTGCCTTCAAACTGGAACTGCTCGCCGAAGATCAGGCCGAATTGCGCCACAGCCTGCTCGGCCTGCTGCAACTGCTGGTTTCCAACATCCACGAACTGGTGGTGGACGATCGCTGGCTACACGGCCAGATCGAGATTGTCCGCGACATCATCGACAAACCGCTGTCACAACGCAGCCTTGACGACGCCGAAAGGCATCTCAAGGAAGTCCTGTTCAAGCAGAGCCAGCTCAAGACCAGCTTGTTCGAGGCGCGTAACGCCATCAAGCAAATGCTCGCCGGCTTCGTCGACCAGTTGGCCGATTTCGCCGATGCGACATCGGAATACCACGACAAGATCGATGCCTGCGCGGTCAAGGTCAGCGCGGCCAACGACATCGGTGAACTGGAAGAAGTGCTCGCCGAGGTCATGCGCGAAACCCGCAATATCCAATTCAACGCCCAGCGCTCCCACGACGAGTTGCGGTCGACCCAGGAAAAGGCGCAAAAAGCCGAAGCGCGCATCCGCGAACTGGAAAAGGAACTGGAAGAAACCAGCGACCTCGTCCGCCACGACCAGTTGACCGGCGTGCTGAACCGCCGTGGCCTGGAAGACATGTTCAACAAGGAAGTCGCCCGCGCCACGCGCCACGACACTGCGCTGTGCATTGCCCTGCTCGACATCGACAACTTCAAGAAACTGAACGATTCGATGGGACATGATGCCGGCGATCAGGCGCTGATCCATCTCGCCAAGGTCTGCCGCGACACACTGCGCCCGCAGGACACCGTGGCGCGTTACGGCGGCGAGGAGTTCATCATTCTGCTCCCGGAAACCCTGCTCGACGATGCGGCGCACGTCCTGACCCGGCTGCAGCGGGAATTGACCAAGCGTTTTTTCCTTCACGGGAACGAGAAAGTGCTGATAACCTTCAGTGCCGGCGTCACTCAGATGGCGGATGGGGACGATCAGGGCAGCGTGGTCAAACGCGCTGACGAAGCCATGTACGAAGCAAAACAAACCGGCAAGAACCGGGTAATCAGTCGATGAAGGCAGTCATTCTGGCCGGTGGCCTGGGCACCAGGATCAGCGAGGAATCGCATCTCAAGCCCAAACCCATGATCGAGGTTGGCGGCAAGCCGATCATCTGGCACATCATGAAAATCTACGCAGCCCACGGCATCAGCGATTTCGTGATCTGCCTGGGTTACAAGGGCTACGTCATCAAGGAATACTTCGCCAACTACTTCCTGCACAACTCGGACGTGACCTTCGACATGCGGAACAACCGCATGGAAGTTCACGAGCGTCATGCGGAACCCTGGCGGGTGACACTGGTGGATACCGGCGAACGGACCCAGACCGGCGGACGCCTGCGCCGCGTACGGCATTTCATCGATGATGGCGAACCCTTCTGCTTCACTTATGGAGACGGCGTCACCGACATCGACATCGGCGCCACGATCGCATTTCATCGCTCGCGCAACGTCGCCGCCACCATCGCGGCCGTCACCCCACCCGGTCGTTTCGGCGCCCTGCGCCTGACCGGCGATCAGGTCGACGCTTTCGAGGAAAAGCCCGACGGCGACGGCGGCATGATCAACGGCGGCTTCTTCGTCCTGTCGCCGAGCGTCATCGACCTCATCGACAATGACCACACGGTCTGGGAAAAAGGTCCGCTGGAAACGCTGGCCCGCAGCGGACAACTGGCCGCCTGGCGCCATACCGGTTTCTGGCACCCGATGGATACGCTGCGCGACAAGAACCACCTCGAAGAACTCTGGCAATCGGGAAAAGCCCCGTGGAAGGTTTGGGAATAAGACGATGGAAAACCCGGTTTTGCATGAAGATCTCGGCCGCATCCACGAAACCCTCACCGATGTCCGCCAGAAACTCGCTGACCAGACGGTACTGATTACCGGCGCCGGGGGATTTCTCGGCTATTACTTCGTCAACTACCTGACGCGCTACGCCGAAACCCTGGGCATCCGCCGCGTCATTGCCCTGGACACATTCATTGTCGGCAGCCCGGACTGGTTGACCGCACTGGCGCAAACGCATGGCGATCGCCTCGAGGTCCGCACCTTCGATATTTCGCGCGACGACCTCGGACAACTGGCGACGGCGGAAACGGTCAATTACGTGATCCACGCGGCGTCGATCGCCTCCCCGGTGTTCTACCGGAAGTATCCGCTGGAAACGGTTGACGGCAACATCTGGGGCCTGCGGCGCATTCTCGACCATTACCGCGACAACCCGGCGCTCAAGGGACTGCTTTTCTTTTCCTCCAGCGAGATTTACGGCGACCCTGACCCTGCCGCGATTCCAACGCCCGAGGAATACCGCGGCAACGTCTCCTGCCACGGTCCACGTGCCTGTTACGACGAATCCAAACGTTTCGGCGAAACGCTGTGCTGGATTTACGGCACCCAGTTCGGCATGCCGATCACCGTTGCCCGGCCGTTCAACAACTACGGCCCGGGCATGCGTACCGACGACCGCCGCCTGCCGGCCGACCTGGCCCGCTGCGTGCTGGCCGGCGAGGATATCGTGCTGCTCTCGGACGGTTCGCCGACCCGGACCTTCTGCTACATCACCGACGCCATTGCCGGCTACCTGCGCTGCCTGCTGCACGGCCGTTACGACTACTTCAACATCGGCATGGACCGTCCTGAAGTCAGCGTACGCCGCGTCGCCGAGCTTTATGTCGACGCGGCCCGGCAACTGTTCGGCTACCGCGGAAAAATCGAGTTCCGGACCAGCGACGACCCGGCCTACCTGACCGACAATCCGAACCGGCGCTGCCCGGACATCGCGAAAGCTCGCCGGCTACTCGGCTACGCGCCGGCGGTGGAGGTCGCCGAAGGCATCTCCCGCTACCTGCGCTTTCTGGCGGCCGAGGCTCGCGCATGAAAATCACCATCGTCGGCTCGGGCTACGTCGGGCTGGTCTCCGGCGTCTGTCTTGCCAGTCGTGGCCATCAGGTGGTCTGCATCGACCTCAAGCAGGCGATTGTCGACGCCCTCAATGCAGGTCAGCCGACGATTTTCGAACGCGGTCTCGATGCGCTGCTGAAAAAAGTACGACAGGACGGCAGTTTCAGCGCCGCAACCGATCTCCATGCCCATCTCGGCGACAGCGACATTGCAATGATCGCCGTCGGCACACCGTCGGTCGACGGCATCATCGACCCATCCCAGGTCCTTGCTGCCGCCACCGCCATCGGCAAGTTCCTGGCAGATAGCGATCACTCACTATCGATTGTCGTCAAGAGCACTGTCATTCCCGGGACGACCGGTGAGCTCGTGCGTCAGGCAGTCGAAACCGCGGCCGGCAAGCCGCCCGGGCAATGGGGCCTCGGCATGAACCCCGAGTTTCTCCGGGAAGGCGAAGCGATCGACGATTTCAACCAGCCGGACCGCATCGTCCTCGGCGCGGAAGACGAGGCCACGCGGCAACGTTTGCGCGCCCTGTACGCCCCCTGGGCGGACATTCCGCGGATCGAAACCAACACCCGCACGGCGGAACTGATCAAGTACGCAAACAACGCCATCCTGGCAACCCAGATCTCGCTGATCAATGAAATCGCCAACCTTGCCTCACGGCTGGGCGGCATCGATTTTTCGGAAGTCGTCCAGGGCGTTGCGCTGGACAAGCGCTGGAGTCCGCTGACGCCCGGCGGGCGCGTGCATCCGGGCATTCTGGACTATCTCGTGCCCGGTTGCGGCTTCGGCGGCTCATGCTTCCCCAAGGACGTTCAGGCCTTGCGTTCGCAAGGCCGCAGTCAAGGATTGCCGATGCATGTCCTGGAAGCCGTGCTTGCGGTCAACGAACAGCAACCGGCAGAAATCGTCCGCTTACTGCAGGATGCGCTCGGCACGCTCGACGGACGGCACGTCGTCGTCCTCGGCCTGGCCTTCAAACCGGACACCGACGATGTGCGGGAATCGGCTTCCGAGAAAATGATCCGCGTCTTGCTGGCCGCCGGCGCCCGCGTCTCCGCACACGATCCGGTCGCCGCGCCCCAATTCACCCGGGCCAATCCCGATCTGGCCGAACGGCTGAGCTATCCCGAAGACTGGCGTTGCGCGGTTGCCGCAGCAGATGCCGTCATCGTCGCTACACGCTGGGAAACCTACCGATCGCTCGCTGACTGCGACCGGAGCGGCCTGGTGATCGCCGATCCCCGGCGTTTGCTCAGGCCCGGGGACTTTGCGCTGGCACGCTATCTGACCGTCGGGTCGACCTGACAGGCTCAAGAGTTCCGCACAGCGGCCGTAGATTCACTCAGTTTTCCGGACATCAATCGCATGCAACTTCCCGTTGAAATCGGCGGCATCCATGTCGTACAAGGCCCGCTGGCAATACACGCGCTCGCCGTCGCACTGACCGACACCCGGACCGGCGGCAGCGGCCGCTTCGTCTTCATCGCCCCCGCCGCTGGTGCAGAAGACGGCGGATTGCCGCTGAGCCCCGACCAAC
This sequence comes from Azonexus sp. R2A61, assembly GCF_021401135.1. Classification (GTDB taxonomy): domain Bacteria; phylum Pseudomonadota; class Gammaproteobacteria; order Burkholderiales; family Rhodocyclaceae; genus Azonexus. Next base: position 1,005,591 of record NZ_JACBFO010000001.1, on the reverse strand, counting down.
TGCTCGACGGGGCCATCGAGGCCGGCGCCTGCGTCCTGCCGGACAGCGCCTGCCGCCTGCCCGGCGCGGCTATCGGACAACGCGTCGCCCGGCTGACCCCGGCGGCCTGCGATGAAATCGCCCGCGCCTGCATTCGCGCCGCGGTCGCCGACTACGCCGGCCACAAGTTTGCCCCGACGGCCTTCATCCCCGGCGAGACGCCGGCACCGGCCACCGGCAAGCTGATCGACGCCGCCGAAATCACCCACATGGTGGACGCAGCCCTGGACGGCTGGCTGACGACCGGTCGCTTCAATGCCGAATTCGAACGCCGTCTGGCCAGCTTTCTTGGGGTCAACCACGTTCTCACCGTCAATTCCGGCTCGTCTGCCAATCTCCTCGCCTTCATGACGCTGACCTCGCCGCGCCTGGGCGAACGTGCGATCAGGCCGGGCGACGAAGTCATCGGCGTGGCGGCGGCTTTCCCGACGACCGTCAATCCGATCCTGCAATTCGGTGCCGTACCGGTCTTCGTCGATGTCGATCCGCAGACCTACAACATCGATCCGGCACAGATCGAAGCCGCGATCAGCAGCAAAACCAAGGCGGTCATGCTCGCCCATACGCTGGGCAACCCCTTCGATCTGGAAGCCATCTCCCGGCTTTGCAAAAAGCATGGGCTGTGGCTGATCGAAGATTGCTGCGACGCGCTCGGTTCGACCTACGCCGGCCGCTCGGTTGGCACTTTCGGCGATCTGGCGAGCATTTCGTTCTACCCGGCCCATCACATCACGATGGGCGAAGGCGGCGCACTGTTCACCAACAACCCCGAACTCAAACTGATCGCCGAAAGCTTCCGCGACTGGGGACGCGACTGCTTTTGCCAGCCGGGACGGGACAACACCTGCGGCAAGCGCTTTTGCCAGCAGTTGGGCGACCTGCCCTATGGCTACGATCACAAGTACATCTACAGCCACCTCGGCTACAACCTGAAGATCACCGACATGCAGGCCGCCTGCGGTCTCGCCCAGTTGGCCAAGCTGCCGCACTTCGTCGAACAGCGCAAAGCCAATTTCGCCTTTCTCAAGGAACGTCTGGCCAGCACCGCCGAATTCCTGATGCTGCCGGAAGCAACCGCAAACAGCGTGCCGGCCTGGTTCGGATTTCCGCTGACCTTGCGCGACGAGGCCAACGTCAACCGCGTCGACCTACTGCGCTATCTCGATCAGTACAAGATCGGCACCCGACTGCTGTTTGCCGGCAACATCACCCGGCAGCCCTACATGAAGGGTCGCCAGTTCCGTTGCATCGGTGAGTTGCCGAACACCGACAAGATCATGCGCGACACCTTCTGCATCGGCGTTCAGCCAGCCCTGAGCCGGGAAGCCCTGGAATTCGTCGCCGGCAAACTCGAAGCTTTTTTTGCATTTTGAGTGGTTGACCGCAGCAATGACCGCCTCTCGCCTGCCGGCCGCCGATCTCGATCACATTCTGGCGCATACCGCCGACCTCTGGTCGGCCCTGGACGGAAAACGCCTGTTCATCACCGGCGGCACCGGTTTTTTCGGCATCTGGCTGCTGGAATCGCTGCGCCACGCCCGCCGCTCACTGGGCATCGATCTGCAGGCGACCGTCCTCTCCCGTTCGCCGGAAAGCTTTCTGCAACGCTTCCCTGAATTCGGGGCAGAACCTGCGATCCAATGGCTGTCCGGCGACGTGCGGCACTTTGCCTTTCCCGCCGGGCACTTCGACTGTGTCATTCACGCCGCAACCGAAACCTATGCCCGAACCCCGCCCACGCCGCCACTGGCGGGCTTCGACAGCATTGTCGAAGGCACCCGCAGGGTTTTCGACTTTGCACTGCGCTGCGGCGCCAGCGAAGTTCTACTGACCAGTTCCGGCGCCATTTACGGCCCGCAACCGACAACGCTCGACCACGTTCCCGAAGACCATCGTGGCGCCCCTGACTGCACCAGCAGCGCTGCACTGTACGGTGAAGCTAAGCGCACCGCCGAACTGCTGGCTGCGCTTTACCACGAGCAGCACGGCCTGCCAGTCAAGATCGCCCGCTGCTTCGCCTTCGTCGGCCCGTACCTGGCGCTGGACAAGCATTTCGCCGTCGGCAACTTCATCGCCGACGCACTGCATGGCCGCGACATCGCCATCCAGGGCGACGGCACCCCGCTGCGCTCCTACCTGCACGCCGCCGATCTGATGATCTGGCTGCTGACCATCCTGCTCCGCGGCGAAGCGCTGCGCCCCTACAATGTCGGCTCGGATCAGGCGCTGAGTATTGCGGAACTGGCGCATGTGGTCTCCGACACGCTGCCAGGCAGGAAGCCGCACATTTGCATTGCCCGCACGCCGGAACCGGATAAACGGCCGATACGTTACGTACCGGACATTTCACGTGCCAGACAAGAACTCGGACTTGCCGTCCGTATTCCACTGGGCAACGCCATTCAACGTACCCTTGACTGGCATCTCCAGGGGAAAAGCAGTTCATCTACATCATGAATAAATGGCTCAAAAAACGCCTGACCAAATTCAGCTATGACTTTCTGCGGTCACAAGCCCCTTGGCATCACCGGCAAGCCCCCGAGATCGTCCATACCCATGTTCTGCCCTACGCCAGCTACTCACCATGGAGCAACGATCCGGCGTTTCAGGCAGCTTACGAACAGGTGAAAACACATACTCTGGTCGATGCTTTTCGTTTGTATGAGCTCTGGACACTCGCCCGGCAACTTGAAGACGTTAGGGGCGATTTTCTTGAAGTTGGCGTCTGGCGGGGAGGCTCAGGATGCCTGCTGGCCTTGATCGGAAAAACGCAAAACCGGCGAACATTCCTGGCCGACACATTTTCCGGCGTAGTCAAGACCGGGGCGCGCGATACCTCGTATGTGGGCGGAGAGCATGCCGATACCGGAGAAGATGTCGTTCACGACCTCATGAAGCGCTGCGACGTACAGGATCATGCCGAGATACTGAAAGGTATTTTCCCCGAGACAAATGCCGAAAAGATCGAGCGGAGAAAACTGGCGCTGGTCCACATCGATGTTGACGCATACGAATCGGCCAAAGACGTGCTGAATTGGACATTGCATCGCCTGCAACGCGGTGGCGTCGTTGTCTTTGACGATTACGGCTTCTTCGGTTGCGAAGGCGTGACCCGCCTGGTCAACGAGTTTATCGCCCATAACAGCGACTTCCGGTTCGTACACAATCTGAATGGGCACGCCATCCTGATCAAGTTGAAAGACAGCGATGAACGCGCCGCAATCTAACCCCCTGTTGATCTATGGCGCTGGACTCGCCGGACAACGCATACACCGGGCCCTCGCCGCTCGGCAATATTCGGTCACCGGTTTCCTCGACCGCGACGTCTCACTATCCGAAAGAGATGGCATCCCGGTAACGCGTGCTGAGGAATGGGCTCGAAACAATGACGCAAGCAGTGCCAGCGTGATCGTTGGCTTGTTCAATCCCCATGCCGACACGACAGAGGTGATCAGCCAACTGCGAATGCAGGGTTACCGTAGGATCATCAACATGGTCGAGTTGATGCGCGACTATTTGACCGGCGAAACCTTCCACTATTGGCTGACGGACCCTCGCTTCTACCCGCGCCATGCCGACCGGATCGCCGCCATGCGCGCTGGACTGGCCGACGACCAGAGCAAAGCACTGCTCGACCGCATCGTCGAATTTCGGACACATGGTGACGCCAGTCAGCTCCCCCCGCCCTCTGCCAAACAGTATTTCCCGGATGACCTACCGAGATGGCCTGACCGGCTGCGCTTTATCGACTGCGGTGGCTATACGGGAGATACCGTGCAGGCGCTGCAAGATGCCGGCTATCACTTCGAAGCCTTGGCCACCTTCGAACCCAACCTCAGCCAGTACGCGACACTGACCGGCAACCTCAAACACATCGCCGGCGCCACGCATTTTCCCTGCGGTGTTTCCGATACAAACCGTCTGGCAGGCTTCGACACTAGCCTGGGGGCCGGCGGACATCTGCTTGACGCAGGAGGAGAACCGGTGGTTTGTCTTCGGCTGGACGATGCGCTACCTGGCTTCGCACCGAATCTGATCAAGATGGACATTGAAGGAGAGGAACCTTCCGCGCTGTGCGGGGCCCGAACCCTCATCGACAACTACCGCCCCAATCTGGCCATCAGCGTTTACCACGCCCCCGGGCACCTGTGGGAGATATACGAGCAGATCCAAGCCATGTCCCTGGCGTACCGCTTCCATCTTCGCTGTCACGCAAAAAACTCATTCGATACGATTCTTTACGCCATCCCTGAATGATTGCCACCTCAACACTGACCGCACCGCCCGACGGGCGATCATCAACACCGGATGACGAATCAGCTTCCTCGTTGTCACCGAAGGAATGAACCATGTTCGGATTAAACCTGTTCATCGCCGGCATTGAAAAATGTGGCACCACTTCGCTGGCCAATTGGCTGGTCAGTAACGGCCTCGCCGAATACCGGGTTCCCGGTATCAAGGAACCTTATTCCTACGCTGTCGGCGAGGTTTCAGCAAACCGCGGCCTGACCCCACCCGGCGTACTGCTTGATGCCTCCGTTGGCTATTCCTTCAACCCGAAAGCCATCGGACATCTGCCGGAACACAACACGAAAGTGATCCTGTGTCTGAGAAATCATTTCGATCGCTGTTTCAGTGCCTACAGTTTCTATCAAACGATTGCTCGACGCGACGGTACATCGGTGGCTCTACTGAAAACCACACCGACCGATTTCAACGAGCACGGGGAAGGCGACCCGGAACAGCTTTTCGAGATTCTCTTCCAGATTTATAAGCTGCACTACCCTGCAAAATCCGAGGGGGTCCTGCGTCGATACTTCATGGAACAGGCCGAGAACATTTCCGTCCAGAGCTTTCGCGAGCGAATCGACTACGAAACGGGATTTTTCCTCAGCCGTCGCTCGTTTCCCTTCTTCAGCATTCTTGGTAGTGGGTTCTTTGCCTACCCACTGAGAAATCTCTTGAACAAGTTCAAGGCCAGCGACGTCTATTTGCTCACGCTGGATCGACTCTCTACGGAAGACGTTCGCAACGAATTTGTCAGGGATCTGCTGGGCACAAAAGACCGGGGCAGCAACTTGCCGCCACTCCCCAGCCTGAACGCTACAACGGAGTTAGCCGCTCACCAGACGAAACCCGACTTCCACAGCAGCGACTGGGATACCCTGCGGGATTATTTCAAGCGCGACCTGAGCGATTTCCGATCCATCGCCCAGAGCGCAGGCGTTTCCCTGAAGTATGTGAGCGAAGAGAAGCTCGACAGGTATTTTGCGCCCGCTGCCGGCAACAGCGCACCCCATGACGGCCAACCTGGCGCGCAACGACAAGACTCATGAAACCGCTGATTCACGCTGTTTCCCATCGATTGAACCGGGCTGATCGGCAACGCCACTACGGCCATGAAGGCGCGGTCGTCTGGCTGACCGGACTCTCGGCAGCCGGCAAGTCCACCCTTGCCATGGCATTGGAGCAAAAGCTCAGCGAACGAGGCTATTCCTGTTATGTGCTTGACGGAGACAATGTCCGACATGGATTGAACTCGGACCTGGGTTTTTCGCCCGAGGAGCGCAGCGAAAACATCCGGAGAATCGGCGAAGTCGCTGCGCTGTTCGCCGATGCAGGGCTGCTCTGCATCTGCGCCTTCATCTCCCCTTACCGGGCCGATCGCAAGAAGGCCAGGCAGGCCTGTCGGCATGCATTTCATGAGGTATACGTGAATGCAGACTTGGCCACCTGCGCCGCCCGCGACCCCAAGGGGCTATATCGGAAGGCAAACGCAGGGGCACTCGATAACATGACGGGACTTTCCGCCCCTTACGAACCACCGGAAACTTGTGAGCTGATCCTAGACACCAGCCGGGACTCCGTCTCCCAGAGCCTTGAGAAACTGTTCGAGCATGTTCTACAGAACGTTCCGCTATTGTCGAGAACCTGAACGCCTCGCATGCAGGGAATTTATCCGCCGGAACTCGCCATGACCGCCACACCAGAATCTCGTGACCCCATCGCCCGCCGCTGCATCTGCTGCAATAGCCAGAATCTGGCCAGATCCCCAGCGGTGCTCATGCCCTTCGTGGCCTACCGGGCATTCGGCCACGAGCCGCTCGATATCTTGCCGGAGTGGGGGTTCAGGGATCTTCGTCCGGGGATGGCCTACACCCTGTGCAATTCGTTGCAATGCCGGGAATGTGGCGTACTGTTTCTCGACTATCGATTCACCGATGCACAGATGGCCTCGCTGTACAGTGGTTACCGGGATGAGCGCTACACCCGGGAACGGGATCGCTTCGAACCGGGCTATGCTGCGACGACAGCCCGAGACTTTGAACATCGGGCCCCCTACATCGCCGACATCGAACGCTGGCTATCCCCCCATCTGCCGCAACACCCTGCCGTGCTCGACTGGGGTGGCGGCAGCGGGATCAATACCCCGTTTCTTGGAACGAGTCCCACGGTCCACATACACGACATTTCCGCCGTTCCTTGCGTTGCCGGAGCCGTCCCCGCTGACCCCGAGACTTTTGGAAAGCAGCATTACGATCTGGTGACCTGCTGCCAGGTGCTCGAACATGTGCCCTATCCTTTCGACTTCCTCCAGAGCATGCTGCCAGCGCTGGACACCGAAACCCTGCTGTATATAGAAGTCCCTTACGAATCCCTGGTAAGGAAATCGCCGGACAGCCGAGAACTCGCAACGAGTAAACGCCACTGGCACGAACACATCAATTTTTTCAGCCCGGACGCCCTGCGCTGCCTGCTGCAACGTGCCGGACTGAATTGCGTTGATCATCACGTGTTGAGCCTTGGCGCCAAAGAAATCATGGGATTCCTCGCGCGACGCCATTGAGCCGCACGACTGAAGTAGCACTGGCAGGAAACCAAGTCAGTCAACGGAATCTGCGGTCAACGACTAAACCTGCGCGGTTTTCAGCCGAAAACCAATAAAGCCCACAATCCACAGACAAGAACCCGATAAGCACATGAAACTTTCCGAACGCATCGCCGACTGGTTAGCCGAACATGGCATTGAACAAGTCTTCGCCGTTACCGGCGGCGGTGCCATGTATCTGAACCAGGCACTGGGCAGCCATCCCGGACTGCGCTGCACCTTCATGCACCATGAGCAGGCCTGCGCCATGGCGGCAGAAGGTTACGCCCGCATCACCGGCAAACCGGCTGTCGTCATGGTCACCACAGGACCTGGCGGCATCAACGCCCTGAATGGCGTATTCGGCGCCTTCACTGACTCTATTCCGATGCTCGTCATCAGTGGCCAAGTAAAGCGCGAAACCTGCCTGGACTACACGCCCGTACCCGGCCTGCGCCAACTGGGAGACCAGGAAGGCCCGATCATCGCGATGGCCAAGCCGATTACCAAGTTCGCAGCCAGCGTAGGCAGCCCCGCAGCGCTGGCCCAACTGCTTCCGGAAGCCCTGCTTCAAGCCACCTGCGGACGTCCCGGCCCTGTATGGCTGGATATTCCCATCGACATCCAGGCAGCGGAATGTCCGCCGCTCCCGCCAGCGACACAGCCTGCCTGCCGACCGCCGGTAACGTCGACGCTACCGGCTGATTGCGAACAACTGTGGAATCTGCTCAACCAATCCCACCGCCCCCTCATCCTTGCCGGCACGGGCGTACGACTGGCCGGAGCGGAAGGCGCGCTGCTCGATTTCGTCGAACGACACGGCATTCCGCTGGCGACGGCATGGACCCACGATCTGATCGCCAGTGACCATCCGCTCTTCGCTGGCCGCCCCGGCACCATCGGCACTCGCGCCGGCAATTTCTGCATCCAGAATGCCGACTTGGTATTGGTACTTGGCTCACGCCTCAATATCCGGCAAGTAAGTTACAACTGGGGCAGTTTCGCCAGAAATGCCAAGATCGTTCAGGTCGATATCGACCCCGCCGAACTGTCCAAACCCTTGGTCCGGGCAGAATTGCGCATTACAGCCGATGTCGCGGATTTCCTCAGCACACTGAACGAGAATTGCATCAACAATCCTCTACCCGACTACACGGCCTGGGCCGACTGGTGTCGCTCCATACGTGCACGCTATCCAGCCTTTTCTGCCCCTCTTCCGACCGAAAGAATTCATCCCTATGCTTTGGTCGATCGCGTTTTCGAGCAACTGCGCGACGACGATCTGATCGTCTGCGGGAACGCGTCGGCCTGCATCCTGCCCTTCCAAATCGGCAAGCTGCGTCCGCGGCAACGCATGTTCAGCAATTCAGGATCAGCCTCGATGGGCCACGATCTGCCGGCATCCATTGGTGCCGCACTGGCTGCCGGTAGCCGCCGGGTAGTGTGCTTCGCTGGTGACGGCAGTCTGCAAATGAACATTCAGGAATTGCAGACCCTCAAGACGCTGGGACTCAATCTGGTCATCGTGCTGATAAACAACGAGGGATACCTCTCCATCCGCCAGACGCACGAGAATTTTTTCGACCGCGTCATCGGTGCCACACCTGCTTCAGGCATTGAATTCCCGGATTTTGCCAAGATCGCCACCGCTTATGGAATTCCTGCGGTCACGATCGCCACCCACGCCGATCTGCCCATCCTCGACGAGACGCTTGCCAAAGACGGCCCAGCCCTGATCGCTGTCCGCGTCGAACCCGGGATTGGTTTCGAGCCACGCATCAAATCACGGGTACTCCCGGATGGCAGGTTCGCCACCCCGGAACTTGACGACATGTATCCTTTTCTCCCGCAAACCGAACTTGAATCACTACGCCATGAGGCCGCCCAAGTCAGAGCTGCGCCGAGATAATTTTCTCCCGGTGTACCATCCAGCCTGTCCAGAACGTTAACTTCACCGCCCCGCTAGGCTTGCTTGAACATTCTTTTATGATTTCTTCACTGAAAAACCGCAACGAGATATTTGAAAACCTGTTCGTGCTCGAACTGGCCAACAACCATTGGGGTAGTCTCGAACGCGGCTTGAAAATCATCCACGATCACGGCACGGTCATCCGCTACAACAACGTCAAAGCGGCGATCAAACTCCAGTTCCGCGACGTCAATGAATTCGTGCATCGGGACTTCAAGGGCAATCAAGACATCCGATACATCAAGAAAACCGAGGAGACAAAGCTCTCCAAGACAGATTTTGCCCGCATGGTCGAGGAAATCCGGCGGCTGTCGATCATCCCGATGGCTACCCCCTTCGACGAACACTCGGTCGATCTGTGTGTCGAATTCGGCATGCCAATCATCAAAATCGCCAGTTCCGACATCGCGGATTGGCCATTGATCGAGAAAATTGCTTCGAAGAAGCTTCCGGTCATTGTTTCATCTGGTGGCGCCTCGGAGAAAAACCTGGACGACATCGTGGCTTTCTTCGAGCGGCGAGACATCCCGTTGGCCCTCAATCACTGCGTGTCGCTCTATCCGTCGGAGGACGACGATCTGGAGCTGAACCAGATCGACTACCTCCGTCAGCGCTACGCTGATCACGTAATCGGCTTCTCCACCCACGAGTATCACTCCTGGGACGCCTCGATGTATCTCAGCTACGCCAAGGGCGCACGGACGTGGGAAAGACATATCGACATCGACTACCAAGGCGTTCCAGTATCGCCCTATTGTTCCTTGCCAGAGCAGGTCGATGCCTGGTTCAAAGCCAATCGCAAGGCGCGAGAGATGTGCGGCGGCAGCGAATCCGGACGCCGCATCTGCTCGGCAAAGGAAATCACCTATCTGGACGCCCTTGTCCGCGGCGTCTATGCAAGACGAGAGTTACCTGCCGGTTACATTCTCTCCAGTGAGACATTCGAGCACGACTTCTATCTCGCCATCCCCTTGCAAAAAGGACAGCTTTCCTGCCGTGAAGTCATGAATGGCGAATGCCTGACAAGCAATCTCGGGCCCGATCAGGCGCTGACCATTCACCACATTGACGGTCCCTACGCTGAAAATCCGAATCTGCGCAAACTCATCGAAGACCGGGGCGTATAGCTTTTCCAACAAGACCAGACGCCCGAAAATCTCCTTTGGCATAAAAATCGCCCTCTGCCTTCTGGACACTCTGATGCCGACAGAAATAGCACGGGATGTTGAACATGACTCGAAAGGCACGATGTGCACATTCCACTAACCGTCGCGCTACTGACCTACAACCGCTCGCACTATCTGCGGGAAGCCATCGAAGGCATCCGCGCCCAGACATACCGCGCCTTCGAATTCCTCATTCTGGACAATGGCAGCACCGATGACACCCCTTCCGTCGTGCTCGGCATCCAGGATGAACGCATCCGTTACGTGCGAAATCCACCAGGCCTCGAAATCATGTTCAATGGTGTCTCGGCATTCAAGATTGCTCGCGGCAGACGCCTCATCATCACGCACGACGATGACATAATGCAGCCGCAAATGCTCGAAAAGCAGATGGCCATAATGGACGCCAACCCTGACATGACCGCGGTATGGACCAACACCAGCACCATCGACCAGGATGGCAACACCATTCAGGAATATTTCACGCCGCCAGGAAACGATCGAATATACGGAAAGGGAGAATTCATTGCCCGCTTTCCGTCCGAAAACCTTTGGCCGCTGCCGAGTTGCATGATGTTTGAGCGAGCACGATATTCCCGACGTTATATCGACCCGATATATTACGATCAGGAGCTTGGAAAACGCCTGCCTAAAAACCATGGCGGCGATGACGTGCTCATCCCAGCCCTGATGAATACATTCGGGAGTGTGGCCTTCCTGAATGCCCCCTTGCTCAAGTACCGCAAGCATGGCGCCCAAGACTCGAATCGCACCCATCTATCCCGGGGGATCGTAAATACCTACAAGATATTGCGTCGTCTGGCTGGAAAGTTAGCGGATAGAGAACGGATAGTGCCATTGCTGGACAGCCATATCGCGCGCTTCACCGCTCAACACGAAATCATACACACCGTTACCCCGCAACCCGATACCAAAGTACGAGCCCAACTGAAGCGGCTGTTCGACAAGGCTTGCAGCGATCTCTCCCACAATATGGAAGCTGCACCTCCATTGCTACCGCTGCGAATTTTCCTCTCGCAAACCTTGGCAAACAGGGGGGATTTTTTCCAGGGGCTTACAGAACCAGCACCTGAAAACCCAACTGCGACACATGCATTATTCCATTGGGCCAAATTGCGCCAGTCCGGCGGCAATCTCTTCTCCTCCATCCCCCCCAAAGCCAATGCGGTGATTTTGGGCAGCGCCCTCATCTCGGCCCTGCTCATCAATGAAGCCAGAGAACGAGGATTAAATCTTCTGTGCTGCATCGACTCCAATGTAACCCGCCAGAACCAGACGATGCTCGGCACCCTCATTCGCTGCCCGGAATGGATTGCCACGGAAGACAAGCCTATCGACTACGTGATTTTGAGTTCGGAACGTGATCAAGACGCCTATCTGCGGGAATTCATACACGGGTTAAACAAGACAGTGCAGATACGCTCATGGAAAGAACTCGCGTTTGAAGATTTCGACGCTTCCCCAAGCGAAGCGTACCGGACCTGAGCCAACGACCCAATGGGATAAAACAGTCCTACGTTCCGGGACCTCAATCGATCATGCCAAAAAAGTATCCGAGTTTTTTTCTCAGCCGAGACTACCCTTACTACATCGTCGCCCCCGATTATCGCCAGACCTCGGCCGGTGTTAGAGCAACACATTACCTTTGCCACATCCTGAATGAACTGGGCTACGAAGCTTATGTCACTGCCGCAAAAACCAGTCCATTCCTACGCACCCCCGTGCTCGATGACATGGTTCGAGAACGCCATCGGCAAGCGAACCGCCCTGGCATTGCAGTGTACCCTGAGGTTGTCAGCGGCAATCCGCTCGGCCAGGAAGTCGTCGTCCGCTGGCTCCTCAACAAGCCCGGCCACTTGGGCGGAGAAGAAAAACCGGCATCGACCGACATCGTCTTTCATTGGGATGCATGGGTTCTGACACCCGATATCGTCGACTCCCGTCGCCTTCACCTCCCGGTGATCGACGAACGCATCTTCCATAATCACGACAACCCGCAAGATCTCAAACGAAGCGGTTTTTGCTTTTACGCGCACAAGTATCTAGGGTTTGGAGGCAAGATCGATCCTTGGCTCGATCAGAATGGAACCAGCCTCTGTCACGATATCCCGCGCTCCCCCGAAGACCTGGCAGATATCCTTAGACGCAGCACCGTACTCTATTGCTACGAACCCTCAGCGATTGTGCTCGAAGCCCGAGCCTGCGGTTGCCCAGTACTTTACGTAGCGACCCCCTACCTGGAGCAATTCCAGTGGACGGCGCTCGAACGGACGATGATGGTTGCCGAAAATCGGTTACCGGATACGCCGATACCGCACTATCGGGTTTCCACGATCTACAACCTCGGGGCCGAACAGCGTCTCCGCGAAGCCAGGAAAGGGCTTTCCGACTTCATCCGTATTACACAAAAGGCCGCCAGGCAAAATGCAAAGCAAAGCGCATCCCGCGCCTTAAGCTTGCCAACGGGAACCCCGGCGGCAATCGAAACCTCCCGCATCTACCAGCGCTGGCTGGCTTCGCGTCGTATCGAAGCATCCGACGGAAACATCCTGGCCGATGCCATTGCTGCCTGGCGCAATCCCCCGGAATTCCACATCGTCGTACGGGCAGGTGAAAACGACCGGGCGGCGCTCGCCGAAACCCTCGACAGCCTCAATTACCAGCTCTACAACCGCTGGCATATCGACATCATCACCAACCTGCCTTGCCCCGACGGCCTCGATGCCCTGCCCAGCGTCGGGTGGCAGCAAACCGAAAGCGATACCGAGAAGCCGACCATCGATTTCCTGGTCGCCGCGGGGCAACGCGACTGGATCGTCGAATTGCCCGCCGGCGCGATTCTCGATCCGCTCTGCCTGTGGCGGGTCGCCGAGCACGCCAACAGTGGCGGCACGGCAATCGGAGCGATCTTCACGGATGACGACATTTACGACGCGCACGGCATCCGCAATGCACCGCGTTTCAAACCCGGCGTCAACCCGACCTGGCTGCAATCGGCCGACCTGGCCGGTCCTTTGTTTGTTCGCCGGGACATCTGGCGGATCAGCGGTAGCGCGGCAGCCGACCGGCGGAGCGCCTGGTTCGCCCAATTGCTGCGCATTTCAGCTGCCGCCGGCTGGCATTGCCTGAGCCATATTCCAGACGTCCTGATCAGCTATCCGGAGGCCTTCCCGAGCTCAGCCGAGGCCTGCATGCATGCCCTGCTGAACCCTCAGGCAGCAACAGCCGGCAGTGAAATCATCCCGGTCAGCCAGGACAGCTGGCGGATCCGTCGCCAGCTCGACGAATACCCGCCGGTCAGCATCGCGATCATCTCCGGCGGACAGCTCGAATTCCTGCAGCAATGCCTGGAAAGCCTGGCGGACAAGACCGCATGGGACGACATCGAGTTATTGCTGGTCAGGGCGGAAAGCACCGATCCCGATCTGGAGGAATGGGTTTCGGCCTATCGCTTCCGGTCGACCGCAGTCCGTCAGGTTTTCCTGAACAATGACGCGAACTGGGCCGAAGCCTGCAACGCAGCGATCATATCGGCCAGCCACGAGCATGTCGTCCTGCTGCAGGAAGACACGGTAATACTCGATCCGAACTGGCTTGAAAGCCTGGTCGGCACGCTCGTCCAACCGGAAGTCGCCGGTGTGTCGCCACGCCTCGTTCGTCCGGGTAACGGCCAGATCGCCTATTCGGGCGATATTCTCGGACTGGCCGGAGAACATGCGTCACCCCACCGTGACGATGCCCACTTCGCCGAAAGCGGTTACCTCGATTGTCTTCAGGTCAGCCGCGACGTCACCCTGCTTGCCGAAGGATGCATGCTGCTCAGACGCAGCGACTACATTGCGGTCAACGGCATGGAAAACGAAATTTTCCCGCAGGACTCGGCGCATCGCGATTTTTCATTGAAACTGCTGGCGGCGGGCAAGCGACTGATCTATCAACCGCAAAGCACGCTGGTCCATTACGGCGAAAGCCTGCGCAAGCATTTCGATATCGCCAACATCCGCCAACCGGAGACGCGCATCGAATCCGACCGGAAACTGGCGCAGCGCTGGCTCGCCAACGGGGTCGCCGATCCTTTCTGGAACCCCAACCTGAGCCTGGCGCAAAAGTCGCCGCAAGCGGAAACCGCATTTCACGCAGCCTGGCAGTACCTGCCGACCGGCCTGCCACGTATCGCGGCACGTCCGGTCGGCAACGCGCAGGGCGACTATCGGGTGAGCGGACCGCTCAAGGCCCTCAGGCGGGCCGGCCTGGCCCTGGACTGCATCTGGCAGCAGGACGACGAGCGGGAATTCACCCCTTACGAACTGGCCCGGCTGGCCCCCGATGTCTTGATCGCCCAGAACTATCTGCTCGATCCACGCCTGGCCGGTCTTCAAGCCTGGCGGGAAAGCGGGCTCGACACGTTCATCGTCTACGCCCTGGACGACCTGTTTACAGAAATGCCGCTCAAGAGTTCGCTGCGCTCCGGCGTTCCGGCCAATGCCCGCAGCCGCTTCAAGCACGCCCTGCAATATTGCGACCGGCTGGTGGTCAGCACAGAATTCCTGGCCGAGAGCTATCGCCACCTGATCGCCGATATCCGGGTGGTTCCCAACCGCCTTGAAAGCGACCTGTGGCTCAACCTGCAAAGCGCCAAGCGCCGCGGCCGGAAGCCCCGAATTGGCTGGGCTGGCGGCACGGCCCACCGCGGCGACCTGGAACTGATCAAACCGGTCATCGAAGCGACCCGCGATGAGGCCGACTGGGTTTTCATGGGCATGCACACCGACGAGATTCGTCCCCTGCTCACCGAATTCCACCCTGGCGTAGCTTTTTCCGAATACCCGGCAAAGCTGGCCGCACTGGATCTGGACATCGCCATTGCGCCGCTAGAAATCAACCGATTCAATCAGGGCAAGAGCAATCTTCGCCTGCTCGAATATGGCGTGCTCGGCATTCCCGTTGTGGCGACCGACATCGACCCCTACCGCAACTCACCGGCCTGTATCTTGCCCAACGATACCGCGCGCTGGATCGAAGCGCTGCGCGAACGCATCCATGATGCCGAGGCGAGAGAGCGGGAAGGTGCCGCCATGAAGGCCTGGGTGATGCAACAGTTCATCCTGGAAAACCATCTGGATCAGTGGTTGACCGCACATCTGCCAGATTAGGAATTTTTTTCTAAAGTTTCCGCGGCAGCCGTCGTTAATAGACTCAACGGCGGACGAAATCAGCAAGACGCCCAGCCGGCAGATACGATCAATTTTGTTGAAGGAGCACTAAAATGGCACAAGTCATCAACACCAATACCTTCTCGATCAATGCACAACGGCATCTGAACAAGAATTCGTCCAGCCTGTCCACGTCGATCGAGCGTCTGTCCTCCGGTCTGCGCGTCAACTCGTCGAAGGACGACGCCGCCGGTCTGGCCGTTGCCTCCCGGATGGAAGCCGATGCCCGCGGCCTGACCGTGGCCCTGCGCAACGCTTCGGACGGCATGTCGTTCGCCCAGACCGCCGACTCCGCGCTGGGCACCGTCGGTGAAATCCTGCAACGGATGCGCGAACTGGCCACCCAGTCTTTGAACGGCACGATCAGCGACACCGAGCGCGGCTACCTGAACAACGAATATTCGCAGCTTTCCACCCAGATCACCGATCTGCAAGGTGCTGCCAAGCTGAACAACATGTCGGTGTTCTCCAGCTTCACGTTCCAGGTCGGCGCATCGGCATCGGATACGCTGTCTGCCACCTTCTCGTCGGTTTCCGTGACGGCCGGCAGCATCGGTACTTCGAGCGGCGCATCGTCTGCACTAACCGCCCTCGACACGGCGATCAGCAGCGTTTCGTCCAACCGTTCGACGATCGGTGCCACGATGGGTGCCCTGCAGTACCGCATGCAACAGATCGAAGCTGCCCGCGAAAACCAGTACTCCGCTCGTAGCCGCATCATGGATACCGACTTCGCGGTCGAAACCTCGAACCTGACCCGTACGCAGATTCTGCAGCAGTCCGGTACCGCGATGGTCGCCCAGGCCAATCAGATCCCGCAGAACGTGCTGACCCTGCTGCGCGGCTAATCGACGCAGGACGGGCTCCTCCGGAGCCCGCCGGTGCAGAACGTGTGCGGTGACTCATGGGTCTCCGCACACAGTCACATCAGGAGGTCAAAATGGCAATCTCGTCTGTCACCAATACGCAGGGTTACGCTCAGGTCAACGCGGCCGGTGGCCAAGCCCAGGCACCAAGCAAGCCGCTTCCCGCCGAGGACGCGCGCGCCCAACCCGTTCAACAAGGTCAGAAAGCGGCGGAAAACGTCGAACAAAACCGGCACGACAAGGACAAGCAACTGGAAAGCGCTGTCGATAACATCCAGAAGTTCATCGCCCAGTCGGCCCGGGACATCACTTTCTCGATCGATCAGGAAAGCGGCACGCTGGTCAAGGTCATTGACCGCAACTCCAAGGATGTCATCCGGCAGATTCCGTCGGAAGAGGTTCTTGCGATTTCCAAGGCGCTCGACAAACTGCAGGGATTGTTCGTTCAGGATAAAATCTAGCTTTAGGTTGCAGGAGGCTCACCATGGCTACCATTACATCGCTGGGAGTAGGATCCGGCCTGTCAGATACGGAAGGTCTCGTATCGAAGCTGATGGCGATCGAACGGGCCCCGCTGACTACACTCAATACGAAGGCAGCCTCCTACACCTCGAAGATTTCATCCTACGGTCAGTTGAACTCGGCACTGGCAACGCTGAAAACGGCAGCGACGACACTCGGCGACCAGAGCAAGCTTGCCGCTTACACAGCCAGTTCCGCCGATAAAGACATCGTCTCGGCAACGAGCGCATTCAACGCATCTCCGGGCACCTACAACGTTTCCGTCACGCAACTGGCCACGGCGCAAAAACGCTTCACCAACGCCTACGCCAGCAATACGAAATTTGGCGCGGGGACGATTGATCTCACGGTCAACGGTACAACCAAATCGATTTCCCTGAACGGCACCTCGAATTCGCTCCAGGACATCCGGGCAGCGATCAATAACGCCAACGCAGGCGTCACTGCCGCGGTGGTTTCGGGAACGGATGGCGACCGACTGATCCTGACCAGTAGTCAGACAGGGGCCAGCGGTGCTTTTTCTGTTGCCGTTTCGTCGTCGGACAGCAACCTGCAGTCACTGGCCACCTTCGACGGGACGCAAGCGGCAGTCAATGCTCAGGACGCCATTTTCTCGGTTGAAGGTATCAGCGTCACCTCCAGCAGCAATACCGTCAGCACGGCGGTCAATGGCCTGACCCTGACGCTGGGCAGTATCGGCAGCACGAAAGTGACGGTCAGCCAGGACAGCAGCAAGATCACCGAGGCGATCAATTCCTTCGTCAACGCCTACAATTCCGTCGTTTCCCTGATCAAGACACAGAGCGCCTACGACTCCAAAACCAAAACGGGACAGCCGTTGAATGCCGAGGGATCGATCCGGACGATCCAGAACATGCTGCAGAACTCACGTACGACGGTGCCTTCCTCACTCTCGTCGGCGACGTTCAAGACACTCAACGATATCGGGGTTTCGATTCAATCCGATGGCACGCTGTTACTCGACAACACCAAGCTGACCAAGGCGTTGAATAGTTCCGTAAGCGATGTCTCCACGACGCTTGGCGCTTACGGTAAGGCCTTCTCCGATACCATCACGCAGATGACCAGCAGCAAGGGGGTCATCCAGAATCGTCTGGACGGCATTGATGCAGCACAGAAACTGCTGGAAAAGAACCGCACCGCACTGGAAAACCGCCTGACGATGATCGAGAAGCGCTATCGCGCCCAGTTCACCTCGCTGGATACCACGGTCAGCGGTTTGCAGACGATCGGCAGCTACCTGACCCAACAACTGGCGCAATTAAGCGGCTAAACTTGTCATCTGTACGTTGACGGAAATTTGCGATGGGATTCACGGCCAACCCGATCAAGACTTATCAGAACCTCGGTATTGAATCGGAGGTTCGTGGATCCGATCCGCACCATCTCATCGTATTGCTGTTCGACGGCGCCATTGCAGCACTGGACAAGGGGAAAGCGGCGATTATCGACAAGCGCTTCGGCGACAAGTCGGAAGCGCTGACCAAGGCGGTGGAGATCATCAACGATGGACTTTCCGCCAGCCTGAACCTGCAGGAAGGCGGCGAACTTGCGGCCAACCTGAAGGCGCTCTACAACTACATGGTGTCGCGTCTGATTCACGCCAATTTCAAGAACGACATCCCGGCCATCGATGAAGTCAAAATGCTGATCGGAGAAATTTTCGATGCCTGGAAATCGATCGCGCCGGGAAAACAGCAAACGGGCCGCTAAGTGACGGCGAACAACCTGCTCGAGCAATTTGAAGCGCTACTCTGCCAGTTGGAGACTTGCGCCGGAAATCAGGCCTGGGACGAACTGGATGCCCACCTGCCCGCCCTGCAGCAACTGGCGTACAGCCTGCCACAGATGCGACCGGCCTTGCCTCAGCGGCAGCTTTACGCCCGCCTCAACGAACGCATCCAGCGATTGACGGAAATCCTGAACGAACGAAAATCGACGATTGCCCCCTTGCTTGGTGCGTTTGCCGACAACCGGGCACTCGCCACCCCGCCCGACAGCGCTGAAGGATGATCCCGCCAGACGTCGCCAGCAGCCTGAAGGTCGTCCTACCGGATCATCAGTCGGCGACCCAGGCCCAGCAAACCCAGCCGGTCGCGCCGAGTCAGCGGATCACCGATGTCCTCAGCAACCTCGTCCCCGGCCAGCGCATCTTTGCCGAGATTCAGGCCCTGCTGCCGAATGGCGCTTACCGCGCCACCGTCGCTCAACGCGATGTCACACTGGCCCTGCCCTTCTCGGCCAAGCCCGGGGACAGCCTCGAACTTGAAGTCGCCGAATCGGACGGCAAACTGACGCTCGCCTTCGTCGCCAATCGCAGCGACGCCGCCGCGCAAAAGACCACCGGCGACTCGGTGGCAACGACGCTCAGCAGCACCGGACGACTGATCGGCGACCTGATGAAGGGGCTGGAAGGCGAAGGGAAACGGGCGCCGCCCGCCGCCCTGAATGGCAACCAGCCTTTGCTGGAGACCGGCTCGAAAACCGGAGCGGACATCGCGCCACTTCTCAAGCAGGCGCTGAGCCAAAGCGGCATGTTCTACGAATCGCATCAGGCGCGTTGGGTCGCCGGCGAATTGCCGATCGAACATCTGCGCCAGGAACCCCAGGGGAAACAGGCCGCCGAGGCGAATGCGTTGGCACAGAACCGGGCTGCTGCGGTCGACCAGGGAAATCAGGCAAAATCCGACCAGCCGCTCCCCACCGGCCAGCGCGCCGACGGCAACGTGGTTCCCAGGGAGCTGATGCCACTGGTGCAGCAGCAGCTGGACGGTCTGGCCAACCAGAATTTCGCCTGGCAGGGACAAGTCTGGCCAGGTCAGAAAATGTGGTGGGAAATCAGCGAAAACCAGGACGAGCGCCGCAACGCCGACGACGCCGAGCGACCGCGCTGGCAAACCCGACTGAAGCTGGAACTGCCTAGTCTTGGCGCGGTCGACGCGACCTTGCACCTGTTTCCTGGCGGCGAAGTCGCGCTGCAGATCGTCAGCGCCTCCGAAGCCGGGGAGAACCGGCTACAGGAGGGCGGCAGGCTGTTGCTGGACCAATTCGAAGCGGCCGGACTAAAAATACGCCAACTGCTGATCAGCCATGACGACGGAAGCACCGCCTGACCCCGCCCGCGAAGCCATCGCGCTCGCCTACCGCCAGAGCGATGCTGCGCCGCGCGTCGTGGCCAAGGGCAAGGGCCTGATTGCCGACCAGATCATCGCCAAGGCCAAGGAACACGGCGTTTATGTGCACGAGTCGCCCGAGCTGGTCGCGCTATTGACACAGGTGGATATCGACGAGCATATTCCGCCCCAGCTCTATATGGCTGTCGCGGAACTCCTGGCTTGGCTGTATCGCCTGGAACGAGGAGAGACACTCCCGCCGCCGGCCACCTGACCGCGGCAATCACATGACCAACACCACGCCGGAAGACATTTCCGTTCCCGTTTTTGAAATCGACCAGCCCGAGCAATTCGGACAGTTTTTCCTGTCCGGCCAGCGCGAGCGACTTGCCCACCTGCACACCCTGGAACGGCAGAAGGCATTGATCACCGTCTACCTCGATGACAATCGCGATTTCTTCCTGAGCTCCGTGCTTGCGGTCGACGACGACGAACAGCGAATTCTGCTGGATCCGCCCAACGACCCGAAACTGCTGCAACGGGCTGTCGCCAGCCCGCAAATCACGCTGAGCGGGGCCGTCGACCGGGTCAAGATTCAGGCCCGGCTACGCCACCAGGAGGCGGTTCGTCATCAAGGCAGGGAGGTACTTTCCGTCCCACTGCCGGAGCAGATGCTGCGCCTGCAGCGACGCGAATTCTTCCGTATCGAAACGCCCAGGCTCTCGCCGCTGCGCTGCAAACTGGCCAAACGGCAGCAGGATGGCCGAACCGAAGCATTCGATTACCCGTTGCACGACATCAGCGGCGGCGGGATTTGCCTGGTCGGCGAAAAAGGACACGTCGGACACTTTTCGCTGGGTGAAATCTTTGCCGACTGCCGCCTGGAAATTCCGGGCGAGCACGTGCTTTCGGTCAACCTCAGGATTCGTGAAATTTCCGAACTGGAAACCTTTCACGGCGATTACCAGCTACGACTCGGTTGCGAGTTCTACAATCTGCCGGGCACCCGGCTGACGCTCATCGAGCGTTACATTGCCCGGCTCGAGCGCGAACGCAAGGCCAGGGAAAGCGGTCTGGGCTAAGGCCAGGCCCGGTCAGACCTGCATGTTCATCATGTCCTGATACGCGGTCACCAGCTTGTTGCGGACCTGCACCATTTCCTGAAACGAAACGCTGGCCGTCTGCAGGGCGATCATCACTTCATGCAGATTCTGGCTGGTGTCGCCGGCGGCAAGTTTTTCCGCCATCTGGTTGGCCGACTGCTGGGTTTCGTTGACCTTGTCGATGGAACCACGAAGCACTTCGGCAAAGTCGGGCGCGCCACTTTCCGCGGCCGAACTCTCGGCCGTCTTGCCCGACGCCTGCGCCGCAGTCGTGCGCAACAGGCTCAACATCTGTTCAATACCTTTGGTGTCCATAAGTCAGCTCCCAACGACAGCCGTTATCCAGCAATTATCGGGCCAGATTCAATCCCGGTAAAACCCTTCCTCGCGATACTGCTGCAGCTTGTAGCGCAGCGTCCGTTCGGAAATCCCCAAACGCTCGATCGCCAGTTTGCGCGATCCGCCCACTTCCGCCAAGGTCTGCAGGATGTGTTCGCGCTCAAGATCCCTGATGTTCAGATTATCTGTTTTTTTGCCGTCGACCGCAGCCGGCGACACATCGAGCGGTACTTGCGGCAGATTCAGGTCCGCCGCTTCGATGGTTCTGCCGGACGCCATGATCAGGGCGCGCTGGATCACGTTTTCCAGCTCGCGGACATTGCCCGGCCACGGATGCGAAGTTAGCGCCTGCTCGGCTGCCTCGCTCAGTTTCATCCCGTTTCGACCAAAACGCTGCCCATGCTCGAGTACAAAATACCGGGCAATCGGCGCAATGTCCTGCGGTCGCTGGCGCAAGGCCGGAATCGCCACCGGAAACACATTCAGGCGATAGAACAGATCCTCACGAAAAACCCCGCTGGCCACTGCTTCGGCCATATCGCGGTTCGAGGTCGCCACCACCCGGATATTCAACTCGACCGGCTTCTTGCCGCCCACCCGCTCCACTTCGCGCTCCTGCAACACCCGCAACAGCTTTGCCTGCAGCGCCATTGGCATTTCGGTGACTTCGTCGAGCAACAGGGTACCGTCCTGCGCCTGCTCGAATTTGCCGGCTTGCGCTTGCTGGGCCCCAGTGAAGGCGCCTTTTTCGTAACCGAACAAGGTCGCTTCGAGCAGGCTTTCCGGGATCGCCGCACAGTTGATGGCGACAAAAGGGCCCTGGGCACGAGACGAATGCCGATGAATGAAGCGAGCGACCACTTCCTTTCCGACCCCCGATTCACCGGTAAGCAACACCGTCGCATCGGTCTGCGCCACGCGCTGCGCAACGGCGAACATCTCGCGACTGGCGGGATCGTGAGCAATCACACCGCCATCGTCGCGCTCGGCCGCCAGTTCGTATTTCCGAATGTGTCCGAGCAGCGCCTGCGGCTCGAAAGGCTTGAGCAGAAAATCACAGGCGCCGGAACGCATCGCGTCGACCGCCTTCTCCACTTCTGCATAGGCCGTCATGAGCACTACCGGCAAATGCGGCAAGCGCGCACGAATTTCCTTGAGCAAGGTAATTCCGTCGATCGGGATCATGCGGACATCGCTGACGACGATCGAGAATGCCTGCTCGTCCAGCGCCTGCAAGGCCGCCTCTCCGCCATCGACGGCAACATAGGCGCGGCCGGCCAGTTCCAGCGTATCGCCAATGGCCTCGCGCAGGCTGGGATCGTCCTCGACCACAAGAACCGGCAGATTGTGTTCACTCATCTCGCATATCCTGTTGTGCCGGGCCTGCCGGCAGAATCATCACGAACTCCGCGCCAGTCGCAGGCGAGCCAAGTTCTATCGTGCCGCCATGAGCCCGGGCAACGCCCAGCGCAATGGCCAGCCCAAGCCCGGTTCCCTGGCCCTTCGTCGTATAGAAGGGCTCGAAAATGCGATCCCGCTTGTCCGGCGGAACCCCCGGCCCGCTATCGGCCACCGAGAAATGCAGCCAGTCCCCGCAAATTTTGCCGGACAGGCAAATTTTGCCGCCTGCCGGCGTCGCCTGCAGTGCATTCTCGAGCAGATTGACCAAGGCGCCGAACAAGGCCTTGCGACCGCCGACCAGAATCGATCGGCCGCAACCGTCGACCGCAGAAAACGCCACTTCGTGCTGACGCATCAGCGGCTCCATCGTCTGGGCCACTTCCTGGAGCAAATCGCCTGCCACCATCACGTCGCGCCCCAGGCTTTCACCGCGGGCGAACAGCAGGACATCCTGGATCAGTCTTTCGAGACGACGCAACTGGCCGCTGGCCTTCTCCGAAAATTTGACGCGCGCCTCGTCACCCACCCCGGGCTGTCCGAGATTGGCGGTATAAAGCAGCGCCGCTGCCAGCGGCGTACGCAACTGATGCGCCAGCGACGCCGCCATTTCGCCCATCGCCGCCAGACGCTGGCTACGCTCCAGCTCTTCCTTCATGCGCAGTGCTGCGCTGACATCGTGCAACAGCAGTATCCTGCCGTCACCGGAAGGCAGGATACTCTCGGCAATCGCCAGCCGCGCTTCGCCGAGCCGCCATTCGCCAACCGTCAGGGTCGGCTCGAGATGACGGGCGACGACATCGCCCCAGTGCTCGTCGATCACCCGCTCGCCAAACATGGCGATCGCCGCCGGATTCAGCGCAGTAACCCTAGCCGTTGCATCGAGCAGCACGACACCGGCCGGCAGTGCATCCAGCAAGGAAGACAACCGCTCCGACAAGGCTTCCTTCTCGCGGTACTGACGGCGCAGCTCGCCGTTGGCCACGGCAAGCTCGTCGGTCAGGGAAGCGACCCGAGCCTGCAGCGCCTCATAAGCCTGGGTCAACTCGGCCGAAACCTGGTTGAACATCGCAAAGGCGCGCTGCAACTCGGCGGTTTTGTCGGAGGAAGCTGGGTCGACCGCAGAAGGCGGAACAGAGGTCATTGAAAAGGTTCAGTGTGAAACGAGCGCGGGTAATAGTAGAATATTTCTAGGAAAATTTGGCTTCATGATTGATTCTTCTTCTGTTTCGCCTTGAACGAACCGAGCACGGATGGCTGCAACAACTGAAAACATCGCGGATAGCGCACCGCCGGCCAACCCGGCGGAACGTTTGCGCGAGGCTTTCAACCGCCTGAGTAATCAGCAAAAGATCGCGCTCGCCGTCACGCTTGCCGCCATTTTTGCGATCATCGTCGGCACCTTTCTGTGGAGCCGGCAGCCAGACTGGAAAGTGCTGTTCTCGAACCTGAACGAACGCGATGGCGGCAACATCATCGCCACGCTCGAACAGCAGAACATTCCGCACAAGATGTCCGGCACCGGCGCCATCATGGTCCCTTCCGACCGGGTCCATGAAATCCGCCTGAAACTCGCATCGCAAGGTTTACCGCGAGGCGGCATGGTCGGTTTCGAGCTGATGGAGAATCAGAAGTTCGGCATCAGCCAGTTCGCCGAACAAGTGAATTACCAGCGCGGCCTGGAAGGCGAACTGGCCAAGACCATCATGTCGATCAATGCGGTTCAGTCGGCCCGCGTCCATCTGGCGATTCCCAAGCCCTCGGTGTTCGTCCGCGAAGAACAGAAGCCGACGGCGTCGGTCATGCTCGATCTCTACCCGGGCCGCTCGCTCGACCCCACGCAACTGGCCGGCATCACCAACCTGATCTCGTCGAGCGTCCCGCAACTTCAGTCCGGCAACGTCAGCATCATCGACCAGAACGGCAACCTGCTGTCGACGCTCAAGAACAAACTGACCGAAGCCGGCCTGGATGCGACACAGCTGAAATACGTGCGCGAAGTCGAAAACGGCATCGTTGCGCGCATTGAGGACATCCTGAAACCGGTGCTCGGCAAGGACAACTACAAGGTGCAGGTTGCCGCCGACGTCGATTTCTCGCAAAGCGAGCAGACTGCGGAAACCTATCGCCCGAACGGCACACCGGAGTCGACCAGCATCCGCAGTCAGCAGAACAATGAAACCGCCAGCGTCAACCAGGCGGCCGGCGGCGTTCCCGGGGCGCTGACCAATCAGCCGCCAGTTCCCGCCACGGCACCGCTGACCACACCACCCACCGGCAATACCGGCGCTGCGCAGGCGGCAGCAAAGCCCGGAGAACAACCGCCCGGCAAGATCGACGCGGCCGGCATCACGGCCCCGTTGAACGCCGCCGGCCAGCCGATCAGCACATCGAAGAATTCGACCATCAATTACGAGGTCGACCGCACCATTCGCCATACCAAACAGGGCATGGGCGCGATCCGCCGACTGACCGCCGCCGTCGTCGTCAACCATCGCAAGGATGTCGATCCGAAATCGGGCAAGGACATCACCAAGCCGCTGAGCGACCCCGAGATGAAGCAGATCAACGACCTCGTCCGCGAGGCGATGGGCTTCAGCCAAGACCGAGGCGACTCGATTTCGGTCGCCAACGCGCCGTTTACCGCTGCCGAACCGCTGGAAACCGGTCTTCCCTTGTGGAAGGATCCGGACAACATCGACTTCGCCAAGGACCTCCTGAAATACCTGCTGATCGCCGGGGTCGTGTTCTTCCTGTATCTGAAGGTCATCCAGCCGGCGCTGAAGACGATGTTCCCGCCGCCACCCGAGGCAGACGGGGAAACGACGCCCGAAGGGGTGGCCGGCGCAGCCGGCCACGTGGCGATGGTCGGACCGGATGGAGAACTCATCGAGGATGTCGCCACCATCGACCATTTCGCGATCAAGCTGCAGAAAGCCCGCGACTTCGCGCAGGCCGATCCAAAGGCGGTCGCCAACATCATGAAAGAATGGATGGGTGCCAATGGCGGGTGATGACGGCCTGGAAAGAAGCGCAACGCTGCTCATCGCGCTCGGCGAGGATCACGCTGCCGAAGTGCTCAAGCACCTTGGCCCGCGCGAAGTGCAGAAGCTCGGGCACGCGATGGCCGCGCTGAAGACCGTGCCGCGGGCTACCGTCGAAGCCGTCCTTGACCAGTTCCAGAAGGATGCCGACGAGCATGCTGCGGTCCACGTCGATACCGATGCCTATATCCGTTCCGTACTGACCAAGGCGCTCGGCGACGACAAGGCATCCAACCTGATCTCGCGCATTCTCCAGGGTGGCGAAACCTCGGGTATCGAAGGCCTGAAGTGGATGGATGCACAGACGGTCGCCGACCTGATCAAGAACGAGCACCCGCAGATCATCGCCACCATCCTTGTCCATCTGGAACACGACCATGCCAGCGAAATCCTGGCCCACTTCACCGAGCGCCTGCGCAACGACGTCGTACTGCGGATCGCCACGCTGGAAGGCATCCAGCCGGCGGCGCTGCGCGAACTGAACGAGGCGATGCTGCGCATCCTGTCCGGCTCGGCCAGCGTCAAGCGGACCGCGCTAGGCGGCGTGCGGACGGTTGCCGAAATCCTCAACTTCATCGGCACCGCCAACGAGACGTCGGTCATCGACGCGATCCGCGAATACGATCCGGACCTGGCACAAAAGATCCTCGACGAAATGTTCGTTTTCGAGAACCTGCTCGACATCGACGACCGTTCGATCCAGCTCATCATGCGCGAAGTCCAGTCGGACTCGCTGGTACTCGCCCTCAAGGGGGCTTCGCCGGAACTGCGCGAGAAAATCTTCAAGAACATGTCGCAGCGCGCCGCCGAAATGCTGCGCGAGGATCTCGAATCGAAAGGCCCGGTCCGGCTTTCCGAAGTCGAGGCCGAGCAGAAGGAAATCCTCAAGATCGTCCGCCGCCTGGCCGACGAAGGACAAATCGTCCTGGGCGGCGCCGGCGGCGAGCAGATGGTCTGACGCATGTCATCGATCATTCCCAAGGAACAGTCCGCCGGTTTCAAGCGGTGGCAGTTCGATGCCTTCGACGCGCCACCCACAGAAGCGGCAAGTAGCCCCCCTCCGGAAGAGATCACGGTGCCGCCGGCACCGCCCGACGTCGCCCCGGAAGCGCAGATCGCGGACAGCGTCGACAGCTTTCCGCTGCCGACAGCCGAGGACATCGAGCGCCTGCATGAACAAGCCCGGGCGGAAGGCTACCAGGCAGGCCTTGAGGAAGGACGGGCGGCAGCGGCCGACGAAGCCCGTCAGCAGCAAGAAACGGAAATTGCGCAAATCCGGCAGTTGACCGCAAACCTGCATCAGGCACTCGACCATCTCGACCAGGAAATCGCCGATCAGTTACTCGACCTCTCGCTGGAAGTCGCCCACCAGGTTCTGCGCAGCGCGCTGGAAATTCGCCGCGAAATCCTGCTGCCGATCGTCCGCGAAGCGATCGACAGCCTGCCACTGCATCATGGCGGCGTCGCCCTGCATCTGAATCCGACGGATCTGGAGCAATTGCAGGCGCCGCTGAGCGAGATGGCCAGCCAGCAAAACCTGCACCTCGTTCCCGACCACAGTATCGAGCCGGGCGGCTGCAGCATCAAGGCCGGCCACAGCGAAGTGGATGCTCGCCTGGAAACGCGCTGGCAACGCGTGCTCGAGGCAATCGGCATCGAATCCGACAAATGGATGACACGCTGACACCGGGCGGCGACGGCCACCGGGAACGCTGGCGCGAATTCCTGGCCGGCTGCCAGCATGCCGCCGGCAATGCCCTGCCGCTGACCCCCAGCGGACGCCTGACCCGAATCAACGGGCTGGTCATGGAAGCCTCGGGACTGAAACTTCCCCTGGGCAGCACCTGCCACATCTACCCCGGCACCGGCGCTCCGGTCGAAGCGGAAGTCGTCGGCTTTGCCGGCGAGAAGCTATATCTGATGCCTTCCGACGAAGTCTTCGGCCTCGCACCTGGCGCCCGCGTCCTGCCATTCGACGCCCCCAACCCGCCGCCGACGGTCGGCCAGCCGGCCCATCGCAAGCGGCGAGCGATCGACCGAGCAAAGCAGGTTCCGGTCGGCGACGAATTGCTCGGCCGGGTGCTCGATGGCGTCGGCCGGCCGCTGGACGGCAAGGGACCACTGCTGGCCGGTCACGCCAGACCGTTGCAAAGCCGTCCGATCAATCCGATGAGCCGCGCCGCGATCGAGCAGCCGCTGGATGTCGGCATCCGCGCAATCAATGCCCTGCTCACGGTCGGACGTGGACAGCGGATGGGCCTGTTCGCCGGCTCCGGCGTCGGCAAGTCCGTACTGCTGGGCATGATGGCGCGCTACACCGAAGCCGAGGTGATCGTCGTCGGGCTGATCGGCGAACGCGGCCGCGAGGTCAAGGAATTCATCGAGCAGATTCTCGGCGAGGAAGGCATGCGGCGCGCGGTCGTCGTCGCGGCACCGGCCGACACCGGCCCGCTGATGCGTCTGCAGGGGGCTGCCTATGCCACGACGATCGCCGAATATTTCCGCGACCAGGGCCGGCAAGTCCTGCTGATCATGGATTCGCTGACCCGTTATGCCATGGCCCAACGCGAGATTGCGCTGGCGATCGGAGAACCTCCGGCGACCCGCGGCTATCCGCCATCGGTATTCGCGAAACTGCCGCAACTGGTGGAGCGCGCGGGGAACGGGCCGGAAGGCGGCGGTTCGATCACCGCCTTCTACACCGTGCTGGCCGAAGGCGACGATCAGCAGGATCCGATCGCCGATTCGGCGCGCGCCATCCTCGACGGCCATATCGTACTGACCCGCGCCCTGGCCGACGCCGGCCATTACCCGGCAATCGATATCGAGCAGTCGATCAGCCGGGCCATGGTCAACCTGATCGACCAGAAGCAACTGGAGCAGATTCGGCGTTTCAAGGTGCTGTTCTCTCGCTACCAGCGCTCCCGCGACCTGATCGCGGTCGGTGCCTATGTCCAGGGCTCGGATCCGGTGCTTGACCAGGCGGTCGCACTCTATCCCAGGATCGAAGCCTTCCTTCAACAGCAGTTGATCGAAAAATCCGATTTCCCGGCAAGCATCGAAAAACTCGCCGCGCTATTCAACTAGACTGAGGCATGGCCAAGCCCTTCACACTCCAACCACTGCTCGAACTGATGCAAAGCAGGACCGACGAGGCAACGCGCCGCCTCGGCCAACTGATTGCAGCCGAACAAAATGCCCGCAGTCGGCTGGAAATGCTCGAACAGTACCGCCAGGAATACGCCGACAAGTTGCGCGAAGCCACGGCTCAAGGAATTACCCGTCAAGCATTGGCCAACTATCAGGATTTCCTTGGCCGGATCGACGAAGCCCTGCAGCAGCAGGCCCAGGCCGTCCGCCAGTCCGAAGCGAACACCGCGGCCGGGCAGCAACACTGGCGGGATCAGAACACTCGACTCAAAGCCATCGACACGCTGTCACTGCGCCATGACGCGCGTGAGCGCCGGGCTGAAGAAAAGCAGGCGCAAAAACTCCAGGACGAGTTCTCGACCCGGAAATTCGGTAGAGGGAACCGGGAGCTCGAATAGACAGGCACGCTCATTGCTTGAATCCGCCCGTACTCAGCAGGCAAGGATTTCTTCATGAGCATTTCGGTCACCCCGACACTTCCCCGAACGAGCCCCTCTGGCGGCGAGGCAGCAAACGCCGGTGCAGCGGGTGAATCCGCCCCCGGCCTCGACTTCGCCAGCCTGCTTTTCGGTCAGTTACCCGTGACCGATGTCGCCGAACAACTATCCGCTGCCCTGGGACTCGGCAAAGAGAAAAGCGACGGCAAGCAAAAGGGGGACAAGGACGATCTTGCCATCTGGCTACCGGAAATCGGCCAGATTGCCGCATCACAAGTGCCTGTGGAACAGCGCGCATCACTCGCCGAAGCTTCGATCGACGCCGATTCGGCCCCCATCGGCGACGCGCTCGGTAAAGGCGCGGGCAATTCGGCCGGCGATACGGAAGAGATGCTGCTCGCCGGACAAGCCGGCAAACGCGCCACGCAGAATCCGCTGCTCAGTGCCGACGCGGCAAACAGCGAAGCAGGGGCGGCAAATCTTGCCGGCGAACAGAAAAGCGAAAACGCGTTCTCCAGCATCCTGTCCCAGACCCATCCCTCGCAACTCAGGCATGAAGCAAGCAGGCAGGTCACCGTCCAGGCACCGCTGCATGATGCGCAATGGGGGCAGCAGCTGGGTGACAAGGTCGTCTGGATGGCTAGAGGCGACATCCAGAATGCCCAGATCAACATCTCGCCGGCGCAACTGGGCCCCATTCAGGTCAACATCTCGATGAACGGCGACCAGATGACGGCAAATTTCGTTGCATCTCAGGCCGAAGTCCGCCAGGCACTTGAAGAAGCCTTGCCGCGCCTGCGTGAAATGCTCTCCGGTGCGGGCATTCAACTGGGCCAGGCCAACGTTGGTGCCCAGACACCGCAGCAGCAGCGCAATAACGATGCGGGATTCAGCAGCAGCGCCCGTTCCGGGGGAGAAGACACTGCTATACTCCCCACCGACGGCGTCGCCGCAACACCCCTGCCGAATCAGCCGATTCAGCGTGGCAGAGGCATGGTCGACCTGTTTGCCTGACAAAAGCTAGCGAGGGAGGAATATGGCCAAGGACAACAAGCCTGCCGAGAACGGGGACGAAGCAGCACCGAAGAAAAGCAAGAAGCTTCTGATCATCATTCTGGCCGTCGTGCTGTTGCTGGTGGTCGGTGGTGGGGCGGCAGCCTTCCTTCTGATGAAGGGCAGCCATGACGAAGAGCACGCCGACGACGACGAAGTCGCCGAAGAGCCGGCGAAGCCGGCCAAGAAAAAGGACAAGAAGAAGGAACACGGAGCCCCCCCGGTTTTCGTGAACCTTGACCCGTTCACGGTCAATCTGGTCCCGGAAACCGGTGATCAATACCTTCAGGTAGCCCTGTCGCTCGAGCTGGAAGGCCCGGAATCGCAGGCCGAGCTCACGGCGATGATGCCCAAGATCCGCAACAACGTGACACTGCTCCTGTCCAGCCAGAAAGCCTCGGAATTGTTGCCCAAGGAGGGCAAGGAAAAGCTGGCGGCCGAAATCATGGACGAGATCAACTCGGCCATCAATCCGCCCGTCAAGAACAAGAAGGGCGAACAGATCGCGCCCGACGGCCCGGTCACGTCGGTATTGTTCACCTCCTTCATCATCCAGTAAGCACCGGGTCATGGCCGGGGACTTTCTCTCACAGGAAGAAGTTGACGCCCTGCTCAAGGGCGTCACCGGGGAAAGTGACGAACCCGACGAAGGCGGCGCTGAAGACGCCGGCATCCGTTCTTACAATCTGGGCACCCAGGAGCGTATCGTCCGGGGCCGGATGCCTACGCTCGAACTGGTCAATGAGCGCTTCGCCCGCTATCTGCGCATCGGCCTGTTCAACTACATGCACCGGAATGCCGAGATTTCGGTCGGCCCGATCCGCGTACAGAAGTACAGCGAATTCATCCGCAACCTGGTCGTCCCGACCAATCTGAATCTGGTTGCGGCCAAGCCGCTGCGCGGGACTTCGCTGTTCGTCTTCGACCCGAACCTGGTCTTCCTGGTCGTAGACAACATGTTCGGCGGCGACGGCCGTTTCCATACGCGAGTCGAAGGTCGCGATTTCACGGCAACCGAGCAGCGCATCATTCAGGGCTTGCTCGGTGTGGTTTTCACCGAGTATTCGAAATCCTGGAAGCCGGTGTACGACATCAGTTTCGAGTACATCCGCTCGGAAATGAACTCCCAGTTCGCCAACATCGCCACGCCATCGGAAATTGTCGTTTCAACGTCGTTCACCCTGGAATTCGGGGGCGCAACGGCGGACATGCACATCTGCTTCCCTTATTCGATGCTCGAACCGATTCGCGACCTGCTCTACAGCACCATGCAGAGCGACCAGCTCTCCACGGACAAGCGCTGGATCGGTACGCTTCGGCGACAGCTGCAGGGCGCCGAGGTGGAAATCGTCGCCCAACTGGGCTCGGGCAAGGTGTCCTTGCGCGAAATCCTGCAATTGAAGGCCGGCGATGTGATTCCAATCAACATCCCGCCGCGTATCGAGGCACAGGTGGATAACGTACCGCTGATGGAATGCACCTACGGCCAGCAGAATGGTCAGTATGCACTACGTGTGGAAAAATTCATTGCATCGCCGAACGAACTCGGCTCGACCGAACCGGTGATGGGGGACAAGCATGGCTGACGAAATGGAAAACATCGAAAACGCCGCCGGCGCGGAAGAGCAAATCAGCGAGGACGACTGGGCGGCCGCAATGGCCGAACAGGCGACCACGGATGCCGAAGTTGCTCAGCCGGCCGCCCAGCCGGCCGACATTTTCCCGTCATTCGGCGGCCCGTCGGCGGCAGGCGGCGTGATGAACGAACTCGACATGATTCTGGACATTCCCGTCCAGATCACGGTTGAGCTGGGACGTACCAAGATCACCATCAAGAACCTGCTTCAACTCGCCCACGGCTCGGTCGTCGAACTCGATGCGATGGCCGGCGAACCCATGGATGTTCTGGTTAACGGCACACTGATCGCCCAAGGCGAGGTCGTGGTCGTCAATGACAAATTCGGCATCCGCCTGACCGACATCATCACGCCATCAGAGCGGATGCGGAAAATCAATCGCTGACACTTTCCGCCCGGCTCGACGGGTCGACCGCAACCGGCCCGGCCTTTCGGTTTAAGATAGCGCCCTTGACCGACTCCCGCCCGCCAGCCTTGCGCCGCCAGCCCTTTTTCCTTGCCCTCCTGCCCGGTATTGCCGGCGCTGCCGATACGGCCGTCCCGGCGGTCGGCAATGGCACTTACCTTCAAGCCACATTGGCCTTGCTGCTGATCGTCGGCCTGCTGTTCGGTGCCGCCTGGCTGGCACGCAAGGTTTCGGGGGGCAAGCTGTTCGGCCAGGGCGGCATGCGCGTGATTGGGGGCGTTGCACTGGGTCCGCGGGAACGGATCGTCCTGGTTGAAGTGGAAGATACCTGGCTGGTGGTTGGTATCGTCCCCGGCCAGATTCGCACCCTGCACCGCATGCCCAAGGGAGAATCGGCCAGCACGGCGACGGAGGCCCAACGCCCCTTTGTCGACTGGTTGAGCCAGATACGCAGGCAACGAGAAGATGAACGCTAGGCATTTTGCGCTGATTTCGCTGTTGACCGCAGGATTGGCCGGCGAAGCGCTGGCCCAGTCGGCCGGATTGCCTGCAATGACCAGCACACCGGCAGCCGGCGGCGGCACAACCTACTCGCTGACCATCCAGACACTGCTGTTGCTGACGGCGCTGACCTTCCTGCCGGCCGCGATCCTGATGATGACCAGCTTCACCCGCATCGTCATCGTCCTGTCGCTGCTACGCCACGCGATGGGCCTGCAGACGGCTCCCCCCAACCAGATCGTCATCGGCCTGTCCTTGTTCCTGACCTTGTTCGTGATGGCGCCGACCTTGGATCGCGTGTACAACGAAGCCTATGTCCCGCTCTCGGAGAACCGCCTGAACATCATGCAGGCCGGCGAAAAAGCTGCCGAGCCGATGCGCGCTTTCATGCTGAAGCAGACGCGGGAAGCCGACATCGCGCTGTTTGCCGGCATCGCCCGCATCGACAAGCTGGAAAAACCCGAAGACGTGCCCTTGCGCATCCTGATCCCCTCGTTCGTGATCAGTGAACTGAAGACGGCGTTCCAGATCGGTTTCATCCTGTTCATTCCGTTCCTGGTCATCGACATGGTGGTGGCGAGCCTGCTGATGTCGATGGGCATGATGATGATGTCGCCGATCATGGTGGCTCTGCCATTCAAGCTGATGCTGTTCGTTCTGGTCGATGGCTGGCACCTGGTCATCGGCTCCCTGGTGCAGAGTTTCAACCCATGACGCCGGGTACCGTCATGGAAATCGGCCGTCAGGCCATCGAGGTCACCATCCTGATGGCCGCCCCGATGCTGCTCGCGGCGCTGGTCGTCGGCCTGATCGTCAGCATTTTCCAGGCGGCAACACAGATCAACGAAGCGACGCTGCAATTCATTCCGAAACTGGTCGCGATCTTCGTCGTGATCCTGGTTTTCGGTCCCTGGATGCTGCAATACCTGATCGATTACATCCAGCGCCTGTTCGGCAGCATCCCGCAACTGATCGGCTGACATGTTCAGCATCACGACGGCACAGATCGACGCCTGGGTGACCTTCTATGCCTTCCCGCTCGCTCGCGTACTCGGGCTGATCGCCACGGCGCCGCTCTGGAGTACCGCCGGCATTCCGCGACGCACCCGCGTCGTACTCGGCATCGCCATCGCCATCGCGATTGCCCCGAGCGCCCCGCCGATGCCCGCTGTCGCCCCGGGCTCGCTGGCCGGACTGTGGATTCTTGCGCAACAGATGCTCATCGGTATCGCCATGGGATTTGCTGCCCGCATCGTGTTCACCGCGATCGACCTGGGCGGCACCTTCATCGGCCTGCAGATGGGTCTTGGCTTCGCCACCTTCTACGACCCGCTGGACGGTGGTCAGACGCCAGTACTGTCGGAATTCATCGGCTTGCTGGCGCTGCTGCTGTTCATGTCCATGGACGGCCATCTGTTGTTCATTTCGACGCTGGCCAAAAGTTTCCACGCCATCCCGGTCTCGCCGGATGCACTTGCACCGGAAAGCTGGAAGAACCTCGGGGAACTGGGCGGCAAGATTTTTTCGGCAGGCTTGCTGATCGCATTACCTGCCGTCGTCGCGCTGATGATCACCAATCTGGCGCTGGCCGTGCTGACCCGGGCCGCGCCACAGCTGAACATCTTCGCCCTGGGTTTTCCGCTGACCCTGATCGGCGGTTTCGTCGCCGTCGCCCTCAGCCTGAACTATCTGGCTGTGCCGCTTCAGGGACTGTACGAATACGCGATCGAAGCGATGCTGGCTTTTGCGGTCAACCGCCCCTGACTGCAAAAAACGCCAGCAAGGGCTTCAATTCAGGCCGAAGGAATCGGCGTTTTCCGGCACGGGCAACTGTGGAGAAGGCATGCGCTGCGCCTGAACGACGGTTTGCGGCTGCCCCAGCATGCGGATCACACCGCCGGCAACCCGCCGGGCACCCAAGGTTTCCGAATCGATTCCCTCGGTATATTCAAGAATCTGGTAACCGCTGTAACCCCGTTCATACTGCAACTGACTGGCCCGTCGCTTCATGATCTGGAACGACTCCCCGCCACCGCCGGTGTGATAACGCTTCAACTTCATGTCGAAGCGGTAGGTGTCCTCGTTGAGTCGGGACTCGTTGATTTCCCAGTTCGGCGCCAGCGGGTCGTATACTAGGTAGATCGCCCCGATCACCGCCAGCCCGGTCGCAATATTGGACAGCGAAAGCGCGCTATTCGCCGTCAGCTGGATGACTTTGTCCGGAATCAGCGGCTTGGCCGAACCCGCCGCCGAACAGCCGGCCAGGACGCTACCCGCCAGCACTAGCGCAGCCAGTTGCCTCATAGGAGATTGAACAGGCTCAACTGACTGGTCTGCTGGAAGGTCAATTGTGCCGCTTCGAGCTGGGTCTTGTACTGCGAAAACTTGGAAATGGCATCCGTCCAGTCCAGATCCTGCAACGCGGAGAGGCGCAAGTCGTAATTCACCGAGATATCCTTGCCCGCCGACGTCATGCCTTCCAGCGCCTGCATGCGCGCCCCGACCGAAGCCCGACTCATTGCCACGTGGTCGATCGCCGACTTCATGTCGCCAAGTGCCTGGGCGTAATCGGTTGCGTTGTAGGGCACGCCACTGCTCGGATCGAGGATGTCGATCAGATTCTGAACGCTGTCAAACATGCTTCGCCCGACCACATTGCCCTGAGCATCCTTGACCTGCATGAAAACGGACATACCGTTGTCGGCGACCGCCATATCCTTGGAAGCCGTTACCGAAAGCGTCGGGTTTCCCGAATCGCCGTTGTACGTCATCAGGGAACTCCCCAGCGAGTAAGGCTGGGTTGCCGCCGTATTCTGCGTGAACGGCTCGGTCGTCGTCTTGTAGCCGGCAAAGATGTATTGCCCGGTACCGTCGCGGGTATTGGCCAGGCCGACCAGGTTTTCCAGCCGACGCTTCAACTCCTCGGCAATCATTCCGCGCTGCTCGGGGCTGTACGAGGCATTGCCTGCGGCCACCGTATTCTCGTAAATCGCTTGCAGTTCGTTGTTGAGACTATCCAGCGTGGTGTCGAGAAAATTCAGCTTGGTTTGGGCTTGTGCCTGGTTCTCGATGAAACGCTCGTTGACGTTCTTGGACTGCGTCACCCGCAGTGCTTCGGAGGCCCCTACCGGATCATCGGCCGGCGTCAGGATGCGCCTGCCGGTCGACAACTGATTCTGTGTCTTGTAGAGCTCGCCCTGCAGATTCCGGATACCGTTGGTTCCGGTATTGAAGATCATCGAAGTGCTGACACGCATGATCCGGCTCCTTAGAAGATGCCCAGAATGGCATCGAACAACTTGTTACCGATTTCCAGCGCCTTGGCCGAGGCCTGATAGGCTTGCTGGAACTTCAGGAGATTCGCGGCCTCCTCGTCGAGGTTAACCGCAGAATAGGCATCCCGGGTCGACTGAGCCTGCGCGAGCATTGCTTCCTGGGCATCGAGCTGCACCTGGGCCGAGCGCGTCCGGATACCGTTTTCGGAAACCAGCCGCGCGTAGACGGACTGAAAAGTCGCAGTTCCGCCAGCCATCGTATTGTTTGTCTGCAATTTACCGAGCAGAACAGCGTTCCGACCATCCTGAACGCCGCTGCCATTACGCTCGATGGTGAACGAATCCCCGGCACTTGGCGTGCCGCTGACAGAAAATGACATCCCGGCAAAGGCAATGGTGGACAGCGTCGCGCTACCGCTGGTCAATGCGACGTTGCCGGTCCCACTGGCGGTGCTGCCATCGGAATAGACCGCCGTCCACGTCCCGGGAACGCCACTGAGATTCGTGGCGCTGGCTGTCAGCGTGGCAGGCAGGCCGGCCACCGAATAGCCGCTGCCAACGATCCCTTGAGAGATCTTCATCGAACCGGTGTTGGTCGCAGCCTGAGTCGCGCGAATCGGCGCTGCCGCATTGATCAATCGGGGATCGTTAGCGATCCGGTTGTCGATGTCGATGTTTCTGGCCGCCTCGGCCACCGGTTTGAGCGTGAATTTGTCACCATCGGCACCAACCGCGGCGATATTCAGATTCACCCCATCGAAGGTCACGCTCCCCGTCCCGGTACCGCTGGCGACCACTGTCTTGTCAGTCAGTCGGGTCACCGTATAAGTACCGCCCGCACCAAATGCCACCTGATAGTCGCTGTTGGTCAGATTGGTGTAATGGCTTCCGCTGTAATCCGGCGCCGACGGCCCGGTCGGCGTTGCAAAATTTGCCGAGAGGCTGCCGCTGCCGGTATTGCTCGTGTTGCTGAGAATCCTGGGATTGGGTATCGAAAAAAAGTCGCCGACAAATCCGGTATCGCCCTCGATGTTGCCGAGCAAATCCTGCCCAAGGCTGTACTGCGCGTTAAAGGTCAAGGCCAGAGAGGTCGCAATCCGGCCCAGTTCATTGGTCACGGTGTCCAGCGACTTGGCACGGAATTCGAGCAGTCCGCCCAGTTCACCGCCAACAATCAGCTTCTCGGGCAACTCGATGGCACCGCCCTGAGTCGTCAGGCCGACCGCGACCTTGCCCGGGTCCGAACGCGAGGGGGTCGCCGTCATCTCCATGGCTCGCCCGCCAATGACCAGTTGCTGACCATTACCGATGAATACGTTATAACCGCCATCGGAATTCGCGGTGGTGGTTACCTTGATGTACTTGTTCAGTTCCGCAATCATCTGGTCGCGCTGGTCAAGCAGATCATTGGCAGGCTGTCCGGTACCGGCTTGCGCGGTGACGATACGCTTGTTGATGTCGGCAATCTGGGTCGCATAGGTATTGATCTGATCTACCGTATCGACAATCCGCCCATCAACCTCCGATGCCAGTTCGCTCAGACGGGTATCGAGATTCTGGAAGCGACTCACCAGGGTCTGTGCCGAGGTAATCATCACCTGCCGGCCTTCCAGCAGGGAAGGATTCGAGGCAACTTGCTGCACGCCGGAAAAGAAACCCTGCAATGCCGGCGACAGGCCGGCATCCGCATCGGCCAGCATGGAATCGATCTGGCTCAGTTGGGTGTACAGGGAGTCCAGATAGCTGACTTGCGTCTGCGCGCTGTTGACCTGGCCGGACAGATACTTGTCGTACATCCGCTCGACCGTCACCACATGAGTACCCTGGCCGATGGAGCCGGTACCGGTGTTGATGGCGATGTTGGTCGCCTGAATCGTACGTTGCCTCGAGTACCCATCGGTGCTGGCATTGGTGACGTTGTGCGACGTCACCAGCAGGGCCTGCTGGGCAGCCCGGATGCCGGAAACGCTGATACTGATAATCCCTGTGCTCATTTCTCACCTCTATGAGGTCTACGGCCTGACGGCCGGAATATTTAGCGCCCTAACCGATCAGGGCCTGACGCAAGGTCGGGCCAT
Organism: Azonexus sp. R2A61; assembly: GCF_021401135.1. Lineage (GTDB taxonomy): Bacteria > Pseudomonadota > Gammaproteobacteria > Burkholderiales > Rhodocyclaceae > Azonexus. The sequence goes on along the minus strand of NZ_JACBFO010000001.1, from coordinate 967,372 downwards.
CGATGATCCGCGCCAGTTTTTCGGCGTATTTCGGATCGGTCGCATAGCCTGCTTGCTGCAATCTCTGTGCAAACTCCGTGCCATTCTGCGAACCGATGACGCCGCTGTAGCGGGGGCTGCTGCGCAGCAGATTGGCGTAATCCTGGAAAGCTTCGGAATAGGAGCCGTAAGCCCGAAAGCGCTCGGTGGTCTGCAGAGGTGCACCATCGACGTATTCAGTCGTTCTGCTGTTGACGCTGTCGCCACTCCAGCGCTGACCGGCTTTGACCCCGAACAGGTTGTGGCTGCTGCTACCATCCGGGCGACGGATCTCGCTCTTGCCCCAGCCGCTTTCGAGCGCTGCATGCGCCACCAGAAATTGCGGCGGAATGCCGGTCGACCGCGACGCCGCCACGGCATCGGGCCAGACACGATCGACGAACGCCTTGGCATTGGCCGGAATATCGGCCGGTTGCACAGTTTCACCGCTGCTGATCCGGGACACCGAAGCGTAATCGGCCGATGTCGGCAAGGCGCTACCGACCTGGCGGTAACGCAAGCTCTCGGCCGGCACCGGCAAGGATTTGCCGGCAAGGCTTGCCGCCATATCGGCTAGCGCATTGCCAGCAGCATCAGAAACTTGCTCAAGCCCACTGGCTGCCTGAGCGGAAAACTGCCCGCCAAGCTGACGTTCGATCAACTGCGCGAAACCGACACCACGGCCGGAGGTCGACAGGTTCTGGGCCATCTGCTGATCGAGCAGCGAGTTGTAGAAGCGTGTCTGATCGTTGGACAGCAGGCCATCCGACGGCACCGTATCGCGCATGCTCTTGAGGACCATCTGCAGGAACATGGTCTCGAATTGCTGGGCGGCGGCCTTGAGACCGGACTGCGGGTCTTTCTGGAACTGGCTGCGCACATCCTGCGCGCCCTGGGTATCGAAGGCTGCGCGGTTGGGCTGATTCTGGATTTTCATCGGCGCTGGTCAGATGACTTCGAGTTCGGCCCGCAGAGCGCCTGCCGCCTTCATGGCCTGCAGGATGGCCAGCAGGTCCATCGGGTTGGCGCCCAAAGCGTTGAGCGCCTTGACCACATCCGCCAGATTGGCGCCGGCCTTGACGTTCATCATGCTGCCGTTGTCCTGCTTGACCTGGATGTCGGCGCCCTGGCCGAACTGCGGCTGCCCGCCGTCGACCACCACCGACAGGTTACCGTGCGCCACAGCGCACGGCTCAAGTGCCACGCGCTGATTCATGACCACCGAACCGGTACGCGGATTGACCACAACCTTGGCCAGGCCGACCGCCGGCCGGACATCCAGATTCTCGACGCGCCCGAGAAAGGCGACCCGACGGTCCGGGCTGTCCGGCACGCGCACCGCGATTCGCCGCCCATCGAGAGCCTGGGCCGTACCCGGTGAAGTTGCCTGATTGATTGCATCAACGACATTCCTGGCCGTTGCAAAATCGGTGACAGCCAGTTCGTAATACACGTAGCCATCCTGTCCGATGGCAGTCGGCACACCCCGCTCAACCGTCGCCCCGCCCGGAATTCTTCCTGCCGAAAGATGGTTGACCGTAACTTTGGCATTGCCGGACGAAGCCCCGGCGCCGCCGACCATCACCGTTCCCTGTGCCATCGCATAAACCTGGCCGTCGGCACCTTTCAACTGCGTCAGCAGCAAGGTCCCGCCGCGCAGGCTCTTGGCATTGCCGATCGAGGAGACCGTCACGTCAATCGGCTGGCCCGGCTGGGCGAACGCCGGCAGGCTGGTGGTGACCATCACCGCCGCGACATTCTTCAACTGCAGTTTGGTGGCCTGATCGCTGGTCAGGTTGATACCCATCTGCGACAGCATGTTGCCCATCGCCTGGGTGGTGAAAGGCGTCTGAGTCGTCTGGTCGCCGGTGTTGTCGAGACCAACAACGATGCCGTAACCAATCAGCTGGTTGGTACGGACCCCCTGCAGGTTAGCCAGATCCTTGATCCGCTCGGCCATCGCCGGCTGAACCACCAGCGCAGGCAAACAGACGGCAAGCATTGCCGCCCAACGGTAGCATTTGCCGGTCACGTGCTTCATGTTGCTTCCCCTGCCGTATCTAACTAGAACGGCATGACATTAAGGAAGAAACGTGCCAGCCAGCCCATTGATTGACCGTCGGCGATCTGACCGGAGGATTTGTACTCGATACGGGCGTCGGCAACCTTGGACGAATCGATCGAATTGGAAAAGTCGACAAAAGCCGGGTTGACCACACCGGAGACACGGACGAACTCCTGCTCATTGCCCACCGATATCTGCTTCTCGCCGGAAACCAGAAGATTGCCGTTCGGCATCACGTCGATCACGGTCACCGTCATGCTGCCGCTGAAGACCGCCGAGTTCGCAGCTTCGCCCTTGCCATTGAAGGTCGAGGTATTCGACGCCCCCAGATCGAGTCCGAGCAACCCCTTGCCGGGCAGACCGCTCAGGCCGGTAACGGACGCCGTATTCGACCCGGTGCGATTGATCTGGTTGTTCCCCTTCTTGGAAGCGGAAGTGTTCTCGGTGATCCGGATCGTCAACGTATCGCCGACGAAGCGCGCCCGGCGATCCTCGAACAAGGGACGGGCGCTGGCAACCTGATAGATCGAGCCGTTGTTGGCAGCCGCTTCGTAGCGCGGCATCGGCCTGGCGCTCATCGGTTGATGCACATTGGTTGGCGGCACGGTCGTACAGGCCGCACTCAGCAAAGCTGCAATCACTGTCAGGCGCTTCATGATCTCACCTCACAACTGCGTCAGACGGCCGAGCATCGCATCGGACGTCGAGATCACCTTGGAATTCAGTTCGTAGGCACGCTGGGTCTGGATCATCGTGACCAGTTCTTCCGCCACATTGACGTTGGAAGTTTCGACATACCCCTGATTAACCACGCCCGCACCGTTGCTGCCCGGGGTATTCGGCGTCGGCGTGCCACTGGCGGCGGTTTCCAGGAAGAGGTTCTGGCCGATGCTCTGCAAGCCCGTCGGGTTGATGAAGGTCGCCAGCTGAATGTTGCCGATCTGCGTCGTTGCAGCCGACCCTGGCTGGGTGATGCTGACCGTTCCATCGGTACCGACCGTCACGGTGAGCGCGTCGGCCGGAATCGTGATGTTGGGCTGCAGGGGATAGCCATCGGAAGTGACGATCTGCCCCTGGTTATCCTTCAGGAAAGAACCGTCGCGGGTATAGCCGGTGGTCCCGTCCGGCAGCAGAATCTGAAAAAAACCGTTACCGTTGATGCCCAGATCCAGCGCGTTGTCGGTCTTCTGCAGATTACCCTGGGTAAAGACCCGGGCGGTCGATACGGGGCGAACCCCGGTACCCAGTTGCAAGCCGGCAGGAATCTGCGTTTGCTGGGAGGACTGGGCCCCCGGCTGACGCATCGTCTGATAAAGCAGGTCGGCGAATACGGCACGGGAACGCTTGAAACCGTTGGTGCTGACGTTCGCCAGATTGTTGGAGATGACATCGAGCTGCGTCTGCTGCGCATCCAGTCCGGTTCGGGCGACCCACAGGGAACGTATCATTGCGGCAAACTCCTATCAGGCATTCAGCGACAGCAGCTGATCCGCGCGCTGTGCATTCTGATCCGCCGTCTGCAGCATCTTGATCTGCATTTCGAATTGGCGGGCCAGACTTATCAGATTTACCATCGATTCGGTCACGTTCACATTGCTGCCCTCGAGCACGCCGGAGGCCAGACGGACTTGCTCGTCTGCCGGAGCCGGTTGACCGTCGGCCTGGCGGAACAAACCATCGCCACCGCGCACCAAGGTATTTTCCGGCGGATTGACCAGCTTGATCCGTCCGATCGCATTGGCGTTGTTCGGCGTCCCGAAGGTCGGAACAATCGATACCGTGCCATCCGGCGCAATCTCGACCCGATTGTCGGGCGGGATGTTCAGCGGCCCGCCATCGCCCAGAACGGTGTAACCGTCCTTGGTCTTCAGCTGTCCGGTTTCGTCGACATCCAGACTCCCGGCCCGGGTGTAAGCTTCGCTGCCATCCGGCAACTGCACCGCGATCCAGCCCCGCCCCTGAACGGCGACATCAAGATTCCGCCCGGTGAACATCGACGGTCCCTCGTCGAAGACGTCGCTGACCGACGCATCGACCACAAAGGCGCGCGTCGGCATCGCCTCGCTCTGCACCGGCACGGCCCGGAAGCGATGCTCCTGGGCCTTGAAACCAATGGTGCTGGCGTTGGCCAGATTGTTCGCCGTTCCGGCCTGCTGCATGAAAACATGCTTGGCGCCGGTCATTGCGGTGTAGATCAGGCGATCCATGACGGGGACTCAGTCTCGATCAGCGCAGGTTGACCAGGGTCTGCATGATCTGATCCTGGGTCTTCACCGACTGCGCATTGGCCTGATAATTACGTTGGTTGGTGATCAGGTTGACCAGTTCGGCCGTCAGATCCACGTTCGATTCTTCGATGGAGGACGAAGCGAGCACCCCGAGATTGGAACTGTTCGGTGCGCCAACCAGTGGTGGACCGGAATCGGAAGTGGCTACCCACTGGTTGTTCCCTTGCGAACGCAAGCCGTTCGGGTTCGTGAAATTGGCCAGCACCACCTGCCCCTGAGCAAAGGTTTGCCCATTGCTATAGTTGCCAAGCACCGTTCCATCGGTACCGACCGACAGGCTGACCAGATTGCCGGCTTCGTAACCATCCTGTTCAAGACGGTTGTTGCCAAAATTCTTGCCAAACTGCGTGGACCCGGCGAAATCGAGATCGAAGGCCAGCGGCGAGGCTGCATTATTGGTGCTGCCCAAGTCCTGCACGACACCATCGAGATCGATGCTGACATGCATGATCGAGGTACCGCTTCCTGTCACCAATGCCCCGTTTTCGTTGAAGGAAATCCCGGGCACATTCGTCGTTCCCGCACCGGCCTCGATATCCACCGTCGTTCCCCCGGTCAGGGTAACGCGCGCATTGGTCGTCCCGTCGACATTGGCAAAAACAGCCCATTCGCCGGAACCCTCGGCCTTTCTGAAGTAAAAGGTCAGGTTATGGGCGTTGCCGAGCGTGTCATAGACATCCAGCGCGGTCGAGTAGTTGTAACTCTCCGGGTCCGGCGACCAGGCGCCGCTTGCCGCACCACCGCTCCAGGCCATGGTCGGTGCCGATTCACGGGAATCCATATTGAGGTTTGCCCGCACCCCGCGGAAAGCGCTTGCCGTATTGGTGCCGGTTGCCACCGGCGCCAGATCGGAAGCCGAGATTTGCAGCGGCGCAGGCGACGAAGCGACGATTATCCCTGCTTGTGCGGGATACCCCGTCAGCTTCATGCCCTGATCGTTGACGATGAAACCGTTCTTGTCGAGATGGAACTGACCACTGCGGGTGAAGGTCACTTCCCCGTTGTAGTCCATCCTGAAAAAACCGTTGCCGTTGATCGAGATATCGAGCGGATTGTTGGTCGTCGTGATGTTGCCTTGCGTGTATTGCTGGGCAACGCCGGACAGATTGACACCGATGCCAACCTGATTCGCCCCGGCGCCGTTCAGGGAACGCGCATAGACATCCGAGAAATGTGCAACCGAAGCCTTGTAGCCAACGGTGCTTGAGTTGGCGATGTTGTTGCTGGTAATGTCGATCGCCTTGCCGGCGGTGTTCAGACCGCTCAATGCCTGTTGAAATGCCATGATCTACTCCGTTCAGATAATCCGTGCCACATTGGAGAACGATACTTCTCCCATGCTGCCCAGATCGAGCATGAAGCCCGTTCCGTTACGAACAACAGCATTTACCGTGCCAATCTGCATCGCTTTCGCGTCCACCTTCTTGCCGTTGGCCTGCGCCTCAACCGAGAAGGTGTAGTTACCGTCGGCCAGCTGCTTGCCGTCGGCGTCCTTGCCGTCCCAGGCAAAATAGAAGCTGCCGGCTGCGCGTTCACCCAGGCTTTCGGTCTGCACGACCTTGCCGGAAGCATCCTTGATGGTCAGTGTTACCGTGTCCGCCGCACTCGCCAATTCGATACCGCCAACCGACTGCGCATTGGCGAGCGGCAATTTATTGCCGGCAACCATAACATTCTTGCCGATGATGCCTGCCGCCTGCATGCCCTGAGCTTCGTTGTATCCGGCCAGCAAACTGCTCAGCGTGGTATTCAGCTTTTCGATGCCGTTGACCGTATTCAATTGCGCCAACTGCGATGTGAACTGCGCGTTGTCCATCGGATTCAAGGGGTCCTGGCTTCTGACCTGTGCCATCAGCAGCGTCAGGAAGCGATCCTCCAGTTCGCTGGCCGTACTCTTGCCCGAAGAAGTATCGGTACGCCCACCGACCTTGTCGAAAATAGTGCCATTCGTTCCCGAAGTCGCCGAACTCGTCGTCGTCATTTGATTCTCCTGTCAATCGTTCCCATTACCCCTGAGCAATCTGCAAGGTGCGCAGCATCAGGGATTTGGCGGTATTCATCACTTCCACGTTGGTCTGGTAAGACCGGGAAGCCGAGATCATGTTGGTCATTTCCTCGACCACATCGACGTTGGGATAGGAAACATACCCCTTGTCGTCGGCCGCCGGATTTCTGGGGTCATAAACCATTCGGGGCGGCGCCGCGGATTCGACGATCTGACGTACACGAACCCCCTTCGACATCTCGCCACCGCTGCCCATCGGCGTTGCCTCGAACACCACCTGTTTGGCTCGGTAGGGCTTGCCGTCCGAAGAGACAATACTGTCGGCGTTGGCCAGATTGGAGGCCACGGTATTAAGCCGCATCGATTGAGCGGTCATCGCACTGGACGACACCTTGAAAACGTTGAACAGACTCATCGTTGCGTCTCCTTAACCTTGCGTGCCGCTCATCGCCGTGCGCAGCCCCTTGAACTTGTCGCCGATCAACTGGGTAAGCACTTGGTACTGCAAGGAGTTTTCGGCAATCTGCGCGCGTTCGACATCCATATCCACGGTATTCCCGTCGACTGCCGACTGCGTCTCCGTGCGATACTTCAACTCGGCAAAGCCATTCCCGCCATTTCCTTCGAGATGGCGACCCGATGTTCTGGCAAGCGTCAGCCCGCCGGATTCGGCGCGGCCCTGCATGGCGTTTTCCATGGCGTTCCGGAAATCGAAATCGCGTGCCTTGTAGTGCGGCGTGTCGGCATTCGCGATATTCGATGCCAGAATCTGCTGGCGCTGCGACCGCAGATCGAGCGCCTTGCTGTAAACGGATACGTGGCTGGCAATATCACTCATCGTTTGCTCCTTGTGCCCAAACAAAAGCAGACTTCATGCCAGAAAGCCATTTCTTCGTTACGGACGATTCGGGCAAAATGCCAACGATGCGCCGCCTTGCTTCCTGCCTGTTTTTTCTCGTTTTTTCAGCCTCTGCCGATGACGGCCAGGCGATTCTTGCGCTGGCCGAACACTACGCACAGACACAGGCCAGCCACGGAAGTACCGGCCAGGTCAGCGTGAAGGCAGGACCGCTGGATGCCAGCCGCCTCCCCCCCTGCCAGGCCTTGGAAGGCTACACGCCGCCCGGCGCCCGGCTGTTGGGACGCAGCCACATCGGCATACGCTGCCTTGGTCCTCATCCCTGGAAAATTTTGGTCCCGGTTCGTATCTCGGTTCAGGGAGATTACGTGATCACCGCCCGCGCGCTGGTTGCAGGAGAGACCTTGCAAGGCGCCGATCTATCGCTGGCCAGCGGCGACCTGGCTACGCTCCCCGCCGGCACGATCCAGCAACCCGCCGAAGCCATCGGGAAATTGCTGAAAAACTCGTTGGGCGCCGGCCAGGCCTTGCGCAAGGATCAGCTCAAGGCGCCTTACGCGGTTCGCCAGGGACAAACCGTCAAGGTGATATCTCAGGGCACGGGGTTTTCGGTCAGCGCCGAAGGAATCGCCATCGGCAATGGCGCAATCGGGGACCTGGTTCAGGTACGCCTGACAAACGGGCAAAGCATTCGTGGCACGGTGCGTGCTGATGGCACCATCGAGTTGCCAAATTAGGCTAAAGTTTGACCTTGAGCGGCCGTAATACCGTCTAACACATAAAGCTTTGCGAGAGTCATCATGAAAATCGACAGTTCGACCTTTTCCGCGCCACTGCTGCGGTCGACCGGACAATCGGCGGCAAAATCCGCTGAGACGCCGGCAAAATCTGCCGAAGCCGTCAGCCTGAGTAGCCTGGCCAACGCCATTCAAGGCAACGACAAGCCGCCGGTCAACGCGGCCCGCATTCAGGAAATCAAGGATGCCATTGCCCAAGGGCGCTTCAAGATCAACCCCGAAGCCATCGCCGACGGACTGATCGAAACCGCACGCTCACTGGCCGACAAGCAACAGCGCCAAGCCTGATGAGTCGGCTACGACAACTGCTTCAGCACGAGCTTGCCGGACTCGATCAGCTTCAGCACGTTCTCGAAAAGGAAAACCAGGCCCTGGCCGCTGGCAGTACGGAACTCCTGCCGCCAATCAGCGAACAGAAAATAGCCTGCATGAAAGCACTGGAAGCGCTGGAGGAGCAACGGCGGCAAGTCGTTGGTGCCAGCGCATCGGACAAGAACGCACGCGAAACGATGGCTGCGTGGTTTCGCGGTCAACCTGACAAGAATGCCGAAACGCTCTGGCAGTCTGTCATCGAGAAATCCCTGGCCGCACGCCACCTGCACGAGGTCAATGGACAACTGATCGTCCTGCAACTCGGCAAGACCCGTGAGGCACTCGACATACTGACCCATCGGCAAAACGACGATTCGCTGTACGGTAGCGATGGCCAATCGGCCAGCGGCAGCGGCAAGCGCATTTCGGACTCTGCCTGACCGCAGGAGGTGCGCTCAGTTGCCGGTGGCGGTCTGTGGTTTCAGCTCGGTCGGCTCTTCGGGCCGGTTCGAATCGATCAGGATGCTGACCCGGCGATTTCGTGCCCGTCCCTCCGTCGTCGTATTCGTTTCCACCGGTCGCGTATCGCCATAGCCGATCGCTGTCAGCCTGGCTGCATCCACGCCGGCATCATTGAATAGACGCAGCACGGTAGTCGCACGCAACGCCGACAGCTCCCAATTGGAGGGAAATTGCGGGGTTGAAATCGGCACATTGTCGGTATGACCTTCAATGGTGATCGGAAAATCGGACCCTGCCAGTACCGAAGCCACGGCCTGCAGGGCACTCGCCGATTGCGGTTGAAGATTTGCCTGACCAAGGGCAAACAGAATGCTGTCGTTGATCTCGATCGTGACCCCCCGGCTCGTTTCCAGCAGCCGAACCTTGCCCTGCGCGACCAGCGGCTGCAGTGCCTGCATGATCTCGTCGGCGACATTGCGCATTTTCTGACGTTGCTCCGCACGCAAGGTATCCGGTTTTTGCTGTTCAGGCAGCCGGTCGGGCTTGGCTACCGGTTTCGGCGGCAGGAGGGGCGCCCCCTGCAGGATCGCGATGGGTTGGCCGCCCACCTCTCCGGTCACGTTTTTGAACGCATTGACCAGCGAGTTCGACAAAACCTTGTATTTTCCTTCGTTGACCGAAGAAATCGCATACATCACGACAAAGAAGGCGAACAGCAGGGTAATGAAATCGGCGTACGAGACCAGCCAGCGCTCGTGGTTCTCGTGCTCTTCCACCTTGGCCCGCCGTCGCCGAGCCATTAGCGCAGATACCCCTTCAGGCGACTTTCGATGATCCTCGGATTATCTCCGACGGCAATCCCGACCAGGCCATCGATCAACATCTCGCGCGCCGACACCATTCGAGAAATATAGTATTTGAGCTTTCCGGCAATCGGCAGGTAGACGAGATTGGCCAGTCCGACGCCATAGATCGTCGCCACGAAAGCAACGGCGATCCCGGCACCCAGCTTGGTTGGATCCGACAGATTTTCCATGACATGGATCAGGCCCATCACCGCCCCCAGGATACCGATCGTCGGCGAATACCCTCCGGCAGCCTCCCAGACACGAGCTGACTGCTTCGCCTCTTCCTCGAAGGTATCGATATCGACTTCCAGCAGTTCCCGGATTCGCTCGGGATCGGCACCGTCGACCAGCAGTTGCAAGCCCTTGCGGGTGAATTCATCCTTCAGACCCGGAATGAAGTTCTCGAGCGCCAGCAGCCCTTCGCGGCGCGACAACTGACTCCAGTTGAGAATCTGGTCAATACTCCGTTTCTGATCGATGACCGGGGGCTTCCAGACCCACTTGGCCATCGCGATGCCACGCTTGAAGAGATGTAAGGGGCTCTGTAGCAAGACGGCGCCCAGCGTCCCCCCGACCACGATCAGGAACGCTGTCGGTTGCGCCAGGGAGCTGATATGACCGCCCTCCAGCATCTGACCACCGAGGATAGCAATGAGCCCGATGGCCAGACCGGCAATGCTGATCTTATCCACGGACGGTCTCCTTGCGGCGCTTGCTGACGGACTTCACGTCACCCAGAATCTGGCTGCGCAACCGGACGATTGCCTGTGAGTGCAGCTGACAAACGCGCGACTCGGTCACGCCCATCACCTCACCGATCTCCCGGAGATTCAGATCCTGTTCGTAATACAGGGCCATCATCAGTTTTTCGCGCTCCGGCAGACGTCCGATGGCGTCGACTAGATGCTGACGAATATCCTTGTCTTCGAGAATGCCCGCCGGATCGGCCGTCGTATCGGTGAAATGGCGCTCAAGAAAATCCTCATCCCCTTCACCATTGAAATCCTCGTAGTACACCAGTTGGTGACCGCGCGCTTCCTGCAGAATTTTCTGGTAATCCCCGAGAGACATACCGAGGGTGTCGGCAAGTTCCTGCTCCGACGGAGCCCGGCCGTGGGCATGCTCAAGTTGATTGATCGCCTGTTCGATGCGCCGCAGTTCCCGCCGCATGCTGCGAGGCAGCCAATCGTTCTCGCGCAGGCCATCCAGCATGGCTCCCCGTACCCGTTGTGTCGCATAGGTTTCGAACTGGGCACCAAAACCCTCCTCGAAACGATCTATCGCATCCAGCAAACCCAACATGCCGTTCTGGACAAGATCCTCGAATTGGACATTGGCAGGCAGCCTCGCCATCAGGTGATAGGCGATGCGCTTCACCAGCGGCACGTAGCGCTGGACCAACTCCTCCCGGTTCGGCTGCCCTGCAGCGGTATACATCAAGCCCTGATCAGATTGGGTGTTATGCGTTGGCTCAAGTGTAGCAGTTGCTGCAGGAATTGTTCGACGCCTCCACGATCCCCATGAGACTGCTGCCAATACTGCATGTCGGCAGCAAGATCGCGGAAGGCGATGGCCGACGCCGAATCTGGAGCCTGCATCAAGACAGGGCGGCAAAGCTGGCTGGAGACCCGGAGAGCCTCGTCAAAAGGGATCGCCCCCGCGTAATCCAGTGTCGCCACACCGCGTTGCGTCGCCACCTGCGCAATGTTCTCGAATATCGATCGGGCGTCCACCTGGGTTCTGACCTTGTTGACCAGAATCCGGAAATGGCGACGCGAAAAGGCGTGGCTGACCTTTTTGATCAGCGCGTAGGCCTCGGTAATTGATGCGCTGTTACCTGACAACACGACCACTGTCTCCTGTGACACCAGACCGAAAGGTGAAAACCCGCCGGGATGGGTCATGCTGGCATCGACCAGGATCACATCGAAGGGCCGCGGCAGACCGCTCATCGCATCGAGCAAGGTCTGTTGCTGCCCCAGCGACAGGCGCCCCAGTTTCCTCGCCGCCTTTGCCGCCGGCATGATCGACAGGCCATGCATCGGCCGAAGCAGCACATCGGCCAGCGTCCTTTCCCGCTGCACGACGTTCAGCAGATCCCCTGGTGTCAGCAAGCCGAAAGCCGAAGCAATGTCGTCACCCGGCACATGTTCGTCGATGATCAGGACTTCACGCCCCAGGCGTGCCAATGCGACGCCCAGATTGGCGACGGATACGCTACGGCCCACGCCTTCGCAGCCGGCAACGAAGGTCACCACCTGCAAGCCACCACCTCCCAGCAGGCGACGCAGGCCGGCCGCCTGGTCAACCCGGAAATCAGCCACGACGCCCCCCCAACCCATGCATGCCGGCATTGGCCATCATCAGTGCCGGCTCGACGCCATCGTATTTGTGCGGCGAGCTTTCCGGCACATCCTTGAAGGCGCGATGCAGCAGGTAGCCGCGATTCGGCAGATGCAAGTCTTCCGGCACCCGCTGGCCGTTCGACACGTAATGCAATCGCAGGCCATGCCGCATGATGACGTCGAGCGCCGTTGCCAGGCTGGCCGCTTCATCGATCTTGGTCAGGATGCAACCGGAAAGGTTGTCGCCTGCATAAGCGCGAACCACGTCATCCAGCGTATCGCCCCGCGAGGTCGACGAGAGCAGCAACAGGCGTCGGATGTCACAGCCAGCCAGCATATCGTTCAACTCCGGCACAAGCTTGTCCTTCTGACTCATCCCCATCGTGTCGACCAACACCATGTGCTTGTGCTGCAACTCGGCCAGCGTTTGCCTGAGTTCCAGCGCATCCTTGACCAGATAAACGGCAACGCCGAGGATCCGACCATAGATGCGCAACTGCTCGTGCGCACCGATACGATAACCATCGGTGGTGACCAGCGCGACCTTGCTGGGCCCGTGGCGCAACACGCAACGGGCGGCCAACTTGGCGGTAGTCGTGGTCTTGCCAACGCCGGTCGGCCCGACCAGTGCATAAACCCCACCGCGATCGACGATATCCTCTTCCGAACCCACCGTCAGCAGACAACGATCCGCCGCCCCCTTGACCCAGGCCAGTCCCTGCGAGGCATCCATTTCGGACGGAAGATCGGCCAGCAGATCGCGGGTCAGCTGAGGGGAAAATCCGGAATCCAGCATCTGACGCAGCACTTCGGTCTTGGCCGGCTCGCTGCGCGCAGCTTCGCCCCAGGCAAAGCCTGCCAGATGCTGCTCGACAATACGGCGCAAGGAGCGGATTTCATCCATCACCGCTTGCGGCACGACTTCGGCTTCCGAGCGCTTCGGTGCGGTCGCCTGACTGCGAGCCGCAGCCTGGGGGTTTCCAGCCGGCGCTGCGGTCGACGGTTGCGGGCGTTGCATTTCGGGATTGCGCAACGCGCCGGTTCGTGGAATCCCGGCATTCACCGTCGCACCGCTGGAACGTTGCGGGGAAACAGCGGAGCCGGCCGGAGAGCCCCCCCCGACTTTCGGGAATACCGGTTTGGTGTACTCCGGCACGCGCTGAACCGGCGTTCCAGCCCCGCTGACTCTGGCCCGGGCGGAACTGAGCAGCACCCGGTAATCATCGTCATCCGGTGCCGCGGCCGCCGGTCGCGGCGCAACCACTTGAGGAGACACATCCACAGCTGGCGTCGGTACGATCATCGCCATGTCGCGAGCGGCGACGGCCATGATTTCCACCCCTCCCGGTACGCCCCGGTTGGACAGGATGATGGCGTCGTTACCAAGCGTCTCCTTGACTTTTTTCAAGGCATCTCGGGCGCTGGCGGCAATGAATTTTCTGACGTTCATGTTCTACCTCCGATGATCGAGGTCACCTTGATGATTCGACTTTCGGGCACTTCGTTATGTGACAACACCTTCAACTGAGGAACAGTTCGGCGCAGGAAACGGGACAACAACAGGCGGAGATTCGCCGGAACCAGCAGCACCGCCGGCAACCCCAGCGATTCCTGGCGCTGAGCTGCGGCGGCAGTCTCGCGCACCAGGGTATCGGCGAGGCCGGGCTCGAAGCTCGTATTCTCGCTTCCGCCAGCCAACGCCTGGGCCAACAGGCGCTCCAGTGTGGGATCAAGCGATGCAACCTGCATCTCCCCATTACCCGGGAACAACTGCTGAACGATGGCCCGACCGAGCGCGACCCGCACCTGGGTTACCAATTCGTCGGCATTTTGCGTCCGGGTCGCGTGATCGGCGACGCATTCGATGATGGTGCGCATGTCGCGGATATGCACCCCTTCGTCCAACAGGCCTTGCAACACTTTTTGCAGGATACCCAGCGGCAGTACCTTGGGGACCAGATCCTCGACCAGCTTCGGCATTTCCTTGGCCAAATGATCCAGCAGTTGCTGAACCTCCTGACGTCCCAGCAATTCGCCGGCATGCGTCAGGATCAGGTGATTCAGGTGTGTCGCAATAACAGTGGAGGAGTCGACCACCGTATAACCATAGGCCTGTGCCTGGTCACGCAGCGAGGCATCGATCCAGATCGCCGGCAATCCGAACGCCGGATCAGTGGTCGCCGTTCCACTCAGCGTACCGGCCACCCGCCCTGGGTTGATCGCCAGATACTGCCCGGCAAAGGCATCCCCGGCACCGACCTCGACCCCCTTGAGCAGAATCCGATAAGCATTGGGTTTCAGTTCGAGGTTGTCGCGGATATGCACCGGGGAAACCAGGAATCCGACCTCCTGGGCAAATTTTTTCCGTATCCCGCGAATACGGCGCAGCAATTCGCCATCCTGGGACTTGTCGACCAGCGGAATCAGGCGATAGCCTACCTCCAGCCCCAGTACATCGAGCGGCGCAACATCGTTCCAACTCGCCTCGACCGCTTCCTGAACCGGCGGCGGCGCAACCTTGACCGGGGTATCGACGATCTGCCGCTGCCGCTTGGACATCCTCCAGGCAAACCAGGATAGGGAACCCGCGAGCAGCAGGAAAACCAGATTCGGCATCCCCGGAATCATGCCAAGGATGCCGATGATCGCCGCGGTAATCGCAATCGCCCGCGGGTTGTTGAAAATCTGGACCATGAACTGCTGGCCGATATTGCGCTCGTCGGAAACGCGCGTAACCACCAGACCGGCGGCAATTGAAATGATCAGCCCGGGAATCTGTGCTACCAGGCCATCGCCGATGGTCAGCAGGGTATAGACCTTGGCGGCCTGAGCCAGCGGCATGTCATGCTGCGCCATGCCGATGATCAGGCCGCCGACGACGTTCAGCAGCATGATCACGATGCCGGCCACCGCATCGCCTCGAACAAATTTCGAAGCACCGTCCATCGACCCGTAAAACTCGGATTCGCGTGCGATGTCGGTACGCCGTTTGCGCGCCTCTTCTTCGCCGATCAACCCTGCATTCAGGTCGGCATCGATAGCCATCTGCTTGCCCGGCATCGCATCGAGGGTGAAACGTGCGGAAACCTCGGCCACTCGTCCGGCACCCTTGGTGATCACGACGAAGTTGATGACCACCAGAATCATGAAGACGATGATGCCGACCGCAAAATTGCCGCCGACCAGGAAATGGCCGAAAGCCTCGATCACCTTGCCGGCCGCATCCGGTCCGGTATGACCGTCGATCATCACGACTCGCGTCGACGCCACGTTGAGCGACAGACGGAGCAGCGTGGTCACCAGCAGGACCGTCGGGAAAACCGAGAAATCCAGTGTTTTTTGGGTGTTGACCGCAACCAGCAGAACCAGAACGGAAATCGCGATGTTGAACGTGAACAGCACATCGAGCACGAAGGCCGGCAGCGGCAGGACCATCATCGAGAGGATGAGCATGATCAGCACCGGCGCTGCCAGTTGCGAGGGCGCCAGGCGGCCGAACAAGGCTTGCAGGCGAAGGGCCCGGGTCGCCATCAGGCAGGCTCCGGCACAAGTTCGGGCGGCACCGGCAAGCTACGCGGCGGCATCGGATAGTTACCGCCGGTTTCGCGCCAGCGTGCCAACTGATAGATATACGCCAGCACCTCGGCAACGGCGTTATACAGCCCGCCCGGAATCTCGGCATCCAGGTCTGCGTGTTTGTACAAAGCCCGAGCCAGCGGCGGTGCTTCGAGCGTCGGCACTGCATGCTCGGCAGCAATTTCCCGAATTTTCATCGCCACTTCGCCGACGCCCTTGGCCACGACTTTCGGCGCAACCATGCCCGCCTTGTAAATCAGGGCAACGGAATAGTGCGTCGGATTGGTGACGATTACATCCGCCTGCGGCACTGCCTGCATCATCCGGCGCCGGGCAGCCTGCATCTGCAGGCTGCGAATCCGCCCCTTGACGTGCGGGTCGCCCATCATTTCCTTCATTTCCTGCTTGACCTCTTCCTTGGTCATCTTCAGCTTGTCGTAGTACTGCCAAATCTGGAAAGGCACGTCGGCGGCAACGACCAACAGCAGAGTCAATACCAGCATCAGGAAGGAAAAGACGATCATTTCGCCGGCGTGCGCCAAACCGCTCTCCAGCGGCTCGGCCAGCAAGCCGAAAATCTCATCCCGCTCCTTCCAGATCAGCAAGACGGCAACGCCACCGACCAGGGTGGCTTTGAGCACCGCCTTGCCAAGCTCCATCAGACTCGACCAGGAAACCATCCGCCCCAGACCGGTCATCGGATTGAGGCGCTTCAGATCGGGAACCAGCGCATTGGGCGCGAACACCCAGGCATTGAGGAAGAACGGGGGCATCAAGGCCGCCAAGATGAGCAGCCCCAGCAAAGGCGAGAACAGCAGCAATGCATCGCCGGAAATTTCCGCCAGACGCGGCAGCATCATGCCGGGCTCAAGAAAATAGCGCGGCTCGACGGTAAAGGCCCGGCGCGTCAAATCCAGCGTACGGGCCATGAACCAGCCACCCATCAACCAGAGCGTCATCGCCGCCACCACCAGAATGAGAAAAGTCCCCAATTCACGGGAATGGGGGACCTGACCCTTTTCGCGGGCTTGCTCGATTCGCCTGCCTGTAGGCTCTTCTGTTTTCTCGAGGTCGCTTTCTTCCGCCATGGCCATTGTCGGTGTTGGTTGTGGCTATTATAGAAAAAAACCAAGAAAATTAAATAGGTAGCGTGCTTTTTTTACATCGTTTCTAGGTAGACCGCATAAGACGATGACACACAGGTAAACCGCATAAAAGCAAAGAGGGGGCAAAGCCCCCTCTTAAGCCGTTGACCGGCAAGGAAATATTCTGGCGTCAGACGAAATCGAGCGCGCGCAAGGCGTTTCCAGCCTCGGCATGCTGACCGAGGTCGGCCAGCAGTTCCTTCATGTCCAGAATCAGCACGATCTGACCGTTCGACAGCGTGGTTACCCCGGCAACCCCCTTCGGGCGGAAATCCTCAAGGGATTTGATCACCGCATCGTCGCGCCCGGCAAAACTATCAACCCCAAGAATGAAACTGCGCTCGGCAGTCTGCATGAAGACACCGTACTCGGGCGGACGCTCCAGCGGCCAGCCGAGCAAGCGTGCCAGCGAGACCACCGGCAGGACCTCGCCACGCACCACCAGCGTTTCCTTGCCGCCCACTTCCTGGATGCGTTGCTGATCGATCGGCAGGATCTCCCGCACCAGCGACAACGGCAATGCAAAGGGCTGATCGCCAAGCAGCACCAGCAGGACTGGCAGGATGGCCAGGGTCAACGGCAGCGAAATGATGAAAACCGACCCCTTGCCCGGCTCGGAGCGAATCTCTACCGAACCGTTGAGTTTCTGGATGTTGGTCTTGACCACGTCCATCCCGACACCACGACCGGATACGTCGGAAATCTGCGTCTTGGTCGAAAAGCCCGGCAGGAAGATCAGGTTGAGGCTCTGCCGCTCATCGAGCGTGTTTGCCTCTTCTTCACTGATCAATCCCTTGTCCACGGCTTTCGCGCGAATCCGCTCGGCACTCATGCCGCGCCCGTCGTCGGCGATGATCAGCACGATGTGATCACCTTCCTGGCGAGCCTCGAGGCGCACCAGACTCTTCGCCGACTTGCCCGAGGCAGCCCGCTCCTCGGGCATTTCCACCCCGTGGTCGACGGCATTGCGGATCAGGTGGATCAACGGATCCGCCAGATCCTCGATCATCGTCTTATCGACTTCGGTTTCCTCACCGGCGAGCACCAACTCGACATCCTTGCCAAGCTGACGCGCCAGATCCCGGGCAATCCGGGGATACTTCTGGAACAGCCGGCCAATCGGCTGCATCCGCGTTTTCATCACCGAGTTCTGCAGATCCGACACCAGCAAATCCAGCTGACTGACCGCCTGGTCAAGCGCATGCAGGGTTTCCGCATCGTTCTTGCCGGCCAGGATATCGGCACGCAAGCTGGTCAGACGATTCTTGGTCAGCCCGATTTCGCCGGAAAGGTTGAGCACCTGGTCAAGGCGGGAGGTATCCACGCGGATGGTGTTTTCCCTGGCCCTTTCATCGGCCCGACGCGTTGCCGTCGGCTGACCGGCCGGCCGGTCGGTTGCCCGCCGTCCGAAGGGCGACGGAGCCTCCTTGGCTGGCACCGGCGCGACCACCGCATGCGCTGCACTTTCAGCCTTGGCAACAGGTGCCGCCTTTGGCATCAACTCACCCTCGGCAGCCTGCCCGGAAACGGCGGCATGCATGGCCGCCCAATCGGGCTCGCCAGGCACCGCATTCGCTGCAGCAGGAGCCGCTGCAGGCGATTCATTTGCCACACCGGCAACGGCACCTGGCAATTCGCCGCGCAAAGCCCCCTGGAGCGCACCAATCACATGCGGATCGGCTGCCTGCGGCTGGACCATCTGGCCCAGCTCGCCAAACATGTCGCGCACCCCCTTGGTCGCCGCCATGATGACGTCCATCAATTCGGGGGTCAGTTCCATTTCGCCGTTGCGCAGGCGATCGAACAGATTTTCGGTCAGGTGACAGAGCGTCACCAACTCGGTCGCATTGAGAAACCCCGCCCCTCCCTTGACGGTATGAAAACCGCGGAAGATATCGTTCAGCAGGCCTCGATCATCCGGTGTCTTTTCCAGATCGACCAACTTGTTGTCCACATCGGACAATAGATCATGTGCTTCCTGCAGAAAATCCTGCAGGAGATCTTCCATTCCGGCGAAATCGCTCATTTCGACCTCCCTCAGAAACCGAGGCTATCGAGCAGGTCATCCACCTGCTCCTGATTGACCACGACATCGGCACGCCCTTCAGCGTTGACGACGGGACCGTTCATCAAACTGTTCAACTCTTCCGTACGCTTCGTTTCCGGCACCACTTCGAGCAGCAGACTCATCAAACTGCTTTCCAGTTCCTGAGCCAACACCACGATCTTCTTAATCACCTGTCCGGTCAGATCCTGAAAGTCCTGGGCCATCATGATCTCGGTCAACTGCGCGTGGGTTGCCTGTGTCTTTTCCGGCAATTGCTGATTGAGGAAAACCCGGGTATCGACGGCCAACTGACGAAACTGCTCGGTGCTCAACTGATTGGCGAAGGCCTTGTCCCAATCGCTGCCCAGCGCTTTCGACCGGCTGGACATATCTTCAACCAGCGGATTGGCAATATCCGTCGCATTGAGTACCCGACAAGCCGCCTGTTCGGTCAGATTGGCGACATAGGCCAACCGGTCCTTGGCATCGGGCAGGCTGCTCACCGCTTTTTCGATGAGCTTGTCGTAGCCCAACTGGCCCAGCGTATCGTGCAATACCCGGGCCATGTGACCGATCTTGTTGAAAACGGCTTCCTGCTTTGGCCACTCATCGCCAGCAGCAGCAATTTCTGCACCGCCTGCTGCTACGGTCTGAGCCGCGGTTTCGGCAGCCACGCTATCGAACAATGCCTGCAGCCCATCGCTGTCCCCATCGGTATCCACCACAACTGGTGGAACAACCGGCGCCGGAGCGGGGACAACCTGGTAATCGGAAGCAATCGAATCGAAGAGGGCTTCCAGTTCAGAAGAATCGTTAGTCGCTGACATCCCCGCCTCCTCAAGCCTGCCCGAGCTTCTCGAAAATCTTGTTCAGTTTTTCGGAGAGCGTGCCGGCGGTGAAAGGCTTGACGATGTAGCCGCTGGCCCCGGCCTGAGCGGCTGCGATGATATTTTCCTTCTTCGCTTCAGCAGTGATCATCAGGACTGGCAAGTGCTTCAGCGTCGGCGTCGCACGGATCGTCTGCAACAGCGTCAAACCATCCATATTCGGCATGTTCCAGTCGGTCACGACGAACTCGAAGCCGCCACCCTGCAGTTTCTGCAAGGCAATGGCGCCATCCTCGGCTTCGTCCACGTTTGTAAACCCGAGCTCCTTGAGCAAATTGCGAACGATGCGGCGCATCGTCGAAAAGTCGTCGACAACCAGAAAGCGTGTTTTCGGATCACCAGCCATGAAGCACTCCAGAATGTATTTTTATCGTTCGATCAACGGCCGCAAGGTATCGGCCAATGCTTCCGCATCAAATTTCGCTACATAGGCATCCACCCCGACGGATTTGCCCATCGCTCGATTGGCCTCCGACGACAGCGAGGAATGCATGACCACCGGCACCCCTTCGAAACGGGGATCGGACTTGATGTTCTTGGTCAGCACATAGCCATCCATCTCGGGCATTTCGGCATCCACCAGAATCAGGCGGATTTCTTCGCGAATGTTCTTGCCGCTCTGTATGGCATGCGCGGCGATGCCCTGCAGACGCGTCCACGCTTCCAGACCATTGGTCGCATGCTTGTGACGGACCCCGAGTTTATCGAGCACCTCGGAAATCTTGCGGCGCGCGACAATCGAGTCGTCCACGAAAAACACACTGGTCTCAGGGTCGACCCTGGCCGGCGGAATGTCGATGATCATCGCCTCGCCGAACGCATTGGCCAGAATCTGCTCCACATCCAGAATCGACACCAGCCCGCCGCTTTCCAATTCGATCACGGCGGTAATCAACCCATGATTGGTGGTCAGAACACTTTCCGGCGCCTTGACCCGCTCCCAGTCGACCCGGATGATCCGATCGACGTCATGCACCAGGAAGCCCAGCGTGCGCTTCGAATACTCGGCAACCATCATGGTCGCGCCACGCTCCTTCGGCGCGCCCTCCAACTGCAGGAAAGGCGCCAGCGACAACACGGGAATCACATTACCGCGCAGCGAAATCAGCCCTTCGACGCCACGCGGCATATTCGGCGCCTTGGTAATGTGCGGCGTCCGCCCGACTTCGCGAACCTTGAACACGTTGATACCGAAAATCTCCCGCGTTCCGAGCGTGAACAGCAGAATCTCCATTTTATTGGAGCCCGCCAGACGGGTTCTGGCATCGACACTGTCCAGCAGGTTCTTGTTTTCGATCAGATTCATGTCTGCCCCCTCGTGATCAGGCCTTGACCAATTCGCCCTCGGCAATCAGGCCGAGGCGGCGCGCCAGGGTTTCGGAGAGGCGCTGTGGTTCGAATTTCGGCACATATTCGTCGACACCGACCGACAAGCCAAGCTTCTGGTTCGACATTCCCGACAACGACGAATGCATGACCACGGGAATGCCCGAAAACCGCGGATCGGACTTGACCTTCTTGGTCAGGATGTAGCCATCCATTTCCGGCATTTCGATGTCAGTCAGTATCAGGTTGATAACAGCCGACGGCGGTTTCCCGACGGATTGGGCATACTGCGCGACTTTTTCCATCTCGTCCCACATCTGCCGCCCGTTAACCGCGCTGACGCCTTTCACCCCCATCGTCTGCAGGGTGCGCTCGATCTGCTTGCGAGCTACGCTCGAATCGTCACAGTAGAAAACTGTCATGTCCGGCCGGTCGACCGCAACCACGCTGCGGAACATGATGTCGTTGTCGATTTCTGTCGTTTCGGCCAGAACCTTTTCCACGTCCATCATCATGACCAGACGGTTGTCCTCCAGTTCGGTGACCGCCGTGACCAGACCACCGGTTTGCGCCGTCAGCATCTCGGGCGGCACGCGCATCTTGCTCCAGTCGAGGCGCAAGATGGTATCCACGCCTTCCACCAGGAACCCCTGCGTGTGGCCGTTGTACTCGGTGACGATCATGATTTCACGAGGCGTATCGGCACTGATGCCGGAATACTTGGCAAGATCGATGACCGGCACCAAGGCGCCGCGCAAGCTGACCATGCCCTCGACCGACGGCGGCATGTCCGGTGCCGCGGTGATCGGCGGAGTCCGCATCACTTCGCGGACCTTGAACACGTTGATCCCGTACGTCTCACGGCGCCCGGTTCGCTGATCCACACCGAGAAAGAACAGCAGGATTTCCAGTTTATTGGTTCCCGCCAA
Organism: Azonexus sp. R2A61; assembly: GCF_021401135.1. Classification (GTDB taxonomy): domain Bacteria; phylum Pseudomonadota; class Gammaproteobacteria; order Burkholderiales; family Rhodocyclaceae; genus Azonexus. The sequence goes on along the minus strand of NZ_JACBFO010000001.1, from coordinate 945,463 downwards.
CTTGGTCCTGGCATCAATATTCTTCAGTAATTCCGACATTTCTCACTCCCGCGCGACACCAACACCGGTCATTGACCCTTAGCAACGCTAGCACATGCCTGAGCAGCAACCAAACCTCGGTGCATCAGCACATGGACCAGGCAACCGAAATTTAATAAATTTGGAATAGTTTACCAAAATTGGCAATATCAAGCACCTGTTTCACGTTGCCCTGTACCCCGGTCAACGTGATCTCCTTTCCCACCCCGCCCAACTTGTCGCGCAACATCAACAGCATGCCGAGCGCCGAACTGTCGAGGTAATCCACGGCAGCAAAATCGACGCTGACGGCCCGCACTTCGTCGTCGCCGATCAAGGGCTCATAGGCCGACCGAAAATCCCTGTGCGTGTTGAAATCGAATCGCCCGTTCAAAACGATGTCGGCTTTGCCTGCACTTTTCGAAACCACCGCTTGCATGCACTTCCCCAGAAAATAGCAAAATCAGGATTAGTTTAAACCTTTGCCCGATCCCGACAAGCCTTGCTTACCGGGCAACTGCGGACAACACGCGACGCGCCATTTCATCCAGCGGATATTGTTCTTCGACCGCACCGATCAGGAACGCCTCGCGCGGCATCCCATATACCACGCAACTCGCCTCATCCTGGCCGAAAGTACGGGCACCGGCCTGGCGCATGCGCAGCAGGCCCTGGGCACCGTCCTTGCCCATGCCGGTCAACAGCACGCCGATGGCCTGACGTCCGACCAGTTGAGCGGCCGAGTCGAACAGCACGTCCACCGATGGCCGATGCCGGTTCACCGGTGGCGCGGCGGACAACTCCGTGACATATCCGCTAGCCGCCCGGCGAATCGCCAGATGAGAATGGCCCGGCGCGATATACACGGTCCCCGACTCGACCTTCTCGTTGCCTTGCGCTTCCAGCACCCGCGGCTGACACAGCGTATCAAGACGGCGGGCAAAGGATGCCGTAAACGATTCAGGCATGTGCTGGACGATCAATATTGGCGGGCAGTCGGCTGGAATGCCTTGCAGGAACTCCTTGATGGCCTCGGTTCCCCCGGTCGACGCACCGAGAAAGATGATTTTTCCGGAAGTTGTCATGCCAGACGTGCCGATACGGGAAGAATGAGGTTGCGACACGGCAGAGGGCACAGGAGAGGAAACCGCTGCCGGACGGGTAGGGGTTGCGCGCAGACGAGCACCGCGGGCAGCACGGATTTTCTCGGCCAGCTCCTCGGCATACTGCTCCATGCTGTGGGCGGGATCGAGACGAGGCTTGCCGATGAAATCGATGGCGCCGAGCTCCAGCGCCTTGAGCGTCGTTTCCGAAGCGGCACCGGTAAACGCCGAAACCATGACCACCGGCATCGGCCGCAGGCGCATCAGCCGCTCCAGGAAGGCCAGGCCATCCATTTTCGGCATTTGCACGTCCAGCGTCAGGACGTCCGGATTGTGCAGCTTGATCATTTCGCGCGCCGTCGGCGCATCCGGCGCCGACGCCACCACCGTCAGGTCAGGGGTGTTGTTGATCATTTCGGTGAGCAGACTGCGCATCAATGCGGAGTCGTCGACAACCAGCACCCGCGTTTTCATGAACGGCCCCAGGAATCAGAGAAAAACATCGTTCGACACTCAGATGAACAGTTCGACATCGCCCGCCACCGGCCCGGACAGGCGCGCCTTGTAATCGCGTTCGCGGCTGAACAGCGTTTCGTTGTGAACGCGGTGCAGCTTCTTCACCAGCACCCGCCCACTGTTCGGAAAATAGTAGACTTTGCGCGGGTACGAATCCAGCAAATCCTTTGCCACGACAGGAATCTTCTCCGTTTTCAGATAATTCAGCACGAACTCGGCGTTGCGCACGCCGACATTGCTGCTCGACAGACTGGAGAGCACAGCTCCACCGCCAAAAACCTTGGCTTCCAGACGATTGCGCCGGGCGCCGAGCTTGAGCAGATGGTTGATCAGCACTTCCATCGCATAGGTCCCGTAACGCGCCGAACTGCTCACCGAATCGCGCCCGCCATCGTCCGGCAGCATGAAATGGTTCATGCCGCCGATACCGGCTTCGACATCGCGAATGCAGGCTGCCACGCAGGAACCGAGCACGGTCACCAGCAACATGCCGGCACCGGCGACGAAATACTCGCCGGGCAGTATCTTTGCCGCCTCGGACTTGAAATTCCTGTCGTAGTAGCGGTTGACCGCAAGATGCTCGTCGAAGGCGTGTTGCACGGCATTCCCCGTCAACGGGCTCCGGCCAGCACGTAAACCGTCTTGCCGAGGGAGCGGAACAGATCCGCCGCGTGCAGGAAGCTCTCCGAATGCCCGGCAAACAACAGTCCATCCGGCTGCATCATCGGCGCAAAGCGGGAAAGAATCTTGTACTGCGTCGGTTTATCGAAATAGATCATGACGTTGCGGCAGAAGATCACATCCAGCGGCCCTTTCACGGTATAGCTCTGATCGAGCAGGTTGATCCGCCGGAACTCGATCATCCGCTTCAGTTCCGGGCGTATCGCCGCCTGCCCTTCCTGCGCGCCGGTGCCCTTCAGGAAAAACTTGCGCAAACGCTCCGGCGACATCTTTTCGACCCGATCCAGCGGATAAACGCCTTTTTGCGCGGTCGCCAGCACATTGGTATCGAGATCGGAAGCAATGATCGACACATGAGTGGCTTCCAGACCGAAGGTTTCGGCAACCGTCATCGCAATCGAATAGGGCTCTTCCCCGGTCGACGCCGCAGAACACCAGACACGGATCGGCCGGCGCGTACCGAGTTTGCGCAAATGCTCGGCAAAGATTGGGAAATGATGGGGTTCGCGGAAGAACGAGGTGAGGTTGGTGGTCAGCGAATTGACGAAGCGCTCCCACTCGTCGCCACCCTTGCGTTCAAGCAGGTCGAGATACTCGGTGAATCCCTGCAGGTTGAGCGCACGCAGACGGCGGGCCAGGCGGGAATACACCATGTCCTTCTTGACCGGCGACAGCGATATGCCGGCATGCTGGTAGATCAGCTTGCGGACACGCTCGAAATCCGCCTCGGAAAACTGGAACTCGCGAATGCCCCCGTCGCGTCGATCCAGCACCTTGCTCAAGCCGTTGCGCAACGCTTCGGTCGCGCCGAAAGGCGAACTGCCATTACGTTCGATGGCCATCAGAACTCCTCCCATTCATCGTCGAGCCGTGCCGGCAACGCCGGTTTTCCGCGCCTGGCATTTTGGCTTCGGTCAGCCCCGGGCTTGCTCGGGGAAGCGGTGCCGACCCGGAACACCGAAACCGCCCGGACCAGCGTTTCCGCCTGCTCTTCCAGACTCTCGGCAGCAGCAGCGGCCTGCTCGACCAACGCCGCGTTCTGCTGCGTGACTTCATCCATCTGGCTGACTGCCAGACTGACCTGCTCGATCCCTGAACTCTGCTCGCGGCTGGCCTCGGCGATATCCGCCATGATCCCGGCCACACCGCGGATGCCCGCCACGACATCGTCCATCGTCGTGCCGGCCTGTTCGACCAGCTTGTTGCCGCTCTCGACACGCGCCACCGAATCCGAAATCAGCAGCTTGATTTCCTTGGCGGCGGCCGCGCTACGCTGAGCCAGGTTGCGCACTTCGCTGGCGACGACGGCAAAGCCGCGGCCCTGCTCGCCGGCACGCGCCGCCTCGACCGCCGCATTCAAGGCGAGGATGTTGGTCTGGAAGGCGATGCCGTCGATCACCCCGATGATGTCGGCAATGCGGCGACTGGCCTGCTGGATGTCGTTCATGGTGTGCACCACCTCGGCCACCACCTCGCCGCCGCGCGTTGCCACCTGCTGGGCGTTCTCGGCAAGCTGATTGGCCTGCCGGGCGTTGTCCGCATTCTGCTTCACCGTGCTGGTCAGCTGTTCCATGCTCGACGCGGTTTCCTCGAGACTCGATGCCTGTTCCTCGGTGCGGCTCGACAGGTCCTGGTTACCGCTGGCGATCTCGCGGGCGGCAACATTGATGGCATCGGCCGACAGGCGCAGCCGCTCGATGATCTCGCGCAAGCGCGAGGCCGTCCGGTTGGCGCCATCCTTCAGCTGTCCGAAAGTCCCCTGATACTCCGCCGTCACGCTGCACGTCAGGTCGCCTTCGGCGATTGCGGAAAGTACCCCGACGATTTCGTCCAGGCTTTGCTGCGACGTCTGCAACAGGGTATTCAGATCGCTGGCCAGGCGCAAAAAGAAGCCATGTTTGCCGTCGACCGCAACACGGTGCGAAAAATCGCCACGGGCAGCCGCACCGACAATCGTCCCGACTTCGTTCTCGATGGCGACCTCCTGGGTGCGATCCAGCCACTGGCTGGCCCGACCGAGATAACGGCCATCCTTGTTACGCACCGGTGTCGCGGTGACCCGGAGGGATCGACCGCACATCGCCACGTCCAGAGTCCGCGGCTCGGACAGTTCAGCGCTGTAGGCTGCCTTGACGGCAAGATCGTCGAAGAAATCCGGCAGCCGGTATTGCCGCATCTGGCTCACCGAAAACCCCGGCACGCGCTCGCGCATCTGCGGTTCCATCGCTCGCCACAAGGCTTCTGCCGCGGCATTCATGTAGATCAACTGGTTGCTCTCGTCGGCAATCGTCATCGGCGTTCCGGCGCCGTCGAGTGCCATCTTGATGCGCAAGCCCTCGGCCGCCAGCACCTGCATCTCGTTGAGGTCGACGCCAGCCTTGATCTGCATGCTGCGCGCGGCGTCGGCGATGGCCAGCAGTTCATCGCGACGTTCAACATCGATGCGGATGTCGCTGCGTCCTTCGGCGATGCCCCGGAAGAAACGGGTTGCCGCCTCGATCGGTCGACGGATGCCGGCCGCCAGGCCAAGTGCAAGCAGGATACCCAGCACGGCAAAGACAAGCAGCAACATCGCCAGGCGCCACTGGAAGGCCGCGATCTCCTGATGGGCGACATCGATATCGGACGCAGCATTGTTCAATTGCAGCGCGACCAGTTCGCCCACCTTGTCGGAGATCGGGTCAATGGCCGGATACAGCTCGCGGGCGGCAAACGCCGTCAGCGCAGCCTGATCCTCGGCCCGCAGGATTTCCTTCAGACGGCCGATCGCGGCATCACCGTTCTTCATCAGTGCCGATGCCTGGCCGACCAGACGTCGCTCGTCCTCGCTCAGATCGCCCGCCGCATAGCTGCCCCAGCGTTCGCCGATCAGGGCCTCGGCCTTGCCGACCTTGTCCAGTGCAGACGCCCATGTCTCGCTACCGTCGCGCGTCTTGTGCGACAGATCGACGATGGAAACGGCGTAGGCATCGGCAACCTCTTTCAGCGCCTTGAGCGGCACGACCTGGCCGGCGTACACCGACTGCAGGTGTTGCTTGCCATTTCCGACCGCCAGGATGCCCAGCGCCCCGATCAGCAGCATGCCTGCGGTCAACAGCCCGCAAATGGCAAGAATGCGCTGCCGTATCGAACGTTCCTTCAACCAGCCGGACAGCCCGCGACGGGCAGACACGACCGCACCGTCGCGTATCGTCCGGCCAGCGGATCTTCCCTCGCGAAACTCGCGATAGGCCCGTTCCGCCGCATCGATCTGCTGCCGCGTCGGCGCCGTCCGGACCGACATGTAGCCTGATACCCGTCCATCCTGATACAGCGGCGTGACGTTCGCCAGCACCCAGTAATGATCGCCGTTCTTGCAGCGGTTCTTGACCAGGCCCGACCACGGCCGACCGGCTTTCAGGGTGCGCCAGAGATCGGCAAAGGCCTCGGCCGGCATGTCGGGATGGCGAACGATGTTATGCGGCTGCCCGATCAATTCCTCCTCGCGGAAGCCGCTGGTCTCGATGAAATCCCGATTGACATCGGTGATCAGACCCTTGAGATCGGTTTTCGAGACAATCATCTGCCCCGAGGCCAGCATGATTTCATTCTGCGTGACCGGCTGGTTGTTACGCATGACCGCCTCTCAGTCCCTGCTACGGTTGATCAAAATTCGCTCCATTCATCGTCGAGCGATGCCGGCAAGGCCTTGCGGCCCGCGCGCCACCCTTCATCCTTCGCCCCGGCCGGCTCGGCCAGACGGGCGCGGCCCTGCTCGCTGACGCGGAACACCTGAACCGAGCTCGCCAGTTGCCGGGCCTGCTCCTCCAGACTCTCGGCCGCAGCGGCAGCCTGTTCGACCAGTGCCGCATTCTGCTGGGTGACCTCGTCCATCTGCGTCACGGCCCGGCCGACCTGCTCGATCCCGGCGCTCTGCTCGCGGCTGGCCTCGGCGATATCGGTAACGATCCGGGCCACCCGCTTGATGCTAGCCACCACTTCTTCCATTGTGCTGCCCGCCTGATCGACCAGGCGGTTACCGACCTCGACGCGTTCGACCGAATCGTTGATCAACCCCTTGATTTCCTTGGCGGCCGCCGCACTGCGCTGGGCCAGACTGCGCACCTCGCTGGCCACCACCGCGAAGCCACGCCCCTGCTCACCGGCCCGTGCCGCCTCGACCGCCGCATTCAGCGCCAGAATGTTGGTCTGGAAGGCGATGCCGTCGATCACGCCGATGATGTCGGCGATCCGGTTGCTCGCCTGGCGGATCGCCCCCATCGTTTCAACCACGTCGCCCACCACGACGCCGCCTTTTTCGGCAACGCGCTGGGCACCATTGGCCAGTTCATTGGCCTGCCGCGCATTCTCCGCATTCTGGCGGACCGTTGCCGTCAGTTGCTCCATGCTGGAAGCGGTCTCCTCAAGGCTGCTGGCCTGCTCCTCGGTACGCGCCGACAGGTCCTGGTTGCCGATGGCGATTTCCTTGGCCGCCGTGTTGATCGTCTCGGCCGAGGTCTGAATGTCGCCGACCAACTCGCGCAGCTTGTGCACCGTCTGGTTCGCATCGTCGCGCAGACGGCCGAAAGTTCCCTGATAGTCAGCCTGCACGACTTGCGTCAGATCGCCGTCGGCGACCCGGGAAAGCAGCGTTGCAATGCCGCCGATCGCGCCGCCGCTGGTTTCCAGCAGACGATTGATGCCATGGCCCAACTCGCGATAAAAACCTTCCAGGCGTTCGGTGTCGAGGCGAGCCTCGAGATCGCCGGCTGACGCCCGGCCAATCAGCTCGGCAACCGAGCGCTGGGCATTGATTTCGGCCGTCCGGTCCACCCACTCGCCGACCGTGCCGAGACGCTGACCGCGCTCGTTGATGATCGGATTGGTCACCACCTTGTAGATGCGCCCCCCGATCTCGAGCTCGGTCTCGCGCGTTCCCTGCAGTTCGCGCAGGGAACGTATCGCTGCCGCGGGATCGGCATAAAAGGCGCCGATATTGCTGCCGATGAAGCGGTCGACCGCAAAACCCGGCTGCTGCACCCGTAATTCAGGTTCGATCTGCCGCAAGGTATTTTTCAGGCCCCGGTTGGCATAGATCACCGTGCCGTCGTCGTCGGCGATACGCAGGTTGGCCGATACACAGTCGAGGGCGATGCGGATGCGCAGGTTGTCATTGGCCAGCCGGGCCGCCTCGGCCACCTTTGCGCCCTGCAGAATCTGCATCGACAGCAATCCCTGCAGCACCTTGCCAACCTCATCGTTACCGGAAACATCGATCTGCTGATCGAAATGCCCCTGTGCGATGCGCTCGAACACCGGCAGCACCCGTTGCTGCAACGGCAGCACGAACAGGCGGCGGATCAACCAGAACAGGAAGGCCAGCAGCAGCACGGAGAGCAGCAAACCGCCGATCAGGACGAGCCGGCCGACCAGCGCAGAGCGCCCCTGGAATTCATCGAGGTAGGTGCCGCCCGCCACGACCCAGGGCGTTCCGTCGAGCGTCTCGAAAGCCACCAGCTTTTCCCGTTCGCTGGTTTCGCCGCGCCCTTCATTGCGCCAGCGATAGACGATCTCGCCGCGCTGCCGCTCCAGCATGTCGCGAACGAAAGCACGCCCGTCGGCGTCTTTCGCATCCAACAGGTTCTCCCCTTCCTTCTCGGGGTGTACCAGCAACTTGCCGTAATCCTTGCCCGGCGACGCGTTGAGCACGTAAAAATAGCCCGTTTCGCCGATTTTCTGGGCCCGCACGCCGCGCTTGACGTTATCCAGCACCGAGGAAATATCGGCCCCGACAAAACTGGCGCCGACCACCGTGCCGGCACTGTCGAGCAGGGGAACGTAGCTGGTATAGAAATCCTTGCCGAACAGGATGGCCGGTCCGACATAGGCCTTGCCCGACAACAGGCGCGCATACGCCGGATGGGCGCGGTCGAGCATCGTTCCCACCGCACGCGATCCGTCTTCCTTCTTCAGCGACGTACTGACCCGAACGAAGTCCTCTCCCTGGCGAACGAACAAGGTCGCCACGGCATCCATCTCGCGACTGAAACGATCGAGCACGGCATAGTTGCCGTTGAGCACCTCGCTGCCATGTACCAGTTGCGCCTCGTCGCCATTGTCTCGCCGGACGATGCCGCCGGGGAACTGGCCGGCCAGCGCCCGGTTCAGATAGCCGACTTCGCGCGCCACGCCCTGCAGATTGGTCTCGATCATCATCCGGACCAGGCCCACCTTGCTCCGCAGTTCCTCGCGCGCCCGGGTATCGAGCAGATCGCGCATGTACTGGGACAGGAACAGCGACGCACCGCCCAGGATCAGCAGCAGGCCGACGAACATGCCAAGCACGATCTTGCGTGAAGAAGAAGCATCGACAAGCCACGACAAACGGCGCGCGCCGGACATCACCCGGCCGTGAACCACCCGCAATCCCGCGGCCCGGCCGTCGCGCAGTGCAGCATAGGCAGCCTCGGCCGCCGCCACGGCCTCGCGCGACGCCCGCCGGCGCACCGAGATATACCCCACCCGCTCGCCGTTCTCGATCAGCGGCGCGACGCTGGCGTCAACCCAGTAATAGTCGCCATTCTTGCAGCGATTCTTGACCAGACCATTCCACGGACGCCCCTCCTGAAGATCGCGCCAAAGATCCTCAAAGGCGGCTTCCGGCATGTCCGGGTGGCGGACGATGTTATGCGGCTGCCCGATCAGCTCGGCTTCGGAAAAGCCGCTGATGTCGACGAAGTCCTGATTGACCTCGGTAATCCGCCCCTTCAGATCGGTCTTCGAAACGATCAGGTTGCTGTCGCCGAGCAATACCTCGTGCTGCGTGACGGGCTGGTTGTTTCTCATCTTTTTCTCATTCCCCGGTCAAAACTCGGCCCATTCATCATCCGGCGCTGCCAGCAGCGACACCGAACCACTGCCGATGCGCGGCGGGATTGCTGCGGTCAACACGGGTGGCGGCACTTTTTTCCTGCTCTGACGCAGTTGTCCCAACAAACCGACGACTTTGCGCGAGCGCTCCGAAAATTCGCCGAGGATGCGCTGACGCGCACCTTCGCCGTCTCCCCCCTGATAGGCACGGATGATGTCCGCCGCACAACGATGGAAAGCCGCATGCTCGACCTTCAGTTCGGCAAAGCACGGATCGCCTCTCAAACTTCGCCCGGCACCGTGAATCCACGAGCCAAGCGCGCATTGATCGTCGCGTCCGACGACGGCGGGATCGAGCGGCTCGTCACCGCCGGCGACATAATCGAGCAGGCGCTGACGCCAGCGCTCGTGTGCGTGAACCGCCGCCTCGAAATCGAGGCTGCCGATCGCCGACTGGCCCTCGACCACCACGGCGCCCGACAAACGGAAAGCCGATACCGAATCGGCCAGGTTGCGCGCCTGCTCCTCGAGGCTCTCCGCCGCTGCCGCGGCCTGCTCGACGAGCGCCGCATTCTGCTGGGTCACCTCGTCCATCTGGCTGATCGCCAGGCCGACCTGCTCGATGCCGGAACTCTGCTCGCGGCTCGCTGCGGAGATGTCGCCCATGATCCGCGCCACGCGCTGGATGCTGCCGACCACCTCGCTCATCGTTTCGCCAGCCTGGTTGACCAGACGATTGCCGGTCGTGACCTTGTCGACCGAATCGGCGATCAGCCCCTTGATTTCCTTGGCCGCCGCCGCACTGCGCTGCGCCAGATTGCGCACTTCGGTGGCGACGACAGCGAAGCCGCGTCCCTGCTCGCCGGCCCGAGCCGCCTCGACCGCCGCATTGAGCGCCAGGATGTTGGTCTGGAAGGCAATGCCATCGATCACGCCGATGATGTCGGCAATCCGGTTGCTGGCCTGCTGTATCGAGCTCATCGTCTCGACCACCTTGCCAACCACCGAACCGCCGTGTTCGGCAACGCGCTGTGCTTCGCCGGCCAGTTCGTTGGCCTGGCGGGCGTTGTCGGCGTTCTGTCGCACGGTGGTGGTCAGTTGCTCCATGCTCGACGCCGTTTCTTCGAGGCTGGATGCCTGCTGCTCGGTGCGTCCGGAAAGGTCCGCGTTGCCGGAGGCGATTTCCTGGGCGGCGACGTTGATCGCGTCGGTCGCCTGCTTGATCGAGAAAACGATCTCCTGAAGGTGGTCGACCGTACCATTCGCGTCGTCACGCAGACGCCCGAGCAGGCCACGGTATTCCGCAGTGATCTTGCGCGTCAGGTCGCCCTCGGCCAGACGCGACAGCATGGCGCCGACATCTTCCAGCGCACGGCTGTTGGCATCGAGCAGTTCGTTGACGTTTTCACCGAGCAGCCGGAAGAAGCCGGCCTTGCCGTCAAGCGCAATGCGCCGGGAGAAATCGCCGCCGGCGGCCGCTTCGATGATGCCTGCGACCTCCTTTTCGATCCCCACCTCGGTCGTCCGGTCGTCCCATTCGACAACCGAACCGAGGTGCTCGCCGGCGTCGTTGCGGATCGGGCTGGCGATCAACCGGAAGGTCCGACCACCGATCACCATCTCGTTGCGCCACGGGCTGCTCAGTCCGGACAGCAGATTCTGCTGTCGCGCCGGATCGCGATGGTAGAGGTCGAAATTGCTGCCGACGATGTTTTCCGGATCGAAACCGGGCAGATCGCGCCGAAGATCCGCTGCCGCTTCCCGCATCATCGCCATGACTGCCGCGTTGCAATAGATGATCCGGCCGTTGCGATCGGCCACCATGACGGCGTTCGAACCGACATCCAGCGCCACCTTGATGCGCATGACCTCGTCGGCGTGCTGGCGATCGGCCTCGCGGCGCGCTTTCAGATCGCCCTGCATGCGCCCCAGGGCCCGCAGCAAATGCGCGGCTTCGTCATTGCCGGAAGCGTCGATCGCATTGTCGAAATTCCCCGCGGCGACCGAATCGGCCAGCGCCATGGCCTGCGCCAGCGGGCCGGTGATCTGGCGCGTCACCCAGAGCCCGGCCGGTACCATCACCGCCACCGCCAGCACGATCAGTCCGAGCAGGACATTGCGCACCGTTTCGCGCACATGGGCGATCTCGGCGAGGGCATCGGCATTGTCCGCCTTCTGGTACTGGACAAAATCGGCGATGACCGCCTGCCAGGCCTGAATACGGGGATCGAAGTCCGCCGCAAAATACTGCTCGATATCCGGCCGATTGCCGATCTTGATCAACTCGAACAGGCGGCGCACGGCTTCCAGACCACGCTCACGCGCCGGCATCAGCCGCGCCAGCGTCGTTTGGGCCGCCGTGCCGGTCATCGCTGCGGTCAACTCGCGTTCGCCGGCCAGATATTTTTCGATGGCCAGGCCGGCCGCCTTTTCTTCCGCCGACTGGCGGGCAATTTCCTCGTAGATCAGGGCATCGCGGGCATGCTGGCCGAGCAGTGCGATATGCGACTGCATCTCGATCGCCATTTCGGTGTTGCGCACGTTGTCGACCGCAATACGCTCGGCATGCTCGCCGACGCGGCCAAGGCTGAACAAGGCGATGACGACGAACACGATCATCAGCGACAGGGCGCCGATCGTCGTTGCGATCAAACGGGTTCCGATGGGGAAGTTGCGCAGATCCGGCATGTTTTTCTCCCTGGCTTATTCGCTCGATGCCTCGACCAGTTCCATGTCGGCACTGGCCATCAGGCGCTCGATGTCGGTGACGATCAGCATGCGTTCGTCAAATGCGGCGAGTCCGCGGATGTACTTGGTATCGAAGGTTCCGGAAAAATCCGGCGCCGGGCGGATCTGTGCCGGCGTCAGCGAAATCACATCGGAAACGCTGTCGACCACGGCACCGATGACGCGACCGGCCACATTGAGAATGACGACGACCGTAAACGGCGTGTATTCGACATTGCCAAGATTGAACTTGATGCGCAGGTCGACGATGGGCACGATGATACCGCGCAGGTTGATCACCCCCTTGATGAAAGCCGGGGCATTGGCGATCAGCGTCGGCGATTCGTAGCCACGGATTTCCTGGACCTTGAGGATATCGATCGCATACTCCTCGGCCCCCAGCGTGAAGGTCAGGTATTCGCTGGCCACCAGATCTTCGTCGTTGAGCGCGTTGGTTCCTTGCGTCGCTTCCATGCTTTCGCTCCCTTTCGGCCGTCAGGCGGCCTTGTTCACATTCGATCGCGCCATGCCGGCAATCGCCGACACGTCGAGAATCAGCGCCACGCTGCCGTCGCCCATGATGGTCGCACCGGAGACCCCGGGCACCTTGCGATAATTCGCCTCCAGGCTCTTGATCACCACCTGGTGCTGGCCAAGCAGCGCATCGACGAACAGCGCAGCCTTGGCACCGTCGGCATCAAGCACCACCATGATGCCCTGGGTACAGTCCTCCCAGGCCGACGTCAGGTTGAACAGTTCGTGCAGCACCAGCACCGGCAGATACTCCCCGCGCACCTGGATGACGCGGGCCTGATTGGTCAGCGTCTTGACGTCGCCCGGCTGCGGCTGCAACGATTCGACGACGTAGGACAGCGGCAGGATGTAGGTCTGGCTGCCGACGGCCACCGACATGCCATCCAGGATCGCCAGCGTCAGCGGCAGACGGACGGTCATCCGGGTGCCGACCCCGGCCATCGAGTCGATTTCCACGCGCCCGCCCAGCGACTGGATGTTCTTGCGCACCACGTCCATGCCAACGCCGCGACCGGAAACATCGGTGATCTGATCCGCCGTCGAGAAACCGGCCTCGAAGATCAGGTTGAACACTTCCTGATCGCTCATCTGATCGGAAACCGGCAAACCCCGTTCACGCGCCTTGGCGAGAATCTTTCCGCGGTTGAGACCGGCGCCGTCGTCGCCCACCTCGATGACGATGTTGCCGCCCTGATGGTAGGCCTTAAGGGTAATCGTACCGGCCGGGCGCTTGCCCGTCGCAGCACGCTGCTCCGGCGACTCGATGCCGTGATCCAGGCTGTTGCGGATCAAATGGGTCAACGGGTCGGCAATGCGCTCGATCAAGCCCTTGTCCAGCTCCGTCGTCTCGCCGATCGTCTTCAACTCGACCTGCTTGCCCAGCTTGGACGACAGGTCGCGCACGACGCGCGGAAAACGCGAGAAGACGAAGGAAATCGGCATCATCCGGATCGACATCACCGATTCCTGCAGATCACGGGTATTGCGCTCAAGCTGGGTCAGTCCGCTGAGCAGGCTCTCCGGCGCGTTTTCCTGCATCCGGTTCGCAGTCTGCAGCAACATGGCCTGAGTAATGACCAGCTCGCCGACCAGATTGATCAGCTGGTCGACCTTGTCGACACTGACCCGGATCGAGGCATCGGCCGGGGCCGAACTCTTGCCTGACGATGCCACGCCGCGAACCGCCGCCGGCTTCTTTGCCGGCACCGGCTCGGGTGGCGATGCTTCGACGGCAGGCGCTTCGACGACCGGCGCCGGCAAAGCGGTAAAAAATCCGTAACCATCCCCTTCTTCGGCCACGGCCGGCACTGCTGCGGTCGACGCGGGAAGTGGCGCAAAAAAGCCGTAACCCTCGCCGTCTTCCGGCAACGACGGAGCCGCAACCGGCAAGGGCTCGAAGAAACCGAAGCCGTCGCCTTCTTCGGCAACGGCAACCGGTACGACCGGCAACGGTTCAAAAAAGCCGAAACCGTCGCCCTCCTCGGCAACGCCCACGGACGACTCGCCGTAGATCGCATAGCCCCGCTCGTCGTCCGGCACGCCCGGCGCTTCTCGGAAAAAGCCGAACGCCGTACTGCCGTCGGCAGCGACCGCCTTGTCCTCGACCACTCGCCAGGCACCGTTCTCGGCGACGAAATCGATCTGATCGGCCAGCAGTTCGGGGCGCGCATCGGTCATCAGCCGCAGTTCCCAGAAACCCACACCGTCCGGTGGCCGGCTGACGATTTCGAGCCTTCCGAGCGCTTTCAACTCATCGAGCAGGTTGCCCAGCCCGACCCCCTCGGCGGCAATCCGGGTCGGCACGAAGCGGATATCGTACAGACGCATGCCGGTATCGACCGGGATGCGGACAGCGACCTCGTCATCCCCGGCTGGCGCGGACGGAGACGCGTCAGGCACGGGCTCCGCCGGCGGAGCCAGGGAAACCGCGGGCGCCGCGGTGATCGCTTCACCGGAAGACAATTGGCGCAGCCGCGCCTTGATCGCTTCCTCGGCTTGAGCATCCCGCTCCCCCTGCCCCTGGTGCACGGCGAGCATGCCGCGCAGCACATCGCCGGCTTCGAGGAAGGCATCGACCATGTCCGGCCGCAACGGCAATTCGGACTTGCGGATTCGGTCGAGCAGGTTTTCCAGGATATGGGTGGTTTCAGCCAGATCGGTGAAACCGAACGTTCCTGCACTGCCCTTGATCGAATGCGCCGCGCGAAAAATCGCATTCAACTGCTCGCTGTCCGGATTCACCACATCCAGTTCGAGCAACAGGCTTTCCATCGTGGCCAGATGTTCTGCGGATTCCTCGAAGAACACCTGGTAGAACTGGCTCATGTCGATGGCCATGCGACCTCCCTCGAACAGCCGCCGGAAACGACGCGCGGCCTGAGCCGCGTCGAGAAACGGCGAACCGGCATGACCGGAATCAGCCGATGACCTTGCGTACCACCTCGATCAGTTTCTGGGGATCGAAGGGTTTGACCAGCCAGCCGGTCGCGCCGGCAGCCCGCCCCTGGGATTTCATCGCATCGGAAGACTCGGTGGTCAGCATCAGGATCGGCGTCGTCTGGTACTGCGGCATCGCACGCAAGGACTTGATCAGGGTCAGGTCATCCATGCGCGGCATGTTCTGATCGGTCAACACCAGATTCACACTGCGTGCCTTGGCCTTATCCAGCCCATCCATGCCGTCGACAGCTTCGACGACCTCGTAGCCGGCGCTCTTCAGCGTGAATGACACCATTTGCCGGATGGAGGCGGAATCATCGATTGCGAGAATGGTTTTTGCCATGTTGACCTCTTAGCTGTTCTCGACCGGCCCGTCGCCGGCATCGCGTTGCCGGCGAGCAACACCCGCCATCGTTAAAATCACAATTCTGGCAATTATACCTACAGCCAGCCGCCCCACGAAAGACTGCAGCAACATTCAGAAAAACACTCATCAGCCACCGAGCGAGTCGGCGGCCAATCTCTCAGTTTTTCCGGGAATCCAGCCTGGTGGCAACATCTTCAGGGCTATCCACCTCTGACTCCGGGCCCTCTTCCTGAAGGATCGCTCGTTCAGTTTTCTGATTCAGGACCACGATGCTGATACGCCGATTTACCGGATTCAAGGGATCATTTTTGTCAAATAACAGTGTCGACCCCAGGCCGACCACGCGCAACACCTTGAAGTCATCCATCCCACCGACCACCAGTTCCCGACGCGAAGCATTGGCCCGATTGGCCGACAGTTCCCAGTTGGAAAAGCCCTGGCTACCGCCAGAAAACGCCGCGGCATCGGTGTGGCCGGCCAAACTGATGCGATTCGGTACATCGTTCAGCATTTTGCCGATCTGGTGCAGAAGATCCTTGGTATAGGGTTTGAGATCGGCACTGCTCGAGTCGAACATCGGGCGGTTCTGCTCATCGACAATCTGGATGCGCAAGCCTTCCGACGTGATGTCGAGCAGCAGCTGTTTCTTGAACTGGGCGAGTTGGGGACTCTGGGTAATCATCTTTTCGATGTCCGCCTTCAGGTTTTCGAGTCGCTCCCGCTCCTTGCGCTGAAACTCCAGTTGGGCTTCCTTGGAGAACGAGGTCGTACGCTGGGCCTCGATATCGCCTTTCTTGACCTGGCCAGCCTGGCGTGTCAAATCCTGACCGCCGCCCTTGAGAATACTTGTCGCATCACCGCTGCCGGAACCGCCCTGCATCGACAGTTTCAGGGGATTCTGGAAATAATCGGCGATCCCCTGCAGATCACCCTTGGCGGTCGAGCCGAGGAGCCACATCAGCAGGAAGAAAGCCATCATCGCCGTCACGAAGTCGGCGTAAGCAATCTTCCAGGCGCCACCGTGAGCGCCGCCGGCGACCACCTTCTTGCGCTTGATGACTATTGGACGTGTGGAATCGTCACTCATGCGGCATCCCGATCATTTGGACGAAGTACCTTTACTTGCCCTTGCGCGCCTTGAGCTCTTCCTCAAGCTCGCGGAAGGTCGGGCGGTCGTGCGCCCCCAGGGTCTTGCGACCGAATTCGATGGCGACTTGCGGTGCATAACCAGACATCGACGCCAATAGGACCATCTTGATGGTCTTGAAAATCGTGGCCGACTGATTCGCACGCTGTTCAAGCAGGCTGGCAACCGGTGCCACAAAACCGTAGGAAACCAGAATCCCGAGGAAAGTACCGACCAGCGCACCGCCGATCATTTTACCAAGCACGGCTGGCGGCTCGCCGACCGAACCCATCACGTTAACCACCCCCATCACCGCAACGACGATACCGAACGCCGGCGTTGCGTCCCCCACCTTCTGCACGACGTGGGCGGGCTCTATGGCCTCGTGGTGGTGCGTTTCGAGTTCAACATCCATCAAGCTCTCGATTTCGACCGTATTGAGGTTGCCGCCCACCATCATGCGCAGGTAATCGGTCATGAATTCAAGTACATGGTGATCGGCGACAATGTTGGGGTATTTCGAAAAAATGGGACTGGCCTCAGGATTCTCGACATCGCTTTCGATCGACATCAGCCCTTCCTTGCGCACCTTGCCCAGAATTTCGAACAACAGGGCCAATGCGTCGACATAGTAGGCCTTGTTGTACGGCGAGCCTTTCAGAACCCCCGGCACCGCCCCGACGGTCGCCTTGATCACCGAAATATTGTTGCCGGCAACAAAACCGCCGATCGTCAGGCCGACAATGGCGATGTACTCCATGGGAACCCAGAGCGCGAGCAGGCTGCCGTGCACGGCGTAGGTCCCCAGCGAAGCGCCCAGGATGATGATGTAGCCGACGATCAGAAACATGTGAAGCCCCTTGGATGCCGGTATCGCCGGCACGGATGTTCTGCATTATTGGTTTGCGCTATTGTAGCCACAGGCTTCCCGCCTGCGCAAAGCACTTGTGACGAGAATGGGCACAGGAAGGGCAAAACGCGATGCTAAACTGAAATTTTTCTTGCCCGGGACAGCACGGTGATCCAGTTCTGCTCACATTGCGGCCACACGGTCGTTTTTGAAACGCCACCCGGCGACAACCTGCCTCGCCACGTCTGCCCGGCTTGCGGTCATATTCACTATGAAAACCCTCGCCTCATCGTCGGCTGCATCGCAACCTGGGAAGACCGCATCCTGCTATGCAAACGCGCGATCGAACCTCGTCTCGGCTACTGGACCTTGCCGGCAGGTTTCATGGAAAACGGGGAGTCGACCGCAGCAGCGGCTCGTCGGGAGACACTTGAAGAAGCAGGCGCCGACCCGCTCATCGGCCCTCCCTTCGCAATGATCAGCATCCCGCACATCAGCCAGATTCATCTTTTCTACCTAGGACAACTCGCCAACGGAGAATACGCGGCAGGCGAAGAGAGCTTGGCTGTCGGCCTGTACCGGGAAGAGGAAATTCCGTGGCAGGAGCTTTCCTTCCGCAGCGTGCATTTCTGTCTGGAGCGGTTCTTGGACGATCGTCGCAAGGGACATTATCAATTCCACGAGCAGGTTTTCGGTCCGGATGGCTGCTACTGAATTTCGCCGCGAAACTCGAGACTGACCGAGAAGTTGGCATGGGCATCGATGAGACGAGACGCGCGCTCTCTTAGCGCGCTCGACAGGACATCGACGGTAGGCTCTACCGCCGCGCTCTGCGCGACCTCGACACGGACTTCTCCGCCGACCGCACGGAATTTCATGACAAGGAGATCAGTTGGCGACATATTCACCTGCCCACGCAAGGCTTCGGCGAGCCTTAGCCGAAACTCGATGGCATCCACCACAGCCATCGCTTCAGGATCGATGCCCGCGCCCCGTTCATCGGGCTCACGTTGCACACGCGGTCCTCTTGCTTCACTTTTCCCGGCAGAGGTGCCTCGCCGAACTGGATGCCTGCTGTCGCCCGACAGACTCTCGGGCGCCTCGGCATTAACCAACCTGACCTGAATCGCCCCCGCTGACTGCGCCTTTCCCGCCGGAGAATCCGGCCAGAAAATCACCGCCAGCAGCAGAAAATGAATTAGAAACGAAGCAACGAAAGCGAATCTCATAACAACAAGCCCCCATCACTCGCAAGAGCGTGGGGGCTCACCGGAAATCGGCCGACAGGTTCTGATTACTGACCTGCGTTCTTGGCGGATTCGTCCATCTTGCTTGAATACATCTTGCCCATCGCGGCACCAATTACCAGTACGCCGACGATCACACCAAGACTCATCAAACCAATGTCACTCGTAAGCAACAGTTCCCAAGCCATAGCTCACCTCCCTGTGAAAAAAATCAACCCGCTTTCGCCTGCAAGCGAAGCGGCTCCCCAGAATCGGCACGCCAATCGCCCTGGAGACGCCATTGCCCGGCGGGATCCTCCAAGGTAACGTGCCAGCGGCCAACGACCGAAGTCGTCAGCCTGCCTTCGTAGAATCCCTGCCCAAGGGATTTCATGACAATAGACTGATCATGGCCCGCTTGCGTCGGGTGGGCCAGCTTCAGAACGATTTCCTGCGGAATTGCTGCACTATCCGTTGCGCTAACCAATAGTCGGATAGCATCTTCAGAACGCATTAAATCCGCCTGAAGGCTCAACGCGGCGGCCTGATGATCACGCTGCAGCCGCTGATTCACTGCCAGCCCCTGCTTGTAATAATCATCCGTCACCAAGCCGTCGTTACTGACGACTGCCAACCATACCGTAATGATGCCGGCAACGATTACCAAGCCCGGCCCCGCCATCAGAATCCACGGCCAGGGTTCCTTGTACCAGCGACGAGCACCCGTTTTCAAAGTCATTGTCGTATCCATAATATTCAAGGCATCAAGAAGGAAGCTTTTTCATTGACGGCGATACGGGCATCGCTTCCGGCCGTCACTTCGAAATACACCGTATTGGCCCCCTTTTTTCCGGAATCCGGCGGAACCCGCACAACAACGGTGATTTCATGATTTTCCGCACTTTGCACATCGACTTCAGTATCGCCGATCAACTGGGCCCCAACCAAACCGCTCACGGCGATCCTGTATCGCTGATCCTGTTCGGTGGTATTCATGATTTTCAGGTTATACACGTTTTCGATACCGCCATCGTCGGCCTCGCGCGCCAGCACGGAACGGTCACGTATCACATCCACCTTGAGCGGAACGCGCACCGCCAGGGACCAGGCCGTCGCGATGATGATCAACACCAGAATGACAGAATAGAGAATGATGCGCGGGCGCAGCACATGCCCCACGACCTCCCTGGGCGTGAAGTGCTTTGCCAGCGCGTTTTCGGTGGTATAGCGAATCAGTCCTCGCGGCAAACCGACCTTGTCCATCACCGGGTCACATGCATCGATGCAGGCGCCGCACCCGATACACTCATACTGAATACCTTTGCGGATATCAATTCCTGTCGGACAGACAGCAACGCATAAGCCGCAGTCCACGCAATCTCCCTGGCCAGCCTCTTTGGCATCGACACCTTTCTTACGCGCACCGCGTGGCTCTCCCCGTTCCGGATCATAGGTGATCACCAGTGTATCGGGGTCGAACATGACCCCCTGAAAACGCGCGTAGGGGCACATGTACTTGCAAACCTGCTCGCGAAGAAAGCCGGCCTGCATGTAACAAAAGCCACCGTAGAAAAAAGTCCAGAACAACTCCCAGCCGGAAAGCTGAAACGGCAAAGCGGAGAGCAATTCCCTGACCGGTGTGAAGTAAGCAACCAGGGTGAAGCCGGTCCAGAGCGAAATCAACAGCCAGATGGCATGCTTGATTGCCTTGAGCCCGAACTTGCGCAAGCTCATGGAGGCCTTGTCGAGTTTCATCCGGGCCGAACGATCGCCCTCGACTCGATTCTCAACCCACATGAAGATTTCGGTATAGACCGTCTGCGGGCAGGCATACCCGCAGAACAACCTGCCAGCCACCGCGGTGAACAGAAATAGCGCATAGGCCGATATGATCAGCAAAACCGCCAGATAAAAGACATCCTGAGGCCAGAGGACGAGTCCGAAAAGGTAGAACTTCCGCTCGACCAGATGGAACAGTATTGCCTGACGGTCGTTCCACACCAGCCACGGCGCACCATAGAACAGAATCTGGGTCAGCCAGACGAAAACCCAGCGCCAGGTATTCCACCACCCCTTGACATCGCGGATGTAGACCTTGCGATGCTTCTCGTAAAAGGAAACAGGGGCGGAAGAGTTCACTGCCGCCTTCGCATCCGAGGAAGGGGGAATATCGTTATTCATTGATCTCTCTGCTCTATCAAAATGGCACCGGCTAACATTCTTTCGTACACCGCCGACGCAATTTTGATACAGATCAGCTTACGCTGATAAAAAAGAAGGGCGGCTTGGGGCCGCCCTTCTTCACGACAGAATACTTACTTGCCTTGGCTAAGGCTGAAAACGTATGCAGTCAGCAGATGAACCTTGGCCTCACCCAGGAAATCCTTCCAAGCGGGCATCTTGTTCTGACGACCATTGTTGATGGTTTCCGTAATGGTAGCTTCCGACGAACCATACAACCAGATCTTGTCGGTCAGGTTGGGAGCGCCAACAGCCTGATTACCCTTGGCATCCATGCCGTGACAGCCAACACACCCGGCTTCGGTAAATGCCGTCGCACCACGGGCGGCCCGGACGGAATCATGCGGCAAACCAGACAAGGAACGCACATGATTGGCCAGATCCTTGACCGTATCGGCACCAAGCTGGGCGTGCGGAGGCATGACACCCATACGACCATTGGTGATCGTTTCCTTGATCTGTTCCGGCGCTCCGCCATAAAGCCAGTCGCTATCGGTCAGGTTCGGGAAGCCCTTGGCACCACGTGCATCGGCACCGTGACACTGCATGCAGTAGGTCAGGTACAGACGCTTGCCCATTTCCATGGCTTGCTTGTCCGCTGCCACAGCCTGGACATCCATTGCCAGATACTTGTCGAACAGCGGCTTGACGGCGGCATCCATCTTCTCGACTTCAGCCTTGTGCTGCCCGGCAGAGGTCCAGCCCAGCATACCCTTGAAGTTACCCAACCCCGGATATAGCGCAAGATAGACCAGCGCAAAGACGACAGTGATGACAAATAGCCAACTCCACCACTTCGGCATCGGGTTGTTGTATTCCTCAAGGGTTTCATCCCAGACATGA
Source organism: Azonexus sp. R2A61 (assembly GCF_021401135.1). GTDB lineage: Bacteria > Pseudomonadota > Gammaproteobacteria > Burkholderiales > Rhodocyclaceae > Azonexus. Next base: position 923,943 of record NZ_JACBFO010000001.1, on the reverse strand, counting down.
CCCATGGTCTTGCCAGGGGTGAAGGTTGCCTTGCCCTGAACGACGAGGAGAACTGCGCAAGCCAGAATACTGACCAGCACAATCACAATGACGTACAGGTTCCAAAAATCGCTAACGAAATCGCTCATTTGCTTTCCTTTATTTCAGCGCCGGTGCGACGTAGCAGCCGCACCGTCATCATTACCCTCTGCGAACGGCAGATTGGCAGCCTCCTCGAACCCCTTCTGGCTACTCTTGCTACCGTAAGCCCACCAAACGATAGCCAGAAAGCAAAGCAAACCGGCAACCGTGAGAATGGAACGCAGATCGTTGATGTCCATGGCCATTACTTCATCGCGCTCAGCGCCGTACCCATACCCTGCAGGTAGGCAATCAGAACGTCCATTTCGGTCATGTCACCAATCGCGGCCTTGGCACCCTTGATATCCGCATCGGAATAGGTCGGCAAGCCACGCACCTGAGCATAGGTACGCATCACTTCCATCTTCTTCTCGACATCGGCGCCAACCGAATCCTTAGCCTTGGTTGCGGCCAGGAAAGCAAAGGCGGGCATGTTCGACTCCGGCACAACGTCACGCGGATTCATCAGGTGAGCGCGCTGCCATTCATCGGAATAACGACCACCGACGCGATGCAGGTCCGGACCGGTACGCTTGGAACCCCACTGGAACGGGTGATCATAGACATACTCGCCGGCGACCGAATAGTGACCGTAGCGTTCGGTTTCGGCACGGAACGGACGGATCATCTGCGAGTGACAGACATAGCAGCCTTCGCGGATATAAACGTCACGCCCGACGAGCCGAACAGCGTCGTACGGCTTGGTGCCTTCAACCGGAGTCGTCGTGGACTTCTGGAAGAACAGCGGAACGATTTCCAGCAGGCCGCCCCAGATCACGACCAACAAGGTCAGGACGATGAGCAGGGCAACGCTCTTCTCGATTTGCTCGTGCTTGATCATTATTTGTTTCTCCCTCTAATCAGGCGTGATGGCCGGCAGGTTCAATCACCGGAACATCTTCCGTTTTACCGCCAGCGATGGTCTTGAACATGTTGTACGCCATGATCAGCATGCCGAGCAGGAACAACACGCCACCCAACCAGCGGATCGCCCAGAACGGGTAGGAACCCTTGACCGACTCGACGAAGCTGTAGGCCAGCGTACCGTCAGCATTCACTGCACGCCACATCAGACCCTGCATCACACCAGCAATCCACATCGAGGCGATGTAAAGCACGGTGCCGATGGTGGCAATCCAGAAGTGCGTCGTCACCAAGGCGGTGCTGTACATTTCCTTCTTGCCGAACAGGCGCGGCAGCAGATAGTAGATCGAACCGATCGAAACCATGGCAACCCAGCCCAAGGCACCGGAGTGCACGTGACCGACAGTCCAATCGGTGTAGTGCGACAGCGCATTGACCGTCTTGATCGACATCATCGGACCTTCGAAGGTCGACATACCGTAGAAGGAAAGCGAGGTGATCAGGAACTTCAGGATCGGGTCGTCACGCAGTTTGTGCCAGGCACCCGACAAAGTCATGATGCCGTTGATCATGCCACCCCAGGACGGCGCCAGCAGAATCAGCGAGAACAGCATACCAACGGACTGGGTCCAGTCAGGCAGCGCGGTATAGTGAAGGTGGTGCGGACCTGCCCACATGTAGGTAAAGATCAGCGCCCAGAAGTGCACCACCGACAGACGGTAGGAGTACACCGGACGACCGGCCTGCTTCGGCACAAAGTAGTACATCATGCCAAGGAAGCCTGCCGTCAGGAAGAAACCGACCGCATTGTGGCCGTACCACCACTGGATCATCGCATCCTGCACACCAGCGTAAGCGGAGTAGGACTTGGTGAAGGAAACCGGCAGCGCGGCGCTATTCCCCAGATGCAGCAGGGCCACGGCGATGATGAAAGCACCGAAGAACCAGTTTGCGACATAGATATGGGAGACCTTGCGCACGGCAATGGTGCCGAAGAAGACCACTGCGTACGAAACCCAAACCAACGTGATCAGGATATCGATCGGCCATTCCAGCTCGGCGTACTCCTTGCCGCTGGTAATACCCAACGGCAGCGTCACGGCCGCCAGAACAATGATCAGTTGCCAACCCCAGAAAGTAAAGGGAATCAGCGGACCACCCCACAACCGGGTGTGACAGGTGCGCTGCACGACCCAGTAGGAGGTCGCGAACAGAGCGCAGCCACCGAACGCGAAGATCACCGCGTTGGTGTGCAGCGGCCGCAAACGGCCGAAGTGCAGCCAGGGCCCGATATTCAACTCAGGCCAGACCAGTTGAGCAGCAATGATGACACCGACCAGCATGCCGACGATGCCCCAGATGACGGTCATGACGGCAAATTGCCGTACGACCTTATCGTTATATGTGGTTTGCGTTCCAGACATGAACCCACCTCTCGTTAATAAAAAACGGAATGCCCACCTCCCTGAACCCAAGGGGGCACATAAAAGCGGATGGTATTCTAGTTGCACCAAGCCGTTTTGACCTAGGTCAACTTTACCGGTCGTTACCCGTCAGAACCCAGACGCATGGCGGGTTTCGCCACAAAACGCAAAACGGTGAACAAAAAAAGGGTGCGTCGCAACGCACCCCAACCCCAACAGAGAATCACCGTGAGACGGCTCGTCTCACATGGGGCGGATTATGAAAATATGCAGCCGGTTTCGTGTTGACCCAGATCAAGATTTCGATTCTTTATCGTCACCCTCTTCAGCTACCGAAGATACAGGACGCTCATCGTCGTCCATCAGCACCTTGAACCCAGGACCTTCCAGATCGTCGAACTGCCCACTCCTGACGGACCACCAAAAAGCAACTGCAATGCCGAATACCAGCACGACGGATACCGGGACCAGCAAATAGACGCTTTCCATCAACGATACTCCTGACGCTGGATACGCAACGAATTCAGGACGACCAGCAACGAGCTGAGCGACATGCCGATACCTGCCAGCCACGGCGTTACATAGCCGGCGATGGCCGCCGGCAGCGCAATGAAATTGTAGGCGAAGGACCACCAAAGATTCTGGCGAATGACCTCCAGACTGAACATCACCCGCCGCAGACCATGCCGCAAGTGATCAAGATTCTCCGACAACAGCACGAAATCCGACTGCGTTCGCGCCAATTGCGCCCCACCGCCCATGGCCACGGATACCTGAGCCTGCGCCAGCACCGGCGCATCATTAACACCATCACCGATCATCGCAACCACGGCACCCGCCGCCTGCAACTCCGTCACGCAAGCGTACTTTCCGGCAGGCGTTACGCCAGCCCGCACATCCTCAATCCCCAATTCGTCAGCGATACGTCGAGCAACCGCCGGCGCATCGCCGGTCAGCAACACCAGCTTGCGTCCTCCGAGTTGCAAATCGGCAATCAGCGAACGCGCCTCCGGGCGCAAGACATCGCCCAGGCGGAACAAGGCCAACGGCCCTTCATCTCCCGCCAGCAGAACTACGGTATCGCCGCTCGACAACCAGGCGGCACAATTCTCCGGAAGCGTTTTTCCGCCATTGCCCAAGGCGTACTCAGGACGACCGATCCGGTAATGCCGTCCGTCCACGACACCGCCGATCCCCTGCCCCGGCTCGCTCAGGGCTTCGGCAGCCGTCGTCGCGGCATCACCGGCCGCGCGCCTCAAGGCCAGCGCCAACGGATGCTCGGAAGCATGCTCAAGCGCAGCGGCAATGCGCAGACACTCGCTCTCCGACAATCCGGCCAAGGGCAGCACCCCCTTCAACTCCATGATGCCGGTAGTCAGCGTGCCGGTCTTGTCGAATACGAAATGCGTTGCCCTGGCCAGGGTTTCAATCGCATGACCGCGGGTCACCAGCAAGCCATCCCTGGCCAGGGCACCAGCGGCCACGGTCAACGCAATCGGCGTTGCCAGGGACAGCGCACAGGGACAAGTGACGACCAGCACGGAAACCGTGATCCACAAGGCCTTCGCAGGATCGAAGCAGTACCAGCCAAGCGCCGTCAATACCGCCACGACCAACAGGGCCGCAACGAAATAGCTGGCGATACGGTCCGCCATTTCGACGATTTTCGGTTTCTCCGCCGAGGCCCGCTCCATCAACTCGATAATCGCGGAGAGACGGGTCCCCTCGCCAATCTGTTCGATCTGCACGACCAACGGGCTCTCGGCATTGACTGAGCCTCCGGTCACACGATCACCCGGCACTTTGGCAACCGGCAGACTTTCCCCGGTCAGCAAGGCTTCGTTGGCGCAACTCATGCCTTCGACGACACGCCCATCCGCCGGCACAATATCGCCTGGACGGACCAGGACGTAATCGCCCACGCTCAGATCGGCGACCACTTTTTGCTCGGTTTCGCGGTCGACCGGGAAATTCGGGATTTTTTGCGCAAAAGCAGGCAACAGCTTGGCCAACGCCTCGGTCACGCTGAGCGCCTTCTGCCGCGCGCTCATTTCCAGATAACGGCCGCCGAGCAGGAAAAAGACGAACATCGTCACCGAATCGAAATAGACTTCACCGCTTTCCGTCAGCGTCGCCCAGCAACTGGCCGCAAAGGCAACACCGACGCCGAGGGCAACCGGCAGATCCATGCCGACACGGCGCAGTTTGATATCGCGCCAGGCATGACGGAAGAAAGGCGCCGACGAGTAAAAGACCACCGGCAGCGTCAGGACCAGGCTGGCCCAGCGCATCAGCGTCTCGATATCGGCCGTCATGTCGCCGTTGGCCACGTACACAGGGAAGGCATACATCATCACCTGCATCATGCCGAAACCGGCGACCCACAGGCGCCACAGCGCATCGCGCCGTTCCTTGCGCGAGATTTCCTCGTTCTTCGCGGCATCGTAGGGATAGGCGCGATAGCCGATCGCTGCCACTGCCTTCAGAATTTCCGACAGACGGATGCGCGAATCATCCCAGCGCACACGCGCCCGGCGCGTCGCATAATTAATATCGACCGCTACGACGCCGGGCAATTTGCCGATGTGCTGCTCATTGAGCCAGATGCACGCCGCGCACGTGATCCCTTCGAGCAGCAGCGATGCCTCACGCTCGCTGTCTCCCAAGGCCTTGACGAAGCTCTTCTGGAAATCGGCGTGGTCAAACAACGCCAGCTGCTCGAGCACGGCCGGCATCGCCTCTCGCGGCGACTCGGGCAGGGCGTCACGGCTGCGATAGTAGTCTTCAAGACCGTTATCCACGATCGACCTGGCCACGGCCTGGCAGCCGAAGCAACACATCTCGCGTCGTTCGCCGCCGATGTCCACCGGCAGATCGACGTCGTCCGGAACGGGCTGGCCGCAGTGATAACAGGGAGCGTGGGACATGAAACGAAAAAGGCACCGAAGTGCCTTTCAGAGCGAGGACGGAGCCGAAGTATAGTTTATTTGCTTCCCATCCGTATGGCGCCATCCAGGCGAATCACTTCACCGTTCAGATAAGCGTTCTCGGCAATATGGCGCACCAGCGCCGCATACTCGGCAGGTTTGCCCATGCGGACAGGAAAGGGAACCATCTTGTTCAACGAATCCTGAACTTCGGCCGGCATCCCCATCAACATCGGCGTTTCCATGATGCCCGGCGCAATGGTCACGCAGCGGATGCCACTGCGGGCCAGTTCGCGCGCCACAGGTAGCGTCAGGGCAACGATTCCGCCCTTCGAAGCGGCATACGCGGCCTGACCGAGTTGCCCCTCGTAAGCCGCCACCGAGGCCGTATTGACGATGACCCCCCGCTCGTCATCCGCCTCCGGCGCATTGCGCATCATCGCTTGCGCGGCCAGACGGATCATGTTGAAAGTCCCGACAAGGTTGATGTTGATGACCCGGGCAAAACTTTCCAGACGATGCGGCCCCTCCTTGCCGACAACTTTTTCCGCGGGTGCGATGCCGGCGCAATTCACCAGACCGTGCAACGCCCCGAAGCGGGAAATTGCCGTCTCGATGGCGTTGACCGCAGAAGTCTCGCTGGTCACATCGGTTTCGACAAAGATGCCCCGATCACCCAGGCGGGCAGCCATGGCCTCGCCGGCCTCCCGGTTGACATCGGCCAGCACGACATGAGCCCCGGCGCTCGCCAGCGCCTCCGCCGTCGCCGCACCCAACCCCGATCCGGCACCGGTCACCACAAACACTTTGTCGAGCAGATTCATTGCACATCTCCTGTACGTTCCGGGCTCGCCACCAGACGGTAGCGTATGGAAGAACCCCCAATATTACCCGCCGTGAATTCTCTGTAAAGCCTCGAAGCACTGCCGGATAGCAGTGTTATGATCGCGAGGTCGCTCCGCCAGTCCGCCCATGTCCGCCCCAGGAAAATTCCAGGTTCTCGTCGTCGACTCCTCTCCCGGCAATCGCCAATTGCTGAGCGAATGCCTTTCCCAGCTGAGCGACGTCAAGGTCATTTCTGCCGGCGAGGGCAACCAGGCACTTGACCTGTTTGCCGCGACCCAGCCCTCGCTGATCGTCATGGACATGAACCTGCAGGACATGGACGGCATTACGCTGGCCCGCCGGATTCGTGGTCGCGAACGCCTGGGCGAGGAAGAAACCCTGACCAACTGGACACCGATCGTCTTCCTGTCCAGCGTGATGGATGAAGAACTACTGGCCAAAGGCATCATTGCGGGTGGCGACGACTTTCTGCACAAACCGGTTTCCGAAGTCATTCTGCTGGCCAAGGTACGCGCCCTGCTGCGCATCGTCGGCATGCAACGCGACATCCATGCAGCCCACCGCAAGCTCAAGGAAATCTCGACGCTCGACGGTTTGACCAGCATTCCCAACCGACGGCATTTCGACGACACCTTCGCCACCGAATGGAAACGTTGCCTGCGCGCGGGAGCGCCACTCAGCGTCGTACTCACCGATATCGACTTCTTCAAGCAATTCAACGACATCTACGGACACCAGGCCGGCGACGCCTGCCTCAAGGCAGTTGCCGGATCGCTCAACGAATCGCTGTTCCGGGTCGAGGACACCGTGGCTCGTTATGGGGGAGAGGAATTCGTCACCATCCTGCCCGGCACGGATGCCAGGGGCGCCATCGCTGTCGCCGAGCGCATGCGGCGCTCGACCCGGGAACTGTGCATCCCCCACGAAAAAGGCATCGATGGACTGGTGTCGTGCAGCTTTGGCGTCTCCTGCATCCATCCCAGCGCCGAAGCCACGCCCCAGAAACTGCTGCATCACGCCGATCAAGGGCTGTACAGCGCCAAACGCAGCGGGCGCAACCGGGTCGTGCTGACACAACACGGCTGAAACCGAAGCCGAAAACGAAAAGGGCCTGCGCCTAAGCGCAAGCCCTTGAATTTCTGGTGCCGTTGAAGTGAATCGAACACTCGACCTACTGATTACGAATCAGTTGCTCTACCAACTGAGCTACAACGGCACACCAGCCACCCTTGCGAGCAGCAGAGCGTAGAATTATAGCTTTTACGTCTGCCTTCAGGCAACAAGGCTCTCATGAATTTGCTACGCGCGCTGGCAGCGGTCAGCGGCATGACACTGCTTTCCCGTATTCTTGGCTTCGTCCGTGACTTCGTCATCGCTCGCACATTCGGCGCCGGCATTGCGACTGACGCCTTCTTCGTCGCCTTCAAGCTGCCCAATCTGTTGCGCCGGATGTTCGCCGAAGGGGCCTTTTCCCAGGCCTTCGTTCCCATCCTGGGCGAATACAAGAATCAGCGCAGCCCGGAAGACACCCGCACGCTGATCGACCATGTTGCCAGCCTGCTGGCCGTGGCGCTGTTCACGATCACCGCGCTTGGCGTTGCCGCGGCACCGCTGCTGGTGTGGATATCGGCCCCCGGCTTCAGCGCCGAGCCGGACAAGTTCGCGCTGACCGTGACGCTGACGCGCATCACCTTCCCGTACATCTTCTTCATGTCGCTGGTCGCACTAGCCGGCGGCATCCTCAATACCTGGAGCCGTTTTGCGCTGCCGGCCTTCACGCCGGTCCTGCTCAATCTGAGCTTCATCGCCATGGCCTTGTTTGCGGCGCCCTATTTCGACCCGCCGGTACTGGCGCTGGCCTGGTCGGTTTTCATTGGCGGCGCGCTGCAACTGGCCATTCAGTTCCCCGCGCTGCGCCGGATCGCCATGCTGCCGCGACCACGCCTGGACTGGAAGGCGGCCTGGGCCGACCCCGGCGTCCGGCGCATCACCCGACTCATGCTGCCGGCACTGGTTGGGGTGTCGGTGTCGCAGATCAGTTTGCTGATCAACACCATGTTCGCCTCCTTTCTGAGCACTGGTAGCGTTTCCTGGCTGTATTACGCCGACCGTCTGATGGAATTTCCGTCGGGCCTCCTCGGCGCGGCGCTCGGCACAATCCTCCTGCCATCGCTATCGCGTTGCCATGCCAAGCAGGATCTTGCCGAATACTCGCGACTGCTCGACTGGGGGCTGCGCCTGACTTTCCTGCTGGCCGCACCGGCCTCACTGGCCCTGGCGCTACTGGCCGTGCCGCTGATCGCAACCCTGTTCCATCACGGAGCATTCACCGCGCATGATGTCCAGCAGACGCAGTCGGCGCTGGTCGCGTACACCGTCGGGCTGACCGGACTGATCCTGGTCAAGGTGCTCGCACCCGGTTTCTACGCCCGCCAGAACGTCCGCACCCCGGTGAAGATCGCATTGATTTCGCTCGCCGCCACGCAAGCGATGAACCTCGCGTTCATCGGCTGGATCGCCCACGCCGGGCTGGCGTTGTCGATCGGGCTGGCCGCCTGCCTGAACGCGGGCCTGCTCTATCGCGGCCTGCGTCAGGCAGGAATCTACACGCCGCAGGCAGGTTGGCCAGCGTTCTTTATCAAACTCGTCGCCGCCATGAGCGTCATGGGCACAGTCCTGTGGTTTGCCGCCGGGCCGACGGAAAACTGGCTCAATGCGACGTTGACCGCAAGATTGACTCAGTTGGGCGGACTCATCGTTGCCGGCGCATCGTCATATTTCGCTACACTATGGCTTCTCGGCTTCCGCTTGCGCGATTTCACGCGGCGGGCGGCAGAATGACAGGAGACCCAACATGCGACTGAGCAGCGAAAGCCTTTCCCACGATCAGCCGATTCCCGGCGCCCACGCCTTCTGCCTGCCGGATGCGGCACATCACGTCTGTCTCGGTCGGAACCTCAATCCCCAGCTTGCCTGGCACGAGGCACCGGCCGGCACACGCTCCTTCGTCGTCCTCTGCCACGACCCCGACGTTCCGAGTCGCGGCGACGACGTCAATCAGGAAGGCCGGACCGTACCCGCCTCGCTGCCGCGCGTCGACTTCTTCCATTGGGTGCTGATCGATCTGCCGGCCACGGTCAACGCCATCGGCGAGGGAGAATTCAGCAACACGGTCGTTCCGCGCGGCAAACCGGGGCCGCAATCGCTGCACGGCAGCCGGCAGGGCATCAACAATTACACCGACTGGTTTGCCGGCGACAACGACATGCGCGGCGACTATCACGGTTACGATGGCCCCTGCCCGCCGTGGAACGACGAGATCGTCCATCGTTACATCTTTACGGTCTACGCGCTGGATATCGAAAAACTGCCGCTGACCGGTCGCTTCGGCGGGCCCGAGGTACGCGCCGCAATGGCCGGCCACGTCCTCGCCGAAGCCAGTCTGACCGGCACCTACACGCTGAACCCGGCGCTCGGCGCCTGAGTTCACGGGCTGACTCCGTCGCCATGCGCCCGGCCCTTCGTTTCGCCGCCTGCCTGCTGCTTGGCAGCCTCTGGCTGGGCAGCGTCTTCGGGCTCGATTTCGAACGCATGAAGCAGTCGCTGATGATGCGCTTCGGCCCGGCGCCGATCGTGCTGTTCAATGAATGGCAGAACATGCTGGCCTCGACGAGAGGCTCCGAGCAGGACAAGCTGCGCGCGGTCAACGACTTCTTCAACCGGCGCATCGTATACGACGACGACATCACGATCTGGGGGCAGAGCGATTACTGGGCCACCCCGCTCGAGACGATCGGTCGCGGCAAGGCCGATTGCGAGGATTTTTCGATCGCCAAGTACTTCTCGCTGATCGACCTCGGGGTGCCGGTCGCCAAGTTGCGTCTGGTCTACGTCAAGGCGCAAGTCGGCACACCGGGCGGCAATACACCGCAGGCGCACATGGTGCTGGCCTACTACCCGTCGCCGAATGCCGACCCCTACATTCTCGACAACCTGAACGCCCAGATTCTGCCGGCCTCGCGCCGCCCCGACCTGTCTCCCGTCTTCAGTTTCAACAGCGCCGGCATCTGGCGCGGCACCAGCAACCAGTCCAGCAACAGCAACCTGTCGCGCTGGCAGGACCTGCTCGCCCGCGCCCGGGCCGACGGATTCGAATGAGGTAAAACACCATGTCCCTGTTCCGCCAACTCTGGCTCGCCGTGATCATCAGCACGATCATCGCCTTCGTCGGCAGCCTGTCGATCAGCATCTGGTCGGCCCGGGATTACCTGATCCAGCAACTCGAGCGCAAGAACAACGACAACGCCACTTCGCTGGCCCTGTCGATGACGCAGCAGGACAAGGACCCGGTCAATGTCGAACTGCAGGTTGCCGCGTTGTTCGACACCGGCTTCTACCGCGAAATCAGCGTCATCGACCCGGTCGACCAGATCATCGTCCAGCGGGTTCAGGAGCATACCGACGCCAGCGTGCCGCGCTGGTTCACCGAGCTCTTCTCGCTACCCTCGCCGCCGGGACTGGCCCAGGTCAGCGATGGCTGGAAGCAGTTCGCAACCGTCCGCGTGGTCAGCCATAGCGATTTTGCCTACCAGGCGCTGTGGGAGCAGGTCAAACGACTGGTTACCTGGTTTGCGCTCGGCGGCGTCGTGCTGGGCGCGCTCGGCATGCTGTTGCTGCGAACCATCGGCCAGTCGCTTGGCAACGTCGTCCGTCAGGCCACGGCGCTGGCCGAACGGCGTTTCATTACGGTCGACGAGCCGAAACCGCTGGAATTGAAAGCCGTGACGCGGGCGATGAACGAAATGGTCGGCCGGCTGAAGAGCATCTTTGCCGAAGAAGGCGCCCGCTTAGACACGCTGCGCAAGAAGGTCAACCGGGACGCGGTTACCGGCCTGTCCACGCGCGAGTACTTCATGTCGCATCTGCGCGAAATCGTCGGCGGCGAGAATTTCGGTTCGGTCGGCAGCCTAGTCATCGTGCGCCTGACCGACATCGGCCGGATCAACGAACAACTCGGCCACCTGCGCACCGATGCGCTGCTCAAGTCGCTCGGCGACGTACTTTACGCCAGCGGCAACGACCGCCACGGCCAGCGCGCCGGACGTATCAAGGGCGGCGAATTCGCCGTTGTCTGCCCGAGCTTCGAAAACCCCGCCGATGCCGCCCGGGACATCCACGAACGCATGGTCTCCGACTGGCTGCCGGCCTGGAGCAACGAAATCCCGGATCTGTTCCACCTCGCCGCCGTGCAGTACCAGCGCCACCAGAACATCGGCGCCCTGCTCACCCGTGCCGACGAAGCGCTGGCCCGCGCCACCAGTCTCGGCCCGAACAACTATTTCGCCGACCAGAGCGAAAACCGCTTCTCGCTGCCGGCCGAACAGTGGCGCACGTTGCTGACCGAAGCCGTCGATGGCGGCCAGCTCAACCTGGCCTTCTATCCGGTCATCCGTGGCGACAGCACGCCGCTGCACCAGGAAGGCGTCATCCGCCTGAAGCCGCCGGGTGGCGACGTGGTGCTGTCGGCCGGCGACTTCATGCCGATGGCCGCCAAGCTCAACCTGATCGCCCCGATCGATCTCGGCGTCGTCAAGATGGCCATCGAACATCTCCGCCAGGGCCAGGGCGACGTGGCGGTCAACCTGTCGGCGGAAACCGTCGGCGACTTCACTTTCCGCAATCGCCTGATCGAACTGCTCAAGACCTATCCCGACATGTGCTCCCGACTGCTGTTCGAGGTCCCGGAATATGGCGCCTTCCGCCAGTTCGAAGCCTTCTGCGATCTGGCGCGCATCCTGAAGGAACTCGGCTGCCGCGTCGGCATCGAGTACTTTGGCCAGCGCTTCGGCGAAATCGGCAAACTGGCCAGCCTCGGCCTCGACTACATCAAGGTACACCCAAGCTATGTGCGCGACATCCAGCACAGTGCGGGCAACCAGGAATTCCTCTCCGGCCTTTGCCGCGTCGCCCACGGCATGGGCATCGAAGTGATCGCGCTCGGCGTCCAGGACAAGGACGACCTGGCCCTGCTCGGCTCGCTCGGCTTCGACGGTGCCACCGGCCCGGCAGTGCCGCGCAGCTGACATGGCTACCGAGATCGAACTCAAGCTCAGCCTGAAACCCGGCGATGCCCGCAAACTGCTCGAACATCCGCTGCTCAGGAATCTCCCGACCCAGCGACTGAAACTGCTCAACACCTACTACGACACACCGGACCTGCGCCTGCACGCCCAACGCATCGCACTGCGCTTCCGGAAAAAAGGCTGGGAATGGCTGTTGACCGTAAAGTCCGCCGAACCCGCCAGCGGCGGCCTGGCCGTGCGCAACGAATGGGAATGCCCGGCCGCACCAGGAAATTTCGATTTTTCGCACGTCGACCGCACCGAACTGCGCAACCTTCTGGATGGCGCCCGCCCGGAACTCAAAGCGGTATTCACCACCGACTTCAAGCGCCAGGTCTGGCAAGTGCCATTCGGCGAATCACGGATCGAACTGGCGCTGGATCGCGGCGAAATCGCCAGCGGCAAGACGAAGGAGCGCATCTGTGAAGTCGAACTGGAACTGCTCTCCGGGCGAATCGAAGACATCTTCGGCCTGACCCGCAAACTGCAGGCCCACTTCCACCTGCGGCCGAGCATCGCCAGCAAGGCCGAACGCGGCTACCGCCTGTTCCTGCGCACACCGGAACAACCCTTCCGCGCCAAGCCGATCGCCCTGCACGCTGGGCAAACGCCGGTCGAAGCCTTTCGTGCCATCGCACTGGCTTGCCTGGAACATTTCCAGCGCAACGAAGCTGGCCTGCTCGCCGGCGGCGAAGCGGAATTCATCCACCAGGCCCGCGTCGCACTGCGTCGCCTGCGCTCGGCGATCAAGCTCTTCGCGCCGGTACTTCCCAAGGATTTCGTCGCCACCTACGGCCAGACCTGGCGGGCGCTGGCCAGCGCGCTGGGCGAAGCCCGGAACTGGGATGTCTTCCAGGAAGAAACCCTGCCGCCGATGCTTGCCACCTTCCCCGAATCGCCAGACCTTCGGCGCCTGCAGGCACGCGCCGAACAGCGCGCGAGATACGCTCGGCGCAGCATCGTCAAATTACTGGCGGTCAGGGAATATCCGCGGCTGATCCTTGAGTTCGCAGCAGCGATCTACGCTTTGCAGGAAACAGGCAACACCCCGATCAAACAGTTCGCCCGCGAACGCGTTGCCAGCTACACGCAGAGCGCCAGAAAACTGGCGGAACGTTATGCGGAACTGGATGCCGCGCAACGGCATGAGATGCGCTTGAAGTTCAAACGATTGCGCTATGCGATCGAATTCCTGGAAAACACCTTACCCGCCAGGCAAACTCGACAGGCACTAAGCGCTTTGCACCGCCTTCAGGAAACCCTAGGGCGAATCAACGATGCCTCGGAAGCACTTCTGCTGCTGAATGAACTACAGGGCAAACAACCGGCAGGCATTGCTCACGGCTGGCTCAACGGGCAACTGGAAATTCTTGTTTCAAGTCAGGCACGATCCTTGGAAAGCTGGCTTAAGGACGGATCAACAGGTCGGCAAGGAATGCAATAACTGTTCGAACAAATTCCTGTACATCGTGGCCCGCGCCTCCCAATCCCAAAGTTGCTTGGCCAACAAAGCACAATCGGCCCTACGCTCAGCCGATGAACTGGAAATGCACTTTTCAATAGCGACCAGCCACGCATCTGGATCGAGATTTTTGGGATCCCGTTCAACGGGGCTCGCAAAACTGGAAACGCCCTCGATCCCTTCCAGCGTTTCACGGGAGACAACGACAGGCGTGCCGCACGCCATGGCCTCCTGAACAACCAGAGGGAATCCTTCCCCGTAGCTTGGCAAAACCAGACAATCAGCAAGCTGATAAAGCGCAGCCAGATCCTCCCCGGAACAATTCCGCCAGACTCGAACGGAAGCACTCCCCCATCTCTCCGGATCGATGCTGCCCCAACCGGCAAAGCACCATTGCCAATCAGGCCTCTCCTTCACCGCGCGTTCAAGAACATCCAAGCCCTTACGCTGAGTGAAACGACCGACGAAAAGCACGGCGGGACGCTTATCCAGCCCATGCTTTTCTCGCAAAGCATTTCGGGCATTTTCTTGTACAGGAAAAAACACCGATGAATCGACACCATTTGGCCAATAGCGCGGAAACGCAGCAAACCGGCAAAAACTTTCAAACGATGCCTTTACCCGGGGACTGATGAAAACGACTTGATCAGCCTTGCGCATCATCCATCGTCCAATAGTCCGGTTGATGACACGCAAGAGCAATCTCAGCATTGGATTCGGATAATCAATATCGCCAATATGCTGTGTCAGCACCACCGGTTTTCCCCGATGCTTTGCCCAGCAGAGCGAAAACAGATGCGCCGGATAGATGAAATCGTGAATATGCAGAAGATCACATTCATCAATCGCCATCTTCAACTGTTTCCAACCCCGCCAATACCAGAATGGCCAGGGAAATCCTCGCGCCTCGAGTTGATTCCACGTTGGCTGGGGCTCACAACGCACATTCGGAATTTCAGGTAGCGGGTCACAATCGGCGGCCAGCCAGCGGATGGAAAAATGCTTACCCAGACGCCTGGCCAACTGCCCGGCAACAATCTCAATCCCGCCGCGATGTGCTGGGTAGTAATGCGTTAGTAAAAGAATCCTGGGCTTGTGCTGCGGCTCTGGTGACATCCTGTGGCCTCAGGATATGGGTCTTGCAAGCATGACATACACCGCCGCATTGTTGCCTGTCAGTTCCGCAGGCGTCACTTTGTCCTCCAGGCTCATGCGCAGATACATGAAGCTGCAGATCAGAGCCGAGAGCAAACGCCCCGGGAAGCCGAGCTTTGCCAGCACGTGATGATAGGCGAGCGTGCGAAACTGCGTCGTCCAGGCCAGCGGACCGACCACCGGCCAGAATTCGACGAGCTCAAAGCCACGGGAAGAGAGCTCCCGTGTCAGCCCTTCCCGGGTCCAACGACGGAAATCAGCCGGATGGGGGTGATAAAGCCAGTTACCGTGCGTCGATAAAATCAACAATCCGTCATCAGTCAGCAAGCGCCGACATTCAGCAAGATAGAGGTCAATATCCCAGACATGCTCAAGTACCTGGAAGGAAGCAACGCAGGAGGCGGAGGAATCGGGCAACGGCACAGAGCCATCCGCGTTCAGGACGATATCCACAGTCGGCGCACGATCAAGATCGCAGGCAAGGTAACGGGCACCGGACTCAGTCAGCACTGCTTTATAGGGCGCATCACCGCAGCCCAGGTCCACTACGGTAGTATTCGGGGCAAGCGCGCCCAATTGCCAAGCCTTTCTGGCACATCGCTCTATGGCATGTTTGAGATGCCTGAGCGTATAGGCATCATGGCGCCAAAACGGCGCATCACTTCTGGCTGACATCGTGGCGATTAAACGGTAAAGATGGAAATGCTGGATAAAAGATTACTTCGATTCATTGTGGTCGGTGGTATCTGTTTTACCACCAATCTGCTCGTCCTATATGCCGGCACCGAGGTAATGGGATTGCACTATTTGCTATCCATGGCCTTATCCATCCTGATCGCCAATTCGCTTGGCTGGATACTCAACCGACAATGGACATTCACGAGCCAGAACTTTCACTGCTGGGCGGAATACGCGCGCTATATGAGCGTCACCTTGTCGAGCACCCTGATCAGCCTCGCCCTGATGATCCTGCTGGTCGACCTGCTCGGCTTTCACTACCTGCTGGCAAGCGCAACGATTGCGGCCGGCATGACAATCGTCAACTTCATCGCTCATCGCGACTGGAGCTTTGTTTCCTCCAACGGCAACTCCACGCGTTCATAAAGCGCAATGTACTGCAACCGATTCGTCAGAGCCCCCAAAATTCCTACGTGACAACGACACGGGTGGATCATCCGTGACAAGCGCCAACCACGTGCCGCGAGGAACTCAGACCAGTCGTTGGAATATTGATAGTGCTGCGGCGAAGGAATACCAAAACGCCGGTTACCCAGTTCATCAAGAATCGCCAAGGCCCAAAACTCCCACCTGCGCCGCCAAGTGTGATCCTTGATGAGAATATAACGGCGGGACACCCTGCTCAGCTCGTCCAGATAGAATTCGGGAGAATGGCAGTGGTGTAGAACATCAACTGCATATACCAAATCAAAATCACCATCATTGAACGGAAGCTTTTCTCCAGCTGAAAAAATAACTGGCTCAATTACCAAACGCTCACGCCGCTTGACATCAAGAGGCACAAGAAAAGCGCGCGTAAAACAACCCTGTAGCTTGGAAGCAAACCAACCATCACCGCATCCAAAGTCAAGAATTTTGGCTGGCGTGTCGATTTTCTTTATCAAAACACAAAACTCTTGCCATATTCTCCTACGATAAGCATTCATAACCATTATCTACTGAATGAAAATTCATTGCTGTGCTTTTGTAGGGCAGCCATCAATCAATCGCTCCCCCTTGGCATTTTCCAGAAAAACCACGGGTTGATTGTCACGCATTCGACCAATTGAAAACAACACCCCGTCATCACGACAAATAATTCGATAATCGGTATTTGTATAATGGCGTCGCCTGACATTGTTTGTTTGCACGCTAGCAAATCCGCCGGGAGAAAACTCTCCCGGGCACGCTTCCTCCCAAACAGCAAACCGAGAATCTATTAGTTTTCTCCGTTTCATTTCATCCTCGCCGATAAAATCGCCGGACACCATTGCACAACTAACCAAATAAAAAAACGGACTTGAATTACTCATCTCATAACAGCTACCAGGAATAACCTGATAACCATAATCCGAAAGAAGAGAATTCTGTGTATTCAGCATATCATCCAAAGATTCGAAATCACCGTTCGGTTTGTTGTGCCTTTGATATAGAGTACGCAAGGGCAATGCTTGCGATTTCGCATCCTCAAGTACCTTTTTAAAAATCAAACTATCAGGCCGCCATGTGGTTTGCCCGATAAGATTGAAAAACCTCGAACCACTGGGAAAAATAGGCGCCAGGCTTGCATAACCCTGCATCTGCAATGAGAAATAATAGGCGGGACTTACCTTCAGTTCCTCTGGCACTGAAATATCAAACCAAACGTCACCCCACGACCGAGGGTCACGAGAAAAAATATTTAGCGGCTGATTCAAGCTTGTAGCCAATGCACTTTGCGCAGTAAATGGCAACAATATCAGGAACATCGCCACATAATTTTTTTTGCCACATATTTTACTTGACAAAAATGCAATCATTGGCCCGATCAATAAAAACCCATGAATGGCATAACGAATATTTGCGCTGCTATAAACCCATAGAACGAAAAACAACAAAGAGCTCAACCAGAAAAAATTCGCCTCCGCAGAGGAAACCGTTCCTACGCTCCGCATATACACTTTCTGCAACAAGTACATTACACCGGCGAGAAAAACAATTCCCAACAGCCAAACTGGCCGGATATCTACCGACATCCACTCTAACGCTACGCGTTTTCCGCTATCGGCCATACTCAATGGAAAAGTCAATACAGCCAAAAAATCATCCGGACGAAAACGCTCAGAGACCATATTAACCAAAGGAAACCAAGACGATTTTATATCTGCATTAAAGAGAGGAAAAACGGGACTGTCAAAATATCTCCACAGCATCAAAGCATGCTCCCCTCCACCTACCCCTCCCCCAAGAGCGCCGAAAACAAGCGCTCTCCAGAGCATCCCCCATTTAGGAGAGAAAAGCAAAACCAACGAAACCAGCAAGGCAAATCCATAGATAGCCATAGATGGCTTTAAGCCAACCGAAATACCAAGCAATAGCCAAGAAAAACAAAAAACCAACCAATTCTCACTGTAGCGAGATTTAACCCACCGCAACAACAACAGAAGCGCTCCCATAGCAGGAATACTAACAACAATATCAGCATACCCTGTACCGAGTTCCAGCAAAAACCCCGGGCTCAACATTCCAACAAGAACACCGAAGAAAATTAAAAATCGCCCCAAGCGCTCCGCAGGAGGAATTAATTCACAAGCCACAAAGTGCAGCAACCACAGATTAATACTATGAAAAGCTGCTACAACCAACATCGCCATCATGCTATTAGCAATACCCCGATAAGCAATATAAAAAGGCAGATGAGGATAAGGGTTTAAGTAACTCTGACCGCTTGCAGCGAATAGCTCTTGCGGCAACCGCCCTTCAAGCCAAGCATGAACAACATATAGATGATAGTGTAAAAAATCGAAAGAAAAAAAAGAACCTACCCATGCGACCCATACAACGCACAACAAAGAATAAATCGAACAACATATAAAATCAAAACGAAAAACTTTGGTCATTCAATTATTTCCGCGTTGACGAAAACTGCAAAAAAGTCAGCCAAAAGCTCATTGCTACCAAATCCATAGAAAATATACCAAGCGCCGCAGCGGGGATAACTTCTCTCATGGTTTGTCGTGGATCAAGAGAGGAGAACCCAGCAACCTCCCAGCCCAAAATTGATTTAACCGCCATAAGTAAAGCAACGAGCAACAGCACTATCGCTACAAACAACCCAAACTCAAGTCGAAACTTTTTTAGTAGCCAATCGGTAACACCTGAACTAGGCAAAATTCTGAAACAAACACCGGCACAGCGAGCCAGAACCCCCAAAAAAAGCATCTGCATACCGACGATCCAGATTGCAGAAAAATAAAGCAGTGAGTGAATATCAAATCCGAACCCACCAATAACGCGCAGTCCCGGCAACAGCCAAATACTTCCAATGCCTCCGAGAAAAGCCATGAAAAGACCCGGATAGAAAAATAGCCAACGAGGCGAAAGCAGCAACATAAAACGAAGGTGACGCCATCCATCTCTCCAAGTGCGCAAATGCGGAGGACGTCCCCGACCATCGGGCTTTAACGTGGTAGGAACTTCACAAATCTTCGCACCAGCCAGCGCCGATTTAATGACCATTTCACTGGCGAATTCCATACCGCTCGTTTGCAAATTTAGGGCCAGTATTTTTTCCCTCGAGAATCCTCGTAAACCGCAATGAAAATCACCGATAGGAATTTTGAAAAAAAGCCTCCCTATAAAGCTTAATACAGGGTTTCCCAAATATCGGTGTAGCAAGGGCATTGCCCCCTCTTCAATTCCACCGAGAAACCGGTTACCCATAACCAGTTCGTTACCATTTTTCAATTGATGATAAAACTCGCTCAATTGATCGAATGCATAACTGTCGTCTGCATCAGCCATGATTACATAAGTTCCACGTGCCGCAGCGATTCCTCCCTGCAATGCAGCTCCGTAACCTCGCTCATCGATATTGACAACCCTAGCACCCATCTCATGCGCAATTGCCTGCGAACCGTCAGTTGATCCGTTATCTGCAACCAGTATTTCCCCATCGACCCCTAGCAGGGAAATGCTTTCCTTAGCTTTTTCAATGCATGTAGCCAGGGTGGCGGCCTCATTCAGACAGGGCATCAGAATTGTCAATTCGCACATATCGCTACTGAGTAATTCGGACATGAGATAAAAAACTTTAGTTTATAAAAACTAAAAGCGCCCTAAGGCGCTTTTAGTTTTTAAAGGCTTGTTGAGATCAAGAAGCAGAGCAATTACCGGAATCAACCAAGCAGGTAATCGTTTTCGTGCCCTTCGAGGATCTGTAGGTCAAGGAAGCCCCGGCTGACGGCAGCGCGGTGGGAACAGTACCAGCGGCATCGCAAGCGCGCAGCGTCATGGAAGGCAGCAGATTGGTGTCGCTATTGGACATCGCAGCGACCACGCCGCTCATCAGCGACTTGGCTTCTGCCAGACAGGCATTGTCTGCAGACTTTTGCGTGTAGGAACGGTATTGCGGCAGCGCGATGGCAGCCAGAATGCCGATGATCGCCACGACGATCATCAGTTCGATCAGGGTAAAACCTTGTTGCGTACGCTTCATGTGATTCTCCTCAAGAATTGGCGGCATTAACCGCTTGGGTGATACAAAACACTTTCCGTGCCAGAAAACAAGAAATCATAAAATCATAAAAAACAAAAACTTAAAACACCTCGCATCCGTCAACTGACATTTTTCGTCACTCAACTACAATTCACGGCATCTCACACGTCACGTTGTGCCGCATCCAGGAAGGATTCGCCATAGCGCCGGAACACCCCGGCCTTGACGAAGACCTCGTGCAGATCGGGATCGATGTGGCCGTTGTTGCGGAAGTTTTCCATGATGCTCAGCGCCTGCGAGAGCTTCATCGCTTCCTTGTAGGGGCGATCCTTGGCGGTCAGCGCTTCGAAGATGTCGGCGATTCCCATCATGCGGGCCTGCCAGCTCATCTGGTCGCGGGTCAGGCCCTTGGGGTAGCCCTTGCCGTCCATGCGCTCGTGGTGGCCGCCGGCGTATTCGGGCACGTTCTTCAGGTGCTTGGGCCAGGGGAGCTGTTCCAGCATCTTGATGGTGGCAACGATGTGGTAGTTGATGATTTCCCGTTCGGCCTGGGTCAGTGTGCCGGCGCGGATGGTCAGGTTCTCGATCTCGTTGCCGCTGAGGAAGGATGCTTCCTCGCCGGACGGCGTGGTCCAGCGGTATTGCGCGGCAATCTGCCGGACGCGCTCGATGTCCTCGTCGCGCATGCGTTCGCCGCCGACATTGACCCGCCGCAGAAATTCGCGGTCGACGTCGAGTTGACCGCAAAAATTGGCGAAAGCCTGCTCGGCGCGGGAAGCCGGCTCGCCTTCGGCAATGCTTCGCCACTTGCGGGCTTCGGCTTGCTGGCGGAGCACTTCGAAACGGGTATCGACCAGTTCGATGCGGTCGAAGATGGTTTGCAACTTGGTCGCCTTGTCGACCACGTGCACCGGCGTGGTGACCTTGCCGCAATCGTGCATCAGCGCGGCGATGCGCAGTTCGTAGCGCTCCTTGTCGCTCAACCTGAAATCGGCCAGCGGACCTTCGTCGACGGCTTCGGCCGCATCGGCCAGCATCATCGTCAGCTCCGGCACGCGCTGGCAGTGGCCGCCGGTGTGCGCGGATTTTTCGTCGATTGCCAGGTTGATCAGCTTGATGAAGGATTCGAACAGGCTTTCCAGTTGTTCGACCAGTTGCCGGTTGGTCAGCGCGATGGCGGCCTGCGAGGCCAGCGATTCGGCCAGACGCTGGTCGGCATCGGAAAACACCGTGACCTTGCCGCTCGCCGGATCGATGGCGTTCAACAGTTGCAGCACGCCGATGATTTCCCCTTCGTGGTTCTTCATCGGCACGGTGAGGAAGGATTGCGAGCGGTAGCCGGTGCGCTCGTCGAAACGCCGCGTGCCGGAGAAGTCGAAACCTTCCGCGGTGTAGGCATCGGCGATATTGACCGTTTTTCCGTTCAGTGCGGCATAGACCGCAATCAGGTTGTCGTTGGCGGCGCCGTCGTCGCGATGCAGCGGCAGATCGGGAAACTTGCCGGACATCGCTTCGCCCTTCGAACCGCCGAAGGCGATGTTCAGCGAGTCGGTGCGGACGATCTCGAAACACAGGCGTTTGCCGTCTTCGGACAAGCGGTACAAGGTGCCGCCGTCGGCGCGGGTGATGTCCTTGGCGGCAAGCAGGATCTTTTCCAGCAGCAGGTCGATGTTGCGCTCGCTGGACAGCGAAGCACCGATGTCGTTCAGTTGCTCCAGCCGGCGAAACAGGTCGTTCAAGCCTTCCATTCCCCACCCCTCGTCATTTGATGCACACCGCACGAACCTGTTTCAGATCGGTCAGCCCCTGCAACACTTTTTCCACACCGTCCATTTTGAGGGTACGCATGCCTTCGTTCAATGCACAGGCAAGAATTTCCGCCACCCGTGCCTTTTCCTGGATCAGCTTCTTGACCGGATCGCTGCCGACCATCAGTTCGTGGAGACCGACGCGCCCCTTGTAGCCGGTGTCGTTACAGGCCGGGCAACCCTTGGCACGATACAGTGTAAACCGGCCGTCGACCGCAAAATTCTGCCGCCATCCGGCCAGGACAGCTTCGCGCGCGGCGGCCGGGTCGTGCAGCCAGGCATCGGTGCGTTGCAGTTCGCTAGCGTATTCGTCGAGCAACAGGCCGATCTCCGTCGCGTCCGGCACATAGGCCTCGCGGCAGGACGGGCACAGGCGCTTGCCCAGCCGTTGGGCGAGGATGCCGAGCAGCGCGTCGGCGAAGTTGAACGGGTCCATGCCCATGTCGAGCAGACGGATCACCGATTCCGGCGCCGAATTGGTGTGCAGCGTGGCAAATACCAGATGGCCGGTGAGCGAGGCTTCGATGCCGATGCCGGCGGTTTCCGCATCGCGCATTTCGCCGACCATGATGATGTCCGGATCGGCCCGCAGGAAAGCCTTCATCACCGTTGCGAAATCCAGCCCGGCCTTACGGTTCACCTGTACCTGGCGCAGGCCCTTCTGGGTGATTTCGACCGGGTCTTCCGCGGTCCAGATCTTGGTATCCGGCTTGTTCAGATGGCCGAGCACCGAGTGCAGCGTCGTCGTCTTGCCCGAACCGGTCGGCCCGCAGACAAAGAACAGGCCGTAGGGCTTTTCGACGCATTTCACCAGATTTTCCCGGTTGACCGCAGCAAGCCCCAGTTGATCGAGTTTGATCGGTTCGCCGGCGGCCAGGATGCGCATCACCACGTCCTCGACGCCGCCGGCAGTGGGAATGGTCGCCACGCGCAGTTCGATGTCGAGCGGCCCGAAGCGCTTGAACTTGATCTTGCCGTCCTGCGGCCGGCGCTTCTCCGAGATATCGAGATCGCACATGATCTTCAGGCGGGTCACCAGCGCAGCCCGGTAGGCGGCGGGAATCTCGATATAGCTGATCAGCGACCCGTCCTTGCGGAAACGGATGATGGTTTTTTCCTTGCCCGGCCGCGGCTCGACATGGATGTCGGACGCGCCCTGGCGATGGGCATCGACGATGATCTTGTTCACCAGCCGGACCAGTTCGTTGTCGGCGGCGGCGGACACATCGTCGGCCGCCTCGGTGCCGTCCTCGCCCTCGTCCAGGCCGGACAGCAACTCGTCGACCGTACCGCTGTCGGCCAAGGCACCGAAGAAATGATCGACGGTCTGTGCGAATTCGCGCAGCGTGCTCACCCGGTAGGCCAGCTTGCGCCGGGGAAAGACATTCTCGGCCAGTCGCGAGATGCGCAGCCGCTCCGGATCGGGCGTGATGACGACGATGCCCTCCGGCGTTTCCTCCAGCGGCAGCCACTGGCTTTCATCGACGAATTCGCGCTTGATGTGCTTGAGCAACTCGAGCGGCTTGATGCGATCCTCGCGCGCCGGCTCGTAGGGTACGCCGAAGAATTTGGCCAACGCCGCGCCGACCGTCGCCAGCGGGATCCTGAAGTCGCGGACCAGCACCTCCTCCAGCTCACAGCCCTTGCGCCTGGCGGACTGCCGGGCCAGCTCCATCTCGCCGGCAGCCAGCACGCCGTCGCCGACCAGATGGTCGTAACGGGTGCGCGCCACGAAGGGGGCGTTGCGGCGTTGCTGGAAAGCCACCGCCAGGGTCTGCGCCAACTCGGCGGCACCTTCCTCGGCGGTTTCGGAGAACGGGATGTCGGCCTTGTGGTTGATCAGCTGGAGCACGCCGAGCAGTTCGCCGCCTTCGCTGCAGATCGGCATCACCAGCATCTGCCGCGAACGGTAACCGGTCCTGCGGTCGACTTCGCTGAGGAACTGCATTTCCGGTGCGTGACGCCGCAATTCCGCTTCGTCGTAGGCATCGGCCACGTTCAGCGGGCGACGGGTCACCGCGACATGGCCGGCAATGCTCTGGCTGGCGATCGGCAGCTTGATGTCGCTGAACGAATGCAGCCCGGTCTTCACCTTGGAAACGATGAACTGGCCGTCTTCCGAACTGGCATACAGGGTCAGCCGGTCGGCGTCGAACAGATTGCAGATTTCCTGCGACAGCGACAGCATGATCTCGTCGATGTTCGCCGTCGCGTGGATGCGGTTGGTCAGGCGCTGCAGGTTTTTCAGGAACAGCAGGCGGCTGGCGACATTGCTCATGGCGACTCCGTGGCAGCCAGCCCGCCGGCCAGCCAGGATGCCTGGAAGCCGCCCTGGGCGAGCAGGAAGGCGGCCGCCGAACTGCGCCGGCCGCTCTGACAATAGACGATGTACTCGCGGTTGCGGTCGAGCAGACCGAAGGCGGTACGAATTTCGTTCAAGGGCACGTTGACCGCATCCGGCATGCCGTCCTCGGCGAATTCGGCAGGATACCGGACGTCCAGCCAGCGCGCCCGGCCTTCGGCGACGCGCCGCTCGGCCTCGGCCCGCGCCAGGGGCCGCAGCAGCGGCGCCTTGAGCAGCTCCAGGAAATCCGGCTTGGCCAGGCGCAGCAAGACACCGTCGCCGGTCATCGTGACGCTGGCGCTGCGTGGCGAGTCCGAAACCAGGGCTTCCTCGCCGAAGGCTTGTCCGGTCTTCAGTTCGGCCAGCTCCATCTGGGCACCGCCGACCAGACGGGTTACCCGGCAGCGGCCGGATTCGATCAGGTAGTAATAGTCGCCGGCATCGCCCTCGCGGACGATCGTCTGTCCCCGTCGTACCGGCACGCGCTGGAAGCGCTGCAGCAGTTCGTGGATATGGGCCGGCGGCAGGCGGGACAGCACGCTGCCGGTCAGCACCTCGGCACTGAAGGCGGTCGAGGCGATACTCGACGATTGCGCCACCTGGCCGCCGAAATCGACGGCGGCGGACATTTCGTCCCAGGTCATCATCACGTCGAGCATTTCGAAATCGAGCGGCAGCAACTGCACTTCGGTGATTGTCCGGCTGCGTACCGGCGGTGCGGTCTTGTAGCCGATCGGCCAGTTTGCCGCGTCGCAACCGCCGACCAGCACCTGCCCGGCTCCATCCGGCAGCACGATGCGCAGTTCGCCGTCGAGCAGATAGAGGAATAACGGGCCGGGACGCTGCTTGGTCAGCGGATCGCTACCCGGGGCCCAGCGTTCGCAGCGACACAGCCGGACCAGTTCGGCCAGGCGGGCCGGGGACAGGCCGCGCACCGGATCCAGGCGCCCGAGTTGTTCGATGGTCGGCGTCATGTCAGAACTCGAAGACCTGGTTGTTCTGCAACATGCGGGGCTGGAAATTGCTCAGGCAGTTGGCAATTTCCTCCATGGTCAGTTCGATCTGCCCCGGCTTCAGGTGGGTGATGTAAATCTCGCATTCCCGTTCCAGCTTCTGCAACTCGCTGGCCAGCAGGTCCGGGCAAAGGTGACGGGAAATCCGCGCCAGTTCGCGCTCGCGATTCGAGAAGGCGCATTCGACCAGCAGATAGCGCAGGTTGACGATGCGATTGACCGCCCGCCACAGGGCATCGCATTGCCCGGTATCGCCGGAGAACACCAGGCTGCCCTGTCCGGAATCCAGCCAGTAACCGACGGCCGGAACCGTATGATCGACCGGCAGTGGCGTGATCCGGCGCGCGCCCAGTTGCACATGACCGCCCAGCGGCAAGGTTTCGAAGCGCAGGAAGGGGGCCTCGGGCGTCGGCAGTTCCGAAAAGTCCGGCCAGATCGCCCAGTTGAAGATGTGATTGCGCAGGATGGTCAGCACCGAATCCGTGCCGTAGACGGTCAGCGGCTGGTTGCGTCGGTCGGCCACGGTATCGATCAGCAGGGGCAGCGCGGCGATGTGATCGAGATGGGTATGGGTCAGGAAAACATGGTCGATCACCGCCAGTTCGGCAATCGACAGTTCCCCCAGACCGGTGCCGGCATCGATCAGGATGTCGTGGTCGACCAGCAGCGCGGTGGTGCGCTGGCTGCGTCCGCCGATACCACCGCTGCAGCCGAGAACCCGCAATTTCATGTTGTCGCTCCAAGTAGGGTCACGGCGTCCCAGTCGGCCGCCGGCGGTTCGACGCGGAACCGCGCAAGTCGTTCAGCATACAGCGCATACAGACGGCAAGCCGGCTCGGATTGCAGCAAGGGCTGCAGCAAGGCATCGGCCGCCGCCCAGTCACGGGCCCGATAGGCGACGAGGAAATCCGCCCACTGCGCGAGCCGCTGCCGCTCTGCCGCATCGTCTGCGGTCAACGGGCCAAGCGGCTCGAAAATGGCGACGGCCTGCGCCTTGCCCTTGACCCGCACCCGATCCAGTTCGCGGAAGGCAAACTGCGCCGCCAACAGCGCCCGGGTCTGTTCACCGACGACCACGCCGACTCCATAGAGTTTGGTGACCCCTTCGAGACGGGAGGCCAGATTGACCGCGTCGCCCATCACCGTATAGGCCTTGCGCACCGGCGAGCCCATGTCGCCGACGGTCACCAGGCCGGTATTGATGCCGATGCCAATGCGCAGCACCGGCCAGCCACGGGCGACGAAAGGCGCTTCCAGCCGGCGGACGGCCTCCTGCATGGCCAGCGCGGTCGACACCGCGTTGGCGGCATGTTCCGGGTCGGCTACCGGCGCGCCCCAGAAAGCCATGATCGCGTCGCCGATGTACTTGTCCAGCGTGCCGCGCCGGGCGCGGATCACATCGGTCATTGCACCAAGGTATTCGTTCATCAGCCGGGTCAGTTCGCGCGGCTCCATGCCTTCCGACAGACTGGTGAAATCGCGCACATCGGCGAACAGGATGCTCAGCGTCTCGTTGCGTCCGTCCATGCTGTAACTCTCGGGGTCGCGTGCCATCTCGTCGACCAGTTCGGGCGGCACGTACTGGCCGAACAGTTCGGCGAACTGGCGTTTGGAACGCGATTCGACGAAGAATCCCCAGGACATGTTGAGCACGAACAAAGCCAGCACGAGCAGCAACGCCGCGGCCAGCGGCAGCGCGTATCCTGCGGTCCACAGCCAGAAATTGAACAAAACCAGCACCGCCAGCACGCCAGCGGTGAGCAAGGTGGCACGCACCGGCGACAGGCGCGGCAGCAGGAAAATCAGCAAGCCGCCGGCCAGCAGCAACTGACCGAGATCGAGCGTCGTGAAGTAGGCCGGCTTGCTGGGTACCTCGCCGGCCAACACGGCGGCAAGCAGATTGGCGTGAACTTCGACCCCGGGATAAGCGCCGCCGACCGGCGTCGACCGCAGATCGTTCAACCCCGGCGCACTGGTCCCGACGAGTACGATCCGACCGGCCAGCGCTTCCCGGGAAACCAGGCCCCGCACCACGTCGACCGCAGAAAAGTAGGGGAAACTGCGCTCCCCGCCGCGATAGGGCACCAGCGCGCTGAGATCGCGGCCCACGGGAATGCTCAGTGTGCCGGCGCGACCGCTGATCTTCAGCGATTCGACGCCCCCGCCGGCCTCCGGCACGTCGAGGTTCAGCGTACCGTCGCCAACCAGTCGCCGCAGCATGGCAACCGCCAAGGCATCGTAGTACTCGCCGCCATGTTCGACCACCAGCGGCACGCGGCGCACGACGCCGTCGAAATCGATGACCGGGTTGAAATGCCCGGCGCTTCCCGCTGCCGCCTGCAACGTCGGCAGGTTGGCGCCGTAGGCGGGCCACGCCATGGTCGCCCACAGCAGTTCCTTGTCGGCCGGCGAGAAAGCCAACGGCGGCGGCAGCCGGCCTGAAGATTCGTTGCTCGAGAAGTAATAGCCGAGCACCACCGGACGAGTGCGCATCGTCTCGGCCAGGCGAGCGTCGTAATCCAGCGTGCGACGCAGTTCGGGCAGTGCGGCGGAAAACCCGGCATCGTCGCGCAACCGGCCGCGCGCCAGATTTTCCAGCGCAGCCAGACCGGAACTGTCGTCCGGCTCGGCGAAGACGACGTCGAAACCGACCAGCGCCACCTTGTACTCGTCACTCAGGCGCCGTATCAGTTGATCGACGATGTCGCGGCGCCACGGCCAGCGGCCCAGCGCGGCCAGGCTTTTCTCGTCGATATCGACCACAGCGACGCGTTCGTTGACCGTGTCCGGCATCAACACGCGCATGCGTGCATCGTAGAGATAGGCATCAAGGACATTGATCAGCGGCACCCGCCATTCCTCGAAGGCGTGGCCGAGGACCAGCAGCAGCATGCCCAAGCCCAGCAGCAGGCGGACCCGATGTCGCTTCATGTGTCCGCCCTCGTGCTCAGACCTTGAGGAAAAACTCCATCTTGATGCCGGCAATCTCGATCACGTCGTGGTCGCCCAGCGGGTGTGCCTGGGCATCGAGCGCCTGACCGTTCACCACCGGAAACTGTTCGCCTTCAACGTGGGTGATGAAATAGCCGTGCGGGCGCTTGGCAATCACCGCCACCTGCATCCCCGGTTTGCCCAGGGTTGTCAGCGTCTTGGTCAGCAGCAGTTCCTTGCCGGCATTCGGCCCGCTGAGCAACTGGATGGCCGCCGGCGGCACGGCCGTCGGTCGCGACACCGTACCGAAGTTGGAACGGATGCCGGTATCGGTCGGCTCCAGCTTGAGCTCACCCGGCAGTTTCTGGGCGACTGCACGCGCAGCCGCCACCGGATCGGCATCCGCCGCCACGGCCTGGCCGTCGGTCATGTACTTCAGCTTGTACTTGCCGAGCTCGACAATGTCGTTGTTGCGCAGGAAATGCTTCTTGATCGGCTGGCCGTTGACCAGCGTGCCGTTGGTGCTGTTCAGGTCCTCGAGGAAGGAATCCTCCAGGATGGTGACGACCACGGCATGCTCGCCGGAGATTGCCAGATTGTCGATCTGCACGTCGTTGTGCGGTTTGCGGCCGATGGTCAGGCGTTCGCGGTCGAGCTGGATTTCCTTGAGAACCAGTCCGTCCATGGAGAGGATCAGCTTTGCCATTATCGTTTCCCCGATATCACTTCAGTTTGCCCAACAAACGTTCCCACCAACCGCCAGCCACCGAAAACTCGCCATCGACACGCGCCAGCACCACCGAGACATTGTCCCGCCCGCCCAGCAGGTTGGCCTGTTCGACCAGACGATCCGCCGCCTGCGCCAGATGTCCGCCCATGACGCGCAAGGTGGTGGCAATCTCGTCGTCGTCGAGCATGTCGTTCAGGCCATCCGAGCAGAGCAACAGAAGATCGCCGGCCAACGCGTCGTGCACATGGATTTCGACCTCGACTTCGGGCTCGACGCCCAGCGCCCGCGTCACCAGATTGCGCGTCGCCGAATAGCGGGCCTCTTCCTCGCTGATCATGCCATTATCCAGTTGCTCCTGTAACAGCGAATGATCCCGTGTCAGTTGCTCCAGACGATCGCCGCGCAGCCGATAGACGCGCGAGTCGCCGACATGCGCGACATAGACCCGATTGTCGAGGAACCAGGCCATTGCCAGCGTCGTGCCCATGCCGGCATAGCTTGTTTCGCTTTGCGAGGCATTGAAGATCGCCGCATTGGCCGAACAGATTTCGTCGTTGAGCAACTGGACCGGGCCGCCACCGTCATTCAGGGCCTCCGGCACCAGGGTCGGCACCAGACGGGCGAAACTGCTCGACAGCAGCATGGTGGCCATGCCACTGGCCACTTCCCCGGCGCTGTAGCCGCCCATGCCGTCGGCGAGAATCGCAACACCGAGCTCCGGATCGGCGAAAACTGCGTCCTCGTTGTGCGAACGAACGAGACCGGGGTCGGTGCGCGCCACCATCTCCAAGACCTGCCCCAGTTTCATGCGGACGCCTCCCGGCGGACATGCCGCGCGGTGGTCCGGAATGCCGTTCGCACCATTGTTTCCTCTTGTTGTCGGGGCCCGCCCCGGTCCGAGCCCGTAATGTTGCCCCGGCAGCCCTGGCCGGTCAAATCTTTATTGCAATGGAATCTCTCGCCCCAAGCCCTGCGCCTGAGCGGCTTCAAGGACCCGCAACGCGAGCGCGAGGTCCTGAATGGCCAGACCCTGCGACTCGAACAGCGTCAGCTGTCCGCCATCGCTGCGGCCAGCATGCCGGCCGACGATGATCTCGCCCAGTTCGACCAGTTGCCGGGCATGCAACCGCCCCTTTTCGAGCAACGGCAACAGGTCGCCGGCTTCGGCCAGCGCCGTGGCGACGGTATCGACGGCAATCAGGCTGCAGCGACGCACTGTTGCCTCGGAGAGCTCCTGACGGATCAACGCGTTCGAGCCGGCCCCGTTGATGTGCGCGCCCGGCTTGAGCCAGTCGGCATCGAACAGCGGCTGCGCGGCGGTCGTCACGGTACCGACCAGATCGGCATCGCGCACCGCATCTTCGGCATCGGCCGCCGGCACGATGCGTCGTCCGGTCAACTCGCTCATCCGGGCACAAAAGGACTGCAGCTTGTCCACCTTGCGTCCGACCACCTTGACCGTTTCCAGCGGCAGCGCGGCGCAGATCGCCCGCACATGCCCCTCGGCCTGCCAGCCGCTGCCGAAGACGCCGGCCACCGTCGCATCCGGCCGCGCCAGCCAGCGCGCGGCGACGCCGCTGGCGGCACCGGTGCGCATCATCCCGAGGTAGTCGGCCTCGATCACGGCCTTGTGCAGACCGGTCGCCGCATCGAACAGATGGATCAGGAAGCGGTTGCCGGAACGGTTGCTGGTGTAGGCCTTGTAGCCGAGCACGCCCTGCGCCGGCAAGGCGCCCTGGAGGATGTGCAGCACCGTCTGCGGCAGGCGGCTGCGCTGGCGTGGCGCATCGACCGCCTGGCCGAGCGCCAGGTCGCGATGCGCCGATTCGACGCCGGCCAGCGCCATGTCCACGGTCAACACCTGTTTGACGTCGTTTTCGGTCAGGAATACCGCCATGATTCGTTCTCCGGAAGATGGACGAAAAAAAGGCGGGCACGCGGCCCGCCTTCTTCGTCGAGCAAGGCTCGAAGTTTACAGCATGGCCTTGAGCAGCTTGGCCATTTCCGACGGGTTCTTGGTGACCTTGAAACCGCACTCTTCCATGATGGCGAGCTTGGCATCAGCGGTGTCAGCACCACCGGAAATCAGGGCGCCAGCATGGCCCATGCGCTTGCCGGCCGGGGCGGTCACGCCAGCGATGAAGCCGACGATCGGCTTCTTCATGTTGGCCTTGCACCACTGGGCGGCTTCGGCTTCGTCCGGACCGCCGATTTCACCGATCATGATGACGGCATCCGTATCCGGATCGTCGTTGAACATCTTCATGACGTCGATGTGCTTCAGACCGTTGATCGGGTCACCACCGATACCGACGGCGGACGACTGGCCGAGGCCCAGTTCGGTCAGCTGACCGACGGCTTCGTAGGTCAGCGTGCCGGAACGGGAAACCACGCCGATGCGGCCCTTGCGGTGGATATGACCCGGCATGATGCCGATCTTCACTTCGTCCGGGGTGATCAGGCCGGGGCAGTTCGGGCCGAGCAGCAGGGTCTTCTTGCCGCCCTTGGCTTCCTTTTCCTTCATCTTGTTGCGCACCATCAGCATGTCGCGGACGGGGATGCCTTCGGTGATGCAGATGGCCAGATCGAGGTCGGCTTCGACAGCTTCCCAGATCGCGGCAGCAGCACCGGCGGGCGGCACGTAGATGACGGACACGGTGGCACCGGTTTCAGCGGCGGCTTCCTTGACCGAAGCGTAGATGGGGATGTTGAAGATCGACTCGCCGGCCTTCTTCGGGTTCACGCCGGCAACGAAGCACTCCTTGCCGTTCGCGTACTCCTGGCACTTTTCCGTGTGGAACTGACCGGTCTTGCCGGTGATGCCCTGGGTGATGATCTTGGTGTTCTTGTTGATCAGGATAGACATTCGGTGGCTCCTTACTTGACCGCGGCAACGATCTGGGTGGCGGCCTCAGCCATGGAATCGGCAGAGATGATGGGCAGGCCGGAATCCTTGAGGATCTTCTTGCCCAGGTCTTCGTTGGTGCCCTTCATGCGGACGACCAGCGGCACCGACAGATTGACTTCCTTGGCCGCAGCGACGACGCCGGTGGCGATGGTGTCGCACTTCATGATGCCGCCGAAGATGTTGACCAGGATGCCCTTGACCTTGGTGTTCTTGAGCATGATCTTGAAGGCTTCGGTGACCTTCTCGGTCGTCGCGCCACCGCCGACGTCGAGGAAGTTGGCCGGCTCGGCGCCGAACAGCTTGATCGTGTCCATGGTGGCCATGGCCAGACCGGCACCGTTCACCAGGCAGCCGATGTTGCCGTCGAGGGAGATGTAAGCCAGGTCGAACTTGGACGCTTCGATTTCGTCAGCGTCTTCTTCGTCCAGGTCGCGCATGGCGACGATCTCTTCCTGACGGTACAGGGCGTTGGAGTCGAAGTTGAACTTGGCGTCGAGCGCCTTGACGGTACCGTCGGCTTCGTGGATCAGCGGGTTGATTTCGGCCAGCGAAGCGTCGGTTTCCATGTAGCAGGTGTACAGCTTCTTCAGCGTATCGACGCACTGCGGGATCGAGGCTTCGTTCATGCCCATGCCCTTGGCCAGGGTCAGCGCCTGCTCGTCGGTCAGGCCGACCAGCGGGTTGACGAAGACCTTGACGATCTTTTCCGGGGTCTTGTGGGCGACTTCTTCGATGTCCATGCCGCCTTCGTAGGAGGCCATGATGGCGACCGACTGGGTCGCACGATCGGTCAGCGCAGCAACGTAGTATTCGTGCTGGATGTCGGCACCTTCTTCGATCAGCAGGTGACGAACCTTCTGGCCTTCCGGGCCGGTCTGGTGCGTGACCAGTTGCATGCCGAGAATCTGGCTGGCGTATTCGCGCACTTTTTCCAGAGAGGTTGCGACCTTGACGCCGCCGCCCTTGCCACGGCCACCAGCGTGAATCTGCGCCTTGACGACCCAGACCTTGCCGCCCAGGGTTTCGGCTGCCTTGACCGCATCATCGACGGTCGTGCAGTGAATCCCGCGCGGAACCGTAACGCCGAATTTCTTCAGGATTTGCTTGCCCTGATATTCGTGAATTTTCATGCGCTTTCCTTGCGTTGAGTTGAGTTGCGAGCAATGAGCGGCGCCTAGAGTCCCCCGACCCCGCCCGGTTTTCTACTTCTTCGAGCCAAAAATCTTACCACAGCCGCGGCAATTTATCGCGGCCCAGAATTCATAATTACGGAGCTTGTTCAAGGCTGCGTAAAGCCTTGAACATCAAGGGCAAAAGCAGTCCGGCCGCAGCCACCAGACTGAGCACCGCCGCCAGCCAGAATCCCGCCACGCCAAGCATCGGGCCGCGGTAGCAAAGCCAGCTTCCCAAGCCCAATCCGATCCCCCAGAAACAGACCGTCTGCACCAGCATCGGCACGAAGGTCACACGGCAGGCGCGCAACACGTGGCCGGCAACCGTCTGCAAGGCATCGACGAACTGGTAGATCGCGATATAGACGATCAGTGAGATGGCAATTGCCGCCACGGCGGGATCATCGGTATACAACGTGCCGAGCGTTTCAGCGAAGGCCCAGAGCAGCAGGCCGAGAAGCAGCGACAGACCGGCAGCCAGGCCCAGCGCCGCATGGACGCTCCGGCGAACGGCCGGCCAGTCGCGCCGGCCGATCGACAGACCAACGGCCGACAATACCGCGATACCGAGCGACAACGGCAACATGTAGCTCAGCGCCGACAGATTGGCGACGATACGATGCCCGGCCACGACATCAGGCCCCAGTGCCGCAATGAACAGCGCCACCAGCGTGAAGGCCGAAATCTCGACGAAATTGGAAAAGCCCATCGGCAGGCCGATACGCAGCAATTCGCGCCAGGTCGGCCAATGTGGCGGCCGCCAGTCGGCGAAGGGGCGCAGACGGCGCAACGGCCCCAGGGCCAGATAGGCGCTGCCGGCGGCAAAAGCGAGCCAGGCAATGATTACGTTGGACAGCGCGCACCCCGCCACCCCCAGCGGTTCGCCGGCCCAGCCACGCGCCGCAAAACCCCAGGCCAGCCCGCCATGCAGCAGCAGCGCAACAACACCGATTGCCATCAGCACCCGGGGCCGGCCCAGCGCATTGCAGAAGGCGTAGAAAGTCCGGTAGCACAAGGCCGGCAACAGCCCCCAGGCGAGCAACGCCAGATATTCGCGAACCTTGCGGTCGACCGCAGGATCGACATCGAAAGGCGTCAGCAACGCGCCCGGTGCCAGCAGGCAAGCCATACCCGGCAGCGCGAGCAGGCAGGCCAGCCAGAATCCCTGCTGCAGGACACCCGCAACCTCGCCATCGCGGCCGGCGCCGTGCAACTGGGCCACGACCGGCGCCACCGCCTGCAGGATGCCGACCAGCGCAAACACGATGGAAACGTGAATCCCCCCGCCAATCGCCACGGCTGCGAGATCGGCGGCACTGACATGCCCCAGCACGGCGGTGTCGATAACCATCATGCCGACCGACGCCAGTTGGGCGACCAGCACCGGCCAGGCATGACCGAGCAGGCTGCGGGCCGCGGCGAAAAGACTCAACGGCGACGACTCAAACGATCCGTGCCGACAATTCGCCGACGCCGGCAATCTCGCCATGCAGACGATCGCCGCGGTGCAGCGGCCCGACGCCGGCCGGCGTCCCGGTATAGATCAGATCGCCCGCCGCCAGACGCACGCTTTTCGACAGCTCGGCGACAATCTGCGCAACCTTCCAGCCCATCTGGGCCAGATCGCCGTCCTGCCGAACCTGACCGTTCACCGTCAACCGGATCCGCCCGACCGACGGATGGCCGATCCGGGCCGCCGGCTGCAGCGCCCCGCAAACCGCCGACTGGTCGAACCCCTTGCCCATGTCCCAGGGATGGCCCTTCTCCTTGGCCCGGGCCTGCAGATCGCGGCGCGTCAGGTCGAGGCCGACGCCATAGCCGAAAACCAGATCCAGCGCGCGGTCGACCGCAATATCGGCCCCGCCGCCGGACAAGGCGGCAACCAGTTCCACCTCGTGGTGCAGGTTGCCCGTCTGCGGCGGATAGGCCACCGCCAGATCGCCGCCACCGCCGACCAGCGCATCGCCCGGCTTCATGAAGAAAAACGGTGGCTCGAGGCCGTCGGCCTGGGCTGTAGCGCCCATCTCCCTGGCATGTTCGGCGTAGTTCCGGCCGACGCAGAAAATGCGTCGAACCGGGAACAGCCGGGCA
Organism: Azonexus sp. R2A61; assembly: GCF_021401135.1. Taxonomy (GTDB): domain Bacteria; phylum Pseudomonadota; class Gammaproteobacteria; order Burkholderiales; family Rhodocyclaceae; genus Azonexus. The sequence goes on along the minus strand of NZ_JACBFO010000001.1, from coordinate 888,832 downwards.
TCGCCGACGATCGGCAAGACCGGCTGGAGCGGCGGAGAAAACAGGAAATCCATGATGATCAAGTCATAATCCGGCGTTTATGCAATACTTCGGCTTCGCAACCGAAGCGCCCAGTTGAAATTTTACCCGCCGTGCCGATCGCCAAACCCGCTTTTTTCTGTCTGACACTCCTGATCCCGGCGCTCGCGGGCGCTGTTGGTCTGGGCGAACTGCGCACGCTGTCACGGATCGGTGAGCCCTTTCGCGCCGACATTCCGATCCGTCTGGCGCCGGAAGAAAGAATCGGCAGCGACTGCTTTCGCCTGTTGCCGGTCCCCGACAGCGATTTTCCATCGATCACCTCGGCACGCCTGACGATTTCGGACAAAGGCGAGGCCCGCCTGCAAATCCGCGGCCATGCACCGGTCCGTGACCCGCTGCTGGCCATCCGCGTCGAGATTGCCTGCGGCGGTGGCATCCGGCGCGATTACGTGGCGCTGCCGCAAGCCCCGGAAGACATTGTGCACAGCGTGGAAAGCGCACCGCCTGCCGCCGGCAACGCACGCCAACAGGCCGTGGCCGGCGAACGCCGACGGGCGCCAGGTGCCGAAGCACCGCGCCCGCGCGCCGAACGGGTTCAAGCCCGTCCGCGCAACGCAGAAGCCGCCGCCGTACCTCGCACGGTCGCCCGGCCCAGCCGGGACCGACTGGAGCTCGGCGCCTCGAACCTCATCGACAGCGGGCTGCCGCCCAGCATCCGCAGCGAAACGGAAGGCCGACTGCTGAGCCTGGAAACCAGCCTCAATCAGTTGAATGAATCACTGGCCCGACTGGAAAGCCGCTTGCCGACCGCGGCGGCCGACGCGCTGGCCTTGCGCCAGGAAACCCGGCTGACCATGGCTGCACCGGCGCAGATGACGCCGCCGCTTCCGCCTCCTGCGGTCGACGCCGTCAGCGTGGCAAAAACCTCACGACAATGGCGACAGTGGCTGGAATTGGTATTCGGCGCACTGCTCGGCGGCGTGCTGAGCGCATTTGCCATCCAGTTCGTAAACCGGCGACTGGCGCTGCGCGAAGACCGGCTGATCAGCTGAACGTTCAGACCGGGTTGTCGAGATCGACGAAACGGCAATCGAGTCCGAACCTCTCCGCCAGATGCGCGGTCAGTGCTTTCGCCCCGTAACGCTCGGTAGCATGGTGCCCGGCGGCCAGGTAGGCCACACCGCTTTCCCGCGCCAGATGAACCGTCTGTTCGGAAATTTCCCCGGACACGAACGCATCGACGCCCAGTGCGATCGCCTGCTCGAAATAACCCTGGGCACCACCGGTGCACCAGGCGATGCGCTCGACGCGCCGCCCGTCGTCACCGATCGACAGCGGCTGGCGGCCGAGCGTCGCCGCCATGCCGGCACGCAATTCGGCCAGCGAACACGGCGCGTCGACGCGGCCAAGCCAGGCGATGTCCTGATCGCCGAAACGCCCTTCTGCGGTCCACCCGAAAAGGGCGGCCAATTGCGCGTTGTTGCCCAGTTCCGGATGCGCATCCAGCGGCAGGTGGTAGGCCAGCAGACTGATGTCGTTGCGCAGCAGGGCACGCAGACGCTTGCGGCGAATGCCGGTGATGCGCCCGTCCTCGCCTTTCCAGAAGTATCCGTGATGCACCAGCACCGCCTGGGCGCCTTCGGCCACGGCGTAATCGAGCAATGCCTGGCTGGCCGTGACGCCAGCCACGATGCGCTCGACATGGTCGCAGCCTTCCACTTGCAGGCCATTTGGGCAATAATCGCGGAACTTCGACGGTTGCAGCAATTCGTCGAGATAACGGGTCAATTCTTCAAGTTTCATCGCTAGGCACGGTCATTCATGTACAGGTTGTGGCTGATTTTTGCACAAACGGTCACCGTTGCGCTGGCCATCATCTTCACGGTATCGACGCTGAAGCCGGAATGGCTGCCCCAGGGGCCACGCGTGGTCGCCCTGCACGAAGCCAGCCGGAGCGGTGAGGATGGCGACAATTCCGGCCCGGTCTCCTCCTATCGAGAAGCCGCCCGCGCCGCCCTGCCCTCGGTCGTGCACATTTACACCACGCAGGAAATCCGGCAGCAGCGCCATCCGCTGTTCGACGACCCGATCTTCCGCCATTTCTTCGGCGAGCGCCCGGAAGGACCGAGCCAGCGCAATGCCGGTCTCGGCTCCGGGGTGATCGTTTCCGAAAACGGGTACATCCTGACCAACTATCACGTCGTCGAGGCGGCCGACGACATCCAGGTCGCACTCAACGACGGCAAGACCTACAAGGCCAAGGTAGTCGGCAGCGACCCCGAGTCCGACCTGGCCGTCCTGCAGATCAAGGCTGGCAAGCTGCCGGCAATTACCTTCGGCCAGATGGACAACCTGCGCGTCGGCGACGTCGTGCTGGCCATCGGCAACCCGTTCGGCGTCGGCCAGACGGTAACCATGGGCATCGTCTCCGCACTGGGCCGGTCGCACCTGGGCATCAACACCTTCGAGAATTTCATCCAGACCGACGCCGCGATCAATCCGGGCAACTCGGGTGGCGCACTGGTCGACGCCCACGGCAATCTGGTCGGGATCAATACCGCGATCTACTCGCGTACCGGCGGCAACCACGGTATCGGCTTCGCCATCCCGGTCTCCAGCGCCCGCTCGATCATGGAACAGATCATCCAGAACGGCGCCGTGACGCGCGGCTGGATCGGTGTCGAAGCCCAGGAAATCACTGCCGAGCTGGCGGAATCCTTCGGTCTGCCCGACACCGACGGTGCGCTGATCGCCGGGGTCGTGCGCGGCAGCCCGGCCGACAGCGCCGGCATCCGGCCGGGTGACGTGCTGCTCGCCGTCGGCGGCAAGGCGGTCAGCGACCCGCAGGTGATGCTCGACCTGATCGCTGCGCTGACGCCGAACGAGAACGCCCGTTTCCGGGTCCGTCGCGAGCGCAACATCATCGAACTGGATGTCCGCATCGGCAAGCGACCGGCCTTGCGCGACGCCCGCGACTGAGGAGAAAACGATGTGCCAGCTGCTCGGCATGAACTGCAACGTGCCGACCGACATCTGTTTTTCCTTCACAGGCTTCCAGGCGCGGGGCGGGGCGACCGATGTGCATTCGGACGGCTGGGGCATTGCCTTCTTCGAAGGCGCTGGAACCCGCCTCTTTCTCGATCCGCTGCCGTCGAGCACATCGCCGGTGGCCGAGTTGGTCAGGCGCTATCCGATCCGCTCGCGCAACGTGATCGCCCACATTCGCAAGGCAACCCAGGGCTCAGTCAAGCTCGAGAACACCCATCCGTTCATGCGTGAACTCTGGGGTCGCTACTGGATATTCGCGCACAACGGCAATCTGATCGACTTCCAGCCGTCGCTCGACGGCAGTTTCACCCCGGTGGGCACGACCGACAGCGAGCGGGCGTTCTGCTGGTTGCTGCAATCGTTCCGCCAGCGCTTCCCGACCCACGACCATCCCTGCGACGAAGCCATTTTCGATCTGCTGCACGCGTTGACCCTGGAAATCGCCGCCTACGGCGAATTCAATTTCCTGCTGTCGAACGGCGACTGTCTGTTCGCCCACGCCTCGACCCGACTGAGCTATATCGTCCGGCAGGCCCCTTTTGCCGAAGCGCATCTGAACGATCAGGACGTCAGTGTGGATTTCAGCCGGGTTACCGGCACCACCGATCGCGTCGCCGTCATCGCGACCGCACCGCTGACCGATAACGAAGTCTGGACCACGATGCCGGCCGGCACCTTGTGGCGATTCTCGGACGGCTCGCCGATCGGCATGCGACAAACCCGGCCGGGGCCGCAGAAAACCGCCGCAGCGGTCAATCCTTGAGTTTGCGGAAAGCTTCCTCGGCGCTATCGAGTTCGGCGTCGAGATCGACATCGCTGGCGCTTTCGGCGGGGGCCTCGGCCGGTCGCGGCCGCGAGACGAAGCGCGAGGCCAGCACGCCGAGTTCGTAGAGCAGGCACATCGGAATGGCCAGAGCCAGTTGAGAAACAACGTCAGGCGGCGTCACCACCGCGGCCACGACAAAGGCGCCAACGATGAAGTAAGCCCGTCCTTCCTTGAGCTTCTCGACGTTCAGAACCCCCAGCTTGACCAGCACGACCAGCGCCACCGGCACTTCGAAAGCCAGACCGAAAGCCAGGAACATGGTCATCACGAAGGACAGATAGGCTTCGATATCCGGCGCCGGCGTGATGCTCTTGGGCGCAAAGTTGGCGATGAAGTGGAAGACCTGTCCGAAGACGAAGAAATAACAGAAGGACATGCCGAGCAGGAACAACAGCGTGCTCGACACGATCAGCGGCAGGCCGAGCCGCCGCTCGTGAGCATACAACCCCGGTGCGATGAAGCCCCAGGCCTGGAGAAGGATGTAAGGCAATGCCACCACGAAGGCGACCATCGCCGTCACCTTCAACGGAATCATGAACGGCGTCACGACGCCGATCGCCACCATCTTGGTGCCTTCCGGCAAAGCCTGGGTAAGCGGTGCGGCGAGGAAATCGTAGATCGCACCCGGCCCCGGATACAGGGCCAGCCCGCCCATCACCACAGCAATGGCGATCAGGCTGCGCAACAGGCGATCGCGCAACTCGACGAGATGCGAGACGAAGGATTCTTCCTGGTTGTGTTCGGTCATGCGGGGGACTTGTCGGCCGGATCTCGCGGCAGAGCGTCGGCCGCCGGCGGTTGATCAACGGGTGCCTGAGGCTCGGCGGCAGACTGAACCTCGCTGGACACCGACTTGACGGCCTCGTCCACCTCGCTGGCCAGCGCCTGAGCCGGCGCTTCGACACTGCTGCGCACGCCGTCGAATTCCTTGCGGACCGACGTTTCCAGCGAGCGGGCGGATTCGGCGACCTGAGCCTGCAAGCGTTTCAGCTCGTCGAGCTGCATCTCGCGGTTGATGTCCGACTTGACGTCGTTGACATAGCGCTGCGCCCGGCCCAGCAGATGGCCGAGCGTGCGCGCCACGCGCGGCAGCCGCTCGGGGCCGATCACGACCAGCGCGACGATGCCGATCACCAGCAGTTCGGAAAAACCGATATCGAACATGAATTTTCACCCTGCGGCCACGTCGACCGCAGTACGCAATCAGGACTTGGTTTTCTCGGAAACTTCAACGTCGATCGTCTGACCGCCAACCTGTTGCTGCGGCTTGGCGGCTTCCGGCTCGGCGGTCGCGTTGGCTTCCTTCATGCCGTCCTTGAAACCCTTCACGGCGCCGCCCAGATCCTGGCCGACGTTGCGCAGTTTCTTGGTCCCGAAGACCAGCATCACGATGACGAGAACGATCAGCCAGTGCCAGATGGAAAAAGAACCCATGTCATGTCTCCTAAAGTCGTTTCAGCATCGGACCGACCGGATCCGGCCCGCCGACGATGTGCAAATGGAGGTGAGGCACTTCCTGCTGCCCGACCTCACCGGTATTGATGATTGCCCGAAAACCGTTCGGACTGCCCTCGGCCACCGCAATCTCGTTGGCCTTGACCAGCATCCGGCCGAGAATTTCCGCATCCCCGGCGTCGACCGTGGCCAGCGACGTAATGTGCTTCTTCGGGATGACGAGAATATGAACCGGCCGCTGTGGCTGAATGTCCTTGAACGCCAGGATCAGCTCGTCTTCATAGACCTTGCTGGTCGGAATCCGGCCGTCAACGATCTTGCAGAACAGGCAGTCGCTCACTTGCCGGCGCTCCGCGAGGCCTTCTCGTCGATACCGGAAATGCCTTCGCGGCGGCGCATTTCCTGCGACACGTCCTCGATCGACAGACCGTAGAAGGCGAGCAGGACGAGGATGTGATAGACGACGTCGGTCGATTCGCGGACGATGTTCAGGCGCTTGCCGTCCTTGGCGGCCATGATCAGTTCGGCGCATTCCTCGCCGATCTTCTTCAGGATCGAATCGGGACCTTCCGAGAACAGCTTGGCCGTATAGGATTTTTCCGGATCGGCATGGCGACGGGAAGCCAGGGTCTCGGACAGGCGATGCAGGATGTCGTGCGTGCTCATTGGTAAATGTCCTTCGGGTCTTTCAGAACCGGATCGACGGGAACCCAGCGCTCCCCTTGCAACTCGTTGAAGAAACAACTTTCGCGACCGGTATGGCAAGCGATGCCGCCGACCTGTTCGACCTCGAGCAACAGCACGTCGCCATCGCAGTCGGTACGGATCGAGCGGATTTTCTGGCTGTGACCGGATTCCTCGCCCTTTCGCCACAAGCGCTGCCGCGAACGCGACCAGTATACCGCGTTGCCGCAACGGACCGTCTCAATCAGCGACTCACGGTTCATGAACGCGAACATCACGATGCGCCCGGCCGCATCCTGGGCGATCGCCGGGATCATGCCGTCGGCGTCCCATTTGAGGGCGTCGAGCCAGGGCAGCGCGTTGTCGAGATCGGCCATTTTTCGCTTTTCCGGGTCGTCGACCGTCAGAGGCGGACTTCGATATCGCGTGCCGCCATGTATTCCTTGGCCTCGCGCACGGTGTATTCACCGAAGTGGAAGATGGAGGCAGCGAGCACTGCATCGGCACGACCTTCCGTGACCCCGTCGGCGAGATGCTGCAGATTGCCGACACCGCCCGAGGCAATCACCGGAATCTTCACGGCATCGGAGACGGCGCGGGTCAGCGCCAGGTCGAAACCGTTCTTGGTGCCGTCGCGGTCCATGCTGGTCAGCAGGATCTCGCCGGCGCCGAGCATTTCCACCTTTTTCGCCCAGTCGACCGCGGAAATCCCCGTGTCGTTGCGACCGCCGTGAGTAAAGACATGCCACTCGCCCGGCGCGGTCTGCTTGGCGTCGATGGCGACGACGATGCATTGCGAACCGACCTTGCTCGAGGCATCGAAGACCAGGTCCGGATTCTGTACCGCGGCCGTGTTCATCGACACCTTGTCGGCCCCGGCGTTGAGCAGCCGGCGCACATCCTCGACCTTGCGCACGCCGCCGCCGACGGTCAGCGGAATGAAGACCTGCTCGGCACAGGCTTCGACGATGTGCAGGATGATGTCGCGCTGGTCGGACGACGCCGTGATGTCGAGGAAGGTCACTTCGTCGGCGCCCTGCTCGTTGTAGCGGCGGGCGATCTCGATCGGGTCGCCGGCGTCGCGCAGGCCAACGAAGTTGGTGCCCTTGACGACGCGGCCGGCGGTGACGTCGAGGCAGGGAATGATGCGCTTGGCGAGCATCAGGCGCCCAGCTCGTCGGCGAGTTCCTGCGCCGCCTTGAAGTCGAGCGAACCGTCGTAGACGGCGCGACCGGCGATGGTGCCGACGACGCCCTCGCCTTCGACCGCGCACAGATTGCGGATGTCGTCGAGGTTGGACAGACCGCCGGAAGCGATCACCGGAATCGTCAACGCCTGCGCCAGGCGCACGGTGGCTTCGATGTTGATGCCGGAGAGCATGCCGTCGCGGCCGATGTCGGTGTAGATGATCGACTCGACGCCGTAGTCCTCGTATTTCTTGCCGAGGCCGACGACATCGTGGCCGGTCAGCTTCGACCAGCCGTCGGTCGCCACCTTGCCGTCCTTGGCATCGAGGCCGACGATGATGTGGCCAGGGAAGGCAGTACAGGCGTCGTGCAGGAAGCCGGGGTTTTTCACCGCAGCGGTGCCGATGATGACGTAGGAGAGGCCGCCGTCGAGGCAGGCCTCGATGGTATCGAGGTCGCGGATGCCGCCGCCAAGCTGCACCGGAATCTCGTCGCCGACTTCAGCCAGGATCGCCTTGATCGCCGCGGCGTTCTTCGGCTTGCCGGCGAAGGCGCCGTTGAGGTCAACCAGATGCAGGCGGCGGGCGCCCTGGTTCAGCCAATGGCGAGCCTGTTCGGCCGGGCTCTCGGAAAAAACCGTGGCCTGCTCCATCAGGCCTTGCTTGAGACGGACGCAATGGCCGTCCTTCAGGTCGATAGCGGGAATGATCAGCATGGGGAAACCAAAAAATGACAGACGCCGATCAGGGGCGCCATTCGACAAAGTTTTTCAGGAGTTGCAGTCCGTCGCGAGCGCTTTTCTCGGGATGAAACTGGACCGCGAAGATATTATCCCGGCCCACCGCACAGGTAAAGGGCACACCGTAGTCGGTGGTGCCGATGGTCAATGCCGGATCGATGGCCTGCAGACAGTAGCTATGCACGAAATAGAAACGGGCGCCATCGGCAATGCCCTGCCACAAGGCATGCGGCTTCTGCCAGACCTCGTTCCAGCCCATGTGCGGAACCTTCAGCCGGTCGCCCTTGCGGTCAACCATCCGTTCGTCCGGAAAACGCCGGATCACGCCGGGGAAAATGCCGAGGCCGGCAACGTCGCCTTCCTCGCTTTTTTCGAACAACATCTGCTCGCCAACGCAAATGCCGAGGAAGGGCTTGTCGCGGGCGGCATCGAGGACGGCCTGGCGCAGGCCGCGCGCTTCCAGTTCGCGCATGCAGTCGGGCATCGCCCCCTGACCGGGAAAAACGACGCGTTCGGCAGCCGCAACCACCGCCGGATCGGCGGTGACGACGACGGTGGCGCCATCGGCCACATGCTCAACCGCCTTGGCGGCCGAGCGCAGGTTGCCCATGCCGTAATCGATGACGGCGATCGTCCGGCCAGCCATCACAGCGTGCCCTTGGTCGACGGCATGCAGCCGGCCATCCGCGCGTCCGGCGTCACCGCCATGCGCAGCGCCCGGCCGAAGGCCTTGAACACGGTCTCGGCCTGGTGGTGGGCATTCTTGCCGCGCAGGTTGTCGATGTGCAGCGTCATGCCGGCGTGGTTGACCAGGCCGTGGAAGAATTCGGAAATGAGGTCGACGTCGAACTGACCGATCACCGCCCGCGTGAACTCAACATTGAATTCGAGCCCGGGACGACCGGACAGGTCGATGACGACGCGCGACAACGCCTCGTCGAGCGGCACGTAGCTGTGCCCGTAACGGGTCAGTCCCTTCTTGTCGCCCCAGGCTTGCGCCAGCGCCTGGCCGAGCGTGATGCCGATATCCTCGACGGTATGGTGCGCATCGATGTGCAGATCACCGTCGGCGGCGATATCGAGGTCGACCAGGCCGTGACGGGCGATCTGGTCGAGCATGTGATCGAGGAAGGGAACGCCGGTGGCGAACTTGCCCTGACCGCTGCCGTCGAGGTTCACCTTGACGGTGATCCGGGTTTCCAGGGTATTGCGAGTGACTTCGGCTTGCCGCATGGGAGATCGGCGCAAGGCGCCGCCAGAACGTTGAAACGGAGGGGCATGATACCATTTCGTCCTGTTTTTACGCCCTCCGTGAATTCCCGATGAGCCGCTTCTGGAGCCAGGTCGCCCGCGACCTCACCCCCTACGTCCCGGGCGAGCAGCCCAAGATCGCCAACCTGATCAAGCTCAACACCAACGAGCATCCCTTCCCGCCGTCGCCGCGGGTGGTCGAGGCGATCCGCGCCGAGCTCGGCGACGATGGCGCCCGCCTGCGCCTTTACCCGGACCCCAACGCCGACCGGCTCAAACAGGCAATCGCCGCCCGCCACGGCGTGACGACGCGCGAAGTCTTCGTCGGCAACGGTTCGGACGAGGTTCTGGCGCACGCTTTCCAGGCCCTGCTCAAGCACGACGCGCCGATCCTCTTCCCGGACATCACCTACAGTTTCTACCCGGTGTATTGCGGGCTCTACGGCGTCGACCACGTCGCCGTACCGCTGGCGGCCGACTTCTCGATCGATCCGGCCGATTATTGCGGTCAACGCGGCCCGAACGGAAAAATCGGCGGCATCATTTTCCCCAATCCGAATGCCCCGACCGGCTGCCTGCTCGCGCTCGACGCCATCGAGCGCATCGCTGCCGCCAACTCGGACTGCATCGTCGTGGTCGACGAGGCCTACATCGATTTCGGTGGCGAAACGGCCATTCCGCTGACCCGGTGCCACGACAATCTGCTGGTCATCCACACGCTCTCCAAATCGCGCTCGCTGGCCGGCCTGCGTGTCGGCTTTGCAGTTGGCCACGCCGATCTGATCGAAGCGCTGGAGCGGGTCAAGAACAGCTTCAATTCCTATCCGCTCGACCGCCTGGCCATCGTCGGCGCGGTAGCCGCGATCGAGGACGAAGCTTACTTCCGGCACTGCTGCGCCGCCGTCGTCGCCAGCCGCGAGACACTGAGTACCGACCTCGCCGGGCTCGGCTTCGAAGTGCTGCCATCGGCGGCCAACTTCATCTTCGCCCGCCATCCGCAACGCGATGCCGGCGAACTGGCTGGCTTGCTGCGCCAGCGCGGCATCATCGTCCGCCACTTCAAGCTGCCGCGCGTCGACCAGTTCCTGCGCATCACCATCGGCAGCGACGACGAATGCCGGGCGCTCGGCAACGCCTTGCGGGAAATCCTCGCATGAGCGATGAAGAGATCGTCTGGCGCCGCCCCGACGGGAGCATCGTCGCCTGCACCGAGAAGATCAAGGTGTTGCGCGAGAACCTCGCCGAACTGCGCCAGATCGCCCAGGATGCCTTCGAGGATGCGCTGCTGATGGAATGCGAGGAAAGCCAGATCCGGGCAGTCTTCCTGGAGCTCATCGAGCAACTGGAAAACCCCTACCCGTCGCCGTGAGTCGCCCGCCGCCCCCGACCAAGGCCGGCCGCCGGCCGCCGACAACCGCCGCCAGGCTGGCCGCCGCGGCCGCGGCCTACCAGGCGGACAGCGTCATCCCGCACTGCCCGGCTTGCGCCAGCCCGTGCTGCCGGCTCGACAAGCTGGTACTCGATCTGGACTGGCCGCAGGTCCGCACGCTGTGGCGGATCGACCAACCGCGCCAGAGTTTCGACCGCCAGTTGGCAAGCAGCGGCGAGCCGGTCGAGATTCGTGCCGCCAACGGCCGCTACTACGTCCACAGCAAGCCCTGTCCGGCCTACCTCGGTCCGCGCGGCTGCAGCATCTATGACCAACCGCTGAAACCGACGGGATGCACCGACTTTCCCGTGTATGAAGACGCCGGTGCGGTGATCGCTGACCTGCGCTGCGAGGCCGTCGACCTGGACGCCCTGCGCCGCCGGCTTGCCGAAGCCGTCGGTCCGGACCTGTCGATCCGCGAACGCGCCGACCGCGAATTCCCTTTCCTCGTCGAACTATCGACCAGGCCGACCGGCCGTCGCTGACCCGACTCAGATCAGGCCGAGCCCGCCGAGCAAGGCGCCGCCGGCGATGAACCACAGCGGATGCCAGGCAGTCTTCAGATTACCCAGCACGACGACCGCGATCAGGACCACTCCGGCCCAGCCGAGACCGGCCGACCGGGCAATCAGCGTCGCGCCCGAAAAGACCAGACCGACCGCCAGCGGCGCCACGCCGAGGCTGACCGCCTGCTGCCAGCGGCGGCCGGCGAAACTGTCCCAGCGATCAATCAGCAGGTAGATCAGCACGCTCATCGGCAGGCACATCGCCAGCGTCGTCGCCAGCGCACCGGCCAAGCCGGCGATTTCCCAGCCGATCAGCGTCACGACCAGCACGTTCGGTCCGGGCGCCGCCTGGGCAATGGCATAGAGATGCGTGAACGTGGTGGCGTCCAGCCAGTGATGCTGATCGACGACGACCCGGTGCATTTCCGGCAGCAAGGCCGTAGCACCGCCGAAGGCGATGAAGGAAAGCAGCGTGAATTCGAGGAAGAGCTGGACGACGATCATGCCCGCCCCAGACGCCACCAGGCCACGGCGCCGGCGGCCGCCAGCCCGCCCAGCATCACTGCCGGCATCGGCCAGCGCAGCCAGGCGATGGCGAGCACGGTCAACCCGGTAAACGGCAGGAAAAACAGCTTGTCGCGCAGCGCCGCGCCCATCCGCCAGGCCATCGCGAACAGCAAGCCACAACCGGCAGCGGCGACACCGCGCAACATGTCCTGGGCCAGCGGCAACTGCCCCCAGCGGTCGTAAGCCATGCCGAGCAGCAGAACGACCAGCATCGGTGCCAGCAGCATGCCGAGCGGTGCGACGATGGCGCCACGCCAGCCGTGGAAGCGCTTGCCGACGACGATCGACAGGTTCACCACGTTCGGCCCGGGCAGGAACTGGCAGAGGCCGAGTTGGGCGTTGAATTCCTCGGCGGATAGCCAGCCACGCTGCTCGACCAGCATGCGCCGGGCAAAAGGCAACACGCCGCCGAAGCCCGAAATGCCGACTGCCGCAAAACCGAAAAAAAGCGCCCGGAGATCCGGGCGCGGGGGATTTTGTGAATTTTCCACGGTCGACCGCAGAATTTGCCGAAAAATCAGTCGGCCAACCGGAACTCGGCCGACTTGGCGTGTGCCGGCAGCCCTTCGCCCTGCGCCAGCGTGGACGCGATGCGGCCCAGCGTCTGCGCGCCGGCCGGCGATACCTTGATCAGGCTGGTCCGCTTCTGGAAATCGTAGACGCCCAACGGCGACGAAAAGCGCGCCGAGCCGGAGGTCGGCAGCACGTGGTTCGGCCCGGCGCAGTAGTCGCCGAGCGATTCCGAGGTGTAGTGGCCGATGAAAATCGCCCCGGCGTGGTGGATCTTCTCGACCCACGGGTCCGGGTTGTCGAGCGCCAGTTCGAGGTGTTCCGGCGCGACGCGGTTGGCGATCGCCACCGCTTCTTCCATATCGCGCACCAGGATGAAGGCGCCGCGGTTGCTCAGCGAGGTGCGGATCACTTCCTGGCGCGGCATCGTCGGCAGCAGCTTTTCGATGCTCGCCTGGACGCGCTCGATGAAGGCGGCGTCGGTGCAGATCAGGATCGATTGCGCCAGTTCGTCGTGCTCGGCCTGCGAGAACAGGTCCATCGCCACCCAGTCCGGATTGCCGGTACCGTCCGAGACGACCAGGATTTCCGACGGGCCGGCGACCATGTCGATGCCGACGATGCCGAACACGCGGCGCTTGGCCGTCGCCACGTAGGCATTGCCCGGGCCGACGATCTTGTCCACCTGCGGCACGCTTTCGGTGCCGTAGGCCAGCGCGCCGACCGCCTGCGCACCGCCGATGGTGAACACGCGGTCGACACCGGCCAGGCAGGCTGCCGCCAGCACCAGTTGGTTGTGCTCGCCGCCCGGCGTCGGCACGACCATGATCAGTTCCTTGACGCCGGCGACCTTGGCCGGAATCGCGTTCATCAGCACCGACGACGGATAAGCCGCCTTGCCGCCCGGCACGTAGAGGCCGACGCGGTCGAGCGGCGTAATCATCTGACCGAGCAGGGTACCGTCGGCCTCGGTGTAGGACCAGCCGTCGAGCTTCTGCTTCTCGTGGTAGGCACGCACGCGCCGGGCAGCGGCTTCGAGCGCGGTGCGGCGGTCGGCGGGCAGGCCGGCGAGCGCCTTTTCCAGTTCGTCGCGCGACAGTTCGAGGTCGGCCATCGAGGCAGCGGAAAGGCGGTCGAAGCGGTTGCTGTAGTCGACCACGGCAGCGTCGCCGCGCGCTTTCACATCAGCCAGGATGCCGGCGACGGTGCGTTCGATGTTGTCGTCGGCAGCCGCCTCGAAGGCGAGCAGCGTCTTCAATTTCGCCGCAAAATCGGCGTCGACCGTGGACAAACGCTGGATGGCTATCGTCATTTACTTCTCCACCGCCTGCGCGAAGGCGTCGATGATCGGCTGCAGGATTTCGCGCTTGACCTTGAGCGCCGCCTGGTTGACCACCAGGCGCGAGGAAATGTCGACGATGTGCTCGACGGCGACCAGCTTGTTGGCCTTCAGCGTGCCGCCGGTCGACACCAGGTCGACGATGGCGTCGGCCAGCCCGGCCAGCGGCGCCAGTTCCATCGAACCGTAGAGCTTGATCAGGTCGACGTGCACGCCCTTGGCGGCAAAGTGCTCGCGCGCCGTCTTGATGTACTTCGAGGCCACCTTGAGCCGGGCGCCCTGACGCACCGCATTGGCGTAGTCGAAACCTTCCGGCACGGCGACCATCATCCGGCACTTGGCAATGTTCAGGTCGAGCGGCGCGTAGAGGCCGTCGCCGCCGTGCTCAATCAGCACGTCCTTGCCGGCGACGCCGATGTCGGCCGCGCCGTACTGGACGTAGGTCGGCACGTCGGTGGCGCGGACGATGACGACGCGGACGTCCGGCTGATTGGTGTCGATGATCAGCTTGCGGGAAGTTTCCGGGTTTTCCTTCGGCACGATGCCGGCGGCGGCAAGCAGCGGCAGGGTTTCGTCGAAGATGCGGCCCTTGGACAGGGCAATGGTGATACCGGTCACGGCATTCGTCTCGCGATTAAAAGCAGGATTTTACCGCAAAGCGCCCCGCGCCTTGCGCCGGCCGGGGAAGCGCTGATCGGCCCCGGCCGGCGGAATCGGATCAGCGGACGCGGCGCACGTTGGCACCGAGCGCCGCCAGCTTTTCCTCGATGCGTTCATAGCCGCGATCGAGGTGGTAAATGCGATCGATCAAGGTCTCGCCCTGGGCGACCAGGCCGGCGATGATCAACGAGGCCGAGGCGCGCAGATCGGTCGCCATCACCGTGGCGCCCTGCAGGCGGTCGACACCGCGTACGACGGCATTGTTGCCTTCGATCTGGATGTTGGCCCCCAGGCGCATCAGTTCATTGACGTGCATGAAGCGATTTTCGAAAATCGTCTCACGAATCGTTGCCACGCCATCGGCAACACAGTTCATCGCCATGAACTGGGCCTGCATGTCGGTGGGAAAGGCCGGGTAAGGTGCCGTGCGCAAACTGACGGCCTTGACGCGGGTCGGTGCCTGCAGGCGGATTGCATCGCGCTCGACGCCAACCTCGCAACCGGCATCCAGCAGTTTATCCACGACACTATCGAGATAAGCGGCCGACGTCCGGGTCAGCCGGATGTCACCGCCAGTGACCGCCGCCGCACACAGATAGGTACCGGTTTCGATGCGGTCGGGCATGATCGCATGCCGTGCGCCGTGCAGGCGCTCGACACCCTGAATGCGGATGACGTCGGTGCCGGCTCCGGAGATGCGGGCCCCCATGGATACCAGGCAATTGGCCAGATCGACCACTTCCGGCTCGCGGGCGGCATTTTCGATGATCGTTTCGCCATCGGCCAGGCAGGCCGCCATCATCAGGTTCTCGGTGCCGGTCACGGTCACCATGTCGGTGCAGATGCGCGCGCCTTTCAGGCGCTTGGCTCGGGCATGCACATAGCCGGCCTCGACGGTCACCTCCGCCCCCATTGCCTGCAGGCCCTTGATGTGCTGATCGACTGGCCGGGCACCGATTGCACAACCGCCGGGCAAGGACACCCGGGCTTCGCCGCAACGGGCAACCAACGGCCCGAGCACCAGGATGGACGCGCGCATGGTCTTGACCATCTCGTACGACGCCACCGGATTGTTCAAGCCGCGACCGTCGAGCGACAAGCCGTCGACGCCGTCCAGCGTGACACCGATGCCCATGTCGCCGAGCAGGCGCAGCATCGTCGAAATGTCGTTGAGATGCGGCACATTCGTCAGTTCGAGCGGATCGGCCGACAACAGGGACGCACAGAGAATCGGCAACGCAGCATTCTTGGCGCCGGAAATGGCAACTTCGCCGTTCAGGCGAGCCCCGCCCTGAATCAACAGCTTATCCACGTTGCACACTCCATTCTTCGGGGGTCAGCGTCTTGAAGGAAATCGCATGCAACTCGCCGGTCGCCAGTTTCTCCTGCAGCACCCGGTAAACATGTTGCTGACGCTGGACACGATTTTTGCCGGCAAATTCGGTACTGACCACGATGGCCTGGAAGTGCTGGCCATCGCCATCGAGTTCCAGGTAGTCGCAGGCCATGCCGGCGAGGATGAGTTGCTTGATCTGATCGGGATGCATGTTCTCAGGTTCTCAGTTTCCAGCCGCGCTTGAGCAGATGCAAGGTCAGCAGGGAGATGGCCAAAAGGCAAACGACGACGACCAGCAGGCTGATTTGCGGCGGCACGTCGGAGACGCCGAAAAAGCCATAGCGGAAGCCGTCTATCATGTAAAAGACGGGATTGTAATGCGACAGCCCTTGCCAGAATGCGGGCAACGTGTGAATCGAATAGAAGACGCCCGACAACATGGTCAGCGGCATGATCAGAAAATTCTGGAAGGCCGCCAGTTGGTCGAACTTCTCGACCCAGATGCCGGCGATCATGCCAAGTGCAGCAAACAGGGCGCCGCTCAACGCCGCAAACAGCAAAATCCAGCCCGGTGCTTCGGCCTGCAGTTCGACAAACCAGACCGTCGCCAGCAACACGCCGACGCCAACCATCAACCCGCGAAGCACGGCAGCCAGTACGTAGGCTGCAAAAAAAGCACCATAGGGTATCGGCGGCAGCAGCACGAAGACGATGGAACCGGTGATCTTGGCCTGGATCAGGCTGGATGACGAATTGGCGAAGGCGTTCTGCATCACCTGCATCATGATCAATCCTGGAATCAGGAAGCTGGTGTAGCGCACGCCATGCACCAGCACGCGATCGTCCAGCACATGACCGAAAATCAGGAGGTAGAGCAAGGCGGTCAACACCGGCGCGGCAACCGTCTGGAAGGCAACCTTCCAGAAACGCAGCACCTCCTTGTAGAACAGCGTCCAGAAACCGATCATCCCGCGTTAACCGTCCGGATGAACACTTCTTCGATGCTCGCCCCCGGATGGGCGGCCATCAGATTGGCGGTGGTATCGAGCGCCACGACACGCCCCTGCTTCATCAGCGCGATGCGCTGGCACATCGCTTCCGCCTCTTCGAGATAATGCGTGGTCAGAATGATCGTATGCCCCTCACGATTCAGGCGCCGGATGAATTGCCACAAGCCCTGTCGCAGCTCGACATCCACGCCGGCCGTCGGCTCATCGAGCACAATCACCGGCGGCTTGTGTACCAATGCCTGGGCAACCAGCACCCGCCGCTTCATCCCCCCCGAAAGCCGCCGCATGTTGTCATCGGCCTTGCCCGTCAGATCGAGGTTGGCGAGAATTTCATCAATCCAGTCATCATTGCGGCGAATGCCGAAGTAACCGGACTGAATGCGCAGCGTTTCGCGAACGCTGAAAAAAGGATCGAACACCAGTTCCTGCGGCACCACCCCGAGCGCCCGACGGGCGGCGCGGAAATCGCTTACAACATCGTGATCGAGTACCCGGATATGTCCACTATCCGGCCGGCACAGACCGGCCAGCGAAGAAATCAGCGTCGTCTTGCCGGCACCGTTCGGACCGAGCAGGCCGAAAAACTCACCTTGCGCGATATCCAGCGAGACCTCGTCAAGCGCCCTCAGGGCACCAAAGTTCTTGGCAACACGAAAAAAGGAAACGGCTGGCAGCATGAGCGAGGAGTCGGGGCGACCAATCAGGCTTGCGGCAACAGATCGTACACACCGTAAAGCTTTGCCAGCGAGAGTACCGCAGCCGGAATTCCGGTGAAACGGAGTGTCGACCGCAAGGAGCGTGCCGTACGGAGCCAGGCAAGCATCACGGCGATCGCCGAGGAATCGGCCGTCGGCACTGCCGACAAATCGACCAACAGGGGCTGGCCGACGATGACCGCCGCTCCCGCTTCCTGCAGACGACGAGCGTTGCCGGTCACCATCGGCACCGTCACGCGCAGGCCACCATCAACGGTCTCGATCATTTTGCCGACGATTTGCCCTGCCCTGCATCCAGCGACTTGTTCTTGGCCGCGATGCTGGCAATCAGGCCATCGATCCCACCTGCACGGACTTCCTGCGCGAACTGCTCCCGGTAGTTGGTCACCAGGCTGATGCCCGCCACCACCACATCGAACACCTTCCAGGCGCCATCCTGCAATTCCAGGTTGTAATCAATCTGAACCGGCTTCGCCCCGGGCTGAATCACTTCGGTTCGGACCAACACCTCGCTGTCGCCGGGATTCATGCGGAACGGCTTGAAGACAATCTTCTGGTTGCTGTAGCTGCTCAGCGCGTTGGCGTAGGTACGCACCAGCAGGTTACGAAACTCGTCGGCCAGGCGCTTCTTCTGATCGGCGTCTGCCCGCCGCCAGTCCTTGCCGACCGCCAGCGCGGTCATCCGTGAGAAATCGAAATACGGCAATACCTTGCTGTTGGCCAACGCGATGACCTTCTGGGTGTTGCCACCCTGAATTTCCTTGTCCTTGCGGATGGTCTCCAGCACCTCTTCGCTGACCCGCTTGACCATAGCATCCGGCGCCTCCTGTGCAATGGCAGACAAGGCAAGGCAACCGGCAAACAACAATGCAAAAAGCTTTTTCATGGGAAATCAGAAATCGTCACGACGCGGCGGCATGCCGTCGTAAATCTGGTTGCGGCGACGCTGCAGGTAGGCATCACGCAGATAGGCGTATTTATCCAGCGCGGCTTCTTCGACGATTTTATCGGCCGGCAGCAAGCTGGCCCGGATATCGACGAAACGCAGCACAACCGCACTGTTGCGTACGCCGACCGGACGGAAATAGGCAACCGGATCAGCCGCAAAGAAATCAACGGCCCAGCCCGCGGTATCCCGCGTCGTGCGCGGACCGATCACCGGCAGGAATACGAACGGGCCATCGCCAACCCCCCAGACCGCCATGGTCTGGCCGAAGTCCTCGTCATGACGCTCAAGGCCCAGTTCGCTGGCAACATCGAACAGACCGAAGATGCCGACCGTCGAATTGATCAGCAACCGACCGAAATCGCTGCCGGCATCACCAACCTTGCCTTGCATCAAGCTGTTGGCGCCGACCCAAAGATCACCAACATTACCGAAAAAATTGCCGACACCGGCCTTCATCGGCAAAGGCACCGTGGCATCGTAGGCCTGCGCGACGGGTCGAGTGGCATATTTGTCCAGCGCTTCGTTGACCGCGAACATCGAGCGATTGAAACCTTCGTAAGGGTCGCGCGGATTGCCCTCGGCCATCACGCCCCCCGCCATCGCCATCAGAGCGGCCCCGCCCAGCAGCCGGCAAGCCAATTTTCCGAACATGCCTGTCATTTACTGTCCTGTCCTTCAGCCGCCTTGTTGAAAAGGAACTGGCTGATCAGTTTTTCCAGCACCACCGCCGATTGCGTTTTGTTGATCGTCTCGCCCGGCTGCAGCATTTTTTCATCCCCACCCACATCGAGTCCGACGTACTGCTCCCCGAGCAAGCCAGCGGTATAGATCGACGCGAAAGTATCCCTCGGAAAGCGGTAGCGACCGTCGATGTTCATCGTCACGACAGCCTCGTAACTCTGCGGATCAAAACGGATGTCAGCAATACGTCCGACCAGAACTCCCGCACTTTTCACCGGGCCACGCACTTTCAGTCCGCCGATGTTATCAAACTTGGCTTGCAGCACGTAAGTTTCGGACAACTGCGCCGAAGACAGATTGCCGACCTTGAGTGCCAAAAACAACACGGCGGCAATGCCAAGAGCGACGAAGAAGCCGACCCACAGGTCGAGAACGGTACGATTCATGAAGTACCCCGGAACATGAACGAAGTCAGGAGAAAATCGAGCGCAAGGATGGTCATTGCCGATGAGACCACGGTTCGGGTAATCGCCCGGGAGACGCCCTCGGCCGTCGGCACCGAATCATAGCCTTCGAACACCGCAATCAAGGAGACCGCGAAACCGAAGACGACACTTTTGATGATGCCATTCACAATGTCATAGCGAAAATCGACGCTGGACTGCATCTGCGACCAGAATGCACCATCGTCGACCCCGATGAAGACAACGCCAATCAGCCAACCGCCAAACACCCCCATCGCCGAGAACATCGCGGCCAGCAACGGCATTGAGATGACCCCCCCCCAGAAACGCGGCGCCACGACGCGTGCCAACGGGTTGACCGCCATCATGTCCATCGCCTTCAACTGTTCGGTCGCCTTCATCAAACCGATTTCGGCAGTAATCGAAGAGCCGGCCCGGGAGGCGAACAGCAGACCGGCCACGACCGGCCCCAGTTCGCGAACCAGCGACAACGCGACGAGAATGCCCAGCGCCTCGGTCGAACCATAGCGTTGCAGCGTTTCATATCCCTGCAAGCCGAGAACCAGACCAACGAAGGTCCCCGAAACCAGAATGATGAGCAGCGACAGCACGCCGCTGAAGTAGATTTCGCGGATGGTCAACGGCAGGCGCCGGAACGCGGTACCGGAATGGCGCAGGATGGCAAAGAAGAAACGCGCGGCAAACCCCAGACGCCAGATACGCTCGACGACGGCATGCCCAAGCAGACGGATGACATCAAGCGGATTACGCACGGCGTTCCCCAAGAAAATCGTCCATGACGGAAACTGCCGGATAATCGAAATGAACTGGACCGTCCGCTTCCGCATGGACGAACTGGTGAACGAAAGGATCGGTGGAACGGCGAATTTCATCCGGAGAACCTTCGGCAACCACTTTGCCGCCGTTCAGGAAATAAATGTAATCGACGATCTGTAGCGATTCCTGAACATCGTGCGTGACCATGATCGAAGTCCCCCCCAGTGCGTCGTTCAGGGTCCGGATCAAACGCCCGATGACCCCCAGCGCAATCGGGTCCAGCCCGGTGAACGGCTCGTCGTACATGATCAGCATCGGATCGAGTGCCACCGCGCGAGCCAGGGCAACCCGCCGGGCCATACCCCCCGACAGCTCACCCGGCATCAATCCGCTGGCACCGCGCAGACCGACGGCCTCCAGCTTCATCAACACCAGATCGCGGATCATGGCCTCGCCGAGGTCGGTGTGCTCGCGCAGGGGGAAAGCCACGTTGTCGAAAACCGACATGTCGGTAAACAGCGCGCCGAACTGGAAAAGCATCCCCATCCGCCGGCGCAAACCGTACAACTCGCGCTCGGACATCCGGCAGACCTGGTGATTCTCCAGGCGAACGCTCCCGCCGGTGGGACGCAACTGGCCACCGATGCAGCGCAACAAGGTGGTCTTGCCGCACCCCGACCCCCCCATGATGGCCACCACCTTGCCACGCGGAATCCTCATGTTGATTCCTTGCAGCACGGGTCGCCCGTCATAGTCGAAGCAGAGGTCTTCGATGTCGACCAGGATGTCCTCGGCCAAAAGCCTGTTCCCCACGGATGAAAGAGTCGGCGCAGTTTACCAGAAGCACCGCTGGGGCGAAGAACCTCAATTAATGACAAATAGATTAATTGGGGTTATTGTTAACCCATTGTCATGAAACAACACCTGTCGTTTTCCCTCCTTCTCCTGACCGCCTGTGCCGGCCATCCGCCGCCACCCATCCCTGCACATCATTTGACAGCGCAAACGCAAATGAACGAAACCGCAACGCCCATCGCCGAGGAAACCGCACCGCTGGTCAAGACACCGGCCCTACCGACGCTTCGTCTCAGCGTCACGGTCAACCAGGTCAACGTGCGCGATCTGCTGTTTGCACTGGCACGGGACGCACGCCTGAATCTCGACATTGCGCCCGAACTCGACGGCAGGGTGACGCTCAATGCGGTCGACCAGCCACTTGACGCCATTCTTGCCAGACTGAGCAGGCAGATTCCCATGCGCATCGAATTGCACGAGGACAGCCTTCGTGTCACCCCCGACACCCCTTACCTCAAGCACTACCCGATCAACTATCTGAACCAGTCGCGCAAGGTGCAAGGCTCCATCTCGAACAGCATGCAGATCGGCGCCGCCGCCATGCAAGGCAGCATTCCCAACCAGTCCACCACCCGTATCGAAAACAACAGCCAGCACCATTTCTGGGAAAACATCGAAAAGGCACTTAGCAAGGCGCTCGGCAAGGAGCAAACCCCAAAAACCGATGGCGACGGACAAGCCCCGTATCTGATCGTCAATCCGGAAGCCGGCCTGGTCTCCGCATTTGCCACGCAGGCCCAGCACCACCAACTGCAACAACTGATCGGGCAGGCGGAAAGCGCCGTCAGAAGACAAGTGCTGATCGAAGCGACAATCGTCGAAGTTTCGCTCAGCGAAGGCCACGAACAAGGCATCGACTGGAGCGGGTTGATGCGTAGCGGGCTGATCGAGTATTCGGGAAACTCCCTGAAAGGTGCGGTCAACCTGCGCTACAACCGGAATGCCAATCCCAGCGCCCTGATCAGCCTGCTCGACAGCTACGGAACCGCCCGCGTGCTTTCCAGCCCGCGGCTTTCCGTGCTGAACAACCAGACAGCGCTACTGAAAGTCGTCGAGAACTACGTCTATTTCTCGGTCAAGGCAGACACGACGACGACGGCCAATGTTGGCACCACCGTCACCTATTCGACGACGCCGCAGACGGTGGCGGTCGGCCTGGTCATGGGCGTCACCCCCCAGATCGCTGCCGATTACAGTGTGGTACTCAACGTGCGACCGACGATCACCAGCATCGGCAGGGAAATCGCCGACCCGAACCCCGACTTGCGCAAGAACGGCATAGAAAACCTGGTTCCCGTGATCCGCACCCGGGAAATCGAATCGGTCATGCGCGTCGCCAACGGGCAGATCGCCGTGCTTGGCGGACTGATGGAAGAGCGCGTCGATTTCCGGACAAACCGTTTGCCCGCGCTGGGCGACATCCCCGTGGCAGGCGAATTGTTCACCAACCGGAACAACCAGAGCCGCAAGACCGAACTCGTCATTTTCCTGCGGCCCGTTGCCGTTATCGACCCGGATATCCGCAGCGATTACGCGCACCTCGCCGACACCTTGCCGGGCGAGAGCTTTCTTCATCCGCCAGCCCATGCCCGGCGCATCCCGGGTCACCAGCAAGGCAACCGGCAAAGCGAGGGGGCGCCATGAGACCCGGACTACTCGGCAAGCAACTGATTGAGCGCAAGCTGATCAATGAGGATCAATTGCGCATTGCCCTGCATGAGCAGAACAAGAAACACCGCCCGCTCGGCCGGATACTTCACGATTTTTCCTTTCTCTCCGACGAGACGATTCACGACGTGCTGGCCGAACAGCACGGCATGCGCCGTTTACCCCGGGAGATCCCGGTTGACACCGCGAATCCGGCGATTCCCGAAGCACTTGCCCGCCGCCTGGCCTGCCTGCCGGTCCGCCATGACCCGGTCGCCAAAAGACTGGAACTGGCGATTTCGGAAACCCAGGCCCTGCCGCACATCGACGAAATCAGGCAATTGCTCGGCGGCTATCAGATCGACCTGCTACTGGCCAGCCCGGGCGAAGTCGCCCGTGGTCAGGAAAAAATCTACGGGCACCAACTGTCGATCGATGAAATCGTCGCCGAACTCGACCTGCCGACGAATTCATCCGGGCGTCTGCGCGAAGGTCCGGCAATTCGCCTCGCCGATGCCCTGCTCAATGATGCCGTCCGCCGTCAGGCGTCCGACCTGCACCTCGAACCGGAAGCGAACAGCCTGCGCCTTCGTTATCGTATCGACGGACTGATGCAGACCATTCGCGTTCTGCCGAAATCCTGCTGGCCACAACTGTGCGGGAGGATCAAGGTGCTCGCCGGGATGAACATCGCCGAGTCGAGAGCACCTCAGGATGGGCGGATCGGCATACGTGTCAACGGCCGGGAGATCGACCTGCGCGTCGCCAGCCAACCCACTGTCAACGGCGAAAACATCGTGCTGCGCATCCTGGACCGGCACAAAGGGATCGTCCCGCTCGAAAAACTTGGCATGCCGAGCCCCGCGCTGGCCTCACTGCTGCAGATTCTCGAACGTCCGGACGGATTGCTGCTTGTTTGTGGCCCGACCGGCAGCGGCAAGACCACAACGTTGTATTCAGTGATCAAACGTCTCGACAGCGACGCCGTGAACATCATGACGCTCGAAGATCCGGTCGAATATCCTTTGCCAGGCATTCGCCAGACATCGCTGTCGGACAGCCTGAAAATGGATTTCGCAGGTGGCATCCGTTCAATGCTTCGCCAGGATCCAGACATCATGCTGATCGGCGAAATCCGCGATCCGGAGACCGCCCAAATGGGAATCCGGGCAGCACTCACCGGCCACCGGGTACTGGCCACCCTGCACGCAGGAGATGCCTTGAGCGCGCTGAATCGGCTCAACGAACTGGGTCTCGACGGACTTCGGCTGCAAGGCTGCCTGTCCGGGATCGTCGCCCAACGCCTGATACGACGACTTTGCCCGAACTGTCGTCAGCTTCGCGAATGCAACGCCAGGGAGCGAGCCCTGCTGCATCAGGAACAGACCTATGAGGCAAAAGGCTGTCACGAATGCGGAGGCAAGGGCTATCGTGGTCGCCTGGCTCTGTCGGAAGTGCTACGGATCACCCCGGCACTCGACGACCTGATCGGAACCGGTGCAACGCTGCCGCAGGTGCGTGTGCAAGCCCTGGGCGAAGCCTATCTGCCAATGCATCTGGCAGCCCTCGCGATGATCCGCCAGGGTTTGAGCACTTTCGCAGAGATCGGGCGAGTGATTGGCCTGGCGGAGTAAACCGGAGATGCACTACCGCTTCATCGCCCTGGACAACGAACAGCAACTGATTCGCGGCATCAGGTCGGCAGCAAGCCGTTCTCTGCTGGCTCAGGAGTTGCGCGACCAGGGGGCGGAAATATTGTCTGCCAGACCGGCACTGCCACCCCGTCCGATCCGACTGTCGCGGGCGGAACGAGCCGATTTCTGCCAACAGACCGGACATCTGCTGAAAAGCGGCATTCCGCTTCAACAAGCGCTCCACGATCTGTCCCAAGAAGCCGACATCCCTAGCCTGGGCAGATTCGCCGCCGAGCTGGGGCACAGGATTGCCGGAGGCCAATCGCTTTCAGGCGCGCTCGGTGAATTTCCTCGCGCCTTTTCCGGAGACGCCATCGGCATCATCGCCGCCGGGGAATACAGCGGACGACTCGACGAAATACTGCTTCGACTGGCCGACACGCTAAGGCGAACAGATCGGGAAATGGCCAAGTTGCGAACCCTGCTGCTCAAACCCACATTGGCGGCCGGCATGGTCCTCGCCGCCAGCGGTTTCCTGATGTTTGCCGTAGTCCCGCAGATCCGCCTGTTCCTGAATAGTCTCGGCATTCGATTACCCTGGCACAGTCGTGCACTCTTCTCGATCGCCGACTTTCTGGAGGCCAGCTGGCCGGGAGTACTGGCCGGCCTGGTCGTCATACCGATGATGGCAGGTATCGCCCTGAAACACTCTCCTGTGCTGAGACTGACCGTTTCGCGCGCCGCCCTGAATCTGCCCGGCATCGGAAAGCTGCTGTTCAAACAGCAGACCACATTGTTCGCCGAGCTGCTGTCGCTGATGTACGCAGCCGGCATCCCGCTCAACGATGCCTTGCGGCAGATTGGCAACTCCATCCCAAACGCCGCATTGCGCGCGAACATCCAGTCGCTGGAAAACGCCGTCTTGTCGGGTCTGAATTTAAGCAACGCCATGGCTGCCGACCGGCTCTATCCAGCTTCGCTGATCCGCGCCGTCAGCATCGGCGAAAGCACCGGCGAACTCGATAACACATTGATTCTATATGCTCGCCGCTGCAGCGAGGAAAGCGAACGGACAACGGCCCGTCTGCAAGCCGCCATCGAACCTGCCCTGACCCTGTGCATCGGCCTTCTACTGGGCTGGATCATGACAGCGACACTGCAACCGGTGTACGAAATCGTGGGAGGGGCCGTCCGGTGAAGCACTCGATACGGCTCCTGCTGGAAAGCTCGACACTCCAGGCCTGGGCATGGAATGCCGGCAAGGCACGGATGCTGGTCGAATTCCCCGCCACCCCCGAAGGACATACCGGTTTTCGCGAGTTCGCCAGACAAAACGGGCTTCGCCATCCTCGTCTGGTCACTCACGACGCTACGCTTGCACTGGCCCTGGAACAACTTCCCCCGGAACTGTCGCCACGACTGAAACGACAGCTGGCACAGGCGCATTGCCGCAAGCGTTTTCCGGACTGCCGCCATTTGATATTTCTTCCAGCCGAATACAGGCACAGGGCACTTCTTGCCGCATTAAGCATGGACGCCGAGTCTTCCGCATGGCTAAGCACCATCCTCGACGCGTCGGGCAAGTTGCATAGCCTGCACATCGACTGTCAGCTACTTCCTCTCCTGCTCCCGAAAAAAGCCACCGGCCTGATTTTCAGCCGCCACCGGCAAAGCTTGCAACTGACGCTGGTCGATCACGGACTGGTTCTGCATCGCCAAATCGTCAATCAACCGGAGCCCGCGGGGCTCAGCGAAGCGCTGTACCTCGCGGGACAATACGCAGACATGCTGAGACTGCCGGGCAAAGGATACTGGCTGATCGATGGCGATCAGACGAACCACTGCGACGGGGCCCCGGAGATCGAAAAAGTGCTTGCGCTTGCGGACTGCACCGGCCCGCTGCTGTCCTTATCCGATCGCAAATGGCCCGTACCGCACTTTGCCTCGCCGGAAGAGTCCGCCAGGCCTCCCCGGCAGCACTGGATAACCCTGCTTTCGCTCGGCGCGCTCCTATCGGGCGGCCTACTCGTTCATCGCTTCGCGCCCCCCGAAACTCCCCACGTCGCTCCTCAGCCCCTTTCCCCTCCGCCTGCCGGAGAAGCCAAGCTAGCGCGCCTCCCTGTGCCGCCTGCGGTCGTTGAAGACAAAGAACCGGGCCCTCAAGCCTCTCCGCGCTTCCAAGGTGAAATCCGTTTCCCGGACAAGCGTCGCGTGCTGTGGATCGACGATGTCGAAAGCCGGCAGGTTTCCGACGAGTTGCGCGTAGGCGATTCCTTGCACGCCCCCCTGCTCCCGCCCGGCAGCTTGCAGATCGCCCCTCGGGAGCTTTCGCAATGATCCCGAACCGCCACCGTCAGCAAGGCGCGGCCCTATTGCTGGTCAGCGCAGCGTTGTTTTCCGGCGGCCTGGGGCTCGTCCTGCACGAGCCAGCGAAAATCCGCAACGACAACCGGCAAATGCACATCCTGAAGGCTGCCAAGGCGGCCCTTATTGCCCGAGCCGCCACCGACGACAACCGGCCAGGCAGCCTGCCCTGCCCCGATCTCGCCACCGACAGCAGCGGCCTGGCCAATCGCCCCGGCGACGGCAAGGCCGACATGCTGACCCGCAACCAGTGTCCGAGCGTCATTGGCTGGCTCCCCTGGGTGACGCTCAACATGCCACCGCCCCGCGACACGGCCGGAGAAATGCTCTGGTATGTCATCGCACCGGGATTGCGCGATGACGACAGCGCGGCACCGATCAACGGCGAAACCCGCAGCGGCCTGCACCTGGAGGGATTCGGCGACGTCGCTGCCCTGCTGGTCGCCCCGGGCAGCCCGCTGTCGGGGCAACAAAGGCCATCGCTAAACCCTGGCGACTATGTCGAACACCGGTTGATCGACAACGGCGGCCTGAGCTTCCTGCAAGGCGCCGGTAACGACCTCGTCCTGCCGATCCGTCTCGACGAGGTGATGGCTGCAGCCGGGCAGCGTACCGCCAACGAAGTCCTGCGTTGTCTCGACAGTCACCAGGTGATCGCCGGCCAAGTGCCATGGCCGGCGGCTCCGGGCAATCCGGCTCGGCAGGGGCAACACGAACGACGCTTTGGACACCTGCCGCAGACCCAGCCCCGGGACAACATCCGTCAGGAAATGCAGCAGATCGCCGGCAAGTTGCTCGCCACCGACCTGCAGTTACGGACAGATGCACCGTCAATGCGGACAGCGCTTGAGCAGCAGGCCGAAATCGCTGCCTATGGCCGAAACTTCGCCGACGGACTGCAACGCGCAGCCCGGGAAATGTCCCGTATCGGGGGCGATCTGGACAATGCCGGCCAGCGCCTGGTGGACACCGTCGCCAAGGCGGTGGCCAACGACCGGATCGCCCGTAGCGAAGGGAGTGCAATCAGCCAGGATTCCGCCGTATTGCAGGAGCGCCTCGAGGCGCTCGACGATGCCATCGACCGGCTCGGTTTCGACGCCCTGGTCTGGCAAGCCGTCCGTCAGGGCAGACACGAAACGCCAGGCAGCACGCGGAACCGGACCAGGACGCTCGCCAGCTCGCTGAATGCCGCCAGCCAACGCTTCGCAGCGCAGGATCTGGCCGAACCACGGCCTCTGCAGCAAGCCATCGTTCCCTACGCCAACGCCATCGGCGCCGTTGCGGTCGACACCCTTGAACTGGCAAAAATCGTCGTCAGCCAGGCGTCGACCGCAGCCAGCGAAGCCGCGCTGAACAGTCAGCTGGCGAACACCCTGAGCACGCTGATTCTGGGCAAAAACCAGGCACTCGACAAACTCGCCGCCTGGCAATCGAAACCGACACCGACGAGCAGCTCGGAACTCTCGGCCGCGCTGCAGGCCGTCCGCGAGCAAAGTGCCCAGTTCTCCGCCGGCCTGCTTGCCCTGAGCGAAACGGCGATCGCTCAGCCAGCCGCCGCCTGGCCGCTGGCCTGGGCATCGGCACGCTGCGATTTCCTCGATCCGGCGCTTTCCGGCTGGTGGCAAAGTAATGCCTGGCACGCGCAGGTCTTTTACCAGATCGCCGGCGGCGGCCCACCGATCGAAGCCGGCGGACGCGACCGTCTCGAGCGGCTGGTCATCGTCGCCGGACCGCCAAAAAACGGACAGCAGCGCCCGTCGACCGCAGTTGCCGATTATCTGGAAGAAATCAACGCCGACGCTTCGCGCAACGGCGATGCCCAACGGCCGCTCCCGCGCTTCACACTTGCCGGCAGCGGCACCGGCATCAACGACCGGCTGGCTTACTGACGTGCGCCCGGACAACGGATTTTCGCTGATCGAAATGGCCATCGTGCTGGTCATCGTCGGCTTTCTGACCAGCAGCCTGCTCGGCTCGCTGCAGGCCAGACAACGAATCAGCGACGACCAGCGGATCGCCGAACGCCTACAGGAAATCGTCGACAGCCTCTACGGCTTCGCCGCCACCCAGGGCCGCCTGCCCTGCCCGGCGCCACCGCAACTGGCGACCGACATCGCCGAAGCCGGTTTCGAGGACTGCCGCCTGGAGCACGGCGTCATGCCCTGGCGCACGCTGAACCTGCGCGAACTGGATCCCTGGGGACAACGTTTCACCTACTACGCCCGGGCTGCTTTCACGGCCTTGCCGGCAGCCGGCGCGCTCGCCGGCTTCACCCTGGACAGCACCGGCAATGCCGTGGTCCGCCCGAGCGCCAGCGCCGGCAACAAGCTGGCCGACAGTCTGCCTTGTGTGATCGTTAGCCACGGCCCGAACGGTCTCGGCGGTTACCGCGCCTCCGGACAACGCAGTCCGGCCGGCGACCCCGACGAAGCCGAGAATGCCGACGCCGACCTGAACTTCGTCGACCGCCTGCCCGACGACAGCTACGACGACCGCCTAAGCTGGCCGATCCCCAGCGTTCTCAAGCTCCGGCTGATCGAAGCCGGACGCCTGCCCTGATTTCACCCACCAGCGACAAGGAGTGCATCATGCAACGCAAGCATCGCGGCTTCACCCTGATCGAAATCGCCATCGTCCTGATCATCATCGGCCTGCTGCTCGGCGGCGTCCTGAAAGGCCAGGAGATGATCAATCAGGGAAAAATTCGCAGTATCGCCAAGGAACTGGACAGCATTTCCGTTGCCGTGCTCGGTTACCGCGACCGTTACAAGGCGCTACCGGGCGACGATGACAAGGCAGACGGCCGCTGGGCCGGCATCGCAAAAGGTAACGGTAACGGCGCAGTCGGCGGCGACTTCAATTCGACAACGACCACGGACGAATCGAACATCCTGTGGCGCCACTTGCGACGCGCCGGCTTCGTCAGCGGCGACGCCAATGCCACCACCCTTCCGTTGAATGCCGCCGGCGGCATTCTCGGCGTGCAGAGCGACCTGAAGAATGCCGCCGGCACCCTGATTCCGGGGATGTCTGTCTGCGCCACGGAGTTGCCGGCGGCCGTCGCCAACGCCATCGACGCCCAGCTGGACGACGGCAAGCCGGATGCCGGCACGATTCGCGGTTTCTCTCAAAGTGCCGCCAACACGCCGGATCTGGACACGGCCATCACCGCCTACACCGACGACGGCAAGGCCTTGTTCACCCTGTGCAAACCGGTCTGATCAACGTTTGAGCAAGCGATCCTCGGCAGCCGCCACCGCGGCCGGCTCGCCGAGCAGGACGACGACATCACCCTCGGCCAGCGCCGTTTCCGGTGCCGGCTCCAGGGCCCGGATGCCGCGCCGCCGGATTGCGCTGACTTCGCAGCCGAGCTGATCGAGATTCAGCTCGGAAAGCTTGCGACCGATCCCCGCCGCCCCCGGCGTCAGCCAGATCGAATGCAACCGTGGCTGCCGATCCTCATCCTCGTCGCGATCCGACAGGCCGCGATAAAAACCGCGCAGCAATCGATAGCGCTGGGTACGTACCTGACGGATCCGCTTCAACACGCGGTTCATCGGTATGCCAACCAGCGCCAGCGCATGCGAAGCCAGCATCAGGCTGGCTTCGAGCATTTCCGGCACAACCTCGGCCGCCCCGGCCTTGGCCAGTTTTGCCATGTCCTTCTCGTCGACCGTACGAACGACCACGGGCAAGTCGGGACGGATCGACTGGACGTGGTGCAGGACTTTCTCGGCCAGCGGCGTATCGCTCATCGTCACAATCACCACACTGGCGCGCATCAGCCCCGCCGCCATCAACGCCTCCTTGCGCCCGGCATCGCCAAAAACCACGCTCTCGCCCCCGGCCGCCGCTTCGCGTACCCGATCCGGATCGAGGTCCAGTGCAATGCTCTGCACCCCTTCCTGCGCCAGGAAGCGGGCGAGATATTGACCGTTGCGACCGAAACCGCACAGGATCGCATGCTTCTCGGAAGCCATCGACTGGGCCGCAATCTGGGTCAGCTGCATCGACCGCATCAACCACTCGCTGGCCACAAAACGCATCACCAGACGCTCGCTGTACTGCACGATGAAAGGCGCCAGCAGCATCGACAACACCAGTGCCGTCAGCGCCACCTGGGTCACCGAACGCGGCATGTTGATCACGTCGAGCAACACGAAGCCGAATTCCCCGCCGGCACACAACCACAGGGCCGAGCGGATGGCATTGCCGGCCGTGCCCCCCAGCCGCCACGACAGAAAACCGACGATCAAGGCCTTGATCAGCAGCAGCGCGGCGAGCAACAGGAGTACCTGCCACCACAGGCCGATCAGGATATGCATGTCGAGCTTGATGCCGATGGTCACGAAGAAAAGCCCCATCAACACGTCGCGGAATGGCTTGATGTCCTCCTCCACTTGCAGACGGTATTCGGTCTCCGATATCAGCATGCCGGCGACGAAAGCCCCCAGGGCCAGCGAAAGACCGGCCAGTTCGGTGACCGTTGCCAGCCCCAGCGTGATCAGCAGTACGTTGAGCACGAACACTTCGGAAGACTTGGCGCGGGCGACCAGATAGAACCACTTGCGCATCAGGCGCTGACCAAAAACCAGGATGACCGCCAGCACAACCACCGCCTTGAGCAAAGCGACCCCCATCAGGGCCGCCAGCTTTTCCGGCGGTTGCGTTAGCGAAGGCAGCAGGACCAGCAGCGGTACCACCGCCAGATCCTGGAACAACAGCACGCCGATCACTTCGCGGCCATGCACCGTATCCAGTGCCATGCGCTCGGCCAGCAATTTGCTCAGCACCGCGGTCGACGACATCGCGAAAACGGCACCCAGCGCGATCCCGATCTGCCAGGTGATCCCGAGCGACAGGCTCAAGCCAAGCGTGACCAACAGCGTCACCACCACTTGCAGCAATCCCAGACCGAAAACGATGCGCTTCATCGCATAAAGCTTGGGCAGGGAAAACTCGAGTCCGATCGAGAACATCAGGAACACGACACCGAACTCCGCCAGATACTCCACATTGTGGAGATCGGACATCAGGTTCAGCGCATGCGGCCCGATGATGCTGCCAACCGCCAGATAACCGAGCACCGGCGGCAGATTGAAGCGACGAAAGACAACCACGGCAAGCACGGAGGCACCGAGGAGCAAAAGGACGAGGGGGAGCGCGCTCAAGGCAGGTTTTGATTGTCGGGTATACTCTTCCCATCATAACCGTAGCCTCGCCATGACCCCAAGCTCGAAGCCCCACTCTTTTTCGTCGGAACGCGCACTGGCGCTGGGCAGACAGACGCTCGCCATCGAAGCGTCGGCGGTGGCTGCGCTGAAGGACAGGCTCAATGGCGACTTCTGTGCAGCCGTTGAACTCATCCTGAGCAGCAATGGCCGGCTGATCGTCAGCGGCATGGGCAAATCGGGACACGTCGCACGGAAGATCGCTGCCACCATGGCCAGCACGGGCACACCGGCCTATTTTGTTCACCCGGCCGAAGCCAGTCACGGCGATCTCGGCATGATCACCCGCGACGATGTGCTGCTGGCACTCTCCAATTCGGGAGAATCCGAGGAAATCCTGCGCATCCTGCCGCCACTGAAGCGTCAGGGCGCGCGCATCATTGCCATGACCGGCGTTCCCGGCTCAAGCCTGGCCCGCGAAGCCAACGTGCATCTGGATGCGGGAGTTGCCCAGGAAGCGTGCCCGCTCAATCTCGCCCCGACCGCCAGCACGACCGCAGCCCTGGCGCTCGGCGATGCCCTGGCGGTTGCGCTGCTGGATGCCCGCGGCTTCGGCGCCGAAGATTTTGCCCGTTCGCATCCCGGTGGTTCGCTCGGCCGTCGCCTGCTCACCCACGTCCGTGACGTCATGCGCGACGGAGAACGTGTGCCGGCGGTCAGTTCCGATACCCTGGTCGGCGACGCCCTGGTCGCCATGTCGCAAGGGGGGCTCGGCCTGGTCGCCATCATCGATGCCGAACAACGGCCAACCGGCATTTTCACGGACGGCGATCTGCGGCGCTGCCTGGAACAAGGCACCGACCTGCTCCGACAGCGCATTGCGGCAGTGATGCACCCCGCCCCACGCACCATCGAACCCGAGCGCCTCGCCGTCGAAGCCGTGGAAATGATGGAACGGCTGCGCATCAATGCCCTGCTGGTCACCGATGCGGAAGGCCGTCTGGCCGGTGCGCTGAACATGCACGACCTGTTCTCCGCCAAGGTGATCTGATGCATCGGCATCTCCACGCCACCGCCCGGAGCGGCCGATGAAAATCAGTGCCGGCCAGATCTATCCGCTTGCTCTGCTCGGTGCGTTGGCCGCGCTGACCTTCTGGCTGCAAGCCACCGTCGAAGGTGCGAGTTCGACAGTTGAACGGGTGGTCAGGCACGAGCCCGATGCACGCGGCAGGAATATCGAAATCCTGCGTTTCGATGAAACCGGCTTTCTCAAATACCGCCTTTCCGCCCCCAGCATGGTGCATTTCCCGGATGACGACAGCAGCGAACTCGAATCGCCGCATCTGATCGCCTACCGTCCCGACGCCCCCCAGGTGACCCTCCAAGCCGACCACAGCCGGGTCAGCAGCCAGGGCGAAACCGCATTCCTCTGGGACAACGTGGTCATCACACGAGCTGCCACTACCGACCGACCGGAAATGGTCGCCCGCATGCCCTACCTCACCGTCCAGCCTGAACTGGGCTACGCTTTCACCGACAGCCCGGTCGAAATGACGATGGGGGCATCCTGGGCTACCGGGGTGGGCGCCCGCCTCGACCAGAAAGCCTCCACGTTCGAACTGCAGTCGAAAGTACGTGCCTTTTACGCCCGTCCAAGCCGAGCCACGCCATGAAAAAAAGCGCCCTCCTTCTCGCTCTTACCGCCGTCCTCGTCCCGGCAGCCCACGCTGAACGCGCCGACCGCGACAAGCCGATGCTGCTCGAAGCAAACAAGATTTCCATCGACGATGTCCGCAAACAGCAAATACTCGAAGGCGACGTCGTGATCACCAAGGGCACCATCCTGATCAAGGCCGATCGCATCGTGATCACCGAAGACAAATACGGCTTCCAGCGGGGCGTCGCATTTGCCGGCAAGAACGGCCTGGCCTACATGCGCCAGAAACGCGAAGGGCGTGAAGACTACGTCGAAGGACGTGCCGAACGGATCGAATACGACAGCAACAGCGAAATTGCCGAACTGTTCCACAAGGCCTGGGTCAAATCCGGTGAGGACGAGGTCAAGGGCGACTACATCTGGTACGACGCGATCAGCGAAAAATATCTGGTGTCAGCCGGCGAGGCACGCACGCCGAACGATCCGACACCACGCGTCCGCGCAGTCATCCAACCCCGCACCAAGGGCAGCGAACCGACAAGACCGGCCGGCAAGGGCGAACGGCTCGACCTGAAAGGCGCCGGCAGCCTGAATGCTCCAGCTGCACAGGAATAGTGCAAAAAGCGCGGCCTGACTGGACAGCAGAAAAAACAGCCGAACCAAGCAGCTGATTTACTGGAAGAAATTATTTTGTGCACCGCACAAAATAATTGTTGACAATGCAACAACACTTCCTATAATGAGCAACATGGTGCAGCGCAACAATGCCGATGGGCTAACGCGCAGGGTGTAGGCATCGACCGATCCGTAACACTGTCCAAACCGAGGAGATATTCATGGCTGTCAATTTCACCACCCCCGAACAACTCGCCTCCGCCAACAAGGCGACCGTCGATTCGCTGCTGTCCGTTGCCAATGCTGCCCTGGCCTCCGCCGAGCGCATCGCTGCCCTGAACCTGAACACCGCCCGCTCCGTGCTGGAAGACTCGGTCTCCGGCGCCAAGGCCCTGCTCGGTGCCAAGGACGTTCAGGAAGCCCTGTCGATCCAGGCTTCGCTGGCCCAACCGAATGTTGAAAAGGCTGTCGCCTATTCGCGCAGCGTTTACGAAATCTCCGCCCAGGCTCAGGAAGAGCTGTCGAAGACCATCGAAGCCCAGTTCAGCGGCTTCCAGAAGCAGGTTTCCGAACTCCTCGACAAGGCTGCCAAGTCCGCCCCGGCCGGTTCCGATGTTGCCGTTGCCGCCGTCAAGAGCGCCATCGCCGCCGCCAACTCCGCTTTCGACAACCTGAACAAGGCTGCCAAGCAAGTTGCCGAAATCACCGAAGCCAACGTCGCTGCCGCGACCAACGCCACGGTCAAGGCTGTCGGCGCAACCGCCGCCGCTGCCAAGAAGAAGTAATTCTTCTCCCAGACACCCGCCTGCACGGCGGGTGTTTTGTTTCATCCGTCCCGACACGCCAAAGCAGAGGAGAAACCGATGAGCAATCCGAATCTCGAACAGATTTCCGCCGCCCAGCAAGCCAACGCCGATGTTGCACTGGCCATCGTGCGCGCCGCCTTCAACGGCATCGAGCGCCTGACTGCGCTGAACATCGCCGCAACCCGCGATTTCCTGAGCAATTCGCTGAGCAACACCCAGCAGATCCTGTCGGCCAAGGACGCCGGCTCCGTCGCCAAGCTGAACGGCGATCTGGCCCAGCCGAACCTGGAAAAGCTGATGGAGTACTCGCGCAACGTTTTCGAACTGACCAGCGAACTCCAGAAGGAAGTCAGCAGCGTCATCGAAGCGCAATACGGCACCTTCGCCAAGAACACTGCCGGCATCGTTGAAAAGGCGACCGCCGGGGCTCCCGTGGGCGGCGACGTTTTCGCTGCCGCACTGAAGTCGGTGCTCAACGCCTCCAACCAGGCTTTCGAGCAACTGAACTCGGTCTCCAAGCAACTGACCGACATCGCCGAAGCCAATCTGCAGGTTGCCACCAAGTCGACCGCGACCAAGGCTCCGGCCAAGAGCGCGACGGCCGCTGCCGCCAAGAAGGCCGCTGCCAAGTAAGCCAGCCTTCCGGCAATGAAAAGCCCGCGACGGAATCGCGGGCTTTTTTACGTCGACCGCAGCACCTCGTTCACTCGCGCCAGCGCCAGGTGATGTCGCGCCGTTCGATTTCCTGCCGGATTTCGTCCATTGCCCGGTCGACCAGCAACGGTAAGCCCTCGACGCCAAGTTCCAGATGCCTGCGTTCCTGACCGTTCAGCGACGGCAGCGAAAACAGGCGTAGCGCCGGATAATCGGCAACGATCCGCTCCATCAGATCGAGCAAGGCACTTTCGTACGCGTTCGGGCCAGTCAGTAAAAAGGCTTTCTCGACCGTCTCGTCGAGCGGCTGGAATTCGTCCCGGTAAAAGGTATCGAGCGCCCATTCGATCATCGGATGGGCCATCTGCGGAAACCCCGGAACGAAATAGTGGTCGTTGGCCATGAAACCGGGAATCCGGTTGAACGGATTCGGCACGATCTGCACGCCACGCGGAAAGGTCACCAGCAGCTTGCGCTTGTCGGTGATTTCCTCGGCAGTGAAACGCTGCTGCAGCGCCACAAGGCCTTCAGGATGAAGTTCAAGCGCGACACCGAGCGCAGCCGCCACGGCCTGCCGGGTATGGTCATCCGGCGTATTGCCGATACCGCCACAGGAAAACACCACATCGCCGGCAGCCATCGTCCGCCGGAACGTCGCCGCCAGACGCTCGCGGTCGTCGCCCAGATACTCGACCCAGGACAGGCGCAAGCCGCGCGCACCGAGCAATTCGGCGATGCGGGAAAAATGCTTGTCCTGGCGTTTCCCCGACAGAATCTCATCGCCGATGATGACGGCGCCGAAGTTTCGACTCATACGTGCTCTCCCTCGATACTGACGATCGCCCCGCCGCGGGAGCGGCGCAGGCTCTCCAGTCCGTAATGGACGAATGATAGCGCCGCCAGGGCCGGCACCAGCAGGCCGATGAAAGGCAGGTGGGCAAGCAGGGCCATGCACAGGCCGAGCATGAACAAGGGCGTTCCCTGGCTTTGCCGGAAAGCCCGCCATTCACCGTCGCTGGCGTGCATGGACAGTGCGTCATAGGCAAAAGTGCGGCGATTGAGCCAGGCCATCAACAACAACGGAAGCAATAACGACATCCCGGGAATCAACCACAGCGGGATGGTCAGCAACCATGCCTGGGCAAACAAAAATGCCGCCAGCAGGCTGTTGACCGTAGCAGCCACGAAGCTGTCCCGCCCCATCGCTGCGACATCGCGATACTCGGTGGCGGCCAGCCGATTGAGCATCAACGGCATGATGGCAATCGCCGCCACCAGGGATGCCGCCAGATAGGCCAGCGCGAAGATCGCCATCCAGCCACCCAGATAAGCCAGGAAATTGGCCAGCCAGATCAGTCCCCAGCCGACCAGCAGCGTCATCGGCGGATATTCCATCAGCCGCTCGACCAGCCAGCCCAGCAACCACACCGCCAGACCGAGCGACAGTGCCAGCGAACACAGGGCCGGCGTCAGTACGTAAAGCCAGATTTTCCCGTCACGCAGGTTCGCCAACGTTCGCCACAGGGACAGGACCAACAGGTTCATGGCGCACTCCATTGCGATGCAAAGTCCCGATTATCGGACAAGCGCTTCAAGTTTTCGCCCTGGCGGTCGATATCCATGTATTCCCGCCTCATTTCTTTCCCCATGAAACTCGAATCCCGTCTCTGGTCCCTGCCGTTGAGCAAGTTGCAGCAAACCAGCGCCAAGCGCCAGGACAGCGAAGAGGAAAGTCCGCTCGCGAAACGCCTGCACGACATGCAGGAAGGCCTTCGCCAACTGCGATCCCTGCCCAGCGCCAAGGAATCCGCCAAGCAACAGGCACTGGCCAAAGTCGAACTGCTCAAGCGACGCATGGAGCAACTGCGTGCCATGCTGATCGCCGCGACACCGGAACAAGCCAAGGCGCTCCTGCGCCAGATCGCCGGCATCGCCAAGGAACTGGCCAGCATGGCCAAGCTGCTCGACGGCGCCTCCGGCGGCGCAACGCCGTCCCCATCGGTGAGTGCCGGACAGACAAATGCCACCCAGCCGAGCGGCGCCGGACAATCGGCGGGCAACGACGCGAACGCTGCTGCCGTGGCAAATACCGGGGACGCCGCCGAGCATGCCGACGCAGAGACGGCCGAAGCCCCGGTCGGGTCAGGGGAAGAGAGCCTGGAACAGACCGCAACCGCCGGCGAGAGCGAAAGCGACAAGCGCCAGACGACATCCAGCGATACCGACAAGCGCCTGCGGGCGTCGCTGCAGGAAGCCGCAAAGCGATTGAAGGCCCTGATCGAACTCCTCAAGGCCAAACTGCGCGATGGCGACCGTCAGGAACAGGGCGAACTACGGCGGGCAGAAAAATCCATGCACGAACTGGACGATGCGTTGAACGGCAGCCAGCTCTACTCCTCGCTGGGCTCGTCGCTCGGCGCTTCCGCGCTATCCTCATCGCTCACCGGCACGACCGGCAGCATCGCCGTATCGACCGGGATCGACGTTCAGGCCTGAGTTCAGCTCAGCGGCCGATCCCTTCCCACTGTTTCTGCAAGCGCTTGACCGATACCGGCACCGGCGTGCGCAACTCCTGCGCGTACAGCCCGACGCGCAGTTCTTCGAGCAGCCAGCGAAATTGCTCGATTTGCGGGTCGACCGTACCCATCTTCGCCAGCTGGATCGCCCGCCGCTCGTAGTTGGTCCACAGCGGCGCATACTCGGCCATCGATTGGGCGTCGCGCGCCGGACTGGCTTTCAGCTTGTCGAGCCGGACGCCGATCGCCTTCAGATAACGCGGGTAATGCTGCAAACGCTCGAACGGCGTATCGACGACGAAGGTCTTGCCGATCAGTCGCTTCAACTGCGCTTCGATATCGCTCACCGCCGCCGTATGTGCCTTGAACGCCGGCAGCTTCTTGGTCACCGCCTGCCACTCGGTCAGCACCGTACCGACCAGCCGGCAAACTTCCTGCATGATCAGCCCGAGCCGCGCTTTCGCCTCACCGCAACGCGCCTTGAAAGCGTCCGGCGTGGTCGGCAGCGGTTCGGTCAGGCAGGCGCGTTCGAAAGTCAGCTCGACGAGTTGCCGTTTCAGGTCGTCGCTGCTGCCCAGCGCCATGAACTGCATCGCCATCTGGGTCAGGCCGGGGACGTTCTTGTCGAAGTACTTCACCTGCTCCTTGAACTGCAGCATGAACAGGCGTGACAGGCCCTTGCGGTGCGCGTCGGCGGCTTCCTCGGCGGAATCGAAGACCTTCAGGCTGACCGTCTCGCCGTCGTCGATCAGCGCCGGATAGCCGATCACGGTTTGTTTCCCGACCGGGACTTCCATCAGTTCCGGCAGTTCGCCGAAGGTCCAGTCGGTGAGTTGGGTGTATTCAGACGGCGTTTCATGCAGCTCGGCGAATTCCTCCTTGGCTTCCTTGCCCCACTCGCCGCGCAGCGCGACCAGGCTGCGGTTCATGTCGAGTTGCCGGCCGTGCTCGTCGATCAGCTTGTAGTTCATCGAGAAATGCGGCGGCAACGCGTCCGGGCGGAAGGCATCGGGCGTCACCGCCCAGCCGCGCGCGTTCAGCCCGCGCGCTTCGAGGATGAATTCGATCAGCGGGTTGATGATACCCTGGTTGAGCTTGCGGTCGTTGCCTTCCACGGTCGACAGGAATTCTTCGACAAATTCCGGCACCGGCACCAGCTTGGCGCGGATCTTCTGCGGCAGCGTCTTGATCAACTGCACCAGCTTTTCCTTGACCAGGCCCGGCACCAGCCATTCCATGCGCGACGCCGGAATCTGGTTGAGCTGCGCCAGCGGCAGCGTCAGCGTGACGCCGTCGCGTGGAGAGCCCGGCTCGAAGTGATAAGTGAGCGCGTACTCCACGCCACCGGCCTTGAGCTTGTGCGGGAAGGCCTCGGTGGTGACACCGGCCGCCGAGTGGCGCATCAGGTCGTCCTTGGCCAGGAACAGCAGCTTGGGGTTGTCCTGCTCCGCGCTCTTGCGCCAGTGGTCGAAAGTGGCGCCGTTGTGGATGTCTTCCGGGATCAGGTGATCGTAGAAGGCGAAGATCAGTTCGTCATCGACCAGCACATCCTGCCGGCGCTGCTTGTGCTCGATCTTCTCGATCTCGCGGATCTGCTTCTGGTTGTGCTGGAAGAAGGGCCAGCGCTTGGCGAAGCTCTCGTCGATCTCCTCGGCGACCAGCCCCTGGCGGATGAAGATGTCGCGCGCCTCGGCCGGCGCCAGCGGGCCGTAATGGATGCGCCGCTTGGGATTGATGACGATCCCGTAGAGCGTCGTGCGCTCCCAGCCGGCGACCTGCATCGCCTTCTTTTCCCAGTGCGGATCGAAGTACTGGCGCTTGATCAGGTGAGCGCCCACTTTCTCGATCCAGTCCGATTCGATGCGCGCCACGCAGCGGCCAAAGAGGCGCGTCGTCTCGGTGATCTCGGCGGCCATGATCCACTTGCCGGCCTTCTTCTGCAGCGGCGACGACGGGTGGATCAGGAAGCGGATGCCGCGTGCGCCGA
This sequence comes from Azonexus sp. R2A61, assembly GCF_021401135.1. Lineage (GTDB taxonomy): Bacteria > Pseudomonadota > Gammaproteobacteria > Burkholderiales > Rhodocyclaceae > Azonexus. The sequence goes on along the minus strand of NZ_JACBFO010000001.1, from coordinate 848,771 downwards.
GGTAATAACCGGACTCGTCCGACTTGCAGCCGATGTTGCCGAGCAGGCCCGAGAGCAGGGCCATGTGGATGGCGTCGTAGGTCGCCGGGGGAAGTTCCCCCATCCCCCTCCCGGCCTCCCCCTTGAAGGGGGAGGAGTTTCCACCCTCGCCCAGCCGACCGGCTTGGCGACCTTTCGCCTTTACCCCCTCCCCTTCAAGGGGAGGGTTGGGGTGGGGATGGGTCTCGTCGCCGCGAATCCAGCCCAGCTCAGCCACCATCGCGTGCAACTGGCCATGCACCTCGCGCCATTCGCGCAGGCGCAGATACGACAGGAAGTGGCTGTGGCAGGTATCGACCAGCGACTTGTTCGATTTCTTGTGTTCGACGGCGTTCTGGAACCAGGCCCACAACTTGACCCAGCTGAGGAATTCCGATTTCTCGTCGGCAAACAGCTTGTGCTTCTCGTCCGCCGCCTGCTGGCGTTCCTGCGGCCGTTCGCGCGGGTCTTGCGACGACAGGCCAGCAGCGATGATCAAGACTTCGCTCAGGCAACCCAGATCGCGCGCGGCGACCAGCATGCGGCCGATGCGCGGATCGAGCGGCAGCTTGGCCAGCGCCTCGCCGACCTTGGTCAGTTTGTTGTCGTCGTCGAGCGCGCCGAGTTCCTGCAACAGCGCGTAGCCATCGCTGATCGCCTTGGCCGGCGGCGGTTCGATGAAGGGGAAGCTCTCGACGTCGGTCAGGCGCAGCGACTTCATGCGCAGGATGACGCCGGCCAGCGAGGAACGCAGGATTTCCGGGTCGGTGAACGGCGGCCGCGCGTTGAAATCGGCCTCGTCGTAGAGGCGGATGCACACGCCAGCCGCCACCCGGCCGCAACGGCCGGCGCGCTGGCGGGCCGCCGCCTGCGAAATCTTCTCGACCTGCAACTGCTCGACCTTGTTGCGGTAGGAGTAGCGCTTGACCCGCGCCAGACCGGTGTCGATGACGTAGCGGATGCCTGGCACGGTGAGCGAGGTTTCGGCGACGTTGGTCGCCAGCACGATGCGCCGCTGACCGCCCGAAGGCTTGAAGATGCGGTCCTGCTCGCCGGCCGACAGACGCGAGAACAGCGGCAGGATTTCCGGCGCGTGCGCGGTGGATAAGCCAGGCCTAGCCAGCGCATGCTTGCGCAAAGCTTCCGCCGCCTCGCGGATTTCGCGCTCGCCGGGCAGGAAGACGAGGATGTCGCCGGAACCGAGGCGCGACAGCTCGTCGGCGGCATCGACGATGGCGTCGTAGAGATCGCGCTCGTCGTCCTTCTTGTCGATGTCCTCGACCGGGCGATGGCGCACTTCGACCGGATAGAGGCGGCCGGACACCTCGATCACCGGCGCACCGTTGAAATGCTGCGAGAAGCGCTCGGCGTCGATGGTCGCCGAGGTGATGATCAGCTTCAGGTCCGACCGGCGCGGCAGCAACTGCTTCAGGTAGCCGAGCAGGAAGTCGATGTTCAGGCTGCGCTCGTGCGCCTCGTCGATGATGATCGCCTCGTAGGCGTTCAGGTAGGGGTCGGACTGCGACTCGGCGAGCAGGATGCCGTCGGTCATCAGCTTGACCCAACTGTCTGCGGTCGACTTGTCGTGGAAGCGGATTTTTACGCCGACACCGGCACCGACCTGGGTCTTCAGCTCCTGCGCCAGGCGCGTCGCCACCGAACGCGCGGCCAGCCGCCGTGGCTGCGTGTGGCCGATCAGGCCGCGGGCACCGATGCCGAGATCGAGGCAGATCTTCGGCAACTGCGTCGTCTTGCCCGAACCGGTCTCGCCGCAGACGATGACCACCTGATGCCTGGCGATCAACTCGGCAATTTCCTCGCGCCGCTCGTTGACCGGCAGGTCGGGCTGAAATTCCGGTTTCGGCAGCTTGCCGCGCCGTTCGGCGACGGCGGCTTGCGACGCGGCGAGCAGCTTTTCCAGGTCGGCTTGCAGTTTTTGCCGTTTTTCGCCGGTCGACCGTGGCAGGTCGCGCTGCAGCGCGCGCAGGCGGCGGGCATCGGCGGTCAGCGTTGGCCGCTCGGGCGAACGGCGGGAAGACGGGGTGCGGTCGTTGGAATTCATCCGGTCGGCAGACGGCGGCGCGCAAAGCGCCGGCGTGGCAGGGGGTCGAAGCGTGGATCAATCGGCTGTCGCGCAAGCGCGGCCGGGCCGTGCAGTTTACGCGGCGCGCCGGGCTTCACCAAGTGCAAAACACATCGCCGGCCGCCGCCATTCAATTGACATCGACCGACCGCCGCCAATATGCTGGCGGACTCACGTCCGCGGCAACCCTTGCCCGAAGGGAAGCCCGACGAAAACATCCACCGGATCAGGGAGAAAATCGACATGACGACATTGTCCGGCCGCCTCGGCCATATCGCCGCCGGCGCCGCCGCAGCACTGCTGCTTGCCGCTTGCGGCGCCACCCGCCTGCCCCAGCCGATCACCGGTTACACCTGCTGCAACCTGCGCGATAACGGCGGCTGGATCTTCAGCGACAACGTTCAGGACGGCAAGCTGATCCCGGCCGGCGAACCGATCACCCTGACATCGACCAAGCGGACTTACTACGTCTACGGCGAATTCGCCCAACGCAGCATCGGCCTCTGGGATACCCAGTCGGACAACAGCGGCCAGGTATTCGCCTGGGTGCATCGCGTCGTCGTCCCCGAGGACCCGCGTCCGAAGATCGCCGCGCTGCCGCCGGAAATCCGCGACGCGATCCACGCCGCCAAGGTCGTCCGCGGCATGACGCGCCAGCAGGTGTTGTGGGCGGTCGGCTACCCCGGCCTCGACGAAACGCCGAACCTTGCCGGCCCGGTCTGGCGCTACTGGACCCCCAAGGCCAAAAAGACGGTCGACATCCAGTTCGGCCCCGACGGCAAGGTCGTGGCAATATCCGGTCCTCCCGCTTCCGTGCAGTTGATGAGCGTCGCCCCCTGATCCCGGGCGGGCGCAACCGCAGAATCCCGCCCGCCGCCATGCCCCTTGCCACCGCCAATGCCACCCGACGCAGCATCCGCAGCGTCGCCACCTTCGAAGCGGCAAAGGGCATCCTCGTGCTGCTTGCCGCCTCCGGCCTGCTCCTGCTGGTGCATCGCGACCTGCACGCGCTGGCCGCGGCGCTGATCGAACATGCGCACCTGAACCCGGCGGCGAAATACCCGGGCATCTTCCTCGATGCCGTCGACCATTTCCAGGACCTGCGCCTGCGCTGGCTGGCCGCCGGCGCCGCCGCCTATTCGACGCTGCGCTTCGTCGAAGCCTGGGGGCTGTGGCACGACCGGCGCTGGGCGGAAATCCTCGCCGCGGCCAGCGGTGCGATCTATCTGCCTTTCGAGCTGGCCAATCTGATGCGCGGCTTTTCCTGGCTCAGCCTGGGCGCCCTGCTGGTCAACCTGGCGATCGTCGTCCTGATGTTGCTGGCCTTGCGCCAGCGCCGCCGGATCAGCCGAGCTTCTCCTTGAGCAGCGGCACCACCTGCGCCAGCCAGGTGTCGATGCGTTCGTCGGTGAACATGCCCTGCGTACGCTGGTCGATGATCAGCCCGAGGAAACGCCCGTCGACGACCGCCGCCGACTGCGCGTAGGTATAGCCGTCGGTCGGCCAATCGCCGACGACCTCGGCACCCCACGATTTGAACAACATCACCAGCGGATAAAGCGAACTGCAGAAGCGGTCGGCGTAGCGCTCCTGCGCGCCGAGCCCGAAGAAGGCGATGCGCTTGCCGGAGAAATCCGGGTTTTCCGGCATCTGTGCCAGGAATTCGCCCCAGTTCGGCTCGAAGCAGCCGGAAATGCCGTTGCCGGGAATCTCGCCGATGCCGTAGCTCGGCGTACCGAGGATCAGCGCGTCGTAGGCCAGCATGTCGGCCGGCGTGATGCGGTTGACGTTGATCGGCTTGTCGCAGATCTCGTCGCCCAGTTTTTTCTGCATCTTCTTGGCGACCAGCCGCGTCGTGCCGGTTTCGGTGCCGAAAAAGAATCCAATCTTGTTCATCGTCGCTCCCAGGAGTCAGACAAGGTGGCACGCGGGTTGCACACCACCGGAAAAAACGCCGGCCGACGTCGACTTTGCGACACGACCGGCACGTTCAAGCCAATCCACGGAGTCCCGCATGCCAGCCACCGTCACCACCACGACCGACCGCCTGGGCGACACCGTCGCCATCGGCGACCTGGTCCGCGTCCTGGAAATCACGCCCGACCGCGACATCGACGAAGACCTGCTCGACATGTTCATGGACATGGTCGGCTCGCGCTGCGAGGTCGAACGGATCGACGAGGACGGCACCGCCTGGGTCGCCGTCTGGTGGAACGGCGACGAAGGCACGCAGGTGACGCTGGTCGGCCTGACGCCGCGGCAGATGGAAAAAACCGCCGGTTGATGCGGTCGACCGCAGGATTGCGCCAAAAACGGCGCAATCCCTGCAGCGGCGGCCGCGCGGAGCCTGCGCTTGCGGCTGTGCCTCATTCGTCGGCGAGCGCCGCTTCGCCGCTCGCGCTGTAGTTCTTCAGGCGCTTTTCGGCGGCGACGCCGAGGATCTTCAGCAGCCAGGGCGGCGGCGACTCGACCATCGCCTTCTGGAAAGGCCGGATGATCTCGATGGCCGGCCCGCCCTCGGGAATCTTGATCGGATAGACATCGGCCCGGATCACCTTGGCCGCCGCCGGCCCGCCGATCGACACCACGTAGCAGACGTGACAATCGCCGATCAGCTGGGCGCGCCAGAGGTTCTTGTCGTCGGCGAATTCGGCATCCATCGTGTCGCGGATATCGATCAGCCGGATCTCGCCCGGCGACACCTGATACACCAGAAAACGCAGGCAGGAGCCGAAATGGCCGGACAGCGAGTCGCCCTTGTCGGACGCCACGGCGATGCGCACCGAACCGGGCATGTCGCCGTCGCTGTAGGGTTCGATGCGCGGCAGGTCGTCGTCGCCCTGGGTCTCGCCCCACAGGATGCGCACGGCCAGTTTCATCGATTCCAGGCCGATCCCGATGTCTTCGCCGTCCTCCTCGCCGTCGGCGCTGGCAAAACCGGTTTTCAGCATGGTCACGGTGACCTGACGCAGCTTTTCCTCGTCGAGCTCGTCGCCGAGCCGGCGCTGGATCAGTTCGAGCAGGCGCGGCAGCGTCGCATTGGGCATCGCGCGGGCGGCCAGCGCAATGCGCAGCGCCGCTTCGCGGGTGATCGGAGGCGTGGATTTTTCCATCGTCTGGCTCCTCTGTTCAGGATTGGGGTGGAACTTCCTTGCAGAGAGAATGCCAACGCTGGCAAGCCCCTGATTTCAAACGGGCATATCCCTTGCTCAACCTTGGCCAAACCCTCGAAAAGACCGCATCGTGTCGGATACCCCACAAAATCCCCTGCGCCTGTATCACGCGCGCACCAAGCACCGCTTCGAAGCCTTCGCCGAAGGCCCCGGCCAGCTCGACTGGGACGCCCAGCCGGCCGCCTTCCGCCACTACGCCGGCGCGCCCCGGCTCGAACTGCCGCTGGCCGCCGACCGCTACGAGCGGCCTTACGGTCAACTGGCCGACGCGGCGAAAAACCCGGTCGCCCCGTCGCTCGCCAGCCTGGGCGCGCTGTTCGAACTGTCCTTCGCCATCTCGGCCTGGAAAAGCTGGGGGCCGAGCCGCTGGGCGCTGCGCTGCAATCCGTCGTCCGGCAACCTGCATCCGGTCGAAGCCTGGGCGCTGTGCGGCGGCCTGCCCGGCGTGCCGGACGGCGTGCATCACTACGAAGCGGAAAACCACGCGCTGGAAGGCCGCGCACTGAGCGGCCCGAACGGCGAAGCCCCGTGGCTGGCCATCGCGCTGAGTTCCGTGATGTGGCGCGAAGCCTGGAAGTACGGCGAACGCGCCTTCCGTTACTGCCAGCTCGACGTCGGCCACGCGCTCGGCACGCTGGCCTACGCCGCCGCGCTGCTCGGCTGGCGCATCCGCCCGCTGGCCGTCGACAGCGTCACGCTGAGCGGCCTGCTCGGCCTCGACCGCCCGGAATTCCCGAGCGGCCGCTACGCCTTCACTGAAGTCGAGGAGCCGGAAATCCTGCTGGCGGTCGACGCCCCCGGCCTGGGCGAAATGCCCGGTCCCGCCGCCCTGCGCGCCCGCTTCGACGCCGCCGGCTGGCAAGGCAGCCCGAACCGCATCGACCCGTCGCCCGGCTACCGCTGGCCCATCATCGACCAGGCGGCGGCAGCCAGCCGGACGAGCCTGGACGACCACGAAAAAGCCGCCTTGGCGCGGTCGACCGCAGCAACGGACGAAATTCCCCACCCGGCACCGGGCACGAACAAGGCCGCGGCGGACCGCATTGCCGCCCGGCCGGACATGCCGCCCGCCGCGCCGACCGGATTTTTCCCCGCTTTCCCGCCGTTGACCGCAACTTCCGTCGCCACCGGCACCGCGCAACTGATCCGCCAGCGGCGCAGCGGCCAGCGCTTCGACCCCAAATGCACGCTGCCCTTCGCCGACTTTGTGCGCCTGCTCGACGCCACCCTGCCGCGCGACATCGCGCCCTTCACCGGGCAGAGCACTGTGCCGCACATCCACCTGCTGCTCTTCGTGCTGCGCGTCGACGGCCTGCCGCCCGGCCTCTATCTGCTGCCGCGCACGCCGGCCGCCGCGGACGAACTGCGGGCCACGCTGCTGGCCCGTTTTCCGGCCGCCGCGCCGGTCGACCGCAGCCCTGCCCATCTCGGCCTGACGCTGCTGCAGGAACTTGGCCTGCAGGAACTACAGCGGCTGGCCCGCTCGCTGTCCTGCCATCAGGACATCGCCTCGACCAGCGCCTTCTCGCTCGGCATGCTCGGCGAATTCGACACCGCCACGGTCGACGGCCCCGGCTACCGCGAATTGCTGCGCGAAGCCGGCCGCGTCGGCCAGGCGCTCTACCTCGAAGCCGAGGCCGCCGGCGTACGTGGCACCGGCATCGGCTGCTTCTTCGACGATCCGGTACACACCGCCTTCGGCCTCGCCGGCACCCGCTGGCAAAGCGTCTATCACTTCACTGTCGGCACGCCCGTGATCGACGCCCGCCTCGAAACCTCGCCCCCCTATCCGCAACGCCCACAGGAAAAACCATGACCCCGACGCTCGCCGCCTTTCTCGCCGAACACGGCTTCCCGCAGGACAAAATTTCCGAACCGCAGGCCGACCGCCGCTTCACGCCGCTGATGCGTGCCTGCAAGGAAGGCCGCAAGGACATCGTCGACGAACTGCTGGCCCTCGGCGTCGACATCGCGGTGACCAATGCCGACGGCTGCAACGCCCTGTGGCTGGCCTGCTACCACGGCGACCACGCGATCATCCAGCGCCTGATCGACGCCGGCATCGACCTCGACCTGCAGAACGGCAATGGCGCCAGCTGCCTGATGTACGTGTCGTCGAACAGCAAGCCGGATCTGGTCAAACTGCTGCTGGAAAATGGCGCCAATCCGGCGCTGAGGAACTTCGACGATTTCAGCGCCCTCGACCTGGCGGCCTCGATCGAATGTCTGAAGCTGCTGAAGAAAGCCGCCTGAAAGCGCAGGTATACTGACGGGATATTCCAGCCGGAAATCCCTCATGGCCATCCTTCGCTGCAACAAATGCGGGTACCTTGCCGAAATCGCCGACACCCAGGCCGGCAAATCGCAGCCCTGCCCCAAGTGTGAAACCGCCGCCGTCGCCTACCCGACGCTGTTTTTCGTCGAAAAGCTGCTCGACAAGTATTTCGACGCCCAGCGCGAGCTGATCCGTCTCAAGGGCCAGCCCGCCGCCCCCGAAGGCCAGCCGGCAGCCGACAGCAGCTTCGACCTGACCAATACCGACCGCTTCGCCACCGAACTGCAGCACGGTCCGATCTACGACTGGTTCAACCGCAAGCAGATCAAGGTCCAGGCCGATCTGCGCCGGGTCGACACCAGCGGTTTCTTCGACGAAGTGGCCGAAGCCATCGGCGCCAACCCCGGCCTGCTGCGCGAGGTCGTCGACCGGCTGCGCTGGGCGCAGCAGAAGGAACACAGCAGCGTCACCATCCATCTCGACAAAAAGACGCCGGACGAGGCCGCCGCGCTGTCGCGCTTCTGCCAGCAGCTCTACGATTTTTCTTTCGTCGCCAAATGCTTTCACAACAAGGCCGAGAACAACGTCCGGCTGATCCTGCAATCGGCACCCGGCATCCGCAACTTCTTCGCCGGCGAATGGCTGGAATGGCTCGCCCTGATGCGCAGCCTGCGCCAGACACAGGAACGCGGCAAGCGCTTCTCCTGCGCCCGCGGGCTGGAACTGGTGCTGGGCAACGGCGACCGCTACGAGATCGATGTTTTCCTGCTGATCGACGGCAAGACGCCGATCTGCATCGAATGCAAGTCGGGCGAGTTCCGGCAGAACCTCGACCGCTACCTGGCGCTGAAGAAACGGCTCGGGCTCGAGCCCTGGCAATTCGTCATGTGCGTTGCGGGGCTGACCGACGACAGCGCGCGCGGGCTATCGGCAACCTACGAACTCAGCTTCGTCAACGAAACCACGCTGGGCCAGCATCTGGCCCGGGTACTCTGAACCCTCAACTCCAGATCCGCGTCGCGCCGACCGTCGCCAGCCCCAGCCAGGTGGCGGTCAGCGAGCCGGCCAGGTGCAGGGTGGCGAGGCCGAAGGCCAGTGCCGGCTGCCCGGCCAGCAGCCGCTCGACGACCTCTGCCGAAAAGGTCGAGAAGGTGGTCAGGCCGCCGAGAAAGCCGGTGATGGCGAACAGTTTCAGCGCCAGCGGCCATTGCGCATTGAGGTGGAACAGACCGACAGCGGCGCCGACCAGGTAACCGCCGAGCAGGTTGGCGGCCAGGGTCCCCAACGGCAGCGCAACGAACAGCGGATTGAGCGCCAGCCCGAGCAGCCAGCGCAGCCAGGCGCCCAAGGCGGCGCCGACGCCGACGGCAACGAATCCGATGGGGTTCATGAACATCCTCCTTGCCCCGATTCTAGCCTGTGACAGGTCGGCGGCCCAGCGACAGCCCGGCCGGAAAAATGTCACAATCCATTTTTCGCCCGGCCAGGCCGTCGACCGCAGAAATCGGCCAGCAGCGGCGTCACGGAGAGGACACCCCATGGAATTCAAGGATTTCGCCGATATCGAAAAGGCGACCCGGCGCGGCCGGCGCGAAGTTTCGCGACTGGGCCTGGGCCTGCTGTTCGTCGTCTGCACGATGATCTACACCGCCCTCGGCGTCGGTCTCACCGGCAGCCAGGGCATCATGCTGGTCGTCGCGTCGATGATCGGCGGCTACATGGCGATGAACATCGGCGCCAACGACGTCGCCAACAACGTCGGCCCGGCGGTCGGCTCGCGCGCGATCACCATGGGCGGCGCCATCATCATCGCCGCCGTCTTCGAAATGGCCGGCGCCTTGATCGCCGGCGGCGACGTGGTATCGACGATCCGTAGCGGCATCATCAAGCCGGAGGCCATTCTCGACAGCAATCGCTTCATCTGGCTGATGACCGCGGCACTGCTCGCCGGTGCGATCTGGCTGAACATCGCGACAGCGATCGGCGCCCCGGTGTCGACCACCCATTCCATCGTCGGCGCCGTGCTGGGTGCCGGCATTGCGGCCGGCGGCCTGTCCGCCGCCAACTGGGGAACGATGGGTGGCATCGCGGCCAGCTGGGTGATCTCGCCGGTCCTGGGCGGCATCGTTGCCGCGGCCTTTCTCTACTGGATCAAGCGCGCCATCACCTATCAGTCCGACATGGTCGCTGCCGCGCAGCGGACCGTCCCGGTGCTGATCGGCCTGATGGCCTTTGCCTTCTCGACCTACCTGATCCTGAAAGGCCTGAACCGGATCTGGCACAGCGACCCGCTGACCGCCGGGCTGATCGGCGGTGGACTGGGACTGCTGACCTGGTGGCTGATGCGCCGGCGGATCTCGGCCCGGGCAATCCGCCTGAACAACACCAAGGCCAGCATCAATTCGCTGTTCACCGTGCCGCTGATCTGTGCCGCCGCCTTGCTCAGTTTCGCCCACGGCGCCAACGACGTGGCCAACGCGGTCGGCCCGCTGGCGGCAATCGCCGATACGGCGATGAACGGCCAGCTATCGGAAAAGGCATCGATTCCGCTGTGGGTGATGATGATCGGCGCGATCGGCATCTCGCTCGGCCTGTCGCTGTACGGGCCCAAGCTGATCCGTACGGTCGGTTCGGAAATCACCGAACTCGACCAGATGCGGGCTTTCTGCATCGCCATGTCGGCGGCCGTCACCGTCATCGTCGCCTCGCAACTCGGCCTGCCGGTCAGCTCGACGCACATCGCGCTGGGCGGCGTGTTCGGCGTCGGCTTCCTGCGCGAGTTCATCAAGACCAGTTATTCACAGATGATCGAGGAAATCCGCGAACACCATCTCGGCAGCGACCGCGACGTGGTCGATGCCTTCCTGAACCGCTTCGCCAAGGCCAGCGTCAAGGAGAAGCGCGAGATGCTGGACCAGTTGAAGGCGCGCACCGCCCAGGCCGATCTGACCAAGCGCGAACGCAAGCAGATCCGCAAGGTGTACCGCCACGAACTGGTCAAGCGCTCGGCCGTGTTCAGGATCGCCGCGGCCTGGATCGTCACCGTGCCCGCCTCGGCGCTGATGGCGGCGATGATCTATTTCATGATCTTCGGCATCGTTCACGCCTGACGCCCGACGGCGATAATTTGACCCGCGTTTGATCCAGCGCAAGCGCGCATATCGGCGGGTGCTAAAATGCGCGCCCGTCACATTTTTTTAAAAGAACCGTCATGTTCGGCGCGCTGATGCCCAAAGAGGGCAAATATTTCGACCACTTCAATGCACACGGAGAACTGATCTCGCTGGGCGGCACCGCCCTGACCCGATTGATCGATGCCCTGGCCAGCGGGGCTGCAGAAAACGAAGCACAGGCCCTGGCCGACGAAATCGACCGCCTGGAGAGCGCCGCCGACAAGATCACCCATGACGTGCTGGCCCACCTGCACAGCGCCTTCATCACCCCGTTCGACCGCGACGAAATCCATCAGCTGATCAACGGCATGGACGACATCATCGACATGATGCAGGACGTCGCCGAAGCGATGTCGCTCTACGACATCCACCGCATCCCGGCCGAAGCCAAGTCGATGGCCGAGATCACCGAACGCTGCTGCAAGCAGGTCACCGCCCTGGTCAAGCTGCTGCACAACATGGACAACGCGCCGCAAATCCTCAAGCTGTGCCACGAAATCGACGATCTCGAAGCGGAAGTCGACCGCCTGCTGCGCGTTGCCATGTCCAAGACCTTCCGCGAAGAACCGGACGTCCGCGAAGTCATCAAGCTCAAGGAAATCTACCAGCTGCTCGAATCGGTCAGCGACCGCTGCAAGGATGTCGCCGGCACCGTCGAAGCCATCGTTCTCGAGAATTCCTGAGTCTCCCCGATCATGGAAAGCCTGCATATCGGCCTCGGGGTCGTCGTCACCCTGATCGTCGTCGCCCTGCTGTTCGATTTCATGAACGGCTTCCACGATGCCGCCAACTCGATCGCCACCATCGTCTCGACGCGGGTGCTCAAGCCGCACCATGCGGTGATCTGGGCGGCATCGTTCAACTTCCTCGCCTATTTCCTGTTCCACCTGAAGGTCGCCTCGACCATCGGCAAGGGCACCATCGACCCGAGCATCGTCGATCACTACGTGATCTTCGGCGCGCTGGCCGGCGCCATCGCCTGGAACATCATCACCTGGTACTACGGCATCCCGTCGTCGTCGTCGCACGCCCTGGTCGGCGGCCTGGTCGGTGCCGCCGTCTGCAAGGCCGGCTTCGGCAGCCTGGTCAGCGCCGGCGTCCTGAAGATCATCGCCTTCATCTTCGTCGCCCCGCTGCTCGGCTTCGTCGTCGGCGGCCTGCTGATGGTCGCGGTCTCGTGGATCTGCCGAAACATGGCCCCCCGCAAGGTGGACAAGCATTTCCGCCGCCTCCAGTTGCTGTCGGCCGCCGCTTACAGCCTCGGCCATGGCGGCAACGATGCACAGAAGACGATCGGCATCATCTGGATGATCCTGATCGCCGCCGACATGTCGACCATCGACTCGGAAATCCCCGGCTGGATCGTCCTCGCCTGCTACACCGCGATGGGCCTGGGCACGATGTTCGGCGGCTGGCGCATCGTCAAGACGATGGGTAACCGGATCACCAAGCTGAACCAGGCGCGCGGCTTCTGCGCCAACAGCGGCGGCGCCTTCACGCTGTTCCTCGCCTCCGCCTTCGGCATTCCGGTGTCCACCACCCACACCATCACCGGCGCCATTGCCGGCGTCGGCACCACGCGCGGCGCCCGGCACGTCCGCTGGGGCGTCGCCGGCGGCATCGTCTGGGCCTGGGTGCTGACGATCCCGTGCAGCGCGCTGATCGCGGCGGTGGCCTGGTATCTGGGACGCTTGGTGCTCTGAGGTGCTGTTGCAGGCGCACCGCTAAACCCTGCTTGCCGCCGGTTACCGGTGGGCATCGTTAGTTCCGAGACGCCGGGTTCTGCGCTTGCGGCGCGGGTTGGATTTTCTGAGAGGCGGCTTTCCGCCGTTGACCGGCGGGCGTCGTTGTTACGGAAATGCCGGGTTCCGCGCCTGACGCGCGGGCGTACTTTTCTTGCTTCGCCAAGAAAAGTAGCCAAAAGAAGGCGACCCTGACTTTCGCGGTCGGCGTGCCGCCGACTGCCCTGCGCGACTCGAAGGACCGGGCGGCTGGCTAAACTCGGCCCTGCGGGCCTCAGACAACGCCAGCCGAAATCCCCCGGCCCTTCTGCGTTGCTCGGCGCGAAACACAGGGAACCGGGAAAACGTCACGGCGGAAACCTTGGCGGAAAAAATGGTTTTTGTGCCGTCGACCGCAAGATTCGTTTTTTTGCGCTTCTTGTGTGGTCGACCGGCTTTTTCGCCCATTTTCCCCGTCGACCGCAGCACACCATCGGTTTCGGGCCCCTTGGAAGGCGCCGAGCAACGCAGGGCGGTCGGGGGCCGTCGGCTGGCGTTGTCCGAGCCGAAGGCGAGTTTAGCCAGCCGCCCGACCGCCCGAGTAGCACAGGGAACCGGGCAAAGCCCGGCGCCGACCCAGGGTCGCCTTCTTCTTTGGCTACTTTCTTCTTGGCGACGCAAGAAGAAAGTACGCCCGCCGGTCAACGGCGGAAAACCGCCTTTCAGAAAACCCACCCCGCGTCAGGCACGGAACCCCGAGCCTCAGCAACACCCACCGGTCAACAGCAAAACCCGGCAAAAAACTACGCCCGACGCCCCACCCGCTCCCTCACCCAGACGATCAAATCGTCAACATAGGTAAACACCACCGGAATCACCAGCAGACTGAGGAAGGTCGAGGTGATCAGCCCGCCGATCACCACCGTCGCCATCGGCGAGCGGAAGCTGGCATCGACGCCGATGCCGAGCGCGATCGGCAGCATGCCGGCGCCCATCGCGATGGTCGTCATGACGATCGGCCGGGCCCGCTTCCGGCAGGCGTCGAGCAGCGCGTCGCGGCGCGACAGGCCGTGGTCGCGACGAGCCAGGATGACATAGTCGACAAGCAGGATGGAGTTCTTGGTGGCGATGCCCATCAGCATGATCATGCCGATCATCGACGGCATCGACACCGCCTGCTGGGCAACGAACAGCGCCAGGAAGGCGCCGGGCACCGACAGGACCAGCGCGGCAAGGATGGTCGCCGGCTGGACGAAGTCCTTGAACAGCAGCACCAGCACGATATAGATGCACAGTACGCCGGTGCCCATCGCCAGGCCGAAGCTCTGGAACAGTTCGCCCATCGTTTCGGCATCGCCGACGGTGCTCTGGATGATGCCGGGCGGCAGTTGCTGCAGGCTGGAGAGCGCCTTGGTCGCCTTTTCGACGTCGCCCAGCGCGCGGCCGTTCAGTTCGATCTCGAAATTGACGTTGCGCAAGCGGTCGTAACGATCGATTTCGGCCGGCCCGCCGGCAATGCCGATGTCGGCGATGCTTTCCAGCTGTACCGGGCCGTTGCGGCCGGGCACGGTCAACTGGCGCAGCAGGTCGAGATCGGTCCGCGCCGCTTCCGGCAGTTTGACGACGATGGGCACCTGGCGCTGCGCCAGATTGAGCTTGGCCAGGCCCTGATCGTAGTCGCCGGCGGTGGCGATGCGCAGCGTGTCGGCAATCGCCGCCGAGGTCACGCCGAGGTCGGCCATGCGGGCGAAATCGGGACGGATGGTGAACTCCGGCCGGGTCAGGCTGGCCGTCGTGGTGACGGCACCGACGCCGGGAATGCCGCGCAGCTCGCGTTCGACGACACGGGCGTGTTCGGACAGCACGCGGCCGTCCTCGCCGGCCAGCACCAGCACGTATTTCTCGTTGCCGGAAGCCAGCCCGACCTTGACGCGGGTGCCGGGAATGGCGGTCAGGGCTTCGCGCAGATCGCTTTCGACCGACTGCTTGGTGACCCCGCCGCGCGCTTCGCGCGGCGTCAGGTTGACGGTCAGCGTCGCCTTGCGCACCTCGGCGGCACCGGACGGCGCGAACGGGTCCTTGCCGGCCGACCCGCCGCCCAGCGCGGTATACACCAGGCGCACGTGCGGATTGGCGGCGACGATGCGGCGGGCCTGTTCGGCCGCCGCATAAGTTTGCTCGTAACGCGTGCCGGGCGGCAATTCGAGGTGGATCTGCGTCTGCGACAGATCGTCGGGCGGCAGAAAACCGGTCGGCAGCAACGGCACCAACGCGAAGGAGCCGAAGAAGAACAGCGCGGCGCCGCCCAGGGTCAGCAAGCGGTGACGCAGGCACCAGCCGGCCCAGCCCTCGTAGATGCCGAGCCAGCGCGGCTGCGCCTGGTCGGCGACGGGCTTGAGCAGGTAGGCCGCCATCATGGGGGTCAGCATGCGGGCGACGACCAGCGAGAAGAACACGGCGATGGCTGCGGTCCACCCGAACTGGACGAAGAATTTGCCGGCCACGCCGCTCATGAAGGCGGTCGGCAGGAATACCGCGATCAGCGTGAAGGTGGTGGCGATGACCGCCAGGCCGATCTCGTCGGCGGCTTCCATGGCCGCCTGGAAGGGCGTCTTGCCCATGCGCAGGTGGCGCATGATGTTCTCGATCTCGACGATCGCGTCGTCGACCAGGATGCCGACCACCAGCGACATCGACAACAAGGTAACGACGTTGAGCGTGAAGCCCATCAGGTACATCGCGGCGAAAGTCGGAATGATCGACAGCGGCAAGGCCGTCGCGGCGACGAAGGTGGCGCGGCCGTCGCGCAGGAACAGCCAGACGACGACGACGGCGAGGATGGCGCCTTCGATCAGCAGCTTCATCGAGCCGTCGTAGTTTTCGATCACCGGATCGACGAAGTTGAAGGCCTCGGTGATCTCGATGTCCGGATGGTCGGCACGCAGCCGTTCGAGCACCACGCCCACCGCCTCGGCCACCTCGACCTCGCCGGCGCCGCGGCTGCGCGAAATTTCGAAACTGACCACCGGCTTGCCGTCGAGCAGCGCCGCGCTGCGCCGCTCGGCGATCGTGTCGGAGACCGTTGCCAGTTGATCGAGACGGACCCGCCGGCCGTCGCCCAGCACGATGTCCATCGCCGCCAGTTCGGCCGCCGTCTGCACCGTGCCGATGGTGCGCACCGACTGCTCGACACCGCCGATGTCGGTGCGGCCGCCCGACGCTTCCTGCTGGATGCGCCGCAGCTGACGCGACACATCGGCGGCGGTGACGCCGAGCGACAGCATGCGCGCCGGATCGAGTTCGATCCGCACTTCGCGCGTCACCCCGCCGACCCGGGCCACGGCGCCGACGCCGCGGGCCGACAGGATGGCCTTGCTGATCGTGTTGTCGACGAACCAGGACAGCGCCTCCTCGTCCATCCGCGACGACGACACGGTGTAGGTCAGGATCGGCGCACCGGTCACCGAAATGCGGCTGATCACCGGATCGCGCAGATCGCCCGGCAGGTCGGAGCGGACCCGCGACACGGCATCGCGCACGTCATCCACCGCTTCTTGCGTCGGCTTCTCCAGGCGGAACTCGGCGGTGATCGTCACCATGCCGTCCTGGACCTTGGTGTACAAGTGCTTGAGCCCTTGCACGGTGGCGATCGAATTCTCGATCTTGCGCGCCACCTCGGTTTCCATCTGCGCCGGTGCGGCGCCCGGCAAGGCGGCGGCGACGGTGACCATCGGCAGGTCGATATCCATGAACTGCTGGATCTTCATCGCCTTGAAGGCGACCAGGCCGGCCAGCGTCAGCAGGATGAAGAGCAGGATGGCCGGGATCGGGTTGCGGATCGACCAGGCGGAGACGTTCATTTGGCAGCGCCCACGGTGGCGGCCGGCACCGCCGGCGTCGCGTTGGTCACGCGCACCCGGTCGCCGTCGGCCAGGAAGCCGGCGCCGGCGGCCACGACGCGGGCACCGTCGGGCAAGCCGTCGACGATTTCCACCCGGCCATCCTGGCGCCGGCCGAGCGCCACCTTGGTCTGGGCTACCTGCGCCTCGCCATCGAGGCGGAACACGTAGGCGAAGCCTTCGCGCAGCACCAGCGCGCCTTCCGGCACGGTGCGCGCCGGCGCGGCGGCGAGCAGGAATTCGCCGCGGGCGAACATGCCGGCGCGGACGGCATCGTCCGGCGCAAGGTCGACATAGACGATGCCGTTGCGCGAACCGGCATCGACGCTGGGCGCCACGCTGCGCACCTTGCCTTCGACCGTGGCCCCGCCCGGAGCGGCGATCCGTACCGGCATGCCGGTACGCAAACCGGCCAGATCGGCCGACGGGACTTCGGCCCGCCACTCCAGCCGACCGCCGCGAATCAGCCGGAACAGTTCCTGACCGGCCTGGGTCAGCGAACCGACCGTCGCCGAACGCGCCGACACGACACCGTCGTCGGGCGCCAGCACGCTGGTTCGCGCCAGCCGCAACTCGGCCGCCTGCAGCCGGGCACGGGCCGCCGACAGTCGGGCAGCGGCGCCCTGTTCGGCGGTCTGGTACTGGGTATTCATCTGCTGGCTGTAAAACCCGCGCGCCTGCAGTTCGACGGCGCGTTGCGCATTGCCCCTGGCCTCGGCCACCGAGGCTTCCAGCTCGGCCACCGCCGCCTTCGCTTCGGCCACTTCGCTGGCCACCGTCGACGCATCGATGCGCGCCAGCGGCTGCCCTTTCCTCACCTTGCTGCCGACATCGACCAGCACCTCGGCGATCCGGTAACCCGCCACTTCGGCACCGATCACTGCTTCCTGCCAGGCGGCGACGTTGCCGTTGGCGGTCAGCGTGCGCGGCCAGTCTTCAGTGCGCGGCACCACCAGCTCGACGGTCAAGGCCGGACGCAGCTCGGCGGTCGCGGCGCCCGGTTCGGCGGACTTGTCGCCGCAGGCGCCCAGCACGAGCGCGGTCAACAACAGGATCGGAAGGTTTTTCATCGGAAATGGGAATCGACCGCAAGAAAACCGAATGATACCCCGAGCACATATCCCGTCGGCGGCCGACGGGCGGCTTTGGCGTATCATCTTCGCTTCCCCGACCCCGCATTTCCGGCCCACGACAATGAAAACCGATACCCCGCAAACCGTCTACCTGAAGGATTACACCGCGCCCGCCTGGTGGATCGATACGGTCGACCTCGACATTTCGCTCGAAACCGGCGCCGCCACGGTACGCGCGACGCTGGCCATCCGCCGCAATCCGGACGTGCCGCCGCGTCCGCTGACGCTCGACGGCGAGGAACTGAACACCGTGTCGCTTGCGGTCGACGGCCAGGAAACGCCGTTTTTTGCCACGCCGACGACGTTGACCGTAGACGGCCTGCCCGACGCCTGCACGCTGACCACCGTCGTCCGCATCGATCCCGACAAGAACACCCGCCTGTCCGGCCTGTACCGCTCCAAGGACGGCTACTTCACGCAGTGCGAGGCGCAGGGTTTCCGCCGCATCACCTGGTTCCTCGACCGGCCGGACGTGATGTCCGTCTATACGGTGACGCTGCACGCCGACCAGGCACAATTCCCGGTGCTGCTGGCCAACGGCAACCCGGTGGACAGCGGCGACGAGGCCGACGGCCGCCATTGGGCCAAGTGGGCCGACCCGTTCAGGAAGCCCGCCTATCTGTTCGCCGTCGTCGCCGGCAAGCTCGATGTACTGCGTGACACCTTCAAAACCGCTTCCGGCCGCACGGTGCAGCTCGCCATCTACGTCGAACCGGGCAAGCTCGACCAGTGCCCGCACGCGATGGAAGCGCTGAAGAAATCGATGGCCTGGGACGAGCAGCGTTTCGGCCTGGAATGCGACCTCGACCATTACATGATCGTCGCCGTCGGCGACTTCAACATGGGCGCGATGGAAAACAAGGGCCTGAACATCTTCAACACGAAATACGTGTTGGCCCGCCCGGATGTCGCCACCGACGTCGATTTCGAGAACATCGACCGCGTCGTCGCGCACGAGTATTTCCACAACTGGACCGGCAACCGCGTGACCTGCCGCGACTGGTTCCAGCTCTCCTTGAAGGAAGGCCTGACCGTCTTCCGCGACCAGGAATTCGGTGCCGACACGCACAACCGCCAGACCGCCCGCATCCGCGAGGTGCGCGGCCTGCGCGCCGCGCAGTTCCCGGAGGATGCCGGCCCGATGGCGCACCCGATCCGGCCGGCGAGCTTCGTCGAGATCAACAACTTCTACACCGCCACGGTCTATGAAAAGGGCGCCGAAGTCATCCGCATGATCCAGACGCTGATTGGCCGCGACGGTTTCCGCGCCGGCATGGACGAATACTTCCGCCGGCACGACGGCCAGGCCGTCACCTGCGAGGATTTCGTCGCCGCGATGGCCGCCGCCAGCGGTTTCGACTTCACCCAGTTCATGCGCTGGTACAACGAACCGGGCACGCCGAAAGTCACGGTCGACGCCCATTTCGACGCAGAATCCAGGACCTGCACGCTGACCTTCGCGCAATCCAATCCGCGCGCCAGCGACGCGGCACCTTACCTGATCCCGATCCGTGTCGCGCTGTTCGCCGCCGACGGCACGCCAGTGGCCGGCAGCGAACGCACGCTGCAGATGACCGCCACCACGCAGTCCTTCGTCTTCGAAAACGTCGCGGAAGACGCCGTGCCGTCACTGCTGCGCGACTTCTCGGCGCCGGTCAATCTCGACTTCGACTACACGCCCGAGCAGCTGACGCTGCTGCTGGCCCACGAAAGCGACCCGTTCAACGCCTGGGAAGCCGGCCAGCGGCTGGCCTCGACGCTGATCCTCGACGCCGCCGCCGAACTCGCCGCCGGCCGCGCCCCGCACTGGCCGGACAGCTTCGTCGCCGCCTGCCGCCGCCTGCTGCAGACACAGCACGAGCGCGGTGCCGCCTTCGTCGCCGAAGCGCTGACCCTGCCCGGCGAAACGACGCTGGCCGAACAGCTCGACATCGTCGATCCGGATGCCCTGCACGCCGCCCGCAACGCCCTGCGCCGGCATCTCGCCGAACAGCTCGAAGGCGATTTTTCCGGCCTCTACGCCGCGTTGACCGTGACCGAGCCCTACGCGCCGAACAGCGAGCAGGCCGGCCGCCGCGCGCTGCGCAACCTGTGCCTGTCCTACCTGCTCGAACTCGATACCGACGCCGTCCGCCAGCTGGCTTACGCGCAATTCAAGGCGGCCGACAACATGACCGACCAGTTCGCCGCGCTGGCCGCGCTGGCCAACGTCAATGGGCCGGTCTGCCCACAGCGCGAGCAGGCGCTGGCCGAGTTCTACGCGCAATGGAAGGATGAAGCGCTGGTTGTCGACAAATGGCTGCAGGCGCAATCGACCAGCCGCCGACCGGACACGCTGGCCACCGTCAAGGCGCTGACCGCCCACCCGGCCTTCGACGCCGGCAACCCGAACAAGATCTACGCGCTGATCCGCGCCTTCGGCGCCAACCTAGTCCGTTTCCATGCCGCCGACGGCAGCGGTTACGCCTTCATGGCCGAGCGCATCCTGCTGCTGCACGACAAGAATCCGCAGGTCGCCTCACGCCTGGCGCGCAGCTTCGATCGCTGGAAGAAGTTCGACGCCGGCCGCCAGGCGCACGCCCGCAGCGCGCTGGAGCGGATTCGCGATCATGCCGGGCTGGCGCGGGATGTTCATGAGGTGGTGAGTCGGGCGTTGGGGTGAGGGGACGGCCAGGCCGGAATGGCTAGTTTCGTCCTTGGCGGGCGCTTTTTTGGTTGATTTAGCGCTGGTTTTCGCCGTTGACCGGCGAGCGTACTTTCTTTTGCTTCGCCAAAAGAAAGTAGCCAAAGAAAAGGCGACCCTGACTTACGCGGTCGGCGTTCCGCCGACTGCCCTGCGCGACTCGAAGGGCCGGGCGGCTGCGCAACTCGGGGCTGCGCCCCTCAAACAGTGCTCGCCGACTGCCCCCGGCCCTTCTGCGTTGCTCGGCGCTGCAGACAGGGGACCCGAGAAGCGTCACGGCGGAAACGCCAGAGACAATAAAAAGTGCCTTTCGCGGCGACCGCAAAAATCGCCTTTTTTTGCGGTCGACCGTACTTTTCTCGTTTTTTCTACCGTCGACCGCAGCACACCGCCGGTTTTCCGGGCCCCTTGGGAGGCGCCGAGCAACGCAGGGTTTCGCGGAAACAGGGCGAGCACTGTCTGAGGGGCGCAGCCCCGAGTTGCGCAGCCCCCGCGAAAACCGAGTAGCGCAGGGCACCGGGCACAGCCCGGCGCCGACCCAGGGTCGCCTTCTTCTTTGCTTACTTTCTTCTTGGCGAAACAAGAGGAAAGTAACGTCGCCGGTCAACGGCGAAAAACAGCGCTTCAGAAAAACCAACCAAAAATCAAACCACCCCCTGCGCCAGCATCGCCTCCGCCACCTTGACGAAGCCCGCGATGTTCGCGCCGTTGACGTAACTGACCGTGCCGTCCTCGCGCCGACCGTAACGCAGGCAGGCATCGTGGATGCCGCGCATGATATCGAGCAGGCGGGCGTCGACTTCCTCGCGCGGCCACGACAGGCGCATCGCGTTCTGGCTCATTTCCAGCCCGGAAGTCGCCACGCCGCCGGCATTGCTGGCCTTGCCCGGGGCGTAGAGCACGCCGCTGTGCTCGAAGACTTCGACCGCCGCCGCCGTCGACGGCATGTTGGCCCCTTCGGCGACGCACAGGACGCCCTTGGTGACCAGGCGACGGGCGTCGGTTTCGTCGAGTTCGTTCTGCGTCGCGCAGGGCAGCGCAACCTCCACCGGCACCGACCAGGGCTTGGCGCCGGGCAGGAAGGTGGCGCCGGGGATGCGCTGCGCGTATTCGTCGACGCGGCCGTAGCGGTGGTTCTTGACGTCCATCAGTTCGGCCAGCTTGGCCGGCGTGAAGCCTTCCTCGTCGACGACGGTACCGCTCGAATCGGAGACGGTGACCACCCGGGCGCCGAGCTGCATGGCCTTTTCGACGGCGTACTGGGCGACATTGCCGGAGCCGGACACGGCAACGCGCAGGCCCTCCAGCGAACGGCCGATCTGGCGCAGCATTTCCTCGGCAAAGTAGACGGTGCCGTAACCGGTCGCTTCGGGACGCATCAGCGAGCCGCCGAAGGCCAGCCCCTTGCCGGTGAACACGCAGTCGGCACGGTTCGACAGCTTCTTCATCATGCCGGCCATGAAACCAACCTCGCGGCCGCCGACGCCGATGTCGCCGGCCGGCACATCGGTGTCCGAACCGACGTGGCGGAACAGTTCGGTCACGAAGGCCTGGCAGAAACGCATCACCTCGCCGGGGCTGCGCCCCTTCGGATCGAAATCGGAACCGCCCTTGGCGCCGCCCATCGGCAGCGTGGTCAGCGCGTTCTTGAAGGTCTGCTCGAAGGCGAGAAATTTCAGGATCGACAGGTCGACCGAAGGATGGAAGCGGATACCGCCCTTGTAGGGGCCGATCGCCGACGAATGCTGGATACGGTAGCCGCGATTGACCTGCACGTCGCCGCGGTCATCGACCCAGGCGACGCGGAACATCACGATGCGCTCGGGTTCGACCAGACGTTCGAGCAGCCCCTGCTCGGCGTAACGCGGATGGCTTGCGAGGAAGGGCCACAGGCTGGCGATCACTTCCTCGACCGCCTGCAGGTATTCCGGCTGCCCCGGGTTGCGGGCGGCCACGCGAGCGACGAATTCGTCGGCGGAATTCAACTTCAAGATCGTTTCTCCCAACGGAATGAAGGCGCTCTACGGCGCCTTTCCTGCGATGACCGGCAATCAGGCCGGCGTCTCCTCAACCCCCGCACTACCGGCCTCGGCCGGCGGCGGTAAAACCTCGACCACGCGCAGCGTGCGCGGGCGACCATCCGGGAAGGGCCAGTCGATCGTCTGACCGACGCTGACCCCGATCAACGCGGCGCCGACCGGTGCCAGCACCGAAATCCGGCCGGCGGCGATATCCACCTCGTCGGGATAGACGAGTTCGACTTCGCGCAACTGGCCGCTCGATTCGTCGCAGTAGCGGACGCGCGAGTGCATCCCCACCACATCGGGCGACATTGATTCCACAGGAACAACAATGGCACGTTCCAGTTCGGCCCGCAGTTCGGGCGGCGGAGACAGTGACAGCAGACGGACGAAATCGTCGTCGCTCAGCAGCAGATTCGGCTGGGACATGGCAAAACCCTCAAACAAGGAATGCCCGGCGCAGTCCGGCCCGCAGGCTGGACGCCCGACGGGCAAGGCAAGGGCATCTTAGGCGCTATCCCGGCGCTTGATAAGCTGGCAAATCCGAACAATACTGTTTCCAATATGGAAACAAAGCACACTCTCGACATCAAGGACATGCTGGTCTTTGCGCAGGTCGTGAAGGCGCGCAGCTTTTCGCTCGCCGCACAGCGCATGGGCGTTTCGAAGTCGCGCGTCAGCAAGGCGGTCGCCCGGCTGGAGGCGGCGCTCGGGGTCCGCCTGCTGCACCGGAGCACGCGGCGGCTCGGCCTGACCGAAGTCGGCGAAGCCTATTTCGAGCATTGCGACCGCATCCTCGAGGAACTCGCCCAGGCCGACAACACCATTCACCGCCTGCACCGCGCGCCGCGCGGCACCTTGCGCATCGCCACGTCGGTGGCCTTCGGCACGCTGCATGTCGCGCCGGCGCTGCCCGGTTTCATGGCGCAGTATCCGGAAATCGGCGTGGACATGACGATCAGCGACCGGCTGGCCGATCTGGTCGAGGAAGGTTACGACCTGGCGCTGCGCATCACGCCGGCCCCCGGCGAGAACCTGGTCGCTCGCCGGCTGGCGCCGATCCACCGGAAGATCTGCGCCAGCCCGGCCTACCTGGCGCGCCACGGTACGCCGCAGACGCCGGCCGAACTGCGCCGGCACAACTGCCTGGATTACACGCACATCGCCGCGCGCGGCGCCTGGCGCCTGAACGGGCCGGACGGCGAGATCGAAGCGCCAGTCGATGGCAGCTTGCGCATCAACGACGACGAGGCGCTGTCGCAGGCCGTCGTCGGCGGTCTCGGGCTGGCGCTGTTGCCGACCTTCATCGTCGGCCGCGAACTGCAGGCCGGCCGGCTGGTCGAGGTGCTGCCGGGCTACGTGCCGCTGGAGCGCTTCCTGTACGCGGTGCATTTGCCGAACCGGCACCTGCCGCCCAAGGTGCGCGTGTTCATCGATTACCTGCAGCAGCGTTTCGGCGATCCGCCCTACTGGGATCGCGGCGACGCACTGCCGGCCGATGGACCGTCGGCCGGCGCGGGGGGCCTCAGTTTCGCCGCGGCCGACTGAAAGCGCCGGCCTGGCCGCTCAGGCCGTCGGCACCGCCGCCACCGCATCGAGGAACTCCCGCCCCCAACGCTCAACGTCGTTGTGGCACACCGTGTCGTACAGCGTGCGCAGGCGCTCCTGACGCTCGGCCATCCCCATGTCGATGGCCATTTTCAAGCGTTCACGCAGGTCGACCGGATCATGCGGATTGGTCAGCACCGCAGCGTGCAACTCCGCCGCCGCGCCGGCGAACTCGGACAGTACCAGCACGCCGTCGCCGCCCGTCCGCCCCTGCGTCGCGACGTACTCCTTGCACACCAGATTGAGGCCGTCGCGCAGCGGCGTGATCCACATCACGTCGGCCTCGGCGTACCAGGCGACAACTTCCTCGAAGGGCAGCGGCCGGAAGAAAAAGCGGATCGGCGACCAGCCGACTTCGTTGAACTGTCCGTTCACACGGCCGACCGCCTGTTCGATCTGCACCTGCAATTCGTCGTAGACCGTCATTTCCTTCGCCGCCGGCACACAGACGACGACCAGGGACACCTTGCCGCACAAGGCCGGGTAGTGGAGCAGCAGTTCGCCAAAGGCGCGGATCTTCTCCAGCGTGCCCTTGGTGTAATCGAGGCGCTCGACCGACAGGACCAGCGTGCGCTCGTCGAACTCGTCGCGGATCGCCGCCCGGCGGCCGGGCGTCCGGCGGTCGTCCAGCGCCTGCCCGATGCGCCCCAGATCGAGGCCGACCGGATGCGCGCCGAGGCCGATGCGCCGGCCATGCACCTCGATCTGCGTGGTCATCGTCTCCAGCCCGACGGCACAGCCGTAACTCAGGAAGCGCGGCGCACAGGCCCGGCGCTCGACGATCTTCAGCGGCGCGACGCCACCGGCGACATCGACGAAATTCTCCGACTGCCGCGGAATGTGGAAACCGATGTAGTCGCACTGCAGCAGGCTGCCGACGATCTCCCGCCGCCACGGCAGCACGTTGAACACGTCGGCCGACGGAAAATAGGTGTGGTGATAGAAGGCGATGCGCAGGTCGGGACGCAGTTCGCGCAGCGCCGCCGGCACCATCCACAGGTTGTAGTCGTGCAGCCAGACGGTGGCGCCCGGCGCCGCCTCGGCGGCGGTTTTTTCGGCAAATTTGCGGTTGACCGCAAGAAACACCTGCCAGTCCTCCTCACGGAACACCGCGCGCTCCCAGAAGGTATGCAGCGTCGGCCAGAAGGCTTCCTTGGAAAAGCGCTTGTAGAAGACATCGACCTCGTCCTTGCTCAAGGCGACCCGGGCGGCGAGCAGCCCGGGATAGGCCTCGGCATCGACCGTCGTGTGGCTCTCGAAAGGCGGATCGGCCAGCGCGTCATGCACGCTCCAGGCGACCCACGAACCGCGCTGGCCGCCGGCGAAGAAGGAAAGCAGCGTCGGAATGATGCCGTTCGGCGATTTCGGCCGGCGCATCACCAGCCGGCCGTTGATCCGCTGTTCTTCGTAAGGCAGCCGGTGATAGACCATCACCAGGCGCGCGCCGCCGCACGCCGGCGACTCGGCCGGCTGCACCTGCCAGCGGGCGAGCAGGCCGAAATGCAGGATTGCCTGCAGGATGCCACCGCAGCCGGCATCATCGGCGTGCAGCGTCGCGGGCAGATGGCGCGTCGCCTCGATCAGGCCGGCTTCCGAGCAGCCGACGCACACGCCCTGAAACCCCGCCTCGAACATCGACAGGTCGTTCAGGGTATCGCCGGCAACCAGCACGCGCTGGCGCTCGATGCCGAGATGCTCGACCAGCGCCGTCAAGGTGCTCCCCTTGTTGACGCCGGCCGGCAGGATGTCGAGATAGCGGCTGTCCGAATACAGCACGGCGCACCCCAGGCCTGCCGCCAACTCGGTCATCGCCGGCGTCACCGCATCGACATGGCAGAAATAGGAACAACGGCGGCGCTGCGGCACCTCCTGGCGCTCGAGTTCGGGAAAGGCACGCATCGCCTCGGCCACCACATGCTCGCCCGGCCAGCGGGCGTCGATGGCAGCCTGCAGCGGCTGAACCGGCTGCAGGCTGCCATCGACGACGGTACCGCCGACATCGCAGATGATGTAGTCGGGTTGCGGAATCGCCGGATCGGCCAGCAGCGGCATCACCGCTTCCAGCCCGCGCCCGGTCACGAACACGAGTTGAACGTCGCGATTGCCGTTGATCAGTTGGTAAAGGGCTTGCCGGTGTTCGGGCCGGCCGCCGAGAAAGGTGCCGTCGAGATCGGTCGCGAGCAGCATGGGGAACCTCCTTGTTCACCCCGGAACAGGCCGGGGAGGCTGACAGGCCATCCACAAAAATATTTTGTGTTTAAATATATTAAAGGCCACGAGGTTACGTATCGTAACACAGCATCTATTTGATTAATAATATTGTTTAAAAAACTCCGACATAAATTTGCATTGAAATTAAACTTAATAAGGCCCGAACAAAGCCATGGAAAGCGACTACAAGACCTTGCAACTCCTGCTCAATACCTTCGCCACGCCGCTGCGCATCGCCGTCATCGTCGTGCTGGCCTTTGCCGCCCAGGCGGCGATCCGCCTCCTGCTGCCGCGCCTGCGCGAAACCGTCGCCAGCCGCCAGGAATCGCGCGACGCGGTACAGCGCGTGCATACCCTGACCCGCGTCGTCCGCTATACGCTCACCGTGGCCATCAGCGCCGTCACCGTATTGCTGGTCCTCGGCGAACTCGGCATCTCGGTCGCGCCGCTGCTCGGCGCCGCCGGCGTGGCCGGCATTGCGATCGGTTTCGGCGCACAGAGCCTGGTCAAGGATTATTTTTCCGGCTTCTTCCTGCTACTGGAAAACCAGATCCGCATCGGCGACGTCATCGAGGCCGGCGGCAAGATCGGTGCCGTCGAGGAATTGACGCTGCGCTACCTGCGCTTGCGCGACTACGGGGGCAACGTGCATTACGTGCCGAACGGCCAGATCACCGTGGTCACCAACATGAGCCGCGGTTTCGCCTATGCGGTGATCGACCTCGGCATCACGCACGGCGAGGATGTCGACCGGGTGATCGGCGTGATGCGCGACGTCGGTGCGGCACTGCGCGAGGACCCGGCCTTCGCGCCGAAGATCCTGGCCGATCTGGAAATCGCCGGGGTCGATCAGTGGGCCGATTCGGCCATCGTCATCCGCTGCCGCTTCCAGGTGGCGGCCAGCGAGCAATGGTCGGTACGCCGCGAATACCTGCGGCGGGCCAAACAGGCGTTCGACCGCCTGGGCATCGAGATTCCGCTACCGCACCTCAAGCTGGTGCGCCCCGACAATCTGGCCGGCGCCTGATCAGCCGCCGGCCGCCTGCCTTGCGGCAGCCCACTGGCGCCGGCTGACCGGCAATTTTTCCGGCCGCCCCCGCAGCAGTGCCCAGCCATAGGCCTCGGCATCGTCGTCGGCGGCCTTCTCGAAGCCGGCCAGCGCGTGGCGGGCGATCAGCACGGCCCGATGCAGGCGCAGGAAACGATCGGCGAATTCGCTCTCGAGATGATTCAGGGATTCGTCGAGCAGATACTCGCGGTCGACCGTGTGCGCAGCGACATATTTGAGGTCGGCCTTGAAGTAAAGGACCTCGGACACCGGCACCAGCAGCAGCCGGCCACGCTCGTGGCACGACAGATGACTGCGTCCGCCGCCGCGCACCGCCCGGCCGATGCCGCCGAGCACCTCGGCATCCGGCGCCGGTTGCGGCAACTTCTGCAGCGCCGCCAGCAAACGCTGCGCGCGTACCGGTTTCATCAGGTAATCGACCGCGTTCAGCTCAAAGGCCTGCACCGCATAGTTGTCGTAGGCAGTGGTGAAGATCACCGCCGGCGCCGGCGACAGTCGGCCGAGATGCGAGGCAAGCTCGATGCCGTCCATGCCGGGCATGCGGATGTCGCACAGCACCAGATCGACCGCCTGCGTATTGAGGAATTCGAGGGCCTGCATGCCGTTGCCGGCCTCGCCGACGACGATGCCCGGAAAATCCCCGGCCAGATCGCCGAGCAGCGTGCGCAATCGATCGCGGGCCAGCGGCTCGTCGTCGACCAGCAGGATTCTCAGGGGCGTTTGCGTTGACATGGCAGGATGATGCGGACTTCGTAATGATGGTCGCCGACCTCGGTTTCGAGTCGCGCTTCCAGATCGTAATACAGCGCCAGACGTTCGCGGATGTTGGCCAATGCCATTCGGTTGCCGACGGCCGGTTCGGGCCGACCGACGGTCGGATTGGCGATCCGGATATGCAGATCGTCGCCTTTCCGGGCCAACGCGATGCTGACCGTTCCACCTGCCGGCGCGGGCTCGATGCCGTGGTAAACGGCGTTCTCGAGCAGCGGCTGCAACATCAGCGGCGGAATCGGCAGATCCATGGAAATGTCGCCGATCTGCCAGTCGACCGCAAGACGCTCGCCCAGCCGCAACTGCTCCAGTTCCAGATACTGGCGACCGAGCGCGATTTCATCGGCCAGGCTGGCCAGCTCGCCCGGATCGCGCATGGCTGCCCGGAACAGGTCGGACAACGACTCCAACGCCTGCTCGGCCTGCTGCGGCCGGGCGCGGATCAGCGACAGCACGGCATTCAGCGAATTGAACAGGAAATGCGGCCGGATGCGCGCGTTCAGCGCAGCCAGCCGTGCCTCGGCCTGGGCCGGCGAAAAGGCCCGCGAGCGCAGCTCGAAATACAGCAGCAGCAGGGCCGTCGCCACGCCGGCCAGCAGGCCGGAACGCCAGACGCCGTCCTCGGCCAGGCCGAGCAGGCCGGCATGCGCATGGATCGCCGTCGCCAGCCCGGCCGCCAGCGCCACCACCAGCGACTGGCCGACACGCAGCGGCAGGCGCCACAATGCATCGCGACCGAGCGCCAGCAGTCCGAGCCCGATCAGCAGCACCGGCTCGACCAGCGCCGCCAGATCGACATACTGCGCCCACCAGTCGCCGGCATCGCGGGCGCGCACCAAAGCCGCCAGCGCCGCCAGCGCATTGCCGCCCAGCAGCACGCGCAGCATGATGCCGAAATTGCGCCAGTCGGGCAGCGGCTGGGTCGCCGGAAAGTACCGTATACTTGCCATCTTTCTGCGCCTGCGGCGCACCTTCCCCGAGTTGTTCCGTCGTCAGATTCCCGATTCTAGACCCAAGTCATGACTTCCAACGCCAATCAATACACCTGGGCCGGCCGCTTCTCCGAGCCGGTCTCCGATCTCGTCAAACGCTACACGGCTTCGGTCGATTTCGACCAGCGCATGTGGCGCCAGGACATCCGGGGCTCGCTGGCGCACGCCACGATGCTCGCCCGGCAAGGCATCATCAGTACCCAGGATCTGGCCGACATCGAGCGCGGCATGGCCATCGTGGCTGAGGAAATCGAATCGGGCAGCTTCGAATGGTCGCTCGACCTGGAAGACGTGCACCTCAATATCGAAAAGCGCCTCACCGCCCTCGTCGGCGATGCCGGCAAGCGCCTGCACACCGGCCGCTCGCGCAACGACCAGGTCGCCACCGACATCCGTCTCTACCTGCGCGACGCGATCGACGACATCCAGCTGCTGCTAAAAGCCTTCCGCGGTGCACTGGTCGACCTGGCCGAAAAGGAAGCAGCAACCGCCATGCCTGGCTTCACGCACCTGCAGGTCGCCCAGCCGGTCACCTTTGGCCACCACATGCTGGCCTATTTCGAAATGTTCGGCCGCGACGCCGAGCGCTTCGCCGACTGCCGCAAGCGCGTCGCCCGCCTGCCGCTCGGTTCGGCCGCGTTGGCCGGCACCACCTACCCGATCGACCGTGAATTCGTCGCCGAACAACTCGGCTTCGAAGGCGTCTGCGAGAACTCGCTGGATGCCGTGTCGGATCGCGACTTCGCCATCGAATTCACCGCCGCCTGCGCGCTGCTGATGATGCACATCAGCCGCCTGTCCGAAGAACTGGTGATGTGGATGAGCCCGCGCGTCGGCTTCATCCAGATCGCCGACCGCTTCTGCACCGGTTCCTCGATCATGCCGCAGAAGAAGAACCCGGACGTGCCGGAACTGGCGCGCGGCAAGACCGGCCGCGTGTACGGCCAGCTGATCAGCCTGCTGACGCTGATGAAGTCGCAGCCGCTGGCCTACAACAAGGACAACCAGGAAGATAAAGAGCCGCTGTTCGACGCCGTCGACACCGTCACCGACACGCTGCGCATCTTCGCCGACATGGCCGGCGGCATCACGGTGCGCGCCGACAACATGAAGGCCGCGCTGACCCAGGGCTTCGCCACCGCGACCGACCTCGCCGACTACCTGACCAAGAAGGGCCTGCCCTTCCGCGATGCCCACGAAGCGGTCGGCCACGCGGTCAAGGCCGCCGAGTTCAAGGGCGTCGACCTGCCCGGCCTGACGCTGGAAGAACTGCAGCAGTTCTCGCCGCTGATCGAAAATGACGTTTTTTCGGTGTTGACCGTGGAAGGCTCGCTGGCCTCGCGCAACCACATCGGCGGCACGGCGCCGGAACAGGTGCGGACCGCCGTCGCCCGCGCCCGCCAGCGTCTGGGCTGAGGGCCTGGCGCCGATGCCCGACGGGTCGCCGGACATCGGCGGCCCGCCCCAAGGGGGCAATTTCATCATATAAGCAACTGCTGATATGATCGCGGTTCGCGACGAAACCTCGTCGAACGAAAACATCCTTCAGGACGAACCGCATGTACGCCACCCTCTGTGACAATTCCCCGCTGATCAAGGTCAGTACCGGCAAGCACGAAGCCAGCTTCGCGCTGAACGGCAGCCTGATGAACCCGCTCGAAGGTTTCTACGCAACACTCGCCGCCTGCGCCGCGGTGTACGCCAAGAAGGCCTGCAAGGAGCTGGGCATTGCGGCCGAAGGCATCGCCATCGACTGCAAGCCCTTCGCCGGCCCGAAAGGCCCGCTGACGCTGGCCAAATTCAAGACCGACGTCCGTTTTCCGGCCCATTTCAGTGCCGAGCAGAAGGCCGCCATCCTCGACAGCATCAAACACTGCGCGGTCAAGGAAGTGGTCATGGACGGTCCGACCATCGACTTCCAGGTCGCCGAAGTCTGAGACGCCCAGTCTCTTCAGCGCACAAGCCCGCTCGTCAGCGGGCTTTCTTTTGGCCAAAGCCAAAAAACACCAATAATGACAACAAAACAACAAATAAATTAAATCTATTGACAATAATAATAAAAATGGCAATATCTGCAAAACCTTGCAGACGCCATGAAAACACTCATCACCCCTCCCGATACCTGTTCCACCAGCGAAGCCGCGAGAACCCTCGGGGTCAGCGTACGCACGATCCAGCTCTGGGTCGAACAGGGAATGCTTGAGGCCTGGAAGACACCGGGAGGTCACCGCCGCATCCTGCGCCATTCGATCGCGCAGATGCTCACCCGGCAACACGACGACACAGCTTCCGGCGATCGTCACCTGACCATCCTGGTCATCGAAAGCAACCAGCAGGAACGCGAAGCGCTCGGGAAAGTCCTGGGCGAGTTGTTCCCGGACAGCAAGATCCGGCTTTCACCGAACACCTTCGAAAGCCTGCTCAACCTCGGCAACGACACGCCGGACGTGCTCATCGCCGACATCGACGAGCTCGACCTGACCGCCCTCGGCGCACAACAGCAGACCCCCCGTCCCGCCGGCCCACTGCTGATCGCCTTGACCGCCAATCCCGCAGACATGGCCGGCCAATGCCAGCAATACCTGCCCACCGAATTCGTTCTGCTCGGCAAACCCCCTTCATCCGACGAAATGTGCGGCCTGATCCGCGCCTTCCGCCAAGGACGCCAGAACCACCGGAGAAAAGCATGAGTCCATCGCACCCGCTCCCGGGCGCAATCTCGCCCCTGCCCCTGATGCCTGCGCTACTGGGCGGTTGTGCAATCAGCCTGTTCGGACTTGGCTGGAGCCTCCCGGCAGCCGGAAGCATCGCCGTCATGCTGCTGGCCACAAGCATCGGCGCATTCTGGCTACGGCACCTGAGCAAGGCACAACAACAGGCCTGGCACGAACACCTGAACGAGGCACGACGCACGACGCAGGAAATGGCAGCGGCCCGCCTGCAGGGGCTCGACGAACTGTGCGTACAGGTCCTGCCGATCTGGGCAAGCCAGATCGACATCGTCCATAGTCAGACCGAGGAATCGATCACCGCGCTCAGCCAACGCTTCGGCAGCCTCTCCGAAGGCGTCCAGAACACCATTGCCGCAGCCCGCTCCGGAGAAGGCGTCGACATGGCGGGCTTGCTGGCCAGCAGCGAAGCCGAACTGAACGGAATCATCGCCCGCCTGCAGGGCACGCTGAGCAACAAGGATGCGCTCCTGCACCAGGTGCATGACCTGTCCGCCAAGACCGGCCAGCTGGAATCGATGGCCCGGGATGTCGGCGAAATCGCCAAACAAACCAATCTGCTGGCCCTCAACGCCGCCATCGAAGCGGCCAGGGCAGGCGAAACCGGCCGAGGCTTTGCCGTGGTCGCCGACGAAGTCCGCAAGCTCTCATCCCTCTCCGGCGATACCGGCAAGAAGATTGCGGAAACCGTCGCCGTCGTCAATCAGTGCATCGCCAGCACGCTGCTCAGTTCCCAGCACTATGCCGAACAGGAGCTCCAGCTGATCGACAACGCGGGCACGCACATCGGCGACGTTGTAGCACGGCTGCGGAATGCCGCCGAGGTGCTGGTCGACAACGCCAGCACCCTGACCCGCCAGGGCGAACACATCGGCCGCGAAATCGCCGATGTGCTGGTCGCCCTGCAGTTCCAGGACCGGGTCGGCCAGATCCTGGACCACGTCCGGATCGACTTGCGCCAGCTTGAGGAACGCCTCCGGCTGGCCGGCGGCGAGGTCGCCGCCGGGCGCCCGGCCGGCCAACTCGACCCCGCCGCCTGGTTGCACGACATGACCCGGCAATTCACCACCCCCGAGCAGCACCGCCTGCATGCCGGCACCGGCGCCAACCAGGGCGCCGACACCGACGACATCACCTTTTTTTGAATGACGGAGAAAACCATGGCCAAGACCATCCTGATCGTCGATGACTCCGCGTCGCTGCGGCAAGTCGTCAGCATCGCCCTCAAGGGCGCCGGCTACGACGTGATCGAAGCGTGCGACGGCGTCGACGGATTGAAGAAACTCGACGGTCGCAAGATCCACCTGATCATCAGCGACGTGAACATGCCCAACATGGACGGCATCACCTTCGTCAAGGAAAGCAAGCAGCTGCCGGCCTACAAATTCACCCCGGTGATCATGCTCACAACCGAAGCCGGCGACGCCAAGAAGCAGGCCGGCCAGGCCGCCGGCGCCAAGGCCTGGGTGGTCAAGCCCTTCCAGCCGGCACAGATGCTGGCAGCGGTCGGCAAGCTGATCCTGCCCTGAATCCCCAGCCCGAGGAGGCGCAATCATGAACGAATCCGCCCGCAGCAGCCGCGACATCACCATCAGCGGCGAACTGACGATCTATACCGCCAGCGAATGGCGCGACCGCCTGATCGGCGAAATGGCCGGCACCGACGACATCCGGCTGCAGCTTGCCGAAGTCGCCGAAATCGACAGCGCCGGCCTGCAACTGCTGCTGGCGGCCAAGCGCCTGGCCAACGGCGAAGGCCGCCAGCTCGAGCTGGCGAACCCCAGCGCCGCGGTCCGCGGGCTGTTCGACCTTGTCCGGCTGAACGAACAGCTGGGCAGCGACGCCCTTCACCAGGAAAGCGAGGCCGGACAATGAGCGCCGAACACGAAGACCCCCTGCAGACCTTCATCGCCGAAAGCCGGGAACTGCTGCTGCAGATGGAAGAAGCCCTGCTCGACATGGAAAGCCGGCCGAACGACCCGGAAACGATCAACGCCATCTTCCGCGCCGCCCACACCATCAAGGGCAGCGCCGGCCTGTTCGGCCTCGACCACATCGTCGCCTTCACCCACGTTGCCGAGAGCGTGCTCGACCGCGTCCGCAACAACGAAATCGCGCTCGACCCGGGCCTCGGCGCCCTGCTGCTGAAAGCCGGCGACCACCTCGGACAGCTGATCGAACTGCTGGCCGCCCAGGCCTCTCCGGGCGCAGCCATCCAGGCCGACGGACAGGCATTGCAGGCCAGGCTGGAAAGCTACCTCGACGCAGCGCTCGCCGCAGACGCCAAACAGCCGTCGGCGGACAAGCCGGCGACAACAGCCGACCTTGCTGCGGTCAACAACCCGCATTGGCACATTTCGCTGCGCTTCGGCCCGGACGTGTTGCGCCATGGCATGGACCCCGTATCCATCCTCCGCTACCTGGCGACACTCGGCGAAATCGCTGCGCTTCATTGCGTGACCGATGCCATTCCATCGCTCGCGGAAATCGATCCGGAAGCCTGCTATCTCGGCGTCGAACTGGCTTTTGCCAGCGACCGGACGCCGGACGAGATCAATGGCGCCTTCGAGTTCATCCGCGACGACTGCCTGATCCATGTGCTGCCGCCGGGTGCTCCGCTGGACACGTACCGCCGGATGATCGACACGCTGGATAAGGACGCCGGGATGCAGGCCATCCTGCTCGCGCTGGGCAGTCTTGGCCCGGAAGAGATTGCCGCGCTGAACCACCCCGGCGATGCCCCCGCGGGAGCAGCCAGCATGCTCGGCGGAGAAGTCGCTGAGCCGTCGGTCAAGGAGAACAAGAGCAGCGAAAGCAGCCTGATCCGGGTCGACGCCGGCAAGCTCGACCAACTGATCAACCTGGTCGGAGAACTGATCATCGCCGGCGCCGGCGCCAGCATGGTCGCACGTAACTCGAAGCTGCCGGCGCTGATCGAGGCGACGACCCTGGTCTCGCGGCTGGTCGAAGACGTCCGCGACTCGGCACTGACCCTGCGCATGGTGCAGATCGGGGCCACCTTCAACCGCTTCCGGCGGGTGGTCAGGGACGTCGCCAAGGAAATCGGCAAGGACATCGCGCTCGACATCCGCGGCGGCGATACCGAACTCGACAAGACCGTCGTCGAGAAGATCGGCGACCCGCTGACCCACATCGTCCGCAACTCGATGGACCACGGCATCGAACCCGCCGAGGTCCGCCTGGCGCGGGGCAAACCGGCCACCGGGCAACTCCGCCTCAACGCCTTCCACGAATCCGGCAGCATCGTCATCGAAGTCAGCGACGACGGCGGCGGCCTGAACAAGGCGCGGATCCTCAAGAAGGCGATCGAACGCGGCCTGATCGGCGAGAGCCAGGCCCTGTCCGACAAGGAAATCTTCAACCTCGTCTTCGAGCCGGGCTTCTCCACCGCCGAACAGGTGAGCAAGCTCTCCGGCCGCGGCGTCGGCATGGACGTGGTCAAGCGCAACATCATGGCGCTGCGCGGCACCGTCGACATCGAAAGCGTCGAGGGTGTCGGCACCACGGTACGCATCCGCCTGCCGCTGACCCTGGCGATCATCGACGGCTTCATGGTCGGCGTCGGCAACGCCGCCTACGTGCTGCCGCTCGACATGGTGGTCGAATGCATCGAACTGCCGGCGCTGCCGGCCAGCGAGCAGACAGCGCCGGACTACCTCAACCTGCGCGGCAGCGTCCTGCCTTTCGTCCGCCTGCGCGAGCAATTCGAGGTCAGCGCACCGCCCCCGACGCGCGAAAACGTGGTCGTCGTCCAGTACGCTGGACAGCGTGCCGGCCTCGTCGTCGATCGCCTGATGGGCGAGTTCCAGACCGTGATCAAACCGCTCGGCAAGGTCTTCAGCCAGATCCGCGGCATCGGCGGCTCGACCATCCTGGGCAGTGGCGAGGTCGCCCTGATCCTCGACATCCCGGGCCTGGTCAGGCAGGTCACCCAGCAAAGCCAGCCGGCGGCAACCGGCGGCACCGAAACATGCACCAGCAACACCTAAACCGCAGCCCTTCCAATCATCGTCTGCCGCCAGCGGCAACCCTTCCTCCCCGGAGACCCATCATGACCGTCACCAAAAAAATGATCTTCCTCGTGCTCTCGGCAGCACTTGGCGTCGTCCTCCTCGCCGTCCTCGGCCTGACCCAGATGAACCGGGTCTTCAACTCGGCCAACTACGGCAACGCCAATACCGTTCCCAGCCTGCTCACCATCGACCAGGCCTTCTCGCCGATGGCCGCGATGCGCACCCAGCTCTGGCAGCACATCGCCGCCTCCGACGACAAGGTGATGGCCGGCATCGAGGAACGGATGAGCACCAGCCGCAAGGATATCGATGAAGCGCTCAAGGCTTACGAAACACTGCTCACCGACGACAAGGACCGTAGCCTGCTGGCGGCGGATCGCGCCGCCCTGGCCGATTTCGACCAGTTGCGAGAGAAGGTCCTGATCCTCTCGCGGGCCAACAAGATGGAAGAAGCGCGTGACCTGCTGATGGCCAACCAGCGCGTGATGGCCCGGCTCTGGGAAGCCTTCGAGGAACATCGCCAGTACAACGCCGAACTCGGCAAGAAGGCCGCCGACGAAGCCACCGCCACCGAAGCCAATGCCCATTGGGTAGCCATCGTCACCGGCCTGGCCACGCTGATCGCCGTCAGCCTGATCGGCCTGCTGATCACCCGCAGCCTGATGCGCCAACTGGGTGGCGAACCGGCCTACGCCGCCGAAATCATCAAGGCGATGTCGGAAGGCGACATGACCCTCCGCGTCGACACCAAGCCGGGCGACAACGACAGCCTGCTGTTCAACCTGCGCAACATGGTCGAACGCCTGTCCTCGACGATTGCCGAAGTCCGCGCCACCGCCGAATCCCTGGCCAGCGCCTCGGAAGAAGTGTCGGCAACCGCCCAGAGCCTGTCGCAATCGTCTTCCGAACAGGCCGCGTCGGTCGAGGAAACCTCGGCGTCGATGGAAGAAATGGCCGCCTCGGTGACGCAGAACAGCGATAACGCCAAGCTCACCGACGGCATGGCCAGCAAGGCCGCCAAGGAAGCCGTCGAAGGCGGCGAGGCAGTGCGCTCGACGGTCACCGCGATGAAGAGCATCGCCGACAAGATCGGCATCGTCGACGACATCGCCTACCAGACCAATCTGCTCGCGCTCAACGCCGCCATCGAAGCGGCCCGTGCCGGCGAGCACGGCAAGGGCTTCGCGGTGGTCGCCGCCGAAGTGCGCAAGCTGGCCGAGCGCAGCCAGATCGCCGCCCAGGAAATCAGCGAAACCGCCAAGAGCAGCGTGGCCCTGGCCGAGCGCGCCGGCGACCTGTTCGAGGTGATCATCCCGACCATCACCAAGACCTCCGACCTAGTCCAGGAAATCACCTCGGCCTCCGACGAACAAAGCTCCGGCGTCGGCCAGATCAACGCCGCGATGACCCAGCTCAGCCAGGCCACCCAGCAGAATGCGTCGTCGTCGGAAGAACTGGCTGCCACCGCCGAGGAGATGAGCTCGCAGGCTGAAAGCCTGACCCAGGTGATGTCCTTCTTCCGGGTCGGCAGCGCCAACCCGCGCGACGCCGGCCACCGCGCGCTGCGTCAGGAGTCGCCGGCCAAGGGCAAAGGCAAGGCAGCGGTGTTCAGCCATGCCGATTTCGTCCAGTTCGAGGGCTGAGCCATGCATTCGCCCGCTCCCACGGCAACCGCGGCACAGCCGGCCGAGCCGCGCCAGTACCTGACCTTCACCCTGGGCGGCGAGATGTTTGCCGTCGAGACCCTGAGCGTCAAGGAAATCATCGAATTCGGCCAGATCACCACCGTGCCGATGATGCCGCCCAGCATTCGCGGCGTCATCAACCTGCGCGGCGCGGTGGTGCCGGTAATCGACCTGAAGGCGCGCTTCGGTGCGCCAGCCACCGAGGTCACCCGGCGCACCTGCATCGTCATCATCGAACTCGGCGCCGACGACGATCACCAAGTGATCGGCATCGTCGTCGATACGGTCAGCGAGGTCCTCGAGATCCCGCAGGCCGAGATCGAGCCGCCGCCGGCTTTCGGCGCGCGCATCCGCGCCGACTTCATTTCCGGCATGGGCAAGATCGCCGGCCGCTTCGTGATCCTGCTCGACATGGGACGCGTGCTCTCGGTCGACGAGCTGGCCACCTTGTCGGCCTTCGCCGAGCGCCCCGAAGCGGCGCTGGCGGCTGGCTGAGCGGGAGCGGATCGTGGTCCGGGAAAATCCAGGCGCCCCCGCCGTACTCAGCGACAAGGAGTTCCAGCTGTTCCGCAGCCTGATCCACAAGCAGGCGGGAATCAGCCTGGGCGACGCCAAGAAACCGCTGGTCGCCGGGCGCCTGTCGAAGCGCCTGCGCCAGCTCGAGATCGGCAGCTACAGCGAGTATTTCCGGCAGGTCCAGGGAAACGCTCAGGAAATGCAGCACGCCATCGACCTGCTGACCACCAACGAGACCTACTTCTTCCGCGAGCCGAAGCATTTCGATTTCCTGCGCGACCAGATCCTGCCCGGCGCCATCGGACGCGGCCCGTTCCGCGTCTGGAGCGCTGCCTGCTCGAGCGGCGAGGAGCCCTACACGATCGCCATGGTGCTCGCCGAAAGCCTCGGCCTGCAGCGCCCCTGGGAAATCGTCGCGTCCGACCTGAGCACCCGCGTCCTCAAGGAAGCGGCCGGCGGCCTCTATCCGCTCGCCGATTGCGACGGCATCCCCCGGCCCCTGCTGCACAAGCACTGCCTGCGCGGCATCGGCGCCCACGAGGGCAGCGTCCTGATCAATCCGGCGTTGCGCGAGCGGGTCGGCTTTCGCCAGATCAATCTGAACAACGCCCTGCCCAATCTCGGCATCTTCGACGTCATCTTCCTGCGCAACGTGATGATCTACTTCGACGTCGAAACCAAGCAGCAGGTCGTCCGCCGCCTCCTGCCGATGCTCCGGCCCGGCGGCCACTTCATGATCAGCCATTCGGAAAACCTGAACGGCATCACCGAGGCGCTGAAGCCGGTCCGCCCTTCGATCTACCGCAAGCCCGATGCGTAAGCCCGACGGTGTCATCGAGTATTTCCTGCAACCCGGCGAACTCCACTTCGGCGACCGCTACACGCGCCTGCGTACCGTGCTCGGCTCGTGCGTCTCGCTGGTTTTCTGGCACCCGCAGGAATTGGTCGGCGGCATGAGCCACTTCATGCTGCCCAGCCGCGGCAGCCGCTGCGGCGCGTTGCCGGACGGACGCTATGCCGACGAGGCGATGCAGTTGATGCTCGATGAAATCCGCCGCCACGGCCTGACCCCGGCCAGCTTCCGCCTGCGCATCTTCGGCGGCGGCAACATGTTTCCCGAACTGACCCGACGCAACGACCGGCACATCGGCAAGAAAAACGTCGAGGCCGCCCTGGCGCTGCTGCAAAACCATTGCCTGACCTGTGTCGGCGGGCATGTCGAAGGCTACGGCCATCGCCACCTGCTCTTCGACATCTGGAGCGGCCACGTCCATCTCAGGCATTCGACCCTGGTCGCAGACCAGGCTGACTCAGGAGAAAGCACCGCATGCAAACCATCAAGGTAATGATCGTCGACGACTCCGCCGTCGTCCGCCAGGTTCTCTCGGCCAGCCTCGGCGAAGATGCCGGGATCGAGGTGATCGCCACCGCACCGGACCCGATCTTCGCGCTCGAGCGGATGCAGAAGGCCTGGCCCGACGTCATCGTGCTCGACGTCGAGATGCCGCGCATGGACGGCGTGACCTTCCTCAAGAAGATCATGGCCAGCCGCCCGACGCCGGTGATCATCTGTTCGACGCTGACCGAGCGCGGTTCGGAAACCGCGATGCAGGTGCTCGCCGCCGGCGCCTTCGCCATCGTCACCAAGCCGAAGACCGCGCTGCGCCAGTTCCTGCTTGAAAGCGCCAGCGAACTGATCCACGCCATCCGCGCCGCCGCCAAGGCCAACCTCAAGCGCCTCGGCCCGGCGCGACCGCTGGCCCCGCTCGGCCCGGGCCCGGCCAAGCTGTCGGCCGACGTCATGCTGGCCCCGGCCGAGCACGGCCAGGCGATGGCCCAGACCACCGAGAACATCGTCGCCATCGGCACCTCAACCGGCGGCACGCAGGCCCTGGAAGTCGTGCTCACCGCCCTGCCCCGCGTC
Source organism: Azonexus sp. R2A61 (assembly GCF_021401135.1). Taxonomy (GTDB): domain Bacteria; phylum Pseudomonadota; class Gammaproteobacteria; order Burkholderiales; family Rhodocyclaceae; genus Azonexus. Next base: position 809,053 of record NZ_JACBFO010000001.1, on the reverse strand, counting down.
TGCCCGGGCCTGGTCATCGTCCAGCACATGCCCGCGAAGTTCACCGCGGCCTTCGCCCAGCGGCTGAACAGCCTCTGCCAGATCGAGGTCAAGGAGGCGGCGCACGGCGACCGGGTGATGGCCGGGCGCGCCCTGATCGCCCCCGGCGGCAAGCACATGATGCTGCGCCGCAACGGCGCCCAGTACGTCGTCGACGTCGTCGAGGGCCCGCCGGTCAGCCGCCACTGTCCATCGGTCGACGTCCTGTTCCGCTCGGCGGCCCGCTTCGCCGGGCGCAACGCGGTCGGCATCATCATGACCGGCATGGGCGACGACGGCGCCAAGGGGCTCAAGGAGATGCACGATGCCGGCGCCTGGACGGTCGGCCAGGACGAGGACAGCTGCGTGGTTTACGGCATGCCCAAGGAGGCGGTCAAGCTGGGTGCGGTCGACCGGGTGCTGGCGCTGAAAAACATCCCCGAGGCCATCCTCGGGCGGATCAGCCGCAAGGGTTGACGAAAAAGGCCGCCCGCGGGCGGCCTCGGTCCTGCACGGCGGGCGTCGCCTCAGACCTTGGCGATGCCTTCCAGCATCTGCTGCAGTTCGCCGGCCTGGTACATCTCGCGCATGATGTCGCAGCCGCCGACGAATTCGCCCTTGACGTAGAGCTGCGGAATGGTCGGCCAGCTGGCGTATTCCTTGATGCCCTGGCGGATTTCCTCGTCGGCCAGCACGTTGACCGTGACAAACTCGTCGACGCCGCAGGCCTTGAGGATCTGCACCGCGGTCGCCGAGAAACCGCACTGCGGGAAGCGGGCATCGCCCTTCATGTAGAGGACGACCGGATTGCCGGTCACGGTTTCCCGGATGCGTTGCTGAACGTCGGACATGCTTTTCTCCTGCTTTTCAAAGTTGACCGCCGGACACGCGGTCGATGCCGGCCAGGTCGGGATGAGTGAACGCGCTTTGGAACCCGGTAGCGCGCAATAAGTTCCGGCTGGCTTCGCCCTGGTCGTAGCCATGCTCGAACAGCAGCCAGCCGCCGGCATTGAGATAGGCCGGCGCTTCGCCGACGATACGGCGGATGCAGGCCAGCCCGTTGCCGCCCGGCTCGCCGTCGGTCAGCGCCATCTGCGGCTCGAAGGGCAGGCCGTTCAGCGCCAGGTGCGGATCGCCGTCGGCGACGTAAGGCGGGTTCGAAACGATCAGGTCGAATTTTTGCCCGGCCAGCGCCGAGAACCAGTCGCTCTCAACGAAGCCGACGCGCGCGCCCAGCCGCCCGGCATTGTTGCGGGCGACGGAAATTGCCGCCGGCGACAGGTCGACCGCAACAAGCTCGGCCGCCGGACATTCCAGCGCCAGCGAAATGGCGACGATGCCGGAACCGGTGCCGAGATCGAGCAGTCGCGGATTTTTTAGCGTTTTGCTGCGGTCGACCGCAAGATCGATCAGGATTTCGGTTTCCGGCCGCGGAATCAGCACGTCGGGCGATACCTGGAAGACCCGGCCGCGAAACTCGGCCTCGCCGACCAGATAGGCCAGCGGTTCGCCGCCGGCACGACGGTCGACCCAGGCCAGAAACTGCTCGGCGGCCGGCCCGAGCAGCGGCGTTTCGGGCCGCGCCAGCAAATCCGCATGCGTGCAGCCGCTGACGGTTTGCAGCAGCAAGCGGGCGTCGAGCCGGTCGATGCGGCCGCGCGCGGCGGCCAGCGCCTCGCCCAGCGTCATTGCTGCTCGGCCAGTTCGGCCAGCAGGTCGGCCTGGTGTTCGGCGGCCAGCGCGTCGAGCACTTCGTCCATGTCGCCTTCCATGATCGCGGCGATCTTGTACAGCGTCAGGTTGATGCGGTGATCGGTGACCCGGCACTGCGGGAAGTTGTAGGTGCGGATGCGCTCGGAGCGGTCGCCGGAACCGATCAGGCTCTTGCGCGTGCTGGCGATGTGGCTTTGCTGGGCGCGCACCTGCACGTCCTTGATCCGTGCCGCCAGCACGCGCATCGCCGACGCCTTGTTGGCGTGCTGCGAGCGGCCGTCCTGACATTCGGCGACGATGCCGGTCGGCAGGTGGGTGATGCGCACCGCCGAATCGGTCTTGTTGATGTGCTGACCACCGGCACCCGAGGCGCGGAAGGTGTCGATGCGCAGGTCGGCCGGGTTGAGGTCGACATCCTCGACCTCGTCGGCTTCCGGCATCACCGCGACGGTGCAGGCCGAGGTATGGATACGCCCCTGGGTTTCGGTTTCCGGCACGCGCTGCACACGGTGGCCGCCGGATTCGAACTTGAGCCGCGAATAGGCGCCGTTGCCGGCGATGCGGCAGATCACTTCCTTGTAGCCGCCGAGATCGGATTCGCTGGCCGACAGCACTTCGACCGGCCAGCGCTGGCGCTCGGCGTAACGCGAGTACATGCGGAACAGGTCGCCGGCAAACAGCGCCGACTCGTCGCCGCCGGTACCGGCACGGATTTCCAGGATGACGTTGCGCTCGTCGTTGGGGTCCCGGGGCAGCAGCAGCTTCTGCAGCTCGACCTCGAGCGCCGGCAGCTTGCCGCGGGCAACCGCCATCTCCTCCTCGGCGAATTCGCGCATGTCGGGATCGGCCAGCATCGCCTCGGCTTCGACGATGTCGTTCTCAGCCTGGCGGAAGGCGGTGTACTGCACAACCACCGGCTCGACCTCGGCGCGCTCGCGCGACAGCCGAGTGAACTGCGCCATGTCGCCGGCCGCGTCGGGCGACGACAGCATGCGGTCGATTTCATCGAGGCGGTCGACCAGCAGATCGAGTTTCTGGCGAATGGAGGGCTTCATGCAGCGGCCGGCAGGCGGGAAGGGCGCAAAGGGGCCATATGTTAACCGACAATGCATGCCTTTCGTCCGCTGCGATTGCCAAGCCCGGAAGCGAACGGGATAATCCCTTTTTGCTCCCGACCCGGCATGCGCTCCCTTCCCCACGTCCTCATCGCTCTCGCCAAGACGCTCGACCGTCGTTGGCAGGCCTATCTGAACAGCGGCAACTTCGATCATTTCATCGAGTTCACGCTGTCGCTGAACGGCCTGACCGAGCGGCTGGACCAGCATAACCTGCCGGGCCTGGCGGCCGCCTGCCAGGAGCTGGAAAACCGGGCGCTGACGCTGTTCGGCGAACGCGACGCCCACCCGGTCGGCGAAACGCTGGCCGCGCAGATTTCGCAACAGCTCGACACGCTGCTGACCGTGCTCTACCGCCACGAGACGCCGGCCATCGCCAGCAAGCGCCACGACGAATCCGGCGACCAGGACGCCTGGGCCTGCCAGCGCGGCATCCTGATCGTTTCCCGCAACGGACACCCGTGGACCGCAGCCCTGCGCGAGCAACTGGATTTCTTCGGTTTCACCGTGGCCGACTGCCGTTGGCGCGACGAACCGCCGGACGGCGAAGCGCCGCTGGCGGTGATCTTCGTCCCCGACCGCGAGGACAGCGTCTGGTCGCAACAGGCCATCGCCGACATCCAGCGTCTGCGCAACCGCTATATCGGCAGCTATTTCTACTGCCTGTCGGTGCCCTCGTCGCTGGAAACCGTGATCGGCCTGCAGCGGGCCGGCGCCAACGTCTGCGTACCGGCCGGCGTACGCATCAGCGACATCCTGTCGCGCATCCTCGACCTGATCGAAGCCCGCGAACAGGAAATCTGCCGGGTATTGATCGTCGAGGATTCACCGACCGCCGTCGCCCACATCCGCAAGGCGCTGGCGCTGCACAACATCGACAGCCGGGCGATCAACGACCCGCGCGAACTGCTCGATGCGGCCAGCGATTACCGGCCGCACGCCATCCTGATGGACATGTACATGCCGTTCTGCACCGGCGTCGAAGTCACCCGTGCGCTGCGCCAGATTCCGGAATTCAAGTCCACGCCGGTCATCTACCTGTCCGGCGAGACCGACATCGCGCTGCAGGTCGAAGCGCTGCGCCTGGGCGGCGACCAGTTCCTGACCAAGCCGACCAATCCGATCATCCTGGCCTCGGTGGTCAAGACCAAGGTCGAGCGCCACCGCGACATGCTGCGCTCCGGCCGCCACGACAGCCTGACCGGCCTGCTCAACCATTCGGCCTCCAAGGAACAACTCGAACAACTGCTGCGCCGCGCGCTGCCGGCCGGCCACCTGACCGTGGCGATGATCGACATCGACCGCTTCAAGTCGATCAACGACAGCTACGGCCACCCGGTCGGCGACCAGGTGATCCGCAGCCTGGCCTGGCTGCTGCGCGGCCGGCTGCGCGCCAGCGACCTGATCGGCCGTTACGGCGGCGAGGAATTCATCGTCGTCCTGCCGGGCGTCGAACCGAGCCGGGCGATGGCCTTGATCGACCGCATCCGCGAGGATTTCGCCCGCCTGCCGCAAGCCCACGCACGCGGCGCACTGCGCGCCACCTTCAGCTGCGGCGTCGCCGGTCTGCCCGATTACCTGAGCGGCGACACGCTGATCGAAGCCGCCGACAAGGCATTGCTGGCCGCCAAGCGCAGCGGCCGCAACTGTCTCGTCTCGGCCCGCGAACTGGCGCGCCAGGACACGCCGTCCTGAAACGGCGGCCGGCGAACCCGGCCGCCGGCCGGATCAATCGCCGGGATGCAGGTGGAACAGACGGCTGGCCGCCGCCTGCAGCGCGTTGCGATCCTCGCCTTCGGCAGCATTCAGCGTGCTGGTCGGCGCGTGCAGCAGCTTGTTGCTCAGACGCTGCGACAACAGTTCCAGCACCTTTTCCGGCGACTCGCCCTTGGCCAGCAGTTTCTGGGCATGTTCGAGTTCGTGCCGGCGCATGCGCTCGACCGAATCGCGCAGCGAACGGATCACCGGCACGGTATCGCGCGACTGCAGCCAGCCGAGGAATTCCTGGACCCGCTGGCCGATGATGCCCTCGGCTTCGACGACCGCCGCCTGGCGCGATTCCAGGCCGCTCTCGACGATCTGCGCGAGGTCGTCGACGGTGTAGAGAAAGACGTCGTCGAGTTCGCCGACTTCCTGCTCGACGTCGCGCGGCACCGCCAGATCGACGATGAACATCGGCCGGTGGCGGCGTGCCTTGACCGCCCGTTCGACCATGCCCAGGCCGATGATCGGCAGCGGGCTGGCGGTGCAGGAAACGACGATGTCGTGCTGGGCCAGATGGTCCGGCAGTTCGTCCAGGCGGATCGCCGTGCCGCCGTAACGCTCGGCCAGCGTCCGGCCGCGTTCGACGGTACGGTTGGCGACGGTCACCGCCTTCGGCTTCTCGGCGCAGAAATGCGCGGCGCACAGTTCGATCATCTCGCCGGCGCCGATGAACAGGATGCGCTGGCCGGCCACCGACTCGAAGATGCGCTCGGCCAGATGCACGCCGGCCGCCGCCATCGACACGATGTTGGCGCCGATCGCCGTCGTCGACCGCACTTCCTTGGCCACCGAGAAGGCGCGCTGGAACAGCTTGTGCAATTGCGTGCCCAGCGTGCCGGCCGTTTCGGCGGCACGCACGGCGTCCTTGACCTGTCCGAGGATCTGCGGCTCACCGATGACCATCGAATCGAGCCCGCAGGCCACCCGGAAAGCATGGCGGATCGCATCGGGCTGATCATGCACGTACAGGTAAGGCGCCAGATCGGCCTGCGCGACCTGGTGATAGGCGCTCAGCCAGTCCACGACCTGCTGCGGCGATTCGGCGGAACAATAGATTTCCGTCCGGTTGCAGGTCGAGAGGATCGCCACCTCGCGCACCCCCTGCCCCTGGGCCAGTTCGCCCAGCGCGTGCTGCAGGCGGTCGGCACCGAACGCCACGCGTTCGCGGATGGCGAGCGGGGCCGAATGATGGTTGATGCCGAGCGAAAAGATCACCGGAAAGCAGACAGGCAGGACAAGGGGCGCCGATTATAACATTCGCCCCCGGCCGCCCTGCCCGAGCCGACGCGTCGCCGCTGGCCGGAAACCCGCCAAGTCGCTATCATGCGCACTTTCCCTGCCGAACCGCTTCGCCATGCGCGCCTCGCTCATCCGCTCCGTCACCCTGTCCCTGCTGCTGGCTGCCGCCCTCGGCGCCTGCAGCACCCGCGGCGAGATTCCGCCCAGCAAGCACGTCAGCCAGAGCGGTGCGCTGAAGGTTCACCCCGGCCTGCTCGGCCAGCCGGTGCCGCCGGAACTGCAGGGACCGCAGACGACGGCGGTGGCTGCCGCCAAGCCGGTCGAGGAAACCCCGATCCGCATGGACGAGGAAGGCCTGCGCACCCAGCGCAGCGTTTACTTCGATCTCGACAAATCCGACCTCAAGTCCGACTACGCCCCGATCCTGCAGGCCCATGCCCGCTATCTGGCCAAGCATCCGGAAGCCCGCGTGCGCATCGAAGGCCACGCCGACGAACGCGGCAGCGCCGACTACAACCAGCGCCTCGGCCTGCGTCGTGCGCAAAGCGTGCGGGCCACGCTGGTCGGTCACGGCGCCGACGGCAAGCAGGTCACCGTCAAGACCTTCGGCAAGGCCAAGCCCAAGCTGCTCGGCCACAATGACGAGGCCTGGGCCGAAAACCGCCGCGCCGACGTGATCTACGAACGCGAGAAATAAGCCGGCCACCGGCGCGCGACAAGGCCCCGCCCCGGCGGGGCTTTTCTTTTGGCGGCGCCGCCGGCTGCGGTCGACCGCCCCGCGCTAATCAAAACCGATTAGCGCCTTAGCCCGAAGCGGGAATAGCCGCCGCCGAACGGCTTTCCTAGACTGTACCGACAGTCACCGGTACGTGCATGGCCCGGCGGCCTGATGCCCCGGCGACTTTCGCCCCCGACCCCAACCGATAAAAAAAGCCGCTTCCCGACCGTCGACCGCAAGGCCGACCGGGCATGCCGGCACAACGGAGTAGTCCGATGAGATACCCGACCCCGAAGGGGATCGCGGCCCGGTTCGCCTCGATCCTGTTGCTCGTCCCACTGTACGTCCACGCCAACGACGGCGAGACCCTGATGCAGAAAGGCGGCGCCAACCCGGCGGCACTGCCTTGCATCACCTGCCACGGCGCCGACGGCAAGGGCATGGCCGCTGCCGGCTTTCCGCGCCTGGCCGGATTGCCCGAAGCCTACATCGCCAAGCAACTGGCCGACTTTCGCGCCGGCCGCCGGGAAAACCCGGTGATGCAGCCGATCGCCCAGTCGCTGAGCGACGAGGAAATCGCCGCCGTGGCCAAAGCCTATGCCGCGCGCCCCAAGGTCAACGTCAAGCCGGCAGCAGCGGGTGAGCGACCGCAGCCGGGCAGCGGCGCCTGGCTGGCACTGCGCGGCGCCTGGGAACGCAATATCCCGGAATGCACGCTCTGCCACGGCCCGTCCGGGGTCGGCGTCGGTAGCGCCTTTCCGCCGCTGGCCGGCCAGGGAGCCGAGTACATCGAAGCGCAACTGCAGGCCTGGCGAGGCACCAGGGCCGTACCGGCGACGAAGAAGACGAAGGCGGTCGCCGCCGTGCCGCCGACCCGGCGCAACGACCCGAACGGCCTGATGCAGCACATCGCGGCCGATCTGAGCGAGGCCGAAATCAAGGCGGTCGCCGCCTATTTCGCCGGCCTGGGCGAATCTCCGGAGGCTTTCGACGAAAGCCAGCACCGCCTGCGGTAAACCGTCGAAAAACGCCAAAATCCAGAGGATTCCCCGATGCAAAGCCATCTCACCCCGACCCTGACCCGCCTCCTCCCGCTGCTGCTTGCCGGCATCAGCCTGGGCGCCGCCGGCGCCGACCCGTCGCGCTTCGACGACCAGAGCCAGTTGCCCGGCGCACCGGCCAGGACGAAAGGCCAGCCGTATTTCCAGCCCCCCGAAGAGCGTGACATCCCGAACAATGCGTTCGGCGATCTGGTACGCCGCGGCCAGGACCTGTTCATGAACACCAAGGCGCTGGCGCCCGATTACGTCGGCAACGAAATGAACTGCGTGAACTGCCACATCGACCGTGGTCGCAAAGCCAATTCGGCGCCGCTGTGGGCGGCTTATCCGATGTACCCGGCTTACCGCAAGAAAAACAACAAGGTGAACACCTTTGTCGAGCGCATGCAGGGCTGCTTCCAGTTCAGCATGAACGGCAAGCCGCCGGCTGCCGACAGCGAGATCCTGACCGCGCTGACGGTCTATTCCCACTGGCTGTCGACCGGCGCACCGGTCGGCAAATCGCTGCCCGGCCGCGGCTTCGACGAACCGCCGCCGCCCAGGGGCGGCTACGACATCGCGCGCGGCAAGGTTGTCTACGACAAGCAGTGCGCCATCTGCCACGGCGCCGACGGAGAAGGCCAGAAGGTCGGCGTGACTTCGGTCTTCCCGGCGCTGTGGGGCAAGGATTCCTACAACTGGGGTGCCGGCATGCACCGCATCAACACCGCCGCCGGCTTCATCCAGCACAACATGCCGCTCGGCAAGGGCGAGACCCTGAGCGATCAGGAAGCCTGGGACGTCGCCGCCTTCATCAACTCGCACGAACGGCCGCAGGACCCGCGACTGGTGAACGGCAGCATCGACGAAACGCGCAAGCGCTACCACGAGAACGACGGCGTCAATCTGTACGGCGTCGTGGTGAATGGGGTCAAGCTCGGCCAGGGCATCAAATAAACCCGACACCGGCAAAGACAAAGCCCGGCTTGCGCCGGGCTTTTTTGCGGTCGACACGCGGTCGACCGCAATAATGCCGCCTCCGGTTCAGCGCGCGGCGGCGCCGGTATGGATCAGCGTGCCGACATGCTCGCCGCGCAGGGCGGCGGTCAGGCGTCCCGGCACCAGGCCGTTGACCACCTGCACCCGCTCCAGGTGACGTGCGTTGGCCATCACGTCGAGCAGCGCCCGGTCGAAAGGCAGGGTACCGTTGCCGGCGGCCAGTTCGGCAGCGCTCACCTCGGGCAGGAACTCGGCGCGGGCGCCGTCCGCGCCTTGCGGATCGGTGCTGTAAACGCCATCGACGTCCTCGACGATGGTCAGCCCGGCGGCGCCCAGCGCGTCGGCCAGCAGGAAGGCGCCGGTATCGGCCCGGTGCATCGGAATCCGCGAGGTCGGGAATTCGTGATGGTGGTAGGGCGGGAAGCCGCTGCCGACCACGGCACGCGCCGCCTGCAGGTGGATTGCCAGCTGGCTGGCGATGGTCGGATGCTCGACGTAGGAGACGCCTTCCGGCGCCAGCATCGACGCCAGGATGTGGCCGTTCTGGCCGGCCTCGCTGGCCGCCAGCGGCGCCAGCGAACCGACCGGCAGACCGAGGTCGAGGCCGACGCCGTAGAGGTGGCGGGCACGGATGCCGGCGCCGGTCAGGATCAGCAGGCGATGCTCGGGCAGCAGTTTGCGGATTTCGTCGACGATCGGCAGGATCGCTTCGGCGCCGCGGTCCATGATCGAGCGGCCGCCGATCTTGACGACCTGCAGCCAGGGCAGCATGCGGATCGGGCGAACGCCGGCGACCGGCAGGGTCAGCGCGCCGTCCTGCAGCGTCTGGCGGGCGAGCGGCGAAGCGACATGCTTGATGGTATTGGTGATTTCGGCCATGGCTTCGTCCTCAGTCTGCGGTGATGATGGTGCCGACGTGTTCGCCGGCGAGCGCGCGGCTCAGGTTGCCCGGCACCAGGCCGTTGATGACCTGGACCTGGCGGACATGACGGGCGGACTGGATCAGGTCGAGCACCGGGAACTCGAGGATCGAGTCGTGCAAGCCCCGGGCCTTCATCTCGCCAACCGAAATCTTCGGGATGAAAGTGGCGTTCTTCGCCGTCTTCGGGTTGTCGGTGTACAGGCCGTTCTCGTCCTTGACGTAGATCATCGCCTTGCAGCCGAACTGTTCGGCCAGCAGGAAACAGCCGGCGTCGGTGCGGTACGGCGGAATCACGCTGTCGGCCGACGGACGTACCCACAGCTTGTACGGCGGCATGCCGCTGAAGACCACCGCATTGACCTCGGCAATCGACAGGGGCACGGTCGACAGGCCGGCCCCGCCGACCACCGGAATGCCGTACTTGGCCAGCAGCTGGCCGAGCATCGCCGCGTTCTGGTCGGCCACCGAGGCACCCAGTTGGGCCAGCACGCCGGCCGGCAGATTCAGCCCGGCGGCGATCGAATACAAGTGACGGGCACGCGTGCCGGCACCGGTGCCGATCAACAGCTTGTGATCCCGGCGCGCGGCGACGATTTCGTCGACCAGCGGATACAGGCCGGAACGGCCGCGGTCGATGACGCTCTGACCGCCGATCTTGAGTACCGTCGCATCCGGCAGGATGCGGAAATCGGCAGCCGCTTCCGCCGCCGCCTGCAACTGGGCATCGGTCAGCGAGCGCTGCATCAGGAGCGTTTCGAGCTCCGTCGTCGTATGGCTCATGGGGATCCTTTCCTCGTTTCCGTTCTCTGCCGCCGTTGTCGTTGATGCCGCCGGTCGCCCCCCGTTCGCGGCCATGCCGGAGACGCCGCCGACAAGCATAGGAAAATGCGCTGTATAAACTCAACCGCATACGCGAATAGCGCTGACCGATGCCTGGAATCCAGAAAATCATGAGGCGATTCCGGCGGCTTTCATGAGGCGCCCGGAGGCAGCGAAATCTAAGCTGCACGGATCGATCCACTTTCCGCCTCCGCCCCGACATGAACGCAGCACAGCACCGACCCACCGCCCGCCCCGCCCTTTCCCCGATTGCCTGGCTGATCGCCGGGCTGTTCCCGGCCGGCGCCTGGGCCGCCGACGAGGCGGCGCTGACGCTGGCGCCGGTGGTCATGACGGCAACGCGCATCGAGCAGTCGAGCTTCGATGTCCCGGTCTCGATCGACGTCGTCAGCGGCGAGCAACTGCGCGAAGGGCAGTTTCAGGTCAACGCCTCGGAATCGCTGTCGCGGATTCCCGGCATCGTCGCGCCGAACCAGTACCGCCTGTCGTCCGACCAGCAGGTCTCGTCGCGCGGCTTCGGCGCCCGCTCGGCCTTCGGCATCCGCGGCATCCGCGTCTACGCCGACGGCATCCCGTTATCGATGCCGGACGGCCAAGGCCAGAGCGGCAGTTTCAGCCTCGGTTCGGCGGAGCGGCTGGAAGTCATGCGCGGGCCGTTCTCCACGCTGTACGGCAACTCGTCCGGCGGCGTGATCCAGCTGTTCACGCAGGACGGCCCGGCCCGGCCGACGGTCACGGCGAACTACTACGCCGGCAGCTTCAACACCTGGCGCAGCGGCCTGCAGCTTGGCGGCCAGCAAGGCAAATTCAATTACCTGGTCGATCTCACCCGCTACGAAACCGACGGTTACCGCGAGCACAGTGCAGCGCGGCGCGACCAGTTCAACGGCAAGTTCAGCTACCGGCCCGACGACGACACCAAGCTGACCCTGATCCTGAATGCGCTCGACCAGCCTTACAACGAAGATCCGCAAGGTCTGACCCGCGCCCAGATGGCCGCCGATCCCCGCCAGGCGGCCGCCAGCGCATCGACCTTCAACACCGGCGGCAGCAAGCGCCAGACCCACGCCGGCCTCAACCTGGAACACCGCGTCGACGGGCGCAACAGCTTCGCCATCGTCGCCCATGCCGGCCAGCGCGAAGTCTTCGGCCGGCTGGGCATCACCGGCGCCGGCCCGACCAGTTCCGGCGGGATCAGCGTCGTCGACCGCAACTTCAGCGGGGTCGACGCGCGCTGGACGCACAAATTGCCGACCGCCGCCGGCCTGCTGACCCTGACCGGCGGCATCGAATACCAATACATGAAGGACGTGCGCAAGGGCTACGTCAACAACAACGGCGAGCAGGGCGACCTGCGCCGCGACGAAGACAACATCGTGCGCAGCACCAGCCAGTACCTGCAGGCCGAATGGCTGGCCGGCGAGCACTGGGTGCTGACCGGCGGCCTGCGCCACAGCAGCCTGCATTTCGCCGCCAACGACCGCTACATCAACGGCGGCAACCCGGACGACAGCGGCAGCATCAACTACAGCAACACCAGCCCGGTATTCGGCGTGCTCTACCGGCTGACCCCGACGGTCAATCTCTACGCCAACTACGGCAAGGGCTTCGAAACGCCGACCTTCATCGAACTGGCCTATCGCCCGGTCGGTTCCGGCCTCAATTTCGCACTGCAGCCCAGCACCTCGCGCAATGCCGAAGCCGGCATCAAGGCGGTGATCGGCGACAGCAGCCGCCTGAACCTCGCCGTCTTCGACATCCGCACGGACGACGAAATCGTCACCGGCGTCAGCCTCGGCGGCCGCAACACCTACCGCAATGCCGGCCGGACGCGACGCCAGGGCGTCGAGCTGTCCTTCGACAGCCAGTTGCCCGGCAACCTGAACCTCTACCTGGCCTACGCGCTGCTCGATGCCCGTTTCGAGGACGCCTTCCTGTCCGGCAACGGTGCCGGCACCGTCAACCAGGGCAACCGGCTGCCCGGCGCCCCGCGCATCAGCGGCTACGGCGAACTCTCGTGGCAGGCACCGTCGATCGGCTTCACGACGGCGCTGGAAGCCCGCTACAGCGGCAAGGTCTACGTCAACGACCTGAACAGCGATGCGGCCGACAGCTACGCCGTCGTCAACTGGCGCGCCGGCTTCGAACAGAAAACCGGATCGTGGCGTTTCAAGGAATTCGTCCGGATCGAAAACCTGGCCGACAAGCGCTACGTCGGCGGGGTTTCGGTCAACGATGCCAACGAGCGCTATTTCGCCCCGCCCCCGGGCGCAACTACATGGCCGGCGTATCGGCCAGCTACGCCTTCTGATCATGAACCTCGCACAAAAATTCCGCCTCGGCGGACTGCTCGCCGCCCTCTTCGCGACCTCGGCCGTACTTGCGGTCGACCGCGGCCAGGGCGACTTTTCTCCGCTCCCGGCCAGCGAATGGAACCGCGATAAAGCGGCCCACCTGCTCGAACGTGCCGGCTTCGGCGGCACGCCGGAAGAGATCGACCGGCTGGCCGCACTCTCTCCCCGCCAGGCCGTGCGCCGGCTGGTCTATTTCGAAGGCGCGCCCAGGACGGCGCTGCCGCCCTTCGACGCTTCCGGGGTATTCATGCCCGGGCTCGAGGACTTTCCTCCCAGCCGCCCGGCCGCCACCGACCTGGCCAAGAAGACCGGCGCCGCCATGGGCGTCAAGGTCAAGCCGGAAGGCAATCGCCGGCTGCAACCGGTGACCAACCAGTTCTTCTACTGGCTGCGGGCCAGCCGCCTCGAAACGCACCGGCTGAACTACTGGTGGGCGCAACGCATGCTCGCTTCGCCGCGGCCGTTCGAGGAAAAGATGGCGCTGTTCTGGCACGGCCATTTCGCCACCACCGAAGAAAAGGTACGCGACTACCGCAAGATGCAGCGTCAGCTGCAGTTGTTCCAGCAGCAGGGACGCGGCAACTTCCGCCGGCTCCTCGTCAGCGTGGCGCAGGACCCGGCCATGCTCGCCTTCCTCGACGCCGGCGTGAACGTGAAGGGCGCGCCGAACGAGAACTTCGCCCGCGAGATCATGGAACTGTTCTCGATGGGCGTCGGCAACTACAGCGAGCAGGACATCCGGGAAGCGGCCCGGGCATTCACCGGCTGGCGCTACGACGACCTGAGCTTCCGCGTCGACCGCCAGTTGCACGACGACGGCGAAAAGACCGTGCTCGGCCGTCGCGGCCGCTTCGACGGCACCGACGTCATCGACCTCATCCTCGCCCAGCCGGTCACCGCCGAATACGTCGCCGCCAAGCTCTACGCCTTCTTCGTCCGGGCCGACCCCGAACCGGCATTGCGCAAGCAACTGGGCGACATGCTGCGCAGCGGCAACTACGAAATCGCGCCGTTCATGGAAAGCCTGCTGCTGTCGCGCGACTTCTATGCCGAACCGGCCGTCGCCACCCATATCAAGAGCCCGGTCGAACTGGTCGTTTCCACCTACCGCAAGCTCGGCCTGCACGAACTGCCCGGCGCGCCGGATTTCAACGAAACCACGGCGGCGCTCGGCCAGCGCCTGCTCTACCCGCCGACGGTCGCCGGCTGGGCCGGCGGGCGCAGCTGGATCACGCCGGGGCTGCTGCTGCAACGCGGCAACTTCGCCTTCGACCTGATGTTCCCCGACATCGGTTTCATCCCGCAGGACCGCTATCCGAGCCTGGCCACCGGCACCGAAATCCGCGCCGTGCATGAGCGCATCCGTGCCGGCCAGGACATCACCAGCGCCACCCGCCCGGTCGGCAAGGACGAAACGCCGGGCAACCTGGCCATGGCCAACCTCAACACCGACCGCGATGAAGACTTCAACACCCGCTATGCCAGTTATCGCGGCTGGCAGATGGCCATCGAGCGCGTCAAACCGATTCCGCGCACGCTGGCCCGCATCGACCTGACCGGCATGCTGCTCAAGGCCGGTTGCCGGACACCGCAGGATGCCGTGCTGCATCTCGAACGACGCTTCCTGTCGGTGCGCCTGGGCGACGCCGACCGCCAGGCGCTGGCCGGCTTTCTCGAACGGGAACTGGGCACGACCGACCTGCCGGCGGCGGCAAGCTATGCCGAAGAACCGCTGCGCCTGACGCTGCATCTGCTGCTGAGCCGCCCCGAATATCAACTCGGCTGACAAGGACACGCATGAACCCCTCCGCCACCCGCCGCCGACTGCTGCAAGGCACCCTTGCCGGCCTCGGCCTGAATACCCTGGCGCCCCTGGCCGCGCCCTCGCTGTTCGGCAGCATCGCCCACGCAGCCGCCCAGGCCGCCAGCACCGGACGCATCCTCGTCGTCCTCGAACTGTCCGGCGGCAACGACGGACTCAACACCGTCGTCCCCTACGGTGACGATGCCTACTACCGGCTGCGCCCCAACATCGGCATTCCTCGCCAGCGCCTGCGCCGGCTGGACGACCACTACGGTTTCAACCCCGGCATGGCCGGCATGGAACGGCTGTGGCACGACGGCCGGCTGGCCATCGTGCATGGCTGCGGTTATGCGGCGCCGTCCTTCTCGCACTTCACGTCGATGGCCTGGTGGCACACCGCCGCCCCCAACAGCGGCGCCGAATACGGCTGGTTCGGCCGCACCGCCGACGCGCTGTCGCCGCAGCCGACGCCCAACCTGCTGATCAACATCGACGAAGCGCAATCGCTCGCGGTGCGCAGCCGGCTGCACACGCCGGTGGTTTTCGACGACCCCGAGAAATTCATGCGCGACGGCTACCAGCAGGAACACGCGCTGCTCGACCACGTCCCCGAATACGCCGGGCGCAACGCCTCGCGCGCCTACCTGAACGACATCGCCCGCAGCGCCCGCGACTCCTCCGCCATCGTCCGCGAAGCCTGGCGGAAATACACGACGCCGGTGGACTACGGCATCTTCCCGCTCGGCCTGAACAAGATCGCCGCCTGCATCGCTGCCGGCCTGCCGACGCAGCTCTACTACACCGCCTACCCGCACAACGCCTTCGACACGCACGTGCAGCAGAGCGACCTGCACCAGCGCCTGCTGACCTACACCGCCGACGCCGTGCTCGGCTTCATGCGCGACCTCGAACGGATCGGCCAGGCCGACCGCGTCTGCCTGCTGGCCTTCTCCGAATTCGGCCGGCGGGCCCGGGAAAACACCAGCCTGGGCACCGACCACGGCACCGCCAACCCGATGTACCTCATCGGCAAAGGCATCCGCGGCGGCCACTACGGACAACCCCCGTCGCTGACCGCACTCGATGCCACCGACAACCTGCAATACACCACCGACTTCCGCCGCGTTTACGCAACAGCCATCGAAGGCTGGCTCAAACTGGACAGCCGCGACATCCTGAAAGGGGATTACGAGAGCTTGCCGGTGTTTGGCTGAACATCGCTTGGCGGAATAGCGAAAGATAAGGCCCGGCATCTGCCGGGCCTTGTTTGCATTCTGAGTGACTGGTCATCGGCCTTTGCGGTCCTTCGACAGCAATCACTTTAGCGTCCGGTATTTGAGTCCAACCCGCTCTTCAGCAGATCCCGCCGCTCGACTATCCCTGCACATGCGGCGCCACGGATTCATTCGAAACTAACTACAAATTAAATACGCACCGATCAAATTACAAAACTATCGGATAGTCGAACGAAAAAATTGCAAAACTACGACGATGTCGTTTATTCTTTAAGCATTGTCGACCTAGCAAATTAGAGAACCTCTATGTCCTTCAAACCATCGATGCTTATTGCAAATTTCACTTGTCGTTTCGGCGACAAGAAAGTGCTGCTCGACATGTTTGATGAAATCGTCCGCCCCGCCTTCTTTGACAGCCCGCCTCGAAAATATGGAAAAAACGAGTTTTTCATTTTTGACCTCGCTCTTATAGATGTCGCTGATAAAGGGGGCGCGCCAGAGCCGGTTCTAGCGGGAAAATTCGTAAGGGATCTGGCATTAACGCGAAGTCACGTACTTCGAGATACAGAGCTTGTTCCAAGCCCCGGAGAAATGGAGTCAGCAACTAGTGCTCGATTTGTATTGGTGCTTTCTTCACACACCTTGTTATACGTTCCAGAAACGCCCCACGCGCCCCCGCTGGGAATGTTTCGCTCGACAATGCACTACCATCTAATTCAAGCTTGGGCGAAATATATGAAGGGAGAGGTCAAACGCCGGCGCAAGGAACGTAAAGGACTTAAGGCTGGAGACATTTTGACGGAATTGCTCAAAGAGTTGCCTCGTCCTGAACTAAATATTGTTGAACTTCCAAGCACCATTTCAATTTCTGATTTTCTCAATAGGTTCAAGAAAATCAATCGAGTGGAGTTTAAAATTAATGACACCAACCACTCCACCTCATTCAAACCGTTGATTGAGCAACTGAGAGCAGAAAAACAAGCAACCGGATCTAAGGGTATAACAATAGTAGAAACCAGCCCAACAAATACGTCAGAGCTGGGAAAACAACTTGAAGAGGTAACAAAGGATGGCAACATTGAGGCTAAAGTAAATGGAAAGGGTCATTCCGGAGAAACCATCAAAGGAACGAATGAAAATTTTCGGTTATCAATACCGCTCGACGGAATTCCAAAAAAAATGAAAGATTTTGTTCAATCGGTCTTTTCAATTTTTTCACAGCTCAAAGCCGAAAAGGAAATAGTGGTTCACCGAGCTGCCGGACAGGCCTCTAATAAGCTGGAAAATATTTCTAAATCAGCATCAAAGAGCGATGCCGAACAATCAGAAGATTGCTGATGAGCTCCTGGCTGATTCCAGCCTGTGGGATGTTTACCGACTAACTTGGAAGCTTGCATTTCCTTGGGGGTCTGTTATTCCCTCTGTATTGTTAACTTTTGTAGTTCTATGGATTTATTTAACCACTTCTATCGAAACTAGCGTTGTTGTCAGTCATTCTAGGCAAGTAATTGACCTAGGAATATCATTCGTAACAACAATCCTAGGCTTCTTAATCGCTGGGTTCACTGTGTTCGCCACAATTACAAACCCCCGACTGTTCGTGAAGATGGCTGAAATAAACAGCAACAACAGCGGAATTTCATGGCTGAAGGCGACATTTGCGATATTTATGCACACGTTCGCCCATTACACATGGTTCTTGATTGCTGCCTTGATGGTAAAGATTTTTGCACTCCCAAGCGGGATGCTTGGGAATGCAATCCTCATGGCAGCTGGTGATCTCCCGGACATCAAACGAATACTGGCAACCATCGGGCTCTCCATATTTTCTGGCTGGATTGTCTATCTTGCGCTACTCCTGCAAGGTTTCATATTTAACATCTATCACACCTGTATGCTGTCCATTTCCGTTTCAGGAGAAAATCTCGTGGACTGAATTTGCCTCAACGAATAGTCAAGGCAAGTAGGAGACGTTAATTTCTAATCAATAGTTGATGAATCGTTTTGGATTTGGTCAAGCTACAGATTATGTCTAACGCTCTAGGCAGACCGATGGCATCTCGCACCCGACAGGATAGCGGGTCACAGCGGTCGTAATGGGCCGTAGCGCATCAACGACCGGATTGGCCGAGTTCCTGACTTCAAAAAGAAAGGCCCGGCAAACACCGGGCCTTTCTCACATCATTCATCCAACCGACTTAATTGTTGTCGATCAACCGCCAATCACCAGTTCGGTTCGCGCTCCGGCGTCGCCGTGATGCGGTGGATGCTCAGATCGGCGCCTTCGTATTCCTGTTCCTGATCCAGGCGCAGGCCGAAAATTGCCTTCAGGCCGCCGTAGACCGCAAAGCCGCCGATCAGCGCAATGGCGATGGCGAGCAGCGTCATGATCAGTTGCGACATGAAGGAGACACCGCCGGCGCCACCCAGCGCATGCTGGCCGAAGATGCCGGCGGCGATGCCGCCCCAGGCGCCGCACAGGCCGTGCAGCGGCCAGACGCCGAGGACATCGTCAATCTTCCAGCGGTTCTGGGTCAGCGTGAACATATGCACGAACAGGCCGCCGGCCACGGCGCCGATGGCCAGCGCGCCGATCGGATGCACCAGATCGGAGCCCGCGCAGATGGCCACCAGGCCGGCGAGCGGGCCGTTATGCACGAAACCGGGGTCGTTCTTGCCGATCACCAGCGCGGCCAAGGTGCCGCCGACCATCGCCATCAGAGAATTGACGGCGACCAGGCCGGAAATCTTGTCCAGCGTCTGCGCACTCATCACGTTGAAGCCGAACCAGCCCACCGCGAGAATCCAGGCGCCGAGCGCCAGGAAGGGGATCGACGACGGCGGATGGGCCGACATCCGACCGTCCTTGGTATAGCGGCCGTAACGCGCGCCGAGCAGCAGCACGGCGGGTAGCGCGATCCAGCCACCCATCGCATGCACCACGATGGAACCGGCGAAATCGTGGAATTCGGCGCCGAAGGTGGCCAGCAGCCAGGCCTGGATGCCGAAGGCCTGATTCCAGGCGATACCTTCGAAGAAGGGATAGACGAAGCCGACCAGCAGGAAGGTGGCGGCCAGTTGCGGCTGGAACTTGGCACGCTCGGCGATGCCGCCGGAGATGATCGCCGGAATGGCCGCGGCAAAGGTCAGCAGGAAGAAAAACTTGGTCAATTGGAAACCGTGCACTTGGGCCAGCGTGTCGACGCCGTCGAAGAAATGCACGCCGTAGGCGATGCCGTAACCGATGAAGAAGTAGGCCACGGTCGACACGCTGAAGTCGGTCAAAATCTTAACCAGCGCGTTGACCTGGTTCTTTTTGCGCACGGTGCCGACTTCGAGAAAGGCGAAGCCGGCATGCATGGCGAGCACCATGATGGCACCCAGCAGGATGAACAGCACATTGCCGCCAGATTGATAGCTATCCATGGGATATCCCCGAGTTGAAATCGGGAGCACGAAAAGCAAGCACCATTCCAGTGCGTCAATGATGTTTTAAATCAGTGCATTAGATCTTCGCTCACTCGCCGGGATTCGGCGCTATTCGCACCTTGTTTGTGCATCAAACAAGGATGCGCATTGTTTTTGTGCATCCGTTTGCTATTTCGGTGCGTAGCCGCGCGGCAGCAGTACCCACATCCGGCCGGACTGTTTCATGCGGCCGGCCAGCGCCCCCGCCTCCTTGCCGAAGCCCCAGAAGAAATCGGCGCGCACCGCTCCACGGATCGCACCGCCGACGTCCTGGGCCATCACCAGGCGCTGCAGCGGCTGCGGGGAATTGGGCCGGGTGGTGGCCAGGAAGACCGGCGCACCCAGCGGTACCGAGCGGGTATCCACGGCGATGCTGCGTTCGGCGGTCAGCGGCACGCCGAGCGCCCCCTGCGGGCCATCGTCGTTGGCCGGGGTTTCGCGGAAGAAGACGTAGCTCGGGTTGCTGTTGAGCAGTTCGTCCAGGCGCGCCGGATTGGCGCGCGCCCAGGCCTGAATGCCCTGCATCGAGGCTTCTTCGAGCTTGAGGTCGCCGCGGTCGACCAACACGCGGCCGATCGAGCGGTAGGGATGACCGTTCTGGTCGGCATAGTTGACGCGCATCAGGCTGCCGTCGGGCAGGCGGATGCGGCCGGAGCCCTGCACCTGCAGGAAGAACAGTTCGATGGCGTCGTCCACGTAGGCCAGGGTGCGCGCCGGCAGCTTGTCGCCGCGTGCCAGCAGTTCGCCGCGCGACCAGTAGGGAACGACCTTGTTGCCTTCGACCCGGCCGCGCACGCGCTTGCCTTTCAGCTCGGGGAAAAGATCGCCGAGGTCGACGGTCAGCAGATCGCCGGGCACGCCGAGCACCGGCTGGGCAAACTGCCGGCTGCGCGTGCGGCTGCCCTGCAGCAGCGGCTCGTAATAACCGGTGACCATGCCGTCGACCGCACCGTCGCCGCTGGCGATGCGATGCGGTACCAAGTGACTTTCGAAGAACCGGCGCACGGCGTCGGCCGACTTGCCGTCGACCTGGGCGGCGGCGGCACAGACCGGCCGCCAGGCTTCGGCACCGGCACGGTTGCGCAGGCCGCGGCAGCTCTGCATGAAGGCCGGCCAGGCGGCGGCATGATCGTCGTCGCGCCAGCCTGGCAGTTCGGCCCAGTCCACTTCGGTCAGCGTGCGCGAGAATTCCGGCGGCTTGGGCTTGTCGGGCGACGGGCAGACCGGACAGGCGGCGCAGGGCGGGCAGCTCGGCGCCGGCTCGGCGGTTTTTTCCCGGGTCGGCGACAGGCTGCCGCAGGCACTCAGCAACAGGGCGGACAACAGGGCGACGGCGTGGCGTTTTGACATGGCTTTGGTTAGAGTGATCGACTTTTCGTCAGTATACCCGCCGCGATGAACGCTCCCGCCCTGAACCCCGCCCAGCTCGCCCGTCTGCTCGAACGCGCCGAAAGTCTGCTCGGCCGCCTGGAGACTTTCCTGCCGCCGCCGGCACCGGCCGTCGACTGGTCGGCACCGGCTTACCGCTGGCGCAAATCGCAGGGCCGCGGCTGGCTGCAGCCGGTCGCCAAGCCGCACCCGATCGGGCTCGACGACATCGAGACGGTAGACGACCAGAAGGCGCGCATCGTCGCCAACACGCGTCAATTCGTCGGCGGTCGCGGCGCCAACAACGTACTGCTGACCGGCGCCCGCGGCTGCGGCAAGTCGTCGCTGGTGAAGGCCGTGCTGAATGAATTCTCGGACCAGGGCCTGCGCCTGATCGAGGTGGACAAGAACGATCTGGTCGACTTGCCGGACATTACCGACCTGCTCGACGGTCGACCGGAAAAATTCATCATTTTCTGCGACGACATTTCCTTCGAAGCCGGCGAAACGGCGTACAAGGCGCTGAAATCGGTGCTCGACGGTTCGGTCTCGGCGCCGCCCGACAACGTGCTGATCTACGCCACGTCGAACCGCCGCCACCTGATGCCGGAATACCACGCCGAAAACCTCGAAACGCAGCGCGTCGACGACGAAATCCACCCCGGCGAAGCGGTAGAGGAAAAGATTTCGCTGTCCGAACGTTTCGGCCTGTGGATTTCCTTCTATCCCTTCTCGCAGGACGACTATCTGGCGGTCTACGCCCACTGGGCCCGCAGTTTCGGCGTCAGCGACAAGCAGATCGCCGCCAACGAGCGCGAAGCACTGAACTGGGCGCTCGGCCGCGGTTCGCGCTCGGGCCGCGTCGCCTGGCAGTTCGCCCGCGACCTGGCCGGCCGCCAGAAGAAAACCGCCCGGCGGAACCGGCCATGAGCGATGCCGTGCAGGTAGCCGCGGCGGTCATGCTGCGCGACGACGGCCGCCGTTTCCTGCTCGCCCAGCGGCCGGTCGGCAAGGTTTACGCGGGCTACTGGGAGTTTCCCGGCGGCAAGCTGGAAGCCGGCGAAAGCGTGCGCCAGGCGCTGATTCGCGAACTGCAGGAAGAAATGGGGATCACCGTCACCGACTGCGCCCCCTGGCTGCACAAGCGCTTCACCTACCCGCACGCGACGGTGCACCTGAATTTCTGGCGGGTCACCGCGTGGACCGGAGAAATCGGCGTCACCGGCCCGCTCGAACATAGTGCGGTCGACTGGTTCGAATGCGGCAAAAGCATCCACGTCGCGCCGATCCTGCCGGCCAACGACCCGATCCTGAAAGGCCTGTCGCTGCCGACCACGATGGCCATTACCAATGCCGAAAGCGAAGGCATCGAGCGCCAGCTCGAACGACTGGAAGCGGCGCTGGACAAGGGCCTGCGGCTGATCCAGCTGCGCGACAAAGCGCTGCCGCCGGCACAGCGCCAACACTTCGGCGAAGCCGTCTGCCGGCTGGCGCACGCGCACGGTGCGCTGGTCGTGGTCAATGGCGACGCGACGCTGGCCCGCCGCATCGCGGCCGACGGCCTCCACCTGAGCGCCGACCAGCTGGCCGCCTGCACGGCCCGCCCGGATTTTGCCTGGGTCGGCGCCTCCTGCCACGACGCGGCAGAAATTCGCCGCGCCGGCGAACTGGACCTGGATTACGCGCTGCTCGGCCCGGTACTGCCGACGCCGAGCCATCCGGAAGCGCCCGGCATCGGCTGGCAGGGATTTGCCGAACGGGCGGCCGACAACCGCATTCCGGTCTTTGCGCTGGGCGGCCTGCGCCCGGCACAGCACGACGAAGCGCAGGCGCACGGCGCGCACGGCGTAGCATTGATGCGCGGCTGGTAAAGCGGAGAAAAAGCGGGAATTCCTGCGGTCGACCGCAGAAATCGGCAAAAAACCGGTCGCCCGGCAAACGCTGCGGTCAACTGCGCGTTTCGGGGAAATCCGTACCCGGCATCTCGTCGTCGGTCGACTTGCCGGCGATGCGATAACTCTCGTTGGCCCAGGCGCCCAGGTCGATCTGCTTGCAGCGCTCGGAACAGAACGGACGCCAGGGATTCTCGGGCGCCCACAGGGCGTCCTGGCCGCATTGCGGGCAGCGGACTTTACGCGGTTTGGTCACAGGTTGCAGAAGGTCAGATCGAAATCGACATCGCGCTCGCAGCCGCGGGCCTTGATCTCGCCGGCCGGCGGCTTGGTGAAGCGGATGTTCAGGAAATACTTGTTGGCGCTGACTTCAGGAATCGCCGCCTCGTCGACACCGACCACGACGCGCACCATTTGCGCCGAGGTGCCGCCCAGATTCAGCTGGAACTGGCCGTGCGCGGCGGTGTAGCGCTTGGGCCGGCCGCTCGAACGGAGCAGGCGCAACACGATGTCGGAGGCGTCGCGCAACGCGAACATCGGCTTGCACCAGCCCTCCAGCGCCTCGCGCCGGACCTCGGGCGAGCGGTGCAGCCACCAGTGATAGGACGGCAGGTCGAACTCGCAGACCCCGCCGGGAATCGCAGCGCGGCTCTTGATGCCCATCAGCCAGTCGTTGTCGCGCAGGTACTGGCCGATCTTGCCGGTCATCGCCAGCAGCGCGGCCGACGACTGCTCGATCTCGTAGAGCGCGCCGGACAGCGCTTCTTCGGAAATGTCGGGGTTGTTGCGGAAGGCGAGCAAGGTCTGGCGCTGACGCTCCAGTTCCTGGATCAGATCCATTTTCAGATCGGCGCGACCGGCGACTTCGAGAATCTCGAACAGCGTGACCAGCGCCGCATGGTGTTCCTGACGGCCGTCCGCCCGCACGAAGTACGCGGTTTTCTCGAAGAGGTCTTCGAGCCGCAACAGTGTGCGGATGCGCTCGTTGAACGGATATTCGTAGGTGATCACGCGGCCGGCTTCCGTAAATCGGAAAAATTGCCTGAATTCTGAGCTATTTGCATGCAAATCTCAACAGCTTGCTTTAAGTTTTTTCTGCGGCCAATTCGAGATATTTTAGATGCAGCGCCGCGACCTGACGGTAAAGATTCGTTCGCTCGCCGTCGTTGCGCACGATGTCGTCGGCCACCGCCAGCCGCTGCTCGCGGCTGGCCTGGGCGGCCATGATCGCCCGGACCTCGTCGGCCGACAGCCCGCTGCGCCGGCCGACCCGCTCGATCTGCACCGCTTCCGGGCAGTCGACGACCAGTACGCGGTCGCAGCGCGTCTGCCACTGGCCGCTTTCGACCAGCAGCGGCACGGCAAGGATCGCGTAGGCTGCCGACGCCGCCTGGACGCGTTCGGCCGACAGGGCGCGGATGCGCGGATGCAGGATGGCTTCCAGCCGGCCTCGCGCCGCCGGATCGGCAAATACCCGCCGACGCATCGCCGCCCGGTCGAGCGCACCGTCGGCATCGACGATGTCGTCGCCGAAAGCGGCAATCAGTTCGGGCATGGCCGCGCCTTGCGGCGCGGTCAGTTCGTGGGCGATCGCGTCGGTATCGACCAGCGCCGCCCCCTGTGCGACGAAAGCGTCGGCCACCGTCGACTTGCCGCTGCCGATGCCGCCGGTCAGGCCAACGACGTAACGGCTCATGGACAGTCGCGGGGACTGCGTTTGGGCAGTGCGGCAGCCAGTTCCGTCTGCAGGGCATCGGCCTGCGCCGCCGGCCCGCTGAGCTCGAAACGCACGCCGCCGTCCTTGTCCGGCCGCAGCCCCAGACGGGCCGAGCGCACGCCCTTGCCCTTCAGTTCGTTCAACCGTTCCCGGCCGCCCTTTTCGGTGGTGAACACGCCGAGCGAAATGGCGTTGCGGCTCAGGCCGTCCTGCACGATGAAGTAATCGCCGATGCCGAGCGCCTTCAGCTCGGCGCCCTTCTTGTCGGCCGCCGCCTTGTCGGCCAGCGGCGGGATGTGCACCCACCAGCCGTCGCCCCCACCCTGGCGGGACAGGCGAAAATCGGCGAAGCGCTCGCCGACCAAGGCGCTGAATTTCTCCGCCTCGCCCAGCGTCAGCGGCCCCCAAGCCTGACAAAGCGTTTCCGCACGGGCTTCGGCGGCCGTCCCGGCCGGCGCCTCGACCGGGGTTTCCCCGACGGCCTGGGCCGGTTCGGCCACCGCCTGCGGCTCGGCGGCCGGCGGCGCCTCGCCGCGCGCGACGATACGCATCGCGTCCGGCGCCACCTGCTGCGCGACGCGCATTGCATCCGGATTGTCCGACTGACCGAAATAACCTTCGGTGAAAGCGTAGAACAGCAGGTTGGCCAGCACCAGCAGGAAGACGATCGCTTTCACGGAATCAGCCGACCTTGGGCAGGTGCTTCAGCGACTCGACGATGGCTTCGGCCGGATAGTCGTAGTCTTCCAGCTTGCCGGTGAAGTACTTGTCGTAGGACGCCATGTCGAAGTGGCCGTGGCCGGTCAGGCAGAAGAGCAGCGTCTTGGCTTCGCCGGTCGCCTTGCAGCGCAGCGCCTCGTCGATGGTCGCGCGGATCGCGTGGCAGGATTCCGGCGCCGGGATGATGCCTTCGGCGCGGGCGAACTGGACGCCGGCCTCGAAGGTACCGACCTGCGGCACAGCCACCGCTTCCAGCAGCTTTTCGTGGAAGAGCTGCGAGAGCAGCGGCGAGGCACCGTGGTAGCGCAGGCCGCCGGCGTGGATGCCGGGCGGCATGAAGTCGTGGCCGAGCGTGTACATCTTCATGATCGGCGTGTAGCCGGAAGCGTCGCCGTAGTCGTAGGTGTAGGCGCCCTTGGTCAGCGTCGGGCAGGAGGTCGGCTCGACGGCGACGCAGCGCAGGTTCCTGGCGCGCGGATCGCCGGCTGCCTTGTCGGCGAGGAACGGGAAGGCAATGCCGCCGAAGCTGGAACCGCCGCCGCAGGGCCCGAAGATCACGTCCGGATAGCCGCCGATCTTGTCGAACTGCTTCTTCGCTTCCAGGCCGATCACCGTCTGGTGCAGCAGCACATGGTTGAGCACCGAGCCGAGCGTGTAGCAGGTATTGGGATCGGCGGCGGCTTCCTCGACGGCTTCCGAGATCGCCAGGCCGAGCGAGCCCTGGCAGTCGGGATCGGCGGCCAGCGCGGCGCGCCCGGCGTTGGTCAGATTGGTCGGCGAGGCGAAGACTTCGGCGCCCCAGGTCTGCATCATCGAGCGGCGGAAGGGCTTCTGCTGGTAGCTGACGTTGACCATGAAGACGCGCACCGGCAGGCCGAACATCTGGCCGGCATAGGCGATCGACGAACCCCACTGGCCGGCGCCGGTCTCGGTGGTCAGCTTCTGGGTGCCGGCCAGCTTGTTGTAGTAGGCCTGCGGCACGGCCGAATTCGGCTTGTGCGAACCGGCCGGCGAGACGCCTTCGTACTTGAAGAATATCTTCGCCGGCGTGCCCAGCATCTGCTCCAGGCGCAAGGCGCGAACCAGCGGCGCCGGGCGCCATTGCGCGTAGATCTGGCGCACTTCCTCGGGAATCGGAATCCAGCGCTCGGCGGTCATTTCCTGCTCGAGGATGGGATCCGGGAAGATCGCCCCCATCGCTTCCGGCGGCACCGGCTTGCCGTCCGGCCCGAGCGGCGGTGCCGGCGGGTTGGGCATGTCGGCGACGACGTTGTACCAGTGGGTGGGGATTTCGTCCTGTTCAAGGTTGATGCGCAACGGTGTCATGCTTTTTTCTCTCTCCCTGCGGTCGACGCCGCAAATGCGCTAAATTACTCCAAAAGCCTGTGCCGACCAAGGGAGGAGCGGGTAAAGTAGCGTCTGTTAACCGCCCTATTTCCTGCGTCGACCGTGAGCTTCCACGCCCTGCACTGCCATGCCGCCAGCAAGCCGCCTGCCGGCCTGGTCGTCGCTGCCGAAGTCGGCCGTCTGGCGACCGGCGGCCTGCGTCTGCACTACCGGATTTTCGGTATCGATGCGCTACGCATTCCGGCGCGGCGCCCGGCCATGCCGGTCGACGGTCTGTGGCGTCATACCTGCTGCGAGGCGTTCGTCGCCGGCGATACCGACAGCAGCTACCACGAATTCAACTTCTCTCCGTCCGGCTGCTGGGCCGCCTACCGCTTCACCGATACCCGCCAGCGCGACGAAAACTGGCAAATTCCGCAGCCGCTGCGCGTCGACCGCATGGACGACGGCCGCATGCTGCATCTCGTCGTCGAACTACCGGCTGGCGTACTGCCGCCCGACGCCACGCGCATCGGCCTGACCATGGTCGCCGAGCACGCCGACGGCGAACTCAGCTACTGGGCCCTGCGCCACACGGCCGAGCGCCCCGACTTCCACCTTCGCGACAGCTTCATGCTGCCCTTGCCATGACGCAAAACCTCCTGTTCGGCATCGACCGCCTGCTGGCCGATCCCGAACTGCGCCGCCCGCTCGCCGGCCGCCGCCTCGCCCTGCTCGCCCATCCGGCCTCGGTCACCGCCGAGCTGACGCACAGCCTCGACGCGCTGGCCGCGCTGCCCGACCTCAAGCTGACCGCCGCCTTCGGCCCGCAACACGGCATCAAGGGCGACAAGCAGGACAACATGGTCGAATCGCCGGATTTCGTCGATCCGCAGCACGGCATCCCGATCTTCAGCCTGTACGGCGAAGTGCGCCGTCCGACGGCGGCGATGATGGACACTTTCGACGTGCTGCTGGTCGACCTGCAGGACCTCGGCTGCCGCATCTACACCTTCATCACCACGCTGCGCTACGTGCTCGAAGCCGCTGCCGAACACGGCAAGTCGGTCTGGGTGCTCGACCGCCCGAACCCGGCCGGCCGGCCGGTCGAAGGCTTCACGCTGCGCGAGGGCTGGGAAAGCTTCGTCGGCGCCGGCCCGCTGCCGATGCGCCACGGCCTGACCATGGGCGAGCTCGGTGCCTGGTTCATCGCCCAGTTGCAGCTCGACGTCGATTACCGCGTCGTCGAAATGAGCGGCTGGCAGCCCGACGCGGCGCCCGGCTACGGCTGGCCGCTCGGCGAGCGGACCTGGATCAACCCCAGCCCGAACGCGCCCAACCTGTCGATGGCGCGCGCCTACGCCGGCACCGTGATGCTCGAAGGGACGACCTTGAGCGAAGGGCGCGGCACGACGCGACCGCTGGAATTCCTGTTCGGCGCGCCGGACATCGACGCCGCCGCCGTGCTCGCCGAGATGCAAGCGCTCGCGCCGGACTGGCTGGCCGGCGGCAAGCTGCGCGTCTGCTGGTTCGAGCCGACCTTCCACAAATTCCACGGTCAACTGTGCCAGGCGCTGCAAATCCACAGCGAAGGCCCGTATTACGACCACGCCGCGTTCCGGCCCTGGCGGCTGCAGGCGCTGGCCTTCAAGGCAATCCGCCGGCTTTATCCGGACTACCCGATCTGGCGCGACTTCGGCTACGAGTACGAATTCGAGCGGCTGGCGATCGACCTGATCAACGGCTCGCCGCTGCTGCGCGAGTGGGTCGACGACCCGGCGGCGACACCGAGCGACCTCGATCAGGCGGTTTCTGCCGACGAGGCAGTGTGGACCGCAGCCCGCGACGCTTTCCTGATCTACCGCTGAACGCCCCTTGAATCCCGACCTCGTCGCGCCCTGGCTCGCCATCGAGACGCATCCGCTGCAGACCGCCATCGTCGCCGTCTTCGCCATCGTCTATCTCGGCATGTTCCTCGGCGGCCTGCCCAGGCTCAAGCTCGACCGCAGCGGCGTCGCGCTGCTCGGCGGCATCGCCGTCGTCGGCATCGGCGCGGTGAGCACCGAAGACGCGGCACGGGCCATTCACCTGCCGACCCTGCTGTTGCTGTTCGCCTTCATGGTCGTTTCGGCGCAAATGCGGCTGGGCGGCTTCTACAGCGAAGTGACCCGGCGCGTCGTTGCACTGCCGTTCGGCGAGCGCGGCCTGCTCGGCGCGGTCATCGCCGTGGCCGGCGCACTGTCGGCGGTGTTCTCGAACGACATCGTCTGCCTGGCGATGACGCCGATGGTCGCCCGCCTGTGCCTCCAGCGCGGTTACCCGCCGGTACGCTGGCTGGTCGGCCTGGCCTGCGCCGCCAATATCGGTTCGGCGGCGACGCTGATCGGCAACCCGCAGAACATGCTGATCGGCTCGGTACTGCAGCTGCATTTCGCCGACTACCTGTGGCGGGCGCTGCCGCCGGTCGCGCTCGGTCTGCTCGCGCTGTGGCTGTGGCTGGTTTTCGGGCCGGATTTTGCGCAAAACCGGCGGTCGACCGCAAAAATCGCCGATCTTGCGGTCGACCGCGAGGAAACGCCGGTTTTCGACCGCTGGCAGACCGCCAAGGGCCTGCTGGTTGCCGGCGTGCTGCTCGTCGTCTTCCTGTGCACCGACTGGCCGCGCGACGTCGCCGCGCTGGTCGGTGCCGGTCTGCTGCTGTTGTCGAGCCGCTTCCATTCCTCCCGCGTGATGGGTTTCGTCGACTGGGAACTGCTGGTGCTGTTCATCGGCCTGTTCGTCGTCAATCACGCCTTCCAGCAGACCGGGCTGGCCGGACTGGCGGTCGATTGGCTGGCCGGCCACGGCATCCACCTGGGCGATACCGGCCCGTTGTTCGTCGTCGGCGTCGGCCTGTCCAACCTGGTCTCCAACGTCCCCGCGGTGATGTTGCTGCTGCCGCACCTGCAGACGCCGCAAGCCGGCGTCACGCTGGCGCTGGTCAGCACGCTGGCCGGCAACCTGTTGCTGGTCGGTTCGATCGCCAACCTGATCGTCGCCGATCTGGCGGCCAAGCAGGGCATCGCCATCGACTGGCGCCAGCACGCCCGGATCGGCGTCCCGGTCACGCTGCTGACGCTGGCCATCGTCGGCTTCTGGCTAGGCTGAACCGCGCGCCGCAGCCAGCACCTGCCGCGCTGCCTCGACACCGCGGTACTGCGCTTCCTCGAACAGCGAAAAGCCGGACAGGTCGGCATGCGCCAGCGCGATGCGCGGGTGGCGGAAAGCCGTCAGTTTTCCCCGATGGCCGTCGAACAGCGCGCCCGGTATCGGTCGGCGCATGGCGTGGCCGTAGCGGAATACGTCGAGTCGGGTGCACAAGCGGCGGATGTCCGGATGGACGACTTCCAGTTCGCGCAGGATGCCCTCGGCCCAGGTTTCGCGCGGCGTTTCCAGCAGCCGTTGCCGAGCCTGCGCCGGCGGCAGGTCGTGCAGCGCGCGATACCAGGTGAACACGGTGCCGAGCGGCTGGCGGCGCAGGGTCTGGTGCATGGCGTTGACGTAGCCGAGGCCGCTGCTGGCGTGCAGCACGTTGTCCCAGGCCGGCGGCGCACCGTGGCGTTCCTGCGGCAGCGCCGACAGGTGCAGGTTGGCGACCAGCCAGGGCGCATAGTCGGCGGCCAGCGCCGCCTCGCGCAGCGTCCCGGGCATCGCCGGCCAGACGCGCGGCAACACGAAGGCCGGTGCCGCCCAGATCAGCCGGCCGGCTTCGATGCGCAGCGTTTTTTCGCCGTGCAGCACGTCGACCGCAACCTGCCGCTGGCCAGCCTCGATACGCCAGGCCAGCGCATCGGTCAGGATACGGCCGGCGGCATGGCGGGCCAAACCGGCGACCAGCCAGGCGTTGCCTTCCGGCGCGGTGAGCACGGCGTCGTCGGCCGCATCCAGGCCGTGGCCGCGGCGGCAGGCGAAGTAATGCAGCCCGGCCCAGGCCGAGGTCTGCGCGTAGTCGGTGCCGTAATCGTCGCGGCAGGCGTAGTTGGCCAGCCAGTGCAGCGCCGGCGAGGTGAAGCCTTCGCCGTTCAGCCAGTCGCGGAAGTTCTGCCGGTCGAGCGCGCGCCATTCGGCATCGGCCGACGACAAGGCCATCGGCAGCGCAAAGACCCAGCGGCCGTCACGGCCGCGTGCCTGTTTCAGCTCGGCCATGCGGGCCTGGAAACGCTGCTGCTGTTCCCACTCGTCGTCGCTGCGACCGCGCTGCGGCAACAGTCCGTCGTGCCACAGGCCGTCCTTGAAGACACGCTCCTGCGGCGCGGCGCACAGGTAGCGCTCGTCGTAACGCGGCCGCTCGGCGGCGGGATCGCCGATCAGCACGCCCAGTTCGGCGAGCAGTTCGCGGACGTACACCGCGTCGCGGCCGGGCAGCGGCAGGTAGTGCGCACCCCACGGATAGGCGGTCAGCGGCGAATGGCCGGCGCGGGCGTTGCCGCCGGGCGAGTCTTCGAGATCGAGGACGAGGAAATCGTCGATTCCGGCACGGGCCAGCGTCCACGCCGCCGACAGCCCGGAAACGCCGGCGCCGACGATCACGACCCCGGTCCGTCGGGTTGCCTGCGGCGCGCCGCCGATGCCGCCGAGCAGGCGGTGCGCGCTGGTGTGGTTCATGCCGAGCAGTTCACCGGGCGGCAGCGGAATTGTTGCGTTGGGCGCACAGGCGGCCAGCGCGGCCGCCCCCAGACTGACGAGGAATTCCCGCCGGTCAGTCAAACCGGCGCAGCGACAGGCCGACCGACAGTTGCGCGCCGACCCAGCCAAGCACGGCGCCGATGCCGGCCAGTGCGGCGATTTCCGGCACGGCCGGCAGACGCAACGCGAAATCGCCGCCGTACAACGCGGCCAGTTCACCGACCGGCCCGTTGAGCAGGCGCAAAGCGCCGGCCACCAGACCGGCGGCGATCAGGCCGCCAAGCGCGCCCTGCAGCGCACCGAAATACAGGAAAGGCCGGCGGATGAAGCCATCGGTCGCACCGATCATCCGCGCCACCTCGATTTCGGCCGCCTGGGCCATGACCTGGAGGCGGATGGTATTGAAGGTGACGGCGATCAGCCCGGCGCCGAACAGCCCGGCCAGCATCAGCAGGGCCAGCTTGCCGAGCCGCAGGAAAGCATCGAAGCGCTTGACCCAGGCCGAATCGAGCTGGACGTGGGCAACCCTGGGCCAGCCGGCGAGTTCCTTGCGCAGCACTTCCAGCGCATCCGGGTCGAGATTCGCCGGTTCGACGATAAACGCGTCGGGCAGCGGGTTGCGCGGCAGGCTGGCGACGATTTCGGCCATCCCTTCGCTGGTCTGCAGGCGCTTCAGCGCCTCGTCGCGGGAGACGAAGGTGATTCTTGCGGTCGACAGCGCGCGCAGGCGTTTTTCGGTATCGGCCACGGCTTCGCGGCTGGCCCCGACGTCCATGAAGACGCTGATCTGCTGCACGCCGGAAGCGCTGCCGCCGAGATTGCGCAGGTTGTCGAGCGCGACGTAGCCGAAGGCCGGCAGGGTCAGCGCGATGCCGATGGCGAGCAGCGACAGCAGCGTGTTGAACGGCGTCGCACCAAGCCGGCGCAAGGCCAGGCCGAAGGCCGCGCGGTGCTGGGAAAGCCAGCGGTTCATATCAGTCTCCCGTGATCCAGGCGCAGCACGTTGGGCGCGCAGCGTTCGACCCAGGCACGGTCGTGGGTGGCGACGACGATGGTCACGCCGACCCGGTGGAAATCGGTGAACAGATCGAGGATGTCCTGCGCCGATTCGGGATCGAGGTTGGCGGTCGGCTCGTCGGCCAGCAACACGGTCGGCCGGTTGACCACCGCCCGGGCGATCGCCAGGCGCTGCTGTTCGCCGCCGGACAGGGCGATCGGATTGGCCTTTTCGCGCGCCAGCAGGCCGACCTTGTCGAGCGCCGCCTGCGCCCGGCGCACCGCTTCGCGCCGCGACAGACCGGCGATCTGCAGGGGCAGCATGACGTTATCCAGCGCGCTGCGGTCGAACAACAGCTTCTGATCCTGGAAGATCAGGCCGAAATGCCGGCGCACGTAGGGAATCGCGCTGCGCCGCAGGGCCGACAGGTTCTGCCCGTTGACCACCAGGCTGCCCGAGGTCGGTCGTTCGATCGACGCCAGCAACTTGACCAGCGTCGTCTTGCCGGCACCAGAATGACCGGTGATCAGCACCATTTCGCCGGCCCCGATGGTGAAGCTGACGCCGCCCAGCGCATCGAAGCCGCCGGGATAGCGTTTGGTGAGCTGGCTGGCGACGATCATTGTTCGAACAACGCGTCGACGAAGTCTTTGGCGGAGAACGGACGGAGGTCGTCGATCTGCTCGCCGACACCGATGAAGCGGATCGGCTTCGGGCACTGGCGGGCGATCGCCGCGACGACGCCGCCCTTGGCGGTACCGTCGAGCTTGGTGACGACCAGGCCGGTGACGTTGATTGCCTTGTCGAAGGCCTTGACCTGCTGCAGCGCGTTCTGGCCGATGTTGGCGTCGAGCACCAGCAGGGTTTCGTGCGGGCCGTCCGGCTCGATTTTCTGGATGACGCGACGGACCTTGGCGATTTCGTCCATCAGGTGCAGCTGGGTGGGCAGCCGGCCGGCGGTGTCGGCCAGCACGACGTCGATGCCGCGCGCCTTGGCGGCCGAGATGGCGTCGAAGATGACGGCCGCCGGATCGCCGGATTCCTGGGCGATGACCGTGACGTTGTTGCGCTCGCCCCAGGTCTGCAGCTGTTCGCGGGCAGCGGCGCGGAAGGTATCGCCGGCGGCCAGCAGCACGCTCCTGCCCTGGCTCTGGAAATACTTGGCCAGCTTGCCGATCGAGGTCGTCTTGCCGGCACCGTTCACCCCGGCGATCATGATCACGTAGGGTTTGTGGGTGCTCACATCGAGCGGCGATTCGAGCGGCTGAAGCGTGGTCAGCAGCGCATCGTGCAGCGCCTGCTGGATCGCTTCCGGCGTTTCCAGCTTGTCGCGCTTGGCGGCGGCCTTCAGCTCGTCAAGCAGGTGGGTGGTCGCCTCGATGCCGACGTCGGACGTCAGCAGCAGGGTTTCCAGTTCTTCGAGCAGTTCGTCGTCGACCTTGCCGCGCGAAAACAGCGACTTGAGCTTGCCGCCCCATTGCGCACGGGTCTTGGACAAGCCCTTGAACAGGCGCTCGCGCCACGACGGCGCGGCCGGCGCTTCGCTCGGGGCGGCGTCGGGCGTGGATTTCTTCAGGAAACTGAACATGGGAATCGGTGTCTCAGGGCAGGCTGACAGGCGGGCGGCGCGCCGGTTAAGATGCCGCCCTACATGATGCGGATGGCGCAGCCGAAGCGCTGCGAAAACAGCCCCGAATTCTAGCAGAAAGCCCAATTTCCCATGATCATGCGACGACTGCTTCGCCAAGCCCCTCCTCTTGTCCTGGCCCTTTTCCTGGCCCCCTGGCTGTCGACCGCAGCCCTGGCCAATCCTTACGAAACAACGCTGAGCAACGGCCTGCGCGTGATCGTCAAGGAAGACCGCCGGGCGCCCACGGCGGTCAACATGGTGTGGTACCGGATCGGCAGCATGGATGAGGTGGACGGCCATTCCGGCGTCGCCCACGTGCTCGAGCACATGATGTTCAAGGGCACGCCGACAGTCGGTCCCGGCGAGTTCAACAAGCGCGTGGCCGCCGCCGGCGGCCGCGACAACGCGTTCACCAGCCGTGACTACACCGCCTACTTCCAGCAGGTGCCGAAGGAAAAGCTGCCCGAGATGATGGCACTCGAGGCCGACCGCATGCGCCATCTGAACGTCGATCCCAAGGAGTTCGAACAGGAGATCAAGGTGGTCATGGAAGAGCGCCGCATGCGCACCGACGACAACCCGCAGTCGAAACTGTTCGAACAGATGACGGCGGCCGCCTTCCTGGTACATCCCTACCGCCGCCCGATCATCGGCTGGATGGACGACCTGGAAACGATGACCGCGGCCGACGCCAAGGCCTGGTACGACCAGTGGTACGTGCCCAACAACGCCTACGTCGTGATCGCCGGCGATGTCGACCACAAGCAGGTCTTCGCCGATGCCGAGCGGATCTACGGCAGCCTGGCCGGCCGCGCCTTGCCGGCGCGTCGGCAACTGGTCGAACCG
This sequence comes from Azonexus sp. R2A61, assembly GCF_021401135.1. Taxonomy (GTDB): domain Bacteria; phylum Pseudomonadota; class Gammaproteobacteria; order Burkholderiales; family Rhodocyclaceae; genus Azonexus. The sequence continues at coordinate 774,663 of NZ_JACBFO010000001.1, read as the reverse complement.
CGCCAGGAAGGTCCGCGCCGGATCACCGTCAAGGCACCGGCCGAACTGCCGATCCTGGTGATGGGCTACAAGGCGCCGATCCTGCGCAATCCGGCGACGGACCGCGACCCTTACGCGCTGGAAATTCTGGCCGGCATTCTCGACGGCCACGACGCCGCCCGGTTCAACAAGAAGCTGGTCCGCGAGGACAAGATCGCCGTCTCGGCCGGCATCGAATACGACAACACGGCACGCGGCCCGGGCATGCTCTACCTGTATGCCAGCCCGGCCGAAGGCAGGAGCGTTGCCGACGTCGAAGCCGCGCTGCGCGCCGAGATCGCCCGCATCCAGCAGGACGGCGTGACGCCGGCCGAACTGAAGCGGACCAAGGCGCAACTGGTCGCCGGCCAGGTCTACAAACTCGACTCGATGTTCGGCCAGGCCATGGAAATCGGCCAGATGGAAGCCGTCGGCCTGTCGTGGAAGGATGTCGACACGATGCTCGACCGGTTGCAGAAGGTCACCGCCGAAGAGGTGCAGGCGGTCGCCCGCAAGTATTTCTCCGACGACGCGCTGACCGTCGGCATCCTCGACCCGCAGCCGCTCGACGGCAAGCCGCGCCGCCCCGCCACGGCCGTCCGTCACTGAGGAAAATCACCATGAAAAGACTGTTGACCGCAGCCCTGCTCTTCGCCGCCGCCAGCCTCGCCCAGGCGGGCGTCGCCATCGAACACTGGACCACCGCCAACGGCGTCCGCGTTTATTTCGTCGCCGCACCGACGCTGCCGATGCTCGACGTGCAACTCGATTTCGCCGCCGGCTCGATGTTCGATCCGGCCGACAAGGCCGGCCTGGCGGCCCTGACCCGCGGCATTCTCGACCTCGGGGCCGGCGAGCGCGACGAAACGGCAATCTCGGAACTACTGGCCGACCTCGGCGCCCGCCTCGGCGGCGGTGCCGACACCGATCGCGCCAATGTGTCGCTGCGCACGCTGACCGCCGGCGACAAGCTCGACCCGGCACTGGCCGTACTCGCCGACGTCCTGCGGGCACCGCACCTGGACGCCGCCATCCTTGAACGGGAAAAGGCCCGCACCATCGCCAACCTGAAGGAAGCGATGACGCGGCCCGAGACGATCGGCGGCAAGGCTTTCTGGGAAGCCCTCTACCCCGAGCACCCGTACGGCCGCCAGGCGACGCCGGAGAGCATCGCCGCCATCGAACACGCCGATGTCGTCGCCTTTCACCGGCAGTTGTACACCGCCGGCAATGCCACGCTGACGTTGATCGGCAAGCTCGACCGCCGGCGCGCCGAACAGATCGCCGAGCGCCTGAGCAAGGCGCTGCCACCTGGCGAAGCGCCGGCGCTGCCGGCCGCGCCCGGCATGCCCAAGCCGGCCACCATCGCCCTCGCCCACCCGGCCAGCCAGGCGCACATCAGCATCGGCCTGCCGGCGATCGAACGCGGCAATCCCGATTTCTTCCCGCTGCTGGTCGGCAACTACACGCTCGGCGGTGGCGGCTTCGTTTCGCGCCTGGTCCAGGAAGTCCGCGACAAGCGCGGCTATGCCTACAGCGTCTACAGCTACTTCGCGCCGATGCGCCAGACCGGCCCCTTCCAGATCGGCCTGCAGACCAAGCGCCAGCAGGCCAGGGAAGCGATCAAGGTGGTGCGCGACGTGGTCGACGAATTCGTCGCCAAGGGGCCGAGCGAGGAAGAGCTGGCCGCCGCCAAGGCCAACCTGACCGGCAGCTTCCCGCTGCGCCTGGACAGCAACGCCAAACTGCTGGCCAATGTCGCGACGATTGCCTTCTACGGCCTGCCGCTCGATTACCTGGACCAGTACCAGGGCAAGGTCGACGCGGTCACGGTCGACGACGTCAAGGCGGCATTTTCCCGCCATGTCCGGCCGGCCGACCTGATCACCGTGACGGTGGCGGCGGATTGAACGCGGTTCGTATCGTCGGCGGCGAATACCGCCGCCGCGTGCTGCGTTTCCCGGACAGCGAAGGGCTGCGACCGACGCCGGACCGCGTTCGCGAGACGCTGTTCAACTGGCTCGGCCAGGAACTGGACGGCTGGCGCTGCCTGGACCTGTTCGCCGGCAGCGGTGCGCTCGGTTTCGAAGCCGCGTCGCGGGGCGCCGCCGAAGTGGTGATGATCGAGAAGTCGCCGCGCGTCCTCGCCGCGTTGCAGGAAAACCACGAATTGCTGCACAAACCGCCTTCGGTGCGGATCGTACGCGGGGATGCGTTACAATATTTGGCTTCCGTGACGACGGGGTTCGATCTCGTCTTCGTCGATCCGCCTTATCGCAAGGACTGGATCGCGCGTCTGACCCCGCTTCTGCCGGCAGCGCTGAACGAGGACGCGGCGCTCTACGTCGAGGCGGAATACGAAATCGACTCGCTTGGCGATTGGCGGACGGTACGCCACGGCAAGGCGGGCGAGGTCCATTTTCATTTGTTGCGACGAGCATCGACTTGACCAAACTCGACCACCGCGTAGCGCTCTACCCCGGCACCTTCGACCCGATCACCCGCGGTCACGAGGATCTGGTGCGTCGTGCCGCCAGCCTGTTCGACCGCTTGATCCTGGCGATCGCCGAAAGCCCGAACAAGCAGCCGCGCTTTTCGCTGGCCGATCGCGTCGAGATGGCGCGCGAAGTGATCGGCGATCTGCCGAACGTCGAGATCGTCGGCTTCAACACGCTGCTGATGAGCTTCGTGCATGAAAAGGGCGCCAAGGTCATCGTGCGCGGTCTGCGCGCGGTATCCGATTTCGAATACGAATTCCAGATGGCCGGAATGAACCGTAACCTCTATCCCGAGGTCGAAACGGTATTCCTGACGCCTGGCGAGCAATACATGTTCATCTCCGCCACGATGGTCCGCGAAATCGCGCGCCTGGGCGGCGACGTCAGCAAATTTGTACAACCTTGTGTCGAAAAGCGCCTGCGGGCGACAGCCTAACCGAGAGAGGAACCACAACCATGGCTCTGATGATTACCGACGAGTGCATCAACTGCGACGTGTGCGAACCGGAATGCCCGAACGAAGCAATTTCGCAGGGCGAGGAGATCTACCAGATCGATCCGTCGAAGTGCACCGAGTGCGTCGGTCACTATGACGAACCGCAGTGCGTACAGGTCTGCCCGGTCGATTGCATTCCGAAGAACCCGGACGTCGTCGAATCGGAAGACCAGCTCTGGGGCAAGTACGAGAAGCTGACCGGCAATAGCCGCGCCTGAGGCTGCGCCCGCCAGCAAAAGCCCGCGTTGGGGAAACGCGGGCTTTTTTGCGTCGACCGCGGGTTGACCGCGACAATGCCGTCAGGCGGCGCGCAACTCGGCCATCTGGGCGGGCGACAGCAATTGCTCGACGCGGGCGACGATGCCGTGCAGTTCGGCGAGTTGCCGCTGCAGCGACTGTTCGACGCTTTCCAGTTCGACAATGCGGTCTTCCAGCGTATCGGTCGCTTGGTGGATGCGCTTGATGCTTTCCAGCCGCCGCTTCAGCTGGATCTGGTGTTCGCGGACCTGCGTTTCCATCGGCGCCATGATCGCCCGCAACCACACCTCGGCATCCTTGTTGGCCCGCTCGAAAGCACGCCGGACCTGAATCGCCACTTCCTCGAAGAACTTCTGCGTGATGTTCCGCTTGTCGTGCGTCAGCAGCGTCACCACCGTATTCAGGTGCGTATCGCACCAGGCTTGCAGGCGGTCCAGCTCCTTCTCGTAGCGCAGCAGCGAAAATGCCGTCGGTGCCCCCAGCTTGAGCCCGTGCTCGACGGCGAACCGCTTGTACACCGCCTCCATCATCGCCAGGATCTCGCCAACTTCGTGATTGGACTTGGCCAGCGATTCGCGGGCCTTGGCGAAGAAACCGCCCATCGCATCCGACAGTGTCTTGGAAAAGCTGGCCTCCAGCATCGCCTCGCGCGTCTGGCCGGTGAGCTGGCGCAGGCCGTCGAGACCGAGATGGCCAAACAGGTTGTTGGTCAGCGTCGAGAACACGCTGCGCACCGCGTAGTAGCGCTGCAGGCCGGCCTCGAACTCTTCCTTCTCGGCGCGCACCTTGCCCATCATGTATTCGACGACGCCCTTGTTCTTGCCGCGCAGTTCGGTCAGCTCGGACAACTGCTCGTGCAGGCCGCGCAGCCGCGAGTCGAGCAGGCCGCGCACGCGCTTGCTGACGTCGCCGAATTCGCTTTCGGTGCTCTCGCAGACGATGTCGCGCTTGGCCGGAATCAGTTCGCCGGATAGCGCGTTCTCCAGCGCCGGCAGACGGCTGCGGGCCAGCAGCCCGGCATCGCCGTTCACCTTGGCGACCAGCCCCTTCTGTGCCGAAACCGGGAACACCTGAGCGACCGACAGATCGAGAATGTCGGCACAGGACTGCGCCTGGCGGGCAATCTCGGCATCGATCTCGGCCGGGCTTTTCAGCTCGTCCCACTGGCCGTCGATCTTGTTCAGCACGACCATGCGTCCGCGCCGGGTCGAGCCGCCGGTACAGATGTGCTCCTTCCAGATCGTCAGGTCGGACTGGGTAACACCGGTGTCAGCCGCCAGGATGAACAGCACCGCGTGCGCGTTGGGCAGCAGCGACAGGGTCAGCTCCGGTTCGGCGCCGATCGCGTTGAGGCCCGGCGTGTCGAGGATGACCAGCCCCTGCTTGAGCAGCGGATGCGGAAAATTGATCAGCGCGTGGCGCCAGCGCGGAACCTCGACCAGACCATCGTCGCCGACGCGATACAGGTCGATCTCGCCGCCGCCCACCTCGAAGCCGAGACGCCCGGCCTCCTCAGGCGTCACCCGCGTCGTCTCGCTGACGTGACGCAGGGCTTCCTGCATCGCTTCCGGCGACTCGATGTCGAGCGGCAACACCGTCCACTCCTCGGGGAAGCGCTTGTATTCGCCGACGCCGGCGTTCGAGGCACGCGTCTGGATGGGCAGCAGTTCGACGCAGGGCAGCTTGTTGCCGTCGAACAGCAGTTCGGTCGGACACATCGTCGTCCGTCCGGCCGACGAGGGCAGCATGCGGTTGCCGTAGTCGGCGAAGAAGATGGCGTTGATCAGTTCGGACTTGCCGCGCGAGAACTCGGCGACGAAGGCAACGTTCAGCCGGTCCTCGCGCAGGCGTTCCTGCAGTTGCGACAGGCGCAGATCGGTCTGGCCGTCGGACAGTTCGTTATCGCCCAGCCAGGCCTGGAACTCCCCGATATCGTTGGACAGCAGCGTGCGCCAGGCAGTGTAGGCGGCGAATTGGTTGGCGAGCGACATGACGGTTATGGCTCCGGAAAAATCCGACATTCCAATTTAGCATGAAAACAGCAAGTTGCCGCCGGCATTCAGTGCTGACAACCGGCACAGTAATAGGTGCTGCGCCCGCCCTGGCGGACCTGGCGGACGACGCCGCCGCAACGCAGGCAGGGCTGACCGGCCCGGTCGTAGACGCCGGCCTGGATCTGGAAGCAGCCGGCGCCGCCGTCGCTGTGCACGTAATCGTGAATGCTGCTGCCGCCGGCCGCGATGGCGTCCAGCAATGTCGAACGGATCGCCGGTACCAGGGCTTCATAACGCAGCCGACTGATGCGGCCGGCGGCACGCAGCGGTGAAATCCCCGCCCGGAAGAGACTTTCCGAGGCGTAGATATTGCCGATACCGACCACCAGATGGCCGTCCATCAATATCGGCTTGATCGGCCCGCCACGGCGGGAAATCCGCTCGTACAGCCAGTCGACCGTAAACGCGTCGGACAGCGGCTCGATGCCGAGCACGGCGATCAGCGGATGCCGCTCGGCCTCGGCCGGCGGTCCCGGCTGCCACAGGATCACGCCGAAGCGGCGCGGATCGGCGAAACGCAGGATCGTGCCGGACAGCACCAGGTCGAAGTGATCGTGCTTGCCGGGCGGCAGTTCGGGCGGCACGAAGCGCAGGTTGCCCGACATCCCCAGGTGCAGGATCAGCGTGCCTTCGACGGCCGATTTCCCGTCCCGCCGGCAGTCGATCAGCAGGTACTTGCCGCGTCGGCGCACGGCAACGATCAGGCAGCCCGGCAGCAGGCCGGACAGTTCGCGCGGGATTTCGTGGCGCAGCTTCGGCGCACGTATCGTCACCCCGCGGATTTCCCGTCCTTCGAGTTCCGGCGCTATCCCCAACCGGCAGACCTCGACCTCGGGCAACTCGGGCATCGCTTGTTCCTCCGTGGAATCCCAAATAACATCGCAAACTTACCCGATTTATCGTGTTCAAACACACCCCCGATCCGGAATGTCCGCCATGTTGCCGAAGAAAATCGTCGTCGCCCTTTCCCTGGCCAGCTGCCTCGCACTGCCGCCTGCCGCCTTTGCCCAGGCTTCGCGCGACGGTGTCGCCGAAGACATGGTGGCGCGCTCCGTCTTTCAGGTCCTGCTCGGCGAGTTCGCGCTGCAGCGCGGCGATGCCCGGCTGGCCCTCGAAGCCTGGGCCGACCTCGCCGAACGCACCGGCGACCCGCAGGCGCTGGCCCGCGCCACCGAAATCGCCGGCTTTGCCGGGCGCAACGACCTGGCGCTGGCCCTGGCCGAACGCTGGCGACAGGCCGAACCGGAATCGACCCGGGCCCGCCAGGCCGAAGCCGCGCTGCTCATCCAGGCCGGCCGGATCGACGAACTCGGCCCGCAACTGGCGGCCCTGCTCGCCCAGGACAAGGAAAACCTGCCGGGCAACCTGCTCCACCTCAACCGCACGCTGGCCCGCATCCAGGACAAGAATGCCGTACTCGAACTGGTCGACCGCCTGACCGCGCCCTACCTCGATCTGCCGGAAGCGCATTTCGCGCTGACCCAGGCAGCACTGGCCGCCGGCCAGGAGCCACGCGCGCTGACCTCGGTCGAACAGGCGCTGCGCCTGCGTCCCGACTGGGAGATCGCCGCGATCGCCCGGGCCCAGATCCAGTCCCGCCAGTCGAATACCAAGGCCTTCGAGGACCTGCAAGCCTTCGTCAAGCGCTACCCCGAAGCCCGCGAAGCCCGTCTCGCACTGGCTCGCCTGCTGATCGGCGAAAAGCGCTACGACGAAGCGCTGGGTCACTACGATGCGCTGATCAAGGCCAGCCCGGACGATCCTGCCCTGCTCTATCCGGGCGCCATGCTGGCCCTGCAGCAGAACCAGCGGGAGATCGGCCGCGACCGCCTCGAACGCCTGCTGAAGACGCCTTTCCCGGACCGCAGCACGATACATTTCCTGCTCGGCCAGATCGCCCAGGAAGCCGGCGAAAAGGACAAGGCCCTGGGACATTTCCAGCAGGTCACCAGCGGCGAACGCTACGTCGCTGCACGGGCGCGCAGCGCGCAGTTGCTGCTCGAACTCGGCCGCGGCGAGGAAGCACGCGCACTGCTGCACGAAACCCGCGGCACGACGCCCGGCGAACGCACCCAGCTGGTGCTGTCGGAAGCCCAGTTGCTGCGCGAGGCCGGACGCCACGACGAAGCCTACGCAACGCTCGACAAGGCGCTGACCACGCAACCGGACGACCCCGAACTGCTCTACGACGCGGCGCTCAGCGCCGAACGCATCGGCAAGCACGAGCAGATGGAAACCTGGCTCAAGCGCTTGCTGACCCTGCAGCCGGATCACGCCCATGCGCTGAACGCGCTCGGCTATTCGCTGGCCGACCGCAACATCCGCCTGCCGGAAGCCGAAACGCTGATCGGCCGGGCCAACAAGCTGGCGCCGGAAGACCCCTTCATCCTCGACAGCCTGGGCTGGGTTCAGTACCGGCGCGGCCGCATCGGCGAAGCGCTGGACACGCTGCAACGTGCCTACCGGATCAAGCCCGATCCCGAAATCGCCGCCCACCTCGGCGAAGTGCTGTGGATCGCCGAACGTCGCGACGAAGCCCGCCGCATCTGGCTGGAAGCCCGCCAGCACCATCCGGACAACAGCACGCTGGCCGACACGCTGAAGAAATTCCTGCCTTGAACCGACTGTTTGCCGGGCTGCTGAGCGGCCTGCTGGCCGGTTGCATCAGCCTGGCGCCGCCGCCCGTCCGCGACGGCATTGCCGACTTTGCGGTCGACGGCCGTTTTGCGCTGAAAACGGTCGATGCCGACGGTCGACCGCAGAACAGCGGCGGCCGCCTGAGCTGGACGCACCGCGACGGCCACGACCGCGTACTGCTCGCCAATCCGCTCGGCATCGGCCTGGCCGAGATCGACATGACGCCGGACGGCGCCACGCTGCGCACCGCCGACGACAAGACCTACACCGACAGCGACCCCGAACGCCTGCTCGCCGACCTGACCGGCCAGGCGCTGCCGGTCTCGCGGCTGGCCGGCTGGCTGCTCGGCCGGCCGACACCGGACGGCCGGCTCGAACGCGATGCGCAACAACGACCGCTGCGCCTGGACGAAGGCGACTGGCGAATCGACTACTTCTACGACGGCGACGCCCCGGATCTGCCGCCCGGCCGGCTCAACGCCCGCGGCCCTGCGGTCGACCTGCGCCTGCGCCTGGAAAACTGGAAAGCCCTGCCATGAACGCCCCTTCCGCCGACTGGAACTGGCACAGCGCCTGGCCGGCACCGGCCAAGCTCAACCTTTTCCTGCACGTCACCGGCCGCCGTACCGACGGCTATCACCTGCTGCAGACCGTCTTCCGCTTCATCGACCGCCAGGACACCCTGCACTTCGCCCCGCGCGACGACGGCGCCATCGTCCTCGCCACGCCGACGCCCGGCGTCGCGCCCGGCGACGACCTGACCGTACGTGCCGCCCGCCTGCTGCAACAGGCCACCGGCTGCCGCCAGGGCGCCACGATCCGCCTGGACAAGACGCTGCCGATGGGCGGCGGACTGGGTGGCGGCTCATCCGATGCCGCCACCGTGCTGCTGGCACTCAATTTTTTGTGGAATCTTGCGGTCGACCGCAGCGAACTGGAAAAAATCGGCCTGACGCTGGGCGCCGACGTCCCGGTCTTCATCCACGGCCACAACACTTTCGCCGAAGGGGTCGGCGAAACCTTCACCGACATCGACCTGCCGCCGGCCACCTACCTGGTATTGCATCCTGCGGTCCACGTGCCGACCGCGGCAATTTTCACGGCCCCGGAACTGTGCCGTTCGACGCCGGCCATCGCCGCCGCCGACTGGCGCCCCGGCATCGGCCACAACGATCTGGAAGCGGTCGCCTGCGCCCGTTTTCCGGCCGTCGCCGAACACCTGGCCTGGCTCAAGGCACGCAATCCGCAAGCCATGATGACCGGCTCCGGCGCCTGCGTCTTCGCACCCTATGCCGATCCGGCGGCGGCGGCGGCAACGCTCGCCGAACTGCCGGCCGGCATGCGCGGCTGGCTGGCCGACGGGCTGAGCGAACATCCGTTGGCAAAAATCTGCTGAAAAGGCTGGCTTTCCCGCCAACCCTCCTGTATCATTCGCGCCTCGTTCGGACGGAGCCCGTTTGAACGACCGCAGGGGAGTCGCCAAGTTGGTCAAGGCACCGGATTTTGATTCCGGCATTCGAAGGTTCGAATCCTTCCTCCTCTGCCAGATTCCCTTCGGGCAGGTCTTAGGCCTGCCCGATTTTCATTGTATCGGGCAAATCCGCGGCGCCAGCGGGAACCCGGAGGAATGAGAAACATGGCCTACAACAGCCTGATGGTTTTCACCGGCAACGCCAACCCCAAGCTGGCGGCAACCGTCGCGAAGAATCTGAACGTCGATCTCGGCCGCGCCAACGTCGGCCGCTTCTCGGACGGTGAAGTCAGCGTCGAGCTGCAGGAACACGTCCGCGGTCGCGACATCTTCGTGCTGCAATCGACCTGCGCCCCGACCAACGACAACCTGATGGAACTGCTGGTCGTCGTCGATTCGCTGAAGCGCGCCTCGGCCGGTCGCATCACCGCCGCCATCCCGTATTTCGGCTATGCCCGCCAGGATCGCCGCTCGCGTTCGTCGCGCGTGCCCATCGCCGCCAAGCTGGTCGCCAACATGCTCGTCGCCTCCGGCGTCGACCGCGTGCTGACCATGGACCTGCACGCCGAGCAGATCCAGGGCTTCTTCGATATCCCGGTCGACAACATCTACGCCCTGCCGATCCTGCTCGAAGACATCAAGAAGCAGGACTACGAAAACCCGATGGTCGTTTCGCCCGACCACGGCGGCGTCGTCCGCGCCCGCTCGCTGGCCAAGCGCCTCGAATGCGATCTGGCGATCATCGACAAGCGCCGCCCCAAGGCCAACGTTTCCGAAGTGATGAACATCATCGGCGACGTCAAGGGCCGCACCTGCATCATCATGGACGACATGGTCGATACCGCCGGCACGCTGTGCAAGGCCGCCACCGCGCTGAAAGCCAACGGTGCCAGCAAGGTCGTCGCCTACTGCACGCACCCGGTGCTGTCCGGCCCGGCCGTCGAGCGCGTGAACACTTCCGACCTCGACGCCCTGGTGGTCACCGACACCATTCCGCTGCGCGACGATGCTGCTGCGTCGCCGCGCATCCGCCAGCTGTCGGTCGCCGACATCCTGGCCGAAACCATCCGCAGGATCAGCAACGACGATTCCGTGTCCTCGCTGTTCATCGACTGATTTTTTCAACCTCCCGTTCTGGTCGCGGTTCGGGAAACATTCTGGAGTATCAACATGCAATTCGAAGTTATCGCCAACAAGCGTGATCTGCAGGGCACGAGTGCGAGCCGCCGCCTGCGTCGCGCCGGCATGGTTCCGGGTATCGTCTACGGCGGCGACGCCGCCCCGGTCGCCATCGAAACCCACCACAACGACCTGCTGCTGAAGATGAAGAAGGAAGCCTTCTACGCTTCGATCATCAACCTGGTCATCGACGGCAAGAAGGAACAGGTCCTGCTGCGCGATTACCAGACGCACGCCTACAAGCAACAGATCCTGCACATCGACTTCCAGCGCGTCGACGCCACGCACGAACTGCACATCAAGGTGCCGCTGCACTTCGTCGGCGAAGAAGACGCACCGGGCGTCAAGCTGGGCGGCGGCCTGGTCAACCACGTGACGACCGAACTGGACGTGCACTGCCTGGCCAAGGACCTGCCCGAGTTCATCGAAGTCAACCTCAGCGCGATGAAGGTCGGTGAGAACATCCACGCTTCCCAGGTCAAGCTGCCGAAGGGCGTGGCCCTGGTCAAGCACGGCGAAGACGACCCGATCGTCGTCAGCATCGTCGGCAAGGGTGGCGCGCAGGAAGCCGAAGGCGAAGCCGCCGCCGAATAATCCCGGCTCCTTCGCTATACTTGGCCGCCGCAGGCAGATGCCCCGGCGGCCTTTTCACATACATGCACATGACCACGCCCCGTCTCGTCGTCGGCCTCGGCAATCCGGGCCAGGAATACGAAGCCACCCGACATAACGTCGGCTTCTGGTTCGTCGACCGTCTGGCCGAAGCGCTGCGCGTCACGCTCGCGCCGCAGGCCAAGTTCTTCGGCAAGGCCGGCCGCGCCGGGGAACTGTGGTTGTTGCAACCCTCGACCTACATGAACCGTTCCGGTCAGTCGGTCGCTGCACTGGCCAATTTCTACAAGATCACGCCGGCCGAGATCCTCGTCGTGCACGACGAGCTCGACCTGCCGCCGGGCGGCATCCGTCTCAAGCAGGGCGGCGGCAACGGCGGCCACAACGGCCTGAAGGACATCCAGGCCAGACTGGGCACGCCGGACTTCTGGCGTCTGCGCCTGGGCATCGGCCATCCGCGCACGCTCAATCTGGCCCAGCAGGTCGTCGACTTCGTGCTGCATCCGCCGCGCAAGGAAGAAGCGCCCGACATCGAACAGGCCCTGCAGCGCAGTCTGCTGGCCTGGCCCAAACTCGCTGCCGGGGATTTCCCTGGCGCCCAGCAACAGTTGCACGGCAAAGCCGTCTGAGGAATACATCATGTCTTTGAAATGCGGCATCGTCGGCCTGCCCAACGTCGGCAAGTCCACCCTGTTCAACGCGCTCACCAAGGCCGGCATCGAAGCCGCCAACTACCCCTTCTGCACCATCGAGCCGAACGTCGGCATCGTCGAGGTGCCGGACCCGCGCCTGAAGGCGCTGTCCGAGATCGTCAAGCCGCAGAAGATTCAGCCGGCCATCGTCGAGTTCGTCGACATCGCCGGACTGGTTGCCGGCGCCTCCAAGGGCGAAGGCCTGGGCAACCAGTTCCTGGCCAACATCCGCGAGACCGATGCCATCGTGCACGTGGTCCGCTGCTTCGACGACCCGAACGTCGTGCACGTCTCCGGCAGCGTCGATCCGATCCGCGACATCGAGGTCATCGATACGGAATTGGCGCTGGCCGACATGTCGACCGTGGAAAAGGCGCTGAACCGCTACAAGAAACCGGCCAATGCCGGCGATAAGGAAGCCAAGGTCCTGGTCGCCGTGCTCGAGAAGTGCATGGCCCAGCTCGATCAGGGCAAGGCGGTGCGCGCGCTCGACCTGTCCAAGGAAGAGTGGGCCAGCCTCAAGCCCTTCTGCCTGATCACCGCCAAGCCGGTGCTCTACGCCGCCAACGTCGCCGACACCGGTTTCACCGACAACCCGCTGCTCGCGGCCGTCGAGCAGCACGCTGCCGCCGAGGGCGCCCAGGTCGTCGCGCTGTGCGCCAACATCGAGGCCGAGATCGCCGATCTGGACGACGCCGACAAGATCGAATTCCTGGAATCGATGGGCCTGCACGAAGCCGGCCTGGACCGCCTGATCCGCGCCGGCTACAAGCTGCTCGGCCTGCAGACCTACTTCACGGCGGGCGTCAAGGAAGTGCGCGCCTGGACCATCCACGCCGGCGACACCGCGCCGCAGGCGGCCGGCGTCATCCACACCGACTTCGAGCGCGGCTTCATCCGCGCCCAGACCATCGCCTTCGAGGACTTCGTCCAGTTCAAGGGCGAATCGGGCGCCAAGGAAGCCGGCAAGATGCGCGCCGAAGGCAAGGATTATGTCGTCAAGGATGGCGATGTGATGAACTTCCTGTTCAACGTCTAAGCAGCAAATCCTGTTCTCAGGTGTTCGCCGAAGATCGAAGAACTTCGTAACATATTGAAAACAGGGGGTAGTTTGTTCGCCAATGATCTAGTGAGTTCGCGGGCAAACTGCCTACATGGGGGCAAGGCTGGGGGCACGCGCGGTGCGTGCCCTCCCTTCACGGAGGAAACGTCCCCATGCAAACGACTGAAACCCGCGCCAATACTGGCGTTAGCCCCGAAAACCATGCCCCCGGCAGCAGCCAGAACCGCGCACCCAGACGAGGGATTAGCGATGCGGCACTACGGGCAGCCAAGCCGAGCGACAAGCCCTACAAAATCGCGGTAGGCGATGGCCTTTATCTTGAGATCAAGCCGAACGGCTCGAAGCTCTGGCGCTGGAAATACCGGCTGCTCGGCAAGGAAAACCGCTGCGCTTTCGGCAAGTACCCGAATCTGTCACTCAAGGAAGCGCGAGATGCAATGGAGGCCGCCCGGAAACTGGTCAAGAAGGGCATCCATCCTGCCCAGCAAAAGCACCTTGACCGGCTCAAGGCCAGCCTTGAGCAAGCCAACACCTTCGAGGCGATTGCCAGAGAATGGGTTGCCCTCCGGGACTGGGAGGAAATCACGAAGAAGCGCCGAATCAACATGCTGGAGCGCGTGGTTTTCCCGCACATCGGCAAGCTGCCTGCCAAGCAGGTTGCACCGGTCCATATTCTCGACATCCTGAAACGGGCGGACAAGAACAACGGCAACAGCGTTTGCCAAGAGGCGAAACGCACCATGTCAGCCATCTTTGAATTCGCCGTCGCCACGCTTCGTGCCGAAACCGATCCTGTTTATCCGGTACGCAAGGCGATTGCCGCCAACAAGACCCAGCACAAACGCCCTTTGACCACTGTCGAGATTGGCGAATTGCTGAAAGCTGTCGATGGTCACGGCGGCAATTATCAAACTCAGTGCGCATTCAATCTGATGTGGCTGACCCTCGCCCGGCCTTCCGAAGTTGTCGAAGCCGAGTGGGCAGAATTCGACCTTGAGGCTGCCGTCTGGCGTATCCCCGCCGAGCGTATGAAGAAACGCAAGGAGCATCTGATTCCCTTGCCACACCAGGCCGTCACCCTGCTCAAGGGGATGCACACTCTGACCAGCACCAAGACACATCTTTTCCCGCACCGGGACGACAGAACCAAGCCGATGGTTACAGCCTCGTTTCGCCAGATGCTGCATGTCTTGGACTGGTCGGGGAAGTTCAGCCCCCATGCCACACGCACCACCGGCAGCACGCGCCTGAATGAGATGGGCTACTCTCCTGATTGGATCGAGCGTCAGCTTGCCCATGAGGAACCGAACGCCGTTCGTCGCACCTACAACCATGCCGACTATTTCAAGGATCGCGCCGTGATGATGCAGCAATGGGCGGATTTGCTCGATCAGTGGAAAAAGGGCGAAAGCAACGTGATCCCGATCAAGCAAGAACGGGCTGCTTAGCCCTGTACCGGAGGCCGGGAGGTAGTTAGGGTTTGCGCAGTATGTCACAGGCACGTCAGGCGAGCTTTTTGCGCCATTTTTGAGATGGTTTTTCGCAACGGCAGTACCCCGGCCTCGCCGTTGCAGCCGCCTAGCAAGAGGCGTCCTGCAACTCTATATCCGGCACCATAAACTTCCAGTCAGGTGCCACATGGATCAGCAGGATATTCAACAACCGCTCAAGGGCGTTTTCTCCATCAACGAATTCTGCCAATGGGCAGGCATCGGCAGAACTGCCACCTATGCCGAAATCAAGGCAGGGAGGCTTCCCGCGAAGAAATTTGGGAAGCGCACATTCATTATCAGGAATGACGCTGAGCGTTGGCTGGCAGCGCTTCCAGACCAGCGACGCTGCTAATTTCCCCTGATGAGTTTCCCGGTAACGCCAACTCTCTGGATAACGGCACTGACCATCCGGCAGTGCCGTTTTTTATGGCCTCAGCGCATCGCTTGGCCGACAAAAATTTTTTGCAAAAAATAGTCACAGTGGCCGGGTCAGTTGGATATTTCTTACCCCCCCTACCCCCACAATCCCGCCATGCCTATCTATCCATCCATCGATGGATACCCACAGCCTTAGCCACAAAACCTACCAACATGCCAAGGCCCCGAGGAGAAGACCGATGAGCTTAGCTATCAACAAAGAACAGCTTGCCGCCCTTGCCATGAAAGAGGCGATGGCGTGGCTCGATCAGCGCGGAGTTTATTACCAGCATTTTCCGCCCGACCAGATCAAGATTGGCCCCATCAATTTCTGGCCCAGAACGGGCACCATCACGATTGATGGCGAAGGCCAACGCCGCGCGGAGAAGGGGCTTGCCGGCCTCGAATCAATCTTGGCTGCCAATGGCGCATGGCCCCGATTATTCCGATGAGCGCGCGTCTGCGGAGGCGTTTATCGCCACCGCCGAGATGGCGCTCCTTATAGTCAACTTCGGCACCTTATTGGCTGAGCTATCTACATGAATAATAGATGCTAATTTTCATCAAGCACCAATGATTCCTGCCGTTTGAAGATACTGACCCAAAAAGGCCAAGGCCGCCATCCCTGACGGCCTTCACCCGCTTACAAATTAAGCAACGTCAAGTCAAACGGCACATCGGCTTTTTCGTCATCAGGATAAAGAAGACTCACATTGAGATACCCCTTCTCCAGCGTTGATACGAAGCCCGCTTCCTTTCGCGCTGATTTATCAAGGTTTCGAGACACCCCGCAGCGCCGCCTACAGCCAACGCTCCCCGGATTCTCGTACCCAAATCGAATCAGATCGGAGACAAACATGCTGTCAATGCCGTTGGCGTGTTTCAGCCTGGCATTCGGATCAACCCCTTTGCACAGGTACTGGAATCGAATCCACTGCCGAGCAACTTGCCTGCTCTTGGGAATTGAAATATCGCAGGCAGCCTCGTTTAAGCTCTGCAGTCTGTTTATCTCTTGAAGTCGCTTTTCGACAAACTCCCTAAAGGCATCCTGCATTTCCTCACTAACCGAAGTCATCAAATGCGTATGCAAGCCGGCCACCCCGCTAAACTCGTTCGAGTAAATCCATATGCAGTCGATGTCGTTGTCAGAGCACCACTGGGTATAGTTCTTGATGAAAAGCTTGCTGAGAGGCAAGTCAGCAGCCTCGTCATTGCCATACCCCAACAGCTTCCAGCTAATTGTCAGATGGACGTTCAGAATGGCATTTTTTGAGTTGGCGAAGGCTACCGCATTGTAGAGCCGCACAAATTCATGGCCCTTTATGTGCCGTGGCAACGCGAAAGGATCGTTGAACGTAATTTTCAACGTTCGATGCCAACGCTGATGCTCACGAGCCGCCTTCCAACGTTTTGGCCCCGCCACTACTTTTTTGCCGTACCCAAGTGCTACAGCTGTTGAGAAACGCCGCCGTGCATCTTCATATTCCAGGCTTTTCTCATACTCATCTTCGTTCCTGCCGATAACAGCCCTAAGAATTTGCGCGTCATCAGAGTGCCCCCAAACGATCGGAAATTTTTCGCCGGGGCGATAGCCGCAATCTCCTCGTTCAATCAGGAAACGTGCGTTACAATGACCGTTCTGGTTGAGTTCGAAATTGCCGTTACTCATGTTGTACTCCAAGTTGGTTGTAGGAGCTACATATAAGAAAAACAGGGGGTAGGACTCTACGGAATTTTTATTTCCGGCTCCTGAAGTGATCCGAATGGGTCTTTAATCTTCAAGGAATCCTACTGGGCTGAGCACTTGGACAGCACTGCCAAAACCCCGTAACCAAGCTCGCAGTTCTCTTGTGTCGGCAACAGTTGCCGTGAGTTGCACCTTCCCCGCCGATTCCCCTCTGATAATTTGGTCAGTCGCAATAGGCGTCTCGTGAAGGACTAATGCTGCCTTAGCATCGAAGTCAGCAACCAGCTTTATCGGAGGCCCCAGCCGATAACCAAGCTCCCCCTCGGCAATGTAGGCATCCACATCGAACCCCGCTGGGCAGCTAGCCGGGTCATCAAGCACCATGGCCGATTCGATGCGATGCATCAGGAACGACTTGGGATTACTGTCATCCCCGCTGGTGCAGACGATGTAAATCGAATGCCCACGTTGAACCACTGCCATCGGATTTATCTCGTAGGACTTGGCATTGGCCGCCCCCCTTGGCTTGTAATTCAGTGCCAAGCGCCGATTCTCAAACAGCCCTTGGTAAATGGCCGACTGCACATCCGCATTGATGCTCGGAGGGATCAATGGCGGGCCGCTGGGCAGGATGCGAACTTTATTGTTCCAGTCGCCAACGCCATCCGGCAGTGCATCCAGTACGCCATTCGCCGCCCGGAACCACGGACGCAGAGAATCCAGTGTTGAAGCCGGTAGCACTTGTTTCAAATGCTGCTCAGCCATCTTGAAGACCAAGGCGGCTTGCGGATCGAGGCCGGGAATCTCCAACAAATCGGCATCGGCCTGCCACCACCAGCCTTGCGGCTTGCTTTGGTCACTGCACAACGGCAGCACTGCCGAAAGCTTATTGAGATCACGCTGAATCGACCGCAAGGTAATGTCGTAACCCTGCCGCTCCAGTTCATCACGAATCCTGCCGGTGTCAATTCGCCGTGGATGGCGGGGAATCAGGCGCAGCATCGCCCAGTGCCGTAGCAAAGCGTCCAAAGTTCTCTCCTGACTGTTTGAATACCATGATGCATTCCGCAAACGACGCAGAGTGTCGCTTGGCCGTTCAACAATGGCAACATCAACCAGCCCGCAAGGAGTTCAGTATGAAAGTTCGCATTCACCGTGGCACGCAACAAATTGGCGGAACCTGTATCGAGTTGGCCGCAGCCGGCGACCGCATCGCTCTGGATTTCGGCTTGCCACTGGATGGCGATGCAACCGATACGAATCTGGTGCCGGAAATCGCCGGTGACGACCTGCGGGGTATCGTAATCTCTCATCCCCATATCGACCACTACGGGCTGCTGCACCACCTGTCAGGAAATACGCCCGTCGTCATGGGCGCTGCCGCACGTCGGATTGTGCAAGCTGCCGCCCCCTTCACCGGACAACCGTTGCCATTGCTCAATGGCCCTGATCTGGAGCATGGCAAGACCATCGAAATCGGTGCATTCCGCATCACCCCGTATCTGGTCGATCACTCAGCCTACGATGCCTATTCGTTCCTGATCGAGGCCGAGGGCAAGCGCATTTTTTACAGCGGTGATTTCCGCGCACACGGCCGCAAGGCGAAGCTGTACGAGCATCTGGTGGCGAACCCGCCGAAGGACATTGACGCCCTCTTCATGGAAGGCTCCTCCCTGTCGCGCCTGGAATCGGATGAATCGTTTCCGACCGAAATCGATCTTGAGGCCGAAATCGTCGCCCACCTCAAGGCCACCAAAGGCATGGTGATGTTCCACACGTCAACGCAGAACATCGACCGCGTTGTCACCCTCTATCGAGCCTGCAAGCGTACTGGCCGCCCGCTCATCATCGACCTTTATGCCGCAGCGATCCTCGCCGCCACCGAAAACAAGAACATTCCGCAGTCCGACTGGCCGGGCATTCACCTTTACCTGCCGAAGCTGCAAGCCATTCAGGTCAAGAAAAATGAGTGGTTCCCGCTGCTCAAGCAGCACTCGGCAAACCGCATCTATCAGGAGCAACTGAAGGAGATTGGCCGTAACGCCGTCATCCTGTTCCGCCCCTTGATGCGCCCCGACCTCGACGACGCCGGCTGTCTGGATCAGGCCAGTTACATCTATTCCCAATGGGCGGGCTATCTTGAACAGGGCACCTATGCCTCGACGGAAGCATGGCTGAAAACCTTGGGCATCGAGATGCGCCACATCCACACCTCCGGACACGCCAGCCCTAAGGACTTAAAACGCTTTGCCGAGGCATTGGCTCCCCGCGCATTGATCCCGATCCACAGCTTCGCCACGGACAAATACAGCGAACTGTTCAGCAACGTGGTTTATCGCCAAGACGGCGAATGGTGGGAGGTATGAAGATGGCCGACGCAAAAGAAAACCGGGCACATCCAGATTTTCTGAATTCCCTGTTCGGACTGGGCGCCAAGCGCAAAAAGAAGCGGAATCTCGAATGGGCATCTGATTTGCCGGAGTGCGAAATCGGCGAATACCTTATTATCCCGCTGACCACCTCAAAGCAACTGAGGGCCGAGGGGCGAGCTATGAAGCACTGCGCCGGTCACTACGATGATCTTTGCCATAGGGGGCTGGCGCGGGTGTTCTCGATCCAAGACCTGTCAGGCAATCGCGTTGCCACTGCCTCGCTGATCTGGCTTGATGATTATTGGCATCTTGAACAGGTCAAGGGACATGAGAATGCCGAGGTGCTGGAAAGCGAGGAGACGTATTTCGACGGCAATTCGACTGTCACCGAACTAGAACCGACCGAGCTTTATTTCGTCGGCAAAGAGATTCTGCAACGCTATCGCTCTGCATGGAGCGACCGGCTGCATAGCTACGTTTGCAAGCTGATAAAGCCTTGAGGTCGAAAGCAATGGCATGGTTCGGAGGGGAACTGTCAGATCAGGTCGCGACTTCTACAGCTAAGTATTCATCGGCCAACGCGGTGCAACCAATACTGCCGCACCTTAGTCCGCCTGCTCCGCGTAGTATGCATCTAGCACCCGCTTATGTATTTCCTGTGCAGACTGCTGCGCAATCTTCTTTTCAAGTCTAGTTAGTGCGTCCCGCAACCTTGCCTCTTTATCTGCCGGGAATATCCAGTTTTTGTGCTTTTCGCTGTACCGACCGCCCCAGAGGGCCAACTGACGCGTAACATAAGGGTCCAGCGCGAAATCAGAGGTCTGCGCAGCTACTGAAACCCCAAATTTCAGTTGGCGCAAAATCACCACCGTTCGGCCACAGTGGTAGTTGTTTTTGGACGGCGGAGCTGGTTCCGGATTCGCTGGACACCGTTCATGCTCCGCGGTCAGATCAGGGGGAAATGGCAACTTTCGTCGCTCTGCCTCTTCCTTGGAAAGTCGCTCCGCTTCTGCTTCGAGTTCTGGAATACGCGGCTCGATGAGCCATTTTCGCGTGGTTTTCTCGTATAACACCGCCTGACGCAGCAGACCCCAAGCGCTTTGCCCGGCAAAGTGCGGCAACCCCAGCTTCAGTTCAAGCACCGGTACGCCGAGCGCCTTCAGTTTCACGAGTTTGTCGCTACTCACTGGATTCGTAACCACGATCTCAATCCAGATCGGCCCTAAATCCGTCTCGATCACTACGTCTGGTTGCACACTGCCAAAATCCACCTCAGGTCTTGGGTCTTCGTAGTGCTGTAACCAAGCCTCACGTCTAGCGGTGGCACCACCGTGCCGACCATCCGGCAGCCTGAAAACGCTCGACACCGTAACCTCCGGCAGCATTACGTCGCGTGCTAATAACAGCACCTGTTTCGCCGCCTTGTGCAGCAATGTTTCAAGTCCGCCAGTGCAATTCGATTTTGCTTCGTGCGCGAAGTACCACTCGCGTACAGTGCCTTGACATGCTACAAGCCGGCTACCGCACACATAGCAGGAGCAGCCACAGGCCAGTCCGCGTGAAACGTCCGCGACCGATACGATCTCGCCGGTAACGTTAAGCGCGAATATTTGGTGGCGCAGCTGCACAGAATTTACCGGCAAAAAGTTAGGACAGCTGCATTCTATCTCAGCACCCCTGCCTTCTGCCTCAGGAGGTTTCTGTGTGCAGCTGCCATTTAGATAGCCACTTTCTGGAAGAGACGCGCGACCACAGTTGGCTGGTTGTTGCCCGATGACGAAAGGGCAAGGAATCATTTCAAAAGGATAAACTCTTGGCTCTTAGCATTGAATTCCCCGTGTCACGTAGCCATTGGGGATTTCAGACATGCGGCAGGATACGCCGAGGGAAGACCTTCACCAGCGCATCACCAATCAGATCATCGCAGCCATCGAGGCCGGTGCTGGCGACTATCAAATGCCCTGGAATCCGAAACTCTGCACCGGGCCAGCCATCGGCCTCCCGCACAATCCAGTCGGCCGCTATGCCTATCATGGCATCAACGTTTTGGCGCTATGGGCCAGCCAGCAACACAGTACCTATGTCACGGCTGAATGGGCAACGTTCCGACAATGGCAAGCTATCGGTGCGCAAGTCCGCAAGGGAGAAAAAGGCACGCTGACCGTGTTCTTCAAGACTATTGAGGCAGGCCAGCAATCGACAGGGAGCGACGAACAGGAACCACGTCGGCATTTCATCGCAAAAGCTGCCTATGTGTTCAACGCGGCACAGGTGGATGGATTCACTCCTTCACCCGCTCCAGAACTGGGCCCCATCGAACGACATGCAGCCGCCGAAATTTTCATCAAAGCCAGCAAGGCAAGCTTTTATCACGATAGCCGTCAGGCCTGCTACATCCCCAGTAAGGATGAAATCCACTTGCCGCCCGATGGTGCATTCAAGGATGCACAGAGCTATTACAGCGTAGCACTGCATGAACTGGTGCATTGGTCGGGTCACGCCAGCCGTTGTGACCGTGACCTTCGCAACCGATTCGGAAGTGAGGCCTATGCTGCAGAGGAACTGATTGCCGAACTTGGTTCAGCGTTTCTGTGCGCGGAACTCGGTATTTCTCCTGAGCCACGTATTGACCATGCTCGTTACATCGAATCGTGGCTCAGGATTCTGAAAGGTGACAAACAAGCAATATTCACCGCCGCCGCCAAAGCAAATCAGGCAGTTGCATACTTGCAGTTACTGAATCCTGCACCGATCAGTTACGTTTGAACTCGTATTTAGCATCGCCCTGCTGGCCATATTCGGCAAACAGAAATCCTTTCGAGCGCGCATCCTCTACTCGATTTGCCTCCTTGCCCCCTGAAACAGGGGGCCACACGATCATGAGCCGGTAGCCATCGAAAGAAATTTTTTCATTGGGAATACCCGAAGCTGCCGAGAGCATTTTTATGAAATCTTGCCCCGCGATATTCATAAGGGCCTGCGCACCTTCAAGCTGCCCCATCAGGCGCTTCAACTCGCGCTTGACCTTCAACTCGATAAAAACGGGGAAATATCGTCCATTTTTCCCGCCCAGTGCAATGATGTCTGCACGTAACTCACCCGTGGAAAGCTCATCGGTCACGAATATCAGATCGTCTAAGTCGCCATCAAATCCCGTCAGAATGCCATGGAGCTTTTGCCCATTCATCAGGGCATGACGGATCAGAAACGCTTGGATTTTGTGTTCTGGCTTTGCTGGCGTGTCAGCTTTTGCTGTTTTATGTCGGGCAGGCTTGAAGTCCGCAGAGTGGTCATAGGGGTGAGCCCCTTGTGCGCTCAGTATGGCGCCTTTTATCGTTGCACAGCCTGATACCTCGCTGCCGTTGTCCTTCCTGAGTAACCGCCCGCAGGGGTTGGTTGGACTAATTGATATGGCGCGGAAGCTCTTACCGAGAATTCGTACATACCGATAGTTCTCGGCCAGTTGTTCGTGGGTGGGCAATTCCTCTCGCCATTGTTTGGCTCTTTCAATCCGGCTCTGAATGTACTCCACCCACTTCGGGTTGCTAGCTGACTTGCCCACACGCCACTCCTTTGAAGCCAATAATCGTATCAATATGTAGATAGGCAACATATCACACCCTTCTGATTGCCGGTCGGCATCTCA
Source organism: Azonexus sp. R2A61 (assembly GCF_021401135.1). Classification (GTDB taxonomy): domain Bacteria; phylum Pseudomonadota; class Gammaproteobacteria; order Burkholderiales; family Rhodocyclaceae; genus Azonexus. The sequence goes on along the minus strand of NZ_JACBFO010000001.1, from coordinate 752,070 downwards.
ACCATACGAGTTGTTTTTTAAGGCAACAGATATGGGCGAAACAGGGGCTATGCGGCAGCAACTCGGGAAGCGACTCGGACAGAGAATAGCCGAGCGGCGGAAGGCGCTTAGCTGGACGCAAGATCAGTTGGCCGAACGACTCGGAGTGGATGCTGAAACCGTTTCCCGGTTTGAGCGTGGTGTGACAGTGCCAGCCTTGGTCACACTCGACAGGCTGGCTGGCGTATTGAAAACCAGCGTTGCAGATTTGTTGTCTGAGGCATCCGCGTCTCCGACCGATCAGGCCATCCGCATTTCGGCATGGCTGGAGAGCCTGCCACCCGAAGACGGCGAATTCGTCATCGATCAAGTCAAGGCACTGTGCGACCACATGCGGCATGTTCGACTTGCCACAGTGAAGGGCAAGCCATAAAGAAATTCTGTGGCTCACTGAATCCATTGCTGAGAAGGCTACCGTTGGCCTTCACTACGCAAGGAGCCACACATGCAGTTCAACCGAATCCCCCTTGTCCCGGCTGCCATCCTAAAAGCACATCGGGTCAATGAACCCGGCGACACTCGATTCAAGGCCGCAGCACGTTTCCTGCAATCGCTATGGCGTGACGAGAGAGGCTTGCCGATTGGTACTCATCGCTCTCCCAAGGGAAAGCGGCGCAAGCTGGGCAGCCGTATTGATGCCGAGAGCGCCAAGCAGGGCGGCAACTTCCTCACTCCCGATATTGCCAAGCTGGCTCTTCGCGAGTCGGTCTATCGCGAAATTGGAGCTGTCATCGAGCAGGAACGCCTCTGGAGCAACATGCTCTCCAGTCAGCCGCTGTGTTTCAACCTGTTTGGCTGGATGAAGCTGGACGCGGAGAAGGCTAATCTGTTTTTCCGCCACATGTTCCCCGACTATGTTGCAGCAGTGAAGGGAATTTACTTCGAGCATTCGCCGAGCCGCGGTGATCCTGCCTTCACGGATGACAATAGCGCCTTTGACGTGTTCGTCGTCTGCATCACCCCGGATGGTGAAACTGGCTTTATCGCTATCGAGATGAAGTATTCGGAGACGATGGCCGAACCGTTGGCTGGGCTACGCCCTCGCTACGATGAGCTTTCCCGACTGGCTGGAATCTACAAAGACCCGGAGGCTCCTGCCCTGCGGGGAAATCCAGTGCAGCAGTTGTGGCGGGAACACATGCTTAGCCGGGCCATGATTCACAATGGCCTGTACTCAACCGGGCGCTTTGTCGTGATCCATCCAGAGCAGAACCGTCAATGCCGGGCGGGCGTGAATGCCTATCGGGAACACTTGGCCTCTACCGATCCTCAAGTGTCGGGTTTCCAAGTCGTCACGCTGGAAGACTGCATCGCCGCCTTTCGTGCCATTGGAGATGCTGAGGCTGCCGATGCCCTACATGGCCGTTACTTGGATTTCGGAAAGGTGGAACAAGCCATCTTTGGGTAAAATGACGGGGCTGAGGGGATTCGCTTCTCAGCCCTGATTTAGAGACAAATCGGCCCCCACTGTACGCAGGTGTTCGCCCCTATCCGATTAAATTGGTGGCACCTTTGGGGGCACTTTATGAGAGCCCCCGACGCCATGACCAGTGAAATCAAGCCTTCCAGCCCGCATTTCCTGTTCAACGTCTGATCCCACCCTGATGACGACATCCACTGCCTCACCCGTACAAACGCCCATCGGAGCATTGGGCGAGGCAGTGTTGCGCCGGATCTTCGTGCAATGCAGCGAAGCGATCCTGGTCACCGACCGCGACAACCGCATCATTGCGGTCAACGCCGCATTCAGCCAGCTTTCCGGTTATTCGGCCGAAGAAGTGATCGGGCGCAATCCGCGCATGTTCTCGTCGGGGCGCAACGAACCGGCGTTCTACGCCGAGATGTGGCGGGCGATCAACGAGGACGGCGCGTGGTCCGGCGAAATCTGGGACCGGCGCAAGGACGGCAATCTCTACCCGATCTGGCTGACCGTATCGGCAGTACGCGACAACGAGAACCGGATCGCCAACTACGTCGCCACCTTCGCCGACATCGGCGAACGGATCGAGGCCAGCAACCAGTTGCTGCATCTGGCCTACCACGACCCGCTGACCCACCTGCCCAACCGGCTGTCCTTCGAATCGCAGATCGAGCTGTCGATCCGCGCCTGCGAACGGGACCACAAGCAGGTGGCACTGATGTTGATCGACCTCGACCATTTCAAGATGGTCAACGACACGCTCGGCCACCATGTCGGCGACGAACTGCTGAAAAGCGTCGCCAACCGGCTGCGCGACTGCGTGCGGGCCAGCGACATCGTTGCCCGGCTGGGTGGCGACGAATTCGTCGTCGTGCTGCCCGACATCGACTGCGCGATGACCATCGCCTCGATCGCCGGCAAGGTGCAGCGCAGCCTCTCCGACAGCAGCCACCGGGTCGGTCCGCACACGCTGTATGCGACGCCGAGCATCGGCATCGCCATTTACCCGGGCGACGGACGCGACGGAGAGACGCTGCTGCGCAACGCCGATACGGCGATGTACCACGCCAAGAGCGCCGGCCGTAACAACTACCAGTTCTACGCCAAGCACATGAACGCCGCCGCTGCCGCCCGTCTCGAACTGGAAAACGCGCTGCGCGAGGCGCTATCGTCGATCACCCCGACACACAGCCCGTTCACGCTGCACTTCCAGCCGCAGGTGCGGCTCAGCGACGGCCAGATCGTCGGCCTGGAAGCGCTGGCCCGCTGGCGTCACCCGCAACTGGGCGAGGTCCCGCCCGGCCGCTTCATTCCGGTGGCCGAGGAAACCGGTCTGATCCAGCCGCTGGGCGACTGGGTGTTCTGGGAAACCTGCCGCAACGTCAGGCATTTCCGCGATTGCGGCCTGCACGGTTTCCGCGTTGCGGTGAACATCTCGGCACAGCAGTTGCGCCACGAGAACCTGCCGTCGGTGGTGCGCGGCGCGCTGGCCTGCTACGAACTGACGCCGCAGGACATCGAGCTGGAAATCACCGAAAGCACGGCGATGCAGAATCCCGAGCTGACCCTGTCCATCCTCAACCAGTTGTCGGACATGGGCATCGTGCTGGCGATCGACGACTTCGGTACCGGCTATTCGTCGCTCGCCTACCTGAAGCATCTGCCGATCCAGCGCCTGAAGCTGGACCGCTCCTTCGTCCAGGACATCGAAACCGACCAGAACGACGCCGCCATCTGCTCGGCGACCGTCGCCCTCGGCCACAATCTCGGCCTCGAACTGGTTGCCGAAGGCGTCGAAACGTCGACCCAGCGCGACTTTCTCGCCCGTCTCGGCTGCGACACGCTGCAGGGTTTCCTGTACAGCAAACCGCTGCCGGCCGACCGGATCGTCGAATACCTGCGCAGCTACCGGCCGACCCGTCTCAACGGTTGACCCGCGCCCACTCGGCCTCGAAATAACGGACCAGCGCCTGGTTGTTCAGGCGGTTGACGTCGACCGGCAGCCGCGCGATGTCGGCCGGGAAATCGAACATGCCGGGCAGCGCCTCGCTGGTCAAAAATCGGGTTTTGCTGCGGTCGACCGCAGGAAACGCATAATTTCTCCGCCCCGCCAGGATGAATCCCCAGTCGCCGAAGGACGGCACCAGCGTGTGGTAGGGCGCCGTCTGCAGACCGACATCCTCGAGCGTCGTCACCACGCACCAGAAGGACTGGCGGGCATAGAACGGCGAGGTCGACTGGACGACGATCAGCCCGTTGGCGGCCAGCCGCTTTTCGAGCAACCGGTAGAAGGCCGACGAATACAGCTTGCCCAGTGCAAAATTGTTCGGATCGGGGAAATCGACAACGATGAAATCGTAAAAGTCGGCCGCCGAGCCCTGGCCGGATTCCAGCCAGACCAGCGCGTCGGCGTTGATCACCTCGGCACGCGGCGAACTCAAGGCGCCGCCATTCAGTTCGACCAGCGCCGGCGCCGTCGAGAACAGTTCGGTCATCGCCGGATCGAGGTCGACCAGCGTCACCTTCTCGACCTGCGGATATTTCAGGATTTCGCGCAGCGCCAGTCCGTCACCGCCGCCCAGCACCAGCACCCGCCGCGCCGCCGGCAAGGCGGCCAGACCGGGATGAACCAACGCCTCGTGGTAACGGTATTCGTCGTGCGACGAGAACTGCAGATTGCCGTTGAGGAACAGGCGCAGGTCGTCGCGCCAGCGGGTGACCACGATGCGCTGGTACGGCGATGAACGGGCATAGACGATATCGTCGGCATAGACATGCGCCTCGGCCAGCGCGGTCAACTGCCCGGCACCGGCAAAACCCGCGGCCAGCAGCACGCCGGCCACCCCGCCCTGCACCCACAGGCCGCGACGGGCCGGCAACTGGTCGGCGAACAGGCGCAAGGCCCAGAAAGCGACCGCAACGTTGAGCAAGCCGAACAGCAAGCCGGTACGCATCATGCCGAGATAGGGCGCCAGCAGCAGCGGAAACAGCAAAGACACTGCCAGTGCGCCGAGATAATCGAAAGTGAGCACTTGCGACACCAGATCGCGAAAGGCCAGATCGCGCTTCAGGATGCGCATCACCAGCGGAATCTCCAGGCCGACCAGCACGCCGACCCCGAACACCGCAACATAGAGCAGCAGCCGGAACGGACTGGGCAGCCAGACGAAGGCGGCAAACATCGCCAGCGCCGAAAACCCGCCGATCACGCCGACCAGCAGTTCGATCCGGATGAAGGTGCCGATCAGGTCGCGGGTCACGTATTTCGACAACCAGGAGCCGACGCCCATGGCGAACAGATAGGTGCCGATCACCGTCGAGAACTGCATCACCGAATCGCCCAGCAGATAGGACGACAGTGCCGCGGCGACCAGTTCGTAGGCCAGCCCGCAGGACGCGATGATGAAGACCGAGAAGAGCAGCGCCTGTTGCATGGCGCGCATGCTACCCCAGAAACTCTCCCGGCCGCCCCCCGTTTCTGCGAAAATACGGGTCCTCTCGCAGCACCGGAAATCCCCCAAAATGCCTCCGCATCCCGCCATCGCCTCGACCGAGGAAATCGTTGCCGAACTCAAGGCTGGCCGCATGGTCGTCCTGGTCGACGAAGAAGACCGCGAAAACGAGGGCGATCTGCTGATGGCCGCCGAATACGTCACCCCGGAAGCCATCAATTTCATGGCCAAGCATGGTCGTGGCCTGATCTGCCTGACCCTGACCGAAGCCCGCTGCAAACGCCTTGGCCTGAGCCAGATGGCGCGCAGCAACGGCACCCAGTTCGGGACCGCCTTCACGGTCTCCATCGAAGCCGCCGAAGGCGTCACCACCGGCATCTCGGCCGCCGACCGCGCGCACACCATCCGCACCGCCGTCGCCCGCAACGCCGTGGCCGACGACATCGTGCAGCCCGGCCACGTCTTCCCGATCACCGCCCGCGAAGGCGGCGTGCTGGTCCGCGCCGGCCATACCGAAGCCGGTTGCGACCTGTCGGCGATGGCCGGCTGCGAGCCGGCCGCCGTGATCTGCGAGATCATGAACGACGACGGCACGATGGCCCGGCTGCCGGAACTGATCGAATTTTCCCGCACACACGGCCTGAAGATCGGCACCATCGCCGATCTGATCCACTATCGCGCCGCCTCGGAAACCCTGGTCGAGCGCGTCACCGAGAAAACCGTCGCCACGCCGCACGGCGATTTTCAGCTGATCGCCTATGTCGACCGTGCTGCCGGCGCCACCCACCTGGCGATGGTCAAGGGCAGCATTCCGGCCGACGGCGAAACCCTGGTCCGCGTCCATGAGCCGCTGTCCGTGCTCGATTTCCTCGATCCGGACAGCAAGGCGCAATCCTTCTCGATCGACCAGGCGCAGGCCGCACTGGCCCGCAACGGCCACGGCGTGATCGTGCTGATGCACCGCCCGGAAGACGGCGAGGCGCTGCTCGACCGGCTGACCGGCCGCAACGTCGTGCCGCGCCCGCAACAGAAATGGGACCCGCGCACCTACGGCATCGGCGCGCAGATCCTGCGCGACCTCGGCGTCACCCAGATGCGGCTGCTCGCCAGCCAGCGCAAGATGCCTTCCATGGCCGGCTTCCAGCTCGAAGTCACCGGCTTCGTCACCTCGCCCACGGAACTCTGATTCATGCCCCGCTTCGACAACGTCTTCGAATACGACAACGACCTTTCCGGCACCGGCCTGCGTGTCGGCGTCGTGATGAGCCGCTTCAACCTGCCGGTCTGCGAAGGCCTGCTTTCCGCCTGCATCGCCGAACTCAAGCGCCTCGGCGTGGCCGATGGCGACATGCGCATCGCCAGCGTGCCCGGCGCACTGGAGATTCCGCTGGTCCTGCAGACCATGGCGCAAAGCGGCCGCTACGACGCGCTGATCGCACTCGGCGCGGTCATCCGCGGCGAAACCTACCATTTCGAGGTGGTGTCCAACGACGCCTGCCGCGCGATCATGGAAGTCCAGCTGCACACCGGCGTGCCGATCGCCAACGGCATCCTGACCTGCGAGACCGACGAACAGGCCGAAGTCCGCATGCAACCGAAGGGGACCGACTGCGCACAAGCCGCCGTCGAAATGGCCAATCTGAAGAAGGCACTGGGTCAATGAGCGAACAGAACCAAACCGCCAAGCCGAAATCGGCCCGCCGCCGGGCCCGCGAATTCGTGCTGCAAGGGCTTTACCAATGGCGCGTCGGCGGTGCCGACGAGGCCGCCATCGAAGCCTACGCGCCGGAAATGGAAGGCTTCGCCAAGGCCGACCGCGAATTCTTCGTCGGCACACTGCGCGGCGTGATCGGCCAGCACGTCGCGCTGACCGAGCGCATCGCCACGCACATCGACCGGCCGTTCGGCGAACTATCGCCGGTCGAGGCCAGCCTGCTGCTGCTCGGCACCTTCGAGATGGCCAACCATCCGGAAACGCCGTACCGCGTGATCATCAACGAAGCCATCGAACTGGCCAAGTCCTTCGGCGGTACCGACGGACACAAGTACGTCAACGGCGTGCTCGACAAGATTGCCGCCGTGCTGCGCCCGACCGAGGTCGCCGCGCGCCGCCAGGGCAAGTAAGACGATGGCCGGCGAATTCGGGCTGATTGCCCGCCATTTCGCCCGTCCGACGCCGTCGGCCGTACTCGGCCCCGGCGACGACTGCGCCCTGATCCAGCCGTCGCCCGGCAAGCAGTTGGCGGTGACCACCGACATGCTGGTCGCCGGCACGCATTTCCTGCCCGACACCGACCCGAAGAACCTCGGCTGGAAGGCGCTCGCCGTCAATCTCTCCGACCTCGCCGCCATGGGCGCGGTGCCGCGCTGGGTGACGCTGGCCGGCGCACTGCCTGCGGTCGACGAGCCGTGGATCGCAAAATTCGCCGACGGCTTCTTCGCCTGTGCCGCCGAATACGGCGTCGACGTGATCGGCGGCGACACCACGCAAGGGCCACTCAACCTCTGCGTCACCGCCTTCGGCGAAATCGAACCCGGCCGCGCCCTGCGCCGCGACGGTGCCCGCCCCGGCGAGCAGATCTGGGTCTCCGGTCGGCCCGGTCTGGCCGCGCTCGGGCTGGCCCATCTGCAAGGTCGGGTCAAACTGCCCGAGCCGTGGCCGCGCCTGTGCGTCGCGGCGCTCGAAAAACCGCGGCCGCGCGTTGCCCTCGGCCAGGCCCTGGTCGGATTGGCCAGTGCGGCGATCGACGTTTCCGACGGCCTGCTCGCCGATCTCGGCCATATTGCCGAGCGCTCGGGCTGTGCCGCCGCGGTGCGCCTGGTCCAGCTGCCGCAACTGCGCGACCTGGCCGGCAGCGGCCAGCACTACGACGCCGAGTTGCGACGCATCGCACTCGATTGCCAGGTGGCGGGCGGCGACGATTACGAACTGTGTTTCACGGTACCCGCCGCACGCAGCCCCGAGATCGCCCGGCTCGCTGCGCAGCTCGAACTGCCGCTGTGGCCGATCGGCGAGATCGTCGCCGGACCGGCCGGCGAGGTGACGGTTTCCGATCCCGACGGCCGCCCCGTCGAATTCGCACGCCGGGGGTACGAGCACTTTGTCTGAATCCGGCCAACGCAGACCCGACCTCCGCTTCCTGTTTGCCCATCCGGCGCATTTCTTCGCCTGCGGCTGCGGCAGCGGGCTGGCCGGCAAGGCGCCGGGCACCTTCGGCACGCTGTTCGCGTGGGCCAGCTTCATCCTGTTCCGCCCGTATTTCACCGACGGCCAGTTGCTGTTCCTGTTCGCCGCAGCCTACCTGGCCGGCATCTGGTTCATCGACGTTGCCGGCCGCGCGCTCGGCGATCCGGATCACGGCAGCATCGTCTGGGACGAAATCGTCCCCTTCTGGCTGGTCCTGCTGCTGACGCCCGGTGGCTGGCTGTGGCAGCTGACCGCCTTTGCGCTGTTCCGGTTCTTCGACATCACCAAGCCGCAACCGGCCCGTTACTTCGACGAGCACGTGAAGAACGGCTTCGGCGTGATGGCCGACGACCTGATCGCCGCCGGTTACACGCTGCTGCTGCTGGCGCTGCTGAAAATCCTGGTTTCCTGACCGTCGACCGCAGCAGGCATACAATGGCGACATCCTGATTCGCAGGAGAACGCCATGAGCCACAAGCACGCGCAACTGTTGCGCAGCATCTTCCACGACCCGCTGCCGGCCAACATTCACTGGCGCGAGATCGAATCGCTGCTCAAGCATCTCGGTGCCGACATCCAGCCCGCCCACGGCGCCCGCTTCCGCATCCTGCTCAACGGCTGCGAGGGATTCCTGCACCACCCGCACAACAGCAACACCTGCAGCCGACAGGAAATCAAGGCGGTACGCGACTATCTGCTGCACGCCGGCATCACGCTGGCCGGCCAGGAATGAAAAAGCCACCGTGGGGAACACGGTGGCTTCGGGAATGCTGGCCCGCCCGGCGCGATTCGAACGCACGACCCCTGCCTTCGGAGGGCAGTACTCTATCCAGCTGAGCTACGGGCGGAAGGATGCGGATTCTACTCTGCACTGCGGCTTGCGTCCATCGGAGCGAATCGAATAAGCTTCCGGCATCCCCAGCCAGCCGACAACAAGCAGAAGATGAGCCCGTCCCCCCGCGACCTGAACCCAGACGAACTGCAGAAAGTTCTCGCCACCGTCGATATCCCCGCCTGCCCGACCTTCGTCACCGAGGCAATGAACGAAGCGCAGAAGGACGAACCGGACATCCGCCGGCTGGCCGCCATCATCACCAACGATCCGGGCATGTCGGCGGCCGCCGTCAAACTGGCCAATTCGCCGATTTACGGCGGCGGCTCGTCGGTCAGCGGCGTACGTCAGGCGATCGACCGCCTGGGTACCCGCAACATCGTCTGTGTGGTGGTCGCCTCGGCGTTGCGCAACAGCATCGGCGGCCTGCCGGCCGCCTGGCTGGACGGTTTCTGGAAACGCGCCGGCCAGCTCGCCGTCGCCGCCAGCCTGATCGCCCGCCGGGTTTATGGCGTATCGCCCGATGCCGCTTACACCTACGCGCTGTTTCACGACGCAGCCATTCCACTGATGATGAAACGCTTCCCGGATTACGGCAAAGTACTCGAACGCTGCGTGCAGGACGGCACTCCCATCGTCCAGGCGGAAAACGATTACTTTCCCTGCACCCACCCGATCGTCGGTTCGCTGCTGGTCCGCAACTGGGGCTTGCCGGCCATCCTCGGGCAAGCCATCCGCTTCCACCACGAGCTTGACGCCTACGACCTGCCGGACCGCACGCTACCCGGCGGCGCGCTCGCCTTCATCGCGGTGACCCAGGTTGCCGAACACCTGCTGGCAGAAATCCAGGAGGGCGAGGACATCGAAGTCGGCCACGAGCTGTTTGCCCGGGCCCTCGACTATCTCGGCCTGTCGGTCGACGACGTCGACGATCTCCGGCAACGCGTCTCCGGCGCGCTCGGCGAAGCCGCCTACGCCTGAAGCCTAGTCGAGCAGCGTGCGCGCGGCCTCGTAACGTTGTGCGAAATAGCCGCTGGCCAACTGGTCGATGCGCACCCGCCCGTTGCTCGACGGCGCATGCACGAAACGGTCGTCGCCGATGTAGATGCCGACATGCGAGAACGGGCGGTTCAGGGTGTTGAAGAACACCAGATCGCCGGGCCGCAATTCGTCCCGTCCGATCGGCCGCGCCTGACGGGCGATATCCGCCGCACTGCCGCCGACCCGCAGACCGGCCGCCTGGCCGTAGATATAGCTGACCATGCCGCTGCAATCGAGCCCGGCATCGGGATTCTTGCCGCCGAAGCGGTAGCCGGTATCGATCAGGCTCATCGCGTACAGCACCACCTCGGCCCCTTGCGCGCTGACCGGGCGCGGGGCATGCGCTATAGTCGCAACCGGCCGCGACGCCGGCGAACCGCAGGCCGCCAGGCACAGCGCGAGACAGGCAACGAAGCTCAAGCGCCAACGCATCGATCTCATCCTTTTTCTTGAAAGTTTCTACAACTTACCGTTTTTACAGGATTTTTCAAGACCATGAATCTCCAGAATCTTTCCCTGCTGCGGTCAACCAACCTGATCGACGGAAAATGGGTCGATGCCGACGACGGCCAAACGCTGGCCGTCATCGATCCGGCCAGCGGTGAGCAGATCGGCAAGGTACCGCTTGCCGGCGCTGCCGAAACGCGGCGGGCGATCGCCGCCGCCGACGCCGCCTGGCCGGCCTGGCGCGCACTCACCGCGAAACAGCGCAGCCAGTTGCTGCACACCTGGTTTCGCCTGATTCTGGAGAACGCCGACGATCTGGCTCAACTGATCACCGCCGAGGGCGGCAAGCCGCTCAGCGAAGCCAGGGGGGAAGTGACGTACGGCGCCTCCTTCGTCGAATGGTTCGCCGAGGAAGGCAAACGCAGCTACGGTGAAAGCATTCCCAGTCCGAACCCGGCGCAGCGCCTGCTCGTCGTCAAGCAGCCGGTCGGCGTCTGCGCGGCAATCACGCCGTGGAACTTCCCGCTGGCGATGATCACGCGCAAGGTGGCCCCGGCACTGGCCGCCGGCTGCCCGGTCGTCGTCAAGCCGGCCGAAGCGACACCGCTGACCGCCCTGGCGCTGGCAGTACTGGCCGAACAGGCCGGCTTGCCGGCCGGGGTGTTCAACGTGGTGACCGGCAAGCCGGCCGAAATCGGCGGCGAGTTGTGTGCCAATCCGACGGTGAGAAAACTGTCGTTCACCGGGTCGACCGCAGTCGGCCGGCTGTTGATGCAGCAATGCGCGCCGAGCCTCAAAAAACTGTCGCTCGAACTGGGCGGCAACGCGCCCTTCATCGTCTTCGACGACGCCGACCTCGATGCTGCGGTCGACGGCGCGCTGGCGGCAAAATACCGCAATACCGGCCAGACCTGCGTCTGCGCCAACCGCTTCCTGGTGCAGGACGGCATCTATGAGGCCTTCGCTGCGCGCCTGGCCGAACGAGCCGGTCGTTTGCCGGTCGGCGCCGGCGACGAACCCGGCGTTGCCCAGGGGCCGCTGATCAACGCCGCCGGCCTGGCCAAGGTCGAGGCGCATGTCGCCGACGCCGTCGCCAAGGGCGCGCGCGTGCTGTGCGGCGGCGCCCGCCACGCGCGCGGCGGCAATTTCTATCAGCCGACCGTGCTGGCCGACGTGACGTCGCAGATGCAGGTCGCCCGCGAAGAAACCTTTGGTCCGATTGCCCCGCTATTCCGCTTTTCGACCGAGGCCGAGGCCATCGCCATGGCCAACGACACCGAGTTTGGCCTTGCTGCCTACTTCTTCTCGCGCGATGTCGGCCGTGCCTGGCGTGTCGGCGAGGCGCTCGAATACGGCATGGTTGGCATCAACAGCGGCCTGATCTCGAACGAAGTGGCCCCGTTCGGCGGCATCAAGCAATCCGGCCTCGGTCGCGAGGGCTCGAAGTACGGACTCGAGGAATACCTCGAAGTGAAGTACCTCTGCTTCGCCGTCAGTGCATGAAATACCTGCTGCTTGGCCTGCTTGCCGGCCTGCTCATGCTCGCCTGGCGGTCTTGGCGCCGGGCCGGTCGCGCCCGCTTCATCGAAAGCTTCCCGCTACAAGCGCGCCTCGACCAACGTCTGGCCGCACGTCGGCCGTCCCTGTCGGAAAGCCAGCGCGGAGAAGTTTTGGAGGGCTTGCGCGACTATTTCCTGATCTGCAACCGGGCCGGCCGCCGGATGGTAGCGATGCCTTCGCAGGCGGTTGACGATGCCTGGCACGAATTCATCCTCTTTACGCGGCAATACGACACTTTCTGCCACAAGGCGTTCGGACGCTTCCTGCACCATACGCCAGTCGAGGCCATGGCATCGCCGACACAGGCTGGCGACGGTATCCGGCTCGCCTGGCGACTGGCCTGCGCCCACGAAGGCATCGATCCGAAAACCCCTGCACGCCTGCCCCGGTTGTTTGCACTCGACGCGGCGCTAGGCATCGCCGGTGGCTTCGTTTTCCGGCTCGACTGCCTGGCGGCCGGTCAGACGGGCAACAGCGACGGGTACTGTGCCAGCCACATCGGCTGCAGCAGTGGCTGTGCCGGCGACAGCGGTGGAGATTCCGGCGGTGACGGCGGCGGATGTGGCGGCGACTGAAACTACTTGTGATAGACCCGGCCGCTACCGCCGCTGCGGCCGTCCGGATTGGCGACGTTGTCAAACAGGTTCCAGCCCTGCTGCTGGGCATAGCCGAACAGGCTCAGGGCGAGGATGGCGGCAGCCAGGTTGAATTTGTCGAACATCAGTCGTCCTCGTCGTCGTCCGGCGCGTGATCGCTGTCGGCCCAGCGCCGGACCTCGAAGGCATGGTGGCGCAGCCGGGTGAATACCGGGAAAGCCACCAGGAAGATCATCACCAGCACAAAGTTCGACCAGCCGGCACCGGCTGTCCGGACCTCCAGCGCACTGCGCAGCGGCAGGGGCTTTTCCGGGGCCAGCTCGGCGTCGACCGTCAGATAGTAGGTCCCCGGCGGAACGTTCAGGAAGACGACCTCGTCGGCATTGTCGCCTTCAGACCAGTAACCGTCGTCGTAGCCATGGTAGTAGGAAACCTCGCGCGCCGCGGGCCAGGCCTGGCCGGTGTTCTTGTCGACCAGCAGCAGTTCGAAGACGGCCCAGTTGTTGTCCAGATTGGTCTGATTGCGCACGGCGATCTTGCGCGGCTTGCCATCGATCCGGAATTCGCCGGTCTGCCGGCTTTCCTCGAGACCGTTCGGGGCGAAGTCGAAAGTTTGGCGGAGCAGCGTGCTGCCACCGCCGCCGATGACGAACCAGGCCTGGACCAACACCGCGACCAGCGCCAGTTTCCAGAACAGCCGGCACACCTTGCGATGCCCTTCGGCCCACGGATTGGGCTGGCAGGCGCCGACGCCGATCGGGGCCGGCAGCCCCGATTTCAGACCGAAGGCGGCAGCGATCACGGCCGGCTCGACATAAGTCCCGAGCGACCAGCTCAGCGTCTTGTCATCCGTTTCGCGCGACAACGTATGCGGCGGTGCGACATAGTCGGTCACCCGGTTGATCTCGCCACGCCGGACCCGCCAGGTGAACTCCCCTTCGACATGCACCACCTCGGCCCGCGCCGCCGTCGAGAAATGCCGGTAGCGCTCGCCCTGCCAGCGCACATCGGCGAGTTCGTTGCCGCCGACGTTGGGTGGATCGGACAGGACATCGACCAGGGTCCAGTGATTGTTGTATTCGGTGAGCCAGCGGTAGCTCCCGTTCTCGCCGGCCAGCAGGTACTCCCGCCAGTGGTAGGCGATGCCGTCCACCTTGCTGCGCTTGACCAGGAAACCGATCAGCTCGACCGCTTGCCCCGCCAGCCGCCCCTTGCTGCCCAGCGGCAGGCGCGGGGCAAAGCCGCCGTCGCGCTGCTTTAGGGCCTTGGACAGCAGGCGCAGCGTCTCGTCGCTGGTATCGACCACCGCCCCGCAACTCGCACAGCCGACCGCCTGGATGCTCGCATCGCGCGCCTGCATCGGCGCACCGCAGGCCGGACAGCGAAAGACCCGGGTGTCCACCTTGCGCGTCGGCACGGCCATGCCGTCGCGCAGCCCGTTCATCGCCAGCGCGCCGAAATCGACGGCCTCGCCGACGAACAGCAAGGGGGCCGTTTCCGAATAATCGAGCGTGGCGAAATTCCGCCCGTTACGCAGGTCGACCGCATTGACCGGATAGCCGGCACCGACCTTGAACGGCAACTCGCCCTGGCCGGCGACGCACTCGGCACGTTCGAGATTGCTCACCACCCAGGACTGGCCGGCCAGCACGAAACGCTCGCCGATGCGCCATTCGTCGAAGGCCGGCACCACTTCCTGCACCGGCTGGACGAAGCTCAGCACATACTCGCCGGCGGCCTCCGACAGCCAACCGGTGCGCATGTCGTCGAACAGCAGATGCCATTCGTTCCAGAGCCCTTCGCCATAGCGGATCTGGATGCGTCCGATCAGCGCAAAATGCACGCCCCGGTAGCTGCCCTCGGCACCCAGTTGCAGCGGCGAGCGATCCTCGACCAGTGCCGCCATCTTGCCGATGTCTTCCAGCGTCTGGTCGTGGCGGACCAGCGTGCTGCTGCAATAGTCGCAGACGGCAAAGACCGACGACGCCGAACGGAAGACGACCGGCGCGCCGCAGGAGGGACAGGAGGCGGTCAGCGCCACGGTGCTGCGGTCAACTCAGCTTTTTCAGCAATTCCGCTTTCTTGGCATCGAACTCGGCCTGACTGAGGATGCCCTTCTCGACCAGGCCGTGCAGCTTTTCCAGCGTCGCCACGACATCGTCGGCCGATACCGCGGCAGCGGCCGGTTGCATCGCCGAGGCCATGGCCTGGCCGACCACCTGGCCAAAGCCGACGCCGGCGCCAAGGCCGACACCCATCGCCGCGATGCCGCCTTCGTTCCTGGCCGCATCGGGAATGCTGCTGGCGACCTGGAACTGCGTGTAGCGCTGCATGTCGCCGATCATGTTCATGCCGATCTTCTGGTCGAGCAGCTTCTGCAGTTCCTCGGGCAGCGACACGTTCTGCACGACCAGCGTGTCGAGCTGCAGGCCGTAGTCGGCGAACAGCGGCGCCGCCTTCTGCAGCATCGCCTTGCCGAACTCGTCCTGATTGGCCGCCATGTCGATGAAGGCCACGCCGGATTCGCCGAACAGGTCGGTCAGCCCGGCGACCAGCGTGCTGCGCAACTGCCCTTCGAGCTCTTCGCGGGTATAGCTGCCGCGGGTACCGGAAACCTTCTGGTAGAAGATCTTGGGGTCGACCAGGTGATACGAGTAAATCCCGAAAGCGCGCAGGCGGACGATGCCGAATTCCTTGTCGCGGATGGTGATCGGGTTCGGCGTGCCCCACTTCTGATCGAGCTGTCCACGGGTCGAAAAGAAGTACAGATCGCTCTTGAACGGGGATTCGAACAGTTTGTCCCAGTTCTTCAGATAGGTCAGGACCGGCAGCGTCTGGGTATTCAGCTTGTACATGCCCGGGCCGAAGACATCGGCGACCTGCCCTTCGTCGACGAAGATCGCCATCTGCGAATCGCGCACGGTCAGGCTGGCACCGTTCTGGATTTCCATCTCCTGCATCGGGAAGCGCCAGGCCAGCGTGCCGTCGGCATCCTCGGTCCATTGCAGGATGTCGATGAATTGTTTCTTGATGAAGTCCATCAGGGCCATGCGAGCCTCCGTTCGGTAAGCGGGTTGGTCAGACGATGCAGGCGGCGTTCAGGATGCCGACGCCGACGGAAAGGGATGCCATGAAAATGCCGGCCGAGCGGCGCTCGTGCGGGATCGCCACGCCGAGATCGGGCAAGGCCAGACGGGCGACAAGATACGCCCCCAACTGGACCGCACCGGCCACGACGCCCCAGCCGACCATGACCGCGATATCGTGACTGGTCGCCACCGAAACGCCGATCGGCAGTGCATAGCCAAGCAGCGCACCGCCCAGGCTGATCGCGGCAGCGGTATTGCCCTCACGGATCATCGCCAGCTCGTTGTAGGGCGTCACCCAGACGTACAGCAGCACAAACAGCACGAGCAGGACGATCGCCGTGGCGAAGAAGCCGGCGAAAGCGGGCAACTGGTTGAGCACCGGGTCGAACATGGCGATATCCCTGCAGGTCGGCAATGACGCCGGATTGTCTCCGCTCGCCGGGCTTTGTTCAAGCGTTGCGTTGGCGATGCCAGGCAACGAACTCGCCGAGCGGCATCGGCTGCGCATAGAGGAAGCCCTGCGCCAGATGACAACCCAGGCCGATCAGGCAGTTGCGCTGAGCCTCGCTCTCGACGCCCTCGGCCAGTGGCCGCAGATCGAGATCGCGCGCCAGATCAACGATGGTCCGCACGATGCGCAGCCCCTCTTCGGTGTCGAGCATGGCGACGATGAAGGCCCGATCGATCTTGATCTCGTTGATCGGCAAGCCGACCAGATAGCTGAGCGAGGAATAGCCGGTCCCGAAATCGTCGAGCGCGATGCGGAACCCCTGCGCACGCAGCCGCTGCATCACCGCCAGACCGGCATGGCGATCGCCCATCAACGCCGATTCGGTCAATTCCAGTGTGAACCGCGCCGCCGGCACCTCCCAGGTTGCGCAACGCTGGGCCAGCAGCTCGGGAAGCTCGCGATCCACCAGATCGGCGGCGGTCAGATTGAACGACAGCGAAACGCCGATATCCGCGCGGTCGAGCTCGCTCGCCATTTGCAGTGCCCCGCGCACCAGCCAGTCGGTGAACAAGGGCCGCCAGCCGTTTTCCTCGATCAAGGCCACGATCTCGGGCGGCGCGACCCAGCTGCCGTCCCGGCGTTGCCAGCGCAACAGCAGCTCGGCGCCGGTGCATTGCAGGCTGACCAGGTCAACCTGGGGCTGCAGGAACAACTGCAGGGCATCGCCATTGAGTGCTGCCTGGAGTTCTTCGGCAAGGGCAATGCGATGCTGCCAGTCGTGGCTCATCGAACGTGCATACCAGCCAAACGCCTGGTCGCTGCCGACCAGGCTCCAGCGCGCCAGACGCGCAGCCTGCAGCGCACTTTCCGCATCCTCGCCATGTTCGGGCAACATGGCGGCACCGACGGTCGCCTGCAGGAGCAGCGAGCGGCCGCCGAACAGCCTGACCGGTTCGGCAAAGGCCCGGCCGATCCGGGCAGCCGCCAACCCGGCCTGGGCCATGCCGAGAACCTCGGGCAGTACGACCAGCCATTCGCCTTCGCGGCCGATGAACACGCTGTCGCCGTCGTGCAACAGGCGCGCCAGATGATCCGCCAGCAAGCTCGGCAGGCGCTGCCGGTCGCTGGCCGTCAGCACCGAGCAGGCCTCCCGGTCGAGCAGGGCGACCGACAGCACGGCGGCCGGCCTGGCATCCGCCAGCAAGCGCCGAAGACAAGCCAGCGCCGCCAGTTCCCCGGGCGGGCCGCGTTCTTCCCGTCGGGCCTCCTCGCTCAATTCGATGGCGCACCCGATGGCGGCCAGCACCGCCCGGTTCAGCATGCCGATCAGTTCGTAATGCAGGCGCGGCACGGCGTTTGCGGTGTCCTCGAGCAGGAAGGCCTCGCAATGCGCACTCGCTGCATGCAGCAGTTGCTGCAAACGCGCCGGCGAACAATCGCGGCCATGCAGCCGGTACCAGGCGCGCATCCATTGCTGCTGCCAGCCGACATCGCCGATCGATACCGGCAATTCTGCGGTCAACACCAGGAAATGCCGAAAATCGGGATCAGCCGGCACGGTTTCCGCCTGACGCAGCAGATGGTCGCGCCACGGCGCCTGCAGGGCCGGCAACGAACGCAATGCCTCGGCCGGCAGCGCATAGGCTTCAAAATCGAAGAAACCGGGTGGCTCAGCCGAGATAGAGCTCATGACGATCCAGCCCGTAGGCATCGTGCGGCAGCGCCCGACTGACGCGAATGGCGGCCGACGCTGGCTCGCGCAGATCGACAACACGATAGCCGCTGACCATTTCCTTGGCCGCATCGAGCATCAGCAGCACGCGCGGCCGCGAGCGCTGCACGCGGTTCTGCTGGATGACGACCCCGACCTCGCCGGTAGACAGTTCGACCAGCGTACCGATCGGATACAGGCCGACACACTGGACGAACTGTTCCATCAAGGCCGCATTGAACTGCCGGCCACGCAGGTTGAACAGTTCCTCGAGCGCCTGCTGGTGGCCGATCGCGGTGCGATAAGGCTTGTTTTTCAGCATCGCGCAGAACGAATCGACCAGACCGGCCATTTCGGCGCCGATGCCGATTGCCCCCTCCTGAAGACCGCGCGGGTAACCGCTACCGTCGCGACGCTCGTGATGCCGCGAAACGATCTGCAGGACTTCCGTCGACACCTGCGTCTGGGTCGTCAGGATCTCCAGCGAACTGGCCACGTGCGAACGGATCAGTTCCTGCTCGGCAACGCTCAGCGGATCGCGTTTGGCCAGCAGGTCAGCGGACACCTGGGTCTTGCCGACATCCTGCAACATGCCGGCCAGCCCGAGATCGACCAGATGCGGCCCGCGCCAGCCCACCTGGGTGCCGAGCAGCAGCAGATGCACCGAGACATCCATCGCATGATCGAAACTGTATTGATCGATGCCCTTCAGGCGCAACAGCCACATCAAGGCATCCGGATTGCGCTGCAGGCTGCCGGCAAGATCGCGGACGCCTTCGCGGACGCCATTGATATCGAAGTAGCGGTCACTGGCGATCGACTGGAACGAACTCTGCAGCGACTGGACCAGCGCGTCGTACCGCGGCTCGATGCGTCCCAGTTCCCGATTCAGCGCATGCAGCGCCGCGTCGTCCTCCTGCGCCTGCAGGAAATCCAGAAACTTCCGGCGCCGCCGTTGCTGTTCGACCCGCTGCGCAGCGAACAGCGGTGCCGCCTGCCGCGGCACTGCCTCGACCACCGTTGCAGTGGTAATCAGCGGTTTCGCCTTCAGAGGACGATCAGTCTGGACTTTCGGCGCCACATAGTACGCCTCAAGGGATCGCGAGCGGTCGATCTGGACAAAGCGGCACTTTTCCCGGAACTGCACGACCTGCTCCGGGCGGGAAACCACAAACCCTTGAAGGGCAAACGAAAACTCCGACCATGGACAATCCGGTTCGACGACGAACATGCCGATCTTCAGTTCGGCAACCGGAATGATTTCCATGGTGAATCACGCTTCCCGATGCAATGACAGGCTGGCCAAGACTCGCAGCCCCAACAGGGGAAGATTTTCCACGCACCGATGCGGAATGACAAGATGATTCGTCAACGTCATGGCATCCCCACCCGACAGCAGGCAGCTCCTTTCCTCGCCAGGCAAACGCCGCCAGGCGCGCTCGATGGCACCGGTCAGGGCTTCGACGGCGCCGCTGGCGATGGCATCGTCGGTCCGGCGCGGCCAGTCGGCGTAAACTCCTTGGGCCAACGGCAGGCCGGCCGTTCCCCGGGCCAGCGCCGCGTGCATCAGCGCCCGCCCCGGCAGGATCACCCCGCCCAGGAAATTCCCCTCCGCATCCAGGCCGTCGATCGTGGTCGCCGTACCGGCCATGACCACCAGTTGCGACGAAACCCCCAGACTGCGGGCGGCAATCAGCGCACACCAGCGGTCGACCCCAAGTTTTTCCGGATTTTCATAACGATTGACCACCCCGGCAGCGGACGACGCGCTACGTACGATCCGCACCCGCCCGGCGGCTTCCCCCAGCGCTGCGCAAATCGCCGCTTCAACGGCTGGTCCCGCCACATTGGCCAGCATCACACAGCGCAACTGCGGCCAGTTGGCCGACAATGCGGCAAACGCGCCAACCTCCTCGTGCGCCAGAACGCCTTCCGCCAGCCACGCGCTGGCGGCCTCGGCAGCGATCCCCCATTTGATGCGGCTGTTGCCGCTGTCGATGCACAGGATCATGCGCCACGCAGACTGAGGTCGCCGGCCAGCACGCGCCGTAGACCGGCGTCGGTCTCGACGAGCAGGGCACCGTCGTCGTCGGCGCCGCGGCAGATGCCCGAAATCTCGGTAGCATCGCCCAGCACGACGACCGGCCGGTCCTGCCAGGCGTTGAGCGTCTGCCATTCGTTTTTCAACGTGGCAAAGCCGTCGACCGCAAAAATCGCCAGCACCTCATGCAACGCGGCAAGTATGGCGGCCAGAACCTGATGACGCTCGACCACGGCCCCCGTCTGCTCCAGTCCGGCAACCGGCTGACCAAGATCGCCGGCCGGTGGCGCCAGATTCAGGCCGATGCCGATGATGACCTGGGTTGCCCGTCGATCGGACGACAACTCGATGAGAATGCCGGCCAGTTTGGCCGCCTGCCCGTCATTCAGCCACAGCACGTCGTTCGGCCATTTGAGGTGCACGTCACGGGCGCCCAGACGATTCAGGGCGCGCGCCAGGGCCACGCCAACGGCCAGCGACAGACCGCTCAGCGCCGACGGCGAACCGCCGAAACGCCAGAGCATCGAAAAGGTGAGGCTGGATTCCGGCGCCGACAGCCAGTGGCGTCCGCGCCGCCCACGCCCGGCAGACTGCCGGTCGGCAACGACGACCGTGCCGGACGGCGCGTTGGCCGCGGCACGACGTGCGATTTCATCGTTGGTCGAGGCACACCGGTCGAGCGCATCGACGTCGAAGCGCACCGCCAGCGCACCAAGTGCGGCTTTCAGCCGAACGGGATCAAGCAGGGTCATCCGGGAATTTTACTCCCCGGAGGCCTCCTTGCCGCCTTCGATGCCGAGTTCAGCGATCTTTCGGGTAATCGTGTTGCGACCGATACCCAGCGCCTGCGCCGCTTCGATGCGGCGGCCGCCGGTATGCGCCAGTGCCCGGGCAATCAGGATCCGTTCGAAGACCTGCGAAAGCACGCCATGGACGTCAGGCACCCCGCGCGCCAGCATGCGGTCGACCTCGCCTTCGAGCGCACTTTCCCAGTCGGTTGCCAGCGCCACCGGCGTCGCTTCGCGCAACTCACCCGGCAGATCGCCGACTTCAACCTGCTGCCCCGGGGCCATGACGGTCAGCCAATGGCAGAGGTTTTCCAGTTGCCGGACGTTACCCTGAAAGTCCAGGCCGCACAGATACTTGAGCGCTGCGTCGGACAGTCGCTTGGCCTCGACGCCGAGCTCACGGGCGCTCTTCTGCAGGAAGTGGCGGGTCAGCAGCGGGATGTCCTCGCGTCGCTCGCGCAGGGCCGGCAGACGGATGCGGATGACGTTCAGGCGATGGAAAAGATCCTCGCGGAACATGCCGTCCTTGACCCGGTTTTCCAGATTCTGATGGGTCGCCGCAATGACGCGGACGTTGGCCTTGATCGGAGAATGCCCACCGACCCGGTAGAAATGGCCATCCGACAGCACTCGCAACAGGCGAGTCTGCAACTCGGCGGGCATGTCGCCGATTTCGTCGAGGAACAAAGTGCCCCCCTCGGCCTGCTCGAAACGCCCGCGGCGTTGCGTCTGGGCGCCGGTAAAGGCGCCGCGTTCGTGGCCGAACAGTTCGGATTCCAGCAAGTCCTTGGGGATCGCCGCGGTATTGATGGCGATGAAGGGCTTGTCCGCCCGCGGGCTATGGCGATGCAGGGCACGCGCCACCAGTTCCTTGCCGGAACCGGATTCACCGGTGATCAGGACCGTGGCGTGCGACAGCGCGAGGCGGCCGATGGCACGGAACACCTCCTGCATGGCCGGAGCCTGACCGAGGATTTCGGGCACCAGCCCCTCCTCCTCGGATGCACCAGCCTGGTGCATCGACTCGTCGATCGCCCGGCGGATCAGTTCGACGGCCTGATCGACGTCAAAGGGTTTGGGCAGATATTCGAAAGCGCCGCCCTGAAAAGCGGCAACGGCGCTTTCCAGGTCGGAATAGGCGGTCATGATGATGACCGGCACACTCGGGAAGCGGGTTTTGACCTCCTGCAGCAACTCGAGACCGGACTGTCCGGGCATGCGGATGTCCGACATCAATACCTGTGGCGGCTCGATGCCTTGCTCGAGTTGGGAAATGGCTTCGCTCGCCGAAGCATAGCTCTTGAACGGAATCCCCTCGCGCGACAGCGTCTTCTCGAGGACCCAGCGAATGGAGCGATCGTCATCTACGATCCAGACTGGTTTCATGTTGTCTTTTATCGTCATTGGAATGGACGTCCACGAAGCAAGAGTCAGACCTGCCGCCGCATCAACCCTGCTCGACCGGCAGACGCAGCGTGAATACGGTCTTCCCTGGCTGACTGCTGCAATCGATCGTGCCGTGATGATGCTGAATGAAGTTCTGAGCGATGGTCAATCCGAGGCCGCTACCGCCTTCGCGACCCGAGACCAGCGGATAGAACATGCGCTCGCGAATCTTTTCCGGGATGCCGGGACCGTTGTCGATGACCTTGATCTCCATGGCCAGACGATAGCGTTTCTTGGCCAGCGTCACCTGCCGCAGGGCCCGCGTGCGGAGCACGATTTCGCCAGCGCCTTCCATTGCCTGCGCCGCATTGCGGGCGATATTGAGGACCGCCTGTATCAGTTGCTCGCGGTCGCCGACCAGTTCCGGCAGGCTGGTATCGTAGTCCCGCTGCATCTGCAGCGAACCGGGAAACTCCGCAGTCAGCAGGCTGCGCACTCGCTCCAGGATTTCGTGGATGTTGACGGTCGTCGGCAGCATCGCCCGATGCGGCGTCAATAGCCGCTGCATCAGATCCTGCAGTCGGTCCGCTTCCTTGATGATGACCTGGGTGTACTCCTTGAGCGACGGATTGCTCAATTCGTGTTCGAGCAACTGGGCCGCCCCCCGGATACCGCCCAGCGGGTTCTTGATTTCGTGCGCCAGATTGCGGATCAGTTCGCGGTTCGCCTGCTGCTGTTCAAGTAGACGCTCTTCGCGGGTTGCCGCGAGATGATGTTCGATCGGCTGCAGTTCAAGCAGCAAGCGCATGCCAGCCGCAATATCCGGGCGCAGCGGGGTGACCGTGCAGTTGAGATGCAGCACTTCGCCGTCACCGCGCTTCAGTTCGATGTTTTGACCGGTATAACCCCAGTTGTTGGCCAGACCGTTGTCGATTGCCGACTGCAGGGTGGCGGAACAGGTGCAGATATCGCTCAATCGCTTGCCAACAACCGCCCGACTGCTGACGGCCAACAGATTCTCGCCGGATGGATTGACGAACCGGATGCCCTGCTCTTCATCGATCAGCAGCACCGCCGAGGCGAGCAGGTCGAGGCCCGCGAAATTGGCATGGGTAACGTTCATCGCTTTTTATGCTCAGCGTAGATTGCCGAGTTCCTTCTGGATCGCCTGGATGTTGCGTTCGTGCCGGGCGATCTTCTCGCGCTGTGCCTGCAGGCGATCGGCCGGCTGCTTGGCGGCTTCCTGTTCGCCCAGTTCGCGCTTGGCCTGCTCCAGACCGCGCTGCTCGACGCCCAGTTCCTGCTCGAGAATATGGCGACGATCCCCGTCGCGGGCCTTCTGGGTGCTCTCGCCAACCCGGGGAAAATCTCCCGGCGTCGGATTGCTGCTGGCCGAGCGCGCTTTTGCGGGAGTCCCGACGGAGGAATTCACCGGCGCGTCGCCAGCAATTGTCTTGCAGTTCTTGCCCTGACGGCTGTTCGAAATGAGCACGCTGCCACCGTCGTCGGTACACCGATAGATGGCCTGCGCATGTGCGGCAACAGCCAGGAGCACAAGCAGCGAGCCGATCAGAAAACGTGTCATCGTCATCATTCCTCCGGGACCCCAGAGTTTAGCCGAGATTGCTTCGACGATCCCGGAAGGTTGACGAAAAAAGGGCGGGAAACCCCGCCCTTTCTCGCATGCCCGGGAATTACAGGCTGTAGTACAGGTCGAATTCGACCGGGTGGGTCGTCATGCGAACCTTGTTCACTTCGTCCATCTTCAGGGCGATGTAGGCATCGATCCAGTCGTTGGAGAAGACACCGCCACGGGTCAGGAATTCGCGATCGGCATCCAGCGAGGCCAGGGCTTCTTCCAGCGAGGCGCAGACGGTCGGGATCTGTGCATCTTCTTCCGGCGGCAGGTCGTACAGGTTCTTGGAAGCCGGATCGCCCGGGTGGATCTTGTTCTGCACGCCGTCCAGACCGGCCATCAGCAGGGCCGAGAAGCACAGGTACGGGTTCGACAGCGGATCCGGGAAACGGGCTTCGACGCGACGACCCTTGGTCGAGGCAACGAACGGGATACGGATCGAAGCCGAACGGTTCTTGGCGGAGTAGGCCAGCTTGACCGGGGCTTCGTAGTGCGGGACCAGACGCTTGTAGGAGTTGGTACCCGGGTTGGTGATCGCGTTCAGTGCCTTGGCGTGCTTGATGATGCCGCCGATGTAGTACAGGGCGAACTCGGACAGACCGGCGTAGCCGTCACCGGCGAACAGGTTCTTGCCGTCCTTCCAGACGGACTGGTGAACGTGCATGCCCGAACCGTTGTCGCCGACGATCGGC
Organism: Azonexus sp. R2A61; assembly: GCF_021401135.1. GTDB lineage: Bacteria > Pseudomonadota > Gammaproteobacteria > Burkholderiales > Rhodocyclaceae > Azonexus. The sequence goes on along the minus strand of NZ_JACBFO010000001.1, from coordinate 727,702 downwards.
TTCGGCATGAAGGTGGCGGTCTTGCCGTACTGGTGCGCGACGTTGTGGGTCACGTACTTCTGGATCTGGGTCCAGTCGGCGCGCTGAACCAGCGTGCTGAACTTGGTACCGATTTCGCACTGGCCGGCATTGGCCACTTCGTGGTGATGCACTTCAACCGGCACGCCCAGCGCTTCCAGCGTCAGAACCATGGCGGAACGGATGTCGTGCAGGCTGTCGACCGGCGGAACCGGGAAATAGCCGCCCTTGACGGCCGGGCGGTGACCGGTGGCACCGTTGCCGTCATTCTTCTCGCCGGCACCCCAGGAGGCTTCGGCGGAATGGATCTTGAGATTGCAGCCGGACATGTCGACGGACCATTCGACGCCGTCGAAGATGAAGAATTCGGGTTCCGGACCGAAGTAGGCGGTATCGCCCAGGCCGGAAGACTTCAGATAGGCTTCGGCGCGCTTGGCGATCGAGCGCGGGTCACGGTCGTAGCCGCGGCCATCGGTCGGATCGACGACGTCGCAGGTCAGGACGACGGTGGTTTCGTCGAAGAACGGATCGATGTAGGCGGTGGCGGGGTCCGGCATCAGCAGCATGTCGGAAGCCTGGATGCCCTTCCAGCCAGCGATGGAGGAACCGTCGAAAGCGTGACCGTTTTCAAACTTGTCTTCGTCGAAGGCGGAGACCGGCACGGTGACGTGCTGTTCCTTGCCACGGGTGTCGGTGAAACGGAAATCGACGAACTTGGCGTCGTTTTCCTTGACCATCTTCATCACGTCTTGCGGGGTTGCCATAAGCGTAAGTCTCCTAAGAAAACACGAGTTGCCGGAACCTCCGGCAAGAATCAAAAAATCGCAGCGGGGGTGTTAGCAGAAAGCATGCCACTAAGCGACGATCGAGTTTTGCATTCTGCCACAATGAGATGACGGAAATCGCACAATCCACGACGCACAAAACTAGTGCGCAAAACACCTGTGCGCACTAGTTTTGTGCATTAATGCACGCCACTTTGACTTCCCGCACCCCGCGCAGGCCGGACAAGGCCTGTCGGGCATGCCCTTCGATCGCTGCCAGTCTTGCCAACTCGATCGCTGGCGGACAAAGCAAGGCCAGATCGACATCGACCCCCCCGGCCAGATAATGGAGTTGCAAACGGTCGAGCCGCAGCCCGTCCTGCAGCACCGGGGCCAGCGCTGCCAGCACCTCGGCCCGGTCGGGCATCTCGTCGGGACGCGACAAGCCGGTGCCATCGTCCTCGGGATCGATATGAACCAGCACATCGAGGACCTCCGGATGCTCCGCCAGCACCTGCCGGCGCGCCAGTTCGCCGATGCGATGCGCCTCGGAAACACTGATCCGGGGATCGACCTGCAGATGGACATCAACCAGAGCCTGCCCGGCCATCCGCCGGGTCCGCAAGCCGTGCAGCCCACGCACACCGGGCGCCGACTGCAGGCTGCCGAGGATCGCATCGACCTGGCTATCGTCAAGCGCCGTATCGATCAGTTCCTGAATGGCGCCCCAGGCCAGCACAACCCCCATGCGCAGGATCATGAAACCCATCACCGCCGCCGCCAGCAGGTCGAGAAAATCCCAGCCAGCCAGCGCCCCGCCGATGCCAACGACGACGACCAGGGCCGAAGCCGCATCTGCCCGCGTATGCATGGCGTTGGCCGTCAACAACTGGGAGCGCAAGCGACGGGCTGCAGCAATCAGGTAGTGATAGAGCCCCTCCTTGACCAACACGGTCGCGACGGCCACCCACATCGCCGACCAGGCGATGACCGGCAACTCGCCGCCGGCCTGCAGGCGCCAGCCGGATTCCCAGAGGATGCCGCCGCCGATTGCCGCGAGCGAGAGCCCGAGCGCCAGCGTGGCGGCGGTTTCCACCCGGGCATGACCGTAAGGATGGGTGCGGTCGGCCGGCTGCGCCCCCTGCCGGCTGGCCCAGAGCACCAGGAAATCGGAGAGCAGATCGGAAAAGGAATGCAGGCCATGCGCGATCAGCGACTGCGAATGCGCCAGCCAGCCGACGAGTATCTGCAGCAAGGTCATTGCCAGATTGACCGCCACGCTGACCCAGGTCGCCTTCTGCGCCTCGCGATCCCGTGCCTGTGCCGATTCCGTGCCTTGCCGTCCGTGCGCCATCATGTCTGTCCTATACTGTAGCCTCCTGATTCTAGCAGTCGACGACCATGGGACAATTAAGCGAAATTCTCGAACTGGCCAAGGCCCGAGGCCAGGCGCTGGACCGCCCCTATCAGGGCGATTTGTTGCCGGCCGAAGCCCATGTGCTGCTGCAGTCCGCCCCCGGCGCCCGCCTGGTGGATGTGCGAACGCGGGCCGAGTGGGATTGGGTCGGCCGCATACCGGGGTCGGTCGAAATCGAGTGGAACCAGTATCCGGGCAGCGTGCGCAACCCCAATTTCCTGGCCGAGCTCAAGCAACGCGTCGATCCCGAAGCACTGGTGCTATTCCTGTGCCGCAGCGGCGTACGTTCGATCGGCGCGGCAACGGCCGCCACGGAGATCGGCTACACCAACTGCTACAACATCCTCGAAGGCTTCGAAGGCGACAAGGACGCCAACGGCCAGCGCAACAATGTCGGTGGCTGGCGCAAGGCCGGACTGCCGTGGATTCAGGGATAATTCGCCTTTTCGCGCGGTCGACCGCGCCCTTTCATCAAAAACCATGCACACCGCGACCATCGCCTTCGACCCGTTCAACAAGCTCTCCGACGACGCCTGCCAGGAACGCATCCGCGCCGCCCGCGCCAAGCTCGGCAAGCGTGCCGTGATCCTCGGGCACCACTATCAACGCGCCGACGTCTACCAGCACGCCGACCTCACCGGCGATTCGCTGAAGCTGTCCAAGCTGGCGGCGCAGACCGATTCCGAGTACGTGATCTTCTGCGGCGTGCATTTCATGGCCGAAGTCGCCGACATCATGACCGCGCCGCACCAGATCGCCATCCTGCCCGACCTTGCCGCCGGCTGTTCGATGGCCGACATGGCCAACCTGGCCAAAGTCGAACGCTGCTGGCGCGAACTGGCTTCGGTGATCGACGTCGAGAACGAGGTCACGCCGGTCACCTACATCAACTCGGCGGCCGACCTGAAGGCCTTCTGCGGCGAACACGGCGGCATCGTGTGCACCTCGTCGAACGCCGGCACCATCGCCAAGTGGGCCTTCGCGCAGCGGCCCAAGGTGCTGTTCTTCCCCGACCAGCACCTCGGCCGGTGGACCGGCCACCAGATGGGTTTCCCGATGGACGAGATGGTCGTCTGGGATCCGGACCTGGAAATGGGCGGTCTGACGGTCGATCAGGTGAAAAAGGCAAAAATCCTGCTCTGGAAGGGTCACTGCTCGGTGCACCAGATGTTCCAGAAGTCGCACATCGATGCTTTCCGCGCCAAGTACCCGGACGGCAAAGTGATCGCTCACCCCGAGTGCAATTTCGAGGTCTGCGCGGCGTCCGATTACGTCGGTTCGACCGAGCACATCGTCAAGACGATCAAGGAAGCGCCGGCCGGTACGCGCTGGCTGGTCGGCACCGAACTCAACCTGGTCGACCGTCTGGCGAAAGAGGTGCTGCCACAAGGCAAGATCGTCCAGTTCATGGCGACCACCGTCTGCATGTGCTCGACGATGCAGCGCATCGACCCGCAGCACCTGGCGTGGACGCTGGAAAACCTGGTCGACGGCAAGGTGGTCAACCAGATCAAGGTGCCGGAACACGAGGTGAAATTCGCCCGTCTGGCGCTCGACCGGATGCTGGAGATTTCCTGATCGGACGCCCATGAGCCGGCCGCTGCACATCGTCACCTATTACTTACACATTTTTTATTCTGTTACTTATCAACGTGTTACAGATGGTCAAAACTGGTGAATTGCTAGATACTGCTAAATAGAATGTTTTGATGGATCTGGATTTGTGGCTTATGGGGTGAGGCGGGGCGAAAATTTTGCCCTTTTTTATTCACTTTGTGAATATAAACCCTATTGCTAAAAGCAACATATATCTATATCTCTTAATTTATTCTTATATCTATTTATATAGATTTACTACTGTATAAATACTATTTACCTGATATACCTAATGATACCTTTTTAAAATACAATTAAATAATAGACTTCCAATGTCTTTTAATTGTTGCAATACCTAATTTAGTATGTTCTGCTAGTTCCTTTTGTGTTGGAGTATATACAGCATTAGAAAGCTCTTTAAAAGCCTTTTGAAGGGTTTTTAATGTTGCTGATGATTTTATATTTGCTGTGTACTTTGCTCCTGCTGATTGTCTTGTTTTGACTTCATCAGCATTTACAGGTATTGCACCCTGTAAAGCATTAGGGCCAAATCCCATTATTCCAATATTTTTCTTTGATTGCTTATCATTGGCAATGATTGATGCTTTTTTATTCCAAACCCATTTAGATATTGATGTAGCAATTTGTTTTACTTCTTTACCTGTTAATGGGTTATCAAATGATTGATTTAGTGTTTTACAATCATTTAATACTTGTTCTTTAAATTCTTTTGGACAAGTAGCAAACAAAACACTTTGATAAGCTATTTTTCTTATTGTGTCAAAGATTGTTTGATTTCTTCCAATCTCAATGTTTTTACTGCTGACTGCTTTTGAATAGTCTTTATTTAAGCTTTCACTGTCTGCAAGAAAGTCTTTTAATTCATAAGTGACATCATTAGTATGAACTGTCCAGGCTTTATTAAGTGGGTTTTTGATGAAATGGCCTGCATAGTTTTCATCTGCTCCCATTTCCTCACCCAATACCTTTGAAACCTCTTTAAAGAGCTTTTGAGGGGCTTTTCTGCTGTTGGGTTGGAAAGATACAGGACAAGTTAATTCATACAGAATATGAGCATGTCCATTTTTTGGATTCTGTATAAAGATTGTTGGCAGTTTAAAACCCATTTTTACAATCTCAAATCTTGTTATTGGATAATCAATATCAAGAGCTATATATTGCTTTTTGAATGGGTGAACTTGTATATTCTTCTTGTGCTTTGCATAATTCAAAGGCAATAAACTAATGCCATCATCAAACTTATTTGCACATTGCAGTTTATCAACAGTAGATAAGTGATTATAAAATCTTGTTAATGTATTATCTACCTGCATAATTGGTTAATCCTAGACTAACCAATATAAAGAATTCTGTATTATTATTGTTATACATATTTACTCCTGATTGGTATAAATATGATAGCAAATATTAATTATTTGTCAATGAATATATTGACAAAATCAATAATGCAGAATACAATATATATATGTCTTGCAATGAGACTAAATTCTGATTGGTAGTGCAGTAAGTGACGGGTACTCCTTACTCAAATAAATAAAGCTCTCTTAATCTAGAGCTTTTTTATTATCTAAAAACAAAAACCAAAATCAAAACCTCTGTTTATTGAACTCTGTTCAATTGGTTGCTAGAAGCAACTTATAAAGAAATACCACCATCTTTTATTTGTAAACTCTTACCATTCAATTCTAATTTAGCTTGTTGAAGCTGAACTAATAATTGTTGTTCTTGTGCTTTTAAGCTATTTATTTGAGCAAATAATTTCATTGCTTCATTAGGGTCATTTGAAAATTTACCACCTAATGCAATTAATTGAGCTTTGATAGAACTCAATGAACCCTCAATACCCTGAACCTTGGCAGCTTTATTTATTCCCATTGATGAGCTGGAAATAGTTTGTTGCTGTGTTGGTGTTGAAACAATAGGGGAAGATTTTATTTCTTCTTGATTATTATGTACTCTTTCCCCTCTATTGTTGTTTGCTGGTAATGATATTTGGGGTTGTTTATTTCTAACATCATTTGATTTTCCCCCACCACTAGTAATTGAGAGTTCTTTGTTATTTGGTTTGCTTGATATAGGCCCCAACTTATTAGACAACTCATTAAAATTATTCCTATCAGCAATGGAGATAGAAGCATTTGTAAGTTGGTTTTCATAAGTCTGCTGTTGAATACCTCCATATTTTTTTTCATTGAACTCAGTTCTTTGCTTTGTAAATTCATCAAGTCTTCTTGCTGCTTCAGCAATGGATTTAGAGTATTCACTACCCCCTCTTGAATTTTCTCTGTAACTATGCTCTCTATCCTCTTTTCTAAAATTAAATCCTTGCTCATAAATACCTCCCTCTAATCTAATATTTTTTTTATTTTCTTCTTTCCATTCAGGCCTATTAATAGAGATTGATGATTTTGTATCTCTTTCAATAGTGAATCCTTCACTCTTTAAATACTCTTTAATTTCATCCCTACTTTTAATATCACCATAATTTACTAACAGCTTTATTTCTGCATCAATAGATTTTTTGCTGTCACCATGATTTTCCCAAGCTGTTTTATTGTCCTTAATTTCAGGACTTTCTAAAACTCTTTGATAACCCAATTGATGATTTATTGTGTCTCTCCAAGCATCTAAACTTAACTCCATACCTTTACCAGGTGGCTTAATATTCATTGCTTGACCAGTATCTAAATTTGTTCTTGGTGTTATGAAATGCAAATCTATTTTTCCATCTGCATTTTCATGCTTCACCCACATCATTGCATAAGAAGATTTATCTAACCCTGCAAACATTCTTCTTTCAAAGTCATCAATAACATTTGCAATCTGTATGTCATTAGGTCTTTCACCTAATGCAAAATTAAGTGAGCCACTTGTATATTTATATAACCTGTCTGTTTCATCACAAACAGATTTAACTAGTTCAGGGTCACCTCTTAGCAATTCAGGTTCAATAGTTCTTTTTATTCCTTTTGAATCTATTTCACCAAACACATATGCAATTGCTGAATTAACACAATTTTGACCAGTTGGGAAAAATGAGATATTCATTTTCTTAACTCCTTAATTGCTTGCTCAATTGCAATTAAAGATTTAGTTGCATCAATTAATGCTTGATGATGTTCTGGCTTATATGGTGAATCATTTAGTTTGTGATTCAAAATATGCAAAGCTTTTACACCTTGATTTAAATTTACTCCAATTTTATTTAGTTCTTTTAAGAGCCTAATTTTGTAATTGTGAATTTCTGGCTCAATGGGATTTTGAATACAAGCTCTAAAAAAATCTGGCCTACCTGATTTATTGCCTGCATATAATTTCTTCTGCAAATGAAATTGCAATAACTCAAATTCATCTTGGGACAATAAGACTTCAATTCTTTTTGTTCTAGCAGGCTTCCTTTTATAAAACTCTGGCAAAGTCTTTTTTTCTTTTTCTTCCATGACTGCTCCTTATATAAAGAGAGCAATATGGTTTTGACTTTAAAAGGGTAAAGGGAGAATCCCTTTTAGGTATTAGGACAAAGTCCTAACAAGGTTCATATCACCTACGGTGATGTGAGTAGCCTTGCTGTTTTTGTCCTTCCCATTAAGTGCCACATATATGTAAACACCCAATTAAATCTATATCTATACTACTCTCATACTTATACCTATACTGATTTATTCCAGAATGTCAACAAATATTATTTACTAGTTGACAATTTATATTTATCTTGTACTTTATATATATCTAATAATATAAGGAGATATTATATGCAAGATATAGATGAAATATTTAATAGCAATTTGACAGGTAGAAAGAAAGAAACAAGCAATATTAAGAGCAGTATGGAATATGTATATCCTAAGATTAAGGCAAAACTAGAATATGGATTTAGCCTTAATGAAGTCTATAATGAAATAATAAAGAAACTGGATATTTTCCAAATAAACAAGAGAACAATATCCTTCAATACATTCTTAAAATACTATTATGAATGCTCAGGTAAAAGCAAAAGGCCAAAAGCAGATGAATTAAAAGCAGTAACACCAAAAGCAATTGATAAGCCATTAGAAAGCAAAACTGAAATTGATTTATTTTCTAATGAGCTATCACCAGCAGGAAAGAAATTACTAGCTGATTTTTCTGGACCTATTGGCAATAAAATGTATGTTAGTAAAGCTCAAAAAGATTTAGTTTTGAGCAAGGTTGAATCTTTGGGTTTAGGAGATAAAAGCCATCCTGATATTGTTGCTTTAAGTACTTACCCAATTAGGGGGCAATGATTTAAGAAATAAAAAAAGGACTCTAAAAAGAGTCCTTTTGTTTTTGATGGAAGAATAATTACTTCTTCTTCTTGGCTCCACCTTTCTTCATTGCATACAAACCCAAAGCTTCCATTTCTTGTTTGTGGTCTGCAATCCATTTATCTTGTTCAGCTTCAATGATTTTAGCTTGCTCAATTTCAAGTGAAGCAAGTTGCTTTTGCAATTCTTCCTTTTGCTTTTGAATTTCAACAGCCTTAGACATTTAAATTACTCCTAGTAAATAGTTACAAAGTAACACTAGCACAATTATTTCTTATCTACAAAATATTTTTGTGTCATGCCTAATGAAGAGTGACCACCAATATATTTTGAAGCTTCTTCTGCTGTTGGCTTTTCACCTCTCAAAAGCTTTTCAAAGAATTTTTGTAGTTCTTCATCTTGCTGATATTGTTTTAGTGACTCAACACTAATTTGGAAGTTTTCAGCAATTTGGAACTCTTTACTGTCACTTAATGCTTTGCTAATGGCTGTGTTTTTGAGACTGTGCCAAACAGGTCTAGAACCCTTTGGGAGGGTTTTAAAGCACCTGGACCATTCCATGTTAATAGCTGACACTGAAATGGTGAACAGTGGGCCTGTAATCTCTTCCAATGGCAATAAAGACAAAATTTCTTCACTTATCTTTACAGTTCTTGGCCTGCCATTTTTGGTGATGGGTAGATAAATCTCCCCCTTTTCCCTGCTGACATTTTGAAGTTGAATTGACAAGCATTCAGTTTTTCTTAAACCTGTTTCCAAACAAATTTTGTATGCAAGTAAATATTGTTTATTTTTCTTACTGCTGAAAAATTCTAGTGCTTTATCTAAATTCTCTTGACTAATAATCTTTTTTCTAGATGGTGACCTCTTTGGCAAATCTGCCCTAGTTAAAGCATCAAAAGGATTTTGGATAAATATATCTTCACTCTTTAACTGTGGATACAGTCTATTAACTACTTTAAAAGCTGACTTAATATAAATGACTTCTGTACTTATTGAGCCATCTTTTAAACCTGCTTCTTTTCTTGCTTCTACATATCTTCTAATTAAATAATCATCAACAGTATCAATATAGAAGTCACCTAATGGAACAGAGCCATCAAGATTTGAATTGTTTATTGTTCTGTAATTGCTGTAATAGACTTGCATATCAGGCAAAGTAATTTGCACTGATGGAATTTGAGTTAGTAACTTAAATCTCTTGTTCTTGATTGTTTGTTTATAAGCTACATAGTGAGAATTATTATTCTCAATAAGAGTAAAGTAATCTTCTAATAAAGTTCTAACTGTGGGAATTAATAAGAGCTTTGTATCTTCATCAATATAAGTTCCTGCATCAATTGCTTCTCTTGTAGCTTTCTCAAATCTATCTGCTTCTTTAAATGAGTGGAAAAGCTTATTGACCTTGTGACCTTTTCTATTTATTGTGACCCTGTAATAGGTGTTATTTCCTGATTTGAAGAGGTAGGCCATAATCTGTGGATGTTTGCAAGAAAAGGTTGATAACATGCACAGTATAGCAGTTGCTAAAAACTGGGTGAAAAATCGAGGTCTTTAAAAGTGAATACTGTTACTAATCAAAGAGATAAGAACATAATTCACATCACCACCTACAACATCCACAAGGGCTTCTCGCAATTCAACCGGCGGATGATGGTGCATGAGCTGCGCGAGCGCTTGCGCCATCTGAACCCCGACCTGGTCTTCCTGCAGGAAGTCCAGGGCCTGCATCTGGGGCACGCGGAAAAACATGCCGACTGGCCCGGTCGACCGCAGCACGAATTCCTCGCCGAGGAAATCTGGCAGTCGGCCTATGGCCGCAACATGGTCTACGACCACGGCCACCACGGCAACGCGATCCTGTCGCGCTTTCCCATCCTGCACGCGCACAATCAGGACGTCACCCACCTGCACTTCGAGAAGCGCGGCCTGCTGCACTGCCGGATCGAACTACCCAACGGCCCGGCGGCGCACTGCGTCTGCGTGCACCTGTCGCTGTTCGGCCATTCCCGCCGCCGCCAGATGGATGCGCTGGCCGATTATCTCGACCGCCTCGACGATCCAGGCGCCCCGCTGATCGTTGCCGGCGACTTCAACGACTGGCGCAGCCGCGCCTGCGAACACCTGGCCCGCCGCCTCGACCTGCAAGAAGCCTTCAGCGCGCCGGCCGGCCGGCCGGTACGCAGTTTTCCGGCGGCCCTGCCGATGTTCCGGCTCGACCGCATCTACGTCCGTGGCTTCAAGATCGCCCAGACCGAAGTGCATTTCGGCGCCCCGTGGTCGGCCATCTCCGATCATGCGGCGTTGTCGGCCCACCTGACGGTGCATGGATACTGAGTTCCTCCCCGGCAACCAGCTGACCCTGCTCAACTCCGGCCGGGCCTATTTTCCCGCCCTGCTTGCCGCGCTGGCCGCGGCACAACGCGAGATCTACCTCGAAAGCTATATCTTCGCCAACGACGCGGTCGGCCATGAAGTCGCCTCGGCGCTGTGCGCGGCGGCGCGCCGGGGCGTCACGGTCAATGTCACGGTCGACGGCTTCGGCGCCCGGAATTTCGCCGCCGATTTCCGTCCGCAACTGTCCGCCGCCGGCGTCCGCACCCTGTTCTACCGCCCCGAACTGGGCTCCTTGCGCCTGGCCCGCCACCGCCTGCGTCGGCTGCACCGCAAACTGGCGGTGATCGACGGGCGCGTCGCCTTCGTCGGCGGCATCAACATCGTCGACGACGACAACGCCCCCGAAGACATGCGCCCGCGCTACGACTACGCGGTGCGCATCGAAGGCCCGGTGCTGGCGCAGGTGCATCACGCGGCCCGCCGGATGTGGGAAATCGTCACCTGGGTCAACTTCAAGCGGCGTTTCCGCATCCGGCCATTGCATCAGCCCTGCTGCGAGCTTGCCGGCACGCAACAGGCCGCCTTCCTGATCCGCGACAACATCCGCCACCGCAACGACATCCTGAACGCCTACATCGACGCGATCGACGCCGCCGAGGTGGAAATCCTGATCGCCAATGCCTACTTCCTGCCCGGCATCCGCTTCGGCCGCGCGCTGTTCGCCGCCGCCCGGCGCGGCGTACGGATCGGCATCCTGCTCCAGGGCAAGAGCGACCATCCGCTGCTGCATCACGCGACACGCACGCTCTATGCCGCGGCGCTGAAGGCCGGCATCCGCATCTTCGAATACGAAAAGAGCTTCCTGCACGCCAAGGTCGCCGTGATCGACCGGGACTGGGCAACCGTCGGTTCGTCGAACATCGATCCGTTCAGCCTGCTGCTTGCCAAGGAGGCCAACCTGTTCGTCCGCGACGCGCAGTTTGCCGGCGAACTACGCGCCAGCCTGCACGACGCCATCGCCGACGGCGCCCGCGAGATTCGGGCCGGCGACCTGGCCACCCGGGCCTGGCCGGCAAGGCTGCTCAGTTGGCTGAGCTACGGCCTGATACGTGCGCTGGTCGGCATCGCCGGCTACGGCCACAAGCACTGGCACGCCGAAGCCCAGATCAGCCGCCGACCGCCGGCGCCATGATCGCCGCCCGGCGCGGCACCCGGTCGAAGCGCCAGTGCTCGCAGGCCCAGGCCCAGACCGTGGCGACGTCGGCCGTCGCCAGTGCCGGTGGCGCTGCCTGACCCAGGAAATGCAGCGCACGGACCAGTTCGGCAGGTGCGCGGCCGACGTCCAGCGCCGGCGCCCGCGTCTGCTTGGACCATTTTTCACCCGCCGGATTGGCCGCCACCGGCAGATGCGCGTAGCGCGGCAGCGAATAACCGAGCGCCTGCAACAGCGCGATCTGGCGCGGGGTTGACGCCAACAGGTCGGCGCCGCGCACGACATCGGAAATCTGCTGGAAATGATCGTCGACCGTGACTGCCAGTTGGTAGGCGAACAGGCCGTCGGCCCGGCGCAGCACAAAATCGCCGACATCGTCCGCCAGACGCTGACAGATTTCACCCTGGATGCGGTCGACGAAGGAAACCGGCGAATTTCCGACGCGCAACCGCCAGGCCCGCGCTGGCTGGCCGGCCGGCAGTCCACGACGGCAGGTGCCCGGATAGACCGGCCCGCCATCGTCCGCCATGCGTCTTGCCGCCTCGGCGATATCCTTGCGCGAACAGGCGCAGGGATACACGTCGCCCGCGTCGATCAGTGCATCGAGCGCCGCCGCATAGGCCTCGCTGCGCCGATGCTGGTACAGCACCGGCCCGTCCCAGGCGAAACCGAAGGCCTCCAGCGTACGCAGGATGTCGTCGGCGGCCCCCGGCACGCAACGCGGCGCATCGACGTCTTCCATGCGGACCAGCCATTCTCCGCCTTGTGTACGGGCGTCGAGGTGGCTGCCGACAGCGGCAACCAGCGAGCCGAAATGCAGCGGACCGGTCGGCGACGGGGCGAAACGCCCCCGATAAATGGGAACTTGCATGTCTGTTAGCACTCTGAGTTTGCGAGTGCTAAAATGGATTCAAACGTTGAAGGAGGATATTACGCTATGACCCAAGCTATGGCGCTTCCCATGCCCTCAGCCGTCGGCAACATCGACGCCTACATCCAGGCGGCGAACCGTTATCCGATGCTGTCCGAGGCGGAAGAGACCCGGCTGGCCGAGCGTTTCCACAACGAAGGCGATGTGGAAGCGGCCCGCCAGCTCGTGCTGTCGCATCTGCGTCTGGTGATTTCGATCGCCCGCGGCTACCTCGGCTACGGCCTGCCGCACGCCGACCTGATTCAGGAAGGCAACATCGGCCTGATGAAGGCGGTCAAGCGCTTCGATCCGACGCGCGGCGTGCGTCTGGTGTCGTTCGCGATGCACTGGATCAAGGCCGAGATTCACGAATACATCCTGAAGAACTGGCGGCTGGTCAAGGTCGCCACGACCAAGGCGCAGCGCAAGCTGTTCTTCAACCTGCGCAGCCTGAAGAACGACTACGAGGGCGTCGACACGCTGTCCGGCACGCAGGCCGCCGAAGTCGCCGGCAAGCTCGGCGTCAAGCCGGAGGAAGTGGTCGAGATGGAAACCCGGCTGACCGGCCGCGATCTGGCGCTGGAAGGCAGCCCGGACGACGGCGAGGACAGCTTCGCGCCGATCGACTACCTGGCCGACTCGCGCTACGAACCGACCCGCGTGCTGGAAAACAAGGCCAAGGCGCACCTGCAGCAGGAAGGCCTGCATGGCGCACTGGAAGCCCTCGATCCGCGCAGCCGGCGGATCGTCGAAGCCCGCTGGCTGGCCGAAGGCGAAGCGGCGACGCTGCACGAACTGGCCGCCGAGTTCGACGTTTCGGCCGAGCGCATCCGCCAGATCGAAGCCAAGGCGCTGCAAAAAATGCGCGGCCTGCTCGCCGCCTGACGCACCGACATCGTCGACGCCGCGTCGCCAAAGCCGCTTTGCCCGCCGGGGCAAGCGGCTTTGTTTTTACCGCCCCAAGCAAACGCCGAACGGTTCACGCGCAGTTTTTCCTGATTGCTGCGGTCGACCGCAGCAATCAGGAAAAACCCAGCACCCCCCTGGCGTTATCGCCCGTCGCAGCGATCAGCGCTGCGGGCGGCATCCCCCGCAGGGCCGCGACTTCCGCCGCAATGCGCGGCAGTTCGCCCGGCGCATTGCGCCCCCGGTTGAGCCAGACCGGAGGGATGTCCGGAGCGTCGGTCTCGAGCACGATGCTCTCGATCGGCAACGTTGCCGCCAGCTGGCGGATGCGGGTTGAACCGGAGTAAGTCGCGGCACCGCCGAAACCGAGCTTGAAGCCGAGCTTGATGAACTCCGCGGCCTGCTGCGGACTCCCGTTGAAAGCATGGGCGATGCCGCCGCGCACGCGCACCCGCCGCAGTTCGCGCAGCACCGCATCGACCGCGCGCCGCACATGCAGGATCACCGGCAAATCGCGCGCCCTGGCCAGTTTCAATTGCGCGACGAAAAAACTTTGCTGCCGCGCCGCATCGATGCCCGGCACATGAAAATCCAGCCCGATCTCGCCGACGGCGACCGGCCGCTCGCGATCCAGCCAGTCGCCGACCTGCACCAGATCGTCCTCGCCTGCCTGCATCACATAGAGCGGATGGATTCCATACGCCGCAACACAGCGGGAATAGGCGGCGACGGTGCTTTTGGTGCCGGCAAAGCCGTCGACCGCAACTGCCGGCACGACGATGCGTTCGACGCCGTGGAGCAAGGCATGGGCATACACCTGCGCCCGATCGCCGTCGAATTCGCCGGCATCGAGATGGCAATGGGTGTCGATCAGCACAGAAAGGGGAAGGCCGCCCGAGCCCGACGTCCCGACATCAAATCCGCCAGCGCGGCGCCCGAGCCGCAGGCCATGGTCCAGCCCAGCGTACCGTGGCCGGCATTCAACCACAGGTTGGCATAACGCCTGGCCCGTCCGATGACCGGGACGTTGGACGGCGTGGCCGGACGCAAGCCGCACCAGAACTGCGGCTCGCCCTCGACCTCGAGCCGGGGGAACAGGCGTTGCGCCCGTTCGATCAGCGCCCGGCAGCGCACCTCGTTGAGTGCCAGGTTGAAGCCGTTGAACTCCGCCGTGCCGGCAACGCGCAGGCGATTGCCCAGGCGCGAGAAGACCAGTCGGCGCTCGTCGTCGGTGATGCTGACGCTCGGCGCCACGGCACCGTCGGCCAGCGTCAGCGTCGCCGAATAGCCCTTCGCCGGATAGATCGGCAGACCGACGCCGAGCGGCCGCAACAGACCCGGTGCATGACTGCCCAGGGCCACGACATAGGCATCAGCAGTGTATAGATCGGTACTCTGTCCGTCGCTGGCGATGACGCCGGCCACCCGGCCGCCGGCCGCCGCCATGCGGTCGACCTGGATACCGTGGCGAAAAACGACGCCGGCCGCCGCCGCCCGCTCCGCCAGTTGGCGGGTGAACAAATGGGCATCGCCCGACTCGTCGG
The DNA here is from genome assembly GCF_021401135.1 of Azonexus sp. R2A61. GTDB lineage: Bacteria > Pseudomonadota > Gammaproteobacteria > Burkholderiales > Rhodocyclaceae > Azonexus. The sequence continues at coordinate 712,690 of NZ_JACBFO010000001.1, read as the reverse complement.
ACGGGGTGTAATCGCCGCCGACGAGCAGATGCCGGGCCTCGGTCAACGCCGGTTCGATGCGCAGGCAGGCGTCGACATCGACCGGTTCGCGATCCAGCCCGAACTGGCGCATCAGGCGCGCCGCTTCGAGCGCCAGGGCATAGGCACGCGGATCGGTATAGACGTGAAGGATGCCACGCGCCAACTGGTCGTAGTGCAGGCCGAGCTCGTCGCGCAGCGTCTGCAGGCGTTCCCGGCTATACAGGGCCAGCGCGACGATCGCCGCGACGTTGGCCTGCGTCCGGCCAGGCGTGCATTCGCGCAGGAAACGCAGCCCCCAGGCCAGTTGCGCCGGATCGACGCGCCAGCGCCAGAGCAATGGCGCATCCTCGCGCCCGAACCAGCGCAGCAATTGCGAAAAGACATGCGGATTGGCCCAGGGTTCGGCATGCGATACCGAAACCTGGCCGCCGTTGGCAAAGCTGGTTTCGAGGGCCACGCCCGGTTGCCGCTCGAGCACCGTGACCTGATGACCGGCCGCGTTCAGGTACCAGGCACTGGTCACTCCGATGACACCGGCACCCAGCACCAGAACCTTCATGCCTCTCCGCCCCGTTCCCGGGTAATCCGGGTGACTTCCGGAATATGACGCAGGCCGCGCATCACCGCAGCCAGGTGGGTGCGGTTGGCCACCTGGATGGTGAACCGCAGCAGGGTGAACAGACGCTCCGGATCGGCATCCATCGACACGTGCTCGATGTTCGAGCCGGCCTCGGCGATGGCGCCGGAAACCTGGGCCAGCACGCCGCGCGTGTTCTTGACCTCGATCCGGATGCGCAGGTCGAACAGTTTGCCGTCTTCCGGCTCCCACTCGACGTCGATCCATTTCTGCGGCTCGCTGGAGCGCGATTTGCGGATGCTCGGGCAATCGTGGGTGTGGATCACCATACCGCTGCCCTTGCGGATCGAACCGATGATCGGATCGCCCGGAATCGGCTGACAGCAGCGCGCCAGCTGGATCGCCATGCCTTCGTTGCCGTGAATCGCCAGCGTCATGTGCTGCGCCTTGTCGGCCTGGATGTCCTCGCGCGCCAGCAGACGCCGGGCGACGACGGAGGGCAGGCGCTTGCCCAGACCGATATCGGTATACACCTCCTCGAGCGACTGCTGACCGCCGGCCTTGACCAGCGCATCCCAGGCTTCGCCGGGGATCGAGATCGGCACCACGCCGAGCGACAGCAATTCCTGGCGCAACAGCCGTTCGCCGAGCCGGGCCGATTCCTCGTTCTGCGTCGTGCGCAGGAAATGCCGGATCTTGCTGCGCGCCCGACCGGTCTTCACATAGCTCAGCCACACCGGGTTGGGCGTTGCCTTCGGCGAGGTGACGATCTCGACCAGATCGCCGTTCTTCAGCTCGGTGCGCAGCGGCGCCAGTTCGTGGTTGATGCGCGCCGCCGAACAATGATTACCGACATCGGTATGCACCGCGTAAGCGAAATCGACCGCCGTCGCCCCGCTGGGCATGGCGAGGATCTTGCCCTTGGGCGTGAAGACGTAAACCTCGTCCGGGAAGAGGTCGATCTTGACGTTTTCGAAGAACTCGGCCGAGTCGCTGCTCTGCATCTCGAGCAGCGATTGCAGCCATTTGTGCGTCTTGATCTGCAGATCGGCGCTGGACTCGCCGTCGTCCTTGTACAGCCAGTGCGCAGCAACGCCTTCCTGAGCGACGTTGTGCATCTCGCGCGTGCGGATCTGCACTTCGACCGGCGTGCCGTAGGGGCCGATCAAGGTCGTGTGCAGCGACTGGTAGCCGTTGGCCTTGGGAATCGCGATGTAATCCTTGAACTTGCCCGGCACCGGCTTGTACAGCGCATGCAGCGCGCCGAGCGCCAGATAGCAGGTCGGCACATTGTCGACGACGACACGGAAACCGTAGATGTCGAGCACCTGCGAAAACGACAGGTGCTTGTCCTTCATCTTGCGGAAGATCGAGTAAAGGCTCTTCTCGCGCCCGAAGACATCCGCCTTCAGCCCGGCATGCGCAAGCTTGTCGCAGATGCCGTCCTGGATGCGTCCGAGCAGTTCGGCACGGTTGCCGCGCGCGGCCTTCAAGGCCTTGCTCAGCACCTCGGCGCGATGCGGATGGATCAGCCGGAACGAAGTGTCCTGCAAGTCGCGATACAGCTTGTTCAACCCGAGGCGCAAGGCGATCGGCGCGTAGATTTCCAGCGTTTCGCGGGCGATGCGCACCCGCTTGTCGACGCGCATCGCCGACATCGTCTGAACATTGTGCTGACGGTCGGCCAGCTTGATCAGCACGACGCGCAGATCGCGCGCCATCGCCATCAGCATCTTGCGGAAATTCTCGGCCTGCGCTTCCTGATAGGAAGCGAATTCCATCTTGTCGAGCTTGGACAGGCCATCGACCAGCTCGGCGACCGGCTTGCCGAATTTTTCGGCCAGCTCCTGCTTGGTCGCGCCGGTGTCCTCCATCGTGTCGTGCAGCAACGCGGCACAGACGGCATCGGCGTCCATGCGCCATTCGACCACCGCGCCGGCAACGGCCAGCGGATGCGTGATGTAGGGCTCGCCGGACATGCGCTTCTGATGCGCATGCGCCTTCGCGGAAAAGGCAAACGCCGACTTGATGCGTTCTACATCAGTCGGCGGAAGATAATCGAGACTGTCGAGGAAGACCCGGTAAGCGGGTTCCTCATAGCTGGGCGGGAGCGACGGCGCTGGGTCCATCCGGCTTCACCGCCCTGTCGCTCAGGCCTGGCCGCGGTTGAGGACTTCCAGCCCGACCTTGCCGATCGCCATTTCGCGCAGTGCGACAACGGTCGGCTTGTCCTTCTCGACATCGACCAGCGGCGTCGCGCCGTTGGCGATCTGGCGAGCGCGATGCGCGGCGGCCAGGGTCATCTGGAAGCGGTTGGGAATCCTTTTCAGGCAATCATCGACGGTAACGCGAGCCATGGCAAACCTCGGAAATTCTTTCGTTCATAACAACTTGGCAAACAACCCGGCATGACGCGCACGCTGCTTGCCGACGGCCAGGCGGGCGGCACGCACAACGGCGCGCAAATCGTCCAATGCCTGGTCCAACTGGTCGTTAATAATAACATAGTCGAATTCCCCGACATGGCGCATTTCCGCCTGTGCCGCGGCAAGACGACGTTCGACGACCTCCGGCGCATCGGTCCCGCGACCGGTCAGCCGCCGGGTCAGTTCCTCCATCGACGGCGGCAGGATGAAGATGCCGATGGCCTCCGGAAACTGCTGCCGCACCTGCTGCGCGCCCTGCCAGTCGATTTCCAGCAGCACGTCGCTGCCGGCGGCCAGCTGTTCGGCGATGCGCGATTTCGAGGTGCCGTAGAAATTGCCATGCACCTCCGCCCATTCGAGAAACTCGCCGCGCGAAATCATCGCGCGGAAGGCGTCGACCGCAACGAAATGGTATTCCCGCCCATCGCTCTCGCCCGGACGCGGCGAACGCGTGGTGTGCGAAATCGACAGGTTAACGCCGGCCTCGCTGGCCAGCAGCATGCGCACCAGCGTGGTCTTGCCGGCGCCGGAAGGCGCCGCGACGACGTAGAGGTTGCCGGACATCGCCATTCCTTATTCCAGGTTCTGGATCTGCTCGCGCATCTGCTCGATCAGCAGCTTGAGCTCCATCGCCGCCTGCGACACTTCGGTGATCGCCGACTTCGACGCCAGGGTATTGGCTTCGCGATTCAGTTCCTGCATCAGGAAATCAAGACGCTTGCCGCAGGCGCCGCCGGCTTTCAGGATACGTCGCACTTCGTCGAGATGGGTGTTCAGGCGGGCCAGTTCCTCGGCGACGTCGATGCGCGTGGCAAACACGGCGACTTCCTGCAGGATGCGGTCGTCGCTGGCGTTGCCCAGCGCCTCGACCAACCGCTGCCGCAGCTTGTCGGTGAACAGCGCCTGCGCTTCCGGAATGCGCGGCTCGACGCCGCGCACGATCTCGCGCATCGCATCGACGCGGTCGACGATGGTCTGGGCCAGTTTTTCACCTTCGCGTGCCCGTGTCGCGGTGAAATCCTTCAGTGCTTCGCGCGCCAGCGCCAACACTTCCGGGCCCAGCGCGGCAAAATCGATGCCCTGCTCACCGAACATGCCGGGCCAGCGCAACACTTCGTTGACCGATAGCGGCGACGCCTCGGGCAGCGCTTCCCGGACTTGCGCGCCGAGCAGGCGCAACGACGACAGCAGCTCGCCATTGATCTGCAGTTGCTCGCCGCGCGCCGCCGCTGCGTTGAACGACAGCCGGCACTCGACCTTGCCGCGCGACAGATGGCTGGCCAGCAACTCGCGCAGCGGGATTTCCAGGGCCCGCAGATCGTCGGCGATGCGGAAGTGGAAATCGAGGTAACGGGAATTGACGCTTTTCAGTTCGATCTGCAGCGTGCCGCGTTCAAGATCGCGGGTTTTCACTGCATATCCGGTCATGCTGCATATCATGCTCGGGGAGTCTCCAGCTTTACAGGTCGGACAACACGCCCGACAATGCCTGCCTCTGGATCATAACCGCGAGACAGATGGCGCAACAAGCCAATCACCCGCTGCCCGGGGGGCACCCACTGGAGGAGTACACGATAGATCGCCAGCTTTCGCTTGGCGGTTTCTCCATCGTGTATCTCGCCGCGGACCCCGACGGCCGGCAGGTGGCGATCAAGGAATACCTGCCGAACAGCCTGGCATTGCGGGCCAAGGGCGAAGTCAAGCCGCTGATCACGCCGGAACACCTGGGCGCCTTCCGCTACGGCATGAAGTGTTTCTTCGAGGAAGGGCGGGCGCTGGCCAAGCTGTCGCATCCCAACGTGATCCGCGTGCTCAACTTCTTCCGGGCCAACGAGACCGTCTACATGGTCATGGAATACGAGCACGGCCGCACCCTGCAGGAATACATCCAGAAGCACCAGGGACACGTTTCCGAGCGTTTCATCCGCAACGTGTTCACCCGCATGCTGAACGGCCTGCGCGAAGTGCATTCGCACAAACTGCTGCATCTCGACCTGAAGCCCTCGAACATTTATCTGCGCGCCGACAACACCCCGGTGTTGATCGATTTCGGCGCCGCCCGGCAAACCCTGGTCAGCGACCAGCCGATGCTCAAGCCGATGTACACCCCGGGCTTCGCGTCGCCCGAACACTACGGCAACCGCAAGGATCTGGGGCCGTGGAGCGACATCTACAGCGTCGGCGCCTCGATGTACGCCTGCCTGGCCGGCTGCCCGCCGCCGGCCGCCGACGAGCGGCTGAAGAAGGACACGCTGACGCCGGCGATGGTGCGCTGGGAAGGGCAGTTGTCGGACCGGCTGCTCGAAATCATCGACTGGTGCCTGAACCTCAACCACCTGTACCGTCCGCAAAGCGTGTTCGCCCTGCAGAAGGCGCTGGTCGCCACCGTCCCGCCGATGCACAAGGCCGAGCCTGGCTGGTTCGACCGCGTCGTCGGCAAATTCCGGAACGCTGCCCGATGAGATTCACCATCTATCAGGAAAGCCGCCAGGGCGGCCGCGCCAACAACGAAGACCGCCTGAGCTACTGCTATTCGCGCGACGCGCTGATGATGGTGGTCGCCGACGGCATGGGCGGTCATCACCACGGCGAAGTCGCCGCCCAGATCGCCGTCCAGACACTGGCCGACGCCTTCCAGCGCGAGGCCCGGCCGGCGCTCGCCGACCCTTTCCGCTTCCTGCAGAAGGGCATGACCAACGCCCACCACGCCATCCTCGACTACACCGCCCGCCACCGGCTGGCCGATTCGCCACGCACCACCTGCGTTGCCTGCGTGGTCCAGGACAACATCGCCTACTGGGCGCATGCCGGCGATTCGCGTCTGTTCCTGATGCGCAACGGCCGCATCATCGCCCAGACCAAGGATCATTCGCGCATCCGCCTGCTGCTCGAGGAAGGCCTGGTCAGCGAAGCGCAGGCCGCCCGCCACCCCGACCGCAACAAGATCTACAGCTGCCTCGGCAGCCCGACACCGCCGGAAATCGACTACTCGCGCAAGACGCCGCTGGAACACGGCGACATCCTGCTGCTGTGCACCGACGGCCTGTGGGGCGTCACCTCCGGCGAAACGATGGCCGTCGCGCTCAAGGGCGCCAACCTGCTGCAAGTGGTGCCGATGCTGCTGTCGCAGGCGGAAACCAAGGGCGGCCAGTACGGCGACAATCTGTCGGTCGTCGCCGTACGCTGGGAAGACCACTACGTCGAAGAAGCCAGCAGCGCCATCTCGACCCAGACCATGTCGATCGACCAGGTCACCACGCGACTCGACCAGTTCGGCCGCAACCCGGCCTACAAGAGCGAACTGTCGGAAGACGAGATCGAGGCGGCGATCGACGAAATCCGCGCCGCCATCGACAAGTACAACCCGAAAAAATAAGGAAATCCCCATGCGTCCCAGCCAACGCCAGCCGGACCAGCTCCGCGCCGTCAAGATCACCCGCAATTTCACCCGCCACGCCGAAGGTTCGGTGCTGATCGAAATGGGCGACACCCGCGTGCTGTGCACCGCCTCGGTCGAGGAAAGCCTGCCGCCCTTCCTGCGCGGCAAGGGCCAGGGCTGGGTCACCGCCGAATACGGCATGCTGCCGCGCGCCACGCACACCCGTTCGTCGCGTGAAGCCGCCAAGGGCAAGCAGACCGGCCGCACCCAGGAAATCCAGCGCCTGATCGGCCGCAGCCTGCGCGCCGTGACCGACCTCAAGGCGCTCGGCGAACGCCAGATCACCCTCGACTGCGACGTCCTGCAAGCCGACGGCGGCACCCGCTGCGCCTCGATCACCGGCGCCTGGATCGCCCTCTACGAAGCCTGCGAAAAGCTGGTGCAGGCCGGCAAGCTGGCGGCCAACCCGGTCAAGGACCACGTCGCCGCGATCTCGGTCGGCATCTATGAAGGCAGCGCCGTGCTCGACCTCGACTACCCGGAAGACTCCAACTGCGACACCGACATGAACGTGATCATGACCGGCAAGGGCGGCATCGTCGAAGTCCAGGGCACGGCCGAAGGCGAGCCATTCAGCCGCGAACAGATGAACGTGCTGATGGACCTCGCCCAGATGGGCATCCGCCAGCTGGTCGCCGAACAGCAGAGCGCGCTCGCCAGCTGAACCGTTTTTCCCGGAATCTGACGGTCGACCGTCAGATTCCGCCAATTTCCGACGCCCGGATTTCCCCGCCATGCAAAAACTCGTCCTCGCCTCGAACAACGCCAAGAAGATGAAGGAGCTCAACGCGCTGCTCGCACCGCTCGGCTTCGAAGTCATCCCACAAGGCCAGCTCGGCATCCCGGAAGCCGAGGAGCCGCACTGCACCTTCGTCGAGAACGCGCTGGCCAAAGCCCGCCACGCCGCCCGGCTCAGCGGCCTGCCGGCGCTCGCCGACGACTCCGGCCTGTGCGTCAAGGCGCTCGGCGGCGCGCCGGGCGTAATTTCCGCCCGTTATGCCGGCGAACCGAAATCCGATGCCCGCAACAACGAAAAACTGCTCGCCGAACTCGCCGGCAAGGCTGACCGCCGCGCCCACTTCGTCAGCTGCCTGGTCCTCTGCCGCAGCGCCGACGACCCGCAACCGATCATCGCCGAAGGCGAATGGTACGGCCAAATCGTCGACCAACACCGCGGCGACGGCGGCTTCGGCTACGACCCGCTGTTCTTCGTCCCGGAGTTCGGAAAAACCGCCGCCGAACTCGACGCCGATACCAAGAACCGCGTCTCGCACCGCGGCCGGGCGATGCAGAAGCTGATCGAGCGGCTGCCGGAACTCTGAGCGTGGCGAAGACCATCCCGATTTTTGCCGAACCCGTACGGTCGACCGCAAAAAACCCCGAAAATCCGCTCGAATTCCGCAAATCCCCGGTCCTCTCGCTCTACGTCCATATCCCGTGGTGCGTGCGCAAGTGTCCGTATTGCGACTTCAACTCGCACGAGAACGGCGGCGAGATTCCCGAGCGCGAGTATGTCGATGCGCTGATCGCCGATCTGCAGTCGGCGCTGCCGCTGATCTGGGGCCGGCCGGTGCAGACAGTGTTCTTCGGCGGCGGCACGCCCAGCCTGCTGTCGCCGGGCGCCATCGACGAGCTGATCGGCGCCTTCCGGGCGCTGGCGATGTTGTCGCCGGAGGCAGAGATCACGCTCGAAGCCAATCCCGGCACGGTCGAGGCCGGCAAGTTCGCCGGCTTTCGCGCCGCCGGGGTCAATCGGCTGTCGCTCGGCATCCAGAGCTTCAACGACGAGCACCTCAAGGCGCTCGGCCGCATCCACGGCAGCGCCGAAGCGAAGCGCGCGGCGCAACTGGCCGGCGAGCACTTCGAGCGCTTCAATCTCGACCTGATGTACGGCCTGCCTTATCAAACGCAGGCGCAAGCGCTCGCCGACATCGACACCGCGCTGTCCTTCGCGCCGCCGCACCTCTCCTGCTACCAGCTAACGCTGGAGCCGAACACGCACTTCGCCGCCTTCCCGCCCGACCTGCCCGAAGGCGACCTGTGCGCCGACATGCAGGAAGCCATCGAAGCCCGGCTGGCCGCCGCCGGCTACGCCAACTACGAGACCTCGGCCTTCGCCCAGCCCGGCCGGCAGTGCCTGCACAACCTCAACTACTGGCATTTCGGCGACTACCTCGGCATCGGCGCCGGCGCCCATTCCAAGCTGACGCTGCACGACCGCGTGCTGCGCCAGATGCGCCACAAGCACCCCAAGGCCTATCTGGAAAATGTCCGCGCCGGTCGACCGATTCAGGAAGAGCACGAAGTCGCCGTCGCCGAACTGCCCTTCGAATTCATGATGAACGCGCTGCGCCTGGCCGACGGCTTCGCCCCCAGCCTGTTCGAACTGCGCACCTCGCGGCCGCTGACCGCGATCCTGCCGCAACTCAAGGCGGCGCAGGCCGACGGTCTGCTCGACCTCGGCCCGGAAAAGATCGCGCCGACCGCCAAGGGCCGGCGCTTCCTCAACGTATTGCTCGAACGCTTCCTCTAGCCGCCGACCGGCGTACACAGCTCGACCAGGAAACCTTCCAGGTCGGCCACGTAAGCCACCGTCTGCCCCCAGGGCATCGCCTCCGGCGCCTGCACCAGGCGCGCCCCGGCCGCCAGCGCGCGGTCGACCGCCGCCGCGACATCGTCGCAGACGAAAGCAATTTCGAAACTGGGCGCGCCGCAAACCGGCGCCGACGGCTGCTTACCCAGCTGGCGCATCAGCGCCCGCGAGGAAAAGGCGAGCGCCGTGCCGCCAGTCTCCAGCTCGCCGAAGTCGCCGCTCTCATGCAGGAAGCGCACGCTCAGCCCGAAGGCGGCAACGTAGAAATCGAGCGTCCGGCGGACATCATCGACATAAAGGATGGTGTAGCCGAATTTCATCGGACGCTCCCGGCAGACGCCGCCCGGCCTCAGCCGAACAGCCCGCCCTTCTTCAGCATGTTCAGCCCCTGCGCCAGCAGGTCGCCGCCTTCCGGCAGCTTGCCGCCCGGCGTCAGTTGATCGACCAGCCCGGGCAGGAATTCGGCCAGCCCGTTCGCCACCTCCTGCGGCGCCACCCCGGCCTGCCCGGCCAGCTTGCCGAGGAAGTCGCTGCCGAGCACCGAACTCAACTGATCGCCCGACACCGGCAGGTTCTGCCCGGTCGACACCCAGGAATTGACGATCTCACCCAGCCCACCCTGCTGAAAAGCCTGCACCAGACCGCCGAGGCCGCCCGGATACTGATTGACCAACTGCATGGCCATCTCGGCCAGCCCGTTACCCTTGCCACCGAGGGCATTGGCGGCCAGCCCGCCGACTACTTGATCGAGAAGACCCATGATTCGCTCCTGAGGGGAAAAGGCTATCGTACCGGGGTGGGGCGGAGGGGTGGGTTAAGAATTGTTATACGTATGCGGTTATTTAATAAGCTTCAAGTGCTGATCGGCCATTGCAACCATTAACAGAAGCAAGACCAGACCGGTAGCCACTAAAGGGGAGCGCGCCTTCCCGTGCCCAGTGCCGACTTCTATTGATCGGCCGCGTAGGCTCCGTGGAGACAAAGCGCAGAATCCAGCACATTAGTGAAACCATAAATCTGTAGATCGCTATCAGGCTGATCTTATTAGATCAGCAATTAAAGCAGCCATCCGCTTCGTTACGTTTTTCTCTTCAACAAGCTTTCTTGCATCGTCGGACCAATTCTTCGATACGACATATCCAGGTTCCGAATCAGCACGGCTAATTTCAATATCCAAAACACCTTTTTCGCTTAAGAACTCAAGGTATGCATTAAGTGACAATTTCCCAACAACCGTGACAGTTTTATATACACTACCACTCTTCCAAGAAAAATGATTCGCTCGAAAACCAACCTTAATTATCTTATACAAGTTGTCACGAATTACCTCATACCAAGATTCGTCTGCCACTTTCTTTGTTTGGAAAGATGCTGAAAGGTTTGAGCTAAATTTACAACCAGCCCCAAATAGCGAACGATCCAATTTATCAGGAAGAGATCGATCATCAAAGTTAACTTGTGTATTATAGAAAACAGCGACACCGTTAACATATTCACAGTTCTGCAGATTTGTGTAGTTTTCAATATGACCATCTTGAACCGTAATCCCGGACAGATTAACCGGAAAAAACTCACCAAATATGGAGAACCCTGGCCATATTTTGCTTTCGAAATACACATTGATAGTTTCGGAGCGCTCGGCCTTATCGATATTTCTACTGACTGCCCAGTACATGAATGCACTTATGGCTTTACGCCAAGGCAATGTCGAACCAGCATCTCTTTTAGCATATTGCACGAGACTCCTAAACCACTTTATAGTATTAGGACGATATGCATACGTAGCAGGAGGAAGAACAGCCACAATCTCGTCATAAAGCGGCCCGTCCCCACGGCAAAACTCAGCCATGAATTCAATAGCCGGCTGTTCGGAAAACTGACCGTCTATTATTTTGCGTGCTAATAGCCGCGATTTAAAGAAGTAAGAAAGTGAATCATATTTGAATGTAATAGTTTCACCATCCCACAAAAGGAACGGGTTTCGCAGAAAATTTACGGGATTAACTGTCGGCTCATCACTATCACAGGCGCTGATGTAACTTAGTAGACTTTCCTTAGTTACTGTACACTGAGGAGCCCGAATAATCTCAATTAAGATATCAAAAAAATCGTCCGGGCCGATATTACCCAGCGACTGCTTCGTTATTTCACGATCGACTATTTTTTTAACCAAAGTATCAAGCGGCTTGCCACTTGTAAAAAACCTCGCACTATCAGATTTTACAACCAAAGGCTGGCTTGATACCGATTCCTCGTCATCGATCAAATAATCGCAGATAAGTGACGCGTACAAAGGAATCGTTGTAAGCCTTTCAGACTCGCCGTTCTCATTAAATGCTTGCAAAAGCCTCTTGGCTTCTGGAATAGTTTCCTTAGGCAGACGTCCCGCGAGATAACGATCAGTATCCTGGCTAGAAAATCCACGTAAGCGGCAAATAGACGCCTGTCGAACATGCTGGAATCGCTCCAAGTTGTAATTTCTAACCGTCAGAATAACTAGAACCTTCCTAAAGCATTCCTCCAGGTCAACCAGTGACCTCATGAACTTTTCAAAATTCAGCGAGGTACCTAAATGAGATTCTAGTTCATCAAATCCATCAATTAGCAGTACAAAATTTCCACATGCTAGATTTATTTCGAAGTTGTGGCTCTCAATTGAGTTTGCATCATCGAGCAAGCCATTTGCCACCGCCACCTTATACAGGTCGCTCACTGAATCAATGCTAGTAGAAATCGAAATCTCACGAAAATCAGTTGCCGACAACAGAATAACTCGTTTTCGATCTTGAGAATTAATATATAATGAAATGTCGTCGCAGAATGTTGTTTTTCCTATTCCAGCAGGCCCCGTAACCACATGCACAGGATTAAAGCTATTCGAACTTTTTAAGATATTTGAGACATATTCAGAGGTGCTTAGATAGTCGCCGACTGGCTCTCCAGAATCATCCAGAGAAAAGAGTGTTTGCTCAATGAAATTGGAGGTTTTTTCGGCAGAAAAATCGCCAGCCCTGAATACCTCTGGAAGGCACGAATCCCACACAAAATCATCAAAATACTTCACATGGACTTTCCGACCTCTAGAGTCCAAAGACAAATCTCGCACAACATCAACTATCGATTTTCGTCGATCAATTTCTCCGCCATCGGGGCGGTAAGCTCGCGGTGTGATAATCTCAAGGGAATCTGGAAAATAATTTCTAAAAATCTCAAGAAAATCGTGAAGGGATTTCTCAAGCGCTGTACGCGATCGAAGAAAAATCATGCCCTTAGACAATCCGCCTCCAAGATCAGCTGTCACATAGTCGTACACGAGGCGATTGTCGTGATCGGATCGTTTTAGCTTAGTCTCGACTCGGTGCTTTGGAAAACAAAGGCGCACCACTTCTTCCGCTCTCGGATTTTCGAATTTAACTCGTCCAAGCGTTCTGGTCGGAATTTGATTTTCCATTGATCTCGGGATTCTAGGAGCATCAAGATTCCCATTACCGAAGAACGCTATCCAAATAACCTTAGTCAATGAATCAAAAGCTGCCGACTGACACTGTTTATTGGATAGATCGCTACCGGAACCATCGTGAGAATATGTGTTACCCACGTTTTGCAGGTATCTTATTTCGGTTTTGAACATACCTGCATCGCGAGCCGTTTCATCAGCTTCGACATGTTTCAAGGCATCTGCAATCAGCTTTTCGAGAAGTCCCTGTGGCTGTCTCCCATGCCCGAGTATGATGGCCTTGCAAATAGCCTCCGCAGCAAGCCGATATTTGTTTGCGGCATCGACAAGCGGTTTTGCTCGGTCTGCTTCAATATCTTCCAAATATTGACCTAACCGTAAAACGATTTCTTGATAGCTGTCCATCCCAGATCCCTAGCCGTTAGTTGATGTCATACCATTCGATGCGATCGCCTTGCATTGGCAAAATAATGATCGGTATGCGACGATTTTGCGATTATGCACTACGCAACTTGCTTCTGTAATAATCCCGGCAGATCGCCCTGACGCAGGAGGGAGTCAGTCTAGGTTCCACGAATCTCTAGTTTGTATCCATTAGACACAAACTAGACGACCGGTCTAATCAAGTGCACAATCCCACCCCATGAAAACCCGTCACGACAACACCCGCCAGCATGTCCTTGAAACCGGCCAGCGCATCATTGCCGGCAAGGGCTTTGCCAGTGTCGGGTTGAACGAGATTCTGACCGCGGCCGGGGTGCCCAAGGGGTCGTTCTACCATTACTTCGAGTCCAAGGAGCAGTACGGGCAGGCCTTGCTGGAGGATTACTTCGCGCGTTACCTGGCCGATCTCGATGCGCTGTTCGCGGCCGAGGCGCTGAGTGCGCAGGAGCGGCTGGCGTGCTACTGGCAGCGCTGGCTGGACAAGCAGGCGGCGTGTGCCGAGCAGCAGTGCCTGGTGGTCAAGCTGGGCGGCGAGGTGGCCGACTTGTCCGATCCGATGCGCGAGACGCTGCGCGACGGCACCGGGCAGATCGTCAGCCGCATTGCCCGGCTGCTCGAAACCGGCATGGCCGATGGTTCGATCCCGCCGCTCAATGCCGCGGCGACGGCGCAGACGCTGTACCAGTTGTGGCTGGGCGCCAGCCTGCTGGCCAAGCTGCAGCGCCAGGCGCAGCCGCTGGAGAATGCCTTGCAGTTCACCCGGCAGTTGTTGAGCCGCTGATTGATTTCCGGGCCGTCCGTCGACGGCCCTTTTTTGACGCAAGAAACTAGACGACCGGTCTAATCAAACCTCAGGAGAAACGCCATGACCACGCTGTTCGAGCCGATCCAGATCGGCGACATCGCCCTCGCCAACCGCATCGTGATGGCGCCGCTGACGCGCAATCGCGCCGTCGCCGGCAACTGTCCCGGCCCGCTGACCGTCGAGTATTACCGCCAGCGCGCCAGCGCCGGCCTGATCATCGCCGAGGCCAGCCCGATCTCGCCGATGGCGCAGGGCTACCTCGATACGCCGGGCATCTGGTCGGCCGAGCAGGTCGCTGCCTGGCGTGCCGTCACCGACGCCGTGCATGCCGAAGGCGGCCGGATCGTGCTGCAGTTGTGGCACGTCGGCCGCATTTCGCATGTGTCGCTGCTGCCGGACGGCGCCGCGCCGGTGTCCTCCACCGCCCGCACCGCCGAGGCGAGCACCTTCACCCGCGACGGTTTCGTGCCGGTGTCGGCGCCGCGTGCGCTGCGCGACGACGAGCTGCCCGGTCTGGTCAATGATTACCGGCTGGCGGCGCGCAACGCCATCGCCGCCGGTTTCGACGGCGTCGAGATCCACGCCGCCAACACCTACCTGCTCGAACAGTTCCTGCGCGACAGCGTCAATGACCGCAGCGGCCCCTACGGCGGCAGCATCGAGAACCGCGCCCGCCTGTTGTTCGAGGTGGTCGAGGCCATCGTCGGCGAGATCGGCGCCGGCCGCACCGGCATCCGCCTGAGCCCGCTGACCACCTTCACCGCGCCGCTCGACAGCAACCCGCAGGCGCTCTACGGCTACGTGATCGACAAGCTGGCCGGCTACGGCCTGGCCTTCCTGCACGTCATCGAGGGCGAAACCGGCGGCACGCGCACGCCGGACGGCGCCAGCTTCGATTACGCCGCCGCCCGTCGCGCCTTCAAGGGGGCTTGGCTGGTGAACAACGGCTACAGCAAGGAACTGGCCGAACAGGTGATCGCCGACGGTGGGGCCGATCTGATCGCCTTCGGCCGCGGCTTCATCGCCAACCCGGACCTCGTCCGCCGTCTGCGCGAAGGCGCGCCTTGGAACGAACTGCGCGCCGACAAGCTGTACGGCGGCGGGGCCGAGGGTTACACCGACTACCCGACCTTGGCGTAAGCGCCCACACCCAACCCCGGGCGCGGCGGTGCGCAGATGCCGCCGCGCCAGACAGAGAACACCATGACTTCTTCCGACCGCTGGCGCCCGATCCAGGCGCTGATCGTCCTTTCCTCGATCTGGGGCTACACCTGGGTGCTGGCCAAGCACGGGCTGGAATACTCGCCGCCCTTCGCCTTCGCCGCCGAGCGCTGCATCGGCAGCGCCGTGGCGCTGTTCATCGCGCTGCGCCTGACCGGCCGCAAGCTGACGCTGACCGCCCCCGGCGCGACGCTGGGCATTGCGCTGACCCAGGTCGCCGGTTTCATGATCTTCCAGACCTGGGCGCTGGTCGAAGGCGGGCCGGGCAAGACGGCGGTGCTCATCTTCACCATGCCGATCTGGACGCTGCTGCTGGCCTGGCCGATCCTCGGCGAACGGGTGCGCGGCACGCAGTGGATCGCCGCCGCGTGCACGCTGATCGGCCTGCTGCTGATCATCGAACCGTGGGCAATGCATGGCGGCCTGTTGAGCCCGGCGCTCGGCCTCTGCGCCGCCATCTGCTGGGCCATCGGCACCATTCTGGTCAAGCGCCTGCGCGGCCGCCAGCCGGTGGACCTGCTGACATTGACGGCGTGGCAGATGGCGCTCGGCTCGATTCCGCTGCTCGTGTTGGCGCTGGTTATTCCCGAGCGGCCGACCGACTGGACCTGGAGCTACGCCGGCATCCTCGGCTTCATGTCGGTGTTCAGCACCGCGCTCTGCTGGTGGCTGTGGATCTACATCCTCGACCGCGTGCCGGCCTGGGAAGCCAGCCTGTCGGTGCTGGGCACGCCGGTGGTCGCCATCCTGTCGTCGCGGCTGACCTTCGGCGAAGCCTTCAAGAGCAGCGAAGTCGCCGGCATCCTGCTCATCGGCGGCGGCCTGGCGCTGCTCTCGCTGCTCGGCTGGATCGCCAGCCGACGCCCGGCGGTTGCCGACATCCAGCAACGATTACAGGAGGAAAGCGCATGAACCCGCTCGCCGATGTGAAACTCTCCCTGCTCGACCTGGTTGCCGTGCGCCAGGGCGGCAGCGTGGCCGAGGCGCTGCGGATCGCCACCGATGCCGCCCGCCACGCCGAAAAGCTCGGTTTCGCCCGCTACTGGCTGGCCGAGCACCACAACATGCCGGGTATCGCCAGTTCGGCCACCGCCGTGCTGGTCGGCCACATGGCCGGCGCGACCAGGACGATCCGCGTCGGTTCCGGCGGCGTCATGCTGCCCAACCACGCGCCGCTGGTCGTTGCCGAGGCTTTCGGCACTCTCGCCGAGCTGTATCCCGGGCGGATCGACCTCGGCCTCGGCCGCGCCCCCGGCACCGACCGCCTGACCATGCACGCGCTGCGCCGCGACCGTATCGAACGCGAGGACGATTTCCCGCGCGACGTCGCCGAACTGCAGCGCCTGCTCGCCCCGGCGCAGCCCGGCCAGCCGCTGGTCGCCATGCCCGGCGCCGGCACCGAGGTGCCGATCTGGCTGCTCGGTTCCAGCCTGTTTTCCGCTCGGCTGGCCGCCGAGCGCGGCCTCCCCTACGCCTTCGCGTCGCACTTCGCGCCGGCCCTGCTGCACCAGGCGCTGGCCGTCTATCGCGGCAACTTCCGGCCGTCGGCGACGCTGGCCAAACCCTACGTGATCGTCGGCGTGCCGCTGGTCGCCGCCGCAAGCGACGAAGAAGCCGCTTTCCTCGCCACCAGCATCTTCCAGCGCGTGCTCGGCATCCTGCGCGGCGACCGCCGGCCGCTGCCGCCGCCCGTGGCCGGTTTTCTCGAAAGCCTGTCGGCGCAGGAGAAAGCCGGCATCGGCGATTTCCTCGGTGCCGCCGTGATCGGCGGGCCGGACCGCGTGCGCGAAGGACTGGGCGCGCTCCGCCAGGCGACGCAGGCCGACGAACTGATGCTGGTCTGTGACATCTTCGAGCCGGCACTGCGCCTGCGCGCACTCGACATCGCCGCCACCGCTTGCGCCTGAGATTTTTCCGCCTATCCTGCGGTCGACCGCAAAATTGAAGCAAAAACGGAGACAAGCATGAGCCACCTGTTCGCATTCGATTACCACAACCCGACGCGCATCGTTTTCGGCCCCGACAGCTTCGCCCAGTTGCCGGCGCTGCTGCCGGCCGAAGCGCGCGTGCTGCTCCTCTACGGCGGCGGCTCGATCAAGAAGAACGGCGTCTACGACGGCATCCGCGCCGCGCTGGCCGGGCGCGACGTGGTCGAGTTCGGCGGCGTCGAGGCCAACCCGACGCTGGCGACGCTGAATCTGGCGGTCGACCTGGTCAGACGCGAAAAAATCGGCTTCATCCTCGGCGTCGGCGGCGGTTCGGTGTCCGACGGCGCCAAGTACGTCGCCTGCGCCGCGCTTTACGACGGCGACGGCTGGGACATCGTGATCGGCAAGCACCAGCCGCAGCAGGCGCTGCCGGTCGGCGTCGTGCTGACGCTGCCGGCCACCGGCTCGGAATCGAACGCCGGCTCGGTGGTGACCAACACCGCGACGCAGGACAAGCGCGCCTTCTTCGTACCGCCGGCGCGGCCACGCTTCGCCGTGCTCAACCCGACGGTGATGGCCAGCCTGCCGGTGCGCCAACTGGAAAACGGCATCGTCGATGCCTTCGTCCATGTCTGCGAGCAGTACCTGACCTACCCGGTCGGCGCGCTGGTCCAGGACGGTTACGCCGAGGCAGTGATGAAAGCGCTGGTCCGCCTGGCCGAAACCTTCGACCGCCACGCCGAACCCGACTGGCAGCAGAACCTGATGTGGGCGGCCAACCAGGCACTGTGCGGGATCATCGGCGTCGGCGTGCCGCAGGACTGGGCGACCCACCGCATCGCCGTCGAACTGACCGCGCTGTGGGGCATCGACCACGGCCGCACGCTGGCGATCATCCAGCCGGCGCTGCTGCGCGAGCTGATCGAATACAAGCGCGAGAAGCTGGAGCAATTCGGCCGCGAAGTCTTCGGCCTCAGCGCGCCGAGCGCCGAGGACGCTATCGCCGCCATGGAAGCCTTCTACCGCAGCGTCAACATGCCGCTCCACCTGCGCGACGCCGGCATCAACGAAGCCGACGCCGCCGACCGGGTGCTCGCCGGCCTGCGCGCCCACGGCAAGATGACGCTCGGCGGCCACGCCGGGATCGACGAAGTGAAGACGGAAAGAATCGTGCGCGGGGCTTGCGGCTGATTTTGCCGATTCCTGCGGTCGACCGCAGGAATTGCGAAAAAACCGGCGCCGCTCAGAGCGCCGTTCCCTGGCTCGGCAGGTAGAAGCCCGCCATGTCCACGCCTTCCAGGCCGAGCAGTTGGCGCTTGCGCTCGATACCGCCGGCGTAGCCGGTCAGGCTGCCGTCGGCACCGACGACGCGGTGGCACGGCACGATCAGGGTCAGCGGGTTGTGGCCGACGGCGCCGCCAACCGCCTGCGCCGACATGGCACTGCGCCCGAGGCGAGCGGCCAGTTGGCGGGCGAGTTCGCCGTAGGTCGTGGTCTCGCCGTAGGGAATCTCGCGCAGCAAGTCCCACACCGCCCGCCGGAAGGAACTGCCGGCAGGCGCCAGCGGCAACCCGGCGCTGGCCGGCCGGCGGCCGGCGAAATAGTCGTCCAGCCAGGCCCGCGCCGCCGCGAAGGCGGGCAGCTCGTCGTTGACCAGCGGCTCGCCGCAAAGTCCGGCGGCGAAATATTTCTGGCCGACGAACCACAGGCCGCTCAGGAATTCGCCGTCGCCGGCCAGCAGCATCAGGCCGAGCGGCGATTCGTAATGGGTCGTGTAGCGCATGGAGTCTCCTTTCAGGCGGCCAGCGAGTGCCACAGGTTGATCGTCGCGTAGCCGCGCCACGGCCGCCAGGCTTCGGCCAGCGCCAGAATCTCGCGCGGCGTGCGCGGTGCCAGCGCCTGGCCGAGGCCGTAGTCGGCGTGCGGAAAGGCATCCGGCCAGCCGAGCGCGCGCAGGGCGATGTATTGCGCCGTCCATGGGCCGATGCCGGGCACGCGCTGCAAGGTTTCGACGACCGCCGCCGGTTCGGCGCCGCCGTCCCAGTCGATTGCGCCGTCGGCGAACAGCCGGGCCAGCGCCTGGATGGTGCGCGCCCGTGCCCCGGTGATGCCCAGCCCGCCGAGCGCATCGCCGACGCCGTCGCCCAGGGCGACGATGCCTTGCGGCGACGGGAAGACATGGCTCAACCCGGCGATGCCGGTGACGACCGGGATGCCGTGCGCAGCAACCAGCCGGGTGGCGAGCGTGGCGGCGGCCTTGACCGTGATCTGCTGGCCAAGCACGGCGCGCACGGCCATTTCGAAGGGGTCGAAGCAGCCGGGCAGGCGGGTGCCGAGGACGACGGCGCCGGGCCGCAAGGCGTTGATCGGCGCCAGCGTTTCGTAGACCGCGTCGGGGTCGCAGCCGAGGTCGAACAGATGGCGTACGCGGGCCAGCACGCGCGGCAGCACCGGCAACAGCGCAGCGTCTACAGCCACAGTGAGCACCCGCTTTTCCGGCCGGTGACCGACCCGCAACCAGCCGCTCAGCGGCTTGCCGGCTGCGTCGGGCAGGCACACGGCACGCCGGTATTCGCCGTCGGCCACCTGCTCGACGCCGGGAATCGCCCGCGCCGCCAGGAAAGCCAGTTGCGCCTCCCAGCGGTAGGGCGGCCGGTAGCCGAGCGCCAGCGTCACGGCATCGGCCGCCGCCCCCGACGGCCCGGCCTGGCGGCGCAAGGCGCTGGGCGCCATCCGGTACTGGCGGGCGAACAGCGCGTTGAAGCGGCGCAGGCTGCCGAAACCGGCGGCCATGGCAACGTCGATGACCGGCAGCGCGCTGTCGGTCAGCAGTTGCTTGGCGAGCAGCAGGCGGCAGGTCTGCAGGTACTGGATCGGCGTCACATGGTAGGCGGCGGCGAATACCCGGCGCAGGTGGCGATCGCTGCAGCCCAGCCGACGCGCCAGTTCGTCGACGCGGTGCTCGCTGGCGCAATGGTCTTCGAGCAGGCGGGCGGCGCGCTGGGCGAGCGACGCGGCGGCATCGAGCGGCGCGTTGCCCGGCGCCAGTTCGGGCCGACAGAGCAGGCAGGGACGGAAACCGGCCTGTTCGGCGGCAGCCGCGCTCGGGTGGAAGCTGCAGTTCTCCGGCTTGGGCAAGCGGGCCAGGCAGACCGGCCGGCAGTAGATGCCGGTGGATGCGACGCCGACGAAGAAACGCCCGTCGAAGCGCACGTCCTTGGCCTTGAAGGCGGCATAGCAGGCGCGTTGGTCATCGTTCATCGGTCTCGTCTCCATGGACGAAACTCTAGCAGCCGGACGGCGATCCGCTCGCCGTTTTCGGACATCGATACCGCCGGCGGCCTCAGTCGGCGAGATCGCCGTCGACGTAGTACCAGCGCCCGTCCTCGCGGACGAAACGGGACAGTTCGCGCAGCCGGTGGCCGCGCCCGGCGATGCGGTAGCGGGCGACGAAATCGACCGTCGCGTGTGCCTCGTCCTGCTGCTGGTGAGCGCGCACTTCGAGGCCCAGCCATTTGCTATCGTCGGCGGCGAGGTCGAGTTCGCTCGGCCGCGTCGAGGCGTGCCAGGTCGCCCGCAGGTAGTCCGCCTGTTTCAGCACATAGGCGGCGTAGCGCGAGCGCATCAAGGCTTCTGCGGTCGACGCGGTTTTTTCGCCAGAATGCAGTGGACCGCAGCAGGCGGCGTAAGGCTTGCCGCTGCCGCAGGGACAGGCGTCGTTGGGTTTCAGGCTTCCCACGGCGGCGTGCCGGCGGCGGCGGCCGGCGCAGCAGCGGGCGCGTCGGCCTCGACCTGTTCGCCGCCCAGCGCTTCAACCAGTTGCGGCAGGAAGCGCACCAGTTCGCCGGTCATCAGCGCGAAATCGGCGTCGAACTGCTCGTCGGCACGCTCGGCGCTTTTCTCGGCTTCTTCCTTGAGGATGTCGAGGAAGGTCAGCCGCTTGATTTCCAGCTTCTCGGTCAGCACGAAGGAGATGCGTTCGTCCCAGGTCAGCGCCAGGCGCGTCGGCAGCTTGCCGGCGGCGAGGTGGGCCTTGATCTCGGCGCCGACTTCGTCGCCCAGCGGATGGCGGACGTAGCGCACCGCGGCCTTTTCCTCGGCGACCGATTTCAGCTCGCAATCGCGGTCGACCGTAAAACCGGCCGGGGCGTCGCCGCCGGCCAGCCAGTCGGCCATCGCCGATTGCGGCGAAAGTTGCGTGTGCAGCGGCTTCAACGGGAACTCGTCGAGGCAGTGGCGCAGGTGTTCGATGACTTCCTCGGCCTTGCCCTGGCTGCCGGCGTCGACGACGAACCAGCCGTTGCTGGTGTCGATCCAGACGAAGGTCGCGCGCTTCTTGGTGAAGGCGCGCGGCATCAGCTCCTCGGTGACGCGCTCCTTGATTTCCTTCATTTGCTTGCGGCCGGGCCGGTAGCCCTGCTCGTCGGCGATCTTCTCGGCGCGCTCCTGCGCCGTTTCATTGACCACCGACGACGGCAGCAGGCGCTGCTCGACGGCCAGCGCGATCAGCCACTGACGGTTGTTGGCGTAGATCAGCGCGCCATCCTTGCGCGGCGACACCCAGCCGCGCGACATCGGCTGGTTGGACGGGCAGCGGGTGAATTCACCGCGCGCCAGTTGCTCGTCGAGTTTGGCCAGGTCGATCGCCCACGGCGCGGGCAGGCGGTAGATTTGCAGGTTTTTGAACCACATGATGGAAGGCGGCAAAGGCAAAACCCGCAGTGTACCAGTCGCCCCGCCCCGCGTTCGCCGCTTCGGCAAGAATCGGTAAACGGGCGCTCAGCGGGTCAGGACTGGTTTGCCGTCGCGACCGGCGCCGTCGTCGATGCCGGCACCGACCAGACGCTGTCGGGCCGTCCGGCGGCAATTCGCCGCGCCGTCACCCGGGCCATGATCGCCAGGGCGACAGCACCGGCCAACGCCGTCAGGTCGACGCCCAGGCTCGCCCACGAGGCGTGCGCCCACAGGCCGGAAGCCGGCAGCAGCGCGCCGCTCAGCGAGGTCAGCGGGATGGCCAGCGTCAATCCGCAGGCCAGCCACAACAACGGGACGACCGAGCGCGCCGCACCGACCAGAAAGGCCCAGCCGATGCAGGCGAAGAAGGCCGCGTAATACAGCAGGCGCGTCGCGTCGACCGCAGGACCGGCCAGGGCATATAGCCATTTGCCGCCAACCATGGCCAGCGAAATGCCGCAGATGCAGCCCAGACAAACGCCGACCGTCGCCGCGGCCATCAGGCGCGTGTCGCGTCGCTGCACCGGCGCTTCGGGCATCTCGCGAGTCTGCTTGCGGCGCCGGGTTTCCACCCAGAGCAGATTGCCGCTGTAGAACAGCCAGGCGCCGGCCAGGCCAAGCACGAAGTACATCCATTGCACCGCGCTCCCGCCGAATGCGGCCATGTGCAGCGCGAAGAAGCTGCTGATCACGAGGTTGCCCGTGCTTTGCCGGCCGGGCAGGAAATCGCTGCTCATCACCTTGCCGGAATAGGGGTCGATGGCCAGGAAACCGCCGCGGGCGCGCGGCGACACCGCCGCCTCGTCCTTGCCCCAGACGCGGACGACGGCGCGCGGGCCGGTCACCTGCTGGTATTGCAGCATGCTCGGCACGAAACCGGGGGCAAACACCATCGCCTTGTCGACCAGCGCCTGCGGCGTCAGCATCGCTGCCGGATCGCGCTGCGCGGCGGCGGCCGACGGCTTGGGCCGCTGGAAGGCCGAGCCCCATTTGCCGTCGTGAAGCAGTTGATCCTGCAGCGCGTAGATGCCGTCGTGAAAGGCGAACACTGCTGCGGTCAACGCCATGACGACGTGAAAAGGCAGGCTGACGATACCGACCACGTTGTGCGCGTCGAGCCACATCCGCTTCAGGTTACGGCCGACGCGCAGCGCGAAGAAATCCTTGACCAGCGAGGGCAGCAGCACGACGACGCCGGAAATCAGCGCCAGCGCATAGAGCGCGGCGACGACGCCCATCACCCAGCGGTTCGGATCGGTATCGAACGGCAGGCCGACGACGCGGTGCAGGGTATCGATGAATCCGGGCAGTTCGGACGGACGGTATTCGTTGACCTGCACGGCACCGCCTTCGTCCAGCGTCGCCGCAAAATGGCGCACGCCGGATTCGTCGTGGTCGTCGCCGTCGGCAGGTCGGAGCTGCCAGCCCAGGCGCGCCGGCAGATGCTCGGCGTCGTGCAGATGGAGGGTGAAATCGCGGGCGCTGTCGGGATGCTCGGCCAGGGTCCGGGCGATCAGTTGCGGCGCGTCGGCCAGCGTCACCGGACGCATTTCGGCGGGCGGCGCGACCCAGCGTGCCAGCGGTTCCTTGAAAACGGTCAGCGCCCCGGCGTAGAAGGCAATGAACAAGGCCATGCCGGTCAGGATGCCGGTCCAGGTGTGGACCGATTTGTAGATGCGGACGAAGTCGGTTCTCATGATTTCCCGTCGGATTCAGGACAGGCGCAAGGCAAGCAGCAGCCCGAGCAGCAGCGCGCTGGCGCCCCCCAGCCACAGCCAGGCGCGCAGGCCGCTGGCAAAGAAATAGACGCCACCGAGCGCGCCCAGCCAGACTGGCGGCACCAGCCACATCGCCAGTTGGCCGCGCACGGACATCGGCAGGTCGGCGCTCAGTACATTGAACAGGGCGCTGGCGGCAAATGCCAGCACCGCCCCGAGCAGAAAGCCGGCCAGGCTTTTCGACACCCAGTCGCGACGGATCGGCGGCAGCTTGTCGGCCATCTCAGCGCTCACCATCGGCCTGCCGCAGTACGGCGACGTAAGGCAGCAGGGAAAACAGCAGCATCAGCCAGGTCGCGAAGACGAACGCCGCGGTGACCGCCTGCATGGCCTGCCCCAGCGCCAGGCCGCCGAGAATCAGCAGGATGCCGCCGAGCGCACGGCCCGGGCGAGCGGACAAGGGACGCACCAGCCAGCGCTGGTTGGGCGAGGCGAGATAGATCGCACAGCACCCCAGGAAACACAGCAGCAGACCGCTCGTGGTAAATGCATTCATCGGCTCACACTCAGGGTTGTTCGAGAAAGAACTGCATGCCGCGGCTCAGCGCCGGCAGCCAGGCCGGACCGTGATCCTCGCCGGCCAGTTCGTGGTAGACCACCTTGCCCGCCCAAGCGGGCGCGGCATCGAATGCCGCCACCAGTTCGCGAGCCGGCGGAATCATCAGCCGGCTGGCGATCATCGCCCGCATCTCGGGCGGATAATTGCCCTTGGGCGGATCGTCCTCCCGGGCGCCGACGCTGATCTGCACCCGAGGCCGGATAGCGCCCTGCAGCAGCGCCGGCAAATCCTTGAGCACCACCTTGTCCTGCCACCAGATCGACGGGCTGGAAGCGACGAAGGTCGAGAAACTGCCGGGCCTGGTGAACAGCGCATGCAGCACGAAAAGCCCGCCGAAGGAATGACCGAAAATCGCCTGCCGGCTGCGGTCGACCGCATGATTGGCCGCAATCAGCGGCTTCACGTCGCGCTCGATGAAATCGAGAAAGCGTCCGGCGCCGCCCTCGGCGATGCCCTCGCCGCCCGGCGTGTAATCGCGCCGGCGGGCCGGCACATCGAAATCGCGCGCCTCGGGATAGCCGATGCCGACGACGATCGGCGGCACATGACCGGTCACCTCGCTGCGCCCGGCCGCACCGCGCGCCAGAAAGGCGGCGACCGGAAAGGCGGCATTGCCATCGAGCACGTAAAGCACCGGAAAACCGTTCGCCGGCACCGGAACATCCGGCACCGAGACGAACAGCCGATAGAGGTGGCCGCCGACCGATGAACGCACGTCGAGCTGACGGGCCGCCGGCACGACGACCGGTGCCCAGCTTGCCAGCTCGCCCGCGGCAACAGCCGGGCGTACCAGAGCTTCCAGTGCGAAGCCGCACAGCAGCAACGCTTTCGCTAGGCGCAACACGGGATCAGAAGTCCAGCGAAGCCGACGCCTGCACGGTGCGCCCCACCCCCAGCGTCGCCCGCGGTTCGGCAAAACTGCCCGAGTAGTAGTGACGATCGAACAAGTTCCGCACGTTCACGCGGAAGGTGGTCTTGTATGCCCCGATGCGGGTCTCGTACCTGGCCCCCAGATCCATCACACCCCAGCCGGGAATCCGGTAGGTATTGGCGTTATCCAGATACTGCTGCGACGTGGCGACCAGGCGCGTGTTCAGGCTGAAACCGGACAACGGCGTGTCCCATTCGGCGCCGAGGTTGGCCTGCCAGCGCGGCACACCATAAATCTCGTTACCCACGTTCTGACCGTTGTAGGTTTCGGTCAACTCACTCCGGGTATAGGAAACGCCGCCCAGCACACGTAGCGTTGGCATGATTGCCCCGAAGGTATTCCATTCCAGGCCACGGACCTGCGACTCGTTGCCTTCGTGAGCCACGTAGTTGCCGAAGCCGCCCGCAGTGACGCTCGTCACCGTCGGCTGGGTGATTTCAAAAACGCTGAACGTATTGGCGAACGTGCCGGCATTCCACTTCAGGCCGATTTCCTTCTGCTTGGTCTTATAAGGCTTCGTCGTCTGATTGTTCGCATAGCCATTGACCGTGGTAAAGCTCATCCCCTTGCTGAGCCCCTCGACATAGCTGGCGTACAGCGAGATTCCCTCCCCCCACGGTTTGACGACAATCCCCAAGGCCGGCGTCAACGCCCTTTCGTCGTAGTCACCGGTCACCATCGTGCCGGCCGCATTCCAGCTGGTCTGCTCGACCCGTTGCTGGCGCAGACCGAGCGTCAGACGAAGCGCATCCTGCATGAATGACAAGCTATCCACGACCGCCAGACTGGAAAGGGTGGTATCCGAAGTCATTGGAATCGGCCCGCCGGGCATCACCGGCAAAACCGGTGCGGTGGGATTGCCGAAGCTGGTCGCTACCATGCCGGTCGTATTGGACAGGCTACCGGACTCGAGATCCAGCCGGGTTGCCTGCACGACCATCTCGTGACGCACGCTGCCAGTGCTGAAGTTCATCCGCACCCCCGCTTCGGAAGACAGCGCATCGTCGTAACCGACTTGCGCGACGCCGCGCACCTGTGCGTTGCCGTTCGACTGGACGTTATGCACGTGCGTGCCGTTCACCCAGCCTGAGTAGTCGTGCGTCCGCTTGCCGACGCTGACGAAGGCCGTGACGTTCTTGTTGAAGGCGTATTCGACGCGCCCGATGATGGCCTGGCTTTCCAGTTCGCCGGCCGCCGAACGCAGGAAATTGGTCCGCGGGTCCGGTGCATTCGGGATATTCGGGCTGATGAAACCGAACATGGCCGGCGAACCGCCGGTGAATGATTGTTTGCTGCGATAGATGTCCAGCGTGGCGGTCAGGGACTCGCCGCGATAGTCGAGCGCCGCCGACAGGAACTTGTTGGTCTTGTCCTGGCCGCTCAGCGCGGTCTCGCCATCGGTATACGAACCGTTGACGCGCACGCCGAATTCTTTGCGCTCGCCGAAGCGGCGTCCGATATCGGCACTTGCGCCGAACTGGCTCTGCGTTTCATAACCGAAAGTCAGCCGGTTCAGCGGATCGTCGCCAGCGCGCTTGGGCACCAGGTTGATGGTGCCGCCGATGCCGCCGCTGGGCGCCATGCCGGTGAACATCGCGCTCGGCCCCTTGAACACTTCGACGCGCTCGACAAATTCCAGCGTCGAATTGCCGAGCGGCGCCAGGCCGTACATGCCGTTGATCGCCAGATCGGACGAATGCACGTCGAAGCCGCGCAGCCGGAAGTTCTCGTACATGTGCGACGCCGACGTGGTGAAGCGTACCGACGGATCGTTGTCGAGTACGTCGGCTACCCGCTTGGCGCCCTGATCCTCGATCAGCTTCGCGGTATAGCTGGTGACGCTGAACGGCGTATCCATCACATCCTGGTTGCCCAGCAGGCCGAGCCGGGCGCCTTTCGCCACCTGACCGCCGGCATAGGCTTTCGGCAGATCGCTCGGTCCTTCCGCGCTGGCGGATACCTGAACCGAAGACAGCGTGACTTCGTTACCCGTTTCTGCGGTCGATTGCGCCGTTGCCCAATGGGGCACGGCCAGCATGCTGATCGCCAGAGCGACCGGTGTCATGCGCAGCACCATGTTTTCTCCTGAGAGTGCACACTGGCTGGCGATGGCTGGCTGGCGTAGGAATTTTCAAATGACGTTCAAGCCCCCGGCACGACATCAATCGATTGCGGACATTTCAGGGGCGTGCAGCGTCGACGGGCCGAATCATAATTGAGATTCATTCCCATTACAACCTGTAACAATTGTCCGGAAACGATTGTTCGGGTCCGTTGTCGGCCCGAACAATCATCGGCCAAGCATTGCGTTCAGCGTTTCCGGAAGACGAGATCCCAGACACCGTGGCCCAGACGCAGGCCGCGGTTCTCGAATTTGGTCAGCGGCCGGTAATCCGGGCGCGGGGCGAAGCCGGCCAGGCCGGCGGCGGAATCGGCATCGAGCGCGGCGGCGAGGTCCACGGTCGACGGGTTGGCGACGCTGTTTTCCAGGCTGGGCTCGCGGCCGAGCACGTCGAGCATCTGCAGCGCGTAGTTTTCCCAGTCGGTGGCGCAATGGATGTAGCCGCCCGGCTTCAGGCGCGAGGCGAGCAGCGCAACGAAGGGCGGCTGGATCAGCCGGCGCTTCTTGTGCCGCGTCTTGTGCCAGGGATCGGGGAAGAAGATGTGGAT
This sequence comes from Azonexus sp. R2A61, assembly GCF_021401135.1. Classification (GTDB taxonomy): domain Bacteria; phylum Pseudomonadota; class Gammaproteobacteria; order Burkholderiales; family Rhodocyclaceae; genus Azonexus. The sequence continues at coordinate 685,107 of NZ_JACBFO010000001.1, read as the reverse complement.
GCCGTCGAGCGCGCCTTCCGGCAGCATGTCACGGACGACCTCGACCGCATCATGGTTGCCGATGCGCAGGTTGCTCAGGTTCTTCTCGGCGATCAGCTTGCACAGCGCGCCGACGCCGGGGACATGCACTTCCAGCCCGAAGTAGTCGTTCTCCGGGTGGGCCTCGGCGATGCGCGCCGTGGTTTCGCCCATGCCGCAGCCGATTTCGAGGATTTTTGGCGCATTGCGGCCGTAGACCGCAGCCAGGTCGATATTGGCCGGCTGATACGGGATGCCGATCTTCGGCAGCATCGTCTCGTAGTAGCGTTGCTGCGCTTCCGACATGCGGCCGGCGCGGCGGACGAAGCTCTTGATGTGGCCATGCCCGGTACGGCCGGCGGTGTATTCGCCTTCGTCGCCTTCGGCGGCGGGGTGGATCAGCAGGTCGTCGCTCATGAACCGATCAGTCCAGTGGTCGGCGACGAGGGGTCGGCCGAGTAGTATTTGCGGGCCATGCGGCCGGCCAGGAAAGCCTCGCGGCCGGCCTCGATACCCTTCTTCATGGCGCTGGCCATGAGTACCGGGTCCTTGGCGTGGGCGATGGCGGTGTTCATCAGCACGCCGTCGCAGCCCAATTCCATCGCGATGGTCGCATCCGAGGCGGTGCCGACGCCGGCATCGACGATGATCGGCACCTTGGCGTTGTCGATGATCAGGCGCAGGTTCCACGGATTGACGATGCCCATGCCCGAGCCGATCAGCGAGGCGAGCGGCATCACCGCGACGCAACCGATCTCTTCGAGCATCTTGCACTGGATCGGATCGTCGGCGCAGTAGACCATCACCTCGAAACCTTCCTTGACCAGCGTCTCGGCGGCCTTCAGGGTTTCCGGCATGTTCGGGAAGAGGTTGGTCGGGTCGCCGAGAACTTCGAGCTTGCACAGCGGATGGCCGTCGAGCAGCTCACGCGCCAGGCGCAGGGTGCGCACCGCATCGTCGGCCGTGTAGCAGCCGGCGGTGTTGGGCAGGATGGTGAATTGCGACGGCGGCACGGCGTCGAGCAGGCTCGGCTGGCCGGCGTCCTGGCCGATGTTCACGCGGCGCACGGCGACGGTGACGATCTCGGCGCCGGAAGCGTCGATGGCCGCGCGGGTCTCGGCGAAATCCTTGTACTTGCCGGTGCCGACGAGTAAACGGGAACGGTACGCCTTGCCGGCGATGGTCAGTTGATGCATGGAGTTCTCCGGTTCAGCCGCCGCCGACGGCGACGACGATTTCGAGTTGATCGCCCGACGCCAGCGGCGTTTCGCCGTGCAGGCTCTTCGGGACGATTTCGCCGTTTCTCTCGACGGCGATGCGCTTGCCGGCGTATCCCAGATGCGCAACGAGCGCCGCGACGGTCAGCGGGGGCGGAAACAGGCGGTCTTCGCCATTGATCTTGATCTGCAACATCCGCGCATTTTAACGAAACCCCGGGCAAGCGGCATTGCCGGCAAGTGCAAAAACTGCGGCGCAGTCTATAGTGAAATCAAAGCTTCATGAAAAGGGAGAATGCCATGTCCATCTTTGACGCCCCCATCGCCCGTTGCGAAGCCGTTCATGAAATGGTGCTGACCGACGAAACCCAGCGCGAATGTGCCCGCGAACACGATTGCCCGGCCGATCGCCAGTGCCCGCTTGAAGGCTGCTTTGCCGAAGTCAGCGGGCTGGCCGAAAACGATCCGCCAGCCATCCGGCACTGAACCCGGGAGTCACCCGGTGCGGCGCGGTTTGCGCGGCGCACCGACGAACAGCCGGTCGTACAGCCAGTTCGGTAACAGGCGCAGCAGTTTGGCGACGATACCCATCGGCCACGGAATCACCGTATAACTGGTGCCGCGCGCGATGGCCGCGGCAAAGCGCGCGGCAGCGCGGTCGACCGGCAGCAAAAAGGGCATTCGGTACGGGTTGACCGCAGTCATCGGCGTTGCGATGTAACCCGGCGCAATGGTCACCACCGGAATGCCGTACGGCCGCATCTCCAGCCGCAGGCTCTCCAGATAGGCGATCGTCGCCGCCTTCGAGGCGGAATAGGCTTCCGCGCCCGGCAGGCCGCGGATACCGGCGACCGAGGCGATGCCGACCAGCCGCCGCATCTCCCCGCCGGACTGTTTCATCGCCGGGATGAAGGCGGCGAAGGTAGCCGCCATGCCGAACACGTTGATCTCGAAAATACGCCGGAACATCGCCAGATCTTCCGCACACTCGGTCAGCGTGCCGGCCGACACGCCGGCATTGGCGATGACAATGTCCGGCGCACCGAAGCGGGCGACGAAATCGTCGGCCGCCGCCTGAACGGCCGCCGCATCCGCCACATCGAGCGGATAGCAGGCGTGACGCCCGCCCAGGCGGGCGTTCAACGCCGCCAGTTGCTCAGCCCGCCGGGCAGCCAGACCGAGGCAGGCGCCCTGGCCGGCGTAGTAAACGGCAAGCGCCTCGCCGATCCCCGACGAGGCGCCCGTGATGAAGACCTTGAGCGGCAATTACTTCTTGCTTTTCTCGGCGCGTGCGCGAGCGATCAGCTTGTCGGCAACCGCCAGTTGCTCCTGGAAATCGGCGCCGGAAACCATGAACTTGCCGTCGACGGCAAGCGTTGGCACACCGGTGATCCGATAGGCCTGCGCCATCTGATCGCCGCGGCGCAGCTTGCTGGCGACGCCGAACGACGCAAAGGCATCGCTGAACTTCTTGCGGTCGACGCCATGGGCGACCAGCCAATCGGTGGCCGCGCGCTCTTCGAACAGATTGACCCGTTCGCCGTGAATGGCGCGGAAGATGTCGGCATCCAGACGCTTGGTCTCGCCCAGCAGCTCCAGCGCGTAATACACCCGGGCGATATTGGCCCAGGCGGCGCGACCGAAGCTGACCGGCACCTTCTTCAGATAGACGTCGGCCGGCAACTTGGCGGCCCAGGCGCTGAGCAGCGGATTGAAATCGGCGCAGTGCGGACAACCGTAGCTGAAGAACTCCAGCACCTCGATCTTCGCAGCGTCGTCGGTCGGCTGAACCGGGCTGAGCGGCGCGAAATCACGCCCGGCGACCTGGGCGAACAGCGAACCGCTTGCGGTCAACAGGGCAGTACCGGCAAAAATGCCGCCGACGAATTTCCGGCGAGTCAGTTGCATGCGCGTCTCCTTATTTGGACAGTTGGGCTTCGATGCCCGATTTGGCAAGATCGGAGCGGACCTTGTTCAATTCGTCGAGCTTGAAGTAGGGACCGATGCGGACACGATACAGCGTCTTGTCCTCGATCATGACCTGCTGGACGACGGCCTCGACCCCCATGAAGGCCAGCTTCGCCTTCTGGTTGTCGGCATCCTGGGCCGTGCTGAACGAACCTGCCTGCAGGAACAGCGGCGTCTTGCTCTCCTTGCCGGCATCCTTCTTCGGTTCATCCTTCGGCGCCGGGGACGGCTGCGCAGCCTCGGCCGGCTTGGCGGCCTTGTCCGGTTCGGCATCGGCCTTGCCGGGCAGGATGTCGTAGAACTGGAAGCGCTTCTCGGCTGGATCGCCCGGCTTGCCGGGCAGCACCACCGGCTTGTCCGGCGCCTGCACCGGCGGCGCCCCGTTCTGCACGGCCGGATTGAACGGCAACGGCGCCTTGTTGATGTACCAGACGACGCCGGCGGCCAGGCAGACACCGAGCACCAGCCCGATGAACATGCCGATCAGCGTGCCGCCGCCGGATTTCTTCCTGGCCGGCGTCTTGCGGTTTTTCATGTCGCGACTCATCGTTTTTCCTTACATGGATTCCGGGCAGCTGACACCCAGAATGGCCAGACCGTTGCGGATCACCTGACGCACCGCCGCCGCCAGCGCGACGCGCGCATCGCGCAGCGCGGCATCGTCGACCAGCATGCGCTCGGCGTTGTACCAGCCATGAAACTCGCCGGCCAGGTCCTTCAAGTAGAAGGCGATCGAATGCGGTGCCAGGTCGCGGGCAGCGGTCTCGATGACTTCGCGGAACTGGCCGAGTTGGTTGGCGATCGCCAGTTCGCGCGGATGGGCGAGCAGGCTCAGGTCGGCCGCGGCAAGCTCGGCGAGGTCACCGTTCCACTGGTTGATCACCGAGCAGACGCGGGCGTGCGCGTACTGGATGTAGTACACCGGATTCTCGTTGGTCTGGCTCTTGGCCAGGTCGAGGTCGAAATCGAGGTGCTGGTCCGACTTGCGCAGCGCATAGAAGAAACGGCAGGCATCGTTGCCGACTTCGCGGCGCAGCTCGCGCAGCGTGACGAACTCGCCGGAACGCGTCGACATCGACGCCTTCTGGCCGTTGCGGTAGAGCACGGCAAACTGGACCAGCGCCACCTGCAGCTTGTCGCTGTCGAGGTCGAGCGCCTTGACGGCACCGGTAACACGCGGGATGTAGCCGTGGTGATCGGCACCCCAGATGTTGATGACCTTGTCGAAACCGCGCTCGAATTTGTTCAGGTGATAAGCGATGTCGGAAGCGAAATAGGTGAACAGGCCGTTCTCGCGCTGGACAACGCGGTCCTTCTCGTCGCCGAAGGCGGTCGAGCGGAACCACTTGGCGCCGTTCTGCACGTAGATGTGACCTTTTTCTTCAAGCAGCGCCACGCAACGGGCGACCAGGCCGGTGTCGTAGAGCGCTTTCTCGGAGAACCAGACGTCGAATTCGACGCCGAACTCCTTCAGGTCGCCGCGGCAGTCTTCCAGTTGCTCGTTGAGCGCGTGCTGATGCACATAGTGCCAATCCTCGCCCAGCAATTCCTTGGCGCGGGCGATCAGCGCATCGAGATGCAGTTCGCGCTGCTGCTTGGCCTCGTCGTCGGCGCGATCGGCGGCCGGCAGGCCCGGCGTGCCGGCCAGCACATCGGCGACCGGACGGAGGTACTTGGCGCCGTGCGCGGCAAACAGCTGGCGGGCCATCTCGCGCACATAGTCGCCCTGGTAGGCGTTCGGCGGGAAGGGCAGCGTCTCGCCCTGCTGGTCGAAGTAGCGCAACCAGGTGGACAAACCGAGGATGTCCATCTGACGGCCGGCGTCGTTCACATAGTATTCGCGGGTCACATCCCAGCCGGCGAAGCTCAGCAGGCTGGACAGCGAGGCGCCGTAGGCAGCGCCGCGGCCGTGGCCGACGTGCAGCGGGCCGGTCGGGTTGGCCGAGACGAACTCGACCTGGACTTTTTGCCGCTGTCCTGCGGTCGACCGCCCGAAATCGCCTTTTTCGCCAAGCACGGCCTTGACCACGTCGGTCTTGCTGCCGGCGGCGAGGCGGAAGTTGATGAAACCTGCACCGGCCACTTCGGCGGCCGTCACCAGCGACGAGGGCGGCAGTTCGTTGACCAGTTGCTGGGCAATCTCGCGCGGATTTTTTTTCAGGGCCTTGGCCAGCAGCATCGCCAGGTTGGTGGCGAAATCGCCGTGCGATGGATCGCGCGGGCGTTCGAGCTGGATGGCGGTCGTGGTGGCGGTCGGGGCGACACTGGCCAGCGCCTGTTGCAACAGGGCGGTCAGTTGATTCTTGACGTCTTGGGCCATTGGCGGCGGAAAAATAGCAAAAGCGCGATTATACGCTGCCGGGCCGATTCGGCAGACCGAGGCCGACCGCCCAGGCCGACCGCTTGTCGGCCAGCGTCAGCGCGGCATGGGCCGGACTGGTCGACGGCAGGCGCAAGCGACGGGGCAGCGGCCCGGCCAACGACGGCAGCACATGCCGTCGAAAAGCGCTTTCGGCAGCGGCGCCGTTGAAGAAAATCGCCTCGATCTTGCGGTGGACCGCAAGAAAGGCCGGAAAATCGTTCACTTCGATGCTGTCCGGCTCGATCGCTGCATCCAGGCTGCCGGCACGGCGACAGCGACCGATCACGTCCCACAGCGCGATTCCGGCGTCGAGCAATGCCTGCAGGCGAACCGCGTAAGCGGCGGTCGGCGCGAAACCGAGCAAGTCGCCCATGATCGGCCAGAAGGCATTGCGCGGATGGGCGTAATAACAGGCGGCATCGAGCGAGGCCTGGCCCGGCATGCTGCCGAGCACGAGAAAACGGGAATCGGCCGCCGCCACCGGCGGAAAGCCCTGCCGCAGGAACACGCCGTCAGGCACCAAAGACGCGGTTCTTGCCGGCGCGCTTGGCGAGATACATTGCCTCGTCGGCACGCCGGATGGCGCCGTGACCGTCCTCGTCGGCCAGCAACTGGGCGACGCCGGCACTGAAGGTGATCAGCAGCTTTTCCTTGCCGGCCATGAAGAAGGCCTTGGTCAGTTCGCGCTGCAGGCGGGTCATGACTTCAATGCCGGGTTCGAGCGAGGTGTCCGGCATCAGGATGACGAACTCCTCGCCGCCGTAGCGGGCCAGCGTGTCGGTCGGCCGCATGCAGCGCCGGGCGACGTTGGCCAGGTGCACCAGCGCGTCGTCGCCGACGGCGTGGCCCAGCCGATCGTTGAGTTTCTTGAAGTTGTCGATGTCGAGCAGGCAGACCGACAAGGGCACATCGCGCCGGCGGACCGCGGCGATCTCGCGGATCAGCGCTTCGTCCAGCCCCTTGCGGTTGAGCGCGTCGGTCAGCGGGTCGTGGCGGGCCAGCGCGCTGGCGTTGTCCAGTTCCAGATGCAGTTGCACCAGTTCGGCCTCGGTCGCCCGCACCTTGTCCTGCAGGTCGCGCAACTGTTCGCGCGAATGCGAGGTTTCTTCGGCCATCGCATGCGTCGCGACGACGATTTCCTTGAGCAGCGGCGCGACATCCTCGATCCGCGACACCGCTTCGATGCGTTTGGCGCTCGACTCGATATTCTGTTCGAAGCTCGCGCTCGACGCGTTCATCGAAGCCAGGCGGTCGATGAACGCGGACAACATCAGCCGCATTTCTTCCTGCGCTTCGACCGAACGCGCCTTGGCCCGGCTCTGCTTGTCCATCACATCGCGCAGCCGGCGTTCCATCTCGTCAAGGTGGCGCAGCGTCAGCGGCGGCTCGACCGCCGCCAGCAGGCCGTCGATCTGCCCCTTGAGCCAGGAATCGTCGAGACTCAGCTCGCCGATGTTCTCGATGATCAGATGCAACAGATGCAGCAACGACTGGCGTACCTCGATCGATTCCTCGACGGCAAATGCGGCCTGATGCGCCAGCCGGCGCAGCGATTGTTCGACCAGGAGCACCTCGCAGCCAGGCCGGCGCAGTTCGGCGAGCGTCGCCTGCGCCGCCTGGGCCAGCCGGGGGTCGTCCTCGCCGAACGCCGGCAGCACGGTTTCCAGCAGCCGCACCAGCGCCCTGGAAAATCCCTCGGGCAGGCTGTCGACCGCAAGCCTGTCGCGACCGGCAACGAAGGCCAGCAAGCCTTCCTGAACCGCCATCCAGCTCCGCCCCTGGATGCCCGTCGCAACCCGGTGCAGGGCCTCCTTCTGGACATCGCCATGCGGCACCAGAGCATCGGCCAATTGCCGCAGCTGCGTTTCCGGAAACGGTGCCGCCTCGGGCAGGCCGGCGATTTCGTTGTAGCAGGACTGGAAATTGGCCGGGGTCGGCGGCAGATGGCGGGCGGCCAGATGAATGAGCGCTTCGCGGGCGATTTCCGAGGGACTGCGCGGATCTGACATCGTTGGCTTTACCGGGCGTGATGGTGAGCGTGATTGATTCGTTCCGCATTATCGCCAATTTATGCCTTCGCAAGGTGAAGAGATAGCTCGCCGGAAGCGGCGACAGGCGGGCATCGGCCGTGTTAGCATGCCCGTTTGCCCGACCCTAGTCCGCGTTCGCCGATGCGCCTCTTCCGCCTGCTCAAGATCGCCGCCGTCGCCAGCCGTTTCGGCCTCGACGAAATGGTGCTCGAACACGAACCGAGCGGTCGGCTGGTCAAGCTGGCAAAGGCGCTGCAGTTCTGGCGTGACCTGTCGGCGCCGCGTGCCGTACGCCTGCGTCTGGCGCTGGAGGCCCTGGGGCCGATTTTCGTCAAGTTCGGTCAGGTGTTGTCCACCCGCCGCGACCTGATGCCCACCGATATCGCCGACGAACTGGCCAAGCTGCAGGATCGCGTGCCGCCTTTCGCCTCCGATCTGGCCCTGGCGCAGATCGAGAAGGCCTACGGCCGCCCGGCCAACGAGGTGTTCGCGCAGTTCGACCCGCAACCGGTCGCCTCGGCGTCGATCGCCCAGGTGCACTTCGCCCGCCTGAAGGAAGAGGACGGCGGTCACGAGGTTGCAGTCAAGATCCTGCGCCCGAACATGAGCGCCGTCATCGAGCATGATCTGGCGCTGATGGATACTTTCGCCGGCCTGCTCGAACGCCTGTGGGCCGATGGCAAGCGCCTGAAACCGCGTGAAGTGGTCGCCGAATTCGCCAAGTACCTGCGCGACGAACTGGACCTGATGCGCGAGGCGGCCAATGCCTCCCAGCTGCGCCGCAATTTCACCGACTCGACGCTGCTCATCGTGCCCGAGGTTCATTGGGATTTCTGCACGTCGACCGTAATGGTCATGGAGCGCATGCACGGCGTGCCGATCTCCCAGACCGAACGGCTGCGCAACGAGGGAATCGACCTGTCCAAGCTTTCGGCCGCCGGCGTCGAGATTTTTTTCACACAGGTCTTCCGCGACGGCTTCTTCCATGCCGACATGCACCCCGGCAACATCTTCGTCGCCGCCGACGGGCGCTACATCGCGCTCGACTTCGGCATCGTCGGCACGCTGACCGACACCGACAAGAACTACCTGGCGCAGAACTTCCTCGCCTTCTTCCGCCGGGATTACAAACGCGTCGCCGAAGCCCACATCGAATCCGGCTGGGCGCCCAAGGACACCCGCGTCGACGAGTTCGAAGCGGCCATCCGCGCCGTCTGCGAGCCGATCTTCGACCGGCCGTTGAAGGACATTTCCTTCGGCAAGGTGCTGCTGCGCCTGTTCCAGACCTCGCGCCGCTTCAACGTCGAGATCCAGCCGCAACTGGTGATGCTGCAGAAGACCCTGCTCAACATCGAGGGCCTCGGCCGCCAGCTCGACCCCGAGCTCGACCTGTGGAAGACCGCCAAGCCCTTCCTCGAACGCTGGATGAGCGAGCAGGTCGGCTGGCGCGGCATCGTCCGTAACCTGAAGCAGGAAGCCCCCTACCTGGCGCGCACCTTACCCCAGTTGCCGCGCCTCGTGCACCAGCGTCTGGCGCAACAACCGCCCACCGATCTGCAACCACAGATCGAGCAACTGACCCGTGCCGTGCGCCGGCAAAATCTCTGGCTGGCCGTGATCGCGCTGATCCTGGCCGCTTCGCTGGCCAGCGGGTTCTACTGATGCGCTCGCCTGCCGACCTGGCCGAAAGCTTCAGCGAAGACGACATCGCCGACTGGCTTGGCGAGAACGAACTCGTCAAGGGCCGCTCCTATGTCGATCTGGTCCGCGACTTCAGCATCGAGGATGGCGAACTGCGCGCCCAGGTCCCCGGCTCGGCGCGCCAACCCTATCGCGTCGAAGCGCTGATCGCGCCGGCCGCCAAGGGCGAAGTCCTGATTTCCCGGTGCACCTGTCCGGTTGGCAAGCACTGCAAGCACGTCGCCGCAGTGCTGCTGAAAGCCATCGCGGAACGCAACCCGAAGGAACGGCTCAGCGGCAGCGTACTGTCCTGGGTCGAGGACCTGCGCCGGGCATCGATCGCCGTGGCCAAGAAGAAGGCCCGGCCGACCACCGCCCGCCAGCAACTCTTCTACATCCTGAAATGGACCAGTGACCGCCGCCGTTTCGGCATCGAGCTGCGCAAGGGAAAGTATCCCGACAATGCCGAGGAATGGTGGAAGGTCGACCGGGCACTGATCGTACCGCCCCAGTTCGTCGGCGAGGAAGACCTGGGCATTCTGCGCCTGCTATGGGCCGAACGCGGCCACGACAGCGGCCTGCGCGCCTACGGCCTGGGACCGAAGCATGGCGCCGAACTGCTCGAACGGATGGCGGCCACGCACCGGCTATATCCGGAAGTGGATCTGGCGCTGCCGCTGAACATCGGCAGCGAACGCCCGGCCAGCGTCGGCTGGCAGATCGACGGCAACGGTTTCCAGCGCCCCTACCTGAAACCCGAACCGGCGACCGAACTGATCGTCGGGGTCGATCCCCCGTGGTATGTCGATCTCACCGAAGGGGAAACCGGGCCGCTCAAGGTCACCGGCAATCCGGCCGTGGTCAACCGCTTGTTCACGCTACCGCCGCTGTCGGCCAAGGAAGCCGGCCTGGTTGCCGAGGCCCTGTCCGAGCTGGCGCCCGACCTGCCGCTGCCGGCCGAGGATGCCGGCGCCCGCCTGCGGCTGATCGACGGTCCGCTGCAGCCGGTGCTGATGCTGGAAACGCTGCATACACATGGCCAGCGGGCCTGGCGCAAATACACGCAGAGTTTCGGTGGCGGTCTGTTCGATGTCGCCCGGGTCCTTTTCCGCTATGCCGATGCCGACCTGCGTCCGGACGAGAAGAACGAATTCGTCACCCTGCCGGAAGGCGAAACGGTGCGCGTCAGGCGCCGGCCGGACGAGGAAAAGGCCGCGCTGGCGGCGTTGACCGCAAACGGCCTGCAGAAACTGCCGCCGCACACCCTGCACACCTTCGGCAGCCAGCCGGAAGGCATCTACGGGCTGGACAGCGAGGAAAGCTGGTTTCCCTTCATGCAGGATGCGCTCGCCCGGCTACGCCAGGCCGGTTGGCAGATCGAGTTTCCCGAGGATTTCCGCCACCACGTGGTCGACGTCGATAGCTGGGAAGCCGAACTGCTCGAAGCGGAAGACGGCTGGTTCGACCTCGACATGGGCATCATCGTCGAAGGCGAGCGCCTACCGCTCGCCCCGCTGCTCGCCTCGCTGTTCCGACGCGACCCGCGCTGGCTGGAAGGCGGCGAACTGGGCCGCATCCCGGACGAGGAAGGCATCGAGCTGCTGACCCCGCGCGGCAAGCGCCTGCGCGTACCGGCCGGCCGCATCAAACCGCTGGCAGCAACCCTGATCGACCTGTTTGACGGCTTCTCCGGCGGCCCGACCCTGCGCCTGTCGCGTTTCGATGCACCGCGCCTGGCCGAACTGACCGACACCAGCCGCTGGCTGTTCCGCGGTCAGAACGATGTCATGGCATTGGCCGAGCGTCTGCAAGCGGCCCAGGGCATCGGCGACATCGCGCCGCCCGAAGGCTTGCGCCTGTCGCTGCGCCCGTACCAGAAGGAAGGCCTGGCCTGGCTGCAGTTCCTGCGCACCAACCAGTTGTCCGGCATCCTCGCCGACGACATGGGGCTGGGCAAAACGGCGCAGACGCTCGCTCACCTGATGCTGGAAAAGGAAGGCGGCCGCCTCGACCGGCCGGCACTGGTTATCCTGCCGACCTCGCTGATCTTCAACTGGAAGAGCGAAGCCGCACGTTTCGCCCCCAGCCTGCGCGTGCTGTCGCTGCACGGCCCGGAACGCAAGAAGCATTTCCCGGACATCCCGGCGCACGACGTGGTGCTGACGACCTATCCGTTGCTCTGGCGCGATGCCGCGGAGCTGATGGAACACAGCTACCACCTGCTGATCCTCGACGAAGCGCAAACCGTCAAGAATGCCCAGAGCCGAAGCGCCGAGGCCGTGCGCAAGATCGACGCCCGGCATCGCCTGTGCCTGACCGGCACGCCGCTGGAAAACCACCTCGGCGAGCTATGGAGCCAATTCGACTTCCTGCTCCCCGGCTTCCTCGGCAGCAGCAAGCAGTTCACCCGCCATTGGCGGACACCGATCGAGAAACAGGGCGACGCCGACCGCCGCGACCTGCTGGCCCGCCGCATCCGCCCTTTCATCCTGCGCCGCAAGAAAGAAGATGTCGCCCAGGAACTGCCGCCGAAGACTGTGATCGTGCGCAGCGTGGAGCTCGAAGGCGGGCAACGCGATCTCTACGAAACCGTGCGCGCGGCGATGGACGCCAAGATTCGCGACGAAATCGCCCAGCGCGGCCTGGCACGCAGCCAGATCGTCATCCTCGACGCCCTGCTCAAGCTGCGCCAGGTCTGTTGCGACCCGCGCCTGGTACGCGCCGCCGCAGCGCGCAAGGTCAGCGAACGCGCCAAACTCGATCTGCTGATGGCCATGCTGCCGGAACTGGTCGAAGAGGGACGACGCATCCTGGTGTTCTCGCAATTCACCAGCATGCTCGCGCTGATCGAGGAAGAGTTGCGTGAAATCGGCCTGACTTACGCGATTCTGACCGGCGACACGGTCGACCGCGAGACGCCGATCCGCCGCTTCCAGGAAGGCGAGCTCCCGATCTTCCTGATCAGCCTGAAAGCCGGCGGGGTCGGTCTCAACCTGACCGCCGCCGATACCGTGATCCACTACGATCCGTGGTGGAACCCGGCGGTCGAAAACCAGGCCACCGACCGGGCGCACCGACTGGGACAGGACAAGCCGGTCTTCGTCTACAAGCTGATCGTCAGCGGCAGCATCGAGGAAAAGATTCTCGCGCTGCAGGAACGCAAGGCGGAACTGGCGGCCGGCATCCTGTCGGAGGATCATCAGGTGAACGTCAAATTCGGCGACGAGGACATCGCCGCCCTGTTCGAACCGCTGCCCGAGTGATGCCGAGAGCCCGCACCATGCGCCAACTGCTGTCCACCCTGCTGCTGATTCTGGCCATTCCGCTGGCCAATGCCGACGAATGGCGGGTCAACCGCCCGCTGAAGGGAACATTTGCCGAGGCCAGGGACGCCGTGGTCATGGCCATCGAAAACCGCGGCATGGTGATCAGCCAGGTTTCGCATATTGGCGACATGCTGGAACGGACCGGCGCCGACATCGGTGCCAGCCGCAAATTGTTCACGCAGGCCGAAATCATCGAATTCTGCTCGGCGTCCCTGTCGCGCCAGACGATGGAAGTCGATCCGCACAACATCGTGCTCTGTCCCTTCGCCATTTCCGTGTACACGCTGCCGGAACAGCCGGAAACCGTCTGGCTCGGTTACCGCAAGCCGCCGGGGGCCGCCGCTGCAATCATCGACCAGCTGTTCTCCGGCATTGTCGAGGAAGTCGCCGGGCAGCTGTAAGGCTCAGGCGACGAGGCGGGCGGCTTCGATCCGCTCGATCAGTCCGCGCAAGGCCTGCCTGACCGACTGTTCACGCACGCTTTCACGATCGCCGTCGAACCGGCAGACCTGCGCCTCGCAACCGGCCTCCCGGCCGGCCCAGGCAAAACACACCAGGCCCACGGGTTTCTCCGGCGTTCCGCCGCCGGGACCGGCAACGCCGGTGATCGCCACTGCCCAGTCGGCCCGGCTGTGCGCCAGCGCCCCCAGGGCCATCGCCCGCGCCGTCGCCTCGGAAACCGCGCCGTGGCGTGCCAGCGTCAGATCGCTGACGTCCAGCATCTCCTGCTTGGCAGCGTTCGAATAGGTCACGAAGCCGCGATCGAACCAGGCCGAACTGCCGGCCACCGACGTCACCGCCTGAGCCACCCAGCCGCCGGTGCAGGATTCAGCCGTCGCCAGGCTGGCGCCGTGTGCCGACAGGACTTCGCCCAGACGGACGGCGAGCGCTTCGATCGAGTTTTCCATGGTCATATCCTCTCCGGGAACAATTGGTTACAGAACCTGCATCAAACAGCGACAGACCCGGCGTGTCCGACGACATACACTGCAATCGTCTCATTGAACCCCTCCTCTCGAATCTCCCCCATTCGAGAAATTTCAACCCCGCCGCTGGCGGGGTTTTTTTTGCGCAGTGCAACGAACGCGCCGTATAATCGCGAACTTTAATTTATTTGCAACGGGGTCTCCAGCATGGCCGAGCAACACTCCTCCAAGCGCATCATGTGGGTGACGATCGTGATCGCGATCGTCCTGATTGCCATCATCTATCCGCTGACCAACAAGTCCTTCTCGCCGGCCGCCGGTAGCGCCGCCGACGATGCCGAATCCCGCATCCAGCCGGTTGCCGGCTTTGCGCTGGCCAAGGCCGACGCCGCAGCCGCCGACAGCGGCCCGAAGGATGGCCCGACGATTTACAACACCGTTTGCGGTGCCTGCCACAACACCGGTGCCGCCGGCGCGCCGAAGATCGACGACAAGGCTGCCTGGGCCCCGCGCATCGCACAAGGCGAAGCCGCCCTGATCAAGAGCGTCACCAACGGCAAGAACGCGATGCCGCCGAAGGGTGGTGCCTCGCTGTCCGACGAGGAAGTGAAGAACGCCGTCGAATACGTGATGAGCAAGGTCAAGTAAGCGCCCGACGCTTGCAACAAAAAGGGAGGCTGCGGCCTCCCTTTTGTTTTTCCCGCCCCGGGTTTTTCCCGTCTTTCTGCGGTCGACCGCAGGAATAAACGATTTTTCAGCGCTTGCCGGCCAGCATCGCCTTCATGGCATCGAGCCGGGCGCTGCCGGTTGCCTTGTCCGGCGGCGCCGCCTGCTTGCCGCCGGTGTGGCGGATATCTTCGCCCATTTCGGCGATGAAGCGCGAAGCTTCGCAGGGAATCAGCTCGCGCGCCTGCTTGCGCTTCTCGCACCAGCTGATATGCAGCGAGCGCTGGGCGCGGGTGATGCCGACGTACATCAAGCGCCGCTCTTCCTGCAACTTGGCCGGATCGAGCGATTCACGATGGGGCAGGATGCCTTCCTCGACGCCGACCAGGAAGACATGTTTGTACTCCAGTCCCTTCGAGGCATGCAGGGTCGACAGCTGGACGGCATCGATTTCCTCGCCGTTCTGCTTCTCCAGCATGTTGATCAGGGCAATGCTCTGGACCATGTCAACCAAGGTCTTGCCGTCCTCTTCGCCTTTCTTGTTGATCCATTCGGCGAATTCGCAGACGTTGGCCCAGCGGTTCTGGGCCGTGCGCTGCTCTTCGGCATCGTACAGGTAAGTCTCGTAATCGATCGCCTTGAGCAGGTCGGGCAGCACCTGTTGGGCCGGTTCGCGGCCGGCCCGGTGCTGCATGCGGTTGATGAATTCGCAGAATTCGAGCAACGGTTCCTGTTGTCGGGCTTGCACGCGATGGGCGAACCCCTCTTCGAAGGCGGCGTGGAACAGCGAGACATGACGCTCGCCGGCATACTGGCCGAGCACCTGCAGCGTCGCCGCACCGATACCGCGCTTGGGCGTGGTCGCCGCACGAATGAAGGCGGGGTCGTCGTCCTCGTTGGCCAGCAGGCGCAGGTAGCTGGTGATGTCCTTGATCTCGGCCTTGTCGAAGAAGGACTGGCCGCCGGACAACAGGTAGGGAATCTTCTGGTTGCGCAATTGCGTTTCGAGCAGGCGCGCCTGATGGTTCGAGCGGTAGAGGATGGCGTAGTCGCGGAACTTGCCGCGATGCTCGAAGCGATGCGCCTGCAGCTTCATGACCACGCTTTCGGCCTCGCTCTCGTTGTCGCGGCAGGCGGTGACATGCACCGGATCGCCATGGCCCAGCTCGGACCACAGGGTCTTGTCGAACAGTTTTTCGTTGTGCGCGATGACGTTGTTGGCGGCCTTGAGGATACGCACGGTCGACCGGTAATTCTGCTCGAGTTTGATCACCTTCAGACCGGGAAATTCGGCCGGCAGCTTCTTCAGGTTGTCGATGTCGGCGCCGCGCCAGCCGTAGATCGCCTGGTCGTCGTCGCCCACCGCGGTGAACTGCGCACGGACGCCGGTCAGCAATTTGAGCAGTTGGTACTGGCAGGCGTTGGTGTCCTGGTATTCGTCGACCAGCAGGTAGCGCAAGCGGTTCTGCCACTTCTCGGCGATCTGCGGATGCTCGCTGAACAGTCTGACCGGCAGACCGATCAGGTCGTCGAAATCGACCGCCTGATAGGCCTTCAAGGTCGCCTCGTAGCTCAGATAGGCGCCGGCGGCGAGCGCCTCGTGCTCGTTTGTCGCGAGGTGACGGGCCGCCTCCGGCGTCACCAGCGCATTCTTCCAGTTCGAAATGATCGACTGCAGGCGGCGCAGCGTCGCCTTGTCCACGGTCTTCGCACAATCGCCGATGATGCCGGCACAATCCGCCGAATCGAAGATCGAGAAACGCGGCTTGTAGCCGAGCGCCTTGGCTTCCTCACGCAGGATGCGCACGCCGAGCGAGTGGAAGGTCGAGATCTGCAGTTCGTTGGCCACCGATGCCGACAGCAGTTTGCCGACGCGCTCGTGCATTTCCCTGGCCGCCTTGTTGGTGAAGGTGATGGCGGCAATGTTGCGCGGCTGAAAACCGCAATCCTGAACCAGGTAGGCGATCTTCTGCGTGATCACCCGGGTCTTGCCCGAGCCGGCGCCGGCGAGCACGAGCAGGGGGCCGTCAAGATAGTAGATCGCTTCGCGTTGCTGGGGATTGAGACCGGACATCGGAAAGGGCGAACCCGAAAACGTCGAAAAGGGCCGCGCATTTTAACCCGCCGGCCGGCGAGTTCAGGCCTCGTCGTCCACACCCGGGCGCCAGTGGCCCATCGCCTGGGTATCGATCAGCTGTTGCATGTCATCGAGTTCGGCCAGTTGTCCGGCCACGGCGCGAGCCTCGTCGAGCACATGTCCGGCACCGTCGAAAGGGCCGATCGCCCCGGGCTCGATCAGATCGACCTCCTGGCGTACGCTGCGCTCGCGGTCGCCGGCCATGCCTTCCATCGCCTCGACCCGCCGTACCGCCTGATCGCCGGCATGCGCCGCCCGCTCCATCGCATCGCGGGAGTAGGCGGTGGTCTTGCCTTCGAGACGGGACAACTTCATGGCCAGGCTCCTTTACCGGGATTAACGGCCGGTGGCCCGACAAACTTGAATCAGCGCCTTACAGTGCGCCGAACACCTTCTTCAGCACGGCACTCCCGGCTGCCACCGGATTCGCGCGCAGCTTCTTCTCTTCCTCGGCGATCATCAGGAACAGGCCGTCCATCGCCTTCTGCGTGACATAGCTGTCGAGATCGGCATCCTTCTTGTCGACCAGGCCCGCACTGGCCGCCTTGCCGGCGAAAGCGTTGTACTGGTCGGCCAGCTGCAGCTTGCCGGTCTGCTTCTTGACGATGGGCATGAAGCGGGCGGCCAGTTGATCGCTGGTCGTACGGCGGAAATACTGGGTCACGCTATCGTCGCCGCCGGTCAGGATGGCCTTGGCATCCTGAACCGTCATGCGCTTGATGGCATCGGACAGGACCGGCTTGGCTTCGGCGACGGCGTTCTCGGCAGCCCGGTTCATCGTTTCGACCAATTGATCGGCCTGCTTGCCCATGCCGAACATGCGCAGGGCCGATTCGGCCTTCTGCAGGTAGCCGGGCAGCGGAATCTTGACCTTGTCGTTGCCGAGGAAACCATCGCTCTTGCCCAGCGAGGCGACGGCGAAATCGGCGCCCTTGGCGAGCGCTTCCTTGAC
Organism: Azonexus sp. R2A61; assembly: GCF_021401135.1. Lineage (GTDB taxonomy): Bacteria > Pseudomonadota > Gammaproteobacteria > Burkholderiales > Rhodocyclaceae > Azonexus. The sequence continues at coordinate 667,825 of NZ_JACBFO010000001.1, read as the reverse complement.
GCCCGCACTGGCGTCGCCGCTGGAAATGGCATCGAGACCGGCGGCCTGGACGCTTGCTGCGGTCAACGCCAGAAAAACGGAAAAAATGCTTGCTTGAAGGGAAAACCGGTAACGCCGCATGAAAGACCTCCGCTCAGACAATATCGAGATGGCCGATGCCGGCAGCGAGATCCCGGTCCTTGGCTTCCTTGCCGTGCAGCTTGATCTGCAGGCGCAGGTCGTTCAGCGAATCGGCGTTGCGCAAGGCATCCTCGTAGGTGATCTTGCCGGCTTCGTAGAGATCGAACAACGACTGGTCGAAGGTCTGCATGCCCAGTTCGCGCGATTTCTTCATGATTTCCTTGATCTCGTGCACCTCGCCCTTGAAGATCAGGTCGGAAATCAACGGTGAGTTGAGCATCACCTCGACCGCGGCAACCCGGCCCTTGCCGTCCTTCTTCGGCAGCAGGCGTTGCGAGACCATCGCCCGGACGTTCAGCGACAGGTCCATCAGCAACTGCTGGCGGCGCTCTTCCGGGAAGAAATTGATGATCCGGTCGATCGCCTGGTTGGTGCTGTTGGCGTGCAGCGTCGCCAGCGCCAGGTGGCCGGTCTCGGCGAAGGCGATGGCGTAGTCCATGGTATCGCGGTCGCGGATTTCGCCCATCAGGATGACGTCCGGTGCCTGACGCAGCGTGTTCTTCAGCGCCGGCGCCCAGTCGTCGGTGTCGACGCCGACCTCGCGCTGGGTGACGATGCAGTTCTTGTGCTCGTGCACGTATTCGATCGGGTCCTCGATCGTGATGATGTGGCCGTAGCTGTTCTCGTTGCGGTAATCGACCAGCGCCGCCAGCGAGGTGGTCTTGCCGGTGCCGGTGCCGCCGACGAAGATGATCAGGCCGCGCTTGGTCATCGCCAGGTCCTTGACCACCGCCGGCAGGCCGAGATCGTCGAGGGTCGGGATGCTCATGTTGATCGTCCGGCAGACCACCGCGACGCGCCCCTGCTGGACCAGCGCATTGACCCGGAAACGGCCGATGCCGGTCGGCGAGATGGCGAAGTTGCACTCGCGCGAAGCTTCGAATTCGGCGGCCTGGCGATCGTTCATGATCGACCGTGCCAGTTCGGCGGTGTGCTGGGCGGTCAACACCTGGTTGGAGACCGGCGTCACCTTGCCGTCGATCTTGATCGCCGGCGGAAAGCCGGCAGTGATGAACAGGTCCGACCCTCGCTTCTGCGCCATCAGGCGCAGCAGGTCGTGCATGAATTTCATGGCCTGATCGCGTTCCATGGTTTCCCCTTGCTGACGCCGCGGCCGCTCAGGCCGGGAAGGCGTCCTTGTTGGCGGCGCGCAGGCGTGCCTCGTTGCTCGAAATGACGTTGCGACGAACCAGGTCGATCAGACACTGGTCGAGCGTCTGCATGCCCGCTGACTGGCCGGTCTGGATCGCCGAGTACATCTGGGCGACCTTGTTCTCGCGGATCAGGTTGCGGATGGCCGGCGTGCCGATCATGATCTCGTGCGCCGCGACACGGCCCTGACCGTCCTTGGTCTTGAGCAGCGTCTGCGAGATCACCGCGCGCAGCGATTCGGACAGCATCGCGCGGACCATGTCCTTTTCGGCAGCCGGAAACACGTCGACGATACGGTCGATGGTCTTGGCCGCCGACGAGGTGTGCAGCGTGCCGAACACCAGGTGGCCGGTCTCGGCTGCGGTCAGCGCCAGGCGGATGGTTTCCAGGTCGCGCAATTCGCCGACCAGGATGACGTCCGGATCCTCGCGCAGCGCGGCGCGCAGTGCGTTCGAGAAGGACAGCGTATGCGGGCCGACCTCGCGCTGGTTGATCAGGCACTTCTTCGACTCGTGGACGAATTCAATCGGGTCCTCGACGGTCAGGATGTGGCCGTAGTCGTTTTCGTTGACGTGGTTGACCATCGCCGCCAGCGTCGTCGACTTGCCGGAGCCGGTCGGGCCGGTCACCAGCACGATACCGCGCGGATATTCGGAAATCTCGCGGAAGATTTTCGGGCAGTTCAACTCTTCCAGCGTCAGCACCTTGGTCGGAATCGTCCGGAAGACGGCGCCGGCACCGCGGTTCTGGTTGTAGGCATTGACCCGGAAACGCGCCAGGTTGGGAATCTCGAACGAGAAGTCGCACTCCAGCGTCTCTTCGAAGACCTTGCGCTGGCCGTCGTTCATGATGTCGTACACCATGCCGTGCACGTCCTTGTGCTCCATCGGCGGCAGATTGATCCGCCGGACGTCGCCGTGCACCCGGATCATCGGTGGCAGGCCAGCGGAAAGGTGAAGGTCGGAAGCCTTGTTCTTGACGCTGAAGGCCAGCAGTTCGGTGATGTCCATGCGGTTCGTTCCCGGAGCCCGTGTATACTGGGTTGTTTGAAAAAATGCCCGCTGAATTATGAGCGCAATCGCCGCCAACCTGCAAGCTGTTCGCGCCCGGATCGCCCAAGCAGCGCGGGCCGCCGGCCGCTCGCCGGATTCGGTGACGCTGCTGGCGGTGAGCAAGACCAAGCCGCTGGACGATGTCCTTGCTGCGGTCGCCGCCGGGCAACTGGCCTTCGGCGAGAACTACGTCCAGGAAGGCGTTGAAAAAGTGCTGGCCACGGCGGTCGACCGCAGGCTCGACTGGCATTTCATCGGTCCGTTGCAGAGCAACAAGACGCGGGCGGTGGCCGAACATTTTTCCTGGGTACATTCGGTCGACCGCAGGAAAATCGCCGAACGCCTGTCCGAACAGCGTCCGGCCGGGTTGCCGCCACTCAACGTCTGCGTGCAGGTCAACGTGTCCGGCGAAGCCAGCAAGAGCGGTTGCCGGCCGGATGAAGCCCAGGCCCTGTGCCAGGCAGTCGCCGACCTGCCCGGACTTCGCCTGCGCGGTCTGATGGCGATTCCGGAACCGGTTGACGACCCCGTACTGCAGCGCCTTCCCTTCCGCCGCCTGCGCGAACTGGCCGATCAGATCCGCGCTGCCGGCCTGCCGCTCGATACCCTGTCGATCGGCATGACCCACGATCTCGAAGCGGCCATCGCCGAAGGTGCGACCATCGTTCGCGTCGGCACGGCCATTTTTGGTGAAAGAGACTACACATGAAGATTCTGTTCCTCGGCGGCGGCAACATGGCCAACGCCCTCATCGGCGGCATGGTCAAGCAAGGCTACGCGGCCAGCGACATCCACGTCATCGACCCGGGCAGCGAAGCGCGCGGCCGGCTGGCCGGCAGCTACGGCGTGATCTGCCACGAAGCGGCAACGCAGGCACCGGCGGCACCCGACGTGCTGGTGCTGGCGGTCAAGCCGCAGCAGATGAAGGAAGCCGTGGCACCGCTCGTCGGCCGGCTCGGCAACGCCCTGGTGATCAGCATCGCTGCCGGTCTCGACATCGCCGCGCTGAGCCGCTGGCTGGGCGGTCACCGGCGCATCGTGCGCTGCATGCCGAACACGCCGGCCCTGATCGGTGCCGGAATCACCGGCCTGTGCGCTGCGCCCGACGTGGACGCGATCGGCCGCGACATCGCCGACAGCGTGCTGCACGCCGTCGGCAGCACCGTGTGGATCGACGACGAAGCCAAAATGGATGGCGTGACTGCGATTTCGGGCAGCGGGCCGGCTTACGTCTTCCTGTTCATCGAAGCACTGCAGCAGGCTGCCAGCGAACTCGGGTTCAGCACCGAACAAGCCCGGCAGCTGGCCATCGAGACCGTCCAGGGTGCCGCCGCGCTGGCCGCCCGCTCGGAAGAGCCGGCATCCACGCTGCGCGAGCGCGTCACCTCCAAGGGCGGCACCACGGCCGCCGCGCTGCAGGTCATGGACGAGCGCGGCGTCAAGGCCGGCATCGTCGCCGGCTGCCACGCCGCCGCCGCACGAGGTGCGGAACTCGGCAAGCTGCTCGGAGCCGACTGATGGAAGCCATCTTCTTTCTGCTCAACGCCGTCGTCAGCTTTTTCTGCACGCTGTTCCTGCTGCGTTTCATGATGCAGCTGGCCCGCGTTTCGTTCGCCGGACAACTCGGTGACTTCGTCGTCCGCCTGACCAACTGGGCCGTCAAGCCGTTGCGCCGCATCGTCCCCGGCGTGGCCGGCGTCGACTGGGCCAGCCTGGTCGCCGTGCTGTGGTTGCAACTGATGCTGGCCGGCCTGGTCCTGGCGCTGTCGCCGATCGCGCTGAGCGCCGACGGTGCCGGCATGGCGCTGATGATCCTGATGCTGGCCGTGCGCGGCACGATCCGGCTGGCCATCTACATCATGATCGGCGCGCTGATCCTGCAGGCGGTACTGTCCTGGGTCAATCCCTATTCGCCGATCGCCGCGCCGGTCAATCAGCTGGTCCGGCCGATTCTCGATCCGCTCCGGCGCATCGTGCCGCTGATTTCCGGCATCGACCTGTCGCCACTGGTCGCCATCCTGCTGCTGCAGGTCGTGCTGATGTTCGTCTGATGGCCGACTGGTACCGCGTCGACGGCGACGGCGTGCTGCTGTTGACGCTGCACATCCAGCCCGGCGCGAAAAAGACCGACATCGCCGGCCTGCATGGCGACGCATTGAAAATCCGGCTGGCCGCGCCGCCGGTCGACGGCAAGGCCAATGCGGCGCTGATCGGTTATGTGGCGGATCGGCTGGACCTGCCGAAATCGGCCGTGCAATTGAAAAGCGGCCAGACCTCGCGGCGCAAGGTGCTGGCCGTCAGCGGGGCCAGCGCAGCGCAGGCGGCCGCGCTGGCCGGGGGCTGAGCCCCTATTTCGCCGCCTTCGCCGGCGCCGCGCCGCCCACCGTCAGTTCTCCGCGCAGCTTGGCGATGCTCTTGTCGCCGAATCCCTTGACGTTCTTCAGGTCGTCAACCGACTTGAACGGCCCGTTCTTCTCCCGGTATTCGACGATGGCCTTGGCCTTGCCAGGGCCGATACCCTTGACGCCATCCAGCTGTGCGACGCTTGCGGAGTTCAGGTCGACCGCCGCGTAGGCGACGGCAATGGCGGCCAGCAGGCCGGTAATCAGCGCGATGAGATGTTTCATGGAAAGCTCCTCGAATGAACGCCCACACGGGCCATTCATTCTAAATGAATATGACAAATAAATTAACGGCCAAATAAAAACGGCCCCGCAGGGCCGTTTTCGGGTCGCTCCGGGCGTCTTCAGAAAACGCGCCGACCGCTGACCAGCGTCGCCCGGACCTTGCCGCTCAACGGATAGCCGAGCCAGGGCGAGTTCTTGCCGCGGCTCTTCAGGGTTTCCGGACCGAGCACCCAGGTTTCCGCCGGATCGAAGATGCAGATGTCGGCAACGGCTCCGACGGCCAGCGTGCCGCCCGGCAGGCCGAGAATGTCGGCCGGCGTGCTGGTGATCCGGGCCAGTGCGTCGATCAGGTCGACACCGGCGGCGGCGGCCCATTTCAGCGTCAGCGGCAGCAACACTTCGAGGCCGGTGGCACCGGGCCGGGCTTCGGCGAACGGCACCAGCTTGTCGTCGGCGCCGACCGGCGTGTGATCCGAGCAGATCGCCGCCCAGCCTTCGGCAACGGCAGTCGACAGCGCCTCGCGGTCGGCCTGGGTGCGCAGCGGCGGCATGAACCGGGCGTGGGTATTGAAGAAACCGATGTCGTTTTCGGTCAGCAGCAGGTGGTGGATACCGACATCGAAACTGACCGGCAGGCCTTCGTCGATCGCCGCCTTGAGCTGGCGGATGCCGGCCGCCGACGACAGCCGCGTCAGGTGCACGCGACAACCGGTGTCGCGGACCAGCTGGACGATGGTGGCGATGGCGATGGTCTCGGCGGCCACCGGGATGCCGGCCAGGCCGAGCCGCGCGGCGACCTCGCCGTCGTGGGCGATGCCGTTGCGCGACAGCCAGTGATCCTGCGCGTGCAGGAAGACCGGGAAGCCGAAGGTCGCGGCATATTCCAGCGAGCGCAGCAGCGCTTCGGTATCGATCACCGGCACCTTGGCCTGCGAGAAAGCGACGCAGCCGGCCTTCTTGAGTCCGGCCAGTTCCGACAGACGCTCGCCCTTCAGGCCCAGCGTCAGCGCGCCGAGCGGGAAGACGCGCGCCTTGCCGATTTCCTTGGCGCGATGCACCAGGCGGTCGGCCAGTTCCGGCTCGTCGAGCGGCGGATCGGCATCCGGCGGGACGACGACGCTGGTCACGCCGCCGGCCACCGCCGCTGCCAGTTCGGCCTCGATGGAATTGAGCCGGGCGCCGAGGTCGATCAGGCCGGGACAGACGACGCAGCCGGCAGCGTCGATCGTCTGTTCGGCGACGAAGCCGGCCGGCGCCGTGCCGATCGCGGCAATCTTGCGGTCGACGATGAAAAGCGAGGTATTTTCGCGGTCGACCGCATGTTTCGGATCGATCACGCGGCCGTTCTTGATTTCGATGTTCATGCGCTCAGTTCCCCGCAACGATGCTCATCACCGCCATGCGCACGGCGATGCCGAAAGTGACCTGATTGAGGATGACCGCCTGCGGCCCGTCGGCCACGGCCGAATGGATTTCGACGCCGCGGTTCATCGGCCCCGGATGCATGACGATGGCGTCCGGCTTGGCCAGCGCCAGCTTCTGCGGGGTCAGGCCGTAGTGACGGAAATACTCGCCGGCCGACGGCAGCAGCGCACCGTTCATGCGCTCGTTCTGCAGGCGCAGCATGATCACCACGTCGCAGTCGCGGATGCCTTCGTTCATGTCGTGAAAAACCTGCACGCCGAGCTTGTCGAGGTGCTTGGGCAGCAACGTCTCTGGCCCGATGGCGCGGACTTCCGGCACGCCGAGCGTGGTCAGCGCGTGGATGTCGGAACGGGCGACGCGCGAGTGCAGGATGTCGCCGACGATGGCCACGCGCAGGTTCGAGAAATCCTTCTTGAAGTGGCGGATGGTGTACATGTCGAGCAGGCCTTGCGTCGGGTGCGCATGACGCCCGTCGCCGGCATTGACGACGTGGATGTCGTCGCGGCCGATGCGCCGCAGGTGATCGGCGATCAGGTAGGGCGCGCCGGAGGAGGCGTGGCGGACGACGAACAGGTTGGCGTGCATCGAACAGAGGTTGTCGATGGTGTCGAGCAGGGTTTCGCCCTTGGCCGTCGACGAACGGCCGATGTCGAGGTTGATGACGTCGGCGCTCAAACGCTTGGCGGCAATCTCGAAGGTCGTCCGGGTGCGCGTCGAGTTCTCGAAGAACAGGTTGAACACGCTCTTGCCGCGCAGCAGCGGCACCTTCTTGACCTCGCGCGCCGACACTTCCATGAAGGATTCGGCGGTGTCGAGAATCTGCTCGAGGATGCGCCGCGGCAAGCCTTCGGTGGACAGCAGGTGAATCAGTTCGCCATGCTCGTTCAACTGCGGGTTATGCATTTTCCAGTCTCCAGGCAAGTTGACCGCGCTCGTCGCGCGCCAGCACCAGGTTCTGTCCGGCCGGCAGCGCCGTCGGCCAGACGCACCAGTCGGCGGAGATCGGCAACTCGCGGCCGCCGCGGTCGGCGAGCACCGCCAGCGTCACCGAAGCCGGCCGGCCGTAGTCGAACAGTTCGTTGATCGCCGCCCGCGTCGTCCGGCCGGTGTACAGCACGTCGTCGACCAGTACGATGTGCCGGCCCTCGACGTCGAAGGGGATCAGCGTCGGCTTGACCTGCGGATGCAGGCCCTTCTCGGCGAAATCGTCGCGGTAGAAGGAAACGTCGATCAGGCCGATTTCGTCGGGCAGACCGAGCAGTTCGGCCAGGCGCTCGGCGACCCAGGCGCCGCCGCTGTAGATGCCGACCAGCACCGGCTGCTTCGACAGGTGCGGACGCAGCGCATCCGCCAGCTGGCGGCACTGCGCGTCGGCGTCCGGCAGGGATTCAGGAAGAGACATGCGGAGAACTTTCGAACCAGGTTTGCAGGATCAGTTGAGCCGCCACCGCATCGAGCAGCGGCTTGGCGGATTTGGCGTTGCGACCGGTTTCGCGCAACCGGGCTTCGGCATCGAGCGAAGTCAGGCGCTCGTCGGCCAGCGAAACGGGCAATTGAAAACGTTTTCCCAGACGTTCGGCGAACTTGGTCGCCAGACGCGTCATTTCATGCGGCGTACCATCGACGTGCGTCGGCAAGCCGACTATCAACCGCTCCGGCTGCCATTCGGCGATCAGCTTGCCGATCTCGGCAAAACGCTGGTCGTTCGATTCGGCGCGGATCACCGTCAGCGGATGGGCGCTGCCGAGCAGCGTTTCGCCGGTTGCCACGCCGATGCGCTTCTCACCGAAATCGAAAGCCAGCACGGTGCCCACGTCAGGCGTGCCCGGCCACGTCGGAAAGCTGCGAAAAACTGATGCCCAGCTTCTGCATCGCCGCCGCCAGACGCTCCTCGGGCGGCAGATCGAACAGGATTGCGGCAGGCGCGGCCACGGTCAACCAGGAATTCTGGGCAATTTCGTCTTCCAGCTGACCGGCATCCCAGCCGGCATAGCCGAGCGACACCAGGATTTCCGACGGCTGGCCGTCCTTGCCGACGGCAGCCAGCACGTCGCGCGACGACGTCAGGCCGACCTCGCTGTTCACCGCCAGCGTCGATTGCCAGTGACCGACCGGTCGATGCAGCACGAAACCGCGGTCGAGCTGCACCGGGCCGCCGAAATAGACCGGCAGACCGGCCAGCGACTCGGCTTCGAGCTTGATCTCGATTTTCTCGAACAGGCCGGCCAGGTTCATGTCGAGCGGCCGGTTGACGATGATGCCGAGTGCGCCGTTTTCGTTGTGCTCGCAGATGTAGACCAGCGCGTTGGCGAAATAGGGGTCTTCGAGCGCCGGCATGGCAATCAGGAAGTGATCGGTCAGATTGACGTTGTCCATGGACGCGATTTTAAAGGAAAACCCGGCCCGGACGGGTGCGGACGACAGCCACCGGGCGGCGTCACGGAAACGTAACAGGATTGCATTAATGTCGCCGGCTCGTCATCGCCTTCGCCATTGCCATGCGCCGCCTTCGCTTGCCGCCCTTGATGCGCCGTCCCATCCCGCCGGCCGACACCGCCGCCCGGATCGCCGGGCCGCTGGCCACGCTGCTCGTCGCGCTCGGCTTCGGCTGGCTGGCCACCGGGCTGATCGGCGATTTCCTGCTGCCGCGACCGGCACCGGTCGTCGACATCGAACGCGACCCGCTGCGCGTCGCCGGGCAACTGGCCGCGCTCGATTTTTCCGCTCCCCGCCAGACGGCGGCCAGCGCGCCGGCCAACCTGCTGCTCGCCGGTATCGCCGCTTCCGCCGATCCTCGCCTGGCGCGTGCCTTGATCCGCCGCGACGGCCAGCCGGACATCCTGGTCCTTGCCGTCGGCGAGGAAATTTCCGCCGGCACCCGGGTCGACCGCATCGAACGCGACGCGGTCGTCCTGACCGGTCCCGCCGGCCACAGCCGCCTGACGCTCCCGCAACCCGCCGGCACCGCACCGGCCGCTCCCGACCATGATTGATTCCCGGATGCTCCGCCCCCTCGCCGCCACGGTTTTTGCCCTTTGCCTGATGTCGACCGCAACCGCGCTGCGCGGCGAACCGAGCGCCCCGCTGACCATCAACTTCGTCGGCGCCGACATCGAATCGGCGGTCAAGGCGGTCGGCCAGGTGACCGGCCGCAATTTCATCATCGATCCGCGCGTCAAGGGCAGCATCAACATCGTTTCCGGCCGCCCGGTAACGCCCGACACCGCCTATCAGACGCTGGTCGCCGCGCTGCGCCTGCAGGGTTTCGCCGTCGTCGAGGGCAAAAACGTCACGCGCATCCTGCCCGAAGCCGATGCCCGCATGCAGCCCGGCGCGGTCGGCAAGCCCGGTGCCGGCGGCGAGCAGATCGTCACCCAGGTCTTCCCGGTCCGCTACGAATCGGCGCCGCAACTGGTCAACGCGCTGAAACCGCTGATCGGCGCCAACCAGGCGATCAGCGCCAATGCGGCGAGCAACACGCTGGTGATTTCCGAATCGGCCGACAACCTGCGCCGCATCGAGCGCATCCTGGCCTCGATCGACGTGCCGCAGGGCAACGATCCGCAGGTCGTCACGCTGCGCCACGTCTCGGCGCTGGAAGCGGCGCGCAGCCTGCAGACGCTGTTTCCGGCCGGCAGCGCCAACGGCGGCGGCAATCTGAGCGTCGGCACCGACCTGCGCGGCAACCGCCTGTTCCTGCGCTCGGACAACCCGGCGCTGCAGGTTCGTGCGGCGCGCATGGCGGCCGAGATGGACCGCCCGGAAGCCGGCGTCGGCAACATCCGCGTCGTGCCGTTGAAGCACGCCGACGCGGCGCAACTGGCGCAAACCCTGCGCGCCATCCTCGGCAGCGAAGGCGGCACGACGCAAAATGCCGCCAGCCCGCTGTCGACCGCAAGCCTCGGCGTCGGCCAGAACACGCTCGCCGGTAGCGCCCAGAGCAGCGCCCTCGCCCCGGCCGGCAACGCCGCGAGCGCAACCGGCGGCAGCCAGCACAACAGCGGCGGCCTGCAGCCTGGGAGCATGATCCAGGCCGATCCGGCCAGCAATTCCCTGATCGTCACCGCGCCGGACAGCCTGTTCGCCAACCTGCAGAACGTCATCGGGCTGCTCGACCGGCGCCGGGCGCAGGTGCACATCGAGGCGCTGATCGTCGAACTGTCGGCCGAGCGGGCCGCCGAATTCGGCATCCAGTGGCAGGACCTGAGCGGCCTGTCGGGCAATGGCACGCGCGCGGTCGGCGGCACCAATTTCGGCAACAGCGGCCAGAACATCGTCTCGGCGGCGACCAGCATGGCCAATCTCGGCCGCGGCCTGAACTTCGGCGTAGTCAACGGAACGGTCAACGTGCCCGGCCTGGGCACCATCACCAACCTCGGCCTGCTCGCCCGTTTCCTGGAGAGCGAGGCGCAGGCCAACATCCTGTCGACGCCGAGCATCATGACGCTGGACAACGAGGAGGCGAAGATCGTCATCGGCCAGAACCTGCCCTTCGTCACCGGTTCGTACAGCACCAGCTCGGCATCGACCTCGGTGACGCCCTTCCAGACCTACGAGCGGCGCGACGTCGGGCTGACGCTGAAGGTGCGGCCGAAGATCACCGAAGGCGGCGTGGTGCATCTGCAGATCTACCAGGAAGCGTCGTCGGTGCAATCCGGCACCTCGACCAACGCCGCCGGCCCGATCACCAACAAGCGCGCACTGGAATCCAGCGTGCTGGTCGACGACGGCCGGCTGATCGTGCTCGGCGGGCTGATCGAGGACAACCTGACGAACAATCAGGAAAAGGTGCCGCTGCTCGGCGACATCCCGCTCATCCGCAACCTGTTCCGCTACGAAACGCGCAACCGCAAGAAGACCAACCTGATGGTCTTCCTGCGCCCGCGCATCGTCCGTGAAGCCGGCGATTACGAGGCACTGGCCGGCGACCGCTACGGCCTGCTGCTCGACCGGCAGATCGCTCAGGATGCGCGCAATCCGGCGCTCTGGGGCGAGCACGAGGGGCCGCGCCTGCCGGCAGCGGGCGCTGTTGCCGGAGATCGCCCGTGAGTCTGGCCGGGCGCCGCCTGCCCTACGCCTTTGCGCGGGCCAACGGGGTGCTGGCCGGCGACATCGGCGGCGAGGTCGTCGACATCTGGTACCGCCACGACCAGGCCGGCGGCCCGCCGTTGGCCGCGCTCGGCGAACTGGCGCGCGTCTTCGACCGGCCGCTGCGGCCGCAGGCAGTCGACACCGACGAATTCGAACGCCGCCTGGCCGCCGCCTACGCCGGCGGCGAGCAGAGCGCCGCCGAGGTCGCCAGCGACATCGGCCAGGACCTCGACATCGCCCGCCTGGTCGAGGAACTGCCGCCGGTCGAGGATCTGCTCGACGCGCAGCACGACGCACCGATCATCCGCATGATCAACGCGCTGCTCACCCAGGCGGCGCGCGAGAACGCCTCCGACATCCACATCGAGCCCTACGAGCGCGAGTCGGTCGTCCGTTTCCGCCTCGACGGCGTGCTGCACGACGTGGTCTCGCCGAAACGCGCGCTGCACGCGGCGATGGTCTCGCGGATCAAGATCATGGCCGGCCTCGACATCGCCGAGAAACGCCTGCCGCAGGACGGCCGCATCGGCGTCCGCATCGCCGGCCGCGGCATGGACGTGCGCGTCTCCACCTTGCCGTCGAGCCACGGCGAACGCGTCGTGCTGCGTCTGCTCGACAAGGACCCGGCGCGCCTCGACCTGAGCAAGCTGGGCATGGGCGACGACACGCTGGCCCGCATCGATGCGCTGATCCGCCAGCCGCACGGCATCCTGCTGGTCACCGGCCCGACCGGCTCGGGCAAGACGACGACGCTGTACGCCGCGCTGTCGCGGCTCGACGCCCGCCGGCTGAACATCATGACGGTCGAGGACCCGGTCGAGTACGACCTGCCCGGCATCGGCCAGATCCAGGTCAATCCGCGCATCGACATGAGCTTCGCCAAGGCCTTGCGCGCCATCCTGCGGCAGGACCCGGACGTCGTCATGATCGGCGAAATCCGCGATGCCGAAACCGCGCAGATCGCCGTCCAGGCCAGCCTGACCGGCCATCTGGTGCTGGCCACGCTGCACACCAACGATGCGGCCAGCGCGGCAACGCGGCTGACCGACATGGGCATCGAGCCCTTCCTGCTGTCGTCGTCGCTGCTCGGCGTGCTCGCCCAGCGCCTGGTGCGCCGGCTGTGTCCGCATTGCCGCCAGCCCGGCCCGGCTGCGGTCGACGCCGGGCTGCCGGCAGAAATCGGCCGGCTGTGGCAGCCGGTCGGCTGCCCGCAGTGCGCACACACCGGCTACCTCGGCCGGCTCGGCCTGTACGAACTGCTCGAAGTGGACGACGGCCTGCGCCCGCTGATCCACCAGCAGGCCGGCGAGCGCGCCCTGCGCGAGGCCGCCGGCGATCCGGCGCGCGGCGCGCGGGCCTTGCGTCTGCTCGGCGAGGACGGCCGGCGCTGGCTGCGTTCCGGCGATACCTCGCTGGCAGAACTGCTGCGCGTGACGCGCGCCTGAGACCGCGCCGATGACCGCCTTCCACTACCGGGCCATCGCCCTCGACGGCCGCGAAAGCCAGGGCAGCATCGACGCCGATTCGCCGCGCCAGGCGCGCAGCGCGCTGCGCGAGCGCGGCCTGCTTGCGGTCGACCTGCAGACCGCCGCAAAAACCGTCGGCGCGACAAGCACCGGCGGCCGCCCGCCGCGCCTCGGCAACACCGCGCTGATGCTGCTCACCCGCCGCTGGTCCACGCTGCTCGCCGCCGGCATTCCGATCGAACGCGCGCTGGCGGCGCTGATCGAACAGAGCGACGAGGCGCCGACCCGGCAACTGCTCGGCGCGATCCGCGACGAACTGCTGGCCGGCCACCCGCTGCACCGGGCGCTGGAACATTTCCCGCAGACCTTCGGCAGCCTGTACCGCGCGCTGGTCGCCGCCGGCGAGCAGAGCGGCCAGCTCGACCAGGTCATGCAACGGCTGGCCGACAGCCTGGAAAGCAGCGGCGCGCTGCGCCAGAAAATCCTGCAGGCGACGATCTACCCGGCCGTCGTCAGCGTCGTCGCGCTGCTCGTCGTCGGCGCGCTGATGCTCTACGTCGTGCCGCAGGTCGTCGCCGTGTTCCAGAGCGGCAAGCAGAGCCTGCCTTTGCTGACGCAGGGCCTGATCCTGGTCAGCGATGCCCTGCGCGCGATCTGGCCGCTGCTGCTGGCCGGCGCCGCCGGCGGTCTCTGGCTGTGGCGCCGCGCCTGGCGCCATGCCGCCTTCCGCCACGCCCGGCAGTCGCGGCTGATGCGCCTGCCGGTGCTCGGCCGGCTGCTGGTCGCGCTGGACAGCGCCCGGCTGGCGCAGACGCTGGCCATCCTGGTGTCGAGCGGCGTGCCGCTGCTCGGCGCGCTGCAGGCGGCCTGCGCGGTGGTCTGGCTGGCGCCGCTGCAGCAGGCGCTGACCGCCGCCACCGCCGAGGTCCGCGAAGGCAGCAGCCTGCAGCGCGCGCTCGCCCGTTCCGGGCGGTTTCCGCCGCTGCTGGTGCATATGGTCGGCAGCGGTGAATCCTCCGGTCGACTGGGCGAAATGCTGGAAAAAGCGGCGCGCCAGCAGAACGACGAAGTCACCACCCGGCTGAGCACCGCGACGACGCTGCTCGAACCGCTGCTGATCCTGCTGATGGGCGGCGTCGTGCTGCTCATCGTGCTGGCGATCCTGCAACCGATCATCGAAATCAACCAACTGCTGCGGTAAACCCATGAAAAACCCCATTTTTCGCCAGACCGGCTTCACCCTCATCGAAGTCATGGTCGTCGTCGTCATCCTCGGCATTCTCGCCGCGCTGGTCGTTCCCAAGGTGATGAGCCGGCCGGACGAGGCGCGCATCGTCGCCGCCCGCCAGGACATCGCCGGCCTGCTGCAGGCGCTCAAGCTCTACCGCCTCGACAACCGCCGCTACCCAACCAGCGAACAGGGCCTGAAGGCGCTGACCGAAAAGCCGACGCTGGCGCCGATCCCCGACGGCTGGAAGGCCGGCGGCTACGTCGAGCGGCTGCCGCTCGACCCGTGGGGCCAGCCCTACCAGTACCTGAATCCGGGACTGCGCGGCGAAATCGACGTGTTCAGCTTCGGCGCCGACGGCGCGCCGGGCGGCGAAGGCCACGATGCGGACATCGGCAACTGGTCGCTGTGATCGGCCGACGGTTTTCTGCGGTCGACCGCGGTCGACCGCAAAAAACTGCGGCTTCACGCTGATCGAGATTCTCGTCGCGCTGGTCATCGTCGGCGTGCTGGCCGGCGGCGTCGCGCTGGCGATGCCCGATCCGGCCGCTGCCGAGCGCTCGGCAGCGCTGCGCGACTGGCATCGCCAGGCCGATCTGGCGGCCCGCCGCGCGCTGGCCGGCGCGCGGCCCTGGGCCTGGGAGATCGGCCAGGCGCCCGGCAACCTGACCGCCGCCCGCCTGCTGGTCGACGAAAACGGGCAATGGCGACCGGCGGCCGGCGCCGACGGCCACTGGCGGCCGCTGCCCGCGGGGCTGCGACTGAGCACGCTGGACATCGAAGGGCAGACCGGCATGACCGGCGGCCGCATTGTTTTTGCGGCAATTCCGCCGCTCTTTGCGGTCGACCTCGACGACGGCGGAAAACGCTGGCGCATCGCCGGCCGGCCGAGCGGCGCGATCGCCATGGAGCGGCTGCCGTGACGCGCCGGACTGGCGGCTTCACGCTGCTCGAAATCCTGGTCGCGCTGGCCATCCTGGCGCTCGGCCTGGCCGCTGCCGGCCGTGCCGGACTGGGCGCGGCGAACACCGCCGAAGCGCTGCGCGAACGCCAGCTGGCCGGCTGGGTCGCCGAAAACCAGGCGGCGCTGCTGCACGCCACCCGCGCCTGGCCCGAAGCGGGCAGCACACAGGGAAGCAGCCGCCTGGGCGAGCGCGATTTCGTCTGGCGCATGCGCGTCGAACCGGCGGCCCGCGACAGCTTCCGGCGCTTCGAGATCGCGGTTGCCGCCGCCGACCAGGACGTAGCGCTGGCCACGCTGGTCGGCTACCTGGGGCGTCCCTGATGCGCCCGCAACGCGGCTTCACGCTGATCGAAATCCTGGTCGCCGTGGCCTTGCTCGGCCTGCTCGGCGTGCTCGGCTACCGTGGCCTGGAAGCCTCGACCCGCCACGCCGAACGCCTGCAGGCGATGGCCGTTCGCTGGCAGGACGTCGCACTGACCTTCGCCCGGCTGGGCAGCGACGTCCGCCAGGCGGTCGGCCAGCCGGGCCGCGACGACGCCGGACGGCGCACCGCCGCCTGGCAGCAGGAGGCGACGCAGCTGACCCTGAGCCGGATCGCCGATGCCGGCGACAGCCTCGGACGCATCACCTGGCGCCTGCGCGACGACCGGCTCGAACTGCTGACCTGGCCATCGATCGACTCCAGCGCACCGACGCAGGCCTACACCCTGCTCACCGGCGTCGAGGCCATCGAACTGGCCAGCCTGGATCGCGACAACCGCTGGCTGACCGCCTGGCGCCCGCGCGACCCGCAAGACCTGCCGCGCGCGCTGCGCATCCGCATCCGGCTGCACGAACTCGGTACGCTGGAAAGGATTTTCGATGTCGCCGCCGCGCGCTGACCCGGCTGCAAAAATGCCGCCGGCGGACCGTCGACCGCAACAACGCGGCAGTGCGGTGATCGCCGCGATGCTCGTCGTCGCGCTGGTCGCCGCGACCGGCAGCATGCTCTACGGCCGGATGGACGACTGGATCGAACGCAGCGCACTGCTGCGCGACAAGGCGCAGACCGGCGAACTGGCGCGCAACGCGGTGGACTATGCGGGCAGCCTGCTGGCCGCCGACGCGACGCGCGGCCCGGTCGACTCGCTGGACGAGGAATGGGCACGCCAACTCCCGCCGCTGCGCCACGAATCGGCAACGCTGCGCGGGCGCATCAGCGACCTGCAGGGCCGCTTCAACCTCAACAACCTGCGCCGCGACGACGGCCGGATCGACGACCGGGCCTACGCCGCCTATCGCCGCCTGCTGCTGTCGCTGGGCCTGGCGCCCGAACTGGCCGAGACGCTGGCCGACCATCTGGGCAGCCGTCCCGACGGCACCCGCCCGGCAGCCGCCGAACCCGGCCAGCCGCTGCGCACGCCCGGCGACCTGAAACGGATCGTCGGCTACACGCCGGCCGTGCTCGCCCGCCTGCAAACGCATATCGGCGTCCTGGCCGGCCAGCAGCCGGTGAACGTGAATACCGCGACGCCGGAAGTGCTGGCGGCGATCCAGCCGGGGCTGTCGCTGGCCGCCGCACGGGTCCTCGCCGATGGCCGGCGCAGCCTGCCCTTTCGCGACAGCAGCGATTTCCGCAACCGCCTGGCCGACCCCGGACTGCCCGCCAGCCTGGTCCCGATCGCCGCCGGCAGCCGGCATTTTCTGGTCGACATCGAAGTCGACCGCGAGCATGCCCGCAGCCGTGCCGTCGCGCTGCTGCAACGGCCGCTGGCCGGCCGGCAACCCATCCTTCTCTGGCTGACCTTGCTGTGACCCCTACCCTGACCCTGATCATTCCTGCCGACTGGCCGCAACGCCGCCGCGACTGCCCGTGGCTGCTGCACGATGCCGCCGGCCGGCTGCTGCGCCGCGGCTGCAGCGAACCGGCACAGTGGCCCGCGCCGCCGGCAAACGGCGCATCCTGCATCCTGCTGCTGGCCGGCCGCCAGACCAGCGCCCGACGGGTCGCGCTGCCGCCCCCGCCGGCCGGCCACCGGCCGGCAGTGATCGGCGCCGCGCTCGAGGAACAACTGCTCGAGGCGCCGGCGCAATTGCTGTTTGCGGTCGACAGCGAAAATCCGGAAAAAAGCGGGCAACGCGTCGGCATCGTTGCGCGGGCGCGCCTCGCCGCCCTCGTCGAGCGGCTGCGCGAACTCGGCTGGACGCCGCGCGCCGCCTGGCCGCTCGGCCTGTGCCGTCCGCACCCGGCGGCCTGGCTGTGCGGCGGCGAACTCACCATCAGCCATGCCGACAGCTGCCACAGCCTCGCGCCGGATGCCGGACTGACGCAGTGGCCGGGCCTCGGCCCCGAACTGACGCTGCATGTGCTCGACGACGCGCCGGCCGGCCGCCACGACGAAACGCTAGACCGCCTGCCGCGCAGCGAACAGCCGCCGCTGGCGCCGGCCGGCCCCGGCTTCCTGTACGGCGAACTGGCCCCGCCGCGAGCGCCCGTCGCCTGGCTCTCCCGGCTGCGCCCGGCCGGCCGCCTGGCGGGGCTTGGCAGCCTGCTGCTGGTCGCCCTGCTGGTCGCCCAGAGCGCCTGGTTCGCCTGGCAGGAACGGCAAATGCGCGGCCGCATCGACCAGGCCTTTACCGCGGCTTTGCCGGGCGCCGTCAAGGTCGACCCGCAGCGCCAGCTCGAACGACGGCTGGCCGACGCCCGCCGGCAGAACGGCCAACTGGCGGCCGACGATTTCCTGGCACTGGCCGCGCCACTCGCCGAGCTACCCGCCGGCAGCCTGCGCATCGTTGCCATGGACTATGCCGACGGCCGCTTGCGGATCAGCGCCCGGCTCGATGCCGAGAACCGCGCACGATTGAGCGCCGCCGCGGCGCGCCGGGGCATCGCGCTGGATGCGACATCGCCCGACGAATTGACGCTGACGCCCGGAGAAACACGATGAGAGCGCCGTTGCCCCCCAGCCTGCGCCAGCGCACCCAGGCCTTCTGGTCGCAGCGCGCACCGCGCGAGCGCCTGGCCCTGCGCCTGCTCGCCGGCATCCTGCTCGTTGCCCTGCTGGCGCAGACGCTGTGGTCGCTGGCGCAATACCGGCAACGTCAGTTGCGCCAGTTGCCGATACTCGCCGCCAGTGCGGAACGCATGACGCAACTGGCCGAAGCATGGCGTCTGCAAGCCCCGCCGGGCGATCTCGAAGCGCCATCGATGGCAACGCTCCAGCCGGCCATCGAGGCCCGACTGAGCGAACTCGGGCCGGGCATGCAGGCCCGCTGGCAAGGCCGGCGGCTCGCCCTGACCGGGCAGGCGGATTTTGCCCGCTGGATCGCGTGGACCGCAGCCGTGCAAAGGGAATACCGCTTGATTCCCGAAAAATGCACGCTCCGCGACGTCGACGGGCGACTGCAAATCGATGCCGTCTACCGCCCGGCCGGCGGCGAATCGTGAAGCGGACGCCCTGGCTCGGCGCGTTCGCCGCGCTGCTGATCTTGCTCATCCTGCGCTTGCCGGCGCATCTCGCCGGTCGCCTGGCCGAGAACGCCTGCGCCGGCCAGTGCCGGATCGCCGCCACGCAAGGCAGCATCTGGCGCGGCAGTGGACGCCTGTTCGTCGCCATCGACGGCAACTGGATCGACCTCGGCGACTTGCGCTGGCGCCTGCCGGCCGACGGGGCCATCGGCGAACTCTTCCTGGCCAATGGCGTGGTGCGCTGGACGGCCCCGAACCGCATCGAGATCGCCGATCTGGCCGTACCGGCGAACGCCGTGCTCGGCCAGCCGGCACTGGCGCTGCCGACCGCGCACTGGCAAGGCTTGCTGCAAATCGACTCGGCCCGGCTGCGCATCGATCCCGCCGCGCTGCAGCGCTGGCAAGGTGACGGGCAGATCCGCTGGCTGGGCGCCGCCAGCGGGCTGCTCGCCGATTTTCCGCTGGGCGACTATCGCCTCGACTGGCAATACCTGCCCGACAGCGGCTTTACCGGCCAACTCGCCGGCGGCCGCGGCGAGATCGTCCGGGCCGACGCACGGATCGACGGACATCGACTGCATGCCGACATCCGCCTGCAGGCGCCGGCGCTCGGCATCCTCGCTCCCTATCTGGGCATGCTGCCCGGAACCGCGCAGACGGCGCCGGGAGACTACCGGGTTTCGGCCAGCCTGCCCTGAAACATGCCGTTCATCGCCGTGTCATGATGGCTTTCGATAATGCCGCTTCCTTCATTTCCCTTTACTAGCCACCGCCATGTCCGACGCCTTGACCAAACACCACCCCGACTCCCCGAACGGCTGCGACGACGTTTCCAGGAACGACTCCGGCAACCTCGATTTCGCCAGCGTGCTGGAAGCCCGCCTGTCGCGCCGCAACCTGCTGAAGGGCAGCTTCGGCCTCGCTGCCGGCAGTTTCATGAGCTTCGGCCTCGCCGGCTGCAACGACAGCAAGAGTGAAAGCAGCAACGCCTTCTCGCTCGGCTTCAGCGCCGTCGCCAAGGGCCTGACCGACGAACTGCGCATTCCGGGCGGCTACACCTTCACGACGCTCTACCGCCTCGGCGACCCGATCAACACGCTGACCCCGAGCTATGCCAACGATGGCACCGACACGGCAGCCAGCTTCCAGTTCCGCGCCGGCGACCACCACGACGGCATGGCTTATTTCGGCCTGAACAGCAGCGGCCTGGCCAAGGACCTGAGCAACGTCGGCCGCGGCCTGCTGTGCATGAACCACGAAAACATCACGCAGATCTTCCTGCACACCGTCGCCGAAGTCGGTGCCGGCTTCCCGACCGCGTCGCGCGTCGTCTCCCAGATCGACAAGGAAGTTCATGCCCACGGCGTGTCGGTGATCGAGGTCGTCCGTAGCGGCAGTTTCTCGGTCAACAAGCTGTCCGGGTTCAACCGCCGCTACACCGCAGCCAGCGACATGACCCTGAGCGGTCCGGCGGCCGGCGACGACCTGATGGTCACGCCCTACTCGCTGACCGGCGTCGCCACCCGCGGCACGCTGAACAACTGCGCCAACGGCACCACGCCGTGGGGCACCTATCTGACCTGCGAGGAAAACTGGGCCGGCTACTTCAAGCGCCAGACCAGCGCCTCGCTCTCCTCGGCCAAGGAAACCGCGGCCCAGAACCGCTATATCGGCTCCGGTGCCAGCAACGGCAGCTACGGCTGGGCCAACCCGACCGGCGGCGACACCAGCGGCAACGGGCTCTACGATCGCTGGAACATCTCGCAGACCGGCGCCGATGCAACGGCCGACTACCGCAACGCCGCCAACACCATGGGCTGGGTCGTCGAGATCGACCCATATGCCCCGGCCAGTGCGCCGCACAAGCGTACCGCGATGGGCCGCTTCGGCCACGAAGGCGCCCAGCCGGCCAAGGCTGTGGTCGGCAAGCCGATCGTCTACTACATGGGCGACGATTCCCGCGGCGAGTACATCTACAAATACGTGTCGACCCAGAACTGGAGCGCCAGCGATGCCAATGGCGGCCTTACTTCGGGCGACAAGTATCTCGACGACGGCAAGCTCTACGTCGCCACCTTCGCTGCCAACGGCAGCGGCACCTGGACCGAACTCAACATCGCCGATGCCGCCATTGCCGCTGCCGCTTACGGCTTTGCCGACCAGGCCGATGTGCTGATCAACTGCCGGATCGCGGCTGACGTCGTCGGCGCAACGCCGATGGACCGTCCGGAATGGACCGGCGTGCATCCGGTGACCGGTGAAATCTACGTCACGCTGACCAACAACAGCGACCGCGGCAAGACCGGCACGACGACCGGCGGCAAATCGCGCGCCCTCGACGCGGCCAATCCGCGCTACTACAACGATGGCGAAGGCAACACCGGCAACGTCAACGGCCACATCGTGCGCATTCGCGAAACCGGTGACGACCATGCCGCAACCACCTTCACCTGGGACGTCTACCTGTTCGGTGCCGAGGACGATCAGTTCGGCAACACCTCGATCAACCTCTCCGGCCTGACCGATGACAACAACTTCTCCAGCCCGGACGGCCTATGGTTCAGCCAGGCGGTACCCGGCCTGATGTGGCTGCAGACCGACGATGGCGCCTATACCGACGTGACCAACTGCATGATGCTCGCCGCGCTGCCGGGCAAGGTCGGCGACGGTCGCACGGTCACCGTCGACAACCTGGCGGTACCGGCCAATGCCGGTGCCGACCAATCGGTGACCAGCTACGCCGGCAAGAATGCGACGCCGGCGACACTGCGCCGCTTCCTGGTCGGTCCGAAGGGTTGCGAAATCACCGGCATCACCGAAACCCCCGATGGCAAGGCAATCTTCGTCAATATCCAGCACCCGGGCGAAAATACCGGCGCCGGCGTGATCGGCACCCCGGCCAGCTTCGAAAGCCACTGGCCGGATGGCGGCAGCGCCCGTCCGCGCTCGACGACCATTGTCATCACCAAGGACAACGGCGGCCTGATCGGTTCCTGACCGCTCGACGAGCTCCCTGCAGGCAAACCGCCGCGCCCCCGGGTGCGGCGGTTTTTTTATAATGCCGGCGGAACAATTCCGGAACGATCCGCCATGCCTGCCCCCGCCCTTGTCTGGTTCCGTCGCGACCTGCGCGACCACGATCACGCCGCACTCGGCGCCGCCATCGCCAGCGGTGCGCCGGTGCACTGCGCCTTCGTCTTCGATACCGACATCCTCGATGCCCTGCCCGAGCGCCGGGATCGGCGGCTGGAATTCATCCTCGGCAGCCTGCGCGAACTGGATGCTGCGCTCCGTCAGCGGGGCGGCGGACTGCTGGTCCGGCACGGCCGCGCCGTCGACGAGATTCCCGCCCTGGCCCGCCAGCTGGGAGTCGGTGCCGTATTCGCCAACCGCGATTACGAGCCTGCCGCCAAGCAGCGCGACACCACGGTCGAGCGCCGGCTGGCCGAACAGGGCATCCGCTTCCATGCCTGCCGGGATCAGGCGATCTTCGACTGCGATACCCTGCTCACCGGTGCCGGCCGCCCGTACACGGTGTTCACGCCGTACCGCAATGCCTGGCTCAAGCGCCTGACCGCGGCCGACCACGCGCCGATCGATTGTCGCGGTCGACTCGCGCCCAGCCCGGAAAATGCTTTGCCCGGGCTGGCCGAGCTCGGCTTCCTGCCGACCAATCTGGGCGAACTGGGCATCCAGCCGGGCATGTCGGGCGCCCGCGCCCTGTGGGACGAGTTCCGCACATCGCGCCTCGCCCGCTACGGCCAGTTGCGTGATTTTCCGGCGGTCAAGGGCGTCAGCTACCTGTCGGTGCACCTGCGTTTCGGCACCCTATCGATCCGCGAACTGGTCACCGCAGCGCTCGCCGAGGGAGCCGACAGCTGGCTCAACGAGCTGATCTGGCGCGATTTCTACTTCATGATCCTCGACCGTTTCCCGCATGCGGTCGACGGCGCTTTCAAGCCCGAATACGACGCCATCCGCTGGGATGACTGGCCGGCCGGCCTGGCTGCCTGGCAGCAGGGGCGTACCGGTTATCCGCTGGTCGACGCGGCGATGCGTCAGCTCAACCATAGCGGCTGGATGCACAACCGGCTGCGCATGGTCGCCGCCTCCTTCCTGTGCAAGGATCTTGGGGTCGACTGGCGGCTGGGCGAGAAATACTTTGCCGATCACCTGAACGATTTCGACCTGTCGGCCAACAACGGCGGCTGGCAGTGGGCGTCGTCCAGCGGCTGCGATGCGCAGCCCTACTTCCGCATCTTCAACCCGGTCACCCAGTCGGAAAAATTCGACCCGCAGGGCAGATTCATCCGCCGCTACCTGCCGGAACTGGCGCGGGTACCGGACAAGTACATCCACGCACCGTGGCGCATGGGACACCTGGAACAGGAGGCCATCGGCACCGTCATCGGCCGCGACTACCCGGCGCCCATCGTCGATCACGCGGCGGCCCGGGAGAAAACCCTGGCGCGCTACGCGGTGGTCAGAAAAACCGGCTAGGCTGCGGTCGACCGCAGCAAGGCGGTCAATTCACCAGTTCGCGCAAGCGGGCATCCTCGTGCAGGATGTGGCGGACCAGCCAGGTCCGCAGATAGACCAGCACGTCGAATTGCGCCGTCAGCGGGTTGTCGTGCAGTTCGGCGTAGAACTCGCGCAGGCGCGCCTCGAACTCGCCATGCTGGTGCCGCTGGCGCCCCAGGGCGTGATAGCCGTGATGATCCATCATCCGTTCCTCGGCCCGGAAATGCACCTGCACGTACTGATCGAGCGCCTTCATGACGCGCGCCACCTCGCGCGAGCCGCGCTTGGTCGACACGACTTCGTAGAGATCGTTGGTCAGGTCGAACAGGTAACGATGATGCTCGTCGATGACGTCGATGCCGACGCTCAGTGCATCGTCCCAGCGCACCCACTCGCATTGGTGCGGCGGCAGTTCGGGCAGGTCGAGCACCTGATTCGGATCGATGATGTCGTCGCGGTACAGTTCGCGGATGCGCATCACCTCCGGCAATGCCTGCATGAACCCTGCGACGACCGCCGGATCGAAATGGCTGCCGGATTTCTCGCGCACCCAGGCCACCGCCTGATCGACCGGCCAGGGATCCTTGTAGGGGCGCCGCGAAGTCAGCGCGTCGAACACGTCGGAAACCGCGCAAATCCTCGCCAGCAGCGGGATGTCCTCTCCCGCCAGACCTTCCGGGTAACCGCCGCCGTCCCAGTGCTCGTGGTGACTGGCGGCAATGTCGCGGGCCGCCTGGATCAGCGCATCGTCGCCATCGAGCAGGCGCTTGCCGATGCCGGTATGGCCCTTCATCACCTCGTATTCGTCGGACGACAGCCGACCCGGCTTGAGCAGGATGGCATCGGGAATGCCGATCTTGCCGACGTCGTGCATCGGCGCACAGATACTCAGCAATTCGCGCTCCTCGGCCGACAGGCCCATGGCCTTGGCGATCGCGGTGGCGATATGGGTCATGCGCATGATGTGCATGCCAGTCTCGTTGTCGCGATATTCGGAAGCCGTGCCGAGACGCCGGATGGCGTCGGTCCGGGCATCTTCCAGTTCGACCTCGCGCACGCGCAGGGTTTCGTTGATGATCAGGCGACAGACGAGTACCGACAACGCCTGCGCCAGGTCGCCCATGAACTCGAATTCGATGGCATCGGCCTGCCAGCCGGGATCGACGAAGATCAATGCCTTGCCGATCAGGCGGCCGTTGTCGCGCAGCGGCAGCATGAAGCAAGCGGCATCGGCCGGAATGCTTTGCCGCATCGGCAACGGCAGACGCGCCGCAACGCTGCGGCTCAGCACGACCTGGTCGTCGTCCTCCGACGCCAGGTGATACGGCGAAACTTCGGCATCGATGCAGTCCCAGGCCGGCGGCAGGCCGAACTGGGCCGCCTGCAGCAACAGCCCGCGCGAGTTGTACAGCAGGATCAGGCTGTGCGGCAAAACCCGGATGCCGGGCAGCGAACACAGCAGCTCATGCAAGCGCCCCAGCATGTCGTCCAGGTCACCGCCGTCGATCCGGGTCAGGTCGAAGACCAGCCGGCTGATCGCGAGAATTTCCTGTTCCTTGTCCATCGGACCGCTTTCCCCGGCTTCAATCGAAACAAGTTCTCATTATAGGCATGCAGGAATTTCGCTGGCGAGCGCGGCTTGCGATTTTCGGCAATGGCAGCCGGTTGACCGCAGCGCTGCGGTCAACCGGAAATCACTCGGCTTTCCGACAATAGCCGGCGACCAGCGCGAGCAGTTCTTCCTCGTCGTAGGGCTTGCCGAGGTAATGGTTGGCGCCGATTTCCAGCGCGTAGTTGCGATGCCGGTCGGCCGTGCGCGAGGTGATCATGATCACCGGAATATGCCGCAGCTGCGCGTCGGCCCGGACGTTGCGGACGAAGTCGAAACCGTCCATGCGCGGCATCTCGATGTCGGACAGGATGACATCCGGCCGTTCGTCGACCAGATGCTCCAGCGCATCGACGCCGTCCTTGGCCAGCAGGACCTGATAGCCCTCGCGCAGCAGCAGGCGGCTGGTGATCTTGCGCACGGTCAGCGAGTCGTCGACGATCATCACCGTCGGCAGACGCTGCTCGCCCTGCGCCACCACGGCGCGCGGCACCACGCTGCCGGCCGGCAGCGCATCGCGGCGGCTGGCCAGCGCGACCGGGTTGAGAATCAGCACCACGCGTCCGTCGCCGAGCACGGTCGCCCCGGCCACGCCGACCACGCGCGCCAGCTGGGCACCGATATTCTTGACGACGACTTCCTGGTTGCCCTTCAGTTCGTCGACCAGCACCCCAACGCGCTGGCTGCCCGAACGCAGCAGCAGCACCCAGTACTGGCGATGCGCTTCCGGCTGCGTTTGTACGTCACCCAGCAGATGGGGCAGGAAATGGAAGGGATAGTGCTGCCCCTGCCATACGGCTTCGCCGACCTCGCGGATCGCGTTGAGGCCCTTTTCCTTCAGTTCGAGCACCTGCTCGATCATCGTCGACGGCACGGCGAACATCTGCGTCGCCGCCCGCACCAGCAGCGTCTGCGTGACCGCCAACGTCAGCGGCAGGTAGAGGCGGAAGGTGGTGCCCTGACCGGCTTCGCTGGCGATTTCGATGCGCCCGCCCAGCGCCGAGACTTCGGTCTTGACCACATCCATGCCGACGCCGCGGCCGGATACCTGGGTCACCTCGCTGGCGGTCGAAAACCCGGGCTGGAAGATGAAATCGAACAGTGCCGCATCGCCGATATCGGCATCCGGCGCCAGCAGCCCGAGGGCTTCGGCCCGCGCCCGGATGCGCCCGCGGTCCAGGCCGCGCCCGTCGTCGCTCAGCGTCAGGATGATTTCGTTGGCTTCCTGAGCCAGTTTCAGGACGATTTCGCCGCTTTCCGCCTTGCCGGCAGCGACACGCTCGTCGCGCGCTTCGATGCCGTGGGTGATCGCGTTGCGCAGCATGTGTTCGATCGGCGCCAGCATCTTGTCCAGCACCGAACGGTCGACATCGACCTGACCGCCGACGATGTCGAGGTTGGCCCGCTTGCCGACTTCCTTGGCAGTCTGCCGGACGATCCGGTAGAGCCGTTCCGACTGGCTGGCAAACGGCAACATGCGCACACCCATCAGCTCCTGCTGCAGGCTGCGGTTGAGGCGTGCCTGGGCGAGGATGGCGGCGTTGGCGTCGTCGAGGTTCTTGAGCAAGGTCTGCTGCACGGTCGCCACGTCGTTGACCGACTCGGCCATGAAGCGGGTCAGCTCCTGGAAGCGCGTGAAGCGGTCGAGTTCGAGCGGATCGAATTCGGCCTGACCGTCGTGCGACTGGGCGACACGCGTCTGGATCTGGGTCTCGGCCTGGATTTCGATCTCGCGCAACTGGCGGCGCAGACGGATGACGTTTTCGGTCAGGTCGAGCAACGAGCCCTTCAGGCCGCGCATTTCGCCTTCGATCCGGGCGCGGGCGATGGACAGCTCGCCGGCCTCGTTGACCAGCCGGTCGATCAGGTCGGCGCGTACGCGCAGGTTGGCCTGCTGGCCCGCGCCATCGGTCTCGCCGACCGATGGGCCGTCGGCTGCGGTCGACGGCTCCGCCGGCGCAATTTCTCCGGCATCGGCGAGGCCTTCGTGCCCGGTCGCTGTCGCCGATTCACCAGCCAACAGGCGCTCGACCGCCTGGGCCAGCGCATCGCAACCGTTCTCGATTTCGTCGATGAACGCGCTGGTTGCATCGCCGGCCACGCTGGCTTCCTGAACACGCGTCTCAAGCAGGTGGGTGGCTTCGCCGAGGTTCATCGCCCCGGCCATCCGGGCATTGCCCTTGAAGGTGTGCAACAGGCGGGCGATGGCACGCGGCGCGGCCCCCTCCTTCGGTGCCTGGCGCCAGGCACGCAGTTGCTCGGTCAATTCGCGCAACTGATCCACCGCTTCTTCAAGGAAGATCGGCAGCAGTTGCTCGTCGAGTTCATCGTTCAGTTGCGGCAGCACGCTGGCGACGGCCGGCGCGACATCGACAGCCGGCTCGGCCGGCGCCGCTTCCCGGGCCGCCGGGTAAAGCGGGATGACCTCCGCCACGCCTTCGCCGGCAACCGGCGCCGACGGCACGTGCTGGAAGATCTCGGTCAACGCAACGAGCAGCGACGAAGCCTCTTCCGGCATCCGCTGCACGGCCAGTCCGTCGTACATTTCGCGCAAGGTCAGGATCGCCTGACGCACCGTTTCCAGACCTTCGACACTGCCCGGCTGACCCGACGCATCGCGCCGCAACAGGGCGTGCTCGAGCGCGATCGCCAGATGATGCAGGGGCAACAGGCCGACCGTCGCGGCGATGCCGCCGAGGGTGTGGGCTGCCCGTGTCATTTCGAAGGTGGTCGGTGCCAGCGGATCGGCATCGATCACTGCAAAGGCCTCGATCAGGGTGACCAGATGCCCGCGCGCTTCATCCCGGAAGATGTCGTACAAGGTCGGCGAGACCTGGATGGTCTGCACCGGTGCAAGCGCTTCGGCAGCCAGCGTCGAGTCGTCCGACAGGATGGCGGGCACTTCGGTGGCCGGTTCGGTCGCCGTTTGCTCGACCGGCGGTTCGGCGGCGGACGTATCTTCCGCCGTCACGGCGATGGCGTCGATCTCGTCAGGCAGGAAATCCGGCAGATCGAGTGTGATCTCCTCGACCGTGAGCTCGGCCGCCGGCAGACTTTCCGATGGCACTTCGGCGGCCTGCGGCAGCGCTCCCTCGATAGCATCCACTGCCTCGACGCCGCGCAGACGAGCGGCCAGCGCAACCAGCGCCCGCGGCTCGGGCGCCGTGCCTTCGCCGCTGGCCAGATGGGCGACCCAGGCCGAGAACAGCGCATGCTCGTCGTCGATCATGCCCAGCAGTTCCGGCGTGACCGCCATGTCCTGGCGCAACCACAGGTTGAGCGTCTGTTCGATTTCCCAGGCCGTTTCGCCTAGCTCGCCCAGCCCGACCATGCGACCGGAACCCTTCAGCGTGTGGGTGTTGCGGCGGATCGTGGTGAGTGCGTCGAGGTTGTGCGGATCGGCCGCCAGCAAACCCTTCTGTTCCGCCATCGCGGCCAGCACTTCGTGCGCTTCCTCGATGAAGATGGCCAGCAGCTCGGCATCGATCATTTCATGGCTGGAACCGGCCAGTTCAAGCGTTTCGGCAGACGGCGCCGGCGCATCGAGCTGCGGCGCACGCAGGCCGGACAGGGCCGCTTCGACCTGTTCGCCGGACTCCAGCGCAGCCAGTGCGGCCTTGGCCGATTCGCCGAGTTCGCGGTCGGCCACCAGATCGGCGTCCTTCTGCAGGGTCGTCAGGTTCTGGCGCAAGGCTTCCTGCAGATGCTGGTTGTCGGGCGCTGCCCGCAATGCATCGGCCAACGCCTTGGTTTCGCGTGCCTGCTGAGCCAGTTCGGCCTCGACCGTCAGCACCGGATCGTCGGCGACAACCGCCTCGCTTTCGCCGTGCAGGCGGCGGGAGAAGGCGGTGAAATCGTGCTCGCCGTGTTGCAGCGCATCGACGAAGAAGCCGAGCACCGAGAGTTCGTCGGCCACCGTCTGGAAATCGCCTTCGGCCGGCACATAGCCGGGCGCGGCAAAGCCCTCGATCCGGGAAATCGTCTGTTTCAGGCTGTTGACCGCAGCAAAATGCCCGAGCATCGCCAGTGCGCCGCCGATCTGCTTGAGCGGCGCCTCAAGGGCTTTGGTATCCAGCCCCTTGCCGGTGTCGCGGAAGAAGCCGTCGAGCGCCTGCTCGACCTGAGCCAGGCTGGCCTGGATTTCCCGGCCGACCTGGGCGATGAGCAGCTTTTCCTGCGCCCGACGGGTCATTTCGTCGAGCAGCGGCAGCGCCTCGTTGCTGGCCTGACGGCCGGCGATGCAGGCATAGAGCCGATCGACCATCAGATCGACCTGCTGCGCGAAATCGGTACCCAGCCGCCGGAAATTCTCCTGCGCATCGGCCAGCAGCAGAATGGCGGTTGCCACCTCCATGGCGACATTGTCGGCAAAACGGGCAGCGTCTTCGAGCAGCCAGTTGGCGATGGCCAGCATGCCCTGACCGAGCCGCTTCAGGTCGGTATGACCCAGTTCGCCGGTCAGTTGTGCGGCCTGCCGCGCCTGTTCGACGAACGCCGCCAGACTGGCCGGACTGCCGGCACAGTACTTGTTCCAGCCTTCCTCGAGGCCGACCACCAGTTCGCGCAGTCGGCGCAAGGCGATTTCCTGCGCCTTGGGCAGGGCCTGCACCGCTGCGGTCGACGGCAGCAGGGCCGGCAAATCGAAGATTTCCTGCGCCTGGGACACCAGCGGCGCAGCGTCGGCCGGCGCCTGGGCCACATAGAACAATGCCTCGCGCATGACACGCTCGGCCAGATTGCCCGAGCCTTCGAGCAAGCGGCGAATCTGCAGATCGATGCGCGAACATAGTTGGCGGGCCAACGGTTCATTGGCGATACTCGGTTCGCCGAGCGCTTCAAGAAAGGCCTGCGACACCCACCAGAACGACCGGGCGGCGGCATTCGGCTGTAGCGCTTCAATGGCGGCCAGCGCGTCGCTCATCGCCTGGCGCCCGGCCGCCGCCTCGGCCGGCTGTTTCAGCCAGCGCAACAGGCCTTTCTGGAATCGGGCGCGTTGCGTCCGCAGCGCCTTACGCATTTCGTCCGGCGTCAGCACCGGCGGCGTGATCTGCGCTTTCGGCGGTCGCAGGCTGAGGTCGGGATAGAACAGGTCGCCGGGATGCACTGGCGGCGCCCCGCGCGCCTCGGCTAGGCGCCCGTAGATCGGCAGCAGGCGCAAGGGTTGATGGGCTTCGCCAGCGATCAGGTCGTCGAGATACTGCCGCAATGCCGCCAGGGCTTCGGCCGCCACCTCGTGCACGATCGCCGCCGCTGCCAGCCGCCCCTCCTCGACGTCGAGGAGCAGGGCTTCGAGCAATTCGGTCAACTCGGTCACCCCGCTCAGGCCAACGATGTCGAGCGCACCGTTCACCTGGTGCACATGCGTCCGGCAGAACTTGACCTGCGTTGGATCACCGCTGGCCACCCAGGCGGCCAGCGCTTCCTCGGCCCGGCCCAGGGCCAGGTCGATCTCGCCCTTGACCCAGGTCAGCGGACCGAGATCGAATTCCGTTGCGACGTTCATGCGCGCTCGTCTATCAGAATCAATCGACCTTGAAACCGGCCACCGAGCCCTTCAGTTCGGAAGCCAGCGCGGACAGTTCATCGACCGCCTCGGCGGTACGCTGCGTACCGGCGGTGGTCTGCTCGGTCACCCGCAGGATGTCCTGCATCAGACCGGCAACGTGTGTTGCCGAATCGGCCTGCTCCTGCGTTGCGCCCGAGATCGACTCGATCAGGTCGGCCAGATTGCGCGACACCTGTCCGATCTCGGACAGTGCCTGACCGGCGGCATCGGACAGTTTGGCCCCTTCGACCACCCCCTGTGTCGATTGCTCCATCGCGGAAACCGCGTCCTGGGTATCGGTCTGGATGGTTTTCACGATGGCCGCGATCTGCTTGGTTGCTTCACCCGAGCGTTCGGCCAGACGCTGCACTTCTTCCGCAACCACGGTAAAGCCGCGCCCGGCATCGCCGGCGGAAGCCGCCTGGATGGCGGCATTCAGCGCCAGCACGTTGGTCTGTTCGGTAATGTCGGAAATCAGCTCCACGATTTCACCGATCTCCTGCGAGCTTTCGCCGAGGCGCTTGATCCGCTTCGAGGTTTCCTGAATCTGGTTGCGGATTTCGTTCATGCCCTTGATCGAATCCTGCACCGCCTGTGTCCCTTTTTCGGCGGCTTGCAGCGACTGGCGGGCAACCTGGGCGGATTGCATGGCGTTACCCGACACTTCGTTCATCGACCGCGCCATGACCAACGCCGACTGACCGGCTTCCTGAATTTCGCTGGACTGGCGCTCGGCGGCGCTGAGCAGTTCGGAAGACGTCTGGCGGGCGATTTCGGTCGCCGCCGTCACGCGATTTGCCGCATCGTTGATGCGGCCGACCAACACGCGCAGTTCTTCGATGGTGTAGTTGATCGAGTCGGCGATCGCACCGGTGATGTTCTCGGACACGGTGGCGGTAACGGTCAGGTCGCCGTCGGCCAGGTCGCCCAGTTCGTTCATCAGGCGCAGGATGGCATCCTGGTTTTCACGGTTGGCCTGCTCGGAGGTCAGGCGCTGGGCTTCGGCTTCCAGCGTCCGTTGCTGGTTGTCGGCCAAATAGACCCGGGCCAGCAGATAAAGCACGCCGGCCGCGGCCGCGATCAACAGGACCAGGAAGAGCAGGAAGAAGGCATGCCCGGCGAGGCCGGCCTGATAGGCGCGCGCCAGTTCGTCGGTTGCCAGCAGGAGTTGCTCGCTGCCGTTGAAGATGCGCGAACCGGCCTGCTTGGACAGGACTAGCGGCTGCATGTTGCCAAGGATGCCGGAAATCGCCGTCTCGTAATCCTTGAACGCCGCCTGCAAGGCGTCCAGCTTGCCCCGCACCTCACCATCGCCCCCCGCCTTGAGCAAGCCCTGCAGCAGGTCGCGGAAGTTGTTGGTGTCCTTGCCGAGCAGGAAAGCGACCTCCGGGTTGATTTCGGTACCGACCCGCAGCGCGGAAGCATTCTTCGCAATCCGCTGGGTCAGCATGACCAGCTGGTTGGCCGAAAAAACGTCGCGCGCACCGGCACCGGCCTGCAGTTTCAGCGAGGCGACCTGTTCGGTCAGCTCGAGCATCACCGCATTGTTGTCGTCGATGGTTGCCACGCTACGGCCGAGTTCGACCAGGCTCTTCTGTTGCGCCAGCACCGCCGAAGCGTCCTTGTCGGTCTGCGCCCACAGTTCGCCAAGCGCCTCGAGCTGAGGCCTGACCGCTCCCGGCGAAGCCGGCACATCGACACCGCTCAACTCACCGCCGGCATTCAGTCGTTCCAGCAGGGTGGCGAAGGTGTTGCGCGAATCATTGAGCTGGACGAAGGCCTCCGGGTTGCCCTGCAGCGCAAGGGAGGAAGCCTTGGCCAGCCGTTGCGACAGCATGCGCATTTCGCCGGAGGCCGCGACGTAGGCGGTACCGTAGGTCGAACTGCGGTTGTCCTGGAAGACCAGCACCGCGATCAGCAGCAGCAGGGCGACGAACACGCCACCCAGGATCTTCATCTGCTGGACGGCCGGCTTGTCCGCCAGGAAGGCGGGCATCGGCAACTTTGCCGACTTGCGGCCCGGTGTCGTCGCGTCTTCGTCAGCAGCGATCGTCATCGGTCCATCATTTTTCGCACCGGCGCCGAATTTCGGCAGCTTCAGGCTGAATGCCATGTCGTTTTCCTCCTCTCGAACCGCTTTTCGCGATCCGCCTTTGATCTCAGGTTCCGATATTCATGAATTCCGGATCGGCCAGCAATTCGCGGACCGACAACTTGTGCCACATCCCGCCATGGACATCCGAGAAGCGCTGGCGCCCCCACGCCGGCAACTGTTCGTCGGCGTCGGCCGGGACGAAATCCTCCGGGTTTTTCAGCCCCAGCATGCGCGATACCAGCAGCGCGGCATTCGAACCATGCCGCGTGCCGATCAACAGCAGACGGGTATTGGCATTACGCGGTGTCTGCGGTCCACCCAGAAAAGCCGAAAAATCGGTCACCGAATGCAGGTTGCCGCGTACGTTGGCGATTCCGGCAAACCAGGGGCGCGTCAGCGGCACTTCGGTCAACTGCGGTGCCTGCACGATTTCGCCACCATCAGATAGTTCTACCAGCCAGGACTCGCCGCGCGCCTCGATCCCCAACCACGAGGCCGCCCGCCCGCCCTGCGCCGCATCGCTGAGGCGCCCGGCCAGATAGGCCTGAAAGTCGCGAAGGCTGCTCTTGCGGGCCATCGCCGGTCAGGACAGGGCGGCGATGCGCGCCAGCAGGTCGGTCGGATTGAGCGGCTTGACCAGATAATCGACCGCCCCCTGGCGCAAGCCCCAGATCTTGTCGGTTTCCTGGCCCTTGGTCGTGCACACGATCACCGGGATGTGCTTGGTGGCTTCGTCCCGGGTCAGCGTGCGGGTGGCCTGGTAGCCGTTCAGCCCAGGCATCACGACGTCCATCAGAATCAGGTCCGGCTTCTCCACCTTCGCCTTGGCGATGCCTTCCTCGCCATTCTCGGCCGTGCTCACCTGATAGCCGGCCTTGGTCAGCAGATCGACCGCGAAGAAACGTTCGGTAGGGGAATCGTCGACGACGAGTATGTTCTTGACGGGCATTTGTTGCTTCCTGAAACTACGGGTTGATTTCCGTTTCCGCCGGCAGCGCGAAAGTGGCTACCGTCTGCAGCAGACTGTCCTTGGTAAACGGCTTGGTCAGGTACTGATCGGAGCCGACCATGCGACCGCGCGCCCGGTCGAACAGGCCGTCCTTGGACGACAGCATGATCACCGGGGTGGCCTTGAAACGGGGGTTTTTCTTGATCAGGGCGCAGGTCTGGTAACCGTCCAGACGAGGCATCATGATGTCGCAGAAGATCACGGCCGGCTGATGATCGGCGATCTTCGCCAGTGCGTCGAAACCGTCCTCGGCCAACACGACCTGACAACCGGCCTGCACGAGAAATATCTCGGCACTGCGCCGGATGGTGTTGCTGTCGTCGATGACCATCACCCGGACGCCGCGCAGTCTGGATAAATCAGTCAATTCGCTGTCCCCTGGCTCGAAATGGATGCGTGTCCTTGCTATCGGCGCATCATACTACGGAAGCGCACGTCGGGGCCAAGTCCCGCCGCACTGTTGCATCATCCGACGGATGGCCGCCGGTCGCCCGGCGAATCGGCTAGAATCGGGCGCCCGCCCATCAAGAACCCGCCGGCGCCAAGCCTTCATGCCAAATCACACCCCGATCCCCGCCACCCCCGCCCAGGTGCTGGTGTTTGCCGCCAGCGACCCGACTTCCGGCGCCGGCATCCAGGCCGACATCCTGACGCTGGCCAGCCTGGGCTGCCATCCGTTGACCGCGCTGACCGCGCTGACCGTCCAGGACACCACCGGCGTCACCAGCCTGCAGGCGGTCGCCGCCGAACTGCTCGAACAGCAGGCGCGGACCGTGCTCGAAGACATGCCGGTGGCCGCTTTCAAGGTCGGCCTGCTGGGCAGCGTCGAAAACGTGCTGATGGTCGCCGAAATCGTCTCGGACTACCCGGAAATCCCGCTGGTGCTGGACCCGGTGCTCGCCTCCGGGCGTGGCGACAATCTGTCCGGCGAGGACATCATTGCCGCAATGCGCGAGATGCTGTTGCCGCAGACCACGCTGATCACGCCCAACGCACCGGAAGCCCGGCGGCTGGCGGAAAGCGACGAGGACGACAACGAACCGGCGCTCGACCTGTGCGCCACCCGGCTGATCGAGATGGGCGCCCAGTACGTGCTGATCACCGGCACGCACGAAAACACGCCGCTGGTCATCAATACGCTGTACGGGCCGGAGGGCACCCTGCGCCACGACCGCTGGGAACGGCTGCCGGGCAGTTACCACGGTTCCGGGTGCACGCTGGCCTCGGCCATTGCCGGCTGCATCGCCGGCGGTGCCAGCATCGAGGAAGCCGTTCGCGATGCCCAGGACTACACCTGGCAGGCGCTCAAGCACGGCTTCCGCGGCGGCATGGGCCAGTTCATTCCGGACCGCCTGTTCTGGGCCCGCGGCGACGAGGCCGAACAGGAGAACGGGCAGAATGCCTGAATCGCGCGCAAGCTTGCGCGGGCTCTACGCGATCACGCCGGAACGCAGCGACCGCGCCCGACTGCTGACCGAAGTCGACGCCGCGCTGCAGGGCGGCTGCCGGCTGCTGCAATACCGCGACAAGACCAGCCCGCCGACCGAACGCGTCAGCCGCGCCCATGCCTTGCGCGCCCTGACACGCCGCTACTCGGCCCGCCTGCTGATCAACGACGACCTGCCGCTGTGCCGACTGGTCGATGCCGACGGGGTTCACCTCGGCCGCGACGACGGCAATCTGAAACTGGCCCGCGCCATCCTCGGTCCGGCAGCCATCCTCGGCGCCTCCTGCTACGCCGAACCGGCACTGGCCGCGGCTGCCCAGCAGGCCGGGGCCGACTACGTCGCCTTCGGCGCGGTCTATCCGTCGTCGATCAAGCCGGATGCCGCAAGCGCCACGGTCGACCTGTTTTTTGATCAAAAACCGCAGTTGACCGCAGCCCTTTGCGCCATCGGCGGCATCACCGTCGCTAACGCACCGCCGCTGCTCGCCGCCGGCGTCGACCTGCTCGCCGTCATCACCGATCTTTTTTCGGCACCGGACATCGAAGCCCGCGCCGCCGCCTATCAACGACTTTTCGAGGAAGCCCAGTCATGACCTCCCGTAACGAAGAACTCTTCGCCCGCGCCCAGAAACACATCCCTGGCGGCGTCAATTCGCCGGTGCGCGCCTTCCGCTCGGTCGGCGGCACGCCGCTGTTCTTCCAGAAGGGCGCTGGCAGCCAGGTCCAGGACGCCGACGGCAAGTGGTACACCGACTACGTCGGCTCCTGGGGCCCGATGATCCTCGGCCACGCCCACCCGCAGGTCATCGCCGCCGTGCAGGCCGCGGTGGTCGACGGCCTCTCCTTCGGCGCGCCGACCGAGCGCGAGGTCGAGATCGCCGATCTGCTCTGCGAGATGGTGCCGTCGCTCGACATGGTCCGCCTGGTTTCCTCCGGCACCGAGGCGACGATGAGCGCCATCCGCCTGGCGCGCGGCTTCACCGGCCGCGACATCCTGGTCAAGTTCGAGGGCTGCTACCACGGTCACGCCGACCATCTGCTGGTCAAGGCCGGTTCCGGCCTGCTCACCTTCGGCAACCCGTCGTCGGGCGGCGTACCGGCCGGCACCGCCGAAACGACCATGGTCCTCACCTACAACGACCCGCAGGGTCTGGCCGAAGCCTTCAAGGCGCACGGCGACAAGATCGCCGCGGTGATCGTCGAGCCGGTGGTCGGCAACATGAACCTGATCGCGCCGACGGCGGAATTCCTCAAGGCCATGCGCGAGCTGACCGCGCAGTACGGCGCCGTGCTCATTTTCGACGAAGTGATGACCGGCTTCCGCGTCGGCCTGAAGAGCGCGCAAGGCCTCTTTGGCATCACCCCGGACCTGTCCACCTTCGGCAAGGTGGTCGGCGGCGGCATGCCCATGGGCGCCTTCGGCGGTCGCCGCGAGATCATGGAAAAGATCGCGCCGCTCGGCCCGGTCTATCAGGCCGGCACGCTGTCTGGCAACCCGGTCGCCACGGCGGCCGGGCTGGCGACGTTGAAGCTCATTCAGGAAAAAGGCTTCTACGAGGCGTTGACCGCAAAAACCAAGGCGCTGTGCGATGGCCTGGTCGCCGCTGCGCAGAAGCACGGTGTCGCCTTCAGCGCGCAGAACGTCGGCGGCATGTTCGGCCTCTATTTCGCCGAGCGTTGCCCGGGCAGCTACGACGAAGTGCTGGCTTGCGACAAGGAAGCATTCAACCGCTTCTTCCACGCCATGATCGAAGCCGGCCACTACTTCGCGCCGTCGGCCTTCGAGGCCGGTTTCGTCTCGGCCGCGCACAGCGAGGCCGACATCGCCGGCACGATTGCCGCCGCGGATGCCTGGTTCGCGACGCAAGCCTGAACGCCAGCGGTTCCGCCTGTTTCGTTCCTGCTGACAGGCGATCTGCGTCAATCGCCGCCTGACGCGAGCGGCGACACATGCGGACAGCGCAGGGCGGGCCCGAACCGCCCTGCGTCTGGCACGCAACGGCGCACCCGGAAGGTGCGCCTTTTTTTGCCAAAGCCTGCACCCGCCCCCACAACAGGGCAGTTTTGCCCCGGAATGGCTCGTTTCATCGGGCACCGTTTTTGCTGCAACGACCTGTCGCTGCACCATTCCGGAGCCACCTCATGAGAAAACGCGCCCACGCCCGCCCACAACCCGGTCTCGACTATCTGGCCGGCTTCATGCACAGCCTGGCCGAAGATCGTGCCCGACTGGCGGAAATCCGGGCCGCTTACGACCAGCTCAGCCTGCTCGGACAACTGCTCTCGGCCGGCACCGACATCAGCGCGATGCGTGGCGAATTCAACCGTCAGGCCGACATACTGCTCGAGCAACTGGTCCGCGAGCAGCACAAGAAAGCCCTGCTGCATCTCGGCGCCGCTGCCGGTATTGCGGTCGACGTGCTGACCCGCAACCTTTTCGAGCGCACCGCCGATATCGGTTTCCTGGCCACCGACAGCGAGATACGGCGCTTTGCCGAGGCCGGCTGCGACGACCCGAGACGGACATCGGACCCGTTCGCCAGCATGAAGCTGCTGTCCCGCTTCACCGAATATGTCGAGAAATACTCGGTCTACCACAACATCATGCTGCTCTCGCCGTCCGGCGAGGTGCTGCTGCAGCTCGACGGCAACAATCCGGTCAGCGCTTCGCAAGACCGGCTGATCGGCGAAGCGCTGGCCACCGACGCCGGCTATGTCGAAATCTTCCGGCCCAGCGATCTGCTGCCGGGCGATCCCAGCCCGCTGATCTACGCCTATCGCGTCATGTCGGAAGACGGCACGCGACCGGTCGCCATCCTGTGCCTGTGCTTCCGCTTCCAGGATGAATGCCGGCGGATTTTCGACAGCCTGGTGGCGCCGGATGACTGGACCGTCATCACCCTGCTCGATGCAACCGGCCGGGTCATCGCCAGCAGCGACACCAACCAGTTTCCGCTCGGCGTTACGCTCGAAGCTGTCGCCGACGACGCCTGCCGCATCGTCCGCTTTGCCGGCCGGGAATACCTGGCCACCACGCGCCGGACACACGGCTATCAGGGCTACCGGGTGCCCGGCTGGGTCGCGCATGCGCTGACGCCACTCAACCACGCCTTCGAAAGCTCGGGCTGCGAGGAACTGGCCATGGTTCCCGACGACTTCCTGGCCGGCGTCCTGGAAACCTCGACGCTGTTCAGCCCGGAACTCAAAGCCATCCCGCGCGAAGCGGCACGTATTCAGGATGAACTGAACCGTTCGGTCTGGAACGGTCACGTCTGGCTGTGTCGCGATCCCGATGCGGCACAGAATGCCGGTTTCGCCAAAATCCTGCTGCGCGAGATCGGACATACCGGGGAACACACGCGCACGGTATTCGCCAGCGCGATCGCCAATCTCTACAAGGCGGTGATTTCATCGACGCTGTTCGACTGCGGCACGCAAGCGGCGCTGGCCATCGATATTCTGGACCGCAACCTGTACGAACGGGCCAACGATTGCCGCTGGTGGGCGCTCACGCCATGCTTCCGGGAGATACTCGCTCAGCCCGGCAACATCGATGCCGGGCAACGGGCACGACTGACCGACGTGCTGCGCCGGATCAATGCCTTGTACACCGTCTACAGCAACCTGATGCTGTTCGACGGCAGCGGCAAGGTGGTCGCCGTCTCCAACCCGGCCGACAACGACTGGCTGGGCCGCCGACTAGAAGCGGCCTGGGTCCGCCCGACGCTGAATCTGGCCGACACGCAGCACTACACGCAATCCGCCTTCGAACCCAGCCCGCTCTACGACGGACGCCCGACCTACATCCATGCGGCGACCGTCCGCGCCCCCGACAGCAACGAGCCGGTCGGCGGCATCGCCATCGTGTTCGATGCCGAGCCGCAGTTCCGCGCCATGCTCGACGACATCCTGCCACGACAGACCGATGGCAGCCCGGTCCCGGATACCTTTGCCGTGTTCGCCGGCCGCGACGGCCGGGTCATGGCGACGACAGCGCCGCACATCGAAGCCGGTACCCCGCTGCTGATCGGTTCCGAATTCTTCAATCTGGGCCGCGGCGAAAGCTTCACCAACATCGTCATCTTCGATGGGCGCTACTACGCCGTCGGTTCGACGATGAGCGCCGGCTACCGGGAATACCGGAGTGGCGAAACGGCGCAGCGCGACGATGTACTGGCGCTGGTATTCCGCCCGCTTTCCGCCGGCATCGTCGACGGCGAACGCCTGGCCCGGCAGCGCATGCCCGTCGCTCAGCAGACGGCGGCCAAACGCCAGACCGGTGCGAACGGAGTCGACATCGCGTGTTTCCACATCGCCGGCAACTGGTACGGCATTCGCGCCGAGCAGGTAATCGAGGCCGTCGCCTGCGAGCACCTGACCCCCTTGCCCGACCATGGCAACAATCTCTGTGGCTGCCTGATGTATCGCGGCGAGGCGCTGAGCGTGATCGACCCGGCCCCGTTGCTGGCCAGCCGTACGCCATCGCCCGAACGCCGCCGGGCCGGCGACCGCGGACAGCGCCAGATCGTCGTGCTCGAATCCGGCCGCAACGGACCGCGCTTCGGCATCCTGATCGACCAGCTGGCTGCCGTCAGCGAAATTCCCGCCGGCAGGATAGAAGCGCTTCCCGAGATGATGAGCGACGGCACGTCACTCATCGACGCGCTGGTCAAACCGATCGACGAAGCCGGCGAACGGCGGATACTGATCCTGCTATCGCCGGAACGTATGCTGCGCCGTCTCGGCTGTTTGCCAACCCCCTCCGCGTGGCAACCGGATACTCAGACAGCTCGCTGAAGGCTCAGAGAAGGAACACGGTCGCCAGACCGAGGAAGATGAAGAAACCGCCGGAATCGGTCAGTGCGGTGATCATCACCGAACCACCGACCGCCGGGTCGGCGCCGAATTTCTGGCGCAGCAGCGGAATACCGACGCCAGCCGTCGCGGCAAGCAACAGGTTGAGCGTCATCGCCGCAGTCATCACCAGGCCGAGCGGATAGCTGCCGTACAGCCACCAGGCGGCAATGCCCAGCAGGCCGCCCCAGATCAGGCCGTTGATCGTCGCCACGCCGAGTTCCTTGCGCAGCAGGCGGCGCATCGCATCGGGCTGGACCTGACCCATGGCGATCGCCCGCACGATCATGGTAATCGTCTGATTGCCGGAATTGCCGCCGATACCGGCAACGATCGGCATCAGCGCGGCCAGCGCCACCAGCTTCTCGATCGACCCTTCGAAGGCGCCGATCACCCGCGAAGCGACGAAGGCGGTGACCAGATTGATCGCCAGCCAGGCCCAGCGGTTGCGCACCGAATCCCAGACCGAGGCGAAGATGTCTTCCTCCTCGGCCAGACCGGCCTGCGCCAGTTGCTCCTGCTCGGCTTCCTCACGGATGTAGTCG
Organism: Azonexus sp. R2A61; assembly: GCF_021401135.1. GTDB lineage: Bacteria > Pseudomonadota > Gammaproteobacteria > Burkholderiales > Rhodocyclaceae > Azonexus. The sequence continues at coordinate 627,567 of NZ_JACBFO010000001.1, read as the reverse complement.
ACGACCTCGTTGACCGTCACCCGGCCGACCAGCCGGCCGATGCTGTCAACCACCGGCGCCGACACCAGATCGTAACGCTCGAAAGCCTTGGCGGCGTCCTCGGCATCATCGTCCGGCTCGAAATGGACGAAGTCGGCATGCATCAGCGAGCCGACCTCGACCTCGACTTCGTTGACCAGCAGGATGTTCAACGGCAGCACGCCCTTCAGATGCTCGTTGCGGTCGACCACGAACAGCTGGTCGGTATGATCGGGCAGTTCGTCGAAGCGGCGCAGATAGCGCAGCACGACTTCGAGCGTGACGTCCTCGCGCACGGTGACCATGTCGAAGTCCATGATCGCGCCGACCGAATCCTCGGGATAGGACATCGCCGCCCGCAGGTGTTCGCGCTCCTCGACCGACAGGCTCTGGAAGACGTCGTCGATGACGCTCTGCGGCAGATCGGGGGCCAGGTCGGCCAGCTCGTCGGCATCCAGCGTTTCGGCGGCGGCCAGCAGCTCGGTGCGCTCCATCGACTCGATGAGGCTTTCGCGCACCGCGTCGGAGACTTCGAGCAGGATTTCGCCGTCGTGTTCGGCCTTGACCAGATCCCAGACGATCAGACGATCGTCGAGCGGCAACGCCTCGAGGATGAAGGCGATGTCGGCCGGGTGCATCGGCTCCAGCATGTGCTGCAGTTCGTGCAGATGCTGCTTGTGCACCAGCCCTTCGACCAGCTCGTGGCGCGGCCCTTCCTGACGGTGCACCAGCTCCTCGACCAGCTTGTGCCGAGCGAGCAGGGTCTGCACCTCGGCGAGGCGCTCCTGCAGGTCTTCGGTGTCGGTCAGTTGGCCTTCTTCGCTCATGGTGCAGTGCCGCAAAAGATGCGGCATTCTAGCACCGCGACGGTGCGGACCAAGGGGCAAATTGCTGCGGATTACCCTTAGGCGGAGCGCTTCAGGGCACGCTGGCCGAAGGCATCCGGGCCAAGATGATCGCCGTCTTGCGACCGAGGCCCGGCGCGCTGCGGTTGCGGTCGTAGAAGCGCGGATTAGGCACCATGCCGGCCAGTCGCGCCGCCTGTTCCGGCCCAAGCTGGCCGGCCGACACGCCGTAGTAATGACGTGCCGCGGCTTCGGCACCGAACACGCCGTTGCCCCATTCGATCACGTTCAGGTAAACCTCGAAGATGCGCTGCTTGCTCCACAGGTTTTCCAGCATCAGCGTGATCACCGCTTCCTCGGCCTTGCGGAAATAGGATTTGGTCGGCGACAGGAAGAGATTCTTCGCCAGTTGCTGGCTGATCGTCGAGCCGCCGGCGACGAAGCGCCCTTTTTTCTGGTTCTTTTCGATGGCTTTCTGGATACCTTCCCAGTCGAAGCCTTCATGATCGACGAACTTCGCGTCCTCGGCGGCGATGATCGCCCGCTTCAGATGGGTCGAGATGCGCTCGTAAGGCACCCATTGCTGGCGCAGCACTGCATCCGGCTGCTTTTCGCGCAATTCGGCGAGGCGGATTTCCATGAAACGCGTCGTTCCCGGATTGACCACCCCCCAGAAGGCGACCCAGGCCAGCAGCCAGAGCAGCCACAGGACAAGCGCACCGATGGCGAACAGCAGGCCGCGTCGCAGCCAGCGGCCGACGGTTTTCATCCGGCCAGCGCCTGGCGCAAACCGGCCAGCACCGGCGCCGTCGCCGGCCGCACGCCGCGCCATACGGCGAAAGCTTCGGCCGCCTGGCCGACCAGCATGCCCAGACCGTCGGCCAGCTGTGCCGCCCCCTGCTCGCGGGCCTGGCGCAGGAAGGGCGTTTCACCCTTGCCGTACATCATGTCGTAGGCCAGCGCGCCCGGCGCGAACAGGCCCTCCGGCAGCGGCAGGGCGTTGCCGGAAAGGCTCGCCGAGGTCGCGTTGATTACCAGATCGAAACTTCTGCCGGCCATTTTTGCGAAATCTCCGGCGTCGACCGCAGCCATGTCGGCAAACAGCGCAGCCAGCGCCTCGGCCTTGTCGGCGCTGCGGTTGGCGATGGCCAGCGCAGCCGGCCGAGCGGCCAGCAACGGCTCGATCACCCCGCGCGCAGCACCGCCGGCGCCAAGCAACAGGACCCGTTTGCCGGGCAGCGGGAAGGCCAGATTGCCTTCGATGTCGGCGACCAGCCCGGCACCGTCGGTGTTGTCACCGAACACCCGGCTTTTTTCGAAACGCAAGGTGTTGACCGCACCGGCCCGCGCCGCGCGCGGACTGAGTTCGTCGCACAGACGGAAGGCCTCTTCCTTGAACGGCACGGTGACGTTGGCGCCGCGCCCGCCCGCGGCGACGAATTCGGCAACGGCGGCGGCAAAGCCGTCCACCGGCGCCAGCCGCGCCTCGTAAATCAGATCCTGCCCGGTCGAGCGGGCAAAGGCAGCGTGGATCAGCGGCGATTTCGAGTGGGCAATCGGATTGCCGAACACGGCGTAGAGATCGGACATGATGGAGTTCTAGCGGTTGCTGGTGGCGACGGTATCGCCGGGCACGAAATTCCATTCGCGGGCAAACGACAGGATGCTCGCGCCACCCATCGCCTCGCGCGGAATCGGCCCGAAGGGCGCGCCGAGGCGCAAGATGCGCATGGCCGCCTGATCAAGCACCTTGTGCCCGGACGAACGGGAAATCTCGACGTTGTAGATGCTGCCGTCGTCGACGCGCAGCTCGACGTAGATCACTACCTTGCCGTACAGCTTGCCGCGCGCTTCCTCGGGATAATTCAGCGTGCCGATACGCTCGATCTTCTGCTTCCAGGCATCGAAATACGGCGCCAGGCCGTATTCCATCGTGCGTGCGCCGATAAACTTCTTCTGCGGCCGCTTGTTGTATTCATCGATTGCCTTGTTGATCTCGCCTTCCAGGCGGGCCATCGCCCGCGCCGTATCGGCCAGGTCCAGGCCGCTGACCGGTGCCGGCGCCGGCTGCTCGCTGCGGGTTTCGGCCGCATTCACCCGGGCCTTGCTCTCGGCCTGCGTCAGCATGCGCTGCTGCTGAGCCTCCAGTTCGCGCACGCGACGGCGCAATTGCTGCAGGTCATTGCCCGACTCCTGCCGTTCGGTGGACGGCAGGGGGGTTGCCGCGCGCCGCTCGGCATCGGTGTTGCCGCCGCCATCCAGGTTGCTCTGCGCCAGCGCCTGCGCATCGTGCGGGCGCTTGGCCGACCGGGCATTGACCAGGATGATGTCGAGTGCCTTTTCACGGGCGATCTTCGACGCATCGGGAAAGGCGAAATGCAGTGACAACAGCAGGCCGTGCGCCAGCAGGGAAACCACGATCGCCAGGGTCAACCGGCGATCGGCGGGATTTTCCGGCAGGGGCAGGGCCAAGCGCTTGCTCACGCCGCCTCGTCCTCCGGCAGCGCGGCTTCGGCTTCAGCCGAATCGAGGGCGACAACGAAGCGGGCGCTCACCTCGGGCCCGAGCAGATCGATCTGCTCAACGGCCAGACGCACGCGACTGCCCGGCGCCAGATCGGCCGGCATCGACGGCACGCGCAGCATCAGCGGCAGGTGGTCAAGCTTGACCAGTTGTTCGCGACGTACCGTCGCCTCGATCTCGACGACCTGATGCTGCTGCAGCCAGCGCAGGCACCAGTAGCGCTCCATCAGCCGCTGAAAATCGGCGTAGGCGGCGTAGGTCAGCTCGAAATCGCGCATCGCCGCGAACAGCTCGGCCGACTTTTGCGGGAAGGGCGGCGGATTGCCGCGCAGGCAGGCGATCAGCTGCCACTGGTTGACCAGGTCGCAATAGCGGCGCAGCGGCGAGGTCATCCACGCGTATTGCGGCACGCCGAGGCCTTCGTGCGGCAGCGGCGAAGTGGTCATGCGCACCTTGCCCTGGGTCTGGGCGCGGTACAGGCAGGCGATGTTCTTCTCGGCAAGCAGACCGCCCCAGGTCGAATTGGCGACGATCATCAGCTCGGCGACCAGCTTGTCGAGCGGACTGCCGCGCTTGCGCTCGCTGATGCCGACAGTGCAACTGTCCGGGTCGGCGAGGTCGCCGGCGATCTCGAAATTGTAGTCGTTCACGCCCTGCACCGCCGACGGCTTGCCGCGGCGGCCTTCGCAGGCGTTAGCGAAGTGCCACAGATGCAGCAGCTCGCGGGCAAAGGGCTTGTCCGGCAGGGCGCCGCCGACCGTCTCGGCGTTGAACCAGGGTTCGACGTCGTGGTGACGCAGGTTGTCGGCGATGTGCACCAGTTCGACGCAGGATTCGTGGGAAACCACCTCGAAAACGTCGTTGACCGTCAGATACAGCGACACCGCCGGGCAATCGACGCCGCCGGCCAGCGTGTAGTTCTGGACCACGGCGTCAGGCAGCATGGTGATCTTGTTGCCGGGCATGTACACCGTCGACAGCCGGGCGCGGGCGACGCCATCGAGCGGCGAGCCGTGCTCGATGGCCAGCCCCGGCGCAGCGATATGGATGCCGATGCGGGTGCCGATGCCGGGCAGCCAGGTGACCGACAGCGCGTCGTCGATCTCGGTGGTGTTGGCGTCGTCGATCGAGAAAGCGCGCACGCCGGCTTTCGGCAGATCGGACGGCAGGCCGGGTGCCTCAAGCGCCGGGAAGCCGGTGCCCCTGGGGAACTGCTCGTGCAGGAAACGCTTGTAGTGCAGGTGGTAGGCCGACTTGATCGCGCCGCACTTGAACAGCAGTTGCGCGGCGCTCAGGCCGGTTTCGGCGCAGGCGCTCTCGAAGGCCTTGGTTTCCGGCTTGTTGCGGTCCGGCGCGTAGAGCAGGGCGTCGGTGAGCGCGCCGATTTCCGGCGGCAGGCGGAATGCCTTCAGCTCGGCGAGCCAGCCTTCCATCGCCAGCGCTTGCTGACGCTTTTTTTCAAAATTGGCCAGAGCGGCTGCGAGAATGTCGGCAGGCGCCTTGCGGAAATGCCCTTTGCCTTTGCGATGAAAATAGACGGGCGCTGCGTGCAGGGCAAGCAGCACCGCCGTCGCTTCGACCGGCGCGGGGTCGTGTCCGTAGTAATCACGGGCAAAATCCAGAAACGAAAATTCGCCATCGCTGACACACTCCCACAGGAAATCCGCCTCGATTTCATCGGCCAGCGGCGTTGCCTGGTCGAGCAGGGCACTGGCCGCCGGGGCTGCGAAACGCAGCAACACGTTGGCCGACTTGATCTTGCTGCGCTTGCCGGAGGGCATTTCGACCTGCAACGAACTGTCGTTGTCGGCCATGATGCTGCCTGCCTTGAAACCGCCGTCTTCTTCGAATAATACGTTCATCGGCGGATTATAACCTCGCGTATTCAAGTATTTGCGGGATGAACTCAGGAAAACGGGTGAAGCTGTGATCGCCGCCTTCGAGCACCGTTTGCCGACAGCCCAGCCAGAAAGCCTGCGCCTGCCGGTAGTCGAGCACCTCGTCGCCGGTTTCCAGCAGCAGCCACAGATCGTCGACCGGCGGCGGCAGGATCTGGGCGTGCAATTGCGCGGCATGTTCGCGGGTAAACACGAAGCTGTCCTCGCCGTGCAGGTAACGGTGTTCGCCGACGAATTTGTCCGGATCCAGCCGGTCGACCGCAGCCGGGTTGATCAGCACCGCGCGCAAACCGTGGCGGGCCGCCAGATAACTGGCGTAATGCCCACCGAGCGAGGAACCGACCAGGGTCACCGGCCCGCGCCCTTGCGTCTGCGCGTTTCCGATCAGCGCCGACACGTCGGCCATCGCCTGCGCCGGCACCGACGACAAGGGCGGGCAGAGGAAATGTTCCGCCAACCCGCGTTCGGCCATTGCCTCGCCAAGCAGGCGCGACTTCCAGGCGCCTGGCGAGGAACGGAAACCGTGCAGGTAAAGGATCAGCCCGCGTGCCACTCGACCCAGCCGAATTGCGCGGTCAACAGCACGATCACGCCAAAAACGATGCGATACCAGGCAAAAACGGTGAAATCGTGACTGGAGACGTAACGCAGCAGCGCCTTGACGGTCAGCATCGCGGCGACGAAAGAGGCCACGAAGCCGACAGCGAACACCGGCAGATCAGCCATGTGCAGCAGCGACCAGTTCTTGTAGACGTCGTAGACGGTCGCCGCGAACATCGTCGGAATGGCCAGGAAGAAGGAGAACTCGGTCGCCGTCTTGCGCGACAGGCCGAAGATCAGTCCGCCCATGATCGTCGCGCCGGAACGCGAAACGCCCGGGAACATTGCCATCGCCTGGGCGAAGCCGACCTTCAGCGCATCCTGCCAGCCCATCGCCTCGACGCTGTCCACCCGCGGGTGGTAAGCCTTGCGCTCGACGTAGAGGATGACCAGACCGCCGACGATCAGCGCGCCGGCCACGGTCAACGGGTTGAACAGGTAGTTTTTGATGATGCTGTGGAACATCAGTCCGAGCACCGCCGCCGGCAGGAAACCGACGATCAGCAGGCCGGTGAAACGGCGTTGCGCGGGATCGTTACCCAGGCCGCCGACGACGCGGACGATGCGCTCGCGGTAGAACCAGCAGACGGCAAGGATGGCCGCCAACTGAATGACGATCTTGAACACCTTGCTCTGCTCGTCGGTGTAGTCGAGCAGGCTGCCGATGATGATCAGGTGGCCGGTCGACGAGATCGGCAGGAATTCGGTCAGACCCTCGACGATGCCGAGGATCAGGGCTTTGAACAGGAGCAGGGTATCCATGGGGGCGCTTCTATGACAGGAGCGCGCATTTTACCCTCAGGGCCGGGTCTGCGCCTCCAGTTCAGCGAGCCACTGCAGGGCATGCGCCCGGCTGCTGCCGCACATCTCGACGGACGGTTGCAGGCCGCCGCAGCAGGCCGGCCGCCGCGGATCGCCGAACAGCCGGCAACGCCATTCGGCGTCGAGATGCCGGCACGGCTCGCCCGCCGGCTTGGCCAGCGACGAGATCGACGGGGCGATGCAACAGGCGCCGCAACCGGCACGGCAAACGGGAATTTCCTCGGACATCCGGCCATTGTCGCAAACCCGACGGCAAGCTGCCGGAAAACGCCTCTTTGCAGTGCGGAAATATCATATTGGCATGTCGCATTCCGGACAATACAATCACGCCGAAAGCCGCATCCGCAAGCCATTTGCACCGCATGAGTGCATCACAAAATATTCTTTTGGATTTCACCGGATTTCCATCGCGACCTGCCTATAATGCGCGCCTTTTTGCCGCTCCCGGAGCTCGACACATGCCTACCCAATCCATCCGCCTGGGCCCCCGCCACGGCTATCGTACCGACGGCGACTTCGTCCATCTGAATGCCGAACTCAGCGACATTCCCGACACCTCGGCGAACTGGGCGCTGCGCCTGGTGGTCGGCAACGGCATCGTCGTCGCCACGCTGCCGCTGCCGCCGGGTCAATCGCTGATCGCCGGCGACGCCCTGCTCGTCCCGCCGGCCGGTGAAGGCCCGTGGTGGCCGGCACTGGAACTGCTGCGCGATGGCGAAATCGCCGACCGCGCGGCCTATCCGGCGCCGATCGTTTTTGTCCAACCGGCCCTGCAAGCTGCGGTCAACGTCGGCTTTGACGAAAAAACCGCCGAAATCGCCGTCGACCGCATCATCAACCCGCGCCCCAGCGACAACCGCAGCGGCACGCTGGCGCTGGAAATCTGGGCGCTCGCCGCCCCCTGCGACGGCGGCCCCTGGCAGGGCGAGCCGGTCGCCGGCCTGATGCTCGGCAGCCTGGACGGCCAGCAGAGCTGGCAAGACCTGCGCTTCAGCGTACCGACTGGCGAACTGCCGGCCAACGGCCACCTGACCCTGATGCTGCGCGAGTGGACGCCGGCTGGTTACCTGACCCGCGACTTCCGTCCGCTGGCGCGCCCGGCAACGGCCAAACCGGCAACGGCTGCCGGCAAGACGAGCGCCGGCAAGGTTGCGGTCAACAGCGCAACGGAAGCGGAAATCGCCGCTGTCAAAGGCATCAGCAAGACACTCGCCAAGGCCATCGTTGCCGCCCGTCCCTACGCCTCGCTCGACGAACTGACCCGGGCCAAGGGCGTCGGCGTGAAACTGCTGGCCCGTCTGCGCAGCAACCTGACTCTCTGAAAACGGCGGCCGGCTAGCCGGCCGATGTTTTCGGCGTCTCGGCAGGCGGCTCGCTAATCGCCGCCTGTGTGGCCGCCGGCGGCGGTTGCTGCTGGCGCACCATGTGTTCGGCCAGCGAGGAATAGAGTGGCCGCGAGACCAGCCGCGAGACCGCCGAAGCGATCAGCGCAGTGGCCATCAGGCCGATCACCAGCGGATAGCCGTCGACCATCTCCATGACGATCACGAAGGCGGTGATCGGCGCCTGCGTGGCCGCGGCAAGAAAACCGACCATGCACAGCACGACCACCGTCGTCGGAAAGGCATGACCGCCGAGCAAGGGCTGCAGGTTCTGCCCAACGCCGGCGCCGATGGCCAGCGATGGCGCGAAGATGCCGCCCGGCAGTCCGGAAAGATAGGAAACCACGGTGGCAACGAACTTGGCCGGCCCGAAATACCAGGGCATGTCGGCCTGACCGCTCAGCAACATGTGCGTCTGCTCGAAACCGCTGCCCCAGGTGACGCCGCCGGTGACATGCCCGAGCGCGGCGACCAGCAGGCCGCAGAAGGCCACGAAACCGTAAGGATGCGCGGCGCGCCAGTCGGCCAGCCGCCCCTTCCAGCCCAGCGCCGAGGTCAGCAACAGACGGGCGAACAAGCCGCCGGTAATGCCGGTCACCAGGGCGCAGACGAAAATCGCGTAAGCCAGTTCGGCACTGTCACCGAACACCACGACACGCCCGAAATAATTGTCGCTGCCCAGGAAATGCTGGGCGATCACGCCGGCCAGCACGATCGCGGTAATCACCACGCCGCTCATCCGCGACTCGATGCTGCGCGACAGCTCCTCGATGGCAAACACGATGCCGGCCAGCGGTGCATTGAAGGCAGCGGCGATGCCGGCGGCGCCGCCGGCGACGAGCAGATGGGCGCGCTGGATGCGCAGGGTGGTCGGCAGAAAACGGCCGGCCGCCGCCATCAGGCAGGCACCGACCTGCACCGTCGGCCCCTCGCGGCCGAACGAAAACCCGGAACCGACCGCAGCCACACCAACCATGATCTTGCCGACGGCAATGCGCAACGAAATCAACGGCCGCCACGGCCGATCGGTGGCCCGCTTCATTTCGGCGATCACCTGCGGAATCCCCGACCCCTGCGAGCCCGGAAACCAGTTCCGGGTCACCCACAGCAAACCGGCCCCGGCCAGCGGCGCGACGACGAAAGGCAGCCAGGGATGGCGCCCGGCCGCCGTGGCAAAAAAATGGGCCGCATGGTCGGTCATCAATGCGAAGCCGACTGCTGCCAGACCGACGATGATGCCGAAACTCCAGAACACGGCACGGCCCAGCCATATCCTGCCCTGCGCCAGCAGGTAGTTCTGGTTGGAACGGACGTACGCCTGGGCCTGCCGGAAACGGCGTTCGACCCAGGCGGCCAGTCGAATCAGGACGCCTTCGCTAGGCGCCGTAGGCTCGCTCATACCTTGTGGTAGATCTCCGCCCCGGTCTTCACGAATTCGACGGCCTTGGTCTCCATACCCTTCTGCAACGCATCTTCGTCGTTCAAACCCTGTTGTGCAGCGAAATCGCGCACATCCTGCGTGATCTTCATCGAGCAGAAATGCGGGCCGCACATCGAACAGAAGTGGGCGACCTTGGCCGATTCCTTGGGCAGGGTTTCGTCGTGGAAGGACTTGGCCTTGTCCGGGTCGAGGCCGAGGTTGAACTGGTCGTCCCAGCGGAACTCGTAGCGCGCCTTGGACAGCGCGTTGTCGCGAATCTGCGCGCCGGGATGGCCCTTGGCCAGGTCGGCGGCGTGGGCGGCGAGCTTGTAGGTGATGATGCCTTCCTTGACGTCGTTCTTGTCGGGCAGGCCGAGGTGCTCCTTCGGCGTCACGTAGCAGAGCATGGCCGTGCCGTACCAGCCGATCATCGCGGCGCCAATGCCGCTGGTGATGTGGTCGTAGCCCGGCGCGATGTCGGTGGTCAAGGGGCCAAGGGTGTAGAACGGGGCTTCCTTGCAGTATTCGAGCTGCAGGTCCATGTTCTCCTTGATCAGGTGCATGGGCACATGGCCCGGCCCTTCGATGATGGTCTGCACGTCGTGCTTCCAGGCGATTTCGGTGAGTTCGCCGAGCGTCTTCAATTCGCCCAGTTGCGCTTCGTCGTTGGCGTCGTAGATCGAGCCGGGACGCAGGCCATCGCCGAGGCTGAAGGCGACGTCGTAGGCCTTCATGATCTCGCAGATTTCCTCGAAGTGCGTGTACAGGAAGCTTTCCTTGTGATGCGCCAGGCACCACTTGGCCATGATCGAGCCGCCGCGGCTGACGATGCCGGTCATCCGGCTGGCGGTCATCGGGATGTAGCGCAGCAGCACGCCGGCGTGGATGGTGAAGTAATCGACGCCTTGTTCGGCCTGTTCGATCAGCGTGTCGCGGAAGATTTCCCAGGTCAGGTCCTCGGCCTTGCCGTTCACCTTTTCCAGCGCCTGGTAGATCGGCACCGTGCCGATCGGCACCGGCGAGTTGCGGATGATCCACTCGCGCGTTTCGTGGATGTTCTTGCCGGTGGACAGGTCCATCACCGTGTCGCCACCCCAGCGGATCGACCAGGTCATCTTCTCGACTTCTTCCTGAATGGAGGAGCCGAGCGCCGAGTTGCCGATGTTGGCGTTGATCTTGGTCAGGAAGTTGCGGCCGATGATCATCGGCTCACTTTCCGGGTGGTTGATGTTGTTCGGGATGATGGCGCGGCCGCGGGCGACCTCGCTGCGCACGAACTCCGGCGTGATTTCGGCCGGAATCGAAGCGCCAAAGCTCTGGCCGGGATGCTGGCGGGTCAGCAGCTTGGCCATTTTTTCGCCCTGCGGGCCGGTCGACCGTAAGGATTCGATGTAAGCGGCGCGATTGAGGTTTTCGCGGATCGCCACGTATTCCATTTCCGGCGTGATGATGCCTTTACGGGCGTAGTGCATCTGGCTGACGTTGGCGCCGGCCTTGGCCCGGCGCGGCTTGCGATGCAGGCCGGGGAACCGCAGTTCGTCGAGCTTGGCGTCAGCGGCGCGCTGACGGCCGTATTCGGACGTCAGGTCGGGCAGCTCCTCGGTGTCGCCGCGCTCTTCGATCCACCTGGCGCGCAGCGCCGGCAGGCCGGAGCGGATGTCGATCTTGGCCGCCGGGTCGGAATACGGGCCGGAACAGTCGTAGACGAAGATCGGCGGATTCTTCTCGCCGCCGAAGCCGGTCGGCGTGTCGGCCTGGCTGATCTCACGCATCGGCACTCGCAGGTCCGGGCGCGAACCCTCAACGTAAATCTTGCGGGAGTTGGGCAATGGCTGGACCGCCGCTTCGTCCACATGGGCGTTGGCGGCGATGAATTGTTCTTTGGCGTTCATGGTGCAGGCTCCAGGCAGAAGGCGGGATTGAGACGTGCAAGGAGCGATCTGGTTCCAAATTTCGTTTCCCTACGCCGGCATGACCCGATCAGGTTCGAAGGGTATCTCTCAGCCACCGGCTCTCCCACCGGTCGGCACCCCTAACGAGTGGCTGCAAGTTACTGGAAACACAGGCAAAATGCAAGGAATGTAAAGAATTGCTCAAGATAGCTAGAAATCGGTCGAAATATATCCGACAAGCCATCGATTAATAAGAAAGAATCGTCATGCGCCCGCTACCATTCGCCGCATTGCTCGCCGTCCTCCCTGCCACCCTGCTCGCCGCACCGACCTGGCAGACCATCAGCGCCGAACCTGGCAAACGGATCGAACTCGACCGCACGACGATCAAGCGCGAGGGCAACACCGTCCAGGCCCAGGGCCGCGTCGTGCTCGACAAGGAACTGATCGATGCCCGGACCGGCGACGGCTATCGCGTCATCGAGGCAATCACCCGCTACGACTGCGGTACGCGCAACGCCAAGACGATCAAGCGCATCTACAAGAAAAACGAAAACGAAGTCGTCCGCGAAGAAGAGTTGAACGGCGCCGACCTGCCGGTACGCAGCGGCACGCTGGACGACAAGGTACTGCGCGAAGTCTGCCGGCCGCCCAAGGAAAACCTCAACGAACTGGCCGAAAAGGCCAACAAGGCAAGCGCCCAGTTGCAGGAAGCCAACGCAGCCCTGCTCGACAAAACCAAGGACAAGAACAAGGCCAGCGCGATCAAGACCTCGGAAAACGCGGGTAACGAGGCCGTGCCATCGATCCGGCCGAACCTGAAGGCCGCCGCTGAAGCTGCGCAGGCGGCCCAGAAGCGCGAGCCCGAACCGGCCGTCAAACCCGAAAAGCCAGTCACGCCCAGTGCCACGCTGGTGACCCGCAGCGCGGCACCACCGGCCAAACCCCGGCCGATGCCGACGAAACGCCCTGCCGCCGCGGAAGGCGGCTACATGCTGGAAATTGCCCACAGCGAGGAAGCCGCCCTGCAGCACGCCCACCTGCACTGGGATTACGAAGGCGTCGGCGGACCGGAGAACTGGGCCAGGATCGACCCGAAGAACACCCTCTGCGCCAAGGGCGAGCGGCAATCGCCGATCGACATCCGTGACGGCATCCGGGTCGATCTCGAACCGATCAAGTTCGACTATCGCCCGTCACGCTTCCGCATCGTCGACAACGGCCATACGGTCCAGGTCAATGTCGGCGAGAGCCGGATCACACTGACCGGCAAGACCTATGAACTGGTCCAGTTCCACTTCCACCGGCCGTCCGAGGAAAAGATCAACGGCCAGCGCTTTGACATGGTCGCCCACCTGGTACACAAGGCCGACGACGGCCAGCTCGCAGTCGTCGCCGTACTCCTGCAACAGGGCGTCGAGCATCCACTGATCCAGACGCTGTGGAACAACCTGCCCCTGGAAAAGAACCTGACGGTCGAGCCGCCCAGCGCAGTCGTCAATCCGGCCGACCTGCTACCGGAACAACGGACTTACTACACCTACATGGGTTCGCTGACCACCCCGCCGTGCACCGAAGGTGTGCTGTGGCTGGTCATGAAAACCCCGGTCGGCATTTCCGATGAGCAGATCCGCATCTTCAGTCGCCTCTATCGCAACAACGCTCGACCGGTTCAACCCCTGCGCGACCGCCTGATCAAGGAAAGCCGCTGAGCGCCGCGCCGGCATGCCGGCGCATTCCTTCGAGGTATAATCCGGCTTTATTCGAACAGATATATTAGCTTGTGCTAATATTTTGCTTGCGGAGACCCCCATGAATTTCGAACAAGCCCGTTTCAACATGATCGAGCAGCAGATCCGTCCCTGGGATGTCCTGGATCCGCAAGTGCTCGACCTGCTTTTCGTCGTCAAACGCGAGGACTTCGTGCCGGCCGCCTACCGCAACCTGGCCTTCGCCGACATGGAAATCCCGCTCGGCAGCGGCCAGAGCATGCTGGCACCGCGCGTCGAAGCCCGCCTGTTGCAGGAACTGAACCTGCGCAAGAGCGATCGCGCGCTGGAAGTCGGCACCGGCAGCGGCTACATGGCCGCGCTGCTGGCTGCCCGCGTCGAACACGTCGTGACGCTGGAAACCGACGCCGAACTGGCCGCCAGCGCACGCGACACCCTGCAGCGCGCCGGCATCGCCAACGTCAATGTCGAACAGGCCGACGGTCTCCAGGGCTGGGCCGCCCGTGCGCCCTACGATGTCATCGTGCTGTCGGGCGCCGTCCCCGCCGTCCCGCAGGCGCTGCTCAAGCAACTGCGCGTCGGCGGACGTCTGGTAGCCGTCGTCGGCAGCGCCCCGGTCATGGAAGCCCAGTTGATCACTTGCGTCGGCGAAGGCGTCTACAACACGATCAACCTGTTCGAAACCGTGGTTCCCGCGCTCAACGTGCCGGCCAAGGCCGAATTCGTCTTCTGATGAAACAGCTCGGACCGGTGCAACTGGCCGAATGGCTGGCCGACGAAAGCCGTCCCCGGCCGGTTCTGGTCGACGTCCGCGAACCCTGGGAAGTCGAACTCTGCCGCATCGAGGGTGCCGAGCACATTCCGATGCACACCATTCCGCTTCGCGCCGGCGAACTGCCGGCCGACCGCGACGTAGTGGTCATCTGCCACCACGGCGGACGCAGCATGCAGGTTGCTTTCTTCCTCGAGCGCCAGGGCTTCGCCTCGGTGCATAACCTGGCCGGCGGCGTCGAAGCCTGGGCCTGCGAGGTCGATCCCGGCATGCGCCGTTATTGAGGTCACCATGAAACGTCTGTCCGGCTGCTTGTTCCTTTCCTTGTTCGCTGCCCAGCTCCACGCAGCAGACCTGATGCAGGTCTACCGCGAGGCGCAGGACAACGACCCGAACTTCGCGGCCGCCCGGGCGACGCTGGATGCCGGCCGGGAAAAGGCGCCACAGGGGCTGTCCGGACTGCTGCCCAGCCTGTCGCTGTCGGGCAATACCTCGTGGAACGAGAACCAACTCTCGACCCACAACGGTCCGACCTTGATGAAACCCAACTACAACGCCAACGGCTGGCAGCTGACACTGTCGCAACCGGTCTTCCGCTGGCAGAACGTGGTGGCCTACGATCAGGCAAAGCTGCAGGTGGCACAAGCCGAAGCCAACTTCGCCCAGGCCAGCCAGGATCTGATCCTGCGTGTCTCGCAGGCCTATTTCGACGTGCTCTACGCCAGCGAAAACCTGGCCGCGCTGCGGGCCAACAAGGCAGCCATCGCCCAGCAGCTGGAATTGGCGAAGAAGAGTTTCGAGGTCGGCACCGCCACGATCACCGACACGCACGAGGCACAGGCCCGTTACGACCTCGCATCGGCCCAGGAAATTGCCGCCGACAGCGAACTGGAACTGCGCCAGCGCACGCTGCAGGCGCTGATCGGCAAGGAAACCGGCCCACTGGCACCGACCCGCAAGGATGCGGAGATCCTGCCGCCCGAACCGGCCGACATGAACCGCTGGGTTGCCGCTGCCGAAAGCGACAGCCTGGCCGTGCAGGCTCAACAAGCCGCTGCCGACATCGCCGAACGGGAAGTCTCGCGCCAACGGGCCGGCCACTACCCGACCCTCGACCTGGTGGCCAACCACGGCTACAACAAGACCTACAACAGCATCAACGGCAGCCAGTTCGACACCGATTTCAGCAACATCGGCCTGCAATTGAACATTCCGCTATTCCAGGGCGGCGCCGTGCTGTCGAAACAACGCGAAGCCGCCGCCAACCGCAACGCCGCCCAGTCCGGCCTCGAAGCCAGTCGGCGCAATGCCGCGCTGGCCGCCCGCCAGTACTACCTCGGCGTGGCCAACGGCCTGGCCCAGATCAAGGCATTGCGCGCGGCCCAGGCCTCGTCGCTGTCGGCCCTCGAATCGAACAAGCTGGGTTATGAAGTCGGCGTGCGCATCAACATCGACGTGCTGAACGCCGAAAACCAGGTGTATACGGCCCGCCGCGACCTGGCCAAGGCGACTTTCGACACCCTGATGGCCCAGTTGCGGCTGAAGGCGGCTGTCGGCGCGCTCGACGAGACCGCGCTGCAACAGGTCAACGCGCTGCTCGACCCGTCGTCCGCGCAATAAGCGCCAGCGTCCGCCCCACCGCACCGCGGTGGGCTGCGGCAAAAGCCTGACTGGCCGCGCGCATCGCAGCCAATTCCGTTTCTCCGCTCGCCTCGCTTCCCGTGCTTTTCTGCCCGAGCAGACAGTCGACCGCAAGCGCCAGCGCATCGACATCACCCACCCGCCGCGCCGCACCGGCCGCGATCGCATCCTCGGTCGCCCGCTGGAAATTGAAAGTATGCGGCCCGATCACCACCGGACAGCCACAAGCCGCCGCCTCGATCAGGTTCTGCCCGCCGAGCGGCAGCAAGCTGCCGCCGATGAAGGCGAGATCGGCCAGCGCGTAGTAAGCCACCAGCTCGCCCATGCTGTCGCCCAGCCAGACAGCATCGCCGGCTTCCGGCAAGCCCTCGCTGCGGCGCCGGAAGGGCACGCCTTCGCGCTGCAGCAATGCGGCCACCTCGGCGAAGCGCTGGGGATGGCGCGGGACCAGCACCAGCAGCGCCCCCGGCACCGCCAGTTTGCGCCAGGCGGCCAGGATCAGCGGCTCCTCGCCCTCGCGGGTGCTGGCCGCCAGCCACACCGGGCGATTGCCGACGGCCTGCCGCCAGTCGCGGCCGAGCGCCAGCTTGTCGGCCGGCGGCACGACATCGAATTTCAGGTTGCCGCAGACGTCGACCGCAACCGCCCCCAGCGCGCCGAGACGCTGCGCATCCTCGGCCGTCTGCGCGGCCGTCCCGGCCAGCGCGGCGAAAGCCGGCCGGACCAGTGCACCGACCTTGCCGTAGCCGCGCGCCGAACGCGCCGACAGGCGCGCATTGACCAACATCACCGGCACACCGCGTCGTTGTGCCGCCGCCAGCAGGTTGGGCCAGATCTCGGTTTCCATCAGCACGCCGAACGCCGGGGAAAAATGCCGCAGGAAGCGGTCGACCGCAGCAGGATAGTCGTAGGGCAGATAGGCCTGGATCAAGCGCTCGCCGCAGGCTTCGGCATAGACCTCGCGCCCGGCGGCGCGGCCGGTCGGCGTCATGCCGGTGAGCAGCAGGCGATGCTCCGGCCAGCGAGCCAGCAGGGCCTCGATCAACGGCTGGGCGGCACGGGTTTCGCCCACCGATACGGCGTGCACCCAGAGAATCGGCCGGTTTTCCCCCGAATCCGCCCGTTGACCGTAGAAGCCGTAACGTTCGCCGACATTCCGCAGATATTCCGGCTGCTTTCGCCCGCGCCACAACAAGCGCAGCCAGATCAGCGGCGTCAGCAGATAGAGCAGCAGCGAATAGGCGATGCGCGCCATCACAACACCGCCTGCAGTTCATCGAAGACCGACTGCACCGTCGGCACCTGGGCCTTGCCGCCGAGATTGCGCCAGAAGCCGCTGCCGAGCACGCCGGTCAGCCCCGGGTCGGTCGCCGTGTACAAGGCCACCGTCGGCACCGCCAGCGCGACCGCCAGATGGGTCAGCCCGGTATCGACGCCGACCGTCGCCCGGCTGCCGGCCAGCACCGTGGCCAGCGCCGGAATGCCCAACGGCGGCGCCGCGACGGCACCGGGCATGCTCGCCGCCAGACGTGCCGCGCGCTCGCGCTCGACGGGACTGCCGCCGGGCAGCACGGCGGCGATGCCGCGTTCGGCCAGTTGCCGGCCGAGCGCCGTCCAGCGCGCCTCCGGCCACAACTTGTCGTCGCGACTGGTTGCGGTCAACAGCACGACATAAGGCTTTTCCGGCAACCACGGCAAGGCTTCATCCGGCGCGGCGATGCCGTAGTCCGGCTCGCCGGACAGTTCGTAGCCGAGCGCCAGCGCGGCCAGCTGGCGGTTGCGGACAACCGCATGCAAATGGCGATCGACACTGAACGTCCGGTCGTAAAAGCGCGCCGCCAGCGGTTCGCGCGCCGAATCGGCGGCATAGCCGGCCTTCGGGCCGCAGGCCTGACGGGCGAACAGCGCGCTTTTCAGCAGGCCCTGAGTGTCGATGACCAGATCGTAGGGATTTTCGCGCAAATTGCGGCGAAATTCGGCGATCTGCCGCCAGGTATCGCCGTTCAACAGGTTTTTCCGCCAGCGCCGGATGGCCACCGGCACGATGCGCAACACGTCCGGGTGCAAGGCCGGGATCGCCGCGAAATTCTCCTCGACGCACCAGTCGACCGTGACCCCGGGGAAATGCCGGCGGATGTCGCCGACCACCGGCAGGTTGTGGATGACGTCGCCGAGCGAGGAGGTTTTCACGAGCAGGATGCGCATCGGCGGATAGAATGTCGGCTTTGCAAAACCGCGATTATAAATGCCCACCCAGCGCCAGCCGCTTTCCGTCGCCATCATCACGCTGAACGCCGCTGCCCAGTTGGCCGCCTGCCTGGACAGCGCGGCCTTTGCCGATGATATCGTCGTCGTCGATTCGGGCAGCACCGACGGCACCGTCGAATTGGCCGAAGCACGCGGCGCGCGGGTCGTCCAGCAGGAGTGGCTGGGTTTCGGGCCGCAGAAGCAGTTCGCCGTCGAGGCGGCGAAACACGACTGGGTGCTGTGCCTGGATGCCGACGAGCGCGTCTCGCCAGAACTGCGCACCGGCATCGAAAACGCGCTGCAGGCGCCGTCGACCGCCGCCTTCCGCTTTGCCCGCTGCAACCGTTTCCTCGGCCGCTACCTGAAGCACGGCGAAGGCTACCCGGACTGGTCGCTGCGCCTGTTCGACCGCCGCCGCGCCCGCTGGTCGGCCGACGCGGTGCACGAAAAGGTCGTCGCCGACGGCCCGGTCGGCACGCTGGCCGGCGACCTGCTGCACGATTCGGCCGAAACGCTGGCCATCTATCTGACCAAGCAGAACCGCTACACCTCGCTGGCCGCCGAGATGGCACTGGCCGCCGGCAAGCGGGCCAGCTTCGGCCGCCTGTTTTTCAGCCCGCTGATCCGTTTCATCAAGTTCTACCTCGTTCGCCAGGGCTTTCGCGACGGCCTGCCCGGGCTGGTGCATATTGCCATCGGCTGTTTCAACAGCTTCATGAAATACGCCAAGATGCTGGAGAAACAGCTGGCCGACCGCCCCGCGCGGTAAAATCCAACCTTTGCCCAATGTTGACCGCATGAAAATCCTCGTCACCGGCGCTGCCGGATTTATTGGCTGCGAAACCGCCTTGCGCCTGCTCGAGCGCGGCGACGAGGTGGTCGGCATCGACAACCTCAACGACTACTACGAAGTGGCGCTCAAGGACGCCCGGCTGGCCCGGCTGAACGGCCGTCCCGGCTTTCGCTTCGTCAAGTTCGACATCGCCGACCGTCAGGGTGTTGCCGAACTGTTCGCCACCGAAAAGTTCGACCGCGTCGTCCATCTGGCCGCCCAGGCCGGCGTCCGCTATTCGATCCAGAATCCGCACGCCTACGCCGACAGCAACCTGCTCGGCTTCGTGAACATCCTCGAAGGCTGCCGGCACAATGCCGTGCAGCACCTGGTCTATGCGTCGAGTTCGAGCGTCTATGGCGGCAACCGCAAGATGCCGTTCTCCGAGCACGACAGCGTCGATCACCCGGTCAGCCTGTACGCGGCGACCAAGAAGGCCAACGAGCTGATGGCGCACACCTACAGCCACCTGTACGGCCTGCCGACCACCGGCCTGCGCTTCTTCACGGTCTATGGTCCGTGGGGCCGGCCGGACATGGCGCCCTTCCTGTTTGCCGGCGCCATCCTGCGCGGCGAGCCGATCAAGGTGTTCAACCACGGCGACATGAAACGCGACTTCACCTACATCGACGACATCGTCGAGGGCGTGATCCGCGTCGTGGACAAGCCGGCTGCGGTCGACGCCGGCTACGACCCGATTTCCGCCGACCCGGCGAGCAGCAATGTGCCGTACCGCGTCTTCAACATCGGCAACAGCGATCCGGTACCGCTGATGGATTTCATCGGCGCGCTGGAAAGCGCCATCGGCCGGGTTGCCGAAAAGATCTACCTGCCGATGCAGGACGGCGATGTGCCGGCCACTTACGCCGACACCGCCCTGCTCGACGCCTGGGTCGGCTTCAAGCCGGCAACGCCGATCGGCGAGGGCGTTTCCCGTTTCGTCGCGTGGTATCGCGACTACTACCAGCGCTGAGGAAATCACCATGTGCGGCATCGTCGCGGCAGCAGCCGGCAACAACATCGTTCCGGTCCTCGTCGAAGGACTGAAGAAGCTCGAATACCGCGGCTACGACTCGGCCGGGCTGGCGGTGATCGGCGCAGCAACGATCGAACGCATCCGCTCGGTCGGCCGTGTCGCCGAGCTGGAAACCGAGTCGGCCGGCACGATCTCGAGCACCGGCATCGCCCACACCCGCTGGGCAACGCACGGCGTGCCCAGCGAGCGCAACGCGCACCCGCACGTCTCGGGCAGCATCGCCGTCGTCCATAACGGCATCATCGAGAACTACGAAAGCCTGCGCGCTGAACTGAGCGCGCAAGGCTACGTGTTCACCTCGGATACCGACACCGAAACCATCGCCCACCTGATCGAACGCCTGCTGCACAGCGAAAACGACCTGTTTACCGCCGTCCGCCTCGCCTGCCGGCAACTGGTCGGCGCCTATGCGATCGCCGTCATCGACCAGCGCCGGCCGGAAACCGTCATCGTCGCCCGCGAAGGCTCGCCGCTGCTGCTCGGCATTTCGGAAACCGGCAACTACGCCGCCTCCGACGCCTCGGCGCTGCTGCAGGTGACGCGCAACATGGTCTATCTGGAAAATGGCGACATCGCCGAGTTGACCGCAAGCACGGTGCGCATCGCCCGGCTGGACGGCACGCCGGTCGAACGACCGGTGCATGTCTCCGAACTGTCGGCCGCCGCCGTCGAACTCGGCCACTACCGGCACTACATGCAGAAGGAAATCTTCGAGCAGCCGGAAGCGCTGGCCAACACGCTGGAAATCGTCAGTGGCGCAAAAAGCATCCAGCCCGGCATTTTCGGCGCCGATGCCGGCGCGTTGCTCGCCGATATCGACCATATCCTGATCCTCGCCTGCGGCACCAGCAGCCATTCCGGGATGACCGCCCGCTACTGGCTGGAAAGCATCGCCGGCGTGCCGTGCACGGTCGAGATCGCCAGCGAGTATCGCTACCGGACCTCGGTGCCGAATCCGCGGCAACTGGTCGTCGCCATCTCGCAGTCCGGCGAAACGGCCGACACGCTGGCCGCGCTGCGCCACGCCAGGAGCCTCGGCCAGAGCAAAACGCTGGCCATCTGCAACGTCCCGGAATCGGCCATCGTCCGCGAATCGGCGCTGCGTTTCATCACCCGCGCCGGCCCCGAAATCGGCGTCGCCTCGACCAAGGCCTTCACCACCCAGCTCGCCGCGCTGTTCGTGCTGACGCTGGTCGTCGCCAAACTCAGGGGCCGCCTCGACGAAACGCAGGAAGCGACCTTCATCGACCAGCTGCGCCACCTGCCGGTTGCGGTCAACAAGGTGCTGGCGCTGGAAAGCGAGATCGAAGGCTGGGCCCGCCGCTTCGCCGACAAGCAGCACGCGCTGTTCCTCGGCCGCGGCCGGCACTACCCGATCGCCCTCGAAGGCGCGCTGAAGCTCAAGGAAATCTCCTACATCCACGCCGAAGCCTACCCGGCCGGCGAACTCAAGCACGGCCCGCTGGCCCTGGTCGATGCCGACATGCCGGTGATCGCCGTCGCCCCGCACGACGAGCTGCTGGAAAAGCTCAAATCCAACCTGCAGGAAGTTCGCGCCCGCGGCGGCGAACTCTACGTCTTCGCCGACGCCGACTCGGAAATCCCGCACAGCGAAGGCGTGCACATGCTGCGCCTGCCGGAACACTACGGCCAGCTGTCGCCTATCCTGCACGTCGTGCCGCTGCAACTGCTCTCCTACCACGCCGCCCTGGTCAAGGGCACGGATGTGGACAAGCCGCGCAATCTTGCAAAATCGGTGACGGTGGAGTGATGAGGCATCAATATCCACCGACACGCGGTTTGCAGCGCAGGCTAACCTGGCTTGTCCAGGTTAAGGCCGCATCAGCGGCCGGCCGTAGCTACAAGCCGCGTAATCTTGCAAAATCGGTGACGGTAGAGTGATGCGGTATCGTTACCAGCCGACCCGTCGCTCGTTTTTCCCGGTTTTCCACGGTCGACCGCAATAAATGGCCACTTTTGCCGTCGGCGACATCCAGGGCTGCCATGATTCGCTGTGTCGCCTGCTCGACGCCTGCGCCTTCGATCCGGCGCAGGATCGGCTGTGGCTGGTCGGCGATCTGGTCAATCGCGGGCCGCAATCGCTGGCAACGCTGCGGCTGATCAAATCCCTCGGCGATGCCGCGTTGACCGTACTCGGCAATCACGACCTCTACCTGCTGATGGTCGCCGAGGGCGGCGCCCGCTTCCGGGCCAGGGACGACACGCTGCAGGCCATTCTCGACGCCCCCGACCGCGACGAACTGCTCGGCTGGCTGCGTCGGCAGCCGCTGTGCCATGTCGAAGGCGAGTACTGCATGGTGCATGCCGGCCTGCTGCCGCAATGGACTGCCGCCCGCGCCCGCGAACTGGCGCGCGAAGTGGAAGACGCCCTGCAGGGCACCCGGTTCGCCGAATTCATGCAGCAACTGTGGGGCAGCGAACCGGCCGCCTGGTCCGATGATCTGACCGGCTGGGCCCGCCTGCGCGTGATCGTCAATGCGATGACCCGGATGCGCTTCTGCACCGCGGAAGGCGTCATGGAGTTCAAGACCAAGGGCGAAACGGCCAATGCACCGGCCGGCTACCTGCCCTGGTTCGACGCACCACAACGGCGCAGCGCCGACAGCGTACTGGTCGTCGGCCACTGGTCGGCACTCGGCCTGAAACTCACGCCGAATCTGCTGGCACTCGATTCGGGCTGCCTGTGGGGCGGCCAGCTGAGTGCACTGCGCCTGGAAGACCGTCGACTGTTCCAGGTCGACAGCGCCCCCGACGAACGGCAACCGCTGATCCGCTAAACCCCATTTCGGCACATTTACTGCTTGGATTCCGGGAAACTCCTCCGCCCCGGCCCCTGCAGTGAAAAATACAGAACGAAACTACAGCGAGGAAAACCTCGCCGATCAGGAACAATTACTGATCCGTGAAAGCATCCGACTACTCGGTCGCGGCCACGATCCAGCCAGTTCGATTCGCGAGATGCTGCATCTGCTGTCCGAACTGATCGGCTTGAACCGAGGCCGCGTCGTGCTACCCGATCCAGCCGCCGGTGATCTCGCGATACGCCACGCCTACGGGCTGACCCAGGCCGAGATCGAACGCGGGCGCTACGAGCCCGGCGAAGGCATCACCGGTCGCGTGATGCACAGTGGCGAAACACTGATCGTTCAGGACATCGACCACGAACCAGCTTACCTGGCGCGGGCCGTGCCGCGGTCAACGCTGCCGACCGGCACGGTTTCCTTCATCGCCCTGCCGATCCTGATCGAGGCACGGATCATCGGTGTACTCGGCGTGCACCGGCTGCGCCAGCGGCAACGCTCGCTCGGCGCCGATTTACAGATCCTGCGCACGATCGCCGAGTTGATCGGACAGGTCATTCACCTGAACCAGTTGATCGAAGCACGCACCGCGCTGCTCAAGGAAGAAAACCGCACCTTGCGCGCCGAACTGGAGAAGAAGCGCCAGGCACCGGGCAACTTCGGCATCGTTGGCGAAGCACCACAGCTGATGGAGGCGCTCGGCCAGCTCGAGCAGGTTGCCGGCAGCGACGCAACGGTGATGCTGCTCGGCGAATCGGGCACCGGCAAGGAATTGTTCGCCCGAGCGCTGCATTTGCAGAGCCCGCGCCGCGACCGGCCCTTCGTCAAGGTCAATTGCGCGGCGATCCCGGAAACCTTGTTCGAGGCTGAATTGTTCGGCCACGAGAAAGGCGCTTTCACCAGTGCCGGGCAGCAGCGCATCGGCCGCTTCGAGCAGGCCGATGGCGGCACGCTGTTCCTCGACGAAATCGGCGACCTGCCACTGCCGGTTCAGGTCAAGCTGTTGCGCGTGCTGCAGGAAAAAGTCATCGAGCGCCTCGGCGGGCGCAAGGAAATCCCGGTCGACGTGCGCATCGTCGCCGCCACCCATCAGGACATGATGGCGCTGGTCCGCGCCGGCCGTTTCCGACTCGACCTCTATTACCGGCTCAACGTCATCCCGATCCGCCTACCGGCACTGCGCGAACGCAGCGGCGACATCAAGCTGCTGGTCCGCCATTTCGTGTCGCAACTGAACCAGCGCCACCAGCGCAATGTGCTGATCGCCCCGGGCGCACTCTCCAGCCTGGTTTCCTACCCCTGGCCTGGCAACATCCGGCAGCTCTACAACGTCTGCGAACGCATCGTGCTGCTGGCCCGCGGCGACGAGATCGACGAGGCCACGGCAGACTTCGTGCTGGTTACCGAAGCCCAGGGCCAAGCCATCGAGGCGCTTGCCTCGCCAGTCCCGGTACAGCACGGCATCGCCGACGCCACCGGCGATGCCGTGCGAACCTACCAACCGGTCGGCAACGGCGAACGCGCTCAGATTGCTGCCGCCCTGGTCGCCCATGGTGGCAACAAATCGCGTACCGCCAAGGCGCTCAACCTGACCCTGCGGCAGTTGAACTACCGCATTCAGGTGCTCGACATCGCGGTCCCGCGAAAGAACAGAATGTAAACAAATTGTTCACAAAATGTTGATTCATGATTTCCGGGCCCAACAACTAACCGAATGATTTAACAACGAATTTCTGACTGGCATGCGCCTTGCCATTACCTAGGCAACCCGCCCACTTTCCCGGGCATGCCTACCAGATCAGGAGTTCGCCCATGAGCACTGCCACCCTCGCCGCCGCCGAGCACCGCGGCTTCACCCTGCCCGCCCCTTGCGCCGAAGATGACTTGGGCGCCGTCCGTGCCGCGATGGCCACTCACCTGACGCCCAAGGTGCTGGACGTCGATCTGAAGGCCGAATATCCGGAGACTTTCCTGCGTGCCCTCGGCCAGGCCGGTGGCTTCCGTGGTGCCGTCGATAGCGCCTTCGGCGGCAACGGCCTGGGCATGAAGCATGTCGTCCAGGTCATGGAGGAAGTTGCCCGCGAATGCCTGTCCAGCGCTTTCCTGGTCTGGTGCCAGACGGCCTGTGCCCGTTACATCCAGATGTCCGGCAACGAATGGGCGAAGAAGCACTACCTGCCGCGCATCGCCAGCGGCGAACAACTGGCCGGCACCGGCTTGTCGAACACCGTCAAGTCTTGCGACACAATCGAGGACTTCCGCCTCGCCGCCCGCCGCGTCGAAGACGGCTACGTGATCAATGGCGTGCTGCCGTGGGTCTCGAATCTCGGTGCCGATCACGTCTTCGCCACGGGCTGTCCGGTCGCCGGCGAGGACGGCAAGCTGGTCTTCGTGCTGGTCGATTGCGCACAGCCTGGTTTCAAGCTGGTCGATTGCGCCCACTTCATCGGGCTCGACGGCACCCGCACCTTGGCCTGCCATTTCAAGGAAACCTTCATCCCGGACGACATGGTACTGGCCCACCCGAGTGAATCCGAGGCCTACGTCAAGCGCATCAAGCCGGGCATGATCCACGCCCAGATGGGCATGGGACTGGGCCTGATCGAGGCCTGCTGCAAGCTGATGCAGCAGTCGAACAAGACGCTGGCGCACGTCAATCAGTACCTCGACGACCAGGTCGAGGACATCGAAAGCGCACTGCGCGGCGCCCGTGTCGCGGTCTACGACATCGCTGACGAACTTTCCGAAGGCCCCGGCAGCGAGCGGACACTGGATATCCTGAAGCTGCGTCTGGCCGGCGGCGAACTGTCACTGCGCGCCGCCAACGCCGCCATGCTGCATCAGGGCGCCAAGGGCTACCTGGTACGCAATCCGGCGCAACGCCGCCTGCGCGAAGCCTACTTCATCGCCATCGTCACCCCGGCCACCAAACACCTGCGCCGCGAGATCGCGCGTATCGAAGGCGGCCACGAATGCAGCGGCATGTGAGCGAGGAGAAGACGATGAGCGAAACCGTCCAGACCACGCAATGGCTCTGCAAGGTGTGCAACTGGGTGTACGACGAAGCGATCGGCGACCCGGACAGCGGGCTCGCCCCCGGCACCGCCTTCGCCGACATTCCCGACGACTGGTACTGCCCCGAGTGCGGGGTGACCAAGGCCGATTTCGAGCCCCTGGCGTTCTGAAATGGTGAGCCCCGGCCAACAGATGCACCACCTGAGTGCTCTCTCCGTCGGCAATATCGACGACGAAGGCACAAAACAAGGGCGGTCCCGGCCGGGAACAATTGCTGCATAGCAACAACGGATCAATCAAAACCAAGGAGCGAACCATGTCCCTCAACAACCCCTTCGACCCCAACACCGAACTGTCGGCCTGCAATTGCGGCCGGCACGCCAGTCAGGCGGAACACGATCTGGCGGAAACCGAAGCGCTCAACCAGCGGGTGATCCAGTCCACCGTGATGCGCGCACTCTTCCCCAAGGACGAGGAACGCCGCCACTTTTTGCGCACGGTCGGTGTGTCGACCGCATGGGCAGCCATTTCCTCGTTGATCCCCTTCGGTGCCCTGGAAGCAATGGCCCAGGAAAAGGGCAGCCTGGAAAAGAAGGACCTGAAAGTCGGCTTCATCCCGATCACCTGCGCCAGCCCGTTGATCATGGCCGACCCTCTCGGCTTCTACAAAAAAGAGGGGCTCAACGTGACGATGATGAAAACTGCCGGCTGGGCGCTGATCCGTGACAAGACGATGAATCGTGAATACGACGCGGCCCAGATGTTGGCACCGATGCCGCTGGCCATCTCGATGGGTGTCGGTTCCAACGCGATGCCGACCAACGTGATGACGATCCAGAACGTCAACGGTCAGGCGATCATCCTGGCCAACAAACACAAGAACAACCGCGACCCGAAGAACTGGAAGGGCTTCAAATTCGCCATCCCGTTCGAGTTCTCGATTCACAACCTGCTGTTGCGCTACTACCTGGCCGAACACGGCATCAATCCGGACACCGACGTCCAGTTGCGCGTCGTCGCCCCGCCCGAAATGGTCGCCAACCTGCGTGCCGGCAACATCGACGGCTTCCTCGGACCCGACCCGGTCAACCAGCGCGCGGTATACGACGAACTGGGCTTCATCCACATCCTGTCGCGCGACATCTGGGATGGCCACCCCTGCTGTTCGTTCTCCATCCCGACCGACTTCATCAAGCAGAACCCCAACACGTTCGCGGCACTCTACCGTGCCATCCTGAAATCGGCGGCGATGGCCCGCGATCCGAAAAACCGCTCGATCATGGCCGAAGTACTGGCGCCGGCCAACTACCTGAATCAGCCGAAAGCAGTGCTCGACCAGGTGTTGACCGGAAAATTCGCCGACGGCCTGGGCAATGTGGTCAATGTGCCGGAACGTGTCGACTACGATCCTTTCCCCTGGTATTCGATGGCTTACTGGATCCTGACCCAGATGAAGCGCTGGGGTTACGTGAAGGGCGACGTTCGCTACAAGGACATCGCGGAAAAGGTCTACCTGCTCACCGATGCACGCAAGTACATGAGCGAACTGGGCATGAACCCGCCCAAGGAGAACCTGCGCAAGGTCAAGGTGATGGGCAAGGAATTCGATCCGGCCAAGGCCGAAGCCTACGCCAACAGCTTCGCCATCCGGAAAGCCTGAGGAGCGAATCATGTCCAGCAGACTTGCACTCAGGGCGGGACTCATCTCCTTGCTGCTCTTCCTCCTGTTCATCGGCACCTGGTCGGTGGCCACGCGGCCGGTAGAAGCAACCGACCATGGTGCCGACGCGGAATACGCCGCGCTGATGGGAAAGGGGGTCGACAAGGCCAGCGGTTTCCCGCCTCCGGCCAAAGTCGGCGAAGCGTTCGTCACCTACCTGTCGGACCCGTTCTATGACAACGGCCCGAACGACAAGGGCATCGGCATTCAGCTCGGCCACTCGCTGATCCGCGTCGGCATCGGCTTCCTGCTTGCCGTTGCGGTCGCACTGCCGCTCGGCTTCGCGATCGGCATGTCGCCACTGCTGTTCCAGGCCTTCAATCCGTTCATCCAGATCCTCAAACCGATTTCACCGCTGGCCTGGATGCCCCTGGCGCTGTACAGCCTGAAGGACTCCGACATATCGGGCATTTTCGTGATCTTCATCTGCTCGCTGTGGCCGATGTTGATCAACACTGCCTTCGGTGTCGCCTCGGTCCGCAAGGACTGGATCAACGTTGCCCGGACGCTGGAAGTCGGCCCGCTGCGCAAGGCCTTCCAGGTCATCCTGCCGGCCGCCGCGCCGACCATCCTGACCGGCATGCGCATCTCGATGGGCATCGCCTGGCTGGTCATCGTCGCCGCCGAAATGCTGGTCGGTGGCACGGGCATCGGCTACTTCGTGTGGAACGAGTGGAACAACCTAGCCCTGCCCAACGTCATCTTCGCTGTCGCCATGATCGGCCTGGTCGGCATGATCCTCGACCAGTGCTTCGGCGTGCTCCAGAAGCTCGTCACCTACCGGGAGTAATCGCCATGACCACCCATTTCCTCAGCATCGAGGGGCTCAAGAAAGCCTACCCGGGCGCCCATCCGCCGGTCTTCCAGGACATCCACTTCGGCATCGACAAGGGCGAATTCGTCTGCATCATCGGCCACTCCGGCTGCGGCAAGACGACCATCCTCAACGTCCTCGCCGGACTCGAGGACGCCACCGCCGGCGGCGTGATCATGGACGGCCGGGAGGTCTCCGGCCCCAGCCTGGATCGCGGCGTCGTCTTCCAGAACCATGCGCTGATGCCGTGGATGAGCGTGCTCGCCAATGTCGCCTTCGCCGTCAAGTCGCGCTGGCCGGACTGGAGCAAGGCGAAGATCGCCGAGCACAGCACCCGCTACCTGGAGATGGTCGGCCTCGGCCACGCCATCGACAAGAAGCCCGCCGAACTATCGGGCGGCATGAAGCAACGCGTCGGCATCGCCCGCGCCTTCGCCATCGAACCGAAGATGCTGCTGCTCGACGAACCGTTCGGCGCACTCGACGCGCTGACCCGCGGCACCATCCAGGACGAGTTGCTGAAGATCGTCCAGGCCACGCACCAGACGGTGTTCATGATCACCCACGACGTCGACGAGGCGATCCTGCTCGCCGACAAGGTGATCCTGATGAGCAACGGGCCGCTGGCCAAGATCGCCGAGATCGTCGAGATCACCATGCCGCGCGACCGGACGCGGGCCGACATGCACCACGACCCGCAGTTCTACCGCATCCGCAACCATCTGGTCGATTTCCTGGTGAATCGTTCCAAGAACTACGCCGGCAGCGACACGACGGTGCTGCATGACCCGAAGCATCCGCCGGTCGTCCGTCCCGGCCTGCTCGAGGAGGAGGCGCCGGCAGGCGCAAGCTTTCGACAAGCCCCGCAATTGAAACAGGTCGTCAATCACTAACCCCCCCTCAGGAGAAAACACCATGAACCGCAACGACGTTACCGAACTGATCATCGCCGCCAAGGTGAACAAGGGCATCAAGTGGGCCGACGTGGCCGGCAAGATCGGCCTGTCCAAGGAATGGGTCACCGCCGGCTGCCTCGGTCAAATGACCTTCAGCCCGGAACAGGCAGCGATCCTCGGCAGCACCTTCGATCTGCCGGAAGAGGCCGTCAAGCTGCTGCAGGTCGTGCCCTACAAGGGCTCGCTGCCGACCGCCGTGCCGACCGATCCGCTGATCTACCGCTTCTACGAGCTGATCAGCGTCTATGGCACCACCTTCAAGGAACTGATCCACGAGGAATTCGGCGACGGCATCATGTCTGCCATCGACTTCAAGATGGATCTGCAACGCGAGCCGAACCCCATGGGCGACCGCGTCAGCATCACCATGTCCGGCAAGTTCCTGCCGTACAAGACCTACTGAGTCCCTAAGCCCTGTCCGGCCGGGACGGGGCCTTCCCAAACCACCGAGCCGTTTTTTGGTTCGCCGCGGCGAGCCGGGGGCTGCTCACGCCTGAATTCCGATTCAACCCAACCCCATGGAGTCCATCATGTCTGCTGAAACCGTCAAAACCTACCTGCGTCCGATCGATCGCGAAGGCCTGCTGAAGTTCGCCGCCGGCGGCCGCGAAAACCCGGAACGCCGCGGCACCAACAAGGTGCACACCGTCATGCAGGGGCAGTTCCGCTCCTGGAGCTACGTCGGCATCCACAACCCGGTCGTCGTCGACGAGCCGCTGCACCTGTTCGGCGAGAACACCGCCCCGGCGCCGGGCGAAATCGTCCTGTCGGCACTCGGTGGCTGCCTGGGCGTCGGCATCACCGCCGTCGCAACCTACCGCGAAGTCAAGCTAAGCCGTCTGGAAATCTTCCTCGAAGCCGACATCGGCAACACCGGCGCCTGGGGTGCCGGCGGTGCCGAGCGCAAGCCGGAAGACATGGGCTTCAAGGAAATCCGCGTCAGGGTCATCGTCGAAGGCGATGCCAGCAAGGCCGAACTCGACGACATCGTCCAGCACGCCAACTACTTCTCACCGGTCGCCAACAGCATGCGCAATCCGGTGCCGATGAGCATTGCCAGGGTCGACGAGGCCTGAGATGAGCAAATCGTTTGCCGTCATTACCGGCGACGTCTCGAAGGCGCTGGGCAAGCTGCGCAGCGCCATCCCGGAGACCATGAAGGGCTTCGGCCAGATGTCGCAGGGCGCCCTCGCCGAGGGCAGCATTTCTGCCCTGAACAAGGAGTTGACCGCACTGGCGATCGGCGTCGCATCGCGTTGCGATGCCTGCATCGGCTTTCACGTCAAGGCACTGATCAAGCTGGGCGTGACTCGCGAACAGCTGATGGAAACCCTGGCCATCTGCGTCTACATGGGCGGAGGCCCGACGCTGATGTACGCCGCGGAAGCGGTACGCGCCTACGAGGAATTCGAGGGCGCCTGAACGACGGGGCCGCAGCCCGCGGCCCCGTCGCCCGAGGAGAGAGACATGCATGAACGATTGGTGATCATCGGCAGCGGCCAAGCCGGCGTCACGCTGGCCCGGGAAATCCGCAAACTCGACAAGCAGCGCGAGATTGTGCTGCTGACGGCCGACGACGGACACTTTTATTCGAAACCCAACCTGTCAAACGCATTCGCCCTGAACAAGACCCCGTCGCAACTGGTCGTCACACCGGTCGACAAGCTACGTGAACAACTGGGTATCGACATCCGGCCGCACGTCGAAGCCCACCACCTGGACGCCCAGGCGCATGTCATCGACACCAGTGCGGGACCGCTCGATTATGGCCAGCTGGTCCTCGCCGTCGGAGCCAGGCCGATCCGCCTGCCGCTGGCCGGCAAGGCTGCCGACGAAATCCTGTCGGTCAATACGCTCGATGACTATGCGCTGTTCCGCACCCGTCTTGCCGGCAAACGCTCGGTCGCGCTGATCGGTGGCGGGCTGGTCGGTTGCGAATTCGCCAACGACCTGCGCAGCGCCGGACTCGAGGTTCAGCTGTTCGACATCGAAAACCAGCTGCTGACCGGCCTGCTGCCGACGGAAGCCGCAGCCTTCCTGCGCCGTCGACTGGAAGCGACGGGCGTCGCCTGTCACCTGGGCTGCCGGATCATCGGCATCGAACACGAGGAAGGCGGCTATCGTCTGCACGATGCGCTTGGCCGCAGCTATCACGCCGGCCTGGTGCTTTCGGCAGTCGGCCTGCGTCCAAATCTGACACTGGCCAGCGCCGCCGGCCTGCAAACCGGTCGCGGCATCCTGACCGATCGCCTGCTTCAGACCTCAAACCCGGATATCTACGCGCTCGGCGACTGCGCCGAAATCGCCGGTCTGGTGCTGCCTTACATCCTGCCGATCATGCACGGTGCCCGGGCGCTGGCGCAAACGCTGTGCGGCAAGGAAACACCGGTCAGTTTTCCGGCAATGCCGGTCGCCATCAAGCTGCCATCGTGCCCGGGCGTTGTCTGTCCGCCACCGGGCGGAGCCGGCCAATGGCAGGAAAGCCTCGACGGCGAAGGCGTACGGGCATTGTTTGAGACGGCCGACGCGACGCCGTCAGGTTTCGCGCTGCTCGGCGCCGCCACCCGCGAGCAACGCGAACTGGCCGGCCGCATGCCCGCCCGCCTGTAACACTGCAACCGGCGGCGCGGCCGGCGATATGCCGTACGCTGCCGTCGCTGGCAGCCCGGCAGCCAGCGCAATCGCCTCTCGTGCCTCGGCGGCAACCTGCTTGCGGTCCGCGCCGTCCGTCCCGCGCAGCGGGGTCGTGACCAGGCGGGCAATGATCCGCGGCCGCCGGAGTATCGCCGCGGTACAGGTGCCGAGCGAAATATCGCCGTCGTAGCGCGGCGCCAGACTCCGTTCGCCGTTCAGTTCCCAGTAGGAAATGGCCGCCGGCAGCACCGGCCGACCGGCGGCCAGCGCCGGTTGCAGCAGGGCCGCATGGAAGTGCAGCAGGGCACGGCCATCGGTTGTCGTGCCTTCCGGAAAAACTGCGACGTGCTTGCCGGCGGCCAGGATCGCCGCAACCTGTTCGTTGATCAGTCGGGCATGGCCGCGACTGCCGCGGCGCAGGAAGATGGTATCGTTCTTCCCCGCCAGCCAGCCGATCACCGGCCAGCGCCGGACTTCTTCCTTGGACACGAAAGCCGCCGGCAAGGCGGCGTTGATCACGAAGATATCGACCCAGGAAACGTGGTTGGCAACGAGCAGCACCCCCGGCTCAACGTGCGTCAGATCGGCTTCCAGTTCGATACCCAGCGCATCGAGCAGGGCAGCCGACCAGCTCTGCTTGAGCAACAGGCGGCGACGGTCGCCGCAGATGCGAAACAGCGTCAGGGCAACCAGCGTACCGGCCAGGATCAGCAATCCCAGCCGGAAAATACGCCAGTAACGGGTGATGCGGTTGGTTTCGATCAGTCTGCCTGCCCCAGGTAATGCTTTGCGTAACGGCCGGCAACCTTGGCCATCGGCATCAGGATGGGCAGGTCGGCGGTATTGAAATCGGGATCCCAGGCCGGTTCACCGCAGATCCAGGCACCGGCACGCAGATAGCCCTTGATCAACGGCGGCACTTCGGCCGGACGATCCTGCTGCAGGGCAGCCAGCGGCAGCGGACAACGCGGGAAAACGCGGTATTCCGGCGGCCCCAGATGCTCGGCAGCGAGCCGATGATACAGGCTGGCCGCGGCATGTCCACCGTCGGCCATGCTGATCGACGCGCAGCCCATCAGGTAGTCGTAGCCGTTTTCCACCATGTACTGGGCCAGGCCGGACCACAGCAGCGTGATCGTCGCCCCGGTTCGATAATCCGGATGCACGCAGGAGCGCCCGATCTCGACCAGTCGGGAGCGCAGATACTGCAGGCGGGTCAGATCGAATTCGTTTTCCGAGTAATAACCGATCTGACGGGCATTTTCCGGCGACAGGATGCGATAGGTGCCGACCACCTCGCCGCTCTTGGTGTCGCGGACGACGAGGTGCTGGCAGTACGGATCGTAGATGTCGTGATCGACGCCCGGCGTGCGACTGGGCAGGTTGGCGCCCATTTCACCGGCAAAGACGCGATAGCGCAGGCGCTGTGCGTCGAGAATCTCGCTCGAATTGCGGGCCAGACCGACCGCCAGGCTCTTCTTTTCGGGACGGCCGCGTCCGGCGGCCTTGTGCAGATCTTCCATGTCGTTCTCCTTGTTCATGGAGAACGAGTCTGGCGGAGGGTTGTTACATCCGCGTTGCCCGAAGATGACGCCGAGGTTTCAGATCACCACGGCTGCTCGCCGAAAGCGGCAGCATAGCGCGCAGCGATTTCCTCGCGACCCGGCCGGTGGTTCTGGCCGCCGCGATGCGCAATCTTGATCGCCCCCATCACCGCGGCCAGTCGGCCGGTGCGCGGCCAGTCCCAGCCGTTGGCGATGCCGTACAGCAGCCCGGCACGGTAAGCGTCGCCGCAACCGGTCGGATCGACGATCGCCTCGGCCGGTACGCAGGGAATCCGGTGAACCGTACCGTCGGCGTGAATCTCCGAGCCTTCGCCGCCGCGCGTGACGATCAATGCCTTGACCAGCCCGGCCAGTTGTTCGAGGCTGCGCCCGGTCCGGTCGCAGGCCAGCTTCGCTTCATAGTCGTTGAAGCAGGCGTAATCGGCCAGGTTCAGGAAATCGAGCAGGTCGTCGCCGCTGAACATCGGCAGCCCCTGGCCCGGATCGAAGATGAAGGGCACACCGGCCGCCGCGAAATCACGGGCATGTTGCAGCATGCCTTCGCGGCCGTCGGGCGCAACGATGCCCAGCTTCGCATTGGCGCGGTCAACCTGGTTCAGATGCGAAAAACTCATCGCCCCCGGGTGAAATGCCGTGATCTGGTTGTCGTCGAGGTCGGTGGTGATGAAGGCCTGGGCGGTGAAGCTGCCCGGGACCTGGCGCACATGCGCGCGCGTCAGACCGAGCGTGTCGAGGCGATCGAGGTAGGGCTGCGCATCGTCGCCGACGGTGGCCATGATCGTCGCATCGCCGCCGAGCAGCATCAGGTTGTAGGCAATGTTGCCGGCACAACCGCCGAACTCGCGACGCATTTCCGGCACCAGGAAAGCGACGTTAAGGATGTGGATCTGCTCGGGCAGGATGTGATTCTTGAAGCGGTCCGGAAAGACCATGATGTTGTCGAAAGCCAGCGAACCGCAGATCAGAGTGGTCATGAACGAAACTCAGGGGTAGAAAATGTAGAGACGGTAGCCGGTTGCCCCGAGTTCGCGGGCCTCGACCCACAACCGGATGCCGATCTCGGCCGCCGCGGGGAAAACATCGGCCGGCGTCCCGGCAGGCAGGTATTCGGCGGCCGGGATGATGCGCCGTGAAACCACCCGATCGTTGACATCGGTCAGTGTCAGTTCGAGCGCCGGCCAGGCCTGCGCATGATCGGCCCGATTTTTCAGCGTGGCATTGAGCACGAACAGGTCGCGGGTGCTATCCGCTTGCAGGTCCGAGCTTTCGATCGACACCTTGCCGACATCGCGCATCAGCGGAATGTTTACCCCCAGCGCCTGATAGACCGCCTCGCTGGTCGGCCAACGCAGCACCACGGCACTGCGGTAGTGATACGCCAACTGGCTAATCAACGCGAGCAGCAATAGCAACGCGACAAGGACGAAGGGCCACACCGGTCGCCGCGTCTCGATCTCGAATCCGCCGAGGCTGCCGGCCGACAGGGCTCCCGCCGACCAACGGTCGTAGGAAGGCGTTTCAGTCAGGTCGCGAGCGGCAATCAGGCCGGCGCGGCGCGCCGCCTCGGTGGTCTGCTCGGGCGTTTCATCTGCCGGCGCCGCTGGCTCTGGCTCTGGCTCTGGCTCTGGCTCTGGCTCGGGCTCGGGCTCGGGCTCGGGCTCGGGCGACAGGATTGTCTGATTCCCTGGCAGAACCGGCTCGGGAAGCGGCTGGGCCACCATGGCTTCCGGCATTTCTGCCGGTGCGGGATCGGCGGCTTGATCGTAAGGCAGCAGATGATCGAAGGCATTGAACACGTGCTGACAATGCCCGCAGCGCACCCGCCCGGCCTTCAAGCGCAATTGCTCGGAGGTGACACGGAAAACCGTGTCACACGCCGGGCAGCGGGTTCGCATCAGCAGCGGACCCCGGACAGGCATACCCAGTCTTCCCTGACATCGGCCACCTGCAGCGCAATCCACGGTGCGTAGATGGCAATGATCTCGTCCGCCTGCTCACGCAGGATGCCGGACAAGGCCAGCCTGCCGCCCTGCGGACGGACATGTCCGCAGATGGCGGGCGCCAGGACGCGCAGCGGATTGGAGAGGATGTTGGCCACGACGACATCATACTCACCGGCAACCGGCACCGTCGAGTCGGCAAAGACAGCCTCGACGCCGTTGCGCTCGGCATTGGCGCGCGCCGCATCGACCGCCTGCGGATCGATGTCCACGCCGGCAACATGCGCTGCACCCAGGCGGGCGGCAGCAATCGCCAGGATGCCGGAGCCGCAACCGTAGTCGAGTACGCGATCGCCCGCGCCGATCGTCCGCTCCAGCCATTCCAGACACAGTCGCGTGGTCGGATGCGAACCGGTGCCGAAGGCCATGCCCGGATCGAGGATCAAGTTGATCGCCTGCGGATCGGGGGATTCGTGCCACGAAGGCACGATCCACAAGCGCGCCGAAACGCGGATCGGATCGAACTGGGACTGGGTCAGTTGCACCCAGTTCTGCTCTTCGATGCGGTCGACCGCAAAATCCGGCACATTTTCCAGACCGGCCTGGGTGATCGCCTGCGTCAGCAGCGCTGCCACATCGGCCTCCGGCTCGAACAGCGCAACGACGCGCGAGTGCGTCCAGCCCGGCGCGGTCAGCGAACCCGGTTCGCCGAACTGCGGTTGTTCGTCAGGGGTGCCGGCGTCGGCATCCTCGATGCAAGCCGACAGTGCCCCCACTTCGATCAGGGCGTCGCAGACCGGTTCGGCGCTGGCCGCATCGGTCAGGAAACTGACGTTCTGCCAGGCCATGCTTACTGCTTGACCTCGTTTTTCTCGGCCAGCTTGTGCTCGAGATAGTGAATGCTGGTGCCGCCTTCGATGAACCGGGCGTCCTGCATCAGCTCCTGGTGCAGCGGAATGTTGGTTTTGATGCCCTGAACGCTCATCTCGGACAGCGCGATGCGCATGCGGCGAATCGCCTGCTCGCGGGTATCGCCGTAGGAAATCACCTTGGCGACCATCGAGTCGTAATGCGGCGGTACGCGATAGCCCTGGTAGATGTGCGAATCGACGCGGATACCGGGGCCGCCCGGCGGATGATAGAACTCGATCTTGCCGGGAGATGGCACGAACGTGAAGGGATCTTCGGCATTGATGCGGCATTCGATCGCATGACCGCGGAAGGCGATTTCCTTCTGCTTGTAGCGCAGCTTCTCGCCGAAGGCGACGCGAATCTGCTCCTGGACGATGTCGACCCCGGTAATCATTTCGGTCACCGGATGCTCGACCTGAACGCGCGTGTTCATCTCGATGAAGTAGAACTCGCCGTTCTCGAACAGGAACTCGAAGGTTCCGGCGCCGCGATAGCCGATCTTGCGACAGGCATCGGCACAGCGCTCGCCGATCCGGCTGATCAGACGGGCCGGAATGTGCGGTGCCGGCGCTTCCTCGATGACCTTCTGGTGGCGGCGCTGCATCGAGCAATCGCGCTCGCCAAGGTAAATCGCGTTGCCATGCTGGTCGGCCAGCACCTGGATTTCAACGTGGCGCGGGTTTTCCAGGAATTTTTCCATGTAGACCGCAGGATTGCCGAAGAACTGGCCGGCTTCCTGGCGGGTCATCGCCACCGCATTGACCAGCGCCGCCTCGGTATGCACGACGCGCATGCCGCGACCGCCGCCGCCACCAGCCGCCTTGATGATCACCGGGTAACCGATGCTGCGGGCGATCTTGACGATTTCCTTCGAATCATCCGGCAAGGCGCCGTCGGAACCCGGCACGCAGGGCACGCCGGCCGCCTTCATCGCATCCTTGGCAGACACCTTGTCGCCCATCAGGCGAATGGTTTCGGCACGCGGGCCGATGAAGACGAACCCCGAGGATTCGACGCGCTCGGCAAAATCGGCATTTTCCGACAGGAAGCCGTAGCCGGGGTGAATGGCCTGGGCATCGGTCACCTCAGCCGCCGAGATGATCGCCGGCACGTTCAGGTAGCTCTGCGCCGACGCCGCCGGCCCGATGCATACCGACTCGTCGGCCAGCTTGACGTATTTGGCTTCACGGTCGGCCTCGGAGTGCACGACCACGGTCTTGACACCCAGCTCGCGGCAGGCGCGCTGGATGCGGAGGGCAATTTCGCCGCGGTTGGCGATCAGTATCTTCTCGAACATGGGTCCGGCCTCAGCCGATCACGAACAGCGGTTCACCGAATTCGACCGGCTCGCCATTGTCGAGCAGGATGGCCTTGACCGTGCCATCGACCTCGGCTTCGATCTCGTTGAGCAGCTTCATCGCTTCAATGATGCACAGCGTATCGCCCTTCTTGACGACGCTGCCGACCTGCACGAACGCATCGGCGCCGGGCGACGGCGAACGGTAGAAGGTGCCGACCATCGGCGACTTGAGAACGGTGCCTTCCGGCAGATCGTCCTCATCGTCCAGATTGACCGACGACGGCGCAGCGGAGGCACCAGCCACCGGCATCGGCATGGCAGCCGGCATGGCATATTGCTGAATAGGTGCCGCAACGACACCGGAATGCTTGGCGATACGGACCTTCTCTTCGCCTTCGGTGACTTCCAGTTCCGAAATACCGGACTCCTGAACGAGGTCGATGAGTTTCTTCAGCTTGCGCAGATCCATGATGACTCCTTAGATGATTTTCTGCAGATGGAATCGCATTCGCGGCAAAAAGCCGCTTTTTCATTCCACGTTGAGTTTATTGAGCAGGTATTCCAGGGCCAGGCGATAGCCCTCGTGACCCAGGCCGCAGATGACGCCGATGGCCAGGTCGGAAAAATAGGAATGATGGCGGAACGGCTCGCGGGCGTGCACGTTGGACAGATGCACTTCAACGAACGGAATGGCCACTGCCGCCAGCGCGTCGCGCAAGGCAACGCTGGTGTGCGTGTAAGCCGCCGGATTGATGATGATGGCGCGCACGCCTTGCTCGCGGGCCGCGTGGATGCGCTCGATCAGCGCCCCTTCGTGATTGCTCTGAAAGGCTTCCAGTTCGACACCGGCAGCTTCCGCCAGACGCGCCAGCGTCAGGTTGATGTCAGCCAGGGTCGTCCGCCCGTAATGTTCCGGCTCGCGCGTGCCAAGCAGATTCAGATTTGGCCCATGAACAACTAGGACACGGGCTTTTTCCGACGGCTTGGAAGCAGTTTTTCGCTTCGTCATGGCGGCAAGTTTGCCGCAAATCGCCGCATTTTGTCCAGTCTATTCCTTCAGTAACAGGCGCAGCTCGGGTGTCTTGACGCGCTCTCGCGGGCGACCATCGCGATGCTTCATGACCACCCGCTCCATGGCCGGGGAAAGCACGATCAATTCAGCGTCGACCGTATCCGTCTCGATGCGCAGCACCGCCTCGACCTTGTCGTTGCGCGGCGTCGCATGGGCAACATCGACCCCGCGGTTGAGCAGGAAGATTTCGACCTCCTTGGCGCTGTCGGCGAACAACAGGATATCGATTGTCGAATGCTCGCCGGCGGTTCCATCGAGTACCGATCCCGTCAGATAAGGATTGAAGGCTGCCAGCAGATCGAGCAGATCGAGCGCAGACTGACGCAGCGCATGCAGCACGGCTTCATGGTCCTCGGCCTGATACAGGCTGCGATAGGCACGTAATTCGGCCTCGACCTCGGCATTGTCCGGAAAGGCCGTATGTTCCGGCAAGCCCAGCTGGCGGGCCGCCTTGCGCTTGGCATGATGAAAATCGGTGATGCCGTCCTCGGCCATCAACCTGGCGGCGGCAGCGGCTATGGCAGCGCGGGTTCCGGAACTCGTTCGCTGCCGGTCTTGGCGGGGCATGTCGTCTCGCTCGGGGTAGAATCGCCCCCATTCTAACCACAGTACGCGCCATGCACATTCACATTCTCGGCATTTGCGGCACCTTCATGGGCGGCATCGCCCAGTTGGCGGTCGCGGCCGGCCACCGGGTCACCGGCTGCGACGCCAATGTCTATCCGCCGATGAGCGACCAGTTGCGTGCTGCCGGCATCGAATTGATCGAAGGTTTCGATATCGGACAACTGGCGCTGAACCCGGACATCCACGTGGTCGGCAATGCCATTTCGCGCAGCAACCCCCTGCTGGAAGCCATCCTCGACCGCGGTCTGCCATACGTGTCCGGCCCGCAATGGCTGGCCGAGCATGTGCTTCAGGGGCGCTGGGTGCTCGGCGTGGCCGGTACCCACGGCAAGACGACCACCAGCGCGATGCTGGCCTGGATTCTCGAGGATGCCGGCATGTCGCCCGGTTTCCTGATCGGCGGCGTACCGCTCAATTTCGGCGTTTCGGCCCGGCTCGGCGGCACACCTTTCTTCGTCATCGAGGCCGACGAATACGACACGGCTTTCTGCGACAAGCGCTCCAAGTTCATCCACTACCGCCCCAGGACCGTAGTCCTGAACAACCTTGAATTCGATCACGCAGACATCTTCGCTGATCTTGCCGCTATCGAAACGCAGTTTCACCATCTTGTCCGCACATTGCCTGCCTCCGGCCTGATCGTTTCCAATGCCGGCGAAGCCAGCCTGGAACGCGTACTGCAGCGAGGTTGCTGGACACCGGTCGAGCGCTTCGCCGATGCCGGCGGCTACCGGACCGAAGGCGACGATGCCTGCGGTCAACTCGTGCTGAAGGACAAAAACGGCGAGATCGGTCGTGTCCAGTGGGCGCTGACCGGCGAGCACAACCGGGCCAACGCCTGCGCTGCGCTGCTCGCCGCACGTCACGTTGGCGTGCCGTTCGACAAGGGGCTGGAAGCGCTTGGCCGTTTCATCAACGTCAAGCGACGCATGGAGGTCCGCGGAACGGTGCGCGACATTACCGTCTACGACGACTTCGCCCATCATCCGACGGCCATTGCCACGACCATTGCCGGGCTGCGTCGCAAGATCGGCGATGCCCGCATCCTCGCCGTACTCGAACCGCGCTCCAACACGATGAAACTGGGAACGATGAAGAACCAGCTGCCGGAAAGCCTGCGCGACGCCAACCTGAGCTTCTGCTACGCCGGCAACCTCGGCTGGGATGCCCGCGAAGCGCTGGCCCCGATGGGCGAACGCGCCCGTGTCGCCGACGATCTCGATCAACTGGTCGAAGACATCGCTGCCACCGCCCGCCCCGGCGATCACATCCTGGTCATGAGCAACGGCGGCTTCGGCGGCATCCACGGCAAACTGCTGGCGAGGCTGGCATCATGAAGCGTCGCACCCTGCTCGGCGTGAGCGCCGCCCTGTTGCTGATCGCCTGCGGCAACCAGACATCGTCGCTGCAAAACCCCGACCTCGGCGCGAAGAACGTTTTCCCGGCCGGCAAGCTGCACGGCAGCGGCGGCAAGACGGTGGATCTGGCCGATTTCAGGGGCAAGGCCCTGATCGTTTTCTTCGGCTACACCAGCTGTCCGGACATCTGCCCGACCACGCTGCGTAAATATGCCAGCCTGTACCGCAATCTTCGGGATCGCGATGCCGAGCGCGTACAGGTGATCTTCATCAGCGTCGATCCGGAACGCGACACGCCGGACAAGGCCGACACCTACGCCAAGTGGTTCAACCCGAACTTCATCGGACTGACCGGAGATAACGCCCAGATTGCCGATCTTGCAGCGCAATTCGGCGTCATTTACGCCAAGCAGCCGATAGAAGGCAGCATGGGTTATGTCATCGACCACAGCGCGGGCGCCTATCTGGTCGACCCCAAGGGTCAGCTACGCGCACAACTACCGGAAAAAGCCCTGATCGAACCTATTCTCGCGGATCTGCAGAAGGTGCTCGACACCCCCTGACAAAAAGCCCCGCCGAAGCGGGGCTTTTCATATCGATATCGCACCCGATGTGCGACAGCGTATTCAGCGCTCCATCGATTCGACGACAGCCAGCGCCGTCATGTTGACCAGACGGCGAACGGTCGCCGTCGAGGTCAGCACATGCACCGGACGCGCCGCGCCGAGCAGGATCGGGCCGATGGTCACCCCTTCGCCGCTGGTCATCTTCAACAGGTTGTAGGAGATGTTCGCGGCATCGATGTTCGGCATGATCAGCAGATTGGCCTCGCCCTTCAGCGGGGAATCCGGATTGGCTTCCAGGCGGACTTCCTCGTTCAGCGCCGAGTCACCGTGCATTTCGCCATCGACCTCCAGTTCGCCGGCCGACATCGCCGAGACCAGACCGGCTGCAATGCTCATCTTGCGCGCCGATTCGGACGAGGAAGAACCGAAGTTCGAATGGGAGAGCAGAGCAACCTTCGGATGGCTGCCGAAACGGCGCACCTGCTCGGCGGCCATCAAGGTCATCTCGGCAATTTCCTCGGCATTCGGATTTTCGTTCACATGGGTGTCGCACAGGAACAGCGAACGCCCCGGCAGCATCAGGTAATTCATCGCCGCCAGGGTGTTGACCCCGGCACGCTTGCCGATGACCTGACTGACCACGCCCAGATGGTGGCTGTACTGGCCGGTAACACCGCAGATCAGGCCGTCGGCGTAGCCGAGCTTGAGCAGCATCGCGCCGATCACCGTCGGCTTACGGCGCATGGCTTCCTTGGCGATGGCCGGCGTCACGCCACGGCGCACCATCAGCTTGTGATAGGCCGTCCAGCACTCGCGGTAGCGCTCGTCCGACTCCGGATTGACGACATCGAAATCGACGCCCGGCTTGATGCGCAGGTTGGCCTTTTCCAGACGATGATTGATCACCTCCGGGCGGCCGATCAGGATGGGGCGGGCAAACTTCTCCTCGATCACGACCTGAACGGCACGCAACACGCGCTCTTCTTCGCCTTCGGCGTAGATGATGCGCTTGCCCTGAGCCTGACGGGCGGCCTGGAAAATCGCGCGCATGCCGACGCCGGTGTGATAGACGAATTCCGACAGCTTGGCGCGGTAGGCATCCCAGTCGGTGATCGGGCGGGTGGCGACGCCGGAGTCGATGGCGGCCTGGGCGACGGCCGGCGCGATCTTGACGATCAGGCGCGGGTCGAAGGGCTTGGGAATCAGGTATTCCGGACCGAAGGTCAGGTCGTGGCCGGGATAGGCCATCGCCACTTCATCGGTCACTTCGGCTTCGGCCAGTTCGGCAATGGCACGCACCGAAGCCATCTTCATCTCTTCGGTGATGCGCGTGGCGCCGACGTCGAGCGCGCCGCGGAAGATGAAGGGGAAACAGAGGACGTTGTTGACCTGGTTCACGTAGTCGGAACGGCCAGTGGCGATGATCGCTTCCGGACGGACTTCCTTGACCAGTTCCGGCATGATTTCCGGGGTCGGGTTGGCCAGCGCGAAGACCATCGGCTTCTCGGCCATGCTCTTGACCATGTCCTGGCTGACCACGCCGGCGGCCGACAGGCCGAGGAAAATGTCGGCGCCGATCATCGCGTCGGCCAGCGTGCGCTTGTCGGTTTCCTGGGCGTAGCGGGCCTTGGTTTCGTCCATGCCGCCCGGACGGCCAACGTAGATGACGCCCTTGGAGTCGCAAATGGTGATGTTCTCGCGCTTGACGCCAAGATCGCACCACAGGTTCACGCAGGAGATGGCAGCGGCACCGGCGCCGGAAACGACCACCTTGATCGCTTCGATCTTCTTGCCAACGACCTTCAGGCCATTGAGCATGGCGGCGGCGGAAATGATCGCGGTGCCGTGCTGGTCATCGTGGAAGACCGGAATGTTCATCCGTTCCTTCAGCTTCTGCTCGATGTAGAAGCACTCCGGCGCCTTGATGTCTTCCAGGTTGATGCCGCCGAGCGTCGGCTCGAGCGCGGCGATCATGTCGATCAGCTTGTCCGGATCGTTCTCGGCGAGTTCGATGTCGAAGACGTCGATACCGGCGAACTTCTTGAACAGGCAGCCCTTGCCTTCCATGACCGGCTTGGCGGCGAGCGGGCCGATGTTGCCGAGGCCGAGCACGGCGGTGCCGTTGGTGACGACACCGACCAGGTTGGCGCGCGAGGTGTACAGCGCGGCGGTCGCTTCGTCCTCGACGATGGCGTCACAGGCGGCGGCGACGCCCGGCGAGTAGGCCAGCGCCAGGTCGCGCTGGTTGGTCAGGCCCTTGGTCGGGCGGACGGAAATCTTGCCCGGCGTGGGCAGGCGATGATATTCGAGTGCGGCTTCGCGCAAATCCTTTTCCACGGAATCTCCTCGGCTTACGCAATTGGGGAAACCCCGCAGATTAAACCAAGTCGGCGGGGAATGGTTTGTAATTATGAATTATAAGCCGAACTACGTGGAATCCGAAGGGGCGGAACAGCCTTGCCGCCCCGCCTCCCGGCACCTCAGAAACGGTATTGCAGGGTCAGTCTGCCGCTACGCGGTTCAGTCGGATGCAGATGCCGATCGGCGACCGGCGCCCCTTCGCCGGCCAGTTGC
This sequence comes from Azonexus sp. R2A61, assembly GCF_021401135.1. GTDB lineage: Bacteria > Pseudomonadota > Gammaproteobacteria > Burkholderiales > Rhodocyclaceae > Azonexus. The sequence goes on along the minus strand of NZ_JACBFO010000001.1, from coordinate 584,034 downwards.
GATTCGTACCAGTACTCGATGTCGTTGGCCTTGCTGTCGAACAGGTTGTAGACATCAAGCGCCAGCATCAGCCGCGGCGACAGGCGATAGCCGACGCGCAGATTGGTCAGCGACGAGGCCCGGGAGCGTACCGAATTGTCCTCGACCAACGGTCGCGGCCCGAAGTAGCGCCAGCGCACGGAACCGAACCACGGACCGAGGCGATCCAGCGTCAGACCAACGTTGGCGGTGGTCGTCACAGCCCCCGGGATATGATCGCCTTCCGGCGCCGAATCGCGGAAACGGGCATGCGACCAGGAAAAATCGGCATCGACCGCCAACCAGTCGGACAAGGTATAGAGATTGGTCCATTCCACGCCGTAGCGACGCGACGGGCGCGATGCTTCGGTCGTCCCGGCATCGCCGACGAACAGCAGCTCCGAGGCCGCCTCGAGTTGCCACAGGGCTACGGTCGACTGCCAGCCGGGCAGGATTTCCGAGCGCAGGCCCAGCTCGCTGCCACGCGTGCGCACCAGCGGTTGCACGCGGCGCACCGGATTGCCGTTGGCGTCGAACGGGGTGCCGGTGGCGGGATCGACGGTGATGGTCGAACCGCGCGCATCGTTGGAATGGAACCCGTGACCGTAGTTCAGATACAGCTCGGTCTTCCGCCAGGGCCCGAAAATCAGCGACAGCTTCGGCGTCACGATCGCGTCGTCGGCCTTGCCGGAATTTGCCGGATTATCGCTGTCGACCGTGAAATCGTAGGCATCGGCCCGCAGCCCCTGGATCGAGCGGAACCAGCTCGTCCACTTGGTCTCGTTTTGCAACCACAAGCCAAGACTGCGTTGTGTGACGTGATCCTCGCGGACCGTCGCCAGGGTTTCGCGCGCCTCGGTCTGGTACAGGCCGACCGGGCTCAGCCGATCGATACGCCCCTGCAGGCCGATCGCGTTGATCACCTCGAAGCCCCCCAGGCGACCGAACAGCTCGTGCGATACCGAGAAGCCCCCGGCCTTGCGCCGCTCGGCCTGCTTGAACTGGTCGCCCGGCGGGCAGCCATTGGTGCAGTAACTGAAGTTGGACCACAGATCCAGGCCCGAAGCCAGTCCCCAGAAGGTCGCGCGGGTCTGCGCATCCTCTCCGCGCCGGGCCCATTCGCCGGACAGACTGTAGCGATGCGTCCGCCCCCCGGCACTGTCGTCCAGCGAGCCGAAACGGTCGATCTGGCCGCGATCGACCGCCCGTTGCGGAATCTGGTCGGTCGATACCCAGCGCCCGCGATAAGCCATGCCGGTCACCGACCAGCCGTCATCGCGCGATCCGCGGCTGTAACGCAGGATACCGTTGAGCTTGCGATAATGCTCGTCGACCTGCCACGGCCCGTCGTTGTGGAAAAGTTCCAGCGCATAGAGCAGATTGCCCTCGGCCAGCTGGGGCGATCCGGCCAGCAGCGAGCGGGCGTAGCCGTTGCGGCCAAGCGTGACCTGAGCCAGCCCGGCATCGAGCCGCCGTACGTAGTCGATATGCGCCGCACCCGCCGACGAGAAATCGCCTTCTTCCGCAAAGTAGGGCCCCTTGCGATAAGCGATGCGGTCGACCAGTTCGGGAATCAGGAAATTAAGATCGGTGTAGCCCTGACCGTGCGCATGCGTCGGCATGTTCACCGGCACGCCGCCGATCGAGGTCGCGAAATCGGTCCCGTGATCGAGATTGAAGCCGCGCAGGAAGTACTGATTGGCCTTGCCGTCACCGGCATGCTGCGTGACGATCAGCCCGGGCACCATTTCCAGCGCCTCGCCGGGCCGCAACACCGGCACCGTGGACAAACGCAGGCCGGATACCACGCCTTCGCTGCCGGCACTGGCGATGCCCTCGAGATTTTCGATGCGCGAGCGGACCTCGACCGTCGACAATTCGGTCATCCCTTGTGCCAGCACCGCACCGGATGCGAAGGCCAGATATGAAGCAATCAGATTTTTTCTTACCATCATCGTCAAAAAAAGGCCGGCGAACCGGCCACTCCTCCCTGAGAATCAAGCCATGACCGGCCGGCGAGTGAGCCGGACCGCTGCGAAAAAGCTCAGCGCGATGATCGCCACCAACGCCGCCCCGAACATCAGTTCCTTGCCCTCGCTCCAGGCATCGACCGCCGGCGACAACAGCTTGGCGGCACCGAAAGCAGCGACCAGCAGGCTGACGCCGGAAACGACCAGCCCCATGACGCGCGACGCGATCAGCGCCACTTGGTCGGCCCGGGCGATCAGGCGGGCAATCCACAAGCCGTTGATCCCGTCGGTCAGCAGCATGCCGGCCATGAACAGCGTGGCGAGCAGCAGGGCGTGCTGCCAGCCGCCGAACTGCGTCGCGGTCAGCGCAAAGAAGGCGGCCTGCGACAGGGTATCGAAGGACAGCGCGAACAGCGCGCCGACCAGCGCCACCAGCGCCGGATGCGAGACATGGCGCAATTTCCCGAGCAGGCGGCCCTTGATCCCCACCGGCTGGACCATTTCATCCGGTCCGGCACGGAGCACCGCGGCCAGGTTGAGACTACCGAGGGCGACCAGGAAGGCGATCGAGATCACCGAGCCGAGCACACCGAACCATTCCGGCACCGCCCACTGACCGGCCAGCGCCGAAACGCCGAGCGCGATGGCCATCACCACGGCGCCATGCCCGAGCGAGAAAAAGGTACCGCACCAGCGCGCCAGCGTCGGACGCTGCCGGGCGTTGTAACGGGTCAGGCCGTCGATGGTGGCGAGATGATCGGCATCGAAGCCGTGCTTCATGCCGAGCACGAAGGTCAGGATCAGCAGCGACAGCCAGTCGCCGGGCAAGGCTTCCATCAACGGCACCCCTCTGTATGAAATTTATATTCATCTTCATACAAAGAACGTGCCAGCGCAATAAGTCATTGTTCGTATTGCGTTGCCCGGCGTTTGCCACCGGCCAATTGGTCAGCGACTTTCCACCGGCAGTGAAAGGATGAATTCCGCTCCACCAGCGGGCCGATTGGCCGCCTCCAGCCGACCGCCGTGTCGCTCGACGATGCCGTAGCTGATCGACAGACCGAGGCCGGTGCCCTGGCCGACCGGCTTGGTGGTGAAGAAAGGCTCGAACAGCCGCCCGAGGTGCGGCTCGGCAATCCCCGGACCGTTATCGGTGAACTGCAGGATGATCTGGCCGTCGGCGTGGCGGCCGGCAATCGCCAGACGCGCATCGCGCTGGCCGGCGGTTGCATCGCAGGCGTTCTGCACAAGGTTCATCACCACCTGCTGCAACTGGCCGGACGAGCCCGCGCAATGCAGATCGGGCGGCAAATCGATGTCGACCGCAAATCTTCCGCCGGCGCTCTGCACCACCCAGCGCACCGAACGCTCGACCACCTCGTTCAGATTGACGCGCTCGGGCGTCATCTTGTCTACCGCCGAAAAGCGCTTCAGGGCGTCGACGATGTCGCGCGTGCGTTCGGCACCTTCGATCATGCCGTCGATCAATTGCGGCATGTCGGCCAGGATGCGATCGATGCGCAAGGTGTCGCGCAAGCCGGCCAGCGCCGGCTCGCTGGCGGCGGCACTGTCGTGCACCGCCGCCAGATAGTTTTCCAGACGGCCCGAATAACGCTTCAGCGACAGCACGTTGCCCAGCACGAAGCTGATCGGATTGTTCAATTCATGCGCGACACCGGCGACCAGGCGGCCCAGCGAGACCATTTTCTCGGCATGCAGCAATTGCCCCTGCGTCCGTTTCAGGTCGTCGTGCGCCTGGCGCAGCGCCTGATAGGCCTTGCGCAGTTCGCCGACCGGGCGGCCGGTGACCACCATGCCCATCAGTTTGCCGGTCTGCGAGACACGCGGCGTGCAGTTCATCGACACCGGCACGGTCGACCCGTCGCCGGCGCGCAAAAAGAACTCGCAGTCGTGTACGCCCTCACGTCCGTAGCGGCTGAAGATGTCGCGGGCCCTGGCCCGCTCGAGATCGTCGGCGAACAACTCGAACACCGGCGTGTGCGCCAACTGTTCGGCGCTCTTGCCGGCGAAATGGCAGAGCGAGGGATTGACCTCCTCGATGCCGCCGTTGCGGTCGCAGACGATCAGGATGTCCGACATCGAAGCCAGCACGCTCTCGATGAACTGGTGCGACTCCTCGAGCGCCGCGTTCTTTTCTTCCAGCGCCACTTCGTACTGGAGGAGATCGTTGTAGACCTCGTCCATCTTCTGGATCACCTCGATCCAGGCCTGCTCCCCGGTCGCCGCCAGCAGCGGATCGTCGGGCCGGTCAGCGGGTGGGGCGGTAGTGGACATGATCGCTGCCGTGCTCGTCGTGCGCATGGTGGTATTCGGCCTCCAGCGCGATCAGGTTGAGCTGGCCGTGGCGCACGCCGCGCTCGGCGACCAGCGCATCGGCAAATTGTCGGACTTCTGCGGTCGACCCTTTCAGAATGACGGTTTCCAGACAATGGTCGTGGTCGAGGTGGGTGTGCATCGCCGCCACCGTCAGGTCGTGGCGGTCGTGCTGCAGGCCGGTCAGACGTTCCGACAGTTCCCGCTCGTGATGGTTGTACACATAAGAGAGATTGGCCACGCACTGGCCGGTCGGCGCGGCGCGCTGGCGGTCCTGCTCGATGGCACCGCGGATCAGGTCGCGCACGGCTTCCGAGCGGTTGACGTAGCCGCGGGCGGCGATCAGTTCGTCGAACTGGCGAGCCAGCGACTCGTCCAGCGAAATGGTGAAGCGTTCCATGGCGTTCCTGCGGTCGACGGGGATGGCGGCATTATTTCCCAATCCGGCTGGAACGGGAAATGCTAGCTATCGATCAGGGGGCACCGGATTCAACCCCGGCCGCTTCCGAACCGTTAAGGCAGTCAACAGCGTCAGGAGGAAGTCATCATGGCAAGCACCGACATCCGACTCACGGTCGCCGAAGAGCGCACCATCTACGACGTCGCCGCCATCGAGCGCGCGCTCGAGGAAGCCTCGGGCAACCGCAACGAGGCGCTCGCCGCGCTTTACGAAAAGATGCGACAACGCGGCGGCGGCCGCTTCCTGGTCCGGCCGAGCGGCGCCGATCAGGTCGACGACCTCTACGACCGCTGCCCCAACTTCGCCGACGTGATCGACGATATCCGCAAGCAACTCGCGCTGGCCGTCGCCGGCAGCGAGCCGTTGCAGTTCACGCCCATCCTGCTGCTCGGCGAACCGGGCATCGGCAAGACCCACTTCGCCCGCGAACTGGCCCGCCAGCTCGGCACCGGCCACGAATTCGTGTCGATGAGCGCGTTGACCGCAGGCTGGGTATTGTCCGGCTCCTCGTCGCAATGGAACAACGCCAAGCCCGGCAAGGTGGCGCACACTTTGGTGCATGGCGACTTCGCCAACCCCATCGTGGTGCTCGACGAAATCGACAAGGCCGGCGGCGATTCGCGCTACGACCCGATGGGCGCCCTCTACGGCCTGCTCGAACACGACACGGCCAAGGCCTTCAAGGACGAGTTCGTCGACATCGACATCGATGCCTCGCACATCCTGTGGGTGACGACGGCCAACGACGAACGCGGCATTCCCGAACCGATCCTCAACCGGATGAATGTCTACGAAGTGCCGCGCCCCGATCTCGCGGCTTCGCTGAGCATCGCCGGCGCGCTGTACCGCGAGATGGTCGGCGAACACGACTGGGGTTTTCCGGACGAGCCGGACGACAGCGTACTCGAACGCCTGGCCTCGCTGCCGCCGCGCGACATGCGCAAGCGGCTGCTGTCGGCCTTCGGCTCCGCCAAGCTGGCGGGACGCAACTGGCTGGAAGGCAGCGACTTCGACCAGGCCCGCAGCGGACGCAGTCGCAAGATCGGTTTCTGAAGCGGCGGGGCGGCACGGCTGGTCGCCCCGCGCCGAGCGGTGTAATCTGACGCAAAAACGACCGTCGGAGAGAGACTTCTGAGCACCGATCCCGCCAGCCCGCCGGCGCACCCACCGAGCAGCGGAAGCCGCCGTTCCCGCCTGGGCCGCTGGCTGACGCTCGGCATCGCACTGGTCAACGCGCTGGTCATCGGCCTGGGCACCCAGAACCTGATCGACAGCCGCCTCCACATCGACCGCGCGATCCACGACAACACGACCAATCTGGCAACGCTGCTGGAAAGCAACATTGCCGAATCGGTGCGTCACATCGATCTCGGCCTGCTCACCATCGCCGATTACCTGGAACGGGAGAGCCGTCATCACCGCTGGAACGACGACGAACTGAACGGCATCCTGGCGCTTCAGGCCGACCGCATCCCGACGGTCGAGGCATTCCGGGTCACCGACCGCGACGGCATCGTCCGCTGGGGCGTAGGTCTCGATCCCGACCATCCGATCAGCTACGCCGACCGCAGCTACTTCGTCCAGCTGCGTGCTGCCGGCACGCCGCAACTCGCCATCAGTCCGCCGATCATCGGACGCATCAGCGGTCGCCCGATGATTCCTTTCGCCCGCGCCTGGCATCTCCCCGACGGCAGCTTCGGCGGCGTCGTGATCGCCGCGATACCGACCGAAGGCTTCTACAAGCTGATGTCGACGCTGCAGCTCGGACCGCACGGCAGCGCCGTCATGCGCGATCTCGAATCGCGACTGATCACGCGCTATCCCACCGTCGCCGGCGAGCTAGGCAGCAGCGGCAAGCAGCAGGTCTCACCGGAATTCGCAGCGGCGTTCGCCGAAAACGAAATGGAAGGCGTGTTCACCACCGATGCCGTCGCCGATGGTCATGCCCGCCGCTATGCCTATAAACGGATACGCAACATGCCGGCCATCATCAAGGTGGGTATGTCGCCGGAGGATTATTTCGCCGCCTGGTGGAACGAGGTTTACAAGACCAGCGCACTGCTCGCCGCCTTCCTTGCCGTCACGCTGTTCGCCGGCTGGCTAGTGAACCGGTTCTGGCAACGCCACCTGGCCGACAACGAGCGACTGCAGGCCAACGAGGCCTTGCTCGAGCAGATCTACCAGGCCTCCAGCGTCGCCATCTTCCTGGTCGATCCGGTCGGGCGCATCACCCGCGCCAACCAGCGCATGGCCGACATGTTCGGCACGACCCGCGAGGCACTCACCGGCGCCCCCTACGTCTCGCTGATCGCGCCCGACGAGCGTGAAACCGGCCATACCAACATGCTCGCCCTGCTTTCCAGCCAGGTCGATCAGGTGGACCTCGAACGCCTTTACTGGCGCGGCGATCACCGCCAGTTCTGGGGGCGCCTGACCGGCCGCCGGCTGGTTGCACCGGACGGCACGCTGCTCGGCCTGGTCGGCGTCATCGCCGACATTCACGACCGCAAGCTGGCCGAAGCCGCACTGCGCGAAAGCGAGCAGCATTTCCGGACCCTCGCCGACAACGGCTCGGCGCTGATCTGGACCTCCGGTCTGGACAAGGGCTGCAACTACTTCAACGTGCAATGGCTCAAATTCACCGGCCGCCCCGTCGAACAGGAACTGGGCAACGGCTGGACCGAAGGCGTGCATCCCGACGATTTCAGCCGCTGCATCGCCAGCTATGTCGAGCATTTCGAACGACAGCAGCCGTTTTCGATGGAATACCGACTGCGCCACGCCAGCGGCGAATATCGCTGGATTCGCGACGATGGCACGCCACGCTACGACAGCGAGGGCCGCTTCATCGGCTACATCGGATTCTGCTACGACATCAGCCGGGAAAAGGCGGCGGCCGTCGAACTCCAGCGACACCGCCAACATCTCGAGGAACTGGTCGAGCAACGCACCGCCGACCTGCGCCAGGCCAAGGAAGCGGCCGAAACCGCCAACGTCGCCAAAAGCGCCTTCCTGGCCAACATGTCGCACGAAATCCGCACACCGCTCAACGCCATCACCGGCATGGCCTACATCCTGCGCCGCAGCGGACTGACCGCACAGCAGGGCGAACGCCTCGGCAAACTGGAAACCGCCAGCCATCACCTGCTCGACATCATCAACACCATTCTCGACCTGTCCAAGATCGAAGCCGGCAAATTCACGCTCGATTCGACGCTGCTCGACATCCGGCAACTGTTCGGCAACATCGAATCGATCCTGCACGGCAAGATCGCCGAGAAGGGCCTCGAACTGCGCTGCCACCTGCCAGACGACTTGCCCCAGCTGCTCGGCGACCCGGTCCGGCTCCAGCAAGCGCTGCTGAATTACGCCGGCAATGCGGTCAAGTTCACCGACCAGGGCAGCATCACCATCGAAGCGACCATCGTCGACCGCCAGGACGATTGCCTCGACTTGCGCTTCACCGTCAGCGACACCGGCATCGGCATCGCGGCACAGGATCTTCCCCGGCTGTTCCAGGCCTTCGAACAGGCCGACAACTCGGCAACCCGCCGTTACGGCGGCACCGGCCTGGGCTTGGCGATCACCCGCAAACTGGCCGAAATGATGGGCGGCACGACCGGCGCCGAAAGCCTGCCCGGCCGGGGCAGCCGGTTCTGGATGACGGTACGCCTGCCGCTGGCAAAAACCTCGCCCCTCCCTCACCCCCCCGCCGCCATCGACAACACCGGCGGATTCGGGCAACGCAGCATCCTGTTGGTCGAGGACGAGCCGGTCAACCGCGAAATCACCCTGCAACTGCTCGACGACAGCGGCCTGCGGATCGACGTCGCGGTTGACGGCCAGGCTGCGGTCGACGCCGTCGAACGGCAAAATTACGCGCTCATCCTGATGGACATGCAGATGCCGCGCCTCAACGGCCTCGATGCCACGCGCGCAATCCGCGCCCTGGGCGAACGCGGCGCCATGCCGATCATCGCGATGACCGCCAACGCCTTCGCCGAGGACCGCGCCCAGTGTCTGGCCGCCGGCATGAACGACTTCATCGCCAAACCGGTCAACCCCGACCTGCTGCTCGACAAGCTACGGCAATGGCTGAATCCGCCGGAAGCCAGCGACTGAAACGGGATAGATCAATGCACCGTGCACACCATGCACGGATCGAAGGAACGCACGACATGCTGCACGGTCGGCAGCGCGCCTTCGCCGGCCGGCAGGCCGACCAGCGCCTGCTCCAGGGCACCGGGGCGGCCGGTGGCGTCGCGCGGCGAAAAATTCCAGGTGGTCGGGGCGATGATCTGGTAGCGCTCGATGCGTCCGCGCCTGACGCTCAGCCAGTGGCCCAGGCTGCCGCGCGCCGCTTCGACCAGGCCAACCGCAGTGCCGGTGTCCGGCAGCGGGGCCGGCAGGCAGAAGGGTTCGCCGGGACGCAGCGCCTGCGCCCAGCTTTCCATTACCGGCAGCAGCCGGGCGACTTCGAGCAGACGGGCGACGATGCGCGCAGTGACGCTGGCCCCGTGCCGTCCGACCAGATCGTGCAATAGCGGCTGACCGTCGATCAACTGCCGGGCCAGCGCCCCGGTTTCCGCCACCGCGCCACCATAGCGCGGCGCCTTGCACCAGGTATAGGCCGCCGGCTTGTCGGCGGCGACAAGCGTTTCGCCCACCGCCGGCGCCAGCGGCACCTCGCCGGCCAGCCATGCATGGCTGACATCCTCGACGATTTTTCCCGTATCCAGCGGGTCGACCGCAAGATCGCCGCCGCAGCTCCCGGCCGGAAACAGGCCGTAGGCACCGAAAGACAGGAAGCGCTCGGCCCCGGCACCGATCCGTTCCAGGCCCAGATCGCCGGCCAGCCGGAGGAACAGCGCCAGATCGCCCGGATTGCCGGCGGCCCAGGCCGACAAGGTGTCGGCATCGGCCAGCGCGGCGAAATGCTCCAGGCGATCGGCGAACACCCGGTTTTCCAGAAAGCTGCGGAATTCGCGCAGCAGCGCCAGCAGCCGGATACGCTCGGCGGCTGTCGTCGCCTTGGTGCTGCCGCCGGGCTGGATGGCCAGCGTGTGCGGCCAGCGGCCGGCCAGGAATCCGGCGAGGTGGAAGAAACGCGCCCGCGCCTGCAGCCAGGGACCGACCGAACTGCCGCGCTGGGCGGCGAAGCGCGCGACAACATCGGCGTGCCAGCTGCGGTCGACATAGGCCGGACGGCAAAAATCGGGCAGGAAGAACAGATAGAAATGGGTCAGGTGGTCGGCCAGATTCTCGGTCGCCTGTGTCAGATGCAGCGCCAGCCGGCCGTTCGGCGGCGGCGTCACGCCGGCCAGATCGGCCAGCGCAGCGGCGGCGGCGGCCGACTGGGCGACCGAGCAGATGCCGCAGATACGCGGCACGATGACCAGCGCATCGGCCGGATCGCGGCCGATCAGCAACGGTTCGAACCCACGGAACAGCGGCGAGTTAACCTGCGCCGACTGCACCAGGCCGGCAGCCACCTCGAGCTGGACCTCGAGATCGCCTTCGACACGATTGAACGGTCCGAGCACGATGCGCGTCATTTGCCGCCCTTGCGCACCGACGGCCGGATCACCGTATGGTCCTCGACCGCGTTGTCGCGCACCCGTTTCGGCGTCGCCGACTTGGACAGCGCGGCCAGGGCGACGAACCAGGCCTTCGGCATGTCGGTCGGCAGGCCGATCGGGATGCCGGCCAGTTTGGGGGTTTCCTGGAAGGCGTGGCCGGGCGCTTCGAAGCCCGGCTCGGTGCAGGCGATGCAGGCGTAGCCGCCCTTCAGGCAGGAGCCGGCACCATTCCACGGTCGTGTATTGCAGTCGGCATGCGCCTGGGTGCCCTTGCAGCCAAGGTTTTCCATCAGGCAGCCGAGGTCGGAATGCTTTTCGGCGCTGGCCTTGAATTCGTAGAACTCGTTGCGCGGGCAGCCGTGATGCACCAGTTGCTCGGCGTAGAGCAGCGGCCGACCGAATTCGTCGAGGTCGGCTGCGGTCAACCCGTCGCAGGCCAGTTTTTCCAGGGTATCGACGATCCACCCGGGATGCGTCGGGCAACCGGCCAGATTGACCACCGGCAAGCCATCGCCGGCCCGGAAGGCGGCACCGAGCAAGCCGCCCGGTTCCTCGACGTCGTACTGCAGGCCGCAGGCTTCCAGTGGATTACCCGGCGTGTTCGCCGAAAAACCGCCCCAGGCGGTACACGAACCGATGGCAAAAACATGGCTGGCGCGGGCCGCCAATTGCCGCACCCACTCGGTCAGCGGGCGGCCGGCCAGCCGGTGGAAACGACCGCTGCCGTTCGGCCCGCGCAACATGGCACCCTCGATGCACAGCACGTCGAAGGCCCGGCTGCCGTCAGCACAGGCCTCAAGCACGGCCAGCGCTTCCTCGCCACTTTCTGGCGACAGCGCCGGATGCCAGACGAACTCGATGCCGGCGTCGCGCAATTCGTCGAACAACGGCCGTGGCTCGTGGCACAGCAAGGATTGCGTGCAGCCGCCGCAGCCGCCGCTCTGCAGCCAGAGCACCTTCATTCGTCGGTCATCCCGTGACGCTGCAGCTTGGCGCGCAGGCCGACGCGCGACAAACCGAGCTCCTGCGCGGCGCGCGACTTGTTGCCGCGATGGCGGCGCATCGCCGCCTCGAGCACGACGCGTTCGAGCGCTTCCATGCGCGTTTTCAGATTGCCGCCCAGGTCGTCGGACCAGTGCGTCGCTTCAGCCACTGCCGGCCGGCCAAGCACACGCGACGACAGCAGCGCCGGCAGCAGCAACGGCCCCTCGCCCAGCGCAACCATGCGCAGGATTTCATTCTGCAGCTCGCGCACATTGCCCGGCCAGTCGTAGGTCGCCAACGCGGCCAGGGTTTCCGTGGCAAAACCGGACACCGTCTTGCCCAAGGCCTGCGCACTGCTGGCGAGCAGGGTTTCAGCCAGCAACGGCAGGTCCATGCGTCGTTCGCGCAGCGGCGGCACGTGCACCGCGATGGTCGCCAGCCGGTAATACAGGTCTTCGCGGAAGCGCCCGCTGCGCACGTCGGCTTCCAGGTCGCGGTTAGTCGCCGCGATCACCCGCACATCGACGGTCACCGCGCGGTTGCTGCCGAGCGGCCGGAACTCGCCTTCCTGCAGCACGCGCAGCAGCTTGACCTGGAAGGCCGGGCTGGTTTCGCCGATTTCATCGAGGAACAAGGTGCCGCCGTCGGCCTGCTGGAACAGCCCGACGCGATCTTCGACGGCACCGGTGAACGCGCCGCGCTTGTAGCCGAACAGTTCGGATTCGAGCAGCGTGTCGGGCAGGGCGCCGCAGTTCTCGGTAACGAAGGCCTTGTCGGCACGGGCGCTCTCGTAATGGATGGCGCGGGCGACCATTTCCTTGCCGGTGCCCGATTCGCCGGTGACCATCACCGACAGGTCGTAGGGCGCGACGCGGGCGATCAGTTCGCAGACCCCGTCGAGGGGGCTGCCGGCATGGCGGACGAAGGCATCGATGCCGAACTGCCGCCGCGCCTTGTCCTGCTTTTTCTCGACCTGGCGCCGCAGGGCCGGCTCGGCGGTGCGCAGGTCGAGCGACAGGCGCTGGTTCTCCTGCTGCAACCGCCACACCTCGGCGGCACGCTGCAGCGTCAGCAACAACTGCTCGGGCTGCCAGGGTTTCAGCAGGTACTGCCAGATGCCGGCTTCGTTGACCCCGGCGATGATGTCCTCGGCGTCGGTATAGCCGGACAGGATGATGCGCACGATGTCCGGCCAGCGGCTGCGCACTTCCTTCAGGAAAGCGACGCCGGTCGTTCCCGGCATGCGCTGGTCGCAGAGCACGACGCGGATCGCTGCGGTCGACTGCTCGCGGTCGAGAATTTCCATGCCTTCGTCGGCGCCGGACGCGCAGAACACCTCGAAATCCTCCTCCAGCGTCCGGCGCAGCGCTTCCTGCGAACGCAGTTCGTCGTCGACGACGAGGACGGCAGGCAAACGGCGCAGGCTGGTCGGGGTCATTCCGGTGGATTCCAGTCAGGGGCGAACGGGGAACGAAGAGCGGCGGCGAAACGCGCTGGCGGAATGATAGCCTGCGCGGCCCGGCTCGGGAAAAAGCGTTCGCCGCCTCGGCAAAAGCGCGTGCCCATTGAATAAACCGCACATGTCATCCGGGTTTTTTGCCGTCATGCCCCGATCATGAAGCCAGTGACACGAAGCCTTTTGCCGGGAAGCCTCGACGGAAAAATACAATCTATGACTTTCGCTATATTTTTCAATCGCTTGCGGATGTCTATGATGCATTGCACAAAACGAGTGGGGGGCCATTCCATGTCCGTAGCCGAACGTCAGCCGCGCGCCGCGCAACGCGCCCGCAAGCATCGTCCCGAGTACGTCGCCGCCGTGCGCTACCCGGACGGCAGCCGCGATCTGTTCCACATCATCAACGCCAACAACCTCGACGACGCCCGCGAACTGGTGCTGCTCGAAGTCGGCGACGTGCGCAGCCTGCTGGTCGCCGAACGCCACTGAGCAACAGGACATCGCCGCGTCAGCAGATGCGCGGCAACTGATCGCCGCTCAACCAGTCAACGATGCGCCGGCCGCCGAAGGCGGTGGTCATCTGCACGAAATGGTGGTCGTCGGCCTGCACCGTCCCGACGATGGCCGCCGCCTCGCCGAGCGGATGGGCGCGCATTGCGGTCAACAGCCTTTCTGCGTCATTTTCGGCGCAGATCGCCACCAGTTTCCCCTCGTTCGCCACATACAGCGGATCGAGCCCGAGCAGTTCGCAGGCCGCGTGAACTGCCGGCTTCACCGGCAACGATTTTTCCTGCAGCAGGATGCCGACGCCGGACTGGCGCGCGATCTCGTTCAGCGTCGTGGCCAGGCCGCCGCGCGTCGGATCGCGCAGCACGCGGATAGCCGCGCCGCTCGCCAGCATCGCCTCGATCAGCCCGTGCAGCGCCGCGCTGTCGGAGAGGATCGGCGACTGACCGTCGGCCCCTTCGAAACCCAGACTCTCGCGCTCGGCCATGATCGCCATGCCGTGATCGCCCAGCGTCCCCGAGACCAGCACGACATCGCCCGGCCGCGCCCGCCGGCCCGACAGCTCGCGCCCGGGCGGCACGACGCCGACGCCGGTGGTGGCGATGAAGATGCCGTCGCCCTTGCCGCGTTCGACCACCTTGGTATCGCCGGTCACCACCGGCACGCCGGCAGCGGCAGCGGCGGCGGCCATGCTCTGCACCACCCGCGCCAGATCGGCCAGCGGCAGGCCTTCCTCGAGGATGAACGCCGCCGCCAGATACAGCGGCTTCGCCCCCATCACCGCCACATCGTTGATCGTGCCATGCACCGACAGGCAACCGATGTCGCCGCCGGGGAAGAACAGCGGCGAGACGACGTGGGCATCGGTCGCCATCACCAGCCGCCCCTCGCCCGGCGCCGGCAGCACCGCGCCGTCGTCGCCCTGGCCGAGATACTCGTTGCCGAGATGGCGGGCGAACAGTTCGTCGATCAGCTGCGCCATCGCGCGGCCGCCGGAACCGTGGGCCATGTCGACCTGGCCGTGCTTGAGATCGAGGGGACGGGTGTAGGGTTTGCGGGTTTGGGTCATTTCGGCTGGGGGCCTTGAACGGGGATGGCAGAGGGCGGCATTGCGGCACCGGCGGCGCGGGCGGGGTTGCCGGTCGACGCGGAAAACGGCAGGTCAGACATCGCGATAGCGCCCGTACGTGTAATGCGCCGCGCACGCCCCTTCCGAACTGACCATGCACGACCCCACCGGATTTTCCGGCGTGCATACCGTGCCGAAAATCTTGCACTCCTGCGGCCGCTTCACGCCGCGCAGGATGGCGCCGCATTCGCAGGCCTTGTGGTCGGGCACCGAGGCATAGTCGGCGGGAAAGCGTTTTTCGGCGTCAAATTCGGCGAACGTGTCGCGAATGCGCAGCGCCGAGGCGGGCAGGCTGCCGAGACCGCGCCACTCGAACTCGGGACGCAGTTCGAAGACCTCGGCGACCAGCGCCTGCGCCTTGCGGTTGCCGGCCGGCGTCACGGCGCGGGTGAATTCGTTTTCGATCTCGGCCCGGCCGTCGTTGACCTGGCGGATCAGCAGACGGATCGCCTGCAGCACGTCGAGCGGTTCGAAGCCGGCGATCACCACCGGTTTGCCATAGCGTTCGGGCACGAAGGCGTAGGGCTGGCTGCCGATGATCGTCGATACGTGGGCCGGGCCGACCATGCCGTCGAGCACGATCTGGCCGGCGCGGGCTTCCGGCGATTCGAGGATGCCGACGATCGCCGCCGGGGTCAGCACGTGGCAGCACAGGACCGAGAAGTTCTTCAGGCCGAGCGCGGCGGCCTGGCGGATCGCCACCGCCGTCGGCGGTGTCGTCGTCTCGAAGCCGATGGCAAAGAAGACAACCTGCCGCTCGGGGTGTTTCTGCGCCAGCGTCACCGCGTCCATGCACGAATAGACCATGCGCACGTCGCCGCCGCGCGCCTTGGCCTTGAGCAGCGACAAGCCGTCGGAGGCCGGCACGCGCAGGCAGTCGCCGTAGGTGCAGAGCGTGACGCCGGCGTCCAGCGCCAGCCGGATCGCCTGATCGACGCGGCCGATCGGCAGCACGCAGACCGGGCAGCCCGGACCGTGGATCATGCGCACGTTGTCCGGCAGCAGGTCGACGATGCCGTAACGCGAGATGGCATGCGTGTGGCCGCCGCAAAACTCCATGAAATGGTAGCGGCGGGCCGGATCGGCTTCGCCCCGGATACCGGCGGCAATCTTCTGCGCCAGTTCGCCGTCGCGGAATTCGCTGATGTATTTCATGTCAGTGCCGGGTCGGATCGCCGTCGTCCGGCAGTTGCCCGCGCAGTTCGCCAATGTCGGCAAACAGCTTCAGCGTCTTCTCGGCCTCGTCGGGATCGATCTTGTTCAGCGCGTAGCCGACATGAACGATCACGTAGTCGCCGACCGCCACGTCCTCGACCAGCGACAGCGAAATCTCCTTGCGCACGCCGGCCAGATCGACCACCGCGTTGTCGCCTTCGCGCAGTTCAACCACCTGCGCCGGAATTGCCAGACACATGCTTCGTCTCCTTGAAATATCGTCGCGCCACCCAGGCCTGGCCGAGCGCCAGACCGCCGTCGTTGGGCGGCGCCTGCCGCGCCTCGCGCAACGTCAGGCCGGCACCGGCCAGCGCGTCGCGCAGCGCGGCCATCAGTACCGCATTCATCGCACAACCGCCAGCGACGGCGATTTCGCGCACGTCGCTGCGGTCGACCGCAAGTTTCAGCCATTTTGCCAGCCCGTCGGCGAGCGTTGCATGGAACAGCGCGGCGCCGGCCGCCGCATCGTCGACGTCGAGCAGCGCGGCGATCAGCGGTGTCAGTTCGAGTTGCGTGCCGTCGCCGCTCAGCCGCCAGCCGCCGGCCAGCGGCGCGACCGGGCCGTGCGCCAGCGCCAGGCTTTCCAGCCGCATCGCCGCATCGCCTTCGTAAGCGGCGACGTCGCAGACGCCGAGCACGCCGGCCGCCGCATCGAACCAGCGACCGAGACTGGAGGTCGGCGGGCAGCGCAGGCGACGGGCGAGCAGGGTGAGCAGCGGCCCGGCCTCGCGCGCCGGCCAGGTCCGCGCCAGCCAGCCGCCGATGCGGTGTCCCTCGCCGGCCGCGTGCAGCGCCGCGATCGCCATCCGCCACGGCTCGCGCGCCGCACGGTCGCCGCCGGGCAACGGCAGTTCCTGCAGATGGCCGAGGCGGACACAAGCGGCGCCGTCCAGACGCAGCAGTTCGCCGCCCCAGGCGCCGTCGTCGTCACCCAGTCCGACGCCGTCGAGCGCCAGCCCGATCAGCGGCGTTTTGAGCGCATGTTCGGCGCAGATCGCTGCCAGATGCGCATGATGATGACCGACCGCCAGCGCCGGCACCTGCCACTCGGCGGCCAGCCGCAGCGCCAGTTGCGTCGAGGGAAAATCCGGGTGCCGGTCATGCGCGATCAGGTCGGGGCGGACGTCGAGAATGGCCAGCAGGTGGGCCACCGTTTCTTCCTGGAAACGGATCGCCGCGGCGTTGTCCAGCCCGCCGACGTGCTGCGACAGGAAAGCCTCGCGGCCGCGCAGCACGCAGACCGTGTTCTTCAGGTAGCCGCCCAGCGCCAGCACCGTCGGCCCGCCTTTGGCGAGCGGGATCGGCAGCGGCACGTAGCCGCGCGCGCGGCGAATGAAACATGGCCCATCCGCGGCGTCGACCGCAGCCGCGGCGGCGGCGGCCGGTGCGGCGGTTTGATTGCCCATTTTTCGGCGCTGAGCCGGGTCGACCGCAGCTTCGCCGGCCGGATCGGGCTGCCGGACGACAGCACCCGCTTCGCCGGCCGGCCAGGCTGTCGACCGCCCGCCGGGACGCAGCACCGAATCGTCGCAGCGCACGACGATGGCGCGGTCGTGCGTCAGGAAGGCATCGGCGATGCCGGACAGGCGTTGCCGGGCGTCGGCGTCGTCGGCGACCAGCGGTTCGCCGTGCGGGTTGGCGCTGGTCATCACCAGTAGCAGCGGTTGCGCGTCGGCCAGCCAGGCGGTGCCGACCGGCCGGCCGGCCGCTTCGTGCCAGAGCAGCAGGTGCAGCGGCGTCGCCGGCCGCATCGTGCCAAGCCAGGCCAGACCGGGCGCGACACCCGGCAGTTCCGTGTCGCCCTTGCGGCACAGCACGATCGGCGCCGCCGGCGTGTCGAGCAAGGCCTGCTCGGCGGCACCGAGCTGCGCCAGCCCGGCGAAGGAAGCCGCGTTCAGGCCCATCACCGCGAACGGCTTGGCTTCGCGCTGCTTGCGCTGGCGCAGGCGGGCGACGGCCGCGGCGTTGCGCGCATCGCAGGCGAGGTGAAAACCGCCCAGCCCCTTGATCGCGACGATGCGGCCGGCCTGCAGCAGGGCCAGGGTTGCGGCGATCGGGTCGGTGCCATCGCCGGCGATTTTTTGCCGCTGGCCGCGGTCGACCGCAAGTTCGCGGCCATTTTCGTCGAGCAGGCGCAACGTCGGCCCGCAGGCCGGGCAACAGGTGGTTTCGGCGTGGAAGCGGCGGTCGGCCGGGCTGGCGTATTCGCCGGCGCAGTCCGGACACAGCGGGAAAGCGGCCAGGCTGGTGCGCGCCCGGTCGTAGGGAATGCCGGCGCTGACCGTGAAGCGCGGCCCGCAATGGGTACAGGTGATGAAGGGATGGCGCCAGCGGCGGTCGGCCGGATCGCAGAGTTCGGCGATGCAGTCCGGGCAGATCGCGGCATCCGGGCCGATGGTCGTGGCGATGTCGCCGTCGACGCTGTCGAGAATGTCGAACGATGCCGCGTCGACCGCACAAGGCTGCCGCTCGATGCTGTCGATGCGCGCCAGCGGCGGCTTTTCCAGCGGCAGGCGACGGAGGAATTCCGGCGTGTTGGGGCCGTCGACCGCAATCGTCACGCCGCCGCCGTCGTTGCGCACCCAGCCGGCCAGCCCGAGCTCGCCGGCCAGCCGCCAGACGTAGGGACGAAAGCCGACCCCCTGCACCAGGCCGCGCACGCGGAGCCGGACACCGTGCATCGCCGTTCAGCGACCGGCCAGTTGTTGCTCCAGTGCCGCGATGCGCGCCTTCAACGCATCGACGCTGTCGGCCCGCTTGCTGCCCTGCGCCGCCAGTCCGCCGGCGATCCAGTCCAGCCAGGCGCTGAGGCCGTCGCCGCTGGTCGCCGAGACGCGGAACACGGTCAGGTCGGGATTGACCCGCCGGGCATTGGCTTCGGCCAGGTCGGCGTCGAAATCGAGGTAGGGCAGCAGATCGCACTTGTTGAGCAGCAGCACGTCGGCGGCGGCAAACATGTCCGGGTACTTGAGCGGCTTGTCCTCGCCCTCGGTGACCGACAGGATCGCCACCTTGTGGTGTTCGCCGAGATCGAAGGCTGCCGGGCAGACGAGGTTGCCGACGTTCTCGATCAGAAACAGCGAACCGTCGGCCGGATGCAAGCGTTGCATCGCGTGGCCGACCATGTGCGCGTCGAGGTGACAGCCCTTGCCGGTATTGATCTGCAGCGCCGGCACGCCGGTGGCGCGGATGCGTTCGGCGTCGTTGGCGGTTTCCTGGTCGCCTTCGACGACGCTGATCGCAAACTGCGCCTTGAGCCGCTCGATGGTCTTCACCAGCAGCGTCGTCTTGCCCGAACCGGGACTGGACACCAGGTTCAGCGCGAAGATGCCGCGTTCGTCGAACCAGCTGCGGTTCTGCGCGGCATAGCCGTCGTTCTTGCTCAGGATGTCCTGCTCGATCTGCACCATGCGTGCCTGGCTCATGCCCGGCACATGGGCCCGGGCCGGACCGGCGCCGAAATCGAGATCGCCGGCGGCATGGTCGTGGTAATGATGGTGCTCGTGCTCGCCGTGGTGGTGGTGCGTCGTCTCGTCGTGGCCGTGCGCGTGCTCGCCATGGTGGACGTGTTCGTGGGCGTGCACGCTGCCGTCGGCATGCGTGTGCGGGTGGGCGTGCGCGCCGGCCAGCGCGGCGCCGTCGTGGCCGTGGGCATGGTCGTGGCCGTGGCCGTGGGCGTGGTGGTGCGCATGCACCGTGCCGTCCTCATGCACGTGGGTGTGTTCGTGCGCCTCCCCCTCGATCCGGGTTTCCCCGGCACCGCAACCGCAAACCGTACACATGTCCCGTCTCCTTTATTCGATTTCGATTTCCCTGACCCGCATCTCGGTACCGCCGGTCGGCTGCACCTGATGGCTGCCGCAGCGCGGGCAGCTGCCATAGCGTTCGGCGATCGCCACCGTCTGGCCGCAGGGCAGGCACCAGCCGCTGCCTTCGACTTCGACGATGTCCAGCGCGGCGCCGTCGGCGATGCCGCCGCGTGTCACCGCATCGAAGCAGAAGCGCATCGCTTCCGGCTCGACCGCCGACAGCCGGCCGATTTCGAGCACCACCAGCTTGACCCGGCGGGCGCCTTCGCGCCGCGCCGTCTCCTCGACCAGCTGGATGACGCCTTCGGCGAGCGACATTTCATGCATCCTGCAACTCCACGACGTGAGGAACGCAGGGATCGAGCGCCAGCACCGCCTGCGTCAGCCGGTACGCGGCCATGTCCCGGGTCGGGCAGGCGACGTCGGCCAGCAGCGAGGATAGCGCAGCAGCGTCGGCAAAGTAAGCGTCGGTCGGCGCCCAGACGCGATAGTCGGCGACCCGGCCGTCCACCAGCCGGACACCGTGGGTCAGCACGCCGCGCGCCGTCGGGGCCTGGGCCACGCCCCAGCCATCGCCACCGGCCGCCGCCAGCGGATAGGGATGCTCGGCGAGCAGCGCCGCGAAGGCCGTCGCCACCTCGGCCAGGCGCGCCCGGTAGGCCGCGGCCAGGGACAGGGGGCGAACCGGCGTCGGCAGCACGCCGGTTCGCCAGGCCGCCAGCCAGCCGGCCGGATCGAGGCGCGGCACGGCGGCGGCCGGCGTGTCGCGGTCGACCAGCGCGGCCAGGCATTTTTCGCTCATCGGCTGCAGGACGTTGTCGATCAGGTAACGCGTTTCCTGGATCAGGCGGTCGCCGTGCCGCTGATTGCGCCAGGCGGCGAACACCTCGCGCTCCGGAGCTTCGCCGATCGCCGCCGGCCAGTCGAGCAGCAAGCGCCAGAGATGTTCGTGCAGGCATTCGATCCACAGCGGGCGATCATCCGCCGCCCGTGCCGGCTCACCGGCAGCAACGGCCAGCGCGCGAGCGGCGACGGCGCGTTGCGCCTCGCCGCACAGCGCGTACAGGTAAGGCACCGTCTTGACCACCACGCCGGGCGTCTGGCCGATGAACAGGCGGGCGGCCGGCGGCCGTTCGAGATGGACGCTGATTTCCTGCAGTGCGCCGGCAAGCCAGCCGGCACGCACGGTCAGTTGGCCCGGGCCGATCATCCGCGCAGCCCGAGGAAGGCGCGTCGACTGCGGGTCGCCGGCGGCGACGGGGCGTCGACCGGCGCCGCGAGCAACCCCTCGACTGCCGCCAGGGCGGTCAGACGCGCCGCTTCGTGTGTGTCGAACTCGGGCACCGGCGAAAACAGCGAGCACAGGTGATAGACGCCGAGCCGGGCTTCCTCGGCGACCAGGAAACTGTAGTCGCCGGACGGAAAGCGCCAGTCCACGCCCGCCCCGCCGCTCGCCAACGGCCAGCCGGCAGTCGCCCCCGGCAAGCGCAGCAGATTGATCGCCCACGGCGTGACCAGCGCGCCGATCCAGTGCAGGTCGCTGTAGCGGCGGAAGCCGATGGCCTCGACCGACAGCGCCCGGTTGGCGATCGGCAGATCGGCCATGCGGGTCGCCGCGATGTCGGCAAAGACATCTTGCAGCGCGGTCGACGGGTCGTCGTGCCAGATTTTCACGCGCCCATCCGCATGAACTTGTGCTTTGGCGCATCGCAGCCCGGACAGCACCAGTCGTCGGGCAGTGCGGCAAACGGCACGCCGGGCGGAATGCCGCGCACGTCGTCGCCCTCGGCCGGATCGTAAACCCACCAGCAGATGCCGCATTCCAGCGCTTCGTCGGCGGCCGCGCCGCGGCCGGCGCCCTCGAAACGCGCTTCGCCGGTCATGCCGGTTCGCCGAGCAGCGCGACATATTCGCGCAGACGCTCGATCGAATCGGCGAAATCCTCGTCGGCCGCCAGCGCCACGTCGGGCATGCCGACCACCTCGATGGAATTGAGGATCAGCGCATCCATGCTGTTGAAGTACTGGACCCACCAGACATTGCGCAGGCGTGTGCTGGTGATCCGGCAATTGCCGTAACCGCGCGACAGGATCGACACCTCGCGATGGCCGAGCCAGCCATACAGCGTGTCGAGGTCGGGGTCGCTGACCGGCAGCAGGCTGAGGTTGATCACGTGCGCCGGCTGGCCGGGCTGCCAGGCCGTCGCCTGCAGGCGGATTTCCTCGACCAGCGCCTGGGCGTTCATGCAAGCGGCCGGGTAATCGGGCGCCGGCAGCGTCGCGCTGGCGGTCTGCCGCATGGCCTCGGGCAGCACCGCCGGAATCTCGCCGGTGCACAGCCGGTCGGAGATCATCGCGCCGTCGTCGGCCAGCTGCAGCACGCGCCAGATGCCGGCGAAGGCGGTTTCCTGCACGCGCCAGTGGGCCGGCGCAACCGTGAATGCGCTGACTTCGCCGAAACCCAGCGACTGGTTGAGCACGTCGCGCACGGCCGGCGCCAGGGGCGCCAGGTCGAGGCCGGCATCGCCGCGCAGGCCGGCGTTTTCGGCGGCATCGACGAAGGCCGCCAGCAGGTCGGCGGCAGCGGCCAGGCTTTCCGGCGTGGCATCGTCCGGCAGGCGCGGCGCAGCAAAGGTCTGCATGCCCTGCGGCATCGGCAGGTAATCCGGCGCTTCCTCGCCTTGCGAGCCGGGGCCCATGGCGACGACGGGGATCGGGAAGGGGGGCAGCGAAGCGTAGTTCATGCACAGGCTCCTGGGGTGCTGGCGGCGACCACCGGAATGGCGATCGGCCGGGGTTGGGCCGGCCCGGCAAGCAGGCGTTCGACTTCGGTACGGTATTCGGCCCAGTCGCGGATGCCGGGCAAGACCCCCTGGAAGGCGCCGTCGCGCAGGAAGACGACGGCCGGAGCACGCGCCACGCCGTAAGCCTGCATCAGCGCCGGTGCGACGTCCGGCCCGGCGACCCGGCGGGCAACGCCGTCGCCCAGCGCCTTGAGGGCTTCGGGCAGGATCACGCAGGCGTCGAGTACTTCCAGGTTGCGTTGCGGATCGTCGGTCAGCAGCAGCGCGCACAGCCCGGCGGGAAATGCCGCGTCGCTGCGGTCGACCCGCTCGAATCCGTGTTTTTGCGTCATCCGGGCGATGGCCGTTTCCAGGCGTTCGAGCGAGGTCGGGCCGGCTTTCAGTTCGAGGCTCATGCGGTTTTCGTCCTGAGGAATTCGGGAAGTTGGGGTTCGCGGTCAAGATCGGCGAAAAAGGCGGAAAGATCGCTTTCACCGCTGTCGACCGCAGCCAGGGCATCGAGTGCCGCACCGATCGCCGCGGCGCGTTCGGCATCGATCACTTCGCGCGCGGCATCGAGGAAGCACAGCAGCCAGGCACCCGGCGGCTGGGCGCCGACCAGCCGGATGTCGATGACGACTTCGCCGACCCGGCTCCGGCAGCGTGCGAAGTGCTCGCCGCAGTCGAGGACCTGGACGGGAATGCCGAGGCACATCAGGTCGGCTCCAGGTTCAGGAAGCGGGTGTCGCCCAGGCGATAAGCCTGTTCGGCCGACGGCCGCTCGCCTTCGTAGACGTCGATGGCCAGCGCCGCATCGGTGATCGCTTCGGCACCGGCAAGCCGGCCGTCGCGCGGCACACCGGGCGCCCCCCAGCGGTCGAGCCAGTTCAGCGCCAGTTGCAGCGCCGGCGCCAGTTGCGCCTTGACCACGTCGCGCAGGCTGCCGCCGTAGTCTTCGAGTTCTTCCGGCTGAACGCCGATCAGTACCAGTTCGGCCGGCAGCTTGCCGGTCAGTTCGGCGGCCATCAGCACTTCCTGGAAACCGGTCTGGTGCAGGCTCATCTTCTTGGCGCCCATGAAGCGCGGCACCTGCTCGCCGAGCACTTCGCGCAGGTCGCCCGGCGTATCGCCGTAATCGACCGCATCGAACACCAGCAGGGCATCGGCCTCCTGCACGTAGGGCAGCAGGTAGAGCCCCTGCGTGCCGCCATCCATCAGCCGTACCTGCGGCGGAAACTGCCAGCCGGCGTTGAGCGCCTCGACGCAACGCACGCCGAAACCTTCGTCGGCCCACAGCAGATTGCCGATGCCGAGTACCAGGACGCGTTTTGAGTTCATTGTCGTGCCTTCGAAAAAGACGCCCCGGCCGCGTGGACCGCAGCACGGGGCAAACGCAAGGTAAGACGCCTAAACTTTACTGATGACCAGGCCGCGCGGCGGCAGGCATCGCCATCAGTCCTTGAACATCCGCCAACCGCTGATCATCGTCGAGATCAGCGACTGCCGGCTCATGATGTCTTCACGAATGGCGGCATAGATATGCACGACGGCGAAGGTCATCATGATCCACATGCCCAGCCGGTGCAGGTTGTGCACCTGCATCGAGCCGCCGAGCGCCGGGATCACCCAGCCGAACAGCAGGTCGCTCCAATGGCCGAGACCGGCGCCCTCGCTGTACAGCGCAAAGCCGGTAAACACCATGCCGACGGACAGCACCGTGAAGAAGAAGAACATCATCAACTGCGCCATCGGATTGTGGCCGACGTATTTCTTCGGCGTCTTTTCCAGGAAAAGATACCAGCGCAGTTCGAAGAAGACTTCCGCCCACCAGTGGCGATTGAAGATCGGCAGCTTGAAGATCTGCTTGGCGTGGTGGTTGCCGACCGCGGCCCAGTAGATGCGCCCGAGCAGGCCGACGGCGAAGATGTAGGCGGCGGCAAAATGGGCGAAACGGATGTAGCCCATCAGGAAGTTCTCCGCCGCCTCGCCGGGCACCGTCGGCAAGGGCTTGCCGATGAAGTAGCCGGTCACCGCCAGCACCACCATGGCCAGCGCGTTGATCCAGTGCCAGAGGCGCACCGGCGCCTCGTAGACGTAGATCGAACGTACCTGCCGACCGTGCCGCTCGGCCTCCAGCATGTCCTGTTGTGAAAGCATTTCAGCCTCCTTTCCGGACCGCTCAGCGGACCTTGACCGACGTCATTTCCTGGCCGTCCGGGCTCATCACGTGCGTCGAGCAGGCCAGGCAGGGATCGAAGGAATGCAGCGTGCGCAGGATTTCCAGCGGCTCGTCGGCCTTGGCCACCGGGGTGTCCATCAGCGACGCCTCGAAGGCACCGATCTGGCCCTTGTGGTCACGCGGACCGCCGTTCCAGGTGGTCGGCACGACGCACTGGTAGTTGTCGATCTTGGTGTCCTTGATCGTCACCCAGTGGCCGAGCGCGCCGCGCGGCGCCTCGGTGAAGCCGACGCCCCGGGCTTCCTTCGGCCAGGTTGCCGGTTCCCATTTCTCGATGTTGGCGGTGTTGAGGTCGCCGTTCTTCAGATTGGTCATCAGCTTGTCGAACTGCTCGCGCTGCAGCTTGACGCAGTACGCCGTTTCCAGGCCGCGCGCGGCGGTCCGGCCGAGCGTCGAGAACAGTGCGGTGACCGGCACGTCGAGCTTCTTCAGCGCACCGTCGACCAGACCGTGGATTTCCGGGAACTGCTTCGGCTGCAGGTAGCCCATCACCATCCGGGCCAGCGGGCCGACTTCCATGGCATGGCCGCGCCAGCGCGGCGCCTTGATCCACGAGTACTTGGCGCCCTCGTCGAGTTCCTGGATGTTGGTCTTGCTGCCCTTGGTGTTCGGGCCGAGCACGAAATTCGGTTCGGTGACGCCGTCGAAGGGATGCAGGCCCTTGCTCTCGTCCGGGTACTTGTACCAAGAGTGGGCAACGAATTCCTGGACCTGTTCCGGGTCACGCAGGTCGACCGGGTGGATCTCGTCGAGCTTGCCGTCGATGATCGCGCCGCGCGGCAACAGCAGGCTGTTGGTCGAATAGTCGTTGGCGATGTTCGGGATGTCGCCGTAGGAGAGCAGGTTCTTCGACGAAATGCCGCCGCCGTACAGCCAGCCCTTGTAGAAGGAACCGATGGCCAGCAGGTCGGGAATGTAGACCTGCTCGACGAACTCGGTGCAGCGGTCGATGATGCTCTTGACCAGGTTCAGGCGCTCCATGTTGATGGCGCCGACCGCGCCCGTGCCCTCGAGGTTGATGGCGCAGGGCACGCCACCGACCAGCCAGTTCGGGTGCGGATTCTTGCCGCCGAAGATGGTGTGCACCTTGACGATTTCCTTCTGGAAATCGAGGGCTTCGAGGTAATGCGCGACGGCCATCAGGTTGGCTTCCGGCGGCAGCTTGTAGGCCGGGTTACCCCAGTAGCCGTTCATGAACGGGCCGAGCTGGCCGGATTCGACGAACTTCTTCAGGCGGTTCTGGATGTCGCGGAAGTAGCCTGGCGATGACAGCGGCCAGCTGGAAATGCTCTGGGCCAGCGTCGAGGTCGCCTTCGGATCGGCCTTCAGCGCCGACACGACATCGACCCAGTCGAGCGCGTGCAGGTGGTAGAAATGCACCAGATGGTCGTGAATGTAGAGATTCAGCTGCATCAGGTTGCGGATGATGTTGGCGTTGTCGGGGATTTTGATCGACAGCGCGTCCTCGACCGCACGCACCGAGGTCAGCGCATGGGTGCCGGTGCACACGCCGCAGATGCGCTCGACGAAGGCCCAGGCATCGCGCGGATCGCGGCCCTTGAGGATGACTTCGAGACCGCGCCACATGGTGCCGGTGGACACGGCGTTGCGGATCACGTTGTTGCTGTCGAGGTTGACCTCGACGCGCATGTGGCCCTCGATGCGGCAGACCGGGTCGACGACGACGCGCTTGCCGGTGTTGTCGAGCTTGAAGCCCTGGGTTTCGTAGACGCCCATCTCAGTTTTCCCCCTGTTTTTCGCTCGTGGACTCACCGGCCTTCTGACGGGCGCGGGCGAGTGCGGTGACGGCAGCATGCGCGGCGATCGCGGCACCCACGGTGCCGGCGGCGGCCTTGCCGATGGTGTCGGCGTTGGCTTCGACACCGAAGGCCTTGATGTCGGTGACGCGGTCGTAGAAGCTGCCCTTGTCCCAGAAACCGTCTTCCGAGCAGCCGATACAACCGTGACCGGACTGCACCGGCCAGCTGACGCCGCCGTTCCAGCGCATCGACGAACAGGCGTTGTAGGTGGTCGGCCCCTTGCAGCCCATCTTGTACAGGCAGTAGCCCTTGCGCGAACCCTCGTCGTCCCAGGCTTCGGCGAACTGGCCGGCATCGAAGTGGCCGCGGCGATAACACTTGTCGTGGATGCGTTGACCGTAGAACATCTTCGGCCGGCCCTGGCGGTCGAGCTCGGGAATGCGGTCGAAGGTCAGCATGTAGGTGACGACGCCGGTCATGACTTCGGCGATCGGCGGGCAGCCCGGCACGTTGATGATCGGCTTGCCGGAAATGACTTTGTGCACCGGCGTGGCGCGCGTCGGATTCGGCTTGGCGGCCTGCACGCAGCCGTAGGAAGCGCAGGCGCCCCAGCTGATGATGGCCTTGGCGTCGGCGCAGGTTTCCTTCAGCACTTCGACGAAGGGACGGCCGCCGTGGATGCAGAACATGCCATCCTCGTTGAGCGGCGGGTTGCCCTCGACGGCGACGATGTAATTGCCCTTGTACTTCTTCTTGACCTCTTCGATGATCGCCTCGGCCTGGTGGCCGGCAGCGGCCATCAGCGTGTCGTCGTAATCGAGCGACAGCATCGACAGCACGACATCCTTGGTCAGCGGATGCGCCGAGCGGATGAAGGATTCGGAGCAACAGGTGCATTCCAGACCATGCAGCCAGATCACCGGCGTGCGTGGCTTGTTTTCGAGCGCGTGGGCGATACGCGGTGCAGCGGCACTGCCGAGGCCCAGCGACGTGGCGGTCAGACTGCAGAACTTCAGGAAGCTGCGCCGAGTGATGCCCTGGCGACGCAGCACTTCATAAAATGTTTCGGTCACTTCCGTATCCCCCGTTGGTATGGTTCTGCCGGGCATCAACGCAAAGCGCGTGCCACCCTCCGGGATACGGGATTTATGCTGTCAATTCATGGACTTTGGTAGTCACCGGCATACTCGACCACGGGGCTGGCGACACAAAACCGAATACATCGATTCCATAGTGGAAAATTGCTTTCCACCTACGGTCGACCGCAGGAAATCGGGATTTTTCCGGCCCGCCGGTCGCGCTCAGACCAGCAGGCGGTAGGCCGGCACCTCAAGCCGGCGCACGGCCTCGAGCAGCGCTTCGATCGCCTTCGGCCGGACAAAGCCGGAACGCCAGGCCAGCGCGATGCGCCGCGACGGCGCCGGCTCGACGAACGGCAGGACGCGGATCAGATCGTTCGAATAAGGATGCTGCAGCGCCCCTTCGGGCAGCACCGAGACGCCCAGGCCGGAGGCCACCATGCAGCGGATGGTACCGATCGAATGACCGAGCCGGATATCGGTTTCCGGGCTGCTGACCTGCGGGCAGGCGCCCAGCACCTGATCCCGGAAACAGTTGCCGGCCTTCAGCAGCAGAACCTCGTCGCCCGCCACATCCTCGGGCGCGATGGCTGTCTTGCTCTCCCAGGGATGCCCCAGCGGCACGACAACCTTGAAGGACTCGTCGTAGAGCGGCCGGGTCAACACGCCCGGCAGGTCGAAGGGCAGGGCCACGATGACCACGTCGAGATCATTGTCGCGCAGCATGTCGGCGAGATTCGCCGTCATGTTTTCCTCGATGGCCAGCGGCATCCCGGGCGCCACCGCCTTCAGGGAATGAATCAGTTGCGGCAGCAAATAGGGGCCGATGGTATGAATGATCCCCAGACGCAGCACCCCCTCGAGCTGGTCGCGCCCACGCTGCGCGATCTGCCGGACCTTCTCCGCCTCGTCCAGCGCATGCTGCGCCTGCAGCACCACCTGGCGCTCGACGTCACTGGGGCTGACGAAGCCCTTGCCGCGCTCGAACAACTGCACGCCGAGTTCGTCTTCGAGACGGGCGATGGCGACGCTCAACGTCGGCTGACTGACCGAGCAGCGCTCTGCCGCCCGACTGAAATTACCTTCCTGGGCCAGCGCGACGATATAGCGCAGTTCGGTCAGGGTCATGCGGTTCTCCTCGGTGACGATGGGCTCTAATGGCCCTTGCCACTATAGGGAATAACTATAGCAGCTATAGACAAAGTCCATAAAAATCATTGACTTGGATCAATGTTAACACAAGCCTCCCGAGGACAATGGCCGGACCGAGCTTTTTCAACGAGGGAGAACAATGATGAAACGCACCATTCTCGCCGGCGCCATCGCGGTGCTTGCCGGCTTTGCCATGCAAGGCAGCGCGCTGGCCAGCGACGAACCGATCCAGCCGATCAAGCCGCCTGCCAACATCAATCTGGGCCTGGTCGAACTGGGCAAGAAACTGTATTTCGATCCGCGCCTGTCGAAATCCGGCTTCATTTCCTGCAACTCGTGCCACAACCTGTCGATGGGCGGCACCGACAACATCCCGACGTCGATCGGCGACAAATGGCAGCAAGGCCCGATCAACGCGCCGACCGTGCTCAATTCGAGCCTGAACCTGGCCCAGTTCTGGGACGGCCGCGCCGCCGACCTCAAGGCGCAGGCCGGCGGTCCGATCGCCAACCCGGGCGAAATGGCCTTCACCCACACGCTGGCGATCAACGTGCTGGAATCGATTCCGGGCTACGTCCGCGAATTCAAGCAGGTCTTCGGCAAGGACAAGATCGACATCGAGCAGGTGACGCTGGCCATCGCCGAATTCGAAAAGACGCTGGTCACGCCGAACTCGCGTTTCGACCAGTGGCTGCTGGGCAAGAAGGACGCGCTGACCACCGACGAACTGGCCGGCTACAAGTTGTTCAAGGATAGCGGCTGCATCGCCTGCCACAATGGCGAGGCCGTCGGCGGCAACTCCTTCCAGAAAATGGGTCTGGTCGAGCCGTACAAGGCCAACAGCCCGGCCGAAGGACGCTCGGCGGTGACCGGCAAGGACGCGGATCGCTTCAACTTCAAGGTACCGACCTTGCGCAACGTCGAAATGACCTATCCGTACTTCCACGACGGCGCCGCCAACACGCTGACCGAAGCGGTCGACACGATGGGACGCCTGCAACTCGGCAAGAAGTTCACCAAGGATGAAAACGCCAAGATCGTCGCCTTCCTGAAGACGCTGACCGGCGATCAGCCGAACTTCACGCTGCCGATCCTGCCACCATCGTCCGACAAGACGCCGCGTCCGACGCCGTTCGCCAAGTAAGCGCCGACCGGTCGTCTTCATGCGGGGGCTTCGGCCCCCGTTTTGCTGCCCGTTTTGATCCGCCTCAATCTGCCGGTACACTGGCGCGTCCATAATTTGCGCCGGGTCCCCTTTCCCTGGTTTTTCGATGCTGGAAGCTGACAATCTGGAATGCGTGCGCGGCGAGCGCCGCCTGTTCGCAGGCCTCGGCTTCAAGCTGGAAGCCGGCGAACTGCTCTATCTGCAGGGCCGCAACGGTGCCGGCAAGACCAGCCTGCTGCGCATGCTGATCGGTCTTCTGCCGCCGGAAACCGGCGAAATCCGCTGGCGTGGCGAACCGATCCGCGCACTGGGCGACGAATTTCGCGCCGAACTCTGCTATCTCGGCCACCTCAACGCGATCAAGGAAGAACTGACGCCGCTCGAAAACCTGCTCGCGGCCGCCCGCCTCGCCGCGACCGATCTGTCCGAGGACGCCGCGCTCGATGCGCTGGAGCAGGTCGGCCTGGCCGGACGCGAGGACCTGGCCTGCAAATACCTGTCGCAAGGTCAGAAACGGCGGGTCGCACTGGCCCGCCTGGTGGTCGACCGGCGCGCCCTGTGGATTCTCGACGAACCCTTCGTCGCACTCGACGTTGCTGCGGTCGACTGGCTGGCCGGCATCATTTCCGCCCACCTGCAGCGCGGCGGACTGGCCGTGATGACGACGCACCAGCCGGTGGACATTCCCGCCGGCACCGTTCGCCAGCTGCGCCTCGGAGCCTGACGCGAACATGCACAACATCGTCTTCGCCGTCATCGCC
Source organism: Azonexus sp. R2A61 (assembly GCF_021401135.1). GTDB lineage: Bacteria > Pseudomonadota > Gammaproteobacteria > Burkholderiales > Rhodocyclaceae > Azonexus. The sequence continues at coordinate 553,632 of NZ_JACBFO010000001.1, read as the reverse complement.
CGCGACCTGCGTCTGGCGCTGCGTCGCCCGGCCGATATCGCGTCGGCCGTGTTCTTCTTCGTCATCGTGGTCAGCCTCTTTCCGCTCGGCATCGGTCCCGAAGTCGACCTGCTGCGCAAGCTGGCGCCCGGCGTGCTATGGGTCGCCGCATTGCTGGCGACCATGCTGTCGCTGCCGCGCCTGTTCGCCGACGACCATCGCGACGGCACGCTCGAACAACTGGCCCTGGCCCCCCACCCGCTCGGACTGGTCGTCACCGGAAAAGTGATTGCTCACTGGCTGATCTCCGGCCTGCCGCTGGCGCTGATCGCGCCGGTGCTCGGCATCCAGTTCGACCTGACCGCCGATGCACTGCTCGTGCTGACCGGCGCCATCCTGCTCGGCACGCCGGCGCTGTCCGGCATCGGCGCGATCGGTGCGGCCTTGACCCTCGGCCTGCGCGGCGGCGGCGTGCTTTTGTCCCTGCTGGTTCTCCCGCTCTATATTCCGGTGCTAATATTCGGCGCTGGCGCAGTTGATGCGACGGTGTCCGGACTCGGGGGAGAAGGACACCTTTCCCTGCTCGCTGCCATGACCATCGCCGCAATCGGTTTCGCCCCCTGGGCGTCGGCCGCGGCCCTGAAGATCGCCCTCGAATGACAGACCGCTTCAACCTCTACCACTACGCCTCGCCGGCCACCTTCTATCCGCTGGCCGGCCGCCTGATTCCCTGGTTTGCCGCACTGGCTGCGATTTTCGGCCTGATCGGGCTGTACATCGGCATGCTGGTCGCGCCGACCGACTTCCAGCAGGGCGAGGGTTACCGGATCATCTTCATCCATGTCCCGGCCTCCTGGATGTCGATGTTCATCTATCTGGTGATGGCTTTCTGGGCGGCCATCGGCCTGGCCTTCAACACCCGGCTGTCGGGCATGATGGCGCGGGCGCTGGCACCGACCGGCGCGCTGATGGCCTTCCTGTCGCTGTGGACCGGCGCGCTGTGGGGCAAGCCGATGTGGGGTACCTGGTGGGTCTGGGATGCCCGGCTGACCTCCGAACTGATCCTGCTCTTCCTGTACATCGGCTACATGGCCCTGGTCGCCGCCATCGACGATCCGCGCCGCGGCGACAAGGCTGGCGGCCTGCTGCTGCTGGTGGGCGTGGTTAACGTGCCGATCATCTACTTTTCGGTCAAATGGTGGAACACCCTGCACCAGGGCTCGAGCGTCAATCTGGCCAAGTCGTCGATGGCCGAGGTCATGCTGTGGGCCATGCTGCTGGTCGCGCTGTCGTTCTGGATGTACTCGATCGCCGTCGCTTTCGCCCGCGTCCGGACGCTGATCCTCGAGCGGGAACGCAACGCCGACTGGGTCAAGGCCGAACTCGCCGGAGACCGCCCATGATCTACTGGAACAGCTTTTCCGACTTTCTCGCCATGGGCGGTTACGGCCTCTATGTCTGGGGCTCCTTCGGTGTCACGGCACTGATCATGGCGAGCGAACCGCTGCTTGTCGCCAGACGCCGCAAGGCCACCATCGCCCGATTGAAACGCCAGCTTCGCGCTGAATCCAGGACAACCGACGCATGAAATCCCGCCACAAGAAACTTGCCCTGATCGCCGGGGCCATCGCCGTGTTCGGCATCATCGTCGGACTGGTGCTCAACGCGCTGAACAGCAACATTGCATTGTTCAAGTCGCCGACCGAAGTCGCTGCCGGCCATTATCCGAAGGACCAGTTGTTCCGCATCGGCGGACTGGTCAAGGAAGGCAGCATCCAGCGCCAGGCCGACGGCGTGACCATCCGTTTCATCGTCACCGACACCGAACACGACATCCCGGTCGATTACGTCGGCATCCTTCCCGACCTGTTCAAGGAGGGCAAGGGCGCCGTCGCCCAGGGCCGACTGCAGCCGGACGGCACCTTCAAGGCCCAGGAAGTCCTGGCCAAGCACGACGAAAACTACATGCCGCCGGAAGCCGCCAAGGCCCTGAACGACGCCCATGCCCGCGGTGTCCAGAAACAGGCCGAGCAGGAAGCCGCCGCCACCGCCCAACCGAAGAAGACCTACTGAGCATGATTCCCGAACTTGGCCATTTCTCGCTGATCCTCTCCGCCGTCGTTGCGCTGCTGCTCGGCGTCCTGCCGTTGATCGGCGCCCATCGCGATGCCCCGGCGTGGATTGCCTTCGCCCGTCCGGCCGCATCGGCGCTTGCGCTGCTGGTCACCGTGTCGTTCGCCTGCCTGACCTGGGCTTTCGTCGCCAACGATTTTTCCGTGGTTTATGTGGCTCAGCATTCGAACAGCCTGCTGCCGCTGGAGTACCGGATGTCCGCTGTCTGGGGCGGCCACGAAGGCTCCCTGTTGCTGTGGATGCTGATGCTCAGCTGGTGGGCTTTTGCCGTCCGGCTGTTCTCGCGCCGCCTGCCCGACGCCATGGTGGCCCGCGTTCTCGGCACGCTCGGCCTGGTCTCGTTCGGCTTCCTGCTGTTCATCCTGTTTACCTCCAATCCGTTCGAGCGCCTGCTGCCGGGCGCAGCCGAGGGACGCGACCTCAATCCGCTGCTGCAGGATCCCGGCCTGATCATTCACCCGCCGCTGCTGTACATGGGCTACGTCGGTTTTTCGGTGGCCTATGCTTTTGCCGTCGCCGCACTGCTCTCGGGCAAGCTCGACGCCGCCTGGGCCCGCTGGTCGCGGCCCTGGACGACGATCGCCTGGATCTTCCTGACGCTGGGCATCGCGATGGGCTCCTGGTGGGCCTACTACGAACTGGGCTGGGGCGGCTGGTGGTTCTGGGACCCGGTCGAGAACGCCTCGTTCATGCCCTGGCTGGTCGGCACGGCGCTGATCCACTCGCTGGCGGTGACCGAAAAGCGCGGCAGCTTCAAGAACTGGACGGTGTTGCTGGCGATCTCGGCGTTTTCGCTGTCGCTGCTCGGCACCTTCCTGGTCCGCTCCGGCGTGCTGACCTCGGTGCATGCCTTCGCCACCGACCCGACCCGCGGCATCTTCATCCTGGCTTTCCTGGTCGTGGTGATCGGCGCCTCGCTGGCACTGTTTGCCTGGCGGGCGCCCAGTGTCGGCCTCGGCGGCCGCTTCGGACTGATCTCTCGCGAATCGCTGCTGCTCACCAACAACGTACTGCTGGTCGTGGCCTGCGCCACCGTACTGCTCGGCACCCTCTACCCGCTGCTCATCGACGCGCTGGGCGCCGGCAAGATTTCGGTCGGTCCGCCGTACTTCGACGCCGTCTTCGTGCCGCTGGTCGTCCCCATCCTGTTCCTGGTCGGCCTCGGCCCGTTCGCCCGCTGGAAACAGGCCAGTTTCTCCGAAGCCCTGCGCCTGCTGCGGTGGGCCTTTGCCGCCGCCGCACTGGTCGGCATCGCACTGCCGCTGGTTTATGGCCAGTGGAAGGCGTTGACCGCACTCGGCCTGCTGCTCGCCGCGTGGATCGTACTCAGCGGGTTGATCCACCTGTTCCAGCGCGCCAGCGCCACCCGCCAGGGACGCAGCCTGCCCGCCTCGCTGTTTGCGCAGCCCGGCAGCTTTCTCGGCATGCACGTCGCCCACATCGGTGTTGCGATCTTCGTCGTCGGGGTCACCATGGTCTCCAGTTTCGAAGAGGAAAAGGACGTCAAGATGGCGCCCGGCGAAACGGTCGAGGTGGCCGGTTACCGTTTCCTGTTCAACGGCGTCCGCGCCGTGCAGGGCCCGAACTATCAGGCGGCGCAGGGCGATTTCGATCTGTTCGTCGGCGACCGGCTGGTGCGCAAGCTCGACCCGGAAAAGCGCAACTATTTCTCGTCGTCGATGCCGATGACCGAAGCGGCGATCGACACCGGCTTCCTGCGTGACGTTTATGTGTCGCTCGGCGAACCCATCGATCCGGACAAGCCGGAAGCCGAATGGGCCGTCCGCGTCTATTACAAACCCTTCGTCGACTGGATCTGGGGCGGCTGCGTCGTGATGGCGCTCGGCGGCCTGCTGGCGATGTCCGATCGACGTTACCGCAGCGGCCGCGCCGGCAAGCCGCAGACCGCCGTCGAGGCCAAGTCATGAATCGCTACTACTGGATCCTGGGCGCCTTCGCGGCGCTCGTCGTGCTGCTCGCCGTCGGGCTCAACCTGAATCCGCGCGAGGTGCCGTCGCCGCTGGTCGGCAAGCCCGCCCCCGACTTCAAGCTGGCCGTGCTCGGCCAACCCGGGCAGACACTGAGTCCGGCCGACATGAAGGGCAAGGTCTGGCTGCTCAACGTCTGGGCGTCGTGGTGCGTTTCCTGTCGCCAGGAACACCCGGTACTGGTCGAACTGGCCAGGCAGCAGATCGTGCCGGTGATCGGCCTGAACTACAAGGAAGTCCGCGGTGACGGCGAAATCGACATGCGGCGCATCCCGGCCGAACAGGAGGTTCCGCTCGCCAGCCGGCGCGCCGAAGCCTGGCTGAACGACCACGGCAACCCCTACACGCTGACCGCAATGGACATCGATGGCCGGGTCGGCATCGACTACGGCGTTTACGGCGTGCCGGAGACCTACGTGATCGACAAGACCGGCGTGATCCGCCTGAAGCACACCGGCCCGATTTCGCCGGACGTGCTGTCCGGCAAGATCCTGCCGCTGGTCGGGGAGTTGTCGAAATGAAGCGTTTTATCCTGCTTTTTGCGCTGTTCGTCGCGTCGACCGCAGCTTTCGCCTCGTCGGCCGGCGAAGCCGCCGTCGCCGCCGATCCGGTGGCTGAAAAACGCCTGCAGGCATTATCCAAGGAACTGCGCTGCCTGGTCTGCCAGAACGAAACACTGGCCGACTCGAATGCCGAACTGGCCGTCGATCTGCGTCGCGAAATCCGCGGCATGATCCACGAGGGCAGATCGGATGCGCAGATCGTCGAGTTCCTGGTCGCCCGCTACGGCGATTTCGTGCTCTACCGGCCGCCGGTCCAGGCCAACACGCTGCTCCTGTGGGGCGGACCGCTGGTCCTGTTCGTGATCGGGTTGATCGCACTGGTCCGCTATCTGCGCCGGCGCAACGACGCCATTGTCGCCGCCGAACGTCCGCTGAGCACCGAGGAATCTCGCCGGGCCACGGAACTGCTCAAGGAAACCGATCCGAAATGAATCTCCAGTTTGCCCTCTTTGCCATCCTGCTCATCGTCACCGTCGCGGTCATCATCCTGCCGCCCCTGTGGTTCGGTGCCCGCAGCCGGATCACCAGCGCCGACCGCAAGGCGGCCAACCTCGCCATCTTTCGCGACCAGCTGGCCGAACTAGAACGCGATCAGGCCGCCGGCACACTGGCCGCCGCGGATTTCGAGATCGCCCGCGGCGAACTGCAGCGCCGCCTGATCGATGAAGTGGATCACGGGGAGACCGCCCCCGCCGCCGTGCCCGGCACCAGCCGCAAAACCGCGCTTGGCGTACTGCTTTTCCTGCCGCTCGCCGCACTCGCCGGCTACCTCCTGCTCGGCAACCCGAAGGCACTCGATCCGGCAGCCACGGCACCGCAAAAGCAGATGACCGCCCAGGACATCGAGAACATGGTGAGCCGTCTGGCCGAACGCATGAAGACCAACCCGGACGACATGCAGGGCTGGATCATGCTCGGCCGCTCCTACAAGATGCTGGGTCGTTACGACGAAGCCATCGCCGCCTATGGCAAGGCCGAACCGCTGATCGAACAAGACCCCGAACTGCTCGCCAGCTACGCCGAAACCCTGGCCATGGGCGGCGGCAAGGGTTTTGCCGGCAAGCCCGCGGCCTTGGTGGAAAAGGCGCTCAAGCTTGATCCCACGCATGCCCACAGCCTGTTCCTCGGCGGTGCCGTGGCCATGGAAGCCGGCGACAGCAAAACGGCCATCGCCCGCTGGGAGGCCCTGCTGCCGCAGGTCGAACCGGACAGCGAACTGGATCAGATGCTGCGCAAGGGCATCGAACAGCTGAAGAAGAAAAAGTAAGCGGCGCATGCCCCGGCGCCGGATTCGGCGGTATGCTGCAGGTGTCAGCAGCAGCGGGGCATCACGTGACGATTTCCACGGTCAACCATGCCAGTCGCCGAAAAACCACCGGCGACCGGTCATTCACCGCCGATCTGCCCCAGACTGGGCGGCCGCATGCCGAGTTCAAGCATTTCGGTCTCCAGCTTCAGGCGCAGCACCAGCAGGCCTCGCAGGGATTCCCTGGCGGACTCGGCTCGGTGGTCGGCCATGCAGGCTTCTACCTCCGCCCGGCTGTCGAGATTGACGCCGCAGATCGCGGCATAGCGTCGAATCTCGTGATCGAGATCGGCGACTTCCTTTTCGTAATGTTCGAATCCGCTCATGGGCAAAGCATACGCCCAACACCATGAACATGCACTGGCTGGCACTTCCGGAAGCGCGCAGCGCGTACTCCCCGGCCTTCACCGAGCAAACCGGCGCCAGCGCCTGGATTGCCCGATTGCCGCAGGCCGACCCGTTCGAAACCCTGCTGGCGGTTTTGCGCCAGATCGAAGCGCTCGATGCCGCCGATTTGCCGGGCAGCGAAAAATTCGCGCTGCTCTGTCGGCTGCGCTCGCTGTCCATCCACCCGCAGCGGGCCCTGAACGCCCGCTACCTGCGCAAGGCCCTGCCCCTCGCCAGGGAGGACCGACGCTGTTTCGAACTCGCGCAACGCTGCTGGCGCTCGCTGGCAATCGCCTGCATCCGGCTGGCACGCGCCCTGCCACCGGGCAAGGCCCTGCCGGCGCTGCATCATGCCGCTGCGGCGATCCGCCTGGCTCAGCACGTTCATTTTCAGGCCGCCGCCGAACTGCCGCCCTGGCTGGACCGCCTGCCATTTGCCGTGCTTGCCCATGCCCGCCAGGCCGGCATCCTGCGGGAGGTCGTCAGCGACCCGGACTTTCCGCACATCGAAGCATCGACCATCAACGGACAACTGACCTGGACTTTCCTGCTCCGGCTGAGCGATCCATACGCCTTGAGTGCCGCCCAGTTGAGCGTTGCCAACCGGGCCTACAGCCGCTGGCGGGATCTCGCCGAAATCATCCAGACGGACGGCGAAGCGCAGGCCGGCTGCATTGACCTCGGTCGGCAGTTCGCCATCAACCTGCCGAGCGATATTCCCCGGTTGCTGAGCTTTTCCAGGGTCCTGCGCAAGCTGCAGGCCCGGATCGAAGCGCTGCAGCAGGGAGAATCGCCGCAATCGCTGAAACTTGGCCCGGAACTGTCCACTGCCGCCTGTCTGCGGCTGCTGCAATTACTCGAAAGACGCCTGTCCGGTCAGGAAGCCCGGACGCCACCGGAAGACGGCAAACTCAGCCTGGCCTTTGGCGAAGTGCTCGCTTACGAACTGCTGACCGGCCATCCGCTGCGTCCGCCGGCCGATCTGGACGTCAACAGCGCAAGCCTGGCACACCAGCGGATCGCCACCTTCGGTTTCGACCGGCTCGCCAATCTGCATACGGCCGTACGACGCGTCGACGTGCCCGTCGAAGACTGGCAATCGCTCGACGGGATCGCGTTGCGCTCGCCGGACAAGGCGCTCCCGCGGCGCCAATCGCCGTGCCTGATCGCCTGTCACCGGCAGGGCGTTGTCCGGCTGGGCATTCTCGACGGCCTGCAATGCGCCGGCGACGACATGCTGAGCGCCGAACTGCGCTGGCTGCCCGCGCCAATCCAGGCCGGGGTGCTGAACGGTCGGCAACGCCATGCCTTCTTTCTCGAAGCCAGCGGCAATTCGGCGATCCTGCCCGCCGCGCTCGGCTTGCGACCGGGCGTTTCGCTGCTCGTCGAAGGTCTGTCCCGCGAACGCTGGCTGCTCGGCGAGATTATCGAGCGCGGCGTCGATTTCGTCCGCCACACCGTGAGCGCCCAATAAAAAAGGCCCGTCCGGAGACGGGCCCTGCGGTCAACCGTGAAAAAATCGGAAAATCATTCGAACTCGATGATGATCTGATCCACCGACAGGCTTTCGCCGACAGCCGCCGAAATCTTCTTGACCTTGCAGTCCTGCTCGGCCTTGAGGATGTTCTCCATCTTCATCGCTTCGATGACCGCCAGCTTCTCGCCGGCCTTCACCTCCTGGCCGACCTTGACGGCGACGTCGCGCAGCAGGCCCGGCATCGGGGAGAGCAGGAACTTCGACAGGTCGGGTGCCGGCTTTTCCGGCATCAGCGCCAGCAGTTCGGCGGCGCGCGCGCTCATGACCATGAAGTCGGCGCGCGTGCCCCAATGGAACAGGCTGTACTTGGTCTTGTGACGCTCGACCTGCAGCGTGAAGGGCTGGCCGTTGACCGTGCCGTTGAACAGCGATTCGCCGAGCTTCCAGGCGGAACGGATTTCGTAGGACTGGCCGTTGTATACGATGTCGTAACCGCCTTCGACCGGACGCGCGGTCACCGGATGGTTTTCCTTCTGCTCACCGTTCAGACGGACCACCACCCACTGGTCGCCGACGATGCGCTCGTGGCCCTGCAGCTGGCCGGTGATCGAAGCGGAACGGTCGGTAAAGGCGCGATAGACGTAAGCGGCAACCGAGACCAGCAGGGCCGGATCGTCGTGCGGCACCATCGAGGCGTCGAAGCCGGTCGGGTAGTGCTTGGGGATGAAGCCGGTGTCGAAGATGCCGGAATGGAAGACCGGGTGCTGCATCAGCGCGGCCTGGAACGGGATGTTCGAGGAAATGCCGCGGATCACGAAGGCATTCAGCGCGTCGCGCATGCGGGCGATGGCGGCATTGCGGTCCTTACCGTGCACGATCAGCTTGGCGATCATCGAGTCGTAGAACATCGAGATCTCGCCGCCGTCGTAAACACCGGTGTCGACGCGGGTCGTGCCCTGGGCGTCGCTGGTCTCGGCCGGCGGCAGGAACTTGACCAGACGGCCGGTGGACGGCAGGAAGCCGCGGAACGGGTCTTCGGCGTTGATCCGGCATTCCATCGACCAGCCGTTGATCTTGACGTCAGCCTGGGTCAGCGGCAGCTTCTCGCCGTAGGCGACGCGGATCATCTGCTCGACCAGGTCGAGACCGGTGATCAGTTCGGTAACCGGGTGTTCGACCTGCAGGCGGGTGTTCATTTCCAGGAAGTAGAACTCCTTGGTCGCACCGGAGACGACGAACTCGACCGTGCCGGCCGATTCGTAGTTCACCGCACGGGCCAGGGCCACGGCCTGCTCACCCATCGCCTTGCGCATTGCCGGATCGACGAAGGGGCTCGGCGCCTCTTCGATGACCTTCTGGTGACGACGCTGGATCGAACAGTCACGCTCGTTCAGATACACGTAGTTGCCGTGCGAGTCGCCGAGCACCTGGATTTCGATGTGGCGCGGTTCCAGCACGTACTTCTCGATGAAGACGCGGTCGTCGCCGAAGGAGTTGCGGGCTTCGTTGACGCAGGAGGAAAAGCCTTCGTGCGCTTCGGCGTCGTTGTAGGCAACGCGCAGACCCTTGCCGCCGCCGCCGGCGGAGGCCTTGATCATCACCGGGTAGCCGATCTTCCGGGCGATTTCCACGGCGGCGTCGGGGCCGTCGATGGCATCGTTGTGACCGGGAATGGTGTTGACCTTGGCTTCGATGGCCAGCTTCTTGGACTCGATCTTATCGCCCATCTTGGCGATCGAGTAATGCTTCGGCCCGATGAACTTGATGCCTTCTTCTTCCAGACGACGCGAGAACTCGGCGTTCTCGGACAGGAAGCCGTAGCCCGGATGGACCGCTTCGGCGCCGGTCTGCTTGCAGGCGGCGATGATCTTGTCGGCGACCAGGTAGGACTCTTTCGACGCGGCCGGACCGATGCAGACGCCTTCGTCGGCCAGGTCGACGAACAGCGCGTCCTTGTCGGCCTCGGAGTAGACGGCGACGGTCTTGATGCCCATCTTGCGGGCAGTCTTGATGACGCGGCAGGCAATTTCACCGCGGTTGGCGATCAGAATTTTCTTGAACATGTTCCTTTTTCTCCCTGACGCTTACAGAGGAATGTTGCCGTGCTTGCGCCACGGGTTTTCGAGTTTCTTGTCGCGCAGCATGGCCAGCGAGCGGGCGATCCGCTTGCGGGTGGCGTGCGGCATGATGACGTCGTCGATGAAGCCGCGGGCGCCGGCGACGAACGGATTGGCGAACTTTTCCTTGTACTCGGCTTCGCGCTGGGCGAGCTTGGCCGGATCGTTCTTTTCCTCGCGGAAGATGATTTCGACCGCCCCCTTCGGGCCCATGACGGCGATTTCGGCCGACGGCCAGGCGAGGTTGACGTCGCCGCGCAGGTGCTTGGACGACATCACGTCGTAGGCGCCGCCGTAGGCCTTGCGGGTGATGATGGTGACCTTGGGCACGGTGCATTCGGCGTAGGCGTAGAGCAGCTTGGCGCCGTGCTTGATGATGCCGCCGTATTCCTGCGTGGTGCCCGGCATGAAGCCCGGGACATCGACGAAGGTGACGACCGGGATGTTGAAGGCGTCGCAGAAGCGGACGAAACGGGCGGCCTTGATCGACGACTTGATGTCCAGGCAGCCGGCCAGCACCAGCGGCTGGTTGGCGACGATACCGACCGGATGGCCGTCCATACGGCCGAAGCCGACGATGATGTTCTTGGCGTAGTCGGGCTGAATCTCGAAGAAGTCGTTGTCATCGACCACCTTGATGATCAGCTCCTTCATGTCGTACGGCTTGTTGGCGTTGTCCGGCACCAGCGTGTCGAGCGAATAGTCGAAGCGGTCGACCGGATCGTTGGTCGGCGTGACCGGCGGCTTTTCCTTGTTGTTGGCCGGGATGAAGTTCATGAAGCGGCGCAGCATGGCCAGCGCCTCGACGTCGTTCTCGAAGGCCAGGTCGGCAACGCCGGACTTGCTGGTGTGGGTCACCGCGCCGCCCAGCTCCTCGGCGGTCACGTCTTCGTGGGTGACGGTCTTGACCACTTCAGGACCGGTCACGAACATGTAGGACGAGTCCTTGACCATGAAGATGAAGTCGGTCATCGACGGCGAGTACACCGCGCCGCCGGCACAGGGGCCCATGATCATCGAGATCTGCGGCACGACGCCGGAGGCCATCACGTTGCGCTGGAAAACGTCGGCGTAGCCGCCCAGGGAAGCGACGCCTTCCTGGATGCGGGCACCGCCCGAGTCATTGAGGCCGATCACCGGAGCGCCGACCTTCATCGCCTGGTCCATGACCTTGCAGATCTTCTCGGCGTGGGTCTCGGACAGCGAGCCGCCGAACACGGTGAAATCCTGCGAGAAGACAAAGACCAGACGGCCGTTGATGGTGCCGTAGCCGATAACGACACCATCGCCCGGGGTCTTTTCGGCCTGATCCATGCCGAAATCGACGCAGCGGTGTTCCTTGAACATGTCCCATTCTTCGAACGAGCCCGGATCGAGCAGCAGTTCGAGGCGTTCGCGGGCAGTCAGCTTGCCCTTCTTGTGCTGGCTGTCGATGCGCTTCTGGCCACCGCCGAGGCGGGCCAGTTCGCGCTTCTTCTCAAGCTGGCGGATGATGTCATGCATGGAAAAACTCCCTCAATGGAACGGGTGATCAGTGTTTCAGATAGTCGAGCAGCGCATACGCGGCGGCGGCCGGTGTCGTATGCCCCGACTCGACGGAACGGGTCAGCGCGGGCAGGTTCTCCTGCACGCGCGGATGGAGACGGAAATGCTGACGCAGGCCGGCGTCGATCAGTTGCCACATCCAGGCCAGCGACTGGTGCTGGCGTTTTTGCTCGAATTCACCGGTCGACCGCAAGATTTCGCGGAATTTCTCGACCTCGGCCCAGAACTCGGTGATCCCCTGCTTGTGCAGCGCCGACAGCGCGATCACCGGTGGTGCCCAGTTGGGCGAGGCCGGACGCAGCATGTGCAACGCATTGCGCCACTGGGCACGGACAACGGCGGTCGCCTGCTTGTCGATGTCGGCCTTGTTGATGACCACCATGTCGGCGATCTCGACGATGCCCTTCTTGATCGCCTGCAGGTCGTCGCCGGCGTTCGGCAACTGCAGCAGGCAGAACATGTCGACCATGCCGGCGACCGTGGTTTCGCTCTGGCCGACGCCGACCGTCTCGATGATGATCACGTCGTAGCCGGCCGCTTCGCAGAGCAGCATGGCCTCGCGCGTCTTCTCGGCGACGCCGCCGAGCGAACCGGCCGACGGACTCGGCCGGATGAAGGCTTCCTCGCGCTGGCTCAACAACTCCATGCGCGTCTTGTCGCCGAGGATGGAACCGCCGGAGACCGACGACGACGGATCAACAGCCAGCACGGCCAGCTTCTTGCCCTGCTCGATCAACCAGACGCCGAGCGCCTCGATGAAGGTCGACTTGCCGGCCCCGGGCACGCCCGAGATGCCGACCCGGATCGCGTTGCCGGTCTTCGGCAGCAGCGCGGTCAGCACCTGCTGGGCACGCCGCTGGTGGTCGGCGCGGGTCGATTCGATCAGCGTGATCGCCTTGGCCAGCGCCCGGCGCTGGCCAAGGCTGACGCCATCGACCAGTTGCCGGTCGGCGTCCGAGAGGAGATTCGCCTGCACCGGCGCCTCGTCCAGTCTCATCCCGGCCTTAGCCGCGCGCCTTGCGGATTTCTTCGAGCACGCGCTTGGCCGAATCCTCGATCCGGGTACCCGGGCCGAAGATCGCCTTGGCGCCAGCCGCGTACAGCGCATCGTAGTCCTGTGCCGGAATCACGCCACCGGCGAAGACGATGATGTCGTCGGCGCCCTGCGCCTTCAGCGACTGGATGATCTGCGGTACCAGCGTCTTGTGGCCGGCGGCCAGCGACGAGCAGCCGATGGCATGGACGTCGTTCTCGATGGCCTGGCGGGCGGCTTCTTCCGGCGTCTGGAACAGCGGGCCCATGTCGATGTCGAAGCCGAGGTCGGCGTAGGCTGTGGCGACGACCTTGGCACCGCGGTCATGACCGTCCTGGCCGAGCTTGGCGATCATGATGCGCGGGCGACGGCCTTCTTCTTCGGCGAATTTGGCGACATCGGCCTTGATCTCTTCCCAGCTTTCCATACCTTCGACGACGCCTCCGTAAACCCCGGAAATGGTCTGGTTGTTGGCGCGGAAACGGCCGAAGACCTTTTCCAGCGCATCCGACACTTCGCCGACCGTGGCGCGCAGGCGGATCGCCTTGACGGTCAGGTCGAGCAGGTTGCCTTCGCCGCTTTCGGCAGCCTGGGTCAGCGCGTCGAGCGCGGCATTGACGGCGGCGCTGTCGCGGCTGGCGCGAATGCTCTTGAGGCGGGCGATCTGCGCTTCGCGCACGGCGTGGTTGTCGATATCGAGGATGTCGATCGCGTCTTCCTTGGCCAGCTTGTACTTGTTCACGCCGACGATGACGTCCTTGCCCGAGTCGATGCGCGCCTGCTTGTCGGCGGCGCAGGTTTCGACCTGCATCTTGGCCCAGCCGGATTCGACGGCCTTGGTCATGCCGCCCATCGCCTCGATTTCCTGGATGATGCCCCAGGCCTTGTCGGCCATGTCGTTGGTCAGCTTTTCCATCATGTAGGAACCGGCCCACGGGTCGATCACATTGGTGATGTGCGTCTCTTCCTGGATGATCAGCTGCGTGTTGCGGGCGATGCGGGCCGAGAACTCGGTCGGCAGCGCAATCGCTTCGTCGAGCGCGTTGGTGTGCAGCGACTGGGTGCCGCCGAAAACCGCAGCCATCGCTTCGATGGTGGTACGGACGACGTTGTTGTACGGATCCTGCTCGGTCAGCGACCAGCCGGAAGTCTGGCTGTGCGTGCGCAGCATCATCGACTTCGGGCTCTTGGCGTTGAAGCCCGACATGATGCGGTGCCAGAGCAGGCGGGCGGCGCGCATCTTGGCGATTTCCAGGTAGAAGTTCATGCCCACCGCCCAGAAGAAGGACAGGCGGCCGGCGAAGGTGTCGACGTCCATGCCGGAAGCGATGCCGGTGCGCACGTATTCCATGCCGTCGGCCAGCGTGAAGGCCAGTTCGATGGCCTGGTTGGCGCCGGCTTCCTGGATGTGATAGCCGGAAATCGAGATCGAGTTGAACTTCGGCATGTTCTGCGCCGTGTAGGCGAAGATGTCGGCGATGATCTTCATCGACGGCTTGGGCGGATAGATGTAGGTGTTCCGCACCATGAATTCCTTGAGGATGTCGTTCTGGATCGTGCCGGAGAGCTGCTCCTGCTTCACGCCCTGCTCCTCGGCGGCGACGATGTAGCCGGCGAGGATCGGCAGCACGGCGCCGTTCATCGTCATCGACACGGAAATCTTGTCGAGCGGGATGCCGTCGAAGAGGATCTTCATGTCCTCGACCGAGTCGATGGCCACGCCGGCTTTGCCGACGTCGCCGGTGACGCGGGCATTGTCCGAGTCGTAGCCGCGGTGCGTGGCCAGGTCGAAGGCCACGGAAACGCCCTGGCCGCCGGCGGCGAGCGCCTTGCGGTAGAAGGCGTTGGAGGCTTCGGCGGTGGAGAAGCCGGCGTACTGGCGGATGGTCCACGGCTTGACCGCGTACATCGTCGGCTGCGGGCCGCGCAGGAAGGGCGCGACGCCGGGCAGGGTGTCGGCGAATTCGAGGTTCTCGACGTCCTGCTTCGTGTACAGCGCCTTGACGGCAAGGCCTTCGGGAGTATTCCACACCAGGTTGTTGACGTCGCCACCCGGGGACTGTTTGGCCGCGGCCTTTTCCCAGACATCCAGGTTGTTGGAATCAAAGAACTTTTCAGACATGAAACACCTCTCGCCGATTCGATTTTTTCGGGCCGATGATGCAGAATTCAAAATTCTACGCGCTTGGACCCTGCTTGACATACCAAGCCCTACATAATACTGTATCCATAATTATGGAAGCAAGTCGGCCAAGCACCGCATTGCTCACACCAAAGACATCGAGACAATGAACCGCATTGCTCCTACAGCGCTGTACCAAGAAGTCGCAGAACGCCTGCGGCAACGCATCTTCGCCCACGAACTGACGCCGGGCACCTGGATCGACGAGCAGAAGCTTGCCGAACAGTACGGCATTTCGCGCACGCCACTGCGCGAAGCGCTCAAGGTGCTGGCTTCGGAAGGACTGGTCGAGTTGAAGCCGCGTCGCGGCTGCTACGTGACCGAGATTTCCCGCCAGGACCTCGACGACATCTTCCCGCTGATGGCCATGCTCGAGGGACGCTGTGCCGCTGAAGCCGTGGCCAAGGCCGGTGCCGGCGATATCGAGGCGCTGAAGGAAATTCACGAACGGCTTGAGGCGGCCGCCCGTGACGGCCGTATCGATGCCTTCTTCGAAGCCAATCAGGAGTTCCACCGGAAGATTCAGGAACTCTCGGGCAATCGCTGGCTGCTCAGCGTGATCCAGGATCTGCGCAAGGTACTGAAGTTGTCCCGACTGCATTCGCTGTCGCTGGAAGGCCGGCTGCAGCAGTCGCTCGACGAACACCGGCGCATCGTTGCCGCCCTCAGTACACGCAATGCCGAGGAAGCCGAAAAACTGATGCATGACCATTTGCTGTCCGGACGCGAAGCGCTAGCCAAAATGGAAGCCAAGCTCGAAAAGGCCGCCTGACCCCTCAAGGGAAAAACCGCCCATTCTTGCGGTCGACCGCAGCCAGACCATAAAAAACCCCCGGTGTTTCCGCACCGGGGGTTTTTCGTTGCAAGCGCCGGTCAGTGGTTGGAGGCCGCCGCAGCACCGTAACCGGTCTGCGCACGAACATACTGATCCTCAAAAGCTTCGATCTCGGCACTGGCGCGCACGCTGCTGTCGCTCTTCGAGAAGATCCAGGCCATCAGGAAGGCGATCGGCATGGCAAACAGGGCAGGCTGCGTGTAGGGGAAGATCGGCGCAGCATTGTGCAGGACATCGACCCACACCGACTTCGACAGGACCACGAACAGGACCGCAGAAATCAGGCCGCTGTAGCCGCCAAACAGGGCACCGCGCGTCGTCAGCCCCTTCCAGTACATCGACAGGATGAGTACCGGGAAGTTGGCCGCGGCGGCCACGCCGAACGCCAGACCAACCATGAAGGCGACGTTCTGCGTTTCGAACAGGATGCCGAGGACGATGGCGATCGCGCCAAGCACGATGGTGGCGAACTTCGAGACGCGGATTTCCGAAGCCTCGGAAGCCTGCCCCTTCATGATCACGCGGGCATAGAGGTCATGCGAGATGGCCGACGCACCGGCCAACGCCAGACCGGAGACCACGGCCAGGATGGTCGCAAAGGCCACCGCCGCGAGGAAGCCGAGCAGCATGTCGCCGCCCACCGCCTTGGCCAGGTGCATGGCAACCATGTTGCCGCCGCCGATCAGCTTCTTGCCGATATCGCCGCCTTCGAAGAATTCCGGGTTCTGGCCGACGATGATGATCGCGCTGAGGCCCATCAGGAAAATCACGTTGAAGAAGTAGGCGACGAAACCGGACGCGTAGAGCACGGACTTGCGTGCTTCCTTGGCGTCGGTAACGGTGAAGAAACGCATCAGGATGTGCGGCAGGCCGGCCGTGCCGAACATCAGGCCAAGGCCAAGCGAGATCGCGGTGACCGGATCCTTGAGCAGGCCGCCCGGGTACATCAGCTTGTCGCCCAGCTTGTGCACCGACATCGCGTTGTCCATCAGCTTGCTGAACGAGAAGTCGAACTGGCTCATCGCCAGGATCATCACCAGCGTACCGCCGGACAACAGCATGCAGGCCTTGATGATCTGCACCCAGGTCGTTGCGACCATGCCGCCGAAGGTGACATAGACCATCATCAGGATGCCGACGGCAAAGATCGCGATGTTGTAGTCGAGACCGAACAGCAATTTGATCAGTTGACCGGCGCCGACCATCTGGGCGATCAGGTAGAAGCAGACGACAGTCAGCGAGGAGATCGCGGCCATCGTGCGCACCTTGCCCTGATCGAGGCGATAGGCGGTGATGTCGGAGAAGGTGAACTTGCCCAGGTTGCGCAGGCGTTCGGCCATCAGGAACAGGATCACCGGCCAGCCGGCGAAGAAGGCCATCATGTAGATGTAGCCGTCGTAGCCCTGGCCGAAGACCATGGCGGTCAGACCGAGCAGCGTGGCGGCGGACATGTAGTCGCCGGCAATCGCCAGACCGTTCTGGAAGCCGGTGATGCCGCCGCCGGCGGTATAGAAGTCAGCCGTCGACTTGGTCCGGCTGGCCGCCCAGTAGGTGATGCCCATGGTCATTGCGACGAACAGGCAGAACATGATGATGGCGTGCCAGTTGGTCGCCTGCTTTTCGGTGGCGCCCACCGCATCGGCGGCCATTGCCACACCGCTCAAGGCCAGCAGGCCGAGCAAGGAAATCCATTGGCGCATCATTTGTTCTCCTTCCAGGCTTCTTGAACGATCTGCTGCGTGAGCGCATCGAATTCGGTGTTTGCGCGACGCACATACACGGCGGTCAACACCCAGAAGAAAATGAACATGAAGAGTTCGACGGCGACGCCGACCGTCAGCCTCGAACCTTCGGCGACCGGCTGTCCGAGCGACAGCGGATTGAAGGCCACGACCATCACGAAGCCATAGAACATGGCCAGCACGATGATCGCCAGCGTCCAGGCGAAACGCCCGCGCTTGGCGACGAGTTCCCCGAATTTGGGATTTCCCCGCATCCTTTCGTACATTGCGCTACTCATGCTTGTTCTCCCTAATTAATAATTACATGATTACGGCGGCGTAATTATATCTTATATAAGACATTGCAACCTGACGGCATGCGTACACGGCCGGCCAGATTCATCATTTTCTTCAGGAAATACAGCATCATGGGCAACATCGACCTCTCCCGCGACGGCGAAACCGTCACCCTCAGCCTGAACAATCCGGGCAAGCTGAACGCCATCGATCTGGCCATGTGGCGCCAACTGAGCGAAAACATGCAGAAACTGGCGGTCGACCGCAGCGTTCGCTGCGTCATCCTGCGCGGCGCCGGCGAACAGGCGTTCGCCGCCGGCGGCGATCTGGAGGAATTCGTCACCGCCCGCGCCACACTAGAACAGGCCCTGCATTACCACGCCGAAGTCGCCGCCGCCTTGCATGCCATTGCTGATTGCCCCCACCCGACAGTCGCCGCCATCCTCGGCCCCTGTATTGGCGGCGGGCTGGAAATCGCCGGTGCCTGCGATCTGCGCATCGCCGGCGAGGGCGCCAAATTCGGCGCCCCGATCAACAAGCTCGGTTTCTCGATGTATCCCGGCGAAATGGAAGGCCTGTTGCGCCTCGCCGGCGCCGCGGTGCTCAAGGAGATACTGCTGGAAGGGCGGATTCTCGGCGCCCGCGAAGCCTACGAAAAAGGTCTGCTGACGCGCATCGTCGGCGATGCGCAGGTATTTGCGGAAGCCCAGGCCTGCGCCCGGCGCATCGACCAGGGCGCGCCGCTGGTCGCCGGCTGGCACAAGCAGTGGATCCACCGCCTGCAGGACGGCCGACCGTTGTCGGACGAGGAAAAAGCCGCTTCCTTCGCCTTCCTGGAAACCGAGGATTACCGGGAAGGGCTCGCCGCCTTCCTGGAAAAACGCAAACCGGTCTTCAAGGCCCGCTGATCAGCCCGTCAGCACGGTGTGCAACATCTTCGCCGACAGGAAGATCAGCACGCCGGCAAACACCTTCTTCAGCGTTGCGACCGGCAGGCGATGGGCCAGCCGGGCACCGACCGGCGCGGTGAAACTCGATACCAGGCTGATCATCAGCAGGGCGGGCAGATAAACATAGCCGAGCGACCCGTCCGGGAGGCCGGTCGCGCTCCAGCCGTTGATCAGATAACCCGCGGCTCCGGCCAGTGCGATCGGCAAACCGATCGCTGCCGAGGTCCCGATCGCGTTCTGCATCCTGACATTGCACCAGGTCATGAAGGGAACCGACAGCGATCCGCCGCCGATCGCCACCAGCGCCGAAATGATACCGATCACCCCGCCGACGCCGGCCATGCCGACCGGGCCCGGCAAGGCACGCGACGGTTTGGGTTTGGCATTGAGGATCATCTGCAAGGACACATAAGCCATGAAACAGGCGAAGAAGATCGCCAGAGGCAGGGTTGGCACGCCGGCCGCGATGAAAGTCCCGGCAAAGGTCCCCAGCAAGACCCCGGGGGCAATGCGGCGGACGATATCCCAGCGCACCGCGCCATGAGCATGATGGGTGCGCAAACTGGACAGCGACGTCAGCACGATGGTCGCCATCGATGTTCCAAGGGCCAGATGCACCAGATGATCGTGCGCAAACCCTTGCGCCGCGAACATCGTGGCCAGGATGGGCACCATGATGCCGCCACCGCCGACGCCCATCAGCCCGGCAAAGAAACCGACCACCGCACCAAGCGCAAGATATGCCGCCAACCATTCGACCGCCATGACTACCCCCTGAACCGATTCAGCCCGAGCAGGCCACCGGCGATGAACTGCCACTCCGCCGGCGTCACCGGCGTGATCGACAGACGGTTGCCCCGCGCCAGCACGGGCATTGCGGTCAACGCACTGCAAGCACGCATTTCCGGCAAACCCAGCAGACGCGTACGAGCCACGAAACGAACATCGCGCAACCACCAGCGCGGCTTGTCCGGCGACGATTTCGGGTCGTAATACCTGTCGACCGCAGAAAACTGCGTCGGATCCGGATAAGCCGCCGAACAGATCTCGCAGATGCCGGCGATACCGGGTTCGGCACAGCTCGAGTGATAGAAGAAGGCGAGGTCGCCGACGTGCATCGCATCGCGCATGAAATTGCGCGCCTGGTAATTGCGCACACCGGTCCACGGAAAGGACCGATCGGGTTCGGCAGCAAGATGCGCGATCGACACCTCGTCCGGCTCCGATTTCATCAGCCAGTACTGCATTCGCCACTTCCGGAAATGAAAACAGGTGGCAATGCTGCCACCTGTCGAATAAAGCCCCCGCGAGTGCCGTCAGGCCGGCATCCTGAACCGGGGTTCAGAGTGGCTGCTTTCCATCCGCATCAGGCACATTCGACGAAGAACGCGCACAACAGCGGGGTTTTGGTCCGCAACCGATGCCAATCAGCATTGGTTCAAGGAATATATGGCCTTAACGAACACCGCAGGGAACACTGGCGGGGTTCCCCGCAACGACTCAGAGATCGAGCTGCTGCTGGGACGCCAGCACGGCATCAAGCCGTGCTCCCATGTCTTCGATTCTACGCTTTGCGTCCGGCGACGCAACCGTTTCCTGCACGCCGTCCTGCGGGACGGCCAGACGCTCATGCGCGATGTTCAGCGCCGCCATCACTGCAACGCGCTCGGCTATCGTGCTTTTCGTGCGCTGGGCAATCTCGCGCATCTTGTTGTCCACCAGATCGACCGCCGACAACAGGGCGTCGCGCTCTTCCGGCAGACAGGCCACACGGTACTCGCGGCCCATGATCTTGACGTCGAGAAAGTTCGGCTCGCCGCTCATTGCGCATCCTCGGGAATCTTGTCGACCAGGCCTTCAAGACGCTCGCGGGCGGCTGTCATCGTGGCCCGCAGATGAAGGCGTTCGGCCTCGGCAGCCGCCATCTGGTTCTTCAAGACATCGTTCTCGGCGCGCAACTGGTGGACCAGGGCGACGACCTGTTCGATCTTGGCTTCGAGCGCTTCGAGTTCGCTGTTCATGGCGCGCACTATAGAGGGACAAATACTGCATGGTCAAGGACTAAGCGGCTATTTTCAAAGTGTTTTATACGCATACATCACCGCCATCCCTCGCCGGGAACGGTCGGTACATGTAGAATGCGCGCCGTGTCAGGTGCCGCGCACGGATTCTCCACGCGCGGTTAAACGGGAAAGCGGTGCGTCTCCCACGAGATCATCCCGCTGCTGCCCCCGCAACGGTAAGCAAGTGCGGACCATCAACAAGCCACTGGGGAAACCTGGGAAGGCGATGCGTCAAGACTTGCGAGCCCGGATACCGGCCTGGGACACATGCGGAAGTGCCACGGGGTGGTGGCGCCGGTCCTGGACCAGACACTCCCTCCCGACGCTTCCTGTCCAATGCTTACCGGCATGCGGGGACGCCCGCCGGGAAAGGGGAAATCATGCAATTTCGTCTCACCCCCATCGCAGCGCTGCTGCCTTTCGTCATCGTGCCGCTTGCCGGCGCAGCCGAGCAACTCGCCGCCCTCGACACGATCACCGTCACCGCAACCCGCCAGGCGGCCAGAACCGCCGAAGTCCTCTCCGATGTCACAGTAATCGAACGGGAAGAAATCGAACGCAATGCCGGTGGAACGATCATCGACCTGCTCGGCCGTCAGGCTGGCGTGCAAATCGCCAGCAGTGGCGGGGCCGGAACCACGTCCAGCTTGTACTTGCGCGGCGCACGTCCGGATCAGACCAAGATCCTGATCGACGGGCAGCCCATCAATTCGGTCGATCTGGCGGGATCGCCGTTGCGCTTCATCCCGTTGGCCAATATCGAACGCATCGAAATCTTGCGCGGACCGGGATCGACGCTGTACGGGGCCGATGCGGTCGGAGGCGTGATCCAGATTTTCACGCGCCAGGGCAGCCCGGGACTGCGGGGCGACGCTTTCATCGGCTACGGCACCCAGGACACTTTTCAGGCCAATGCCGGCCTGTCGGGCGGCGGCGAACACTGGCGTTTCCGTATCGAAGGCGGACACGATGAATCGCAGAGCTTTTCCGCCCAGAAGAACGCTTCGAACCAGGATGCGGACAGGGATGCCTACCGCAACAGCAGCGGCGCAGTGTCGGCATCGATCATTCCGTTGAAAGGACATGAAGCCGGTTTCAGCTACCGTCAGAACGAAGGGCGCGCCCACTACGACAGCGGCAACATCCCGGCCAACGGTACCTTCGACAGCTACCTCGATTTCCGGACCAGGCAATGGCAGTTGTTTTCCAACAATCGCCTGAGCGATCGCTGGAGCAGCAAACTTCAGTACGGACGCACCCTCGACTGGCAGAAGAATTTCGCCTCGTGGGCGCCGCAGGGCAGCTATTTCGAAACGGAAAACCGTCAGCTTTCCTGGCAAAACGACATCACATTGCCATTCGGCAACAAACTGCTGCTCGGTGCCGAACGCCTGGAACAGGAAGCGGTTTACGAAGGCGGATTCGACGGCAAGGAAGTCGACAACAAATCCTACTTCGCCGGCTGGACGGGCAACTGGCGGGCCCACCGCTGGCAGGTGAGCGCCCGCCACGACAACCATTCCCAATTCGGTGACAAGGGAACCTATGCCCTCGCCTATGGTTACCAGATCCTGCCGCAACTAAGGGCCCAGCTCAGTTACGGCACGTCGTTCAAGGCGCCGTCCCTGTATCAGCTTTACGACCAATGGTCCGGCAACGCGCAACTCAAACCGGAAGAAGGGCGCAACCGGGAAGCGGCGCTCGTCTGGGATAACGGCAAGCAGAGCGTATCGGCAACCTACTACCTGAACCGGGTCGAAAACATGATCGACTGGAACGCGGGCACTTTCCGCTACCAGAACACTTCCAACGCCCGGCTGCAGGGCATCACGCTGGATTACAACCTGCGTTTCGACGACTGGACCGTGCACGCAAGTTACGATTGGCTGAACGCGACCAATGACGATACCGGGATGCGTCTCGGCCGCCGGGCCAGAAACAAGGCGCTGCTCGCCATCACCAAATCCTGGGGCGCGTTTGAAACAGGCGTCGAAATGCTCGGCGTGGGAAGCCGCTACGACGACAACAACCAGAGCAATCGCTTGGCCAGTTATGGTCTGGTCAATTTGACCGGGCGCTATGCGATCAACAAGGAACTGGCCATCGAAGGGCGCATCAACAACCTGTTCGACAAGGACTACGAACTGGTCCGAGGCTATGCCACCGCAGGCATCAACGCTTTCATCGGCCTGCGTTACACGCCAAAATAAGCCATGCCTTCCCGCCGCCGCGCCCTGCTGATTCTTGCTGCACTGACCCTGTCGACCGTGGCCGGCTTCAGTCTGGCGCTGATGGCCGGCAGTTTGCGGGTAACGCCGGGCGAAGTGCTCGGTGCCTTGCTCGGCCAGGGCGGCAGCGGCGACATCGCCCTGCAACTGCGGCTGCCGCGGGCGATCGCCGCCTTCGCCTGCGGCGGCCTCCTGGCACTGGCCGGCGCGCTGATGCAGGTGCTGCTGCGCAACCCGCTGGCCGACCCTTATGTCCTGGGGATTTCCGGCGGCGCCGGCGTCGGGGCCATGCTCGCCATCCTGTTCGGCCTGCCGTTGCTTGCCGTCGATGCGCTGGCCTTCGCCGGCGCCCTCGGGGCGACCTTCCTGGTATTCGGACTGGCGCACGGCGACGGCAGCTGGACGCAGACTCGGCTGCTGCTCACCGGCGTCATCGTCGCCGCCGGCTGCGGCGCCCTGATCGCGCTGATGCTGGCAATCGCCGAGGAGGGCAAGCTGCACGGCATGCTGTTCTGGCTGATGGGCGATCTCGGGCAGACTTTCACCTGGTGGCCGGCACTGCTGGCGCTTGCCGCCAGCCTGCTCTGTGCACTGCCCTTCGCGCGCGAGATGAATCTGCTGGCGCGCGGCCAGATGCAGGCGCAGGCACTCGGCGTTGCGGTCGACCGGCTGCGCCTGGTGATTTATCTGCTGGCCTCACTGGCCACCGCGGCATCGGTGACGACTGCCGGATCGATCGGTTTCATCGGCCTGATCGTGCCGCACCTGGTACGACTGGCGATCGGCAACGACCAGCGCCTGCTGCTGCCGGCTTCGGCGCTGGCCGGCGGCAGCCTGCTGGTGTTTGCCGATACCGCTGCCCGCACCCTCATCGCACCGCAGCAATTGCCGGTCGGCGTGCTCACCGCGCTGATCGGCGTGCCAGTCTTCCTGTTCCTGCTGTCGAGGCAACCGAAATGAGCGTACCGCTGCTCGAAGCCCGCCGGTTGTCGGTTGAAATCGGCGGCAAAACGGTGGTCGACCGCATCGATCTGGCGCTGGCGCCCGGTGAGCGACTGGCCATTCTCGGTCGCAACGGCGCCGGCAAATCGACCCTGCTCGCCACGCTGGCCGGATTGCGTCCCCCCGCCGCCGGCGCCATCCTGCTCGGCGGCGAGGACGGCAGCCTGCTGGCACCGCGCAGCGCGGCACTGCGCCGTGCCTGGCTCGGCCAGTTCCAGTCCGACCCGTTCGGTTCGAGCGTACTCGAGACCGCCCTCACCGGACGCCACCCGCATCTCGGCCGCTGGGACTGGGAAAGCCGACACGACGCACAGATCGCCCGCGACGCCCTGCGCTCGGTCGGGCTCGCCGGCATGGAAGCGCGCCAGGTACACACGCTTTCCGGAGGCGAACGACAGCGTCTGGCGATTGCCACCTTGCTGGCCCAGGAAGCGCCGCTCTACCTGCTCGACGAACCACTCTCCCATCTCGATCTCAATCACCAGATGGCGGTGCTCGAACTCTTTGCCGCCACTGCCCGAACGCGGCAGGCCGGTGTCGTCATGGTCCTGCACGACCCGGCGCTGGCACACCGTTTCTGTAATCGCGCACTGCTCGTCCATGGCGACGGGCGCAGCCTGAGCGGTTCGGTCGACAACATCCTGACGGCCGGCACGCTGTCCGAACTCTACGGCCACAAGCTGCGTCAGCTCGAGGACGCCGGCCACCGTTGTTTCATTCCGGAGTAAATCATGACCCAGACCCACGAAACCCGCATGCAACGGAAGAAGGCGGTGATCGATGAAAAGATCGCCGCGGCGCAGACCGAACGCGGGGTGCTGGTGGTGCATACCGGCAACGGCAAGGGCAAGTCGTCGGCGGCTTTCGGCGTCGTTGCCCGGGCCCTCGGCCACGGCATGAAGGTCGGCGTCGTGCAGTTCGTGAAAGGGCGCTCGGATACCGGCGAGCAAGCCTTTTTCCGGCGCCAGGAGGGTGTGCTCTGGCACACCGGCGGCGAAGGCTTCACCTGGGAAACCCAGGACAAGGAACGCGACGCACGCGCCGCCCAGGCGGCCTGGGACGTGGCCTGCGGCCATCTGGCCGATCCTGCGGTCGACCTGGTCGTTCTCGACGAAATGACCTACGCCTTCAAGTACGGCTGGCTTGACCTCGCAGCGGTCATCACCCGCCTGCTTGCCCGGCCGCCGATGCAGCACGTGATCATCACCGGCCGTGCGGCACCGCAGGCCTTGCGCGACGCTGCCGACACGGTGAGCGACATCGCGATGGAGAAACATGCCTTCCAGGCCGGGGTCAAGGCGATGCCCGGCCTGGAGTGGTGAAGTCCATGGCGAGTTGCCCCGCGCTGCTGGTTGCCGCCCCCGCCTCGGGCCAGGGCAAGACCACCGTCGTCGCCGCGCTGGCCCGGCTGCACGCCCGCCAGGGGCGGCGCGTCACGGTATTCAAGTGCGGGCCGGATTTCATCGATCCGCAGATTCACGCCCTGGCCTCCGGTCGACCGTGCCAGAACCTCGATTTCGGCATGTGCAGCGAAACCGACGCAGCCTGGCGGCTGGCGCGCGCCGCCCAAGAATCCGATCTGATCCTGATCGAGGGCGTCATGGGCCTGTTCGACGGCAAACCGTCGGCCGCCGACATTGCCATGCATTTCGGCATTCCGGTGATGGCACTGATCGATGCCGGATCGATGGCCCAGACCTTCGGTGCCGTCGCCCACGGCCTGGCCAGCTACCGACCGGAACTGCCCTTTGCCGGCGTGCTGGCCAACCGGGTCGCCAGCGTCCGTCACGCCGACTTCCTCCGTAGCAGTCTGCCCGATGGCATGGACTGGTTCGGCGCCTTGCCCAAACAAGCCGACAGTCTGCCCGAGCGGCATCTCGGCCTGCTCCAGGCCAGCGAGATTTCCGACCTGACACAGCGCCTGGACCAATTGGCCGATGCACTCGCCGCCACGGCTACGGTCAACCTGCCCGCACCGATCGATTTTCCGGACATCGCGCCGCCGGTTACACCGCCGCTGCTCGCCGGACAACGCATAGGCATTGCCCACGATGCGGCCTACGGCTTCATCTATCCGGCGAACCTGGAAACACTGCGGGCACTGGGCGCTGACCCTGTCTTCTTTTCTCCGCTGGCCGACGAGCCGCTACCTGCCTGCGATGCCGTCTGGCTGCCAGGCGGCTATCCGGAAGTCCATGCCGACATCCTTTGCCGACGCTTCGCCTTGTGGGAACAGTTGCGCAACCATGTTGCCCGCGGCAAGCCGATGCTCGCCGAGTGCGGTGGCATGATGAGCCTGTTCGAGGAGATCGTCGGTGTCGATGGCCGGACACATGCCTTCGCCGGACTACTCCCGGGACGAGCCGTCATGCAGCCGAGGCTGAGCGCCCTGGGCACCCAGTTCGTGACGCTTCCGGAAGGAAACCTTGCCGGCCATACCTTTCATTTCTCCCGCAGCAGCACGACGCTCGATCCCCTCTGCCATGCTCAAACGCCGGATGGTCGCAGCGGCGAGCCGGTGTGGCGCCAGCAAAGGCTGACGGCTTCCTATCTGCATCTCTACTTCCCTTCGAATCCGTTGGCCATCGCCCGGCTTCTTGGCAACGAATAATTCGTTTTTTCCGAAGCAAAAAACAGCAACAACCCGGTTTTTCGATTCCCCGATCCGGGCTAAAGTTGCCGACACTTAGCGCCCCGAAAGGAGACATCCCATGAAAAACCTGCTCGCCATGGCTGCAGCCGTCATCATCGGCTTCACCATCAACATCGACCACGCCGAGGCCAAGCGCCTCGGCGGCGGCAGTTCGCTCGGCATGAAACGCCAGGCGACCCCGCCAGCCAACAACGCCGCCCAGGCAACGCCGGCCAGACCGGCAACCCCGGCCGCCACGCCGCAAACCCAGCCCAAGCGTTCCTGGATGGGGCCGATCGCCGGTCTCGCTGCCGGTCTCGGCCTCGCTGCACTGGCCTCGCACTTCGGTTTCGGTGAAGAACTGGCCAACTTCATGATGATTGCCCTGCTGGCCTTCGTGGCCATGGCGGCCATCGGCTATTTCATGCGCAAGAAGGCGACTTCGCCCGCCCAAGGCATGCAGTACGCCGGGGCCGGCGCGCCTTTCGGCGGGCAGCCCGGCACGGCTCGTGAATTCACGCCGGCCGACGGCAGCGCGGCCAACCCGGCCATGCAAGCCGCCAGTGCAAGCATCCCGGCCGACTTCGATGCCGAGGGGTTTGCCCGTACCGCCAAGGTGAATTTCATTCGCCTGCAGGCCGCCAACGATGCTGCCAACCTCGACGACATCCGCGAATTCACGTCGCCCGAGATGTTCGCCGAGATCAGACTGGCCATCGAGGAGCGCAAGGGCGCCAGCCAGGAAACCGATGTCGTCAATCTTGAAGCCCAGGTCATCGACGTCGCCGAAGAAGCCGGCCGCTACATCGTCAGCGTGCATTTCAGCGGCCAGATTCGCGAAGTGCGCAACGGCCCGGTCGAAGCCTTCTCGGAAATCTGGCACATGAGCAAGCCGATGGATGGCAGCCGCGGCTGGGTCATCGCCGGCATCCAGCAAGTCCAGTAAGCGTCCGTCCGGTCGCTTAACCCGCCTTGGCCGAGGGCTCGCCCTCGGCCTTTTTTCGTCAGAACGCGGCGGCTTCGGCCTCCAGATAAGCCAGGCTGACGTATTTCCCGATATTGTTCTCGAACCCCTTGGTCGCCTTGGCCCGACTGGCGACCCGCGGGTCGCGCAGCACCAGGGTCTTCGCTGCTTCCAGCGGCTGTCCGGCTTCAACCGCCTTGACGCAACTTTCGTAGATGCCTTCGAAGACGGCCCGGTTCCAGGCCAGTACACCGGGCCCGGCTTCGCCGTGGCCGGGCAACCAGATCGCCGACGGCGCATTCTTCTCAAGTTGCTCGTAGGCCTTCAGCGTGCCGGCAAAGGAACCATGATCCATGTTGGCAATCCGGCCGTTCATCGCGACATCGCCGATACAGGTCAGTTTGTCGCCGACGACTTCGACGCAGATGTCGTAAGGGGTATGCGCCTTGCCGTAGTGATGCAGGCGCAGGATCAGGCTGCCGAATTTCAGTTCCTGACCATGGTCGACCGCAGTATTCGGCGCAACCACGCGCGTGCCGACCGTCGCCTGGTTGGTCCATTGCTCCATCAGGGTTCGCCAGCTGCTGCCTTCAAGACCTGCGATTTCGCGGATGGTGCCGGCATGGGCATAGATGGGCATTGCGCCGTAGGCCTCGACGAAGGCCTGATTACCGAGGAAATGATCGCCGTGATAGTGGGTGTTGATCACTGCAACGACCGGCTTGCCGAGCACGGCCTTGATCTGGCGGACAGCCATCTCGCCGATCTGCACCGAAGCACCGGTATCGACGACGACGACCCCTTGGGGCGTATCGATGCAGGTAATGTTACACATCATTCCCTGGTTTTCCGGCGTCGGAAAGCCATCCGGCGAGAAGATCATCCAGACATGAGGCGACAACTGGCGTAACGGATGATCCTTGACTGCCGGCCCGCGGACAAAATTATCGACTTCCTGGGCCAATGCCGCGACAGCCTGCCAGGGGGCGAATTCAACAGCTGTCAGGGCCGAAAGCCCAAACGCCGAACGCACGAACTGCCGCCGATCCATAAGAGTCTCCTGAATTATTAAAATAGCCGTTATCTTCGCGCCGATCGTGCCGCTCGTCTACACTCCCGCCATGCGCCGCTACCCACCCTCATTCCTCATCCTCACCGCACTCGGCATCACCTGCGCGATCCCGGGTCTGCTCAGCCTGGCCGGATTCGGCGCCATGCTGCATCCGGTGCTCGACGATCCGATGGCCGGCCTGGCCTTCATCGTATCGGCCATC
This sequence comes from Azonexus sp. R2A61, assembly GCF_021401135.1. Lineage (GTDB taxonomy): Bacteria > Pseudomonadota > Gammaproteobacteria > Burkholderiales > Rhodocyclaceae > Azonexus. The sequence continues at coordinate 524,956 of NZ_JACBFO010000001.1, read as the reverse complement.
GCCCTGGTCGGCTCCGGCATTTTTCCGTTGGTCATCGAGAAATTGAAGGAAAACGAGCAGGCATGAAAAAGCCGGCCCGCAGGCCGGCTTTTTGGGGGTGCTGCCGTCCGGCTTAGTGACCGGAAGCGCCAGCTGCACCGATACCGGTTTCCGAACGGGTTTCCTGATCCAGGTAAGCCTCGCGTTCCTTGGCCGCCTGAGCGCTGTTGTCCAGGATGGAGAACAGCCAGATGCCGACGAAGCCGATGGTCATCGAGAACAGGGCCGGCGAGGTGTAGGGGAACCAGGCGGAACCCTTCGGGTTGCCGAGCACGGCTTCCCAGATCGACGGCGAAACCACGGTCAGCCCGACCGAGGAAATCAGGCCGAGGAAACCACCGATCACGGCACCCTTGGTCGTGCAGTTCTTCCACAGCACGGACATGAACAGCACCGGGAAGTTGGCCGAAGCGGCGATGGCGAAGGCCAGCGAGACCATGAAGGCGATGTTCTGCTTCTCGAAGGCGATACCCAGCACGACGGCAACGATGCCCAGGGCGATCGTGGTCATCCGGGAAACGCGCAGTTCGGCGGCGGAATCGGCCTTGCCATCCTTGAAGACGGTGGCGTACAGGTCGTGCGACACGGCGGATGCACCCGACAGCGTCAGACCGGCAACCACGGCGAGGATGGTGGCGAAGGCAACCGCGGAGATGAAGCCGAGGAAGATGTTGCCGCCGACCGCGTTGGCCAGGTGGATAGCCGCCATGTTGCCGCCGCCGAGCAGGGCGCCCTTGGCGTCCAGGAACTCGGGATTGGTCAGCACGAAGGTGATGGCACCGAAGCCGATGATGAAGGTCAGGATGTAGAAGTAGCCGATCCAGGTGGTCGCCCAGAACACCGACTTGCGGGCTTCCTTGGCATCCGGCACGGTGAAGAAGCGCATCAGGATGTGCGGCAGGCCGGCGGTACCGAACATCAGCGCCATACCGAAGGAGATGGCAGAGATCGGATCCTTGACGAAGTTGCCCGGGCCCATGATCGACAGACCCTTGGCAGCAGCGGCAGCAGCCACATCAACCGTGGCCGGATCAGCACCGGCCTTGACGGCTTCGGCGAGCAGGCCCTTGGCAGCCAGTTCGGTCTTGATCTTGACGGCTTCGGCGAACATCGCTTCCGGGCTGAATCCGAAGTGCAGCAGCACCATGAAAGCCATGAACGAAGCACCGCAGAGCAGCAGGATGGCCTTGATGATCTGCACCCAGGTCGTTGCGGTCATGCCGCCGAACAACACGTAAACCATCATCAGCACGCCGACGATGACCACGGCCATCCAGTATTCCAGACCGAACAGCAGCTTGATCAGCTGACCGGCACCGACCATCTGGGCGATCAGATAGAAGGCCACGACGACCAGCGTACCCGTTGCCGCGAAGGCGCGGATCGGGGTCTGCTTGAAGCGATACGCGGCGACGTCGGCGAAGGTGAACTTGCCGAGGTTGCGCAGGCGTTCGGCCATCAGGAAGGTGATGATCGGCCAGCCGACGAGGAAGCCGATCGAGAAGATCAGGCCATCGTAGCCGTTGGCCATCACAGCCGCCGAAATCCCCAGGAAGGAGGCTGCCGACATGTAGTCGCCGGCGATGGCGAGGCCGTTCTGGAAGCCGGTGATGCCGCCGCCAGCGGTGTAGAAGTCAGCCGCCGACTTGGTTTTGGCCGCCGCCCACTTGGTGATGTACAGCGTACCGGCAACGAAAATGGCGAACATGGTGATCGCCGTCCAGTTGGTGGCCTGCTTTTCGGCCTGACCGAGGTCGGCACCGGCGGCCAGTGCTGCGCCCGCCACTGCCAGCAGGGCGATCGCGCCTGCCGCTTGCTTGATCCAATGCATCATTACTTGCACTCCTCGATCAATTGTTGCTTCAGGGCATCGAATTCGCTGTTGGCACGGCGAACGTAGATACCGGTGATGATGATGGTGAACAAAATGACACCAACCCCGATGGGGATGCCGAGCGTCGTCACACCGCTGCTGCTCAGCGGTTGCGCCAGGAACGACTTGTCGAATGCGATCAGCGCGATGTAGCCGTAGTACACGACCAGCATCAGGATCGTCATCACCCAGCCGTAGCTGTTGCGAGTGCGCTTGAGCTGCTCGTACTTCGGATTCGCCCGCACGCGGGCGTAAACGTCTTGAGCCATGGATTGACCTCCTCACATAGTTGTAATTGCTGCCATTACGGCAGCGTGCGGCGGATAGTGGTCGACCCCGCCTTACAAACAACTTAACGGTTTTGTCAGGAAATCAGGGCTGGAAAAGTCAGCCTGACGGTCAATCCGCCGCCCGGTGTTTCCTCGAGATCCAGCCGGCCGCCGTGCAGCGAAACGATCTCGGCGACGATGGCCAGACCCAGTCCGCTGCCCGGCAGTTCCTGGCCGGCAAGCCGGCAGAAGGGTTCCAGCACGCGGCCTCGGGCCTCGGCCGGAATGCCCGGCCCATGATCGATGACACGACAGACGGCCAACCCGTCCACGGTCGACACGGCAACGTCGATGGTTTCGCCCGAGACGGCATAGCGGATCGCATTGTCGACCAGGTTGCCGAGCATGATCTGCAAGCCTTCGGCATCCCCGGAAACCCAGGCGGAATCGCTTTCCAACAATCCCAGGTCGAGCCCGGCGGCTTCCGCCAACACCGATTTCTCGACGACGACGGTTTTTGCCAATGCCAGCAGGTCGACCCTGACAAAGGGCCGGGAGACGCCGAACTGCGGATCGAAGCGGGCCAGGCTGAGCAACTGATCGACCAGATGAGAGGCCCGGTCGACGCTCAATCGCATGCGGCCCAGCGCCTCTTCCCGGACATCCGCCCGTTCCTCGTGGGAGGCCACCTGAGCCTGCAGCCGGACGGCAGTCAGCGGCGAGCGCAGTTCATGCGCCGCATCGGCGATGAAGCGCTGCTGAATGACGAAAGCCTGGCGCAGGCGGCGCAGCAGGTCGTTCAATGAATCGACGAGCGGCCCGAGTTCCTGCGGATATTCCCGTTCGGGGAATGGCACGAGATTTTCCGGGCTGCGTTCGCGAACCGCGGCGCGCAACTGCATCAACGGTGCCAGGGCCCGATTGACGGCAATCAGGATCAATCCGCCAAGGACGAAGATCATTCCGGCAAAAGGCAGCAGCAGCCAGGGCCCCAGCGTGTTGAACAGGCGATAGCGGCTGTCCAGGCTGTTGGCCACCTGGACGATCAGCCCATCGCTCTCGAGGACCATCGCATGCCATTCCTCGCCTTCCCACTCGAACGTGGACAGACCGGGCGGCTGACGCGGCAGCAAGGCCTGCGGGCGCGAGGCGAAAATCAGCTCACCGGCGGTATTCCAGGTCTGGCTGACGAACTTGTCCGTCTCCTCCGGCTTGATCAGGACCACCGTATTGTGCGACTGGGGATGGAACAGGATGGCGTGGGCGATCTGCTCCAGCGAATGGTCACGAATCCGGTTGAACCCATCCCAGGCCAGGTGGTAAGTGATCAGCGTGACCGCCAGCGTGATCACGATCAGCGCGCTGATCTGCCAGACCAGCAGCCACTGACGGATCGAAGTGCTCAGGACGGAGTGACGATCTTGAAGCCGACGCCCCGGATGTTCCTTATCCATTCCTTGCCCAGTTTGCGACGCAGCCGATGCAACTGCACTTCGATGGTATTGCTGGCGATTTCTTCACCCCAGCCGTAGAGCTTGTCTTCCAGTTGCTGGATGCTGAGCACCGCCCCCGGGTTTTCGAGCAGCGCGAGCAACAGGCGGAATTCGCGGTCGGACAGCGCAACCTCCTTGCCATCGAGGCGCACCGTGCGTGCCCGTGGATCGACCAGCAGCCCGCCAAGCTGCAATTCGCTGCTGGCCCGTCCCTGGAAACGCCGGGCCAGTGCAAAGACGCGGGCGATCAACTCTTCCAGGTCGAAGGGCTTGACCAGATAATCGTCGGCGCCTTCGTTGAGTCCGGTCACCCGATCCTCGAGATCGCCGCGTGCGGTGACGATCAGTACCGGAATCCGGTTGTCTTCCTGACGGATGCGCGCCAGCAGTTCGAGACCTTCGACCTTCGGCAGCCCGAGGTCGAGGATCAGCAGACCGTAGCGTTCGAGGGCCAGGGCGCTGGCCGCGGCCTGGCCGTCCTGGACCCAATCGACCGAAAATCCCGACTTGCGCAGACCGGAAACAATGGCGGTCGCGATCAACGGATCGTCTTCGGCAAGCAGGATGCGCATTTTCCCCCCAGAGATGCAGCGTGCTAGTCGCGCATCATACGCCAGTACTGGACCTTCATCGCCAGCACCGCGCCACCGACAATCGCCGCCAGGGTGGCGAAAGAACCCAACGCCAGCGTCGATACGCCACTGATCCCCTGACCGATGGTGCAGCCCATGGCGACAACGCCGCCGAAGCCCATCAGGACGGCACCAAGCAGATGCGTGGCGGTATCTTCGACGCTGGCGAAGCCTTCCCAGCGGAAACCACGCGTCGCCAGCGACCAGGCCAGCGAACCGGCGATCACGCCGAGCACGCTGGCAATGCCGAAGCTCAGGACCCGGCTGGCGTCGGACCACAGCATCAGCAGTTCCAGCGAGTAGGCGACCGGTGCAACGAAGGTCAGCGATTCCATGCGGCCGCTGTTGGTCGTCAGGAAGGCCTCCTCCAGCGTATCGGGATGTTCGGCGAGATAGCCGAGATGACCGCTGACATACCAGGCGGCAACCACCAGCAGACCGGTACCCAGACCGCCGAGCAGGTTGTCGAGCGTCCAGAACTCGCGCCTGGCCAGACACCATGCGGTCAACCCGCCGCCGATGCCGAAAACCGCCAGCCGGGCCGCCAGGCTTTCGTCCATCCCTCCGGCCACCAGCAGGGCCGGAATATCCTGGCCGCCGGGCAGGTCGACCGCAAACTTCTCGAGCACATTGACGCGAAACACGCCGAACAGGCCGCGCATCGTCATGTAAGCCGCCACGCCGAGAACGATGAAGACGACCAGCGACTTCAGATTGCCGGCACCGATGCGGATCAGCGTTTTCGAACCGCAACCGGAAGCCAGCACCATGCCGACGCCGAAACAGAAACCGCCGACCAGATAGGACAGCCAGGTGAAACTGCTGCCGCGATAGATCGACTTGTCGAGGTCGATCAGGCCGGCCAGATCGAGACTGCCGGCCCCCAGAATGGCGATGCCGACGGCCAGCATCCACATGCGCATGCGATTCCAGTCGCCCATGTTGACGATGTCGGAAACGGCACCCATGGTGCAGAAATGGGTTTTCTGGCCGATCGCGCCGAAGACGAAGGCAACGGCGAAGACGGCCCAGAGCACGGTAGTCGGGGAAACGAAGTTGTCCATGTCAGCGACGATAGGGCGTGGGATCGGCAAGGCCGGCGGCGGCAAAACCTTCGGCGCGCAGGCGGCAGGAATCGCAAACGCCGCAGGCATGGCCTGCGTCGTCGGCCTGGTAGCAGGAAACGGTCAGCCCGTAATCGACGCCGAGCGCGCTACCGGTACGGATGATGTCGGCCTTGGACAGATTCATCAGCGGGGCGTGGATGTGCAGTCGATGGCCTTCGACGCCGGCCTTGGTCGCCAGGTTGGCCATGGTTTCGAACGCGGCGATGTATTCGGGGCGACAATCCGGATAGCCGGAGTAATCGACTGCATTGACGCCGACGAAGATGTCGCGGCATTCGAGGACCTCGGCCCAGGCCATCGCCAGCGACAGCATGATGGTGTTGCGCGCCGGCACGTAGGTGACCGGAATGCCGGGCTGGACGCCTTCGGTCGGCACGGCGATCGAGGTGTCGGTCAGGGCCGAGCCGCCAAACTGGGCCAGGCCGAAATTGAGCACCCGATGCTCGGCGGCGCCCAGTGCCCTGGCCACGCGTTCCGCGGCACGCAGTTCGGCGCTGTGACGCTGGCCGTAATCGAAGGACAGACAGTAGCCGCTGTAACCCTGGTCGCGCGCAATGGCGAGGCAGGTGGCGGAGTCCAGGCCGCCGGAGAGAAGGACGATGGCTTTGCGATTCATGGGGCGCGAATATACCTGAAATCGGTCGTCGACCGCGCCCTTATCCATTTGTTCCGATTCGGAAAATGCGCCTAGCGCAACAACATGCCGATCTCGCGTTCGAGCAGCGCCTCGTCGCCCAGATTCAGCTCGACCAGACGCCGCAGATGCGTTGCGCTGTCCAGATCGAGTTCTTCGGTCGCCAGGCCGTAATGCTCGCCGCGGTGATGCACCACCACGGCCGACAGCGCGATCTCGGCACCATCCGCCGCCAGCGGCAGATGCAGGGTGACCCGGTTGCCGACGCCGACGAACAGCGGCTGTAGCGGGCGCAGCAGGACGCCGCGCAGCGACAGGTCGAGAATTTCGACCGCGTGCTCGCCGTCGCTCAGCGACAGGCGGGCAGGGCTTTCGAAACGGATGCGGGTGAATTGCCGGCGATTCTCTGGCATGGCCAACTCCTCGGCGTCATTTGCCTTGCATGTTACCCCAAAGCAGCTTGTGCAACTGCAGCTGAAAGCGCACGGGCAGGCCGTCTTCCAGTATCCATTCGGCAAGCTCGCGAGGCGCCAGGCTGCCCTGGGCCGGCGAGAAAAGTACCGGACATCTGCGGTCGACCGCAAGATCGGCCAGAATCTGCCGGGCCCACTCGTAATCGGCACGCGACGCGATGACGATCTTCACCTCGTCGCGCGGCGTCAGCAATGGCAGGTTTTCCCAGCGATTCTTGTCGCACTCGCCGGAATCCGGCGCCTTCAGATCCATGATCCGCGACACGCGCGGGTCGACGCCGCCGATGTCCAGCGCACCCGAGGTTTCCAGCGACACTTCGTAGCCGGCATCGCACAGGGCGCTGAGCAAGGCCGGGCAAGCCTTCTGCGACAGCGGCTCGCCACCGGTCACGCAGACCTGACGCGCCGGATACTTCGCCACTTCGGCAAGCACCGCCTCCACCGTCGCCGGCTCGCCGCCGGTGAAACTGTAAGTCGTGTCGCACCAGACGCAGCGCAATGGGCAGCCGGTGAGCCGCACGAACACGGTCGGCAGGCCGACCCGGGACGCCTCGCCCTGCAGCGAGTAAAAGATTTCCGTGAGACGCAGTGCCAATTATTTCTTCTTCAGGCGTTCGCGGGCGGTTTCGGCGGCCGGCGCGGTCGGGTACTTGTCGATCAGGGTCTGCAGTGAGGCCTTCGCAGCCTTCGGGTTGCCCATTTCCTGCTGGCAGGTCGAGATCGCCAGCCAGGCATCGGGCGCCTTCTGGGTCGCCGCATACTTGGTGGTGACCACGGTCTGCGCCTCGATCGCCTTGGCGCAGTTGCGCTGCGCGTACCAGGCGTTGCCCAGCCAGTATTGCGCGTTGGCGGCCAGCGAACCGTTCGGATATTTGCCGACGAAGGCGGCGAACGCCGCGGCCGCCTCCTTGTAGCGACCGGCCTTGAAATGCACCAGCGCAGCGTCATAATCGGCGCTTTCCTTGGCCGGATCGGTGCCGATGGCCGTCTTGACGTCGCCCGGCACGTCGGCACCGTCCGCCGGCGCGGCCGCGGGCTGTGCCTGGGGCTCGAGCTTGCGCAGGCGACTGTCGAGATCCAGGTAGAAATCCTGGACCCGCTTATCGCCGGTTTCCTGTTTGTACATCAGCGTTTCGAGGAGACCGCGCAACTGGGCGATCTCCTCGGCCTGACGCTGGATCTGCGCCGACAGTTCGAGCTGGGCGCGGGACTGCTGATCGAAGCGGGCTTCGGTCTTGATCCGCAGGTCGGCGATCTGGCGCCGGGCCTCGTCATCGTCGAACACGCCGGCGTGGGCTGCCGAGCAACCCAGACCGGCGAGCAGGAGCACCAGGGTCAGGCGGCGCATGATCAGAACTCGCCGCGGCCGTCAGGAGCGCGGTACAGGATGTCGGCGCGACGGTTCTCAGCATAAGCGGCTTCGTCGTGCCCCGGGTTCTTCGGCTTTTCCTCGCCCAGGCTGACCGATTCGATCTGGTCTTCCTTGACGCCGAGCAGGATCAGCGCACGCTTGACGGCGTCGGCACGCTTCTGGCCGAGGGACAGGTTGTACTCGCGGCTGCCGCGTTCGTCGGTGTTGCCCTGGATCAGAACCTTGAAGCCCTTGTTGGCGACCAGGTACTTGGCGTGAGCAGCAACCAGCGCCTGGTAGTCACCCTTGACCTCGTACTTGTCGAGATCGAAGTAGATGCTGCGCTGGGCCAGCTGGCTCTTCGGATCGGTCAGTTCGCGCGGCAGGCCGCTGGCGTCCAGATCGCCGGCGACCACCGGTGCCACACCGGTATTGCTGCCGCCGGTGCGGTTTTCGACCGGTGCGTTGTTGTCCTCCGGCAGCGGAGTGGTGCTGCACGCAGCGACCATGACGGCGAGGAGGGCGGGGATAAGCAGTTTTTTCATGATTTGTTCTCCGACGAGGTACGACATGCTTACTTGATGAAAGGCCCCCAGGCCGGTTCGCGGACGTCGCCCGCGGACACCGAGAGGCGCTGTTTGATCCGACCGTCGCTGGAGACGGCTGAGAGCAGCCCGCGACCGCCGACTTCGGTGGCGATCAGGATCATTCGGCTATTCGGTGCAAAGCTGGGCGATTCGTCCTTGTTCGAATCGGTCAGCACCTGCACCTGACGGCTCGCCAGGTCCATGATGGCGAGCTGGAAACGACCTTCGCGGCGGGTGATGAAGGCCAGGCTGCGGCCGTCCGGCGACGGACGCGGCGACACGTTGTAGCTGCCTTCGAAGGTCACCCGCTGGGCGGCACCGCCACCCGCATCGACGCGGTAGATTTGCGGACTGCCGCCGCGGTCGGAGGTAAAGAAGATCGACGTACCGTCGGCCGCAAAGCGCGGCTCGGTATCGATGCCGGCCGACTGCGTCAGGCGGCGCAGGCCGCTGCCATCGACATTGACCGAGTAAATCTGCGAATTGCCGTCCTTGGACAGCACGACGGCCAGCCGGTTGCCATCCGGCGACCAGGCCGGCGCGGAGTTCGACCCCTTGAAGTTGGCGACAATGTGGCGATGCCCGGTGGACAGCGTATGCACGTAGATCACCGGTTTTTTCTTCTCGAAGGACACATAGGCCAGCCGACCGCCATCCGGCGACCAGACCGGCGAAATGATCGGCTCGCTCGAAGTCAACGCGGTCGCGGCGCCCTGACCGTCGGCATCGGCAATCTGCAACAGGTACTGGCCGCGCGACTTGACGACGTAGGCGATGCGCGTCGAGAAAACACCCGGTTCGCCGGTCAGTTTCTCGTAGATGAAATCGGCAATGCGGTGACCCGCCAGACGCAGTTGCGCGTTGTTGGTCACATAAGCCGCGCCACCGAGCGCCACCGCCTTCTGCGTGTCGTTCAGCCGGAAGCGGGCCTCGATGCGGCCGTCCGGCAAACGCACCAGACTGCCGGCCGCCAGCGCATCGGCGCCGCGCGAACGCCAGGCGGCATGATCGACCGGGCTGTTTTCGTCGAGGGTGGCACCGCTCGCATCGATCATCTTGAACAGGCCGCTGCGCTCCAGATCGGCACGCGCCGTACCGACCACGATGCGGGCCAGCGTCGGGTCACCGGCGAAATCGGCGATCGCCACCGGAATCCGGTTGGCACCTGCGCCAGTGATCTCGATGGAGAGCTGGGCCTGGGCGAAACCTGCGGTCAACAGGCCGGCAAGCAGGAAAATGCGGCGTGAAATTTTGGACATTACGTTCATATTCAATGGATTGAAGCGCGATTCTACTCTTCAAACGGTTTGTATTTGATTTCCAGCACACGCTGGAACAGGCTGGGGTCGTCCGGTTTGGGCAACGGCGACGATTTGTGGATCGCACGCTCGATCGCCGCATCGAGGCCGGCATTGCCGCTCGAACGCTTCAGGCGGATGTTCAGCACCTCGCCGGACGGCAACTGGGTGACCTCGAAAACCGCTTCCGGATTACCCTGGATGTTGGGCGGCAGCACGATGTTGCCGCGAATCTTGCCGCGGATCTTCGCGGCGTAGCTTTCCAGGCCCTTGCGGCCGGCCGCCGCACGCTGTTCGGCTTCGACGCCGGCTTTCAGACGGGCGTCGATCTCGCTCTGCCGGCGCTGACGATCCTCGCGCTCGAGCATTTCCTTGAACGGATCCTTGGCCGGCTGCGGCTGTGGCTTCGGCTCCACCTTGGCTTCCGGCTTTTTCGGCTCCGGCTTGGGTTCGGGCTTCTTCGGCTCGGGCTTCGGCGGCTCCGGTTTTTTCTTTTCTTCCTTGATCGCGATATCCGGCTTCTTCGGTGCCGGTTCGACCTTCGGCTCCGGCCGCGGTTGCGGCTTCGCTTCCACCTTGGGCGGTTCCGGTTGCGGCGGTGGCGGCAATGGCGGTGCCGCACGTTTTTCCTGGACCGGCACGGCCGACCACAACTCGACCTGCATCGTCTCCGGCTCGCTGCGTTTCCACTGGACGCCGAAGAACAACGCGCCGATCAGCGCCAGATGCACGAACGCCGTAAAGGCGATCGCCTTCTTCTTGCCGGGTTCCTCGGGTCTTTCCGGAATCATCGGATCACTTGATGCTGGTCTCCAGGGCTACCCTGGAAAATCCGGCCTTCTTGACCTCGTCGAGCACTTCGATCACACGCCGGTAGGGCGCTTCCTTGTCACCGGCGACGAGTACCGGCAGTTCGCCATGCTGTGCCGCATTCAATTCGCTTTTCAGGCTACGCAGGCCGTCGACGCGACGTTCCTTGCCATCGACATCGAACACGGAAAGATCGCCGTCCGCCGTCACCTGAACCTTCAGGTACTTCTCCGGTTTTTGCGGCGCCGTGCCGGTCGACGGCAACTCCACCGAACCGGTCGTCATCATCGGCGTCGCCACCATGAAGATGACCAGCAGCACCAGCATCACGTCGATGTAGGGGACGACGTTGATCTCGTTTTTCAGACGACGCTGGCGCATGGTTTAGCGCAGCTGACGCTGGATGATGTTGGAGAACTCTTCCATGAACGACTCGTAGCGCACGGCAAGACGGTCGATGTCGTGGGAGAAGCGGTTGTAGGCGAGCACCGCCGGAATCGCCGCGAACAGGCCGATGGCGGTAGCAACCAGCGCTTCGGCAATGCCCGGTGCGACGGTCGACAGCGTGGCCTGACCGACGTTGGCCAGGCCGCGGAAGGCATGCATGATGCCCCAGACGGTACCGAACAGGCCGACATAGGGCGATACCGAACCGACCGAAGCGAGGAAGGCCAGGTGCGATTCCAGCGTATCCATCTCGCGCTGGTAGGTGGCGCGCATGGCACGACGCGAACCGTCGACCACGTCCTTGGCATCCAGGTTCTTCTGGCCGCGCAGCTTGCTGAATTCGCGGAAACCGGCCTCGAAGATGCGTTCCATCGAACCGGCATGGTGACGGTCGTTGACCGCGCTGTTGTAGAGGTTGTTGAGGTCGCCGCCGGACCAGAAATCACGCTCGAAATCCTCGGTCTTGCTGCGCGCCTGGCGCACCGCGAACCATTTCATCGCGATGTAGTACCAGGACATGAAGGAAACGCTGGCCAGCAGTGCCATGACGAGCTGCACGACGGCGCTCGCCTGCAGGATCAGGTGGAGGATGGAAAGGTCCTGGGTAACGTTCATTTCAGCGTTTCGAGTCGGGAATGGAGAAAATCGGGAATCGGCGCCGGCTGCATCGTCGCCATGTCGACACAGGCGATCTCGACGGTACCGGTCACCAGTTCCTCGTCGCCCCGCCGGACATGTTGCCGGAAGACGACCCGCACGCGGGTCAGCTTCTCGACTTCCAGTCCGACGGTCAGCACATCGTCGAGCCGGGCCGGTCGCAGATATTCGCAGGTCGCCTTGCGCACCACGAAGCCGACGCCGACCTCATCGGCCAGCCGGGACTGGTCATGGCCGGCGGCACGCATCCATTCCGTCCGGCAGCGCTCGAAGAAACGCAGGTAATTGGCGTAGTAAACGACGCCGATCGCATCCGTATCCTCGTAATAGACGCGAACCGGAATGGTGAAGGCACGCGGGCTGGGTTCGTATTTCATTGCGGAATTCTACCGTGCGGCGCAGCAATTGTTTTGTAACGACGTGTTTCATCGTGGCAATCCCGCTCATCGCTTGGTCTTTGCCTGCCGCTGGCCCATAATTCCGCGCATGCTCGGCCCCATCCAGATCGCGAGCCGTCACCGGCTGCTGTTCCTGCTCACGCTGCTGCTCAGTTGCGGCTTCTTCGCCACGACGCTATTCGGCTATTTCGTTTCCAAACAGGCGATCCGCGACGCGATCATCGGCCAGGACCTGCCGCTCACGTCGAGCAACATCTACTCCGAAATCCAGAAGGACCTGGTTCGACCGGTGTTGATTTCATCGACGATGGCCCACGACACCTTCGTTCGCGACTGGATCCTGCGCGGCGAGCGGCCGGTGGCCGAGATGGCTCGCTACCTGGCCGAAGTCAGGCATCGGCACGGCGCGTTCGCCAGCTTCTTCGTCGCCGAGAACAGCGGCAACTACTACACCGCCGACGGCATCCTCAAGCAGGTTTCCGAGCAGGAACCGCGCGACGCCTGGTATTACCGCGTCCGCGCCATGGCGGACGACTACGAGATCAACGTCGACCCCGATCTCGCCAACCGCGACGCACTGACCATCTTCATCAACTACCGCGTCTTCGATTTCGACGGCCATTACATCGGCGCCACCGGCATCGGCCTGACTGTCGATTCGGTGCGGCGGCTGATCCGGGATTACCAGACGCAGTTCCAGCGCACCATCTACTTTGTCGACGATCGGGGACGGGTGGTGCTGTACGGCGGCGCCGAGCAGCCGGTCGTCGATCCGGCCGAGCGCCCGGGACTCTCCGCCCAGCTTGCCACGATCCTGGGCGACCGCAGCGGCGGTTCGTACCAGTTCGTCGACCGCGGCGACAACCACATCCTGAACGTCAATTTCCTGCCCGAGCTGAAGTGGCACCTGTTCGTCGAGCAGAACGAGGACAAGGCGCTGGCCGGGATTCGCCGGACGCTCTACATCAACCTGGCAATCAGTTTCGCGGTGACGCTGGTCGTGCTGTCGCTGACCTACTTCACGCTGACCCGCTATCAATCGCGGATCGAGAAAATGGCCGTCACCGACAAGCTGACCGGCCTGCTCAACCGGCACGCCTTCGCGGTACTGATCGACAAATTGCTGGCAGCCGCTCGACGCCATCCGCAACCGATCAGCTTTCTGCTCGCCGACATCGATCACTTCAAATCGATCAACGACAGCCACGGCCACCGCGTCGGCGATCAGGTCCTCGCCCGGATCGCCGACATCCTGCGGTCAACGCTGCGCGAAGCCGATTTTGCCGTGCGTTGGGGCGGCGAAGAGTTCCTGCTCGTGCTCCCCGGTTGCACCGCGGCCGAAGGCCTGAGCGTGGCCGAAAAGCTGCGGGCTGCCGTAGCCCAGGCCCAGCCCGAACCCGAAAACCCGGCATTACGGGTGACGATCAGCATCGGCATCGCCGAACTGGCCGACGGAGAAACCCCGGACCAGTCGATCAACCGGGCCGACAAGGCGCTGTACGCGGCCAAGCAGTCCGGCCGCAACACGGTCCGCCGCGCCGAGGCCGCGAACGGCTGAATTTACTCGTCGGCCAGCAGGTCGCGCACCGCTGCGCCGGCCGGCTCCTGCAGACCGAGATGGCGGTAGATGGCCGGCGTGGCGATGCGGCCGCGCAGCGTGCGCTGCAGATAGCCCTGCTGGATCAGGTAGGGTTCGAGCACATCCTCGATGGTGTCGCGCGCCTCGCCGATGGCCGCCGCCAGGTTGTCGACACCGACCGGGCCGCCGCCGAACTTGTCGATCACCGCCGACAGTAGCTTGCGATCCATCAGGTCGAGGCCGGCCGGGTCTACGTCAAGCATGTGCAGCGCCTTGTCGGCGACTTCCCGGGTGATGGCGCCGTCGGCCTTCACTTCGGCGTAGTCGCGCACGCGGCGCAGCAGCCGGTTGGCGATGCGCGGCGTGCCGCGCGAGCGCTTGGCGATTTCCAGCGCGCCTGCCGGGTCGATGGGCGCGCCGAGCAGTGTCGCCGAGCGGCTGACGATGCTCTGCAGTTCCTCGGCGTTGTAGAACTCCAGGCGGGCGACGATACCGAAGCGATCGCGCAGCGGATTGGTCAGCATGCCGGCGCGCGTCGTCGCACCGACCAGCGTGAACGGCGGCAGATCGAGCTTGACCGAGCGGGCGGCCGGGCCTTCGCCGATCATGATGTCGATCTGGAAGTCTTCGAGTGCCGGGTAGAGGATTTCCTCGACGACGGGCGACAGGCGGTGGATTTCGTCGATGAACAGCACGTCGTGCGGTTCGAGGTTGGTCAGGATGGCGGCCAGGTCGCCGGCCCGCTCCAGCACCGGGCCGGAGGTCTGGCGCAGATTGACGCCCATCTCGGCGGCGACGATGTGGGCCAGCGTCGTCTTGCCCAGGCCCGGCGGACCGAACAGCAGCACGTGATCGAGCGCGTCGCCGCGCTTCTTGGCCGCCTGGATGAAGATTTCCAGCTGTTCGCGGATCTTCTGCTGGCCGGTGTAGTCGGCCAGGCGCTTGGGGCGCAGCGCGCGTTCAAGCGCTTCTTCCTGCGCCGACTTGGATTGTGGCGCGATGACGCGGTCGACCGCAGCCAGCTTGTCGGTTTCGATCATTGGGAGGTTTCCTCGCGCAACCAGCGCGTCAGGAGCATCTGCCCGAGGGCCAGCAGGACCGGGCCGAGGAAGATGCCGATGAAGCCGAAGACCCAGACGCCACCCAGCACGCCGAGACCGATCAGCAGGATGGACAGGCCGGCACCGCGGGCGATCAGGATGGGTTTGACCAGATTGTCGATGCTGCTGATCACGAACAGGCCGTACAGCACCAGGAAGATCGCCCAGCCGGTCTGCCCCTCGCCGTACAGCCAGGCCGCGGCACCGCCCCAGATCAGCGGCGGGCCGACCGGCACCATCGACAGGAAGAAGGTGGCCACACCCAGCAGTACCGGCGCTGGCGTACCGGCAATGAAGAAACCGAGCATGGCGACCGAGGCCTGCGCCACCGCCGTACCGACGATGCCGAGCATGACGCCGACCACTGTGCCACGCGCCTTTTCGATCATGCCTTCGCCGAGATCGCCGCCGAGCTTGCGGGCCCCCACATAGAGTGCGTTCGACAAGCTTGTCCCGTCGCGATACAGGAAAAACACGACGAACAGCACCAGCGCCAACTGCAGCAGGCCGTTGGCCGCCACCCCGCCGGCCGCCAGCAGCATCTGGCGGACCGGGCCGACCGCCTGGGTCAGCAGACCATTCAACGCTTCGCGGCTGCTCGCCACTTCATGCCAGAAATCGACGATCAGATCGCCGAACAACGGCACGCCGACAAACCATGATGGTGGATCGGTCGGCAGACCCTGCTCGACATAGGGCTTGACCACCTCGATCAGGCGATCGGTCCCGCTGACCAGCGCCCCGGCCAGGAACACCGTCGGCAACAGCAGGATCAGCACCAGCAGCAAGACCATCAGCGAGGCACCGACCATGTCGCGGTTGCCGATCCGCGGCAACACATGCGTCGCGTACAGTTCCCAGGTGCAGATCCAGATCACGAAGGCGAACAGCACCGCACCGACGAAAGGCAGCAGGACCGCAACGCAGCCGACGATGAGCAACACGACCAGCGCGATCTGCGCCAGCGACTTGTGATCCTTGTCGGTCAGCATGTTCAGACCTTCGACAGCAACTTCAGCGCCTGACGGATGCCGTCCGACGTGGACAGATCGGGCGGCAACTGCTTGAGCGCGGCGCCGGCTTCCTTCTCGTTGTAACCGAGCGCCAGCAAGGCGTTCAAAATGTCCTGCGAAGCATCGTCGACCGCCGGCAGCGTGCCGGCCGGCAACGCCTCGGCCAGCTTGCCCTTGAGCTCGAGCAACAGGCGCTCGGCGGTCTTCTTGCCGATGCCCGGCACCTTGACCAGCCGGCCGACTTCCTGACGCGCCACCGCCGCCGCCAGATCGCCGACCGACAGACCGGACAGCACCGACAACGCAGTCCGCGCACCAATACCGGAAATCTTCAGCAACTGGCGGAAGGCGAAACGCTCGGCCTCACTGAGGAAGCCGTACAGGAAATGCCCGTCCTCGCGCACCGCGAAATGGGTCAGCAGCGTCACCCGCTCGGCCGCCGACGGCAGGTTGTAGAACGTGCTCATCGGCACGTCGAGTTCGTAGCCGACGCCATTGACGTCGAGCACGATCTGCGGGGGATTCTTTTCGGCGATCAGGCCGGTCAGTCTTCCGATCATGGGTTTCCCTGAAACAGCACGACGCTGGCCAGCGCGGCGGCGATCAGCAGACCGTGCAGGTTGGCGGCGAGGATAGTGAGCTTGATCGCCCCGGTCAGCCCGGCCGGCTGGCCGGCATGGGCCAGCAAACGGCGACCGGCGGCAAAGGACAACGGCGCGGTGAGCAGGCCGGCTGCGGTCCACGCCGGCAACACGGCAAAAATGCAGCCGGCGGCGAGTTGACCGTAGGCCAGCGCGGCGATCAGCCAGTAACCCCAGCGCGCCCGCCGCGTGCCAAGACGGACGACCAGCGTGCGCTTGCCGGCCTGCGCATCGGCGGCGCGGTCGGGAAACTGGTTGATGAACAGCAGGTTGGCGACCAGCAGCGCAAACGGCAGCCCGGCCAGCACCGGCAGCCAGGCGAAGGCGCCGCGCTGCACGTAGTCGGTGCCGACGACGACCAGCAGCCAGCCGGCGGCAATCGCCAGTTCGCCGACGCCGCGCGCCATCAGCTTGAACGGTGGTGCCGAGTAGGCCCAGCCGATCAGCAGGCCGGTCAGCCCGATGCCGAGCAGCCCCGGCGCCGACTGCCAGGCCAGCCACAGCCCGGGCGGAATCACCGAAGCGAGCAGCGCGTGTCCGAACACGCCGACCTCGCGCACGGTCAACACGCCGTTCTGGATGAAACGGCTACCGCCGGTAAACGGAAACAAGCGCTCGGTATTCACCGCATCGGAACCGTTCAGCGCATCGTGGTAGTCGTTGACCACATTGACGCCGGCGTGGGCGACCAGGGCGAAAAAGACGGTCAGGAAAGCCTTCGTCGCATCGAGCGGCAGACCGCCGAGCGCGGCCGTCGCCAGGCCGATCAGGCAACCGGCCAGCGTCACGCTGAGAAAGGCGGGACGGGTCTCCGCAAAATAGCGGGCGAAGGCGTTGGGGAAGGCCTGCAGCTGGGGTTCGGCAATCATCGCGTCATCCTATCAGCCGACCGCCGCGAATGCGATAACCGGCCGTCGCCAGCGCCCCCAGCCCCTGGCCGCCGTGCGCATGGCAGATCGCGCAGGCCAGCGCGTCGGCCGCATCGGCAGTCGGCGAACCGGCCAGACCGAGCAGCCGGACGACCATCGCCTGCACCTGATCCTTGGCCGCCTTGCCATGCCCGACCACCGCCTGCTTGACCTGCAACGCGGTGTACTCCGCCACCGGCAGGCCGCCATGCACCAGCGCGCTGAGCGCCGCACCGCGCGCCTGACCGAGCAACAGCGTGGACTGCGGATTGACGTTGACGAACACTTTCTCCACCGCCGACTGGTCCGGCCGGTAAGTCGCGATCACCTCGCTGATCCCGGCAAACAAGGTCGCGATGCGCTCCGGCAGCGACTGCTTGTCGTTCGACTTGATGCAGCCACTGGCCACATAGACCAGCTGGCTGCCATGCTTCTCGATGACGCCAAAGCCGGTCACGCGCAAACCGGGGTCAATTCCCAGGATACGGAGCGCACTCATGTCAGCCCCCTCCCGCCGTGCGCGTGGTCGGCTTCAGCGCAGGCTAACCGGCATCGCCGGTTAAGCGGGCGCAGCCCGCGGCCGAAGCTAAAACCGGTCACGCGCAAACCAGGGTCGATGCCCAGGATACGTATGCCGCTCATTGTGCCGGCCTTGCCACCAGCCAGACCCCGCCCACCGCCAGCACCATGCCGACGATTGCGGTCGACGACAAAATTTCGCCAAAAACCGCCCAGGCAATCAGCGCCGTGGTCGGCGGTGTCAAATAGAACAGGCTGGCGACGTTGACCGCGCTGCCGCTGCGGATCAACAGGTTGAGCAGGCCGATCGCGCCGATCGACAGGACCAGCACCAGCCAGCCCAGGGCAAACAGGAAATCGCCGGTCCATTCGACGTGATAGCCATCGCCGGCCGCCACCGCCACACCGGTCAACAAGGCGCTCGGCACGAACTGGATCACCGAACCGGTGCGCAGGTCGAAACGGGCGCAGTAACGCTTCTGGTAAAGCGTACCGGCGGTGATGCCGAGCAGGGCAATCAACGCCGGCCACAACATCGCGCCGAAGGCCGCCTCGTCAACCTTGCCGGATACCACCAGCCCGACGCCGACGAAACCCAGCGCCAGCCCGCCCCACTGGCGACCGCTCACCCGCTCGCCGAGCAAGCACCCCGACAGCGCGCCGGTCAGCAACGGCTGCATGCCGACGACCAGCGCAGTCACGCCGGCCGGCAGGCCATGCTTGATCGCCACGAAGACGCCCCCCAGGTAAACCGCATGCACCAGCAGACCCGAAACGCCGATGTGCAACCACTGCGCCGGCGTATCCGGCCACGGCGCACGGCTGGCCAGCGCGATCAGCAGCATCAGGCCGATCACCAGGCCATAACGGGTAAGCAGGAAGGACAACGGCTCCGCGTAGGGCAGGCCGTACTTGGCACCGATGAAACCGGTACTCCACAGAAAAACGAAAAGCAGGGGATAGAAACGCCGCATCGCTCAGCGCGCCCACTCGGGCACACAGCGTTTGCGCGTCTCGCAAAGCGTTTCGAACAGGGCCCGCGCATCGCTGCTGGCCCGGTGCCGGCGCAACTGCAGGCGCAGCTCGACCGCCGCCCGCGTCTTGTGCCAGCCGGCCTGCTCGCATTCGCTGAGCAGTTCGCGCAAATCCTTCAATTGATAGGTCGGCACCAGATCGACCGTATCGTACAGGCGCCCGAGCCACGCAAAATCGTGTGCCCAGGCATCGGTATAAACCGTCTGGCCGCGAAAATGGCGGTTCAGGTGCAAGGCCACCTCTGCCGCCGGTCGACCATGTTTTTCCAGGATTTCCCGGGTCACGCCATGCACCTGCTCGGCGCCGGCGTCCCAGTGCGTCCACCCGGGTTCCGGGCGGATCAGCGAACAATACATCTGCCCGCCCGGCATGTAGTAGCCGACCTCGATCGGATAACTGCCCGCCCCGAAGCCGGAAGCTTCGATGTCGATGATGGCGGGCAGTTCGGCCGGCTTTGCCGTCACTCCTCGATGACCGCCGTGGTGTAGATTTCCTGGACGTCGTCCAGGTTTTCCAGCGCGTCGAGCAGCTTCTGCATCTTCACCGCGTCGTCGCCGGTGAACACGTTCTCGCCTTCCGGCTTCATCGTCACTTCGGCGAATTCCGGCTTGAAACCGGCGGCTTCCAGGGCGTCCTTGACGGCGATGAACTCGGTCGGCGCGGTCAGCACCTCGATCGAACCGTCGTCGTTGGTCGCCACGTCGTCGGCGCCGGCCTCGATGGCGGCATCCATTAGCGCCGCTTCGTCGGTGCCCGGGGCGAAGATCATCTGGCCGCAATGCTTGAACTGGAACGCCACGCAACCGTCGGTGCCCATGTTGCCGCCGTGCTTGGAGAAAGCATGGCGGACTTCGGCCACGGTGCGCGTCTTGTTGTCGGTCAGGCAATCGACCATGATCGCCGCGCCACCGACACCGTAGCCTTCATAACGGATCTCGATGTATTCGACGCCTTCCAGCTCGCCGGTGCCTTTCTTGATCGCGGTGTCGATCTTGTCCTTGGGCATATTGACACCCTTGGCCTTGTCGACCGCAACCCGCAGACGCGGATTGAAGCCGGGATCGCCGCCGCCCATCTTGGCGGCCACGGTGATTTCCTTGGCGATCTTGGAGAAGGTGGCGCCGCGCTTTTCGTCCTGACGACCCTTGCGGTGCTGGATATTGGCCCATTTGGAATGTCCGGCCATGCTGGTTCCTTAATGCGGTAGAGACAATGAAGGCGCGATTTTACCCGGCCGGCGCCTTCCCGTCAGGCCGGCGTGCACGGCGGCTGTCCGGCGGGTGTGCTTGTTGCTTGCCAGCCTGTCTTTCGCGCCACCGACAAGTCGCCCGCCATGAGAAAACCCACCCTCTACCAAAGCCTCAAGGCCAAGCGCCGCAGCCAGCAACTGGTCATCGGCGTCACCTGGTACACCGCCGAAACCTGGGCGCAGGTCAAGGCCACGGCGACCGATCCGGCATGCTTCGAAGACAGCTTCGACAAGTGGAAAGCCATGGCCGTGGCGGCCCGCCGCAATTTCCAGCGCTCCGGCGTGATGGCCCTGGAATGCCAGATCGAACCGGCCGCCTTCGCCGCCTGGTGCGCCGCCAACCAGCAGGAAAACAACGCCGCATCGCGCGGCGAATACGTTTCGGAAGTGCTCAGCGCGGTACATAACAAACCGGCCTGACATCCGCCCGGCTTGTCGCAAAGGCCACAAGGCCGTCGCACCGGCGACAGGACATGCGCCCTTTCGCCGCCGCTTGTGGCAGTCTGACGCCATCATCGGTCAGAAGGGGAAAACCATGTCCGCCATCCAGCGCATCGCCACCCGCGCCACCGAGCTCGGCGCCGGCCTCACCGTCCGCCGCGCCCTGCCCACCCGCCAGCGGCGCTCGGTCGGCGCCTGGTGCTTCCTCGACCACATCGGCCCGATCGATTTTGCCCCGGATGCCGGCCTGCACGTCGGCGCCCACCCGCACATCGGCCTGCAGACCTTCACCTGGCCGGTAGCCGGCGAAATCCTGCACCGCGACAGCCTGGGCAACGAACAACGGATCCGCCCCGGCCAGGTCAACCTGATGACCGCCGGCCACGGCATCGCCCACACCGAAGACTCGCCGCAACCCGGCCAGCGCCTGCACGCCGCCCAACTGTGGATCGCCCTGCCGCCCGAACAGCGCGACTGTCCGCCCGACTTCGTGCACTACCCCGAACTGCCCAGCTGGCGCGCCGACGGCGCCGAATTCACGCTGCTCGCCGGCGACTACCTGGGAAAACGCGCCCCGACCCGCATCCACACCCCGCTGCTCGGCCTGGACATTGCCGCCAGTGCCGATGTCACGGTCGACCTGCCGCTGCGACCGGAATTCGAATACGGCCTGCTGCCGCTGATCGGCCGCATCGTTGCCGCCGGCGAAAGCCTCGGCGACGATGAATTCCTCTACCTTGAACCCGGGCACGACCGCCTGCAACTCAAGCTGCCCGCCGGCGGCAAGCTCCTGCTGCTCGGCGGCGAACCGTTCGCAGCCCCCATCCAGATGTGGTGGAACTTCGTCGCCGGCGACCGCGCCAGCATCGCCTAGGCGCAACGGCAATGGGAAAACGGCGATCCGCGCTTCGGCCCGGTCGGCGACGGCAGCGCGCCACGGCAGATGCCGCCGGCGCTGCCGGCGGCTTGGGATTGAACGCAAGGCAAACCCATTCCACCCTCCGCAAGCAAAGTCGGGAAACCCCCTTGCCCGTGCCTTTATGCATATCCAAAGTCGACGCGGTATAGTTCCGCGCTTCGAGCCCCCCAGCCCCTCCCTTTTCCCTTCCCTCGTCTTGCCATGTGGATAAGAACCCAATTTTTCGGTTTCCTGCTGTTCTGCCTGTGCGGCTGCCTGCCCACGCTGTCGATCGCTCAGGAGATGCAGGCAGCAGAACAAGATAACGTCATTGCCGAGCGCCAGATCAGGCAGTTCCTGGAACGCTGGCGCGGCGCCTGGGAAGCGCGCGACGCCGATCTCTACCTGGCCCACTATGCCCCCAACTTTGCCGGCAAGGCCGGCAATCCCTCGGCATGGCAGGCAAACCGGCGACAAGCGCTGGGCGCGGCCAGCGATCTCGAAATCCGGATCGACGCCCCGGAAATCCATTTCCCCAGCCCGGCGCGTGCCGAAGTGCATTTTCAGCAGCACTACCGCTCGGCCAGCCACACCGATCTCGGCAAGAAAGTACTGGTCCTGGTGCGCTGGGATGGACGCTGGCTGATTACCGCCGAGACATTCACCCCGCTGCACTGAACCCGCCGGCGGCGATCAGAACGCGGACAGCGCTGTTTCAGCGCCTCCGCTTCTGCTACTTCGGCAAAGGGAGCGCACTGCGTTTTCCCGATCAGGCTGTCCGGCCCGCTTTACCCTCCTTCACACCAGCCTGCCGCCGCGGCGCTAGAATGCCGGCACCTGATCTTCCCGGAGTTTCCGCGCCATGTCCGATCCGCTCTACCTCGCCAAGTCCGCCGACGGTTTTCCCGCGCTGCTGCCACAGATGGCCAATCGCCACGGCCTGATCACCGGGGCGACCGGCACCGGCAAGACAGTGACCCTGCAGACGCTGGCCGAGCGGCTGTCGTACATCGGCGTGCCGGTATTCATGGCCGACGTGAAGGGCGATCTGTCGGGGATGGGCGCGGCCGGCACGGTGTCGCCGAAGCTGCAGAAGCGGATCGACGAGCTGGGGCTCGAAGGCTACGCCAACTACGCCAATACCGTCGCCTTCTGGGACGTCTTCGGCCAGGGCGGCGTACCGGTGCGGGCGACGATTTCCGACATGGGCCCGCTGCTGCTGGCGCGGCTGCTCAACCTGAACGACACCCAGTCGGGCGTCCTGCAACTGGTGTTCAAGATCGCCGACGACCAGGGCCTGCTGCTGCTCGACCTGAAGGACCTGCGGGCGATGGTGCAGTACGTCGGCGACAACGCGGCGCAGTTCAAGACCGAATACGGCAACGTGTCGACCGCATCGATCGGCGCCATCCAGCGCGGCCTGCTGACGCTGGACGAGCAGGGCGGCGACCAGTTCTTCGGCGAGCCGATGCTCGACATCGCCGACCTGATGCAGGTCGACAGCAACGGCCGCGGCGTGATCAACATCCTGTCGGCCGAGAAGCTGATCAACTCGCCGGCGCTCTATTCGACTTTCCTGCTCTGGCTGCTCTCCGAGCTGTTCGAGCAATTGCCGGAAGCCGGCGATCTGGACAAGCCGAAGCTGGTCTTCTTCTTCGACGAGGCGCACCTGCTGTTCGACGGCGCGCCGGCGGCGCTGACCGACAAGGTCGAGCAGGTGGTGCGGCTGATCCGCTCGAAGGGCGTCGGCGTCTTCTTCGTCACGCAGAACCCGCTCGACGTGCCGGAAAAGATTCTCGGCCAGCTCGGCAACCGCGTGCAGCATGCGCTGCGCGCCTTCACACCGCGCGACCAGAAGGCGGTGCAGTCGGCCGCCGAGACGATGCGCGCCAACCCGAAGTTCAACGCCGCCGAGGCGATCACCGAACTCGGCGTCGGCGAGGCGTTGGTTTCCTTCCTCGATGAAAAAGGCCGGCCGAACATCGTCGACCGCGCCTTCATCTTTCCGCCGGCGTCGCGCCTCGGCCCGCTGACCGTCGATGAGCGCCAGGCGAACATCGCCGCGTCGCCGCTGATGGCGACCTACGGCACGGCGATCGACCGCGAATCGGCTTACGAAATCCTGCGCGGTCAACCGGCCGCCGCGAAGAAAACCGGCCCCGGTGCCATTCCCGCCCCGGCCGCCCCCGGCAACGTGCCGGCCCGGCCGACCGCCGCGCCGCGACCGCAGCCGGCACCGGCCCCCGCCGAGACATCGGGCGGCGGCCTGCTCGACGGCCTGGGCAGCATCCTGACCGGCTCGACCGGCCCGCGCGGCGGCCGTCGCGAAGGCGTCATCGAAGCTGCCGCCAAGAGTGCCGCGCGCAGCGTCGCCGGCACCGTCGGGCGCGAACTCGGACGGCAGATCCTGCGCGGCGTGCTCGGTTCCATCCTCGGCGGTCGACGCTGAAAATCGGCAAAAAAGGGCGGTCGACCGCAGCGCCCGTTCGTGGCGCAGGCGGCGCACGCCTTCGTCATGCGACGATGCCGACGGGTTAGAATCGGCGCTCGCCCACTGCCTGCGGCACCTGCCGGTGCCGTTCTCCGATGAAACTGATGCTGCTGATTCCCCTGGCCATGCTCGGCTACTGGGCCTACCAACATTTCCTGCCGCCGCCGGCCATCGCCGATCCGGTCTATGTCGAAATGCGGCTGCAGATCCGCGAGGGCGGACGCGATGTGGAGGCAGCGCTGTTCGGCCGGGCATCCGACGACATCGACTGCCAGTTGCGGCTGACGCGGGCCCGCGACCATCTGCGCACGCGCTGCCCGCAATGCCGGCTGCAGCTGGCCGAATGCAAACCGGCGCTGGCCCCGCGCTACCTGCCGCTGTTCGATGAACGCCCGGGCAACCTGACCTATTTCAGCTACCGCCCCTCGCGGCGCGGCGAACGCGACGTGCGGATGATCTTCTGGGGCCTGACGGTGCCGGAAGCCAATCACCTGTGCGACCAGATGCGCAATCTGCTGGCGACGCTCTACGCCGGGCCGAGCAACTGCATCCGCCCGGCTTCCTGACGATGCCGCTGTTTGCCGCCGGGTTCACGGTTTTTCTGCTGCTGGCGGCGTTGACCGCGCATCTGCCGCTGACCGTCGCCGCCTTGTCGCTGGGCGCCAGCGCACTGCTCTTCATCCTCTACGGCCTCGACAAGTCGGCCGCCCGGCGCGGCGGCCGCCGCACGCCGGAAAACACGCTGCACCTGTGGAGCCTGCTCGGCGGCTGGCCGGGCGCCGTGGCCGGGCAACGGGCATTCCGTCACAAGTCGTCGAAAGCGGCTTTTCTGCGGATTTTCCGGTTGACCGCAGCAATCCACTGCGCACTGGTCGGCTGGGCACTGTCGCCGCCCGGCCGGCAGTTGCTGCAAGGGTGGTGGTGAGCGTGGCGGTTTTTTGCCCGGCTTGCGGTCGACCGCCCTAAAATCCCGAAATCCTTCTTTCTCCACCCGTCGCGGAATCCCGATGAAAACGCCGAAAATCCTCCTTGCCTCGCTGCTCTTCGCCACCACCGCCGCCTTCGCCGAACCGGCCAGCGAAGCCTCGATCCGTCAGTTGCTCGAAGTCACGCAGGCGCGCGAACTGATTGACGGCATGCATACCCAGATCGACGCCATGACCAACGCCGGCATCGATCAGGCGCTGGCCGGCAAGACGCCGAGCGACGGGGAACAACAGGCCATCGACAACATGAAGCGCAAGATCGGCCTGCTGATGCGCGACGAACTGGCCTGGCAGCGCATGGAACCGATCTACCTGCGCCTGTACCGCGAAACGCTGAGCGAGGACGAAGTCGTCGGCATGCTCGATTTCTATCGCACGCCGGCCGGCCAGGCCATGATCCGCAAGATGCCCTTGCTGATGCAGAAGCTGATGCCCGAACTACAGGGCATGATGGCGACGATGATGCCGAAGATGCAGAAAATCCAGCGCGATTTCCTGACCGACATGAAGGCCGCCCGGCAGTAAGCCACCGATGAACGACCTGCCGCCGCTGCACACGCTGCCGGCCTTCGAAGCGGCCGCCCGCCTGGGCAGCTTCCTGGCGGCAGCGGAGGCGCTGCACCTGACGCCATCGGCGGTCAGCCATCGCATCCGGCAGCTGGAAACGCATCTCGGGCAGGCGCTGTTCGAGCGCCGGCACCGCGCCGTCGTACTCACCGCGGCCGGCCGGCGTTATCTGGCCGTCGTGCGCGACGCCCTGATCCGGCTGGACGAAGCCAGCGCTCACTTGCGCACCCCGCAGCGCGAACGCCTGCGCATTTCGGCAGCGCCGGCGCTCGGCAGCAAATGGCTGGTCAGCCGGATCTGCGCCTACCAGCGCCAGCATCCGGAGATCGAATTCACCCTCGGCACGGCCACTGGCCTCGGCCCGCTGCTCAGCGGCGAAGCCGATCTCGGGCTGCGTTACGGCGAAGAGGAATGGCCCGGCCTGCTCGCCTGGAAATTGTTCGAGGAGCGCGTCTTCCCGGTGTGCAGCCCGGCCCTGGCCGGGCAACTGCAGACGCCGGCCGATCTCGACCGCTTGCGCCTGCTGCGCCACCCGCTGTTGTCGTGGCAACGCTGGTTCGCCGCCGCCGGGCTGCGCCGCAAGGAGCCGTCGCGCGGCCCGGTGTATGAAGACGCCCTGCTGATGCTCGAAGCCGCCGTTGCCGGTCACGGCGTGGCACTGATGGCGGCCACGCTGGCCCGCCCCTATCTCGACGCCGGCCAGTTGCGGCGCCCCTTCGCCGAGGACTGCGCCGACCGCAGTTTCTACGTCGTCGCGCCGCCCGCTGCCGAAGACAAGCCGGTCGTCCGCGATTTCATCCGCTGGCTGATCCGCGGTTCGCGCGACGCCGCCGGTAACACCGCTCACGGATGAATTTCATTCACGCGAATCGCTCTGGATTCGTTTGAACAGCATCGAAGCTTCCCGCATTCTCGGTTCACCGACAGCCCCGCCCCAAGGCGCCGCCCACCCGGCCAGCGCCCGCAGCAAACCCGGCCGACCACCGCCCCGGCCCCTGCGACCCCTGCGGTCGACACCGACAATCCGAGGAAAACCATCATGCAAGATCGCCAAGGCGAAATCTGGCTCGATGGACGCTGGCTGCCCTGGCGCGAGGCCACCGTTCACGTGCTCACCCACACCCTGCATTACGGCTACGGCTGTTTCGAAGGCCTGCGGGCCTACGACGGCGACGGCGGCACGGCCATCTTCCGGCTCGACGACCATCTGCGGCGACTGGCCGATTCGGCCCACATCCTGGCCATCGACCTGCCCTGGTCCCGCGCCGAGATCGCCGACGCCTGCCGCCAGGCGCTGGCCCGCAACGGCCTGCGCAGCGGCTACCTGCGGCCGCTGCTGTTCCTCGGTGCCGAGAAGCTCGGCGTCGATCCGGCGGGCGCCGCCAGTCATCTGATGATCGCCGCCTGGTCGTGGGATACCTATCTCGGCAAGCAGGCGCTGAGCCGCGGCATCCGCGCCCGCGTCGCTTCCTACGCCCGGCACCATCCGAACGTGCAGATGTGCCGCGCCAAGGCGATCTCCGCCTACGCCAACTCGATCCTCGCGGTGCGCGAAGCGCGTCGCGACGGTTACGACGAAGCGATCCTGCTCGACAGCGAGGGCTATGTCGCCGAGGCGTCGAGCGCCAACCTGTTCCTGGTCCGCGACGGCGAGCTGATCGAACCGGAAATCGTCACCGCGCTCGACGGCATCACCCGGCGCAGCGTGCGTACGCTGGCCGTCGATCTCGGCCTGACGGTACGCGGCAAGCGACTGACTCGCGACGAACTGTACTGCGCCGACGAGGTCTTCCTGACCGGCACCGCCGCCGAACTGACGCCGGTGGTCGACATCGACGGCCGGCGCATCGGCGACGGCCGTCCCGGCCCGCTGACCCGCAGCCTGCAGGCGCGTTACTTCGATTGCGTACACGGGCGCCTGCCGGCCTATGCGCACTGGCTCAGCCGAACCGACGCTTGACCGCCGCCCGGCCGCTGGCATGATGGACCGCCAGCGGCCGAACGCGGCCGACCACCCGGAACGACCGCCCCATGGAAAACTTCGACACCCTGCTGGACATCGTCCGCCGCAAGTCGGCCTACGACCGCAACAACCCCTGGTACGCCGGCCCGCAAAGCTACCTGGCCGGCCTCAAGGACGAGGTCGACGAGGTGCTCGAAGAAATTGCCCGCCAACGCGGCTGCTATCTCGAGGACGAACTCGGCGATCTGCTGTGGAACTGCCTGAACGCCATCGTCGCGCTGCAGAAGGGCGGCGAGGTAACGCTCGAATCGGTAGTGGCCCGCGCCTGCCGCAAGTTCGAAACGCGGCTGTCCGGCCTCGAAGCGGGACGCGCCTGGGACGACATCAAGCGTGAGCAGAAGGCGGCGCTGGCTGCCGAATTCGCCGCCCGCGACAACGGCTGAGCAGCGGACCGTTTTTTCCGGTTGCCTGCGGTCGACCGCAGCAAAACGCGATTTTTGCCGGACGGCGAGGCTAGCCCGGGGCGGCCTCCGCCTTGCCCGACAGATGCGCCAGCAAGGCCGCCGCCGCCGCACTCAGCGCCGCCGGCGAACGCACGCACAGTTGCAGGTCGCGCGGCGCCCAGGGATCGCTGATTTCGACGATCTTCAACGCGTCGACCGCCAGTACCGACGAGCGCGGCACCATGCCGATGCCGACCCCGGCGGCGACCATCCGGCAGACGGCGGCGAAGCTGCGCACCTGGATACGCACGTCGAGCCGGCCGCCGAGCAGCGCGGCATGGTTCATCATGAAGGTGTGAATGGCGCTGCCGGCGTGCAGACAGACGAAGGCTTCGGTCAACACCTCGGCGAAGGCGATTTCGCTTTTTGCCGCCAGCGGGTGGTCGACCGCAACGATCAGCACCAGCCGGTCGCGCCGGTAGGGCGTCGCCTGCAGTTCGCCGAAATCGCCCTCGGCGGCAACCACGCCGATGTCCACCTGGCCGGCGGCGACGGCGCGGACGATCGCCGGGCTGGGTTGTTCTTCCAGGCTGACCCGGATGTTCGGATGTTCGCGCAGGAAATCGCCGAGATCGCCGGGCAGGAAGCAGTTGATCGCGTTGGTGTTGGCGAACACGGTGACCTGGGCGTTGACACCGCTGGCGTAGGGCGCCAGGTCGGCATGCATCTGTTCGAGCTGGGCGAACACCTGGCGGGCATGGCGGTGCAGCGATTCGCCGGCAGCGGTCGGCGTCAGGCCGCGCGCATGGCGTTCGAACAAGGCCACGCCGAGCGCCGCTTCGAGCTGCGACAGGCGATGGCTGGCCGACGACGGCGCGAGGTGCACGCGCTCCGCGGCACGCGTCAGGCTGCCGCTGTCGGCAATCGCGGCAACGAGCCGCAGGTCGGGTAGGTCGTAATGCATGGTTTCGTCTGGTTCGAACGCTCGCTTTCGATAATACCAATTGCCAGCCGCTGCCGCCGGCGTTTCAATCCACCTCTCGCCACCCACGCCAGAACGCCCGAGATTCCCTTGACTGCCGTTGCCGAAGACGAAGACCGCGCGCACACGCGGCGCATCACCATCGCCGTCTGCCTGGCCGGCTTTTCCTGCTTCGTGCTGCTCTACGGCACGCAACCGCTGCTGCCGCAACTGAGCGAGGCCTTCGCCATCGCACCGGGGACGGCCAGCCTGAGCGTGACGGTGAGCACCGGCGTGATGGCCCTGCTGTTGATCCCGCTCAGCCTGGTCGCCGATCGCTGGGGCCGCGAACGCCTGATGCGCCTGGGCCTGCTCGGCGCCGCCGTGTTCGCGCTGAGCTCGGCGTGGGCGCCCGACTTCTTCCTGCTGGTCGTCACCCGCGCACTGCTCGGTGCCTGCATCGCCGGCGTGCCGGCGGCGGCGATGGCCCACCTCGGCGAGGAACTGCCGGTCGCCGCGCGGGCCCGGGTGATGGGTCTGTACATCGCTACCAACGCCCTCGGCGGCATGGCTGGCCGGTTGATTTCGGCCGTCGTCAGCGATCTCGGCGGTTCATGGCATTACGGACTGGCCGCACTCGGGCTGGTCGGCCTGGCGGTGGCCGTCGTCTTCTGGCGCCTGCTGCCGCCGGCCCGCCACTTCGAGCCGCGCTCGCTGCAGCCCGGCCTGCTGTTCGCCGACATCCGCCGCATCTATGCCGATCCCGGCCTGCCCTGGTTATTCACCACCGCCTTCCTGAGCATGGGCGCCTTCGTCGGCATGTACAACTACCTGCCGTTCCGGCTGGTTGCCGCGCCTTACGCGCTGGGGCCGGCGTGGATCGGCGGCATCTTCCTGCTGTATTCGGTCGGAACCTGGTCGTCGGCCTGGGCCGGCCGTCAGGTGGCGCGTCGCGGCCGGCAGCGGATGCTGCTGGCCATGTCGCTGCTCGCCGTGGCCGGTATCGCCGTCACGCTGCTCACCCCGTTGTGGCTGATCGTCGCCGGGCTGGCGGTGTTCACCTTCGGTTTCTTCGCCGTGCATTCGGTCGCCAGCGCCTGGGTCGGCCATCGCGCCGGGCCGCGCCGCGGGCTGGTCTCGGCGCTCTACCTGTCGAGCTATTACCTGGGCGGCAGCGTGGTCGGGACCGCCACTGGCTGGGCGTGGAGCCACGGCGGCTGGCCGGGCGTGGCGGCGGCGCTGCTGGCCTGTGCCGGGCTGGTATGCGGCGTTGCGCTGCGCCTGCGCCGGCTGGCCGGGGATTGATGCCCATGGACGGTAGCCGTTCCCTCGGCATCCTGCTCGCGCTGCTTGCCGCGCTGGGCTTCTCGATGAAGGCGATCTTCGTCAAGCTGGCCTATCCGTACGGCGTCGACGCGATCACACTGCTCGCACTGCGCATGGGCATGGCGCTACCGGTCTTCCTGTGGTTCGGCTTGCGTCGCCAGGCTTCGGCAGTACGGCTGGGTGGCGCCGACTGGCTGCGCCTGGCGGTACTCGGCTGCCTCGGCTACTACGGCGCCAGCATTCTCGATTTCTGGGGACTGGCCTACATTTCGGCCGGCCTGGAACGACTGATTCTGTTCACTTATCCGACGCTGACCTTGCTGATCGGCGTCCTGTTCCAGGGCAAGTCCTTCACCCGTCGCCAGTTGCTGGCGGTGACGCTGTGCTATGTCGGCATCGGCTTCGCGTTCGTCCACGACCTCGGCCTGGGCGATGCGCGCTCGGTGCTGATCGGCGGCGCGCTGGTCTTTGCCTCCAGCGTGTCCTACGCCCTGTATCTGGCCGGCAGCGCCGACATGATCGCCCGTCTCGGCGCGATGCGTTTCTCGGCGCTGGCTATGCTGGTCTCCACCGCCGTGACGCTGCTGCATTTTTCGCTCAGCCAGCCGTTGACCGCATTCGTCCAGCCGCTGCCGGTTTACGGCTGGGGGGCGGCGATGGCGTTGTTCGCGACGATCATTCCGGTATTTGCGCAGTCGGCGGCCATCCGTCAGCTGGGTGCCGGCCCGGCCTCGCTGTACGGGATGGTCGGACCGATCCTGACCATCGGCTTCGGCTGGTGGCTGCTCGCAGAACACATCTCGGCCGCCCAGGCGACTGGCGCGGCGCTGGTCATCGCGGGGATCCTGATCGTCAGCCGTAAATGAAGGCATGCGGGTTAGAATGGCCCGCATGATCGGCATCCTCCTCATCACCCATGGCAGCTTCGGCGAGGCGCTGTTGCACAACGCCTGCCATGTGCTGAACCGGCGTCCGGAACGGGTCGCCCAGCTCGGGGTGACAGCGCAGGACGACCCGCTGGACATGCTGCCGCTCGCCCGCGAATTGCTGACCTCGGTCACCGACGCGGCGGGCACGTTGATCCTGACCGACATCTTCGGTGCGACACCGGCCAACCTGGCGCTCAAGCTGCTCGACCCGGGCCGCGTCGAGGGGCTGACCGGGGTCAATCTGCCGATGTTGCTGCGCGCGCTGAACTACCGCGACCGCGATCTCTCCACCCTGCTCGTCCGTGCCCGCGATGGCGGCCGCGACGGCATCCTCGACATGCTTCATCACTGATCCCCACGAGAATTTCATGCTGACCCGCGAAACCGAAATCATCAACAAGCTCGGCCTGCACGCCCGCGCTTCCGCCAAACTGACCCAGACCGCCGGCAAGTTCCAGTGCGAAGTCTGGATGAGCAAGGGCGAGCGCCGGGTCAACGCCAAGAGCATCATGGGCGTCATGATGCTGGCTGCCGGCAAGGGCTCGAAAGTGACGATCGAAACCAATGGCGCCGACGAAGCCGAGGCCATGGATGCCCTGCTGGCGCTGATCGCCGATTATTTCGGCGAAGGAGAATGATGCGATGAGCTTCACGCTGCACGGGCTGGGCGTTTCGTCGGGCATCGCCATCGGGCGGGCCATGCTGATGTCGCATGCGACGCTGGAGGTGGCGCACCTGACGCTGGCACCGCGCCAGGTCGACAAGGAAATCGCCCGCTTCGATGCCGCCGTCGCGGCGGTCAAGCAGGAACTCGTGCAGATCAAGGAAAACACCGAGCACGCACCGGCCGAACTGGCCGCCTTCATCGACATCCACACGATGTTCCTTGAAGACAGCGAACTGACCGACAAGCCGCGCGAAATCATCCGCGAACGCCGCTGCAACGCCGAATGGGCGCTGGTCCAGCAGATGGAACATCTGGTCCAGCAGTTCGAGGATTTCGACGACCCCTATCTGCGCGAACGCAAGTTCGACGTGATCCAGGTCGTCGAGCGCGTCGTCAAGGAACTGCTCGGCCACCGCGGCAAGGCCTCGCTGAAGGCCGCCAAGACCTCCCGGGACGACGCACTGATCGTCGTTGCCCACGACCTGTCGCCGGCCGATACCATCGCCTTCAAGGACCACCGCTTCGCCGCGTTCATCACCGACGTCGGCGGCGCCACGTCGCACACGGCAATCCTCGCCCGCTCGATGGCGATTCCGGCGGTGCTCGGCCTGGAAAACGGCCGCGCGCTGATCCGCGATGGCGAGCAGTTGATCGTCGACGGCCTGCGCGGCGTGGTCATCGTCAATCCCGACCCGCGCGTGCTCGACGAATACCGGCTGCGCATGGAGCAGATTGAGCTCGAGAAGAGCAAGCTCAAACGTCTGAAGACCGCCAGGACGGAGAGCATCGACGGCCTGTCGATCGCGCTGCACGCCAACATCGAACTGCCCGGCGACGTGCCGGTCGCGCTGGAATCCGGCGCCGAAGGCGTCGGCCTGTTCCGCACCGAATTCCTGTTC
This sequence comes from Azonexus sp. R2A61, assembly GCF_021401135.1. Lineage (GTDB taxonomy): Bacteria > Pseudomonadota > Gammaproteobacteria > Burkholderiales > Rhodocyclaceae > Azonexus. The sequence goes on along the minus strand of NZ_JACBFO010000001.1, from coordinate 492,253 downwards.
CTGGACCGCGGCGACATGCCCGACGAGCAGGAGCAGTTCGAAGCCTACAAGAAGGTGGTCAAGGGCATGGCCGGCCGGCCGGTGACCATCCGCACCTTCGACCTCGGCGCCGACAAGGACCTCAATCCGGAAGGCACCGCCGGCGACCGCGTGAAGACCAACCCGGCGCTCGGCCGGCGGGCGATCCGCCTGTCGCTGGCCGAGCCGAAGATGTTCCAGACGCAGTTGCGCGCCATCCTGCGCGCCTCGAAGTTCGGCCCGATCAAGTTGCTGATCCCGATGCTGGCCCACGCCCACGAGATCGACCAGGCGCTGGCCGCCGTCGAGCAGGCCAAATCCAGCCTGCGCGGCGAAAAGATCGTCTTCGACGAAAACATTCCGGTCGGCGGCATGATCGAGATTCCCGCCGCCGCGCTGGCCGTCGGGCTGTTCCTGCGCCGCCTCGACTTCCTGTCGATCGGCACCAACGACCTGATCCAGTACACGTTGGCCATCGACCGCGCCGACGAACAGGTGGCGGCACTCTACGATCCGCTGCACCCGGCGGTGCTGATGCTGCTGGCGCACACCATTTCGAGTGCCGAAAAGGCCGACATTCCGGTCTCGGTGTGCGGCGAACTGGCCGGCGATCCGGAACTGACCCGCCTGCTGCTCGGCATGGGACTGCGCTGTTTCTCGATGCATCCGTCGCAGATCCTGCGCGTCAAGAGCCGCATCCTGAAGTCGGACGTCGGCGAACTCGCCCCCAACGTACGCAAGATGCTGCGCCTGGACGAACCGGCCAAGCTGCGCGAGGCGCTGGAAAAACTCAACGCCTGAGCGGCGCGGTCGACCGCAAAAACCGGCAGAAATTCCCGTCGACCGCAGGGGTGCGACAATCTGTCGCATTCCGCTCGCCCCGCCCGGCCGCGACAATTCGCCCTTCAAGAACCAGAACTTCAGGGGCACTCATGCGTATCCGCTTGCAGCCGCTGGCGGCCTCCATCGCCGTCGCATTCGCCATCCCGGCCGTCGCCCAGACGCCGCTCCGGACGCTCGACGAAGTCGTCGTCGAAGCCACGCGCGAGCGCGACCTGCCGGGCGCCGCCGCCCCCACGGCCGGCGAACTCGAGCGCCTGCGCGCCGCCACCAGCGACACCGCCAGCCTGTTGCGCGAACAGCCCGGCGTCAGCCTGTACGGCGCCGGCGGCGTTTCCAGCCTGCCGGTCATCCACGGCCTGGCCGACGATCGCCTGCGCATCCGGCTGGACGGCATGGACCTGATCGCCTCCTGCCCGAATCACATGAATCCGCCGCTGTCCTATGTCGACCCGAGCAATCTCAAGTCGATCAAGGTCTATGCCGGGATCACGCCGGTCTCGGTCGGCGGCGACAGCATCGGCGGCAGTATCGTCGCCGAAACGCGCGGCCCCGATTTCGCCCAGCCCGGCCAGGGGCTGCTGACCAAAGGCGAAGTTGGCACCTACTATCGCAGCAACGGCGATCAGCGCGGCATCAACCTGTCGGCCACGGTCGCCAGCGAAAACCTCAGCCTGAGCTACTCGGGCGCCCTGGCCAAGGCCGACAATTACAAGGCCGGCGGCGAATTCAAGAACTTCACGGCAACCGGCCGTGGCAACGAACTGGCCCGCAACGAAGTCGGCTCCAGCGCCTACGACACGCGCAACCACACGCTCGGCTTCGCCTTGCGCGGCGGCAACCATCTGGTCGAACTGAAACTCGGCTACCAGGACCTGCCTTACCAGTTGTACGCCAACCAGCGCATGGACATGCTGGACAACGAACAGAAGCGGGCCAACCTGCGCTGGCTCGGGCAGTTCGACTGGGGCCGCGCGGAAGCCCGCGTCTATCACGAAGCGGTCGATCACTACATGAACTTCGGGATGGACAAGCAGTTGGTCTACGGCACGGCGGTCAACGGCATGCCGATGTACAGCCGCGGACGGACCACCGGCGTCGAGACGAAGGCCGAGATCGATCTGGCCGACAGCAGTCTGCTGCGTCTGGGCGCGCTGTACCAGCACTACACGCTGCGCGACTGGTGGCCGCCCTCGGGCACCGGCGGCATGTCGCCGGGTACCTTCGAAAACATCGCCGATGGCAGCCGCGACCGCGCCGGCCTGTTCGGCGAATGGGAAAAGCGCTTCAGCCCGCAATGGACGACGCAGCTCGGCCTGCGCTACGAGCGCGTGACCACCGACGCCGGCGACGTCCACGGCTATGGCAACGCAATGGGCAACCAACTGGTCGACGCCGCCGCCTTCAACGCCCGCGAACACAAAAAGACCGACAACAACTGGGATCTGACCGCACTGGCCCGTTACGCCCCCAGCCAGGCCATCGACGTCGAATTCGGCTTCGCCCACAAGACCCGCTCGCCCAACCTCTACGAGCGCTACACCTGGTCGACCTGGGCCATGGCCGCCGTGATGAACAATACCGTCGGCGACGGCAACGGCTATGTCGGCGATCCCGATCTGAAGGCGGAAAAGGCCAACACCTTGTCCGCCACCTTCGACTGGCACGCCGCCGACCGCCGCTGGGAACTCAAGGCAACGCCGTTCTACACCCGCGTCACCGATTACATCGATGCCGTGCGCCTGACCAACAACGCCGGCTTCAACGTGCTGCGCTACACCAACCAGACCGCCCGCCTGTTCGGCCTCGACCTGTCGGGCCGGATGCCGCTGGGCAATACCGCGCTCGGCCAGTTCGCCGCCCGGGGCCTGGTCAACTACACCAACGGCAAGAATCTGGACACCGGCGACGATCTGTACAACATCATGCCGCTGAACACCCGCCTCAGCCTGACGCACGAACTGGGCGGCTGGAACAATGCCGTCGAAATGGTTGCCGCCCGGGCCAAGAACAAGGTTTCGGATGCCCGCAACGAAGTCAGAACGCCGGGTTATGCGCTGTTCAACCTGCGCACCAGCTACACCTGGCGCAACATCCGCGTCGACGCCGGCGTCGAGAACCTGTTCGACAAGCTCTACTACCAGCCGACCGGCGGTACTTACACCGGCCAGGGCACGACCATGGGCATCAACAGCATCGCCCCGGGCATCGGCGTTCCCGGCATGGGGCGGACTTTCTACGCCGGCCTGAATGTCAGGTTCTGACCCGGCGACCCCGATCCGTATCCACCCCGGCCAGCGCGCCGGGGTTTTTGCGTTTCCGGCACAGGAGAATTGAAATGGGCTTCTTTTCCACGGTCGACCGCAGGAAATCCGGACCGACACGGGCCAACCGCGAACACGGTGCCGGCGAGGAGATCTACCGGAGCGGCAACACCGGCCTGGCCTGGCGCGTCGGCAAAGGCGTCGTCCGCCTGGACACGGGCACACCCGATGGCGAGCGCCGTTTCGCCAGCCTGGCGATCGCCGGCGACATCCTCGGCTGCGAAACCCTGCTGTTCGGCGCCTACACCTTCACGGCCAGCGCCTTGACGCATTGCGAACTGCGCCCCTGGCCGGAAGGCGAATCGGCGACCAGCGGCGATTCCCTGCTGGCCTCGCTGGCACAGGCCCAGCAACGGGCCGCCGAGGTCATCGCACTGCGCGGCGGCCAGGCCGTCGATCGCGTGCTCGGTCTGGCCCGACTGCTCGCCGATGGTGCCGGCCGCGTCGTATTACCCACCCGACACGATATCGCCGACATCACCGACCTGCGCTTCGAAACCATCTCGCGTATCGTCAAGCAACTGGAACGCAGCGGCATCCTGGTGGCAACGAAGATCGACGGCGTGCATGCGACTCGCGGCTACTGCCTGCGGGAAAACGACGGCTACGCCCACTGAGGAAGAAAAGCGTGCGACGGATGTGACGACGGGGACCGAAGTCCCCGCCGGCTGTCTTGGGTAATAAGGCTTCAGCGGCCCCAGCTATGCCGATTAGGCGGCAACAGCGAAACGCTCATCGTTGGCGTTTATGGATTTGTGCGGATTACGTCCGTCACCTTTCGGGTTGCCTGCGCACCTTTGCCCGCCCTGTCGAAACCAGTACACCCCCATCGCAAGGACACTCGGTGAATGCCCTTGGGTGGAGGTGAGGGGAATCGAACCCCTGTCCAGAACGCCTCCAGATTGCCGGAATTACAACCATGCCGTGGATTATGGGGGCGTCACCGGGGTTTTTCAAGCCGGGCGGGCCGCAGCGCCGCCTAGCGGCTGCAGTAGTCGCGGAACCAGCCGATGCCGTCGACCCCGCGCAGAGCCTCGGTGGCGGCCGCGGTCGAACGGACGCGCAAGGTCGTCGCATCGAACAGCACGTTGAAGCGGGCCGGTTCGTTCCAGTCGTCGCAATAACGCCATTCCCAGACCAGTTCGTTGCGCGCTTCGTAGCGGATGGTCCAATGGGCAACCGACGGACCGAGGATGCGCACCACCTCGTCGGGCGTCATGTCCGGCCGGATGCGGGCGAAATGCCTTGTATCCAGAACGTTTTCCCGCTGCAGCAGACGACCCGCCGCATCGAAGCGCAGAAACCAGGTGTGGATGCCCTGCGGGCCGCGCGGATAGACCAGGGTTTCGCCGCCATCGGCTTCGCGCCAGCGTACGGCCGGAGCCCCCATCAGCGCTTCGGCCTCGGCCGTGTCGGCACGGCCGGGTTCCAGCCCGCGGCCGTCGTAGCTCGCGCAGGCGGCGAGCCACAGACTGAGCAGCAGGACCAGGCGTGCCGGCAAGGTCAGCCCTCGCGTTCGGCGCTCAGCAGACGCTCGCAATAGCGGGCGATCAGGTCGACTTCGAGATTGACCTTGCTGCCGGACTGCAGGCGGTTCAGCGTGGTGTTTTCCAGCGTGTGCGGAATCAGGTTGATGGTGAAGTCGGTTCCCTTGACCTCGTTGGTCGTCAGGCTGGTGCCATCGACGACGATCGAGCCCTTGCGCGCGATGAACTTGGCGATTTCCTTCGGCGCCCGGATTTCCAGCAGTCGGTTGTCACCAACCGGGTCGAAGCGCAACACTTCGCCGACGCCGTCGACGTGCCCCGACACCAGATGGCCGCCGATCACGTCGTTGAGACGCAGCGCCTTTTCCAGGTTGACCGGACCGGGCGCGTCGAGGCCGACGGTACACGACAGGGTTTCCGGCGACACGTCGACCTGGAAGGCAGCGCCTGCCTTGCCGACGACGGTGAGGCAGACGCCGTTGTGGGCGATCGAATCGCCGAGCGCGACATCGTCGATGTCCAGTTTGCCGGCTTCGACGGTCAGCCGGTAGCCGACTTCCCGCGGCGTCAGGTGGGTGATGCGGCCGACTGCCGCGACGATGCCAGAGAACATGCGAAACCCCGTGCAAAAAATGGGGACTTTATCACGTCGACCGCAGGCCGACGCCGCCGCAGAAGGATGATCAGGCCTCGGTATCGATGCCGTACTTGCGCGCCACCGCCATGTACTGCTGACGCAACGCGACGACGCGCGGATTCTTGCGGTCCTTGCGCTGCGCCCGTTGCAGGTAATCCTGCGCGCGCTCGGCCAGATCGACATCCCAGCCGCGATGATCCATCAGGCTGTAAACGGCCTTGGCGGCATCGAGCAGGAACTGCATGCTCGGTACCTGTTCGGCCGCTTCGACCAGCAAGCGCGCCGCCGCCTCGAGATCGCCGCTGCGGGCCGCCGCCTTGCCGCGCTCGTTGAGGTCGCCGACCTGCCGGCCGATCTGGTCGAGCATGGTGTTGCCCGCCTCCTGACGCCCGGTTTTCTCGAACACGCTGGAGATGTGGTGAATCAGTTGGTTGTCGCCGTGATTCTCGACGGCAACCTGACGCATGATCTGCTGCGCCTGCTCGTCCATGCCGGTCGCGTAACAGGCATGCGCCAGATCGACGGCCAGACGCTGCGAGACATGCTTGCCGGCCAGGGCGTTTTCTTCCTCGACCTCGCGCTGCAGCGTCAACGCCTGTTCGACGTAGGGTTTGGCTTTTTCCGGGGCGCCCTCGGCGGCCAGACAGAGGCTTTCGTTGAGCAGCACGGCCAGTTCCGCCTGCTTGTCGCCGCGCCATTCGCGCTTGAGGTTGGCGGCAATCTTGCGCGATGCATCGACGTCGCCGCGCTCGACCAGCACGCGCGCCAGGTTGGCGTAATCGTCGACGCTGCGCAGCGTCGATCCCTTGCTGCGCTCGATCACCTTGCCGTAGGCCTTTTCGGCGACCAGCAGATCGTAATTGCGCGCCGCCACGTCGCCCACCATGCGCTGCCGCAGGGTGTTGTGCGGCGAGGCTTCGGCGGCTTTCTGCAATACCGCCTGCGCATCCTGCAAGCGCCCCTGGGCTTCATGCACGGCAGCCAGGAAATCGTAGGCCGACAGGTATTCCGGCGCATCGGCCAGCACCTGTTCGGCGAGCGCCGCCGACTCATCGAGCGCCCCGCGATCACGCAACGCCATTGCCAGCCCCATCCGCGCCCAGGGCGCGATACGCCCCTCAAGTACCTTGCGGAACAGGCTTTCGGCTTCATCAACATGACCCAACTGCAGCAGCAGTTCACCCTTGAACCGCAAAGCGTCGTAGGTATAGGCCGGCTGCTGGCGGATCACCCGGTCACAGGCGTCGATTGCCTCTTCCAGCGCACCGCGCTCGATCTGTTCGTAGATCTTGCGCAGCACATGCTTCTTGTAGATCGCACGTACCAGCCTGGCTTGCAGTTGCTCGGCGGTAAACGGCTTGATCAGGTAATCGTCCGGCGTCAGTTCGGCCAGCGACACGACGTTGGTGTAGCCACGTTCGCTGGTGATGATCACGTAGACCGTGCTGGGCGCGATCAGGTGGGCATGGCGCAGTTCTTCGAGCAATTGCTGGCCGTCGCGCCCGTCGTCGAGCACGAAATCGGACAGGATGATGTCGAAGCGGTTGCTCTTGACCTGGCGAATCACCTCGGCCGAATTTCCCGCGCCGTGCACCATCGTCACCCCAAGCGCACTCAGCATCAGACGCAGCGATTCGCGGGCCGGCGAATGACGATCGACGATCAGGACGCGTTTCTTGGTCAGCGACTGATGCAGGACGAGGAGCATTTCCTCGTTGTCGAGCGGGCCGGCGCCCTGGGCTGCGGAGAGATTCATTTCCGGAAAATTACTTGAGATCGTCATGGCCGGCAAGAAAAACCCCGCGGCTTCTGCGGTCGACCGCGCTAAACCTGTGATTTTTCAGCCACCTGACGTAAAATCCGCGGTCCGCTACCGCACTGCAGCAAGGCCGAATTCCATGCTTTATCCCACCCGTTTCGATGTCATCGTCGTCGGCGGCGGCCACGCCGGCACCGAAGCCGCGCTCGCCGCGGCGCGGGCCGGGGCGAGTACGCTGCTGCTGACGCACAACCTCGACACGCTCGGCGCGATGAGCTGCAACCCGTCCATCGGCGGCATCGGCAAGGGCCACCTGGTGCGCGAGGTCGACGCGCTGGGCGGCGCCATGGCGGCGGCGACCGACGAAGCCGGCATCCAGTTCCGCATCCTCAATGCCTCGAAGGGCCCGGCGGTACGCGCCACCCGCGCCCAGGCCGACCGCGTGCTGTACAAGCAGGCGATCCGCACGCGTCTGGAAAATCAGCCGAACCTGACCATTTTCGCCCAGGCCTGCGACGACCTGATCGTCGAGGGCGACCAGGTGTGCGGCGCGGTCACCCAGCTCGGCATCCGCTTTTTGGCCGATTCCGTGGTGTTGACCGCAGGCACCTTCCTCAACGGCAAGATCCACGTCGGGCTGGAGAATTACACCGGCGGGCGCATGGGCGATCCGCCATCGGTGTCGCTGGCCGCCCGCCTCAAGGAACTGAACCTGCCGCAAGGCCGCCTGAAAACCGGCACGCCGCCGCGCCTGGACGGCAAGACCATCGACTTCTCGGTGATGGAAGAGCAGCACTCGGACGATCCGCTGCCGGTGTTTTCCTTCCTCGGCAACGCGGCGCAGCACCCGAAACAACTGCCGTGCTGGATCACCGAAACCAACGAGAAGACGCACGATATCATCCGCAGCGGCCTGGATCGCTCGCCGATGTACACCGGCGTCATCGAAGGCGTCGGCCCGCGCTACTGCCCGTCGATCGAGGACAAGATCCACCGCTTCGCCGACAAGAACCAGCACAACGTCTTCCTCGAACCGGAAGGCCTGACCACGCACGAAATCTACCCGAACGGCGTATCGACCAGCCTGCCCTTCGACATCCAGCTGGCGCTGGTACGCTCGATCAAGGGGCTGGAAAACTGCCACATCCTGCGCCCGGGCTACGCCATCGAATACGACTTCTACGATCCGCGCGGCCTCAAGGACACGCTGGAAACCAAGGCGATCAACGGCCTCTTCTTCGCCGGCCAGATCAACGGCACCACCGGCTACGAGGAAGCCGCCGCGCAGGGCCTGCTCGCCGGCATCAACGCGGTGAATTACGTGCGCGGCCGCGACGGCTGGTGCCCGAAGCGCAACGAGGCCTACCTCGGCGTGCTGGTCGACGATCTGATCACGCGCGGCGTCTCCGATCCCTACCGGATGTTCACCAGCCGCGCCGAATATCGCCTGAGTCTGCGCGAAGACAACGCCGACCTGCGCCTGACCGAGCAGGGCAGGGCGCTCGGCCTGGTCGACGACGTGCGCTGGGACGCCTTCTGCCGCAAGCGTGACGCGATCGCCGGCGAGCAGGAACGCCTGAAATCGACCTGGATCAACCCGAAGATCGTCGCCGCCGACGATTGCCAGCGCGTGCTCGGCAAGGCCATCGACCACGAGTACAACCTGTTCGAGCTGCTGCGCCGGCCGGAAGTCACCTACGGCAGCCTGATTTCGCTGGAAATCGACGGTCGACCGCAGGAACTGCCGGAGATTGACGAAGCGGTGATCGAACAGCTCGAAATCTCCGCCAAGTACCAGGGCTATATCGACCGCCAGGCCGAGGAAGTCGCCAAGTCGGCCAGCTACGAAAACACCGTGCTGCCCGTCGATATCGATTACGGCACGGTCGCCGGCCTGTCCAACGAGGTCAAGCAGAAGCTCAATCAGCACAGGCCGCAGACCATCGGTCAGGCCTCGCGCATCCAGGGCATCACGCCGGCGGCGATCTCGCTGCTGCTGATTCACCTCAAACGTTTCAAGCTGTCGCAAGCCGCATGAGCGCGATCACCCTCGCCAGCGGCCTGGCCGCACTCGGCCTCGACCTGCCCGACGCCGCGCAGCAGCAACTGCTCGCCTTCCGCGACCTGCTGCTCAAGTGGAACAAGACCTACAACCTGACCGCACTGCGCGATCCAGAACAAGCCGTTTCGCACCACCTGCTCGACTCGCTGGCGATCCTGCCGCATGTCAATGACGGCGCCCTGCTCGACGTCGGCGCCGGCGGCGGCCTGCCCGGCATCCCGCTGGCCATCGCCCGGCCGCAACTGGCGGTACGCATGGTCGACACGGTGCAGAAGAAAGCGACCTTCCTGCAGCAGGCGGCGATCCAGCTCGGCCTGAAGAATGTCGCGGTCGACCACGCCCGGGTCGAGGAATTGACCGGCCAGTACGCCCAGATCAGTTCGCGCGCCTTCGCCGAGCTTGGGCTGTTCGTCGAGCTGACCCGCCATCTGCTGGCGCCCGGCGGCCGCTGGCTGGCGATGAAGGGCGTCCGTCCCGACGACGAAATCGCCGCCTTGCCGGCCGACATCACCGTCGACCGCATCGTCCCGCTAGCCGTACCCGGGCTGGACGCCGAAAGACACCTGATCATCCTGAAAGCGGGCCAATGAAAGTCCTCGCCATCACCAACCAGAAGGGCGGCGTCGGCAAGACGACGACCGCCGTCAATCTCGCCGCCTCACTCGGCGCCGAGGGCCAGCGCGTGCTGCTGATCGACATGGATCCGCAGGGCAACGCGACGACCGGCGCCGGCATCACCAAAAAAGATGCGCTGCCGACCGTCTATCAGCTGCTGATCGGCGCCGCCTCGCTGGTCGAGGTGTGCATCAAGACCGAATTCACCTTCGACGTGCTGCCGGCCAATCGCGAACTGGCCGGCGCCGAGGTCGAAATGATCGAACTCGAGCAGCGCGAATACCGACTCAAGAATGCATTGCAGCAGAACCACGACGAATACGATTTCGTGCTGATCGACTGCCCGCCGGCGCTCAACATGCTGACGGTCAATGCGCTGGTCGCCGCCGATTCGGTGCTGATCCCGATGCAGTGCGAGTACTACGCGCTGGAAGGTCTGTCCGACCTCGTCGAGACGCTGCGCAAGGTGCGCCATCACCTGAATCCGCGACTGGAGATCGAAGGCCTGCTGCGCACCATGTATAACGGCCAGAGCACGCTGACCCAGCAGGTGTCGAACGAGCTGGAAAATCACTTCGGCGACAAGGTCTACCGCACCATCGTACCGCGTAACGTACGGCTGGCCGAGGCACCGTCCTACGGCAAGCCGGTCATCGCATTCGACAAGCACTCGAAGGGCGCGCAGGCCTATGCCTCGCTCGCCGGTGAAATCCTCGAAAGGGCCACCAAATGAGCAGATTCAAGGGATTGGGACGGGGTCTGGACGCGCTGCTCGCCGGCAGCGACGCCAAGGCCGAGGACGAACTGCGCAATCTTCCGGTCGACCGGCTGAAACCCGGAAAATACCAGCCGCGCACGCAGATGGACCCGGCATCGCTGGCCGAACTGGCCGCCTCGATCAAGGCCCAGGGCGTCATGCAGCCGATCCTGGTACGCGCCGTCGAACACACGCCGGGCGCCGAGCGCTACGAGATCGTCGCCGGCGAACGCCGTTGGCGCGCCGCCCAGCAGGCCGGCCTGGCCGAAGTACCGGTACTGGTGCGCAGCATTCCGGACGAGCAGGCGCTGGCGATGGCACTGATCGAGAACATCCAGCGCGAAAATCTCAATCCGCTGGAAGAAGCGCAGGGCCTGCAACGGCTGATCGACGAATTCGGCCTGACCCACCAGCAGGCCGCCGATGCCGTCGGCCGTTCGCGTCCCGCCGCGTCCAATTTGTTGCGTTTATTGCAGTTGACCGCAGCCGTCCAGGAACTGTTGATGGCCGGCAAGCTGGACATGGGCCATGCCCGCGCCCTGCTGCCGCTGCCCGGCGCACAACAGATTGCCGTGGCCCAGCGCATCGTGCAGAAAAACCTGTCGGTCCGCGAGGCCGAACGACTGGTCCACCAGATCACGCATCCGCCGAAGAAATCGGCACCGGCACCGGTCGACCGCGACCTGCTGCGCTTGCAGGAAGAAATTGCCGATGCGGTCGGCGCAGCGGTCGCCATTCGCAGCAACCGCAAAGGCGCCGGCAAGATCACCATCGAATTCGGCGACCTCGATCAACTGGAAGGCATTCTCGGCCGTCTGCGCCATGCAGGATAAACACGGGACAACACCGCCGCGCCGGGGTTGCTGCATTGCGGTAAACCCTTAATTTTCATTGACGGTGTTTTTTCAAGTCTTGTATCATTTAGGTCTGTGTGGCAAAGCCGGTCAACGATTGCAAGGCACCATGTTCAAGGCAATTTATCTGCAGTGTGGTGCAGCAGCGATAACAGCCATCGTGGCCGGCGCGATGATTGGAATTCGGGGGTTCGTTTCGGTAGGAGTCGCGGCACTGGCCGCCATTCTTCCCAACCTGTTCTTCGCCATCCGGCTGACGATGCTCAAAGCGCGCCCGGATGCGTCGTACGCAGCGAACTTCTTCATTGGTGAATTCCTGAAGATCGCAGCCACCGTGGGAATTTTGGCAATCGCCATCAAGGGATATCCCGAGATGCACTGGCCGAGTTTGCTGATCGGTCTGGCGATTGTGTTACATGCCGGTTTTTTAGCGTTTTGGAAGAAATCCTGACCATGTCTACCGCAGGCCACGAAGCAGCAGAGAACGCGCCTACTGCAGGCGAATACATCGTTCACCACCTGACCCACTGGAATACCACCGGTCACGCCCAGACGTCGATTGTCGACTTCTCCGTACTCAACATCGATACGCTGATCTTTTCCGTCCTGATGGGCGTGCTTGGTCTGTTCGTGATGTGGCGCGTCGCCAAGAGCGCCACCTCCGGCGTGCCGGGTCGCATGCAGGCGGCGGTCGAAATCGTCCTCGAAATGGTCAATGACCAGGCCAAGGGCATCGTGCATAGCGCCGAATCGCGCAAGTTCGTCGGCCCGCTGGCCCTCACCGTGTTCATCTGGATCTTCCTGATGAACTCGATGGACTTCCTGCCGGTCGATCTGTTGCCGATGCTCTGGCAAACCGTTTCCGGCGACCACCATGCCTACCTGCGCGTCGTGCCGAGTGCCGACCTTAACGGGACCCTGGGCATGTCGATCGGTGTCCTGCTGATCTGTCTGTACTACAACGTGAAGATCAAGGGCTTCGGTGGCTGGGTGCATGAACTCTTCACCGCGCCGTTCGGCAGCCATCCGGTTCTCTACCCGATCAACTTCGCCATGCAGATGATCGAGTTCCTGGCCAAGACCGTCTCCCACGGCATGCGGCTGTTCGGCAACATGTACGCCGGCGAGCTGGTGTTCATGCTGATCGCGCTGATGGGCGCCGCCTGGGCCGGTACCGCAACGGGCGTCTTCCTGTTCGCCGGCCACGTCATCGCCGGGTCGATCTGGGCCATCTTCCACATCCTGATCGTCGCACTGCAAGCCTTCATCTTCATGATGTTGACGCTGGTGTATGTCGGCCAGGCTCACGAAGCTCACTGATTTTTAATGTCGTACCCCAACCTTTTTATTTCTTAACTTAGCAAGGAGTTGTCATGGAACACGTTCTCGGTTTTGTTGCTCTGGCTGCCGGCCTGATCATTGGTCTGGGCGCTATCGGTGCCTGTATCGGTATCGGCCTGATGGGCGGCAAGTACATTGAAGCTTCGGCTCGTCAGCCGGAACTGATGAACGCCCTGCAGACCAAGATGTTCCTGCTGGCCGGCCTGATCGACGCCGCCTTCCTGATCGGCGTCGGTATCGCCATGATGTTCGCCTTCGCCAACCCGTTCAAGCTGATCTGATCGATCCTCTTCCGACCAACCTTTAGAAGAGGATAGAACCGTGAATCTGAACGCAACGCTGTTCGCACAGCTGGTTGTGTTCTTCATTCTGGCGTGGTTCACGATGCAATTCGTGTGGCCGCCCATTGTGAAGGCGCTCGACGAGCGTGCGAAGAAGATCGCGGATGGTCTGGCTGCCGCCGAACGCGGCAAGCAGGATCTCGAACTGGCCACCAAGCGTTCGACGGAAGCGCTCCGCGAAGGCAAGGAAAAGGCAGCAGAACTGATCGCCAACGCTGAAAAGCGCGGCACCCAACTGATCGAGGAAGCCAAGGCAAACGCCAAGGCCGAAGCCGACCGCATCGTCGCCGGTGCCAAGGCCGAAATCGAGCAGGAGGCCGTCCGTGCCAAGGAGCAACTGCGCGAACAGGTTGCCGCTCTGGTGGTTACCGGCGCCGAGCAGATTCTGCGTCGCGAGATCAACGCCCAGGCTCATTCCGACATTCTGGCCCAGATCAAACAGGATCTGTAACCCATGGCCGAATCCGTCACCATCGCTCGCCCCTACGCCGAAGCCGCCTACAAGCTGGCCAAGGAAACCGGGGCTCAGGGCACCTGGTCGCAGCGCCTGCAGAAGCTGGCGCTGATCGCCCAGGATGGGGAAATGGCTCAGCTCATGGGCAACCCCCGGCTCTCCGCTGAACAGGTTGCCGAACTCTTCATCTCGCTGTCCGATGACAGCGATACCGTGTTCGGCAATTTCGTTCGTACCCTCGCAGAAAACCGGCGTCTCGCACTCCTGCCGGAGGTTTCCCGGCTTTTCGAACTGGCCCGCAGCCAGGAAGAAGGGGTCCAGGAGGCGGTGGTGTACTCCGCATTCCCGATTGACGAAGCCCAGGTCTCTGCCCTGCTGCAGCAACTGGAACCCCGTTTCGGAACCCGCCTGACCGCTCGCGTCGAGATCGACCCGAGCCTGATCGGTGGTGTGCGGGTCACCGTCGGTGACCAGATGCTGGATGCTTCAGTCCGCGGCAAACTCGATGCCATGGCCGTGGCACTGAACAACTAGGAGATTTTCATGCAGTTGAATCCTTCCGAAATTTCTGAACTGATCAAGAGCAAGATCCAGAACCTGCAAGGCGCATCGGAAGTGCGTACGCAGGGCACCGTGGTTTCCGTCACCGACGGTATCTGCCGCGTGCATGGCTTGCAGGACGTCATGCAAGGTGAAATGCTGGAATTCCCCGGCAACACCATCGGCATGGCGCTCAACCTCGAGCGCGACTCCGTCGGCGCCGTCATCCTGGGCGAATACGAGCACATCTCGGAAGGCGACACGGTCAAGACGACCGGCCGCATCCTGGAAGTGCCGGTTGGCCCGGAACTGCTCGGCCGCGTGGTCAACACCCTCGGTCAGCCGATCGACGGCAAGGGCCCGATCAACGCCAAGCTGACCGACAAGATCGAAAAGGTCGCCCCCGGCGTGATCTGGCGCAAATCGGTTTCGCAACCGGTGCAAACCGGCCTGAAGTGCGTCGACTCGATGGTTCCGGTTGGCCGGGGCCAGCGCGAACTGATCATCGGCGACCGCCAGACCGGCAAGACCGCCGTCGCTGTCGACACGATCATCAACCAGAAGGGCAAGAACCTCCTCTGCGTTTATGTCGCCGTCGGCCAGAAGGCTTCCACCATCGCCAACGTCGTGCGCAAGCTCGAAGAGCACGGTGCGCTGGAATACACCATCGTCGTCGCTGCCTCCGCCTCGGAATCCGCCGCACTGCAATACCTGGCACCGTATGCCGGCTGCACGATGGGTGAGTATTTCCGCGACCGCGGCCAGGACGCCCTGATCATTTACGACGATCTGACCAAGCAGGCCTGGGGCTACCGTCAGGTTTCCCTGCTGCTGCGCCGTCCGCCGGGCCGTGAAGCCTACCCGGGCGACGTTTTCTACCTGCACTCCCGTCTGCTCGAGCGTGCTGCTCGCGTTTCCGAAGAGTGGGTCGAGAAGTTCACCAACGGCGAGATCAAGGGCAAGACCGGTTCGCTGACCGCATTGCCGGTGATCGAAACGCAGGCCGGTGACGTTTCCGCCTTCGTTCCGACCAACGTCATCTCGATTACCGACGGTCAGATCTTCCTGGAAACCGACCTGTTCAACGCCGGCATCCGTCCCGCGATCAACGCCGGTATCTCGGTGTCCCGCGTCGGCGGTGCAGCCCAGACCAAGCTGATCAAGAAGCTTGGTGGCGGTGTTCGTCTGGCCCTGGCTCAGTACCGTGAACTCGCAGCCTTTGCCCAGTTTGCTTCCGATCTCGACGAAGCGACCCGCAAGCAGCTGGAACGCGGCCGTCTGGTCACCGAACTGATGAAGCAGGCGCAATACTCCCCGATGAGCATCTCCGAGATGGCCGTCACGCTGTACGCTGCCGACAAGGGCTACTTCGACGATGTCGAAGTCAAGCGCGCGCTCGAATGCGAAAAGGCGATGATCAGCTACCTGAAATCCAACCATGCCGACGTTCTGAGCACCATGGAGTCGTCCGCCGATCTGTCCGGCGACTCGGAAAAGGCACTGGCTGCCGGCATCCAGGCTTTCAAGAGCACCTGGGCCTGATCTAGGAGAACGCCATGCCTAGCGGCAAGGAAATTCGCAACAAGATCAAAAGCGTCGAGAACACGCGCAAGATCACCAAGGCCATGGAGATGGTGGCCGCATCCAAAATGCGCAAGGCGCAGGATCGGATGCGGGCTGCTCGTCCCTATGGCGAAAAGATCCGGCGCGTGGCAAGCAACCTCTCGCATGCTTTGACCGAGTACAAGCATCCGTTCCTGGAAAAGCGCGAGCCGAAGGCCGTGGGTATCGTCCTGGTCACGTCGGACAAAGGTCTGTGCGGCGGTCTGAATTCCAACGTCTTGCGCCTGGTACTGGGCAAGATGAAGGAATTCGACAGCCAGCAGATCAAGTTCCAGGCGACCTGTGTCGGCAACAAGGGGCTGGGCTTCATGCAGCGCGCCGGTGCGAAGATCGTTTCGCACGTCGTCGCGTTGGGTGACACCCCGCACCTGGAAAAGCTGATCGGGCCGCTGAAGGTTCAGCTCGACGCCTACATGAAGGGCGAAATCGACGCGCTGTATATCGGCTACACCCGCTTCATCAACACGATGAAGCAGGAACCGGTTTTCGAAAAGCTGCTCCCGCTGGCCGACGACGTCGTCAAGACCGATCATCAGCCGGGCTGGGACTATGTCTACGAGCCGGAAGCCCAGCCTGTTATCGACGACCTGCTGCTCCGTTACGTCGAAGCCTTGATTTACCAGGCCGTTGCGGAAAACATGGCCTCCGAGCAATCGGCCCGGATGGTTGCCATGAAGTCTGCTTCCGACAACGCCAAGAACGTCATCGGTGAATTGAAGCTGGTCTATAACAAGGCCCGTCAGGCCGCGATTACCAAGGAACTCTCGGAAATCGTCAGCGGCGCCGCCGCAGTCTGACGAAGCGCGAAGCTTTTAATTATTGGGGATTTGAATATGAGTCAAGGTTCCATCGTTCAGTGTATCGGCGCAGTTGTGGACATCCACTTCCCGCGCGACGCGATGCCGAAGGTCTACGACGCACTCAAGCTCGACGCCTCCGAAGAGAACGGCATGGTTGAAACCGGCCTGACCTTCGAAGTGCAGCAGCAGCTGGGTGACGGCGTTGTCCGTACCATCGCCATGGGTTCTTCCGACGGCTTGCGCCGCGGCATGAAGGTCAACAACACCGGCGCCGGCATTTCCGTGCCGGTCGGCATGGGCACGCTGGGTCGCATCATGGACGTCCTCGGCCGTCCGATCGACGAAGCGGGTCCGATCGACAGCGACGAACTGCGCGAAATCCACGCTGCCGCACCGAAGTTCGACGAACTGTCGTCCTCCGTCGACCTGCTCGAAACCGGCATCAAGGTTATCGACCTGATCTGCCCGTTCGCCAAGGGCGGCAAGGTCGGCCTGTTCGGCGGCGCCGGCGTCGGCAAGACCGTCAACATGATGGAGTTGATCAACAACATCGCCAAGCAACACTCGGGTCTGTCCGTGTTTGCCGGTGTTGGTGAGCGTACCCGCGAAGGTAACGACTTCTACCATGAAATGAAGGACTCCAACGTTCTCGACAAGGTGGCGATGGTGTTCGGTCAGATGAACGAACCCCCGGGCAACCGTCTGCGCGTTGCGCTGACCGGTCTGACCATGGCCGAACGTTTCCGTGACGACGGCCGTGACATCCTGTTCTTCGTCGACAACATCTATCGCTACACGCTGGCCGGTACGGAAGTTTCCGCACTGCTCGGCCGTATGCCTTCCGCCGTGGGCTATCAGCCGACGCTGGCTGAAGAAATGGGCCGTCTGCAAGAGCGTATCACCTCCACCAAGGTTGGCTCGATCACCTCCATCCAGGCCGTTTACGTGCCTGCGGATGACTTGACCGATCCGTCCCCGGCAACGACCTTCCTGCACTTGGACTCCACGGTCGTGCTGTCGCGTGACATCGCCTCGCTGGGTATCTACCCGGCCGTCGATCCGCTCGACTCCACCTCCCGCCAGCTCGATCCGCAGATCGTCGGTGAAGAGCACTACGGTGTCGCCCGTGCCGTGCAGATCACGCTGCAGCGCTACAAGGAACTGCGCGACATCATCGCGATTCTGGGCATGGACGAACTGTCGCCGGAAGACAAGCTGGCCGTGTCCCGCGCCCGCAAGATCCAGCGTTTCCTGTCGCAGCCGTTCCACGTTGCTGAAGTCTTCACGGGTTCCCCGGGCAAGTTCGTGCCGCTCAAGGAAACCATCAAGGGCTTCAAGGGCATCGTGAACGGCGAATACGATCACCTGCCGGAACAGGCCTTCTACATGGTCGGTGGCATCGAAGAAGCCGTCGAAAAGGCGAAGACGCTGCAGTAATGCGGCCTCAGCATAGGAGCCAGTAATGGTTATGACCGTTCATTGCGATGTCGTCAGTGCCGAAGAATCGATCTTCTCCGGCTTGGTCGAAATCGCGGTGTTCCCCGGCGAAGCCGGGGAACTCGGCATCCTGCCGCAACATACCCCGCTGTTGACCCGCATCAAGCCCGGCACCATTCGTCTGAAGGTGCCGGACCAGAGCGAGTTCGAGCTGGTGTATGTCTCCGGTGGCATGCTGGAAGTCCAGCCCGACACGATCACCGTGCTGGCTGATACCGCGATTCGTGCCCATGACCTCGACGAAGCCAAGGCTCTCGAAGCCAAAAAGCATGCCGAGGAAGTGCTCGCCAATCGCCAGGCGGAGATGGATTACGCCGCGGCGGAAGCCGAGCTGGCCGAAGCCATCGCCCAGCTGCAAGCAATTCAGCGTCTGCGCAAGCACACCCACTGAGCGGAAACGCCCAGCAAAAAAGGCAGCCAACCGGCTGCCTTTTTTCATTTGTCGCGACCTTCGTTTACAGCCGGTCGATGCGCTTTTCCAGGCGCGCCAGATCGTCCCGCAGACGATCGACGTCGATGACGAAAGCCTGTACGGCATGACGATTCGCCGTCACGCCGTTGTTTTCCTCCGACAGATACTCGCCAAGATTGGCCCCCAGACGATGTCCGGCTTCCCGCAAGGCGGCGCCGGCAACCAGCGCCCCCTGGTGCAGTCGCCGGGCAGCCATGTCGCCAACCAGACGCGCCAGGTCAGCCTCGGCATCCCAGCGCAGATTGCGGAATACGAAGGCCAGCACTTCCGTCAGATCGGCCGAGCCGCTCAAACGGGCCTCGCCCAGCAGGCTGTCGCGGTCGACCATCGCCCGGGCCGCAAAATCGTCGGGCAGCACGATCGTGACGTCCGGCGTGGCAGAGGTCTCCGCCACCGAGAACCGTCCGTCGCCGGCAATACCCAGATGCACCCGGAAAGCCCCGGCAAACAACGCCAGATGCGCGCCGGCATGCGGACGCAAGCGTTCAGTCGCCCATGGCGCATCGTCGAGCAGGTGGTTGAGCAGCGGCAACAGCAGCCGTTCGGACAGCGCCATGGTCAGAACTTGAAGCCGCGGTGCAGCGCAACGACGCCGAGCGCCAGATTGAAGTATTCGACGCGCTCGAAACCGACCTGCTCCATCATGGCCTTCAGTTCTTCCTGCCCCGGGTGCATGCGGATCGATTCGGACAGATAACGATAACTGTCCGAATCGTTGGTGACCAGCTGGCCAACCCGGGGAATGATCTGGAAGGAATAGAAATCATAGATCGGCGCCAGCGGCGCCCAGACCTTGGAAAATTCGAGGACCAGCAAGCGACCGCCCGGACGCAGCACACGCAGCATTTCGGCCAGCGCGCCGTCCTTGTGCGTCATGTTGCGCAATCCGAAGGCGACCGTGACACAGTCGAACCAGTTGTCCGGGAAAGGCAGCTTTTCGGCATCGCATTGCGCGACCGGCAGCAGATAGCCCTTGTCCATCAGGCGATCGCGTCCGCGGGCCAGCATCGCGTTGTTGATGTCGGTCAGCCAGACCTGGCCGGATTTGCCGACGCGCTTGGCAAATGCCAGCGACAGATCGCCCGTACCGCCGGCCACATCGAGCACACGCGATCCTTCGCGGACACCGGCGCGATCGATCGCGAAGGCTTTCCACAACCGGTGCATGCCGCCCGACATCAGATCGTTCATCACATCGTAACGATTGGCGACGGAATCGAAGACGCCCCGCACGCGGCGGGCCTTTTCCTGCTCGGCCACCGTTTCGTAGCCAAAATGGGTGGTTTCGTTTTTCATCATTCAGTGATGTTGACCGCAAGCGTGGGCGGCAGGCGGCCGCGAAGTGCTGTCGATGTCGCGCGAAGCGCCCTGGCGTGCCAGTTGATCAAGATATTCCTGCCACAGCGCATCGCGATGGATCGCCAGATTGTGCAGCAGGTCCCAGGTATAGAGACCGCTGTCATGACCATCCGAAAAAACCAGCTTGAGGGCGTAGGTCCCGACCGGTTCGACGCCGAGCAGTTCGACCTGGCGCTTGCCGGTCTGCAGGATTTCCTGGCCCGGCGCATGACCGCGCGCTTCGGCCGAAGGGGTGAAGACGCGCAGGTACTCCGCGTCGAGCCGATAAGCTTTACCGTCGTAGACCAGTTCCAGCACCCGCGATTTCTGATGCAACCTGATCTCCTCGGGTAGCGGAGTATCCTTTTCCATGCCGGCCATGCCTGTCCTCCTTGCGAAGGCAGCTAGTTTACCCGACTCACAACGGGATGTAGCTGATCCGGTCGAAATCGCTGCCCCGGTAAAGGATGTGATTCATCCGCGCACGCTGGACGAAATCGCCGGAAAAGAACTGCAGGTTGCGTCCTGCCTGGTAGAAACCGGAGGGAACGACCAGTGAGCTTTCCTCCTGGATCGCCGGCAGCGGCGGCAGCAGGAAGCCGGGAACGTAACGATCGACGGTCGGCGTACCATCCCCGTCCAACGGCCGGACGCCGATACCGCGCGGCAGTCCGGGCAGGGTGGCGATGCCGGCGATCAGCCCGCCGCCGGCTTCCTCCATCAACCAGGCGACGTAACCGATCAGGAACTGCTCGCCGTCGTGCGGGCAGATCGCCAGCAACTGGGCATGCTGAATCTTGCCGCCGACCACCGAGCGCGCCATCCGGAAGCCGCTGGCCGAATGATTGATCACCGACCATTCCTCGTGCGGGAAACTGACGGTCGGCTTGATGACCAGCGCCTGGCCCGGTTCGGCGCGGTCGCGGAAGGTGAACAGGGCGTCGAAATCGCTGCGCGAGTAGGCCGACGCGCTGTCCGGCTGCAGAAAAGCCTCGCCGCTGACGAAGAAGAACATTGCTTCGAAACCGGTGGCCAGGCGCGCCGTCCCTTCGCTGGCAAAACGCCGGAAACGACGCGGCGAGGCGGCCTGACTCCATGGGCGCGCAAGCTGTTCCAGCAGTTGCACGACATGGCCCGAGGTTTCTTCCCCCAATCCCAGTTGCGACGGTGTGATGCGCATGCGCAGCTGGGTCAGCACGTGATTGATCTGCAGGCTCAGACGAGTGGTATCGATCCGCCGCACGTCGCTGGTCGGTCCTTCGATCGGCGAACCCGGGTGCAGCGGCGCATCCTTCATGAATTCGACGATGTAGGGCGGCACGGCCAGATCGTCGTCGAGCGGGTGCACCGACACCAGCGGCGCCCACATCGTCGCCCAGCGACGGATCAGACTTTGATTGCGCACGCTGTTGCTATAGGGACCGGCAACGTCGACCAGCAGCAGGGCGACGTAAGCGGCAGTGCAATGGGTCGCCTGCAGGTTGCTGCTTTCCAGCGGATCGACCACCGGCGTGCAGGCAACGCCCCATTCCTCGGCCGTCGCGTAATAGCCGTGCAGATCGAGCCAGATGCCCTCCGGCAGTTCCCGGCGGGCCCGGTAATGTTCGACGATGACCATGCCCGTGTAGTACAGGCAGCGATGCAGAATGGTCGCCACCAGGGTCAGGTAGTCAGGGTTCTCGGCAGCGGGATTTTCCAGCCGCGCGCACAATGCGTACGCCTTGCCCAGCTTGCGCCAGACCGAGACGACCTGCTGGAAACAGGACTCTTCCTCGTCGGTGAGCGGTACCGGCTTGTTGTGATAGCGCCGGGCGATTTCCTCTTCGACGAAGGACAACGGTGCCCGTGCCTGTTCGAGCAGTTGATAAAGCACGCCGGGATCGGGCGGCGCCAGCAGCAGGGCATCGAGAAAATCCTGCAGTTGTCGCTCTGCGGCAAGCGGATTGGCCAGCTTGAGCGAACTGAGGTAAGCCAGGCCTTCGTCGAGGGTCCTGATCACCACTGCATTGCGCTGGCGCGTATCGTTCATGCCCCTTCCTCCTCCATCTCCGGCAATAATTCCCTCAATGTGGCCAGCATGGCAGCGTCGCTGACGTCGGCGCGCCTCGGTGCCGCGGGGCGCTGAACACTACCCCAGACCGGTTCGGGAAAATGCCGGTCATCCTGCCAGCGTGCAATGATATGCCAATGGAGATGTGGAACAACATTTCCGAAGCTGGCCAGGTTGATCTTGTCCGGCGCATAGTGCCGGCGGACCGCCTGTTCGACCGCCAGCACGGCGCGCAGCAGCGGCCATTGACGGTCGGCGGCGAGGTCGCTCATCTCGCGCACGTGGGCATTCCAGATGACCCGGTAAAAGCCGGCGTAGTGGGCGTCCACAACCCTGACGATACGGTAATCGGCCCCCTGCCACAGCACGACACCACCCGGATTCGCGCAAAGTTCACAGCTGCTGCTCATTCAGCCACGCTCCTGATCGGCCGGGGCGGCAAGCGCCCCGATTCCACAAACGGGAAAGGGATTTTCGCAGATTTCCACGGTCGACCGCGGAAATCCGCAAAAATTCAGAGCAGGACGCGTTCGATGCCGCCGGAATTGGCCTTGCCGACGTAGTCGGCCATCCAGTTGTCGCCAAGCAGGTACTTCGCCATCTCGACGACGATGTAGTCCGCCTTCGTCCCGGCATCGTCGTCGTAACGGGAAAGCCCCTGCAGGCAGGCCGGGCAGGAGGTCAGGATCTTGACGTCGCCCTGGAAGCCGTCGGCACGCAACTTTTCGGCGCCTTTCTCGATTTCCTGCTGCTTGCGGAACTTCACCTGGGTGGCGATATCCGGCCGCGAATAGGCGAAGGAACCGGAGTCGCCGCAACAGCGGTCGGTCAGCGGCACGTCCTGGCCCATCAGCGTCTTGGTCACGGCCAGCGGGTTGTAGGCCTTCATCGGCGTGTGGCAGGGGTCGTGGTACATGTAGCGCGTCCCTTCGACACCTTCCAGCTTCAGCCCCTTTTCCATCAGGTATTCGTGGATGTCGAGCAGGCGGCAGCCGGGGAATATCTTCTCGAACTGGTACTTCTGCAGCTGATCCATGCAGGTACCGCAGGAGACGATCACCGTCTTGATGTCGAGATAGTTCAGCGTCGTCGCCAGACGATGGAAGAGCACGCGGTTATCGGTGGTGATCTTCTGGCCCTTGTCGTCGTCGCCGGAGGAGGTCTGCGGATAGCCACAGCACAGGTAACCCGGCGGCAGCACGGTGGTGGCACCGACTTCGTAAAGCATCGCCTGCGTCGCCAGGCCGACCTGCGAGAACAGGCGCTCGGAGCCGCAGCCCGGGAAGTAGAAGACGGCATCCGACTCCTCGGTCGTCTTCTTCGGGTTGCGGATCACCGGGATGACCTTGTCGTCCTCGATGTCGAGCAGCGCACGCGAGGTGCGCTTGGGCAGGTTGCCCGGCATCGGCCGGTTGAGGAAGTGGATGACCTGGGTCTTGACCGTCGGCGCGCCGAGCGAGGCCGGCGGATGCTTGCGCGTGTCCTGGACCAGGTGCAGCGCCTTGGCCGCCTTGTGCGCCAGACGCTGGGCCTTGAAGCCGAAGTCCATCATGACGCCGCGCATCAGCTTGATGGTCGCCGGGTCCTTCAGGTTCAGGTAGGTCATCGCCGCCGCAGTGCCCGGACTGAAGCGCTTCTTGTCCTGTTTGCGCAGGAAGTTGCGCATCGCCACCGAAACATCGCCGAAATCGATGTCGACCGGGCAAGGCTTGAAACAGCGATGGCAGATCGTGCAATGGTCGGCGACGTCGTTGAACTCGTCGAAGTGCTTGAGCGAAATGCCGCGCCGGGTCTGCTCTTCATAAAGGAAGGCCTCGACCAGCAGCGAGGTGGCGAGAATCTTGTTGCGCGGGCTGTAGAGCAGGTTGGCGCGCGGCACGTGGGTCGAGCAGACCGGCTTGCACTTGCCGCAGCGCAGGCAGTCCTTGACCATCTCGGAAATCTTGCCGATCTCGGATTGCTCCATGATCAGCGATTCGGTGCCGAGCAGGCTGAACGACGGCGTGTAGGCGTTGCTCAGGTCGCCACCGTGCATCAGCTTGCCCTTGTTGAAGCGACCGTGCGGGTCGACCTTCTGCTTGTAGGCGCGGAAGGGGCCAATTTCCTCGTCGGTCAGGAATTCCAGCTTGGTGATGCCGATGCCGTGCTCGCCGGAAATCACGCCGTCCAGGCCACGCGCCAGGTGCATGATGCGTTCGACCGCCTTGTTGGCCGTCTGCAACATCGCGTAGTTGTCGGAGTTGACCGGGATGTTGGTGTGCACGTTGCCGTCGCCGGCATGCATGTGCAGCGCGACGAAGACGCGGCCGCGCAGGACTTCCTTGTGGATTGCCTCGATCCGCTCGAGGATCGGCCGATAGATCGTGCCGTCGAAGATCTTGGCCAGGCGCGCCTTCAGCTCCTGCTTCCACGAGGTGCGCACGGAATAATCCTGCAGCCGGTGGAAGAGGGTGGGATTGGCGGCCTTGTTGCTCAGTTCGCCGGCGACCACGCCGTAAGACGCGAAGCGCGACTCGGCTTCGGCCAGCGGCAGGTCGAGGTTCTCCAGCAGCCATTCCCAGCGCAGGCGGACGGCCTCGACATAGTCCAGGGCAGCCTGCCGGCGGTCGCCGATCAGCACGTCCTTGTCGAGATTGGCGTCGCCCGAGTGCAGCGGCAGGTCGCCCTTGAGGAAGTCGGCCAGCGCATCGCACAGCGCCAGCTTGTTCTGCGTCGACAGCTCGATGTTGATGCGCTCGATGCCGTCGCAGTATTCGCCCATGCGCGGCAGTGGAATGACCACGTCTTCATTGACCTTGAAGGCGTTGGTGTGGCGCGAGATCGCTGCGGTGCGCGAACGGTCGAGCCAGAATTTCTTGCGCGTTTCGGCGTCGACCGCAATGAAGCCTTCGGCGGCGCGCAGGTTGCACATGCGCACGACCTCCGAGGCGGCGGCCATCACCGCCTTCTCGTCGTGACCGACGATGTCGCCGATCAACACCATCTTCGGGCGGCCGTGGCGCTTGGCCTTGGTCGCGTAGCCGACCGCCTTCACATAGCGCTCGTCGAGGTGTTCGAGGCCGGCCAGCTGGACGCCGGCAGCGTTACCGGCACCGCCCGGCTTGAAGTAGTCGGTGATCTCGACGATCGCCGGCACCGCTTCGCGCACCTGGCCGAAAAATTCCAGGCAGACGGTCCGCGTCACCGGCGGCATCTTGTGCAGCACCCAGCGGGCGGCGACGATGATGCCATCGGTGCCTTCCTTCTGCACGCCGGGAATGCCGCCGAGGAACTTGTCGGTGACGTCCTTGCCCAGCCCGATCTTGCGGCAGGCAGCGCCGGGCATGACCAGGATTTCCTCGCCGAGGAATTTCTTGCCGGAAGGATCGAAACGCTTGACGCGGAATTCGACGTTCTCCTGCTCGTGGATCTTGCCGTAGTTGTGATTGACGCGTTCGACTTCCAGCCAGTTGCCGTCCGGGTCGACCATCTTCCACCAGGCCAGGTTGTCGAGCGCGGTACCCCACAGCACGGCCTTCTTGCCGCCGGCGTTCATGGCGATGTTGCCGCCGATGCAGGAGGCGGAAGCCGAGGTCGGGTCGACGGCAAAGACGCGACCGGCCGCGCTGGCGGCTTCGGCAACGCGCTCGGTGACAACCCCGGCGCCGGTACGAATCGTCGCGTACGGCGTTTCGTGGCCGGCCAGCACCAGTTCCTCGACCGGGCCGATGTCGATCAGCTTCTCGGTGTTGATCACCGCCGAATGCGGCGTCAGCGGCACGGCGCCGCCGGTATAGCCGGTACCACCGCCACGCGGGATGATGGTCAGGCCGGCCTCGATGCAGCCACGCACGAGGTGGCCGATCTCTTCCTCGGTGTCGGGATAGAGGACGACGAAGGGGTATTCGACACGCCAGTCGGTGGCATCGGTGACGTGCGAGACGCGGGCCAGGCCGTCGAAGGCGATGTTGTCCTTGCGCGTGTGCTTGCCGAGATATTTCAGCACCTTGCGGCGCAGGTCCAGGGTTTCGCCGAAACGCGCCTCGAAGCGGTTGACCGCCTCGTGCGCCGCCTCGACCAGGCGTTTGACCTTGGCCGAGCGTTCCCGATCTTCCCCCTCGCTTTCCGCACGCCGCTTCTCGACCTCGCGCAAACGGTGACGCAGCGCCTCGACCAGCGCATCGCGCCGGCCGCGGTTATGCAGCAGATCGTCTTCGAGGTAAGGATTGCGCTGAACGACCCAGATATCCCCGAGCACCTCGTAGAGCATCCGCGCCGAACGGCCGGTGACGCGTTCGCCGCGCAGTTCGTCGAGTACTGCCCAGTTGTCGGCGCCGAGCAGACGGATGACGATCTCGCGGTCGGAGAACGAGGTGTAGTTGTAGGGAATTTCGCGCAGGCGGGCAGTCATGTAAGCAGCCAGGTCCGTCAAAAGGTGGATTTTAGCGTATTGAGCAACAACTCGCGGGGCGGGTAGACCGGCATCGATCGACAAAGGTTCAGCCGATGGGCCGGCCCGTCGCATACCCGACGCCCTGCGCCCCGTCCGCCATCCGCTCGTCGGCGATCAAGCCGGCAGACGGTAACTCCGCCGTCGCATCAAACCGCCCAGGCAATCAACGCATAGCGGGCGAACTTGCCGAGCGCCATGAACAGCGCGCAAGGCAGCGGTTGCAGGCGCAACCAGCCGGCCGCCACGCACAGCGCATCGCCGACCAGCGGCAGCCAGGAGAACAGCAGGATCGGCGCCCCCCAGCGCTCGACCCGGGCGCGTTGCGGCAGATCGTCGAGGCGCCGCCAGCGGGGCAGGAAGCGGCCGCAGGCCCACGATGTCATGCCGCCCAGCGTGTTGCCCAGCGTCGCCAGCCATAGTGCGGTCGACGCCTGTTCGGGATGAAATTTCAGGAAGGCCCATAGTGCCGCTTCCGACCCGCCCGGCAGTACGGTCGACGCCAGGAAACTGGCCAGAAACAGGCCGCCCAGCCCCTGTTCCGCCGTGACGTTTAGCCACTCCACCCGTAGAATCCCCTTTTTGCCTGAATGAGTTGCGCGCGATGCACCCGGATTATCTCGAAAAAGTCCTCAACGCCCAGGTCTACGATGTGGCGGTGGAAACGCCGCTCGACCTGGCCGGCAACCTGTCGGCCCGGGTTAACAACCGGATCTGGCTCAAGCGCGAGGACATGCAGCCGGTGTTCTCGTTCAAGCTGCGCGGCGCCTACAACAAGATCGCCAACCTGTCGGCCGAGAAGCTGAAGCGCGGCGTGATCTGCGCCTCCGCCGGCAATCATGCGCAAGGGGTGGCCTTGTCGGCGAAGCAGTTGGCTATTCGTGCGGTCATCGTGATGCCGGAATCGACGCCCGGCATCAAGGTCGATGCGGTCCGCCGGCGCGGCGGCGAAGTCGTGCTGCACGGCGATTCGTTCGACGAAGCCTACGCCCACGCGCTGGAACTGGAGAAGAAGGAAAAGCTGACTTTCGTACATCCCTTCGACGATCCCGACGTGATCGCCGGCCAGGGCACGATCGGCATGGAAATCCTGCGCCAGCACTCGCGCCACAGCGGCCCGATCCACGCGGTGTTCTGCGCCATCGGCGGTGGCGGGCTGGCGGCCGGTGTGGCCGCTTACATCAAGCGCCTGCGGCCGGAAATCAAGGTGATCGGCGTCGAGACCTTCGACGCCGACGCAATGAAACAGTCGATCGCCGCCGGCAAGCGCGTGCGCCTGCCGCAGGTCGGACTGTTTGCCGACGGCACGGCAGTCAAGCTGGTCGGCGAGGAAACCTTCCGGCTGTGCCGGGAATATCTGGACGAGGTCATCCTGGTCGATACCGACGCGATCTGCGCGGCGATCAAGGATGTCTTCGAGGACACCCGTTCGATCCTCGAGCCCTCGGGCGCGCTCGCCGTCGCCGGCGCCAAGGAATACGCCCGGCAACACAAGCTCAAGGACAAAAACCTGGTTGCCGTGACTTCCGGCGCCAACATGAACTTCGACCGGCTGCGCTTCGTCGCCGAACGCGCCGAGTTCGGCGAGCAGCGCGAGGCAGTGTTCGCCGTCACGCTGCCGGAGAAGCCCGGCGCCTACAAGAAGTTCCTGTCGCTGATCGGCAAGCGCAACGTCACCGAATTCAATTATCGCTACCACTCGGCCAGCGAAGCCCACGTTTATGTCGGCGTTCAGGTGGTCGACCGCAAGGAAGCGGCAAAACTGGTCGACAGCCTGCAGAAGCACGGCTATCCGACACTCGACCTGACCGACGACGATCTGGCCAAGAACCATGTCCGCCACATGGTCGGCGGCCACGCGCCACAGGTCTGCAGCGAGGGCATGAAAGAACTGGTCTATCGCTTCGAATTTCCGGAACGACCGGGCGCCTTGATGAATTTCCTGACGCAGATGAGCGCCGGCTGGAACATCAGCCTGTTCCATTACCGCAACCACGGTGCCGACTACGGCCGGGTGCTGGTCGGCATGCAGGTGCCGGCCGGCGAGATGACGGCTTTCCGGACCTTCCTGAAAACGCTGGGCTACGCGCACTGGGACGAAAGCGACAATCCAGTCTACAAGCGTTTTCTTGGTTAATGACGAAAAGCAATAAGAAATTGCGATTTCATTCTTTTGAATGATGAACGTGGCCCCTAGACTGTCCGCATCACGCTTCCGGAGAAAACCATGAACATCGCCAATAACGTCACCGAACTGGTCGGCAACACGCCGCTGGTGCAACTCAACCGCGTCACTGCCGGCGTCGGCGCCCGCGTCGTCGCCAAGCTGGAATTCTTCAACCCCGGCCACAGCGTCAAGGACCGCATCGCGGTCGCCATGCTCGACGCCGCCATCGCCGCCGGCAAGATCGGCCCCGACACCGTCGTCCTCGAACCGACCTCGGGCAACACCGGCATCGGCCTGGCCATGGTCTGCGCCGCGCGCGGCATCAAGGCCGCCTTCGTCATGCCGGAAACGATGAGCCGCGAGCGCAAGCTGCTGTTGAAGGCCTACGGCGCCGAACTGATCCTGACGCCGGGTCCGGAAGGCATGGGCGGCGCGATCGCCAAGGCCAAGGCGCTGGCCGAAGCCGACAGCAAATACTTCATCCCGCAGCAGTTTGAAAATCCGGCCAATCCGGCGGTTCACCGCAGCACGACGGCCGAGGAAATCTGGCGCGATACCGACGGCCAGGTCGACATCTTCGTTGCCGGCGTCGGCACCGGCGGCACCGTCACCGGCGTCGGCGAAGTGCTCAAGGCGAAGAAGCCGGGCGTGCAGATCGTTGCTGTCGAACCCGATGCCTCGCCGGTGCTCTCCGGCGGCGCGAAAGGCCCGCACCCGATCCAGGGCATCGGCGCCGGCTTCGTGCCGGGCGTGCTCAATACCGGCGTCTACGACGAAGTGATCCGGGTGAAGAACGACGATGCCTTTGCCGTCGCCCGCCGCATGGCGACCGAAGAAGGCCTGCTCGTCGGCATTTCGTCCGGCGCCGCCACCTGGGCCGCGCTGGAACTCGCCAAGCGTCCGGAAAACGCCGGCAAGCTGATCGTCGTGATCATTCCGTCGTTCGGCGAACGCTATCTGTCGACGGCGCTCTACGAGCATCTGGCGGTTTGAGTCTTGGCGTGAATCGGTTTTCCAGCGCCCCCGACCGGCGGCAATCCGACTCGATCAAATGGGCAAAATACGCCGGTCGTGACGTGCTGCCGATGTGGGTCGCCGACATGGATTTCGCGGCCCCGCCGGCGGTCCTCGCGGCGCTGGAAAAACGCATCACGCACGGCGTCTTCGGCTACAGCCATCCCTGGCCGTCGCTGACCGAGGCGGTGATCGGGCATCTCGCCGGCGAATACGACTGGCAGATCGAGGCCGACTGGCTGGTCTGGCTACCCGGCCTGGTCAGCGGCCTCAACGTCGCCTGCCGCAGCGTGGACGGCGATGTGCTGACCGGCACGCCGATCTATCCGCCTTTCCTCAGCGCACCGGGCCTGGCCGGCCGGCAGTTGCTGCGCGCGCCGCTCGATCTTGCGGTCGACGGCTGGCGCTGGGACAAAACCGCGCTGGAATCGGCGTCGACCGCAGGGCTGTTCCTGCTCTGCCATCCGCACAACCCGGTCGGCCGTTGCTGGACGCGCGACGAACTGCTCGACCTGGCCGAGTTCGCCCGCCGCCACAACATGGTCGTCTGCTCGGACGAAATCCACTGCGGCCTGATCCTCGATGCCGACCGGCGACACATCCCCTTCGCCAGCCTGTCCGGAGATGCCGCCCAGCGCAGCATCACGCTGATGGCGCCGTCCAAGACCTTCAACATTCCCGGCCTCGGCTGCGCCTTTGCGCTGATTCCCGACCGCGCGCTGCGCAAGCGTTTCCGCCAGGCGATGGCCGGCATCGTGCCGGACGTCAACGTGCTCGGCCTGGTTGCCACCGAAGCGGCCTATCGCGACGGCGCCGACTGGCACCGCGAACTGATCGCCACCCTGGCCGCCAACCGCGATCGGGTCGAAGCTGCGGTCGACCAGCTCGACGGGGTAAAAATGCAGCACGTCGAAGCCACCTACCTGGCCTGGCTCGACGTCCGCGAACTGGGGCTGGCCGACCCGGCCGCGCATGTCGAAAATCACGCTCTCGGCCTGTCCGACGGCGCCGCTTTCGGCACGCCCGGCTGGCTGCGGCTCAATTTCGGCTGTCCGCCGGCCACGCTGGACGAAGGGCTGGCCCGCCTCGCACAGGCGGTACGGACCGTCCGCCGATGAACCCTTACCTGATCAGCATTGGCGCGCTGGTCGCCGGCCTGCTCGGTCAGGCGCTGGCCAGCGGCATGGCCTTCGAGTACGGGCTACGCGTCCAGCAGGGAAAACTGCTGTGGTTCGCCATCGCCCTCGGCGCGCTGCTGCTCGGGCTGAACCACGGTTACACCATCGAAATGGCCCTGAAAACCGGCATCTACGATTTCCGCGCCGCCTTGCTCGGCGGCCTGGCCGGCCTGCTGCAGGGCCTGGCCGTGCTCGCCCTTACCCGGCGATCCTGAATCCGCCGTTTTCGGTGAACAACCAGTCGAGGCGCTGATCGTGCGCCGCCGGCCGGATCGACGCGACGCGATTGCACTCGAAACCGACGCCGACCGCCAGCGGACGTGGCTGCAAAGCCGCCAGCGTACGGTCGAAATAGCCACCGCCGTAACCCAGGCGATAACCGGCGGCATCGAAACCGTTGAGTGGCATCAGGATCAAGTCCGGGGTCAGCCAGTCGCCGGCAATCGGGGTCGGAATGCCGTAGCGGTCGGGCTGCAGCGGCTCATCCACTGCCCAGGCGCGAAAGCGCAGGGGGGCATCCGGCTCGACGACGACCGGCAGGCAGATGCGGCTGCCGGCGGCACGCCAGCGCTCGATCGCTACGCGGATATCCGGCTCGTTCTTGATCGGCCAGCAAAAGGCGCAGATTTTTGGCACCGGCAGGTCAGCCAGATGCGCCGCGATGCGTTCACTGAGTCTGGCATGCTCGGCCGCGCTCAATGCCATCCGCCGAGCCAGCATGTTGCGCCGCAAATCACGGCGCCATGCCGTGTTATCCTCGATTCGACCTGTCATCAAAGCAATCTAGCATGAAGTTCCGCATTTTCCTCGCTGCCGCCGCACTGTCGATCGGCACCGTCGTCGCCACGGCCCAGGAGGCCGGCGACGCCACTTTCCTCGCCGCCCGCGACGCTTTCCGCGCCGGCGACCTGAAACGCCTCGAACAGGCGGTGGCCGGCGTCGGCAACCATCCGCTGGCCAGCTACGCCGAGAATTACCGGCTGCGCAACCTGCTCGCCCGCGACGACGACAGCGGCATTCCCGATTTCCTGGCCCGCAACGAAGGCAGTTACGTCGCGGAAAAACTCCGCGCCGACTGGCTGCGCTGGGCGGGAAAACGCGCCCTGTGGAACATCGTCGACCGCGAATACCCGAAACTGATCGCCCCTGAAGCCGAGCAGAGCTGTTATGCGCAACTCGCCCGCATCGCCCGCGGCGAACGCAGCGCCTACGACACCGCCCTGACCTACTGGCAAACCCAGCTGGAACCGGGCGAAGCCTGCCGCTCGCTGCTCGACCAGCTGGTCGCCAGCGGCCGGATCGACGCCAACGCCATCTGGGCCCGGGCCCGCCTGCAGATCGAAGCCAACCGCCCGGCCAACGCCCGCCAGACGCTCGCCTACCTGACCGATCCGCCCGACGCGAAATCCTTCGAAGCGGCGACAAAGAACGCCGCCCCCTGGCTGGCCCGCCTGTCGGCGGTGCCGGCGTCGCGTTCTGGGCGCGAACTGGTGGCCTTTGCCGTCCGTTACGCGGCGGCCAACGATCCGTCCTTCGCCGCCGCCGAACTGGAACGTCGGCGGAGCGCCCTCCAGGCCGACGAAAGCCGATGGGCGTGGAGCCAGATCGCGCTCCAGTCGGCGCGCAAGCTGCAGCCGGAAGCGCTCGGCTGGTATGCCAAGGCCGGCGACACGCCGCTGAGCGAGGAAAACCATCAATGGAAGGTACGCTCGGCGCTGCGCGAGCAGGCCTGGGGCACCGTTCGCCAGGCCATCGAAGCGATGCCGGCCGATCTGGCTGGCCGCCCGGAATGGGTGTACTGGCTGGGACGCGCCTACAAGGCCGGCGGCCGAACCACCGACGCCGACAAACTGTTTCGGAAAATCGCCGACCAGGCCAATTTCTACGGCAATCTGGCGCAGGAGGAACTCGGCGGCAGCGTGCAACCGCCGCCCATCGCCGCAGCACCGACCGCCGAAGAAAACCGGCGCGCCCGCGAAACCCCCGGGCTGCAACGCGCCCTGACCCTGTTCCGGCTGGACATGCGGACCGAAGCGGTGCGCGAATGGAACTGGTCGCTGCGCGGCATGGATGACCGCGAATTGCTGGCCGCCGCGCAACTGGCAAGCAGCCGCCAGATCTGGGACCGGGCGATCAATACCGCCGACCGCACGAAAGCCGAGCACGATTATTCGCTGCGTTTCCTCGCCCCCTACGGGGATCAGGTACGCCCGGCAGCACGCGAGCAATCGCTCGACGACGCATGGGTATATGGGTTGATGCGCCAGGAAAGCCGTTTCATCACCAATGCCCGCTCGAACGTCGGCGCTTCCGGCCTGATGCAACTGATGCCGGCAACCGCCCGCTGGGTCGCCAAGAAGATCGGCCTGCGCGACTACCACCCCGGCCGGGTCAACGAAACCGACGTCAATGTCCTGCTGGGCACGTCCTACATGCGCCTGGTCATGGAAAATCTCGACAACCATCCGGTACTCGCCTCGGCCGCCTACAACGCCGGCCCGGGCCGAGCCAAGCAATGGCGCGGCGCGCGCCCGCTCGAGGGGGCTATCTATGCCGAAACCATTCCGTTCAGCGAGACCCGCGACTACGTCAAAAAAGTGATGAGCAACGCCGTGTACTACTCGGCCCTGTTCAACGGCAAGCCGGATTCGCTGAAGACCCGGCTCGGTACCGTTCAGCCGGCCGCCAGCCAGACGATGAAGGATCCCGATCTGCCATAATCGACGTCAATCGACAAAACCGCGTCGGAAAGGGCTAAACTGAAACATTGTTTTCAAAAGCACTTTGATTTATGGACGCCACCCCGTTCGACCGTTTCGACGTCACCCTCGGCTGTCGCACACTGTTTCTGGACGATCTGCGCAAGCTTCTGCTGAGTAGCGGCACGGTTTCCGAGGCCGGTGCCCGCGCCATCTGCGAGGGTGCCGGCGGCTATTTCGACGGCATCCTGAACAGCCGCGGCACCGGCAGCTTCAAGGAAGAGGCCAGCGGACTGACTTCGTCGCACATCACGCTGGTCGGCGAGGACGATCTGGAACTCGGCATCCGCCTGGATGAACTGAGCGCCCGGCTGTTCGAGACCACGGCGAACGATCTGTGGAAAATCCATCTCCGCTTCATCACGCTGCTCAGCCGCCCGGAACTGCCGAAAAACGACAACCCGGTCGGCCCGAAAGCCGTCGCCCGCGGCCTGGACAAGATGTTCCAGGCAGCAGCGGCCGACACGCTGGACCAGAAGCTGGCCCTGCTGGAGCGCATCGAAGGTCTGTTGCGCGAAGGCTTGCCCCCGCTTTACGCACGGATCAACGATTATCTCGAGCATTCGCGCGTCGAAGCCGCACCGCCCATGATCGTTTCGGCAACCGAAAGTCGTTTGCCGAACAGTGCGACTTTCGGCGGTGTCAATACACCGACGGCCCATAGCGCACCGACGCCGGGGAGCGTGCTGATCGGTCGCCTTGGCGGCACACCGACGGACGACAGAAGCACGCCGTCTCCGGGTGGTTTCGCCCATGCACTGCTCAATCAGGCCACGCTGGATGCCCTGTTTTCGCGTCTCGATGACATCCAGTACAAGCAGACCCGGCGCGGGGAAACGGATTTCCTGAAAGCGACCTCGCCCGATCTGGCATCGCTGCTGCCGGGACTGTTCACCGACCAGACGCCGGCAGCCAAAGGCATGCCGCCGCTCAAGGCCGCGGAACTGGGCATCATGCCGGGTGCCGCGGAGGGCCCGGTGATCGACGCCGTCGGTTTGCTCTGCGAGGCCCTGCTGGCCGATCCGGACCTGCCCGATCCGCTCAAGCAACTGATTTCGGGACTGCAGATCGCCCTGGTCAAGGTGGCACTCCGCGACTCAGCCCTGTTTACGTCGCCGGGACATCCGATGCAGTCCTTGCTGGACCGGCTGGAAGAAGCCTTTTTCGGCACCCGCCCGGGCAACGAGCAGGAAACCCTGGGCCAGCGCCTGAACGAACTCGTCGCCCCCCTGCGCAGCAACTTCAGTGGCGACGAAGCGACGATCAACGATGTCGGCGAACAGCTCGATGCACTGCTCGCCGAGCGTCGCAACCGGATCGCCAGCGCCGCGGCACCCTGTCTTTCGCTGTTTCTTGCGGTCGACCGCAGGAACGAGGCAAAACCGGCCATCGAGGCGCTGTATGCCCGCGCCGGCCTGGCCGGCCAAAGCGCGCCAATCCGCCAGTTCTTCACCGGCCCGTGGCAGCGCCTGCTCGAACAGGCCTGGCTGGCCGGCGGAGAGCAGGGGGCTGACTGGAAAAGGACGGCCAGCGTCGTCGAAGCGCTGTTGTGGTCATTCCGCCCGAAAGCCGATGCCGATGAGCGCAAACGACTGGCCCGGCAGTTGCCCGAGATTCTCAACACGCTCAAGCAAGGCATGGAGCAACTCCAGCTGTCGCAGAACGTGCAGAGCGAATTGCTCGATCACTGCTTCGAACTGCAGACCCGGGCGATGCGTCCGGCCGGCAATGCCGAGACCGCCGCGCCGGAAGCCGCTCGGGCAACGCAGCCCGCCAGCGGCGAACCGGTTCGCGGCCGCCTGAGCGAAGGTGATTGTGTCCTGCATACGCTCGACCTCGACGACAATGCGGCCACCGAACGCGCCGCCGACGTCCGCATCGGAGACTGGCTCGCGGTGGCCGTGGACGAGGCGCTGTCGATCCAGGCCACGGTGTGCGAAATCAGTGCCAGTGGCCGCTGTCTGCTGTTCGACCCGGCCTTGCCGTTCGCGCTGGCCATCCACCCGCGCCTGCTCGAGGCACAGCTCAAGGATGGTGCCGCCCGTTTCCTCGACCGTCCCGGCCTGTTCGAGCGCACCAGCCGTGCCGCGGTCGAGCGGATGGGCCCAGCGTAGACGACCTGCACGCCGGCCCCGGTTTGGCCTTAAAATTGCGGTTTTCGCCCAACGCTCTGCGGAGTCCGAGATGACCATCAAGAAAGTCCTGCTGCTCGGTGGCAGCGGTTTCGTCGGTACCTATATCGCCAATCGCCTGTCGCAACGCGGCATCGAAGTCACCGTGCCGACCCGTCGCCGGGAACGGACCAAGGCGCTGATCATGCAGGCCGGCGTCGAGATGATCGAAGCCGACATCAACTGCGAGCAGACGCTCGGCGAACTGGTCGCCGCTCACGATGCGGTGATCAACTTGGTCGGCATCCTGCACAGCCGCGACGTCCAGCTGCCGTACAGCCGCGACTTCGCGCAGGCTCACGTCGAACTGCCGAAGAAGATCGTCGCCGCCTGCAAGGCCGCCGGCGTCCGTCGTCTGGTGCACATGAGCGCGCTGAAGGCCGATCCCAAGGGCCCCTCCGAATACCTCGCCTCGAAGGGCGATGGCGAAGCGATCGTGCTCGCCGCACAGGGCGAACTCGATGTCACCGTTTTCCGTCCGTCGGTCATCTTCGGGCTGGGCGATGCCTTCCTCAACACCTTTGCCTGCGTGCTGAAGAAAGCGCCGTTCTTCCCGCTCGGTTTTGGCCAGGCCCGCTTCCAGCCGGTGTGGGTCGCCGACGTGGCCGACGCCTTCGTGGACAGCCTGAGCGACACGTCCACCTTCGGCCAGGCCTACGAACTGGTCGGTCCGAACGTCTACACGCTGCGTGACCTGGTCGATTACACCAGGGAACTGACCGGCAGCAAGGCCCGCGTGATCGCGCTGTCCGAAGGCTGGGCCTACCTGCAGGCCGGACTGATGTGGCTGGCACCGAATCCCATGCTGTCGCCGGACAACCTGCGCTCGATGCAGGTCGACAGTGTCGCCGACGGCGGCCTGCGGCCGGCTGGCTGGCAACCGACCGCGCTCGAAGCGATCGCCCCGACCTACATCGCCGGCAATACGCCGAAGGGCAAACTTGACGGCTTCCGCCTGCGCGCCGGCCGCTGAGGCGGCTACCGGCAGCGTGCGCGTCTATCTGGTTGGCGGCGCCGTCCGCGACGAGCTGCTCGGGCGGCCGGTCGCGGATCGGGATTATGTGGTCGTCGGCGCCACCCCGGAGGCAATGCTGGCCGCCGGCTACCAGCCGGTTGGCCGCGATTTCCCCGTCTTCCTGCATCCGCAGACGCATGAGGAATACGCGCTCGCCCGCACCGAACGCAAGACCGGTCACGGCTACCACGGCTTCGCCTTCCACGCAGCGCCGGCGGTGACGCTCGAAGAGGATCTGGCGCGCCGCGACCTGACCATCAACGCTATCGCCCGCGACGCCGATGGCACGCTGATCGACCCTTTCCACGGTCAACGCGATCTGCACGGCAAAATCCTGCGGCACGTCGGCCCGGCCTTTGCCGAAGATCCGGTGCGCATCCTGCGTCTGGCGCGCTTCGCCGCGCGCTTCACCGATTTCACGGTGGCGCCGGAAACCCTCGCATTGATGCGGCAGATGGTGGCCGCCGGCGAGGTCGCCCACCTGGTGGCCGAGCGGGTCTGGCAGGAACTGGCCAAGGGCCTGATGGAAGCCCGTCCATCGCGGATGTTCGAAATCCTGCGCGAATGCGGCGCACTGGCCGTCATCCTGCCCGAGGTCGATGCACTGTTCGGCGTGCCGCAACGCGCCGACTACCATCCCGAGATCGACGCCGGCATCCACACCCTGATGGTCATCGACCAGGCGGCCCGCCGCGGCTACCCGTTGACCGTCCGCTACGCCGCGCTGTGCCACGATCTCGGCAAGGCCACCACGCCGGCCGACATCCTGCCGCGCCATATCGGCCACGAAGGGCGCAGCG
The DNA here is from genome assembly GCF_021401135.1 of Azonexus sp. R2A61. Lineage (GTDB taxonomy): Bacteria > Pseudomonadota > Gammaproteobacteria > Burkholderiales > Rhodocyclaceae > Azonexus. Next base: position 454,911 of record NZ_JACBFO010000001.1, on the reverse strand, counting down.
CAACGCTCAGCCAGGCGCTCGGCGAACGACTGCGGGTACCGGGCGATTGTCGCGATCTGGCACTGCTGATGGCGCGTCACCATGGCAACATCCATCGCGCCGCCGACCTGCGTGCCGCCACCATCGTCGATCTGCTGGAGAAATGCGATGCCCTGCGCCGGCCGGAACGCTTCCAGGCCTTGCTCGACACCTGTCGCTGCGACTACACCGGCCGACAGGGCTGGGAGGAGCGCGACTACACGCCGCCCGTGCTGCTGCTCGCGGCGCTGGCTGCGGTCAACCGCGTCAATGCGGGGAAAATCGCCGCCGAGAGCGTCGACCGCGGCAACATCCCGGAACGCATCCGACGGGCCCGCATCCAGGCCGTCCGGCAGCTGCTAAATGAGCCGGCCGATCAGCCAGAGCAGGGCTGACAGGATGACCACGCTGACGAAGGGAAATCGATAGACCCTGCCGCGCAGGCGAAAAGCGAAGTCGCCGGGCAGTTGACCGAAGCGGATGAAGCGCGCCAGATGCGGCGAGACGATCCCGAGAAGGAAGATCGCCAGCACCAGGGTCAGAATCCATTTCAGCACGGCCGCGTTCCCGATCGAAAACCCGAATTAAATCACGCCCCGACATGTCATCACCGAAAATCGCCCGCCGGCAGATCGGCAATCTCGAAGTCTTTTCCTGTCGGGCCGCCAAACCGGACGACCGGCCGCCGCTGGTGCTGATCCACGGCGCCTTTGCCGGCGCCTGGATGTGGACCGAGACCTTCATGCCCTACCTGGCCAGCGCCGGCTATACCAGCCACGCATTGTCGCTGAGCGGGCACGGCGGCAGCGCCGGGCGCGAGCAGATCGACTGGTACGCCATCGCCGACTATGTCGCCGACTTGCGCAGTGTGGTCGAAACGCTGGATGCCGCGCCGATCCTGATCGGCCATTCGATGGGCGGCTTCGTCGTCCAGAAATACCTGGAAAGGCACGATGCGCACGCAGCGGCGCTGCTCTGTTCGGTACCGCCGCAAGGCCTGATCGCTTCGCAATTCCATCTGCTGCTGCAGAAACCGCAGCTGTTTCTGGAAATCAACCGGATCATGGACGGCCATTACACCGACATCGACACGCTGCGCGATGCGCTGTTCTTCAGCCCGGTCGACGAAACCATGCTCAACGGCTGGTTGACCCGGATGCAACCGGAATCGCACCGAGCAATCTGGGACATGTCGATGTTCAACCTGCCCAATCCCTTCCTGATGCGCCGCCCACCGATGCTGATCGTCGGCGCCGAACACGACATGCTGGTCCCGCCCTTCCTGGTCCAGAGCACGGCACAGACCTACGGCCTGTCGGCGCACATCCTGCACGGCATGGGCCACACGATCACCCATGAAAAGGAATGGCCGCACGCGGCGGCCATTCTGACGGGGTGGCTGGACAGCCTGGACTGAACGGCTAGGCCTTCACGTCGATGCTGTTGCCCAGATGTGGAGGATTGCTTGCCTGCGGCAGCGCCTGCAGCAACTGGGCGGCGGTCTGAGCCTGGATGTCCATGGCTTTTTTCAGCACCAGCGTGTTGACCGCATCACCGGTCCGCGCCTGAGTGGCGGAACTGACGGCGCTGGCAACGGCGGAAACGTCCATGTGAGTACCCGGTTGAAGGATGATCGATGACGCCAGTGTAGACCTTTCGCTGGCGAAGGCAATCACAGACGGTGGCTGCGGTCGCCGCTGGCGAAGCCGCTCAGCGGTTGGGCCAGCCCCCGGCCGATGGCGATCACCTTGAACAACTCGCCCATCTCGTGCGGCATCGTCAGCTTGGCGACGGCCGCCGCCGCCCGGACATAGTCCGGCGTATCACCGGGAATCCCGGCCAGTCGCTTGAGGATGCCGCAATTGAGCAGGAACTGCCCCTGCGCGGTATAACCCAGCAGTTCCAGCCCGCGCTCGAAAGCCGCAGCGATGATCGCCGTGAAATCGACGTGCGCGGTGATGTCCTGCAGACCGGGCAGGTAAAAGGGTTCGCCGTGGGCGTGGTGGCGGTAATGACACATCAGCGTCCCCTGGTCGCGCTGCGGATGATAGAACTCGTGCCGGGGAAAGCCATAGTCGATCAGCAGCAACACCCCGCAACTCAACCGATGGCCCCATTCTGCCGCCCAGGCCTCGGCGGCCAGTCCGATTTCGCTGAGATGGCCGTCGGCCATCGGACACTCCCCGGCGATCCGCTGCGCCGCCGCCAGCACGGCACCGACCGCCGGAACATCCTGCCAGGCGAACTGGCCGTCGGCGGCCAGTGTCACGCCGCGTTCGGCGATCCCTTCGGCCCGCCAGCGCACCAGATTCACCGGCAACGCGTCGAGCAGCTCGTTGGCGACGACGACACCGGCGAAACGTTCCGGCAGACGATCCAGCCAGACAACGCGGGACAGCAGGTGCGGCGCCGCCCGGGCGATCGTCTCCCGCTGGCGCTCACGCAGGTCGGCCGACAGGTCGAGGATGGCGTAGCGTTCGGGCAACTCGCCGCCAGCCTCCAGCGCCAGCAACAGATCGGCGGCCAGACGCCCGGAACCGGCACCGACTTCCAGCACTTCGGCGGCCGACAGCCGCATCGCTTCCGCCACCTGCCGCGCCAGCGCCTGGCCGAACAGCGGACTCATTTCCGGCGCCGTGACGAAATCGCCGGCACTGCCGAATTTGCGCGCCCCGGCCGCGTAATAGCCCAGCGCGGGCGCGTAGAGCGCCAGTTCCATGTAACGCGCGAAGGAAATCCAGCCGCCGGCGGCCGCGATATCCTCGGCAATGTGGGCCTGCAGGCGACGGCTGTGCGCGAGCGCGTCTTCGGAAGGGCGGGGCAGGGCGCTCATGGTTCGGGCAAAAGGCTGCATTTTAGCGTCAGCCGCCGCGTCGGCGGACGATGCGTGTAAACTTGCCGCCTCTTGCGGTCGACCGCAGTCTTTGCCCATTTTTCGCCATGAACAGTTCGCACAACCTGCAGAAACTCCGCAAATTCCTCGAAGGCCGCACCGGCAAGGCCATCATGGACTACAACATGATCGAGGACGGCGATACCGTATTGGTGTGCTGCTCCGGCGGCAAGGATTCGTACACGCTGCTGGCCATGCTGATGGCACTGCAGAAGAGGGCGCCGGTCAAGTTCAGGCTGATCGCGATGAACCTCGACCAGAAACAACCGGGTTTCCCCGAAGACGTGCTGCCGGCGTATTTCCAGTCGATCGGCATCGAATATCGTATCGTCGAGGCCGACACCTACTCGATCGTCAAGGACAAAATTCCCGAGGGCAAGACTACCTGCTCGCTGTGCTCGCGCCTGCGCCGCGGCATCATCTACCGTACCGCCAAGGAACTCGGCGCCAACAAGATCGCCCTCGGCCACCACCGCGACGACATGGTGCACACGCTGTTCCTGAACCTGCTGTTCGGCGGCAAGATGAAGGGCATGCCGCCCAAGCTGGTTACCGACGACAAGGCGCACGTGGTGATCAGGCCACTGGCCTACTGTTCCGAGGCCGACATCGCCAAGTTTGCCCGCGGCATGGAATTCCCGATCATTCCGTGCAATCTGTGCGGCTCCCAGGAAAATCTGCAGCGCCAGAAAATCAAGGAAATGATGGCCGACTGGGACAAACGCTATCCCGGCCGCACCGAATCGGTATTCACGGCGATGCAGAACATCGTGCCGTCGCATCTGGCCGACAACGATCTGTTCGATTTCCGCGGCCTGACGCTGGAGACGGAAGTCGCCGAAGGCGACATCGTGTTCGACGCCCCGGAGATGCCGATTGTCGGCATGATCCCGATAAGCCATACGGCATAATGCGGGAAACCCGGCTTCGACTTATAATCGGGCCCTCAATCATTTAGCCCCGCACCCCCGATGAGTGCCTCGCCCAACCGTTCTTTCGTCATGGTCGCCGACATTGCCGGCAGTGCCGGCCTTTACGAAAAACTCAGCGAACGGGAGGCCGCCCATACCGTCGATCGCTGTCTGAAACGGATGATCCGTTCGGTCGAAGCTTACCGGGGGCGCATCGTGCAGCAAGTCAGCGATGAATTGCTGGCCGCCTTCGATAATGGCGAATCGGCCTGTCAGGCCGCCATCGACATGCATCAGCGGCTGGCCGACCTGCCGCCGGTGTCCGGCCACAAGCTCAGCATCCGCATCGGGCTTCATTGCGGCGATGCGACGCCCGAGGCCCTGTTCACCGATGTCGCCCGGGTTGGCGGCATGGCCCGCGCCGATCAGATCCTGTGCAGCCAGTCGCTGGTCGATGCCTTGCCGGCCAGCGGTCTGCTGAACACCATCCCCCGGCCGGACCTCGGGCAGTTCGGGGAAGGCACGGCGGCACAGGGCGTCTGCCTGTTGCACTGGCCCGCCAAGAACGAAAATTCGCAATTGCATTCGATGTTCGGCCCGCTGTCCGCCATGGCGCTCGATCGGCTGTGCATCCGTTATCGTGGCAAGGCCTATCTGCTCGACGATAAATCGCCGGTGCTCACGCTCGGCCGCGACCCGGCCAGCAAGCTGGTGATCGAGGACCGCAAGGCGTCGCGGCAGCATGGCCGCATCGAACGCCGGCACAACGGCTATCACCTGATCGACACCAGCACCAACGGCAGTTTCGTGACCATCGGCGGCCGGCAGGAAATCCTCGTCCGCAAGCACGAGGTGCTGCTCGAGGAAAAAGGCACGATCTGCTTCGGCAGTTCGGCCAACGATCCAGGCGCCGACCGGATCGAATACGAACACCTGTAAACGCAGGATGGCCGTCCGAAGACGGCCATCCTGCTGCGGTCGACCCGCAATTCCGGCTTATTTTGCCGCGTCGGCCACGCACTTCTTCACGAAACTGTTCTTTGCCGCGCCGGCCAGCTTCTTCTCGGCAGCCGTGGTTTCACAGCCTGCCGCTGCCGAAGCCTTGCCGGCATCGGCCGTGCATTTCTTGACGAAGCTGTTGCGCGCGGCACCGGCCAGTTTCTTGCCGTCCGCCTTCGCTTCACAGTCGTTGCCGGCTGCGGGAGCGTCGGCCTGGCACTTCTTCAGGAACGAGGTTTTGGCCGCACCGGCCAGTTTCTTCTCGGCGGCCCGGGCTTCGCAATCATCCGCGGCCATGGCGGCATTGCCAATCAGCGCAGCGATCAACATCACGACGTATTTGCTCATACCAATCTCCAGTTGAGAGTCATCGGGAATGCCTTATGCATCCTCGTCGAGCATCATACGCTGCTGGCGGTCGACAAAATCCTGCATGCTGTCGATGCCACGCAACTGCAGGATGGTGTTGCGCACTGCCGCTTCGAGCAACACGGCCAGATTGCGGCCGGCGGCAACCGGGATCACCACCTTGCGGACCGGCACGCCGAGGATTTCCTGGGTCTGCGCATCGAGCGGCAGACGGGGCGCATCGGGTGCGGTGGTGACCCGCTGCAGATGGACGATCAACTTCAGCTTCATCTTCCGGCGGGAAGCGGTCTCGCCGAAGATGGTGCGAATGTTCAGCAGGCCCAGGCCGCGTACTTCGAGAAAATCCCGCAACATCCCGGGACAACGGCCTTCGACGGTGGTTGGCGCTATCCGGGCCATTTCGACGACGTCGTCGGCCACCAGGCCATGGCCGCGGGAAATCAGTTCCAGTGCGAGTTCCGACTTGCCGACCCCGGAATCGCCGGTAATCAGCACGCCCATGCCGAGCACGTCCATGAACACACCATGCAGGTTGACAGTATCCGCCAGACGCGCCGACAGGTAGATGCGCAGGTAGTCGATCACCGCCGAGCAGGGCTTGGGCGACTGGATCAAGGGCGTCCCGGCCGCCCGGCATGCGTCGACCAGCACTTCAGGAGGCTTGAGTCCGTCGGCAATGATCACGGCCGGCGTATTGGCGGCCAGCAGATCGGAAAACAACTGGGAGAACCGGCGTTCGCCGATCCGTGTCGCCCACTCGTATTCGGCAAGCCCCATGACCTGCAGGCGTTCGGGGTGGATGATGTTGATGTGCCCGACGACGTCGGCCCCGTAGGTACTGGCCACCCTGAGCTCGATACGTCGCCCGGCAGGATCGCCAGACAGGCAGGTCAGCAGCAGTTTCTCGCGGTTATCCTCGAACAGCTGCTGCAGGCTGATGTGGCGCACGGGCGAGACTCAGGCCTTGAACAGGGCGATCACCGAGTCGGCATCGGGTGCGGCCTGCAGGGATTCCCGGAAATTGCGGTCGGAAAAGCGCTGGGCCAGCTCGGAAAGAATCTGCAGATGTTCCTCGGTCGCCTGTTCCGGCACCAGCAACACGAACAACAGCGTGACCGGACGCCCGTCCGGCGAATCGAAGGGAATCGGCGACGCCAGGCGAATGACGGCACCGGCAGCCTGCTTGAGGCCCTTGATGCGGCCATGCGGAATGGCAACGCCCTGGCCCAGCCCGGTCGAACCAAGCTTTTCGCGCGCGAACAGGCTATCGAAAATGACGGAACGGGCAACGCCGAGACGTGCTTCGAAAAGCATGCCGGCCTGCTCGAAAACCCGTTTCTTGCTGCCGGCGTCCAGGTCGAGAAGCACCTGTTCGACGGACAGAATGTTGATGAGTGGGTTCATGGGGAAATGGATGCGAAAAGGGACAGCCCAAAGGCTGTCCCCGAACGGCAATCAATCGGCGATGTGATTCGCTGCCTTGTCGCCGCGGTGGTGGTCCTGAAGCTTCTGCTTGTGCTTCTGGACCTGGCGGTCCAACTTGTCGAACATGGCGTCGATGGCGGCATACAGGTCGTCGGCCGCTTCCTCGACATGCAGGTCCTTGCCCGGCACATGCACGGTGACTTCGGCCTGCTGCTTGAGCTTTTCGACGGACAACACGACGTTGACCCCAGTTACCTTGTCGAAGTGGCGCAGCACAGGATCCAGCTTGCTCTCGACATACTCGCGGAGTGCCGGGGTAACTTCGATATGGTGGCCACTGATCTGCAGGTTCATTTTTTCTCCTCTCTCTACAGGGTCTTACGTAAATTGACCGGCGGGATGTTGAGCGATTCACGGTATTTGGCAACCGTGCGTCGGGCAACCACGATTCCCTGCTGGCCTAGTATTTCGGATAATTGACTATCCGACAAGGGTTTCTTGCCGTCCTCGGCGGCGATCAACTGCTTGATCAACGCCCGGATGGCAGTGGCGGAACAGGCGCCACCGGTATCGGTGGCGACATGACTGCCGAAGAAATACTTCAGTTCGAAGATGCCGCGCGGCGTGGCCATGTATTTCTGGCTGGTCACCCGCGACACGGTCGATTCATGCAGGCCGAGGATGTCGGCAATCTCGCGCAGCACCAGCGGCCGCATGGCGACTTCGCCGTGCTCGAAGAACTGGCGCTGGCGATCGACGATGGCCTGCGTCACGCGGTGGATGGTGTCGAAACGTTGCTGGACATTCTTGATCAGCCAGCGCGCTTCCTGCAGCTGGGCCGACAGGTTGCCGTTGCCGCGCCGCTGTTTGGCCAGGATGTCGGCATACAGGCGGTTGATGCGCAGACGGGGATAGGCGTCCGGATTGATGTAGGCGGTCCATTTGCCTTTCAGCTTCTTCACGATCACGTCGGGCGTGATGTAGCGTGCATCGAGCTGGGCATAACCGGCCGCCGGCCGCGGATTGAGGCTGGTGATCAGGGCCTGGGCGGCTTTCAGGTCTTCGTCGTCGCAGCCGGTGAGCCGCTTGATCTTGGTGAAATCGCGGGCCGCCAGGAGTTCGAGGTGCTTGTCGACGATGACCATGGCCAGCGGCCCGTCGATTTCGTCGTTCAGCGCCTTCAGCTGCAGTAGCAGGCATTCCTGCAAGTTGCGCGCACCGATACCGGTAGGATCGAAATTCTGGATATGGCGCAGGGCGATTTCCAGCTCTTCCGGCTCGATCTCGTACTCGGGCGGCAGGGTTTCCCACAGTTCGAGCAGCGGCGTCGACAGGTAGCCGTCGTCGTCCAGCGCTTCGATCAGGAAGCGCACCAGGCTGCGGTCGCGCTCCGACATCTGCGTCATGCCGAGCTGCCAGCCAAGATGTTCGCGCAGACTGACGTTGGCCGCGTGGGTGTCGTGCGCGTCGCTGTCGTCGTCATCGTCACGCCCGGCACCGCTGTACGTGCCGGCATCGCTGGTCCACCGGTCGTCATCGATTTCGGATGGCGTCGCCGGGGCTTCGCCATCGCGATCGTCGGCCTGGGCACCGGTCGGCTCCTCACGCTCGCGCTCGCGTTCGTTGTTGCTGGCCGGCGAGTCGAACTGCTGGGCCGACGAGAAGGATTCGCCGCCGTTGTCGTCTTCCCGCTCCAGCATCGGGTTCTCGAGCAGGTAACGCTCGATTTCCTGCTGCATTTCGACGGTCGACAACTGCAACAGCTTGATCGACTGCTGCAGCTGAGGCGTCAGGGCGAGGTGCTGGGAAAGTTTGAGCTGGAGTGCCGGTTTCATCGGTGGGGTCGTTTTGCTGCCCGGTCAGAGCTTGAAGTTCTCGCCGAGATAAACCCTGCGTACGCTTTCATTATCGACGATTTCGTCCGGCCGTCCAGCCGCCAGGACTTTGCCGGCATTGATGATCCAGGCGTGATCGCAGATGCCGAGCGTCTCGCGCACGTTGTGATCGGTGATCAGCACACCGATGCCGCGCTCCTTGAGGAAGCGGATGATCTTCTGGATTTCCAGCACGGCAATCGGGTCGACCCCGGCAAACGGTTCGTCGAGCAGGATGAAACGCGGATCGGTGGCCAGGGCACGGGCGATTTCGACGCGCCGCCGCTCGCCGCCCGACAGCGCCGCCGCATTGACATGCCGGACATGGCCGATGTGCAGTTCGCTGAGCAGGGTTTCCAGACGTTCCTGCAGTTCGCTCTTGGGCAGGCCGAGCAGTTCGAGCACGGCGAGGATGTTTTCCTCGACGTTGAGCTTGCGGAACACCGACGCTTCCTGCGGCAGGTAGGACAGGCCGAGGCGCGCCCGGGCGTGGATCGGTTGATGGGTCAGCCGCTCGTCGTCGATGTGCACATCGCCGCCGTCAGCGGCAACCAGGCCGACGATCATGTAGAAACAGGTGGTCTTGCCGGCGCCGTTGGGTCCGAGCAGCCCGACCACCTCGCCGGATTTGACGGCGAACGAAACGTCCTCGACGACGGTACGCGATTTATAGCGTTTCTTCAGGTGGCTGGCGGTCAGGGTGGCTGGCGGCAGGGTCATTCGTCTTCGGCTCCACGCAGTGTCTGGCGGATGGCGTCTGCGGAAAAGCCGCGATACTGCAGGAAACGCATCTGTTTTGCACGCGCTTCTGCGGTCAACGGCGGCTGACCGAACTTTTTTGCCCAGATCGAACGGCAGCGTTCGACCTCGTCGCCGGCTTCCGGCAGGGCGGCGTCGATGTCTTCCTCGGCCACACCCTGCTGCTTCAGTTCCAGACGCAACCGGGCATTGCCGTAGCGGCCGGCGCGTGCCGCGACGCGCTGGCTGGCATAACGATGATCGGAGAGCAGGCGCTCGGCCTGCAGGGTATCGAGTACGGACTCGACTTCATCGGCCGACTCGGCATGGACGGCCAGTTTGGCACGCAGTTCGGCCCGGCTGTGATCGCGCCGGGCCAACAACTGCAGCGCGCGGACCCGCAGGTCAGGCACTCGCCGGCGCCGACTTGGTCGGCTTGATGACGGTGGTCGCAGCCGCCTCGCGGATCTTGGCTTCAAGCTCCTGGGCGATTTCCGGGTGCGACCGGAGGAATTCGCGGGCGTTGTCCTTGCCCTGGCCGATCTTCTCGCCGTTGTAGGCATACCAGGCCCCGGACTTGTCGATCAGCTTGTGGGCGACCCCCATCTCGACGATCTCGCCTTCGCGCGAGATGCCCTCGCCGTACAGGATGTCGAAGATGGCTTCGCGGAACGGCGGCGACACCTTGTTCTTGACGACCTTGACCTTGGTTTCGTTGCCGATCACCTCGTCGCCCTTCTTGATGCCGCCGATGCGCCGGATATCCATGCGCACCGAGGCGTAGAACTTCAGCGCGTTGCCGCCGGTGGTGGTTTCCGGCGAACCGAACATGACGCCGATCTTCATGCGGATCTGGTTGATGAAGATGACCAGCGTGTTGGTCTTCTTGATGTTGGCGGTCAGCTTGCGCAGCGCCTGCGACATCAGGCGGGCGTGCAGGCCGACCATCTGGTCGCCCATCTCGCCTTCGATTTCGGCGCGCGGCGTCAGCGCGGCGACCGAGTCGACGACGATGATGTCGACCGAGCCGGAACGGACCAGCATGTCGGCGATTTCCAGCGCCTGCTCGCCGGTATCCGGCTGCGAAATCAGCAGATCGCCGACGTTGACCCCGAGCTTCTGCGCATATTGCGGATCGAGCGCGTGTTCGGCGTCGATGAAGGCGGCGGTACCGCCGAGCTTCTGCATTTCGGCGACGACCTGCAGACAGAGCGTGGTCTTGCCCGAGGATTCCGGACCGTAGATCTCGACGACACGGCCGCGCGGCAGACCGCCGACGCCCAGCGCGATGTCCAGACCGAGCGAGCCGGTCGATACGACCTGCAGCCCTTCGTCGATCTCGGCATCGCCCATCTTCATGATGGAGCCCTTGCCGAACTGCTTTTCGATCTGTTGCAGCGCTGCGGCGAGCGCCTTTGCCTTGTTGTCGTCCATGATTTACCTCGAAACGTTGAGCGGATTATGGCACATGGCCAAATGATGGAACAGAAGTTGCTTTTGGCATGACAGATGTCGCCCATCGACAATATGCCATTGGCAACTCCCGATTTTACGGAAGATTGCGTGCCGATCGGTATATGCTTCGCACCCCGCCGACCCGTCATCACATACTGGACAACTATACAGTATTCCGACCGATGTTCAATCGCCTGACCGCATTGCTCCTGTTACTGGCCAGCGGCCTTGCCGCCGGCGCCCCGGCCCCATGGTACTGGTGGGCCGGGCAACGCGACGACACGCGGGTATGCAGCCAGACCAGCCCCGGCAAGGGCTGGACGCGGGTCAGCTTTGCCTATCGCGACGCCCGCTGCAGCATCCCGGACGAACGGCGGCGATGAGCGCCTACCTGCCGCCCCCGGAGCAACCGGCGATCCGCCATGTCGACGCCGACCTGCTGATCGTCGACAAGCCGTCCGGCCTGCTGTCGGTGCCCGGCCGCGGCGACGACAAGCAGGATTGCCTGCTGTCGCGCGTCCAGGTCGCTTATCCCGACGCACTCGCCGTGCACCGGCTCGACATGTCCACCTCCGGCCTGCTGGTGCTGGCGCGCGGCAAGGCGATGCACAGCGAACTGTCCCGGCTGTTTCGCGAGCGACTGGTGGACAAGCGCTACATCGCGGTGGTCGACGGCCTGCCGGCCGTCGAGGCCGGGGAGATCGACCTGCCGCTGATCTGCGACTGGCCGAATCGCCCCCGGCAGAAAGTCGACCACAGCATCGGCAAGCCGTCGCTGACCCGTTTCCGCATCCTGGAGCGCTGTCCGGCGCGGCAATGCACGCTGGTCGAACTGGAACCGGTCACCGGCCGTTCGCATCAATTGCGCGTGCACCTGGCCTCGCTCGGCCATCCCATCCTCGGCGACGACCTGTACGGCGGCGAGGCAACCACCCGAGCCGAACGCCTGCTGCTGCATGCGGCAAAAATTGCCTTCATCCACCCGTCGACCGCAGCCCGCCTCGAAATTTCCAGCCCGCCGCCTTTTTCCCCGGCTGCTGCGGCGCAACAACCGCCAATACCCTTATAATCCGCGCGTTTACAACCCCTTGCCCGCGGGCGGACACCCACCATGCTGATCTGGTTCGTTGCCCTCTACCTGCTCGTTTCCATCGGCATCGGTCTGCTTGCCGCTACACGCGTACATAGCACCAAGGACTTCGCCGTCGCCGGCCGCCACCTGCCGCTGCCGGTGGTCACCGCCACCGTGTTCGCCACCTGGTTCGGCGCCGAAGCCATCTTCGGCGTTTCGTCGACCTTCGTGAAGGAAGGCCTGCGCGGCGTCGTCGCCGATCCTTTCGGCGCCTCGCTGTGCCTGATCATCGGCGGCATCTTCTTCTCGCGCAAACTGTACAAACTCAACGTGCTGACCCTGGGCGACTATTTCCGGCTGCGCTACAACCGGACGGTCGAGGTGCTGACGACGATCTGCATCGTGCTCGCCTACCTCGGCTGGGTCGCCGCCCAGATCAAGGCGCTCGGGCTGATCTTCAGCGTCGTCACCAGCGGCGCGATCAGCCAGGAAGCCGGGATGGTGCTCGGCGCACTGATCGTGCTCACCTACACCACGCTCGGCGGCATGCTGTCGGTCGCCATCCTCGACTTCGTGCAGATGGGCGTGATCATCGGCGGCATGCTGTTCATCGGCTGGCTGATTTCCGGCCAGACCGGCGGCGTCATGCCGGTCATCGAACACGCGGCGGCGGCCGGCAAGCTCCAGTTCTTCCCGGAAGCGGACCTCTGGCAATGGATCGCCTTCCTCGGCGCCGGCATGACCATGATGCTCGGCTCGATCCCGCAACAGGACGTGTTCCAGCGCATCACCTCGGCCCGTACCGCGACGATCGCGCTGTGGGGATCGATCATCGGCGCGACGATCTACTTCTGCTTCACCTTCGTGCCGATGTTCATCGCCTACTCGGCAACACTGATCAACCCCGAGCAATACCACGCGCTGATGGCCCAGGACACGCAACTGGTGCTGCCGACGCTGGTCCTCGAACATACGCCGGTATTCGCCCAGGCCATCTTCTTCGGCGCCGTGCTGGCGGCGATCATGAGCTGTTCGTCGGCAACGCTGCTGGCGCCATCGGTCGCCTTCGCCGAGAACATCGTCCGCGGCTTCCTGCCGCACATGGGCGACCGCGAGTTCCTGCGCGTCATGCGCATCACCATCGTCTGCTTCACGGCGGCGGTGCTGGCCTTTGCGCTGAATTCGGAATCGAGCATCTTCCACATGGTCGAGAACGCCTACAAGGTGACGCTGGCCGGTGCTTTCGTACCGCTCTTCCTCGGCGCCTTCTGGACGCGCGCCACCACGCAGGGAGCGCTGTTCGCCACCATCGGCGGCGTTGCCTCGTGGCTGCTGATCGAGTTCCTGGTCGGCGAGGCCAGCCTGGTGCCGCCGCAACTGATCGGCCTCGCCGTCAGCCTGTCCGGGATGATCGCCGGCTCGCTGCTGCCGCAGTGGGTCGGCCGGCCGACGCCGGTCGAGGACATCCACGAGGCGCTGCATCACCGCGCGGCGGCGGAAACCCACCATGTCGGCCAGCATCCGCACCATCACGGCTGAGCTTTCCGAGACATTGTGGCGGGCAACGGCTGACGTATCCGGCGGCAGGCCCTAAAATCGGGGCATGTCCCGATCTGGCAACGGCCCCATCGTTCTCGCCCGCTATCTGGCGCTCGCCTGGCTCGGGCTGACCGTCTACGGCAGCCTGCACCCGTTCTCGGGCTGGCGCGACAGCGGTGTCTCGCCGTGGGCTTTCCTGAATACCGACTGGCCGCGTTACTGGACGCTCTTCGACCTGCTGGCCAATGTTGCGGTCTACGTGCCGCTCGGCTTCTTTTTCACGCTCGCGCTGCGTCGGCTGCCCGGTCGCTACACCGCCCCGATCCTGGCCACGCTGCTCGGCGGCGCTGTCAGCCTGGGGCTGGAAACGCTGCAGAACTGGCTGCCGACGCGCGTACCGTCCAACCTCGACCTGGCGTGCAACACGCTGGGCGTGCTGATCGGCGCGATCTGGGCGCAGATCGTCGGCCCGCGCATCTTTGCCCGGCTGATCGCCGTCGAACAGCGGCTGATCGCGCCGGTGCCGCATGCCGAACTGGGGCTGACGCTGCTCGGCCTGTGGTTGCTGGTACCGCTGTCGCCGGAAATCCTGCTGTTCGGCGCCGGCGACATCCGCCACCTGATCACCGTCGATCCGCTGCTGCCGTTCTCGGTAGACAGCTTTGCCGCGGTCGAGGCCGGCGTCACCGCCTGCAACGCGCTGGCCGTCGGGCTGATGCTGCGTTATTTGTGCGCCCGGCGGTGGACCGCCTATCCGACTGTCGCCATCTTCCTGCTGCTCGGACTGGCCGTGCGCGCGGTCAGCGCCGCCGTGCTGGTCGGACCGGCCGAGGCGATGGCCTGGCTGACGCCCGGTGCGCGGCAGGGGCTGAGCGTGGCCGGCATCGCGCTGCTGCTGCTGCTCTGGCTGCCGAACCGGCTGGCGCTGTGGCTGGCCGTCCCGGTGCTGATCGCCGGCAGCGTGCTGGTCAACCTGGCACCGGCCAATCCGTATTCGGCGGCGGCGCTAGCCGCCTGGCGACAGGGGCACTTTCTCAACTTCAACGGTCTAACCCGGCTGGTCGCCGCGCTGTGGCCGTTGCTGGCGCTGCCGTTTTTGCTGCTGGCCCTCGGTCGACCGCAAGGACGCGCCGGCTGAGCGCAGCGGCCGGCGACTATAATGCCGATCCGAACGGAGAGACCCATGAGCTATTTCCAGCATCACGTTTTCATCTGCACCAACCAGCGCCCGAACGGCGAAGCCTGCTGCGACCGTGTCGGCGGCAGCGAGGCCTTCGCCTACGCCAAGGATCGCATCGGCCAACTGAAGAAGAACGGCCCCGGCGCCGTGCGCATCAACAAGGCCGGCTGCCTGGGCCGTTGCGACCAGGGCCCGGTGATGGTCGTCTACCCCGAAGAAACCTGGTACGCCTTCGTCGATAACGACGACGTCGAGGAAATCATCCAGGAACACCTGATCAACGGTCGTCCGGTCGACCGCCTGAAAATCTGAAAAATGAAAGTCATCGAGGAAAAACTGCTGATCGACGGCCCGGCCGGCAAGATCGAGCTGATCATGGAACGCCCGGACGCGCCGCGCGGCATCGCGCTGGTCGCCCATCCGCACCCGATCGGCGGCGGCGCCAACACCAACAAGGTCGCCTACACGCTGGCCAAGACCTTCGTCGCGCTCGGCTATGCCGCCTTCCGGCCGAATTTCCGCAGCGTCGGCCTGAGCGAGGGCGAGCACGATGAAGGCATCGGCGAAACCGACGACCTGCTGGTCGTCCTCGACGAAGCGAAACGGCGCTGCGGCGACCTGCCGGTGGCGCTGGCCGGTTTCTCCTTCGGCGCCTACTGCCAGACGCGCGTCGCCAAACGGCTGGCCGACACCGGCCACCCGGCGCAGCGCCTGGTGCTGGTCGGCACCGCCGCCGGCTACGTCGAAAACAGCCGCCAGTACGACACCGAAGCGGTGCCGCACGACACCATCGTCATCCACGGCTCGGCCGACGACACGGTGCCGCTGGACAACGTCTTCGCCTGGGCCCAGCCGCTCGACCTGCCGGTCGTCGTGGTGCCCGGCGCCGACCACTTCTTCCATCGCCGGCTGCACCACATCCGCGACATCGTGACCCGCGCATGGCGGCACTGAGCGTCGATTCGCTGCGCAAGGCCTACGGCGACAGCGAAGTCGTCGCCGGCCTGTCGTTCGCCGTCCAGCCCGGCACCTGCTTCGGCCTGCTCGGCCCGAACGGCGCCGGCAAGACCACCACGCTGCGCCTCTGCCTCGGCCTGACCGCGCCGGACGCCGGCCGGATCACTCTCGGCGGCCATGCCATTCCGCAGGACGCGCAGGCGGCACGGGCGCGTGCCGGCGTCGTGCCGCAGTTCGACAACCTCGATCCGGATTTCACCTGCGCCGAAAACCTGCTGGTCTTCGGCCGCTACTTCGGCCTGCCCGACGCCGAAATCCGCGCCCGCATCCCGCAACTGCTCGAATTCGCCAGCCTCTCCGGCAAGGCCGATGCGCGCATCGCCACGCTGTCCGGCGGCATGAAACGGCGCCTGACCCTGGCCCGCGCGCTGGTCGCCAACCCGGACATCGTCTTCCTCGACGAACCGACCACCGGCCTCGACCCGCAGGCCCGCCACCTGATCTGGGAACGGCTCAAGCAACTCAAGGCGGCCGGCAAGACGCTGATCCTGACCACCCATTTCATGGACGAAGCCGAACGGCTGTGCGACACGCTGATCGTCGTCGACCACGGACGCAAGATCGCCGAAGGCAGCCCGCGCGAACTGATCGCCACGCACATCGAACCGCAAGTCGTCGAAGTCTTCGACGAAAGCTGCGGTCGACTGCCCGGATTCGTCGAAAACCACCGCCAGCTTGCCGAACGCGTCGAAGCCAGCGGCGAAACCGCCTTCTTCTACTGCCGCGACGCCGCGCCGCTGCTCGCCGCGCTGGCCGACGAAGACGGCCTGCGCTACATGCACCGCGCCGCCAACCTCGAAGACGTCTTCATCAAGCTGACCGGCCGCGAACTGCGCGACTGAATTTCTAGCCGACCAGCCGGTCGACCGCAGCCGCGAAATCGTCCGCCGTCAGCGCCGGCCGGATGTCCGGACTGGCGTCGTCGCCCGGCCGGAACTTGCCGGTACGCAACAGAATGCCGGCGATGCCCGCCGCCTGCGCGCCGCCGATGTCGTCGCTCAGATCGTCGCCGATCAGCACTGCCTGATCCGCCGTCACACCCAGCTCGGCCAGCGCCGCGGCAAAAAAGGCCGGCGCCGGCTTGCCGACGATCTCGGCCCTGACGCCCGCCGAATACTCCAGCCCGGCGACGAAAGCCCCCATGTCCAGCGCCAGCCCGTCGCTTTCCATGAAATAGCGGTTGCGCGCCATGGCGATCAGCGGACAGCCCTGCATCAGCAAACGGAAGGCGCGGTTGAGGCCGGCGTAGCTGAAATGCTCACCCATGTCACCGAGGACCACGACATCCGGCTCGGCGGCGTCCGGCCCCATCTCGCCGGCGATGTTCGGATGCACCATCCAGTGCGGCCGCAAGCCGCGCTCGCGCACCACCGTGCGGGCCGCCAGCGCGGCGGTCTGGATCTCGCCGGCCGACAACTCGAAACCCATCCGGCACAGCTTGGTGAACAACACGCTGCCCGGCGTGCGCGTGGTATTGGTCAGGAAGCGCAACACCAGCCCGGCACCGCGCAAACGCTTCAACGCCGGCACCGCCCCCGCCAGCGCCTCGTCGCCGGTGTGCAGCACCCCGGCCAGATCGATCAGCACCGCCTTCACGTCATTCGGCATTTCCATCGACACGCCCTCCTGTCCGCAACGTCTGTCATCTTAGGTGATGACCGTGGGCAGGGCGAAAAGTTTGGGGCGGGAGATTGAAAAGGGTACTGATTTAACGGGGTGAAACAACCCAAAAGGAAATTAGCTAGCTTGAAGAAGCGGACATTCAACGTGCTAGCTCACGACGACAAAAAGCGGAGCATTTTGACGGTCGGCTGGGTCAGGATGTTACGAAGTGAAGGTCTGGAGGGCTCATGTTCGATCTGCTTGAAACGCATGCTGAACATGATGAAAACTCCCACGATGAGTCCCGTGGCCAACGAGCATTTTAAGAAAGCTAAGGCAGGAATAAATACACCAAGCAACTTAATTGGTAGGCCAACAGCGAACGCCAGTTTGAAGAATTTTCCATAGGCAAAATCTTGGCGCATCGGAGCAGTGCAATGTGGGCATGTTTTGACCTTTCCCAATGAATGGATCGCTTTTGAAAAGAAGGGGATTTTCTGTTGGCAGTTTGGGCAGTCTATGGAGAATCTCTTAACGTTGAAAATAACCGGACGCAGACAAGCTTAGCTTGCCGGAGATCCAGCGGATTGAGATCTTGGACTTCAGTTAAATTATTTACTGTGATTTTTCTATTTCCGAAAGCAAAACCTTTGCATCAGATAATCCATTCCAATTTGGATATTCTGAAAATATTTTTTGAATTGTACTTATTGATTTTTGAATACTCTTTACTGGATTAGTTTTATCCGAATAAAAATATGCGAGCTGCAACAATTGCGAAGGGCAGCCTATATCTCGAAAATCTGACTGACAAATAGTTTTTACAGCATTCTCCATTCCCGCAGAATTTCCTTTTACAATTGCGCATTTTGTACCCGCGAAAAGCTCCATATTATTTCCTTTATATAGCTCTGCGCAGTCTAAAATTCCATTAAGCTTCTCAGTCGTTTCGTTGACATACTTCTCGGACACCTCCTCTCCAAACACGCAGAACGAAGAGAGTGAAAATACAACGGTCGTTACAACCATTAATTTTTTATGGATTGTGAAAGTCGGATTTTTCTGGGTCGCAGTCATTTTTCGCCAAACAAGGTTTTCTAAAGCCTCAACGTACAAGCTAAGGGACGGCCCGCTTGCGGGGCGGCCCAACGATCGAAGGCCGCACCTTGAGCAGAATGTTAGGGCTCATTCCGAAATGCGGCGAAGCGGCCCCATACAAGCTTTTAGAGACGGCTCCTGGCATATGGCCATTTCGCTTTTTGTGGGGCTGAAGAAAATGTATAGCGTAACTGTATCGCCTACTGGCGTTCCACCAGGCGTGCCGTCACAGCCAGCAAGGCCGTTGCTCTTCGTTACTACATCAATCATTCGATAAAACCCATTTAAATCGTGCTTGTCACTAATAGTAAAACGACTTTCTCCAACTTCTTCGCCGCTAGTTACAACGGAAGTATTGTCTGATCGGTAGTGGTACACCTCCTGACAGTTGTTCTTTGCATAGGTCCACATCCACTTTCCGTACAAGGGGTGATACGGTGGCGAATCGGTGACGTTTGCAACGGCAGACAATGAGATAAAGCTGACAATCAGTGCTGAAACGATGGTCTTCATGGGTTCATGAGTCCTGACTAGTAGTAGATGACAGAAGTGTCCAATAAGTTGGAATATGCGACAGGCGGCAGTCCTTGCCTGCTGGGCGTTTTCAGAAAAATCCGTTTATGCAGCATGTGGGCGTGAGAATTAAAACGGACAGCTTGCCATTGTACCGATGCCGTTCATGCAATAGGCATTTTGCTGAGCGTCTCCTTTGCAGAAATCATCTGAATGGCCGCCGTTGGCCGATAGCCGCCCAACTACCACCTTTCTCCCCACACCGCCCACATCCCCCACCCGGCGTTAGAATGCTCGCCTTCCTTCGCTGATCCGGCCACGCTCCATGTCCGTCTCCCTGCTCGCCACCGCCGGCTGGTTTCCTGTCTGGCAACGCAATTTCCTGGTCTGGCGAAAGCTTGCGCTGCCTTCCATCCTCGGCAATCTGGCCGATCCGATGATCTACATGCTCGGCCTCGGCTACGGGCTGGGGGCGATGTTGCCGAGCATCGACGGCCAGCCTTACATCGCTTTCCTGGCGGCCGGTACGGTGTGTGCGTCGACGATGAACGCGGCGACCTTCGAGGCGCTGTATTCGTCCTTCTCGCGGATGCACGTGCAGAAGACCTGGGATGCCATCCTCAACACGCCGCTCGGGCTGGCCGATGTGGTTGCCGGGGAACTCGTCTGGGCGGCGACCAAGTCGCTGTTTTCCGGTGCCGCCATCCTGCTGGTGATCACCGTGATGGGACTGACCAGCGGCCCGCTGGCGTTGTGGGCGCTGCCGGCCATCGTGCTGACCGGCCTGGCCTTTGCGGCGCTGGGCCTGATCTGGAACGCGCTGGCGCCGTCCTACGATTTCTTCATGTATTACTTCACGCTGTTCATTACGCCGATGACGCTGATTTCCGGCGTTTTCTTCCCGACCGACCAGTTGCCCGGCTGGCTGGCTTTCGTCGGCCAGTGCCTGCCGCTGGCGCAGGGCGTGGCGCTGATCCGGCCGTTGCTGGCCGGTCAGGTGCCGGCCGATGCCCTGCTGCACGTCGGCGTGCTGCTGGCGACGGCCGCGGTGGCCTTCGCCATCGCGCTGCGTCTGACGCGCCGCCGGCTGCTCAAGTGATTTTCCCGAGGAATTCGCCGATGGAACCCTTGCTGATCCTCACCAACTGTCCCGACGAAAGCTGCGCCAACGCCATCGCGCTGGCCCTCGTCGAGGAAAGGCTGGCCGCCTGCGTGAACATCCTGCCGCGCGTACAGTCGGTCTATCGCTGGCAGGGCGCCGTCGAATCGGCGTCGGAAATTCCGTTGCTGATCAAGTCGACCGCAGCAAGCTACGCGGCGCTGGAAAAGCGCCTCGCCGAACTGCATCCCCACGCGGTGCCGGAGATCGTCGCGCTGCCGATCGCCCACGGCCTGCCGGCGTATCTGAACTGGCTGGCCCAGGAGACTGTCCGATGACCATGCGTATCCTGTTTTTCGTCTTCTCGCTGTTCGCCGGGCTGGCCCAGGCCCAGGAATTCCTCGATCCCGCCGTTGCCTTCAAGGGTTCGGCGCGGGCGGTCGACGGCCGGACGGTCGAGGTCCGCTACGAGATCGCCGACGGCTACTACCTGTACAAGGACAAGTTCCGCGTGCGCGCCGCCGACGAAACCATCGTCCTCGGCCCGCTGCAGTTGCCGGCCGGGCAGGAGAAGAACGACGAGAATTTCGGCCGCGTCGAGGTCTATCACCAGCAGGCGGTGTTCCGCGTGCCGGTGGAACGCAACAGTTCCGGCGCCTTGCCGCTGACGCTGGATCTGGTGTCGCAGGGCTGCGCCGAGGCCGGTGTCTGTTATCCGCCGCAAACGCAGACGGTGATGGTCAACCTGCCGGACCCGGACAGCACGCCGGCCGCCGCGCCGATGGCCGCCGGCGAGCCGGCTGCGGTCGACGGCGACGACAGCGGAAAAATCGCCCAGACGCTGAAGAACGCCGGTTTCTGGAGCGTGCTCGGGCTGTTTTTCGTGGCCGGCCTGGGCCTGTCGCTGACGCCCTGTATGTTCCCGATGATCCCGATCCTCTCCGGCATCATCGCCGGGCAGGGCGCCAAGGCGTCGCACGCCCGCGGCTTCGCGCTGTCGCTGGCCTACGTGCTGGGCATGGCGATCACCTACGCGGCGGCCGGCGTCGCCGCCGGTCTGAGCGGCACGCTGTTGTCGGCGGCATTGCAGAACGTCTGGGTGCTCGGCAGCTTCGCCCTGGTCTTCGTCGTGCTGTCGCTGTCGATGTTCGGCTTCTACGAATTGCAGTTGCCGACCGCGCTGCAGAGCAAGCTGTCGGAAGAATCCGGCCACCTGCGCGGCGGACGCGGCATTTCGGTGTTCCTGATGGGCGCGCTGTCGGCGCTAATCGTCGGCCCTTGCGTCGCTGCGCCGCTGGCCGGCGCGCTGCTCTACATCGGCCAGACCGGCGACGCGCTGCTCGGCGGCACGGCGCTGTTCGTCATGGCGCTCGGCATGGGCGTGCCGCTGATCGCCGTCGGCACCGCCGGCGGTTCGCTGCTGCCGCGCACCGGCCCGTGGATGGAAGGCGTCAAGAAGGCCTTCGGCGTCGCGCTGCTGGCCACCGCGCTGTGGCTGCTGTCGCCGGTATTGCCGGAAGTTGCGGTGATGATCGGCTGGGCGCTGCTGCTGATCGTGCCGGCGATCTTCCTGCACGCGCTCGATCCGCTGCCGCCGCTGGCCAAGGGCTGGCAGCGCTTCTGGAAAGGCATCGGCATCGTCATGCTGCTGACCGGCGCCGCCTTGCTGATCGGCGCGCTGGCCGGCGGCCGCGACCCGCTGCAGCCGCTGGCCGGCCTGCGCGGCGGCGCCGTCGCGGCCGAAGCCGGCCAGCCGGCATTCGTCACCGTGCGTTCGCTGGCCGAACTGGAAAGCCGGCTGGCTGCGGTCGACCGGCCGGTGATGCTGGATTTCTACGCCGACTGGTGCGTGTCGTGCAAGGAAATGGAGCGCTACACCTTCCGCGATCCGGCAGTCCAGGCGAAGATGGCCGGTTTCACGCTGCTCAAGGCCGACGTCACCGCCAACAACGCCGACGACAAGGCGCTGCTCGCCCGCTTCGGCCTGTACGGCCCGCCCGGCATCATTTTCTTCGACGCCCGCGGCCAGGAAATCGCCGGCTGGCGCGTGGTGGGCTACCAGGCAGCGGAACGCTTCCTGAAGGTGCTGGAAAAGGTCGCCGGAACGACCGCCTGAGCGCCGTCTACAGGCGCTCGCGACCGATCTGCCGAGCCATCGCGGACAGCGAGGCGACGGCGAACAGCGTGCCGACCAGGGCGCCGGCGACGACATCGAGCACCACGTGCTGGCGGGTGGCCACCGTCGACCACAGGATGGCCGCGCAATGCACGGCGCTGAAAGCGCGCAGCCAGCAGGGTGCCCCGACGTTGCGGAAGACCCGCGCCAGCCAGAATGCGGAGAACACCGCCGACGCGACATGCAGGGAAGGGCAGGCATTGCCGGCTGCGTCGATGCCCTTGATCATCGCCATTTCGGGGTAAGCCGACCAGTCGATGCCGGCCGGCGGTACGGCGGTCGGCAGGAACCAGAAAATGCCGAGGCAGAACAGGCACAGGGCCGCCACCCACACGCCGTAGAGCAGCGCCGCACGCAGGCCGGCCATCAGCGCCGGCGGCAGCGACACATAGACCCACAGCGAGACATAGACCGGGAAGGCGGCCTCGGCAAAGGGAATGTGCGCATCCAGCCAGGTCAGCGGCATCAGCGTCGCCGGACCGTGCGGCGTCTGCAGCGCGGCAAAATAGGCCGCGAAGAACAGCACCATGAACACCGTCGTGCCGACCGCCTTCAACGGCCACCAGGTCGCGATGCGACCGGCAATCTGCCGATACCAGGCGGTCGAAGGGGAAGGATTCATGGCGAATCGGGACTTTCGTGACGAGAAGAGCGGCGATGGTAGCAAATCGCTGATATTTGCAATGTATCTCCCTGGAGAAACGTAAAGAAACGTTTGGAAAACAGGACCTTTCGGCTAAAATCCGCGGCCTATGGATTCCATTGGCCTGATTCGCGATTTTCTCAAGGACCGCCTCGGCGTCGAACCGGACAGGGTTGTTCCGGAGGCCGCGCTGGCCGATCTCGGCGTCGACTCGCTGATGATGCTCGAACTGATGTTCGAGTTCGAGGACCGCTTCGGCATCAAGCTCTCGTCCGATCTGCCAACGCCCAAAACCGTCGGTGAGCTGGTGACGCTGATGACAGGGCTGATCGCTCAACAGAAGAACTGAACCATGAGCCAGCGGCGAGTGGCAATCACCGGACTGGGTCTGGTCAGTCCCTACGGCGGCGACCTGGCCGATTTCTTCGCCCGGCTGTGTGCCGGCGAATCGGCGATCCGCCACCTGCTGACCGACGACCTGCCGCGCCCGTTGTCGATGCCCTTCGTCAGCTGTCCGGCCTTCGATGCCGATAGCGCACTCGGCAAACCGCTGGCCTCGATGATGGATCGCTTCGCCCAGCTGGCGATGGCCGCCGCCTTTTCCGCCTGGGCCGACGCCGGCCTGCCGCGTGCGGTCGACGGCGAAAATCGCGAAAACTGGGGCTGTTCCTGGGGCACCGCACTGGGCGGCACGCTGGCCTACGAAAAGGGCTACCGCGAACTGTGGCAGAAGGGCCGCGAGCGCCTGTCGCCGTTGGCCGTCGTGCTCGGCATGAACAACGCCGCCAACGCCCACATCTCGATCCAGCTCGGCCTCGGCGGCGTCAGCATGAGCCATACCGTGGCCTGTGCGTCGTCCGCCATCGCCATCGGCGAAGCCTTCCGCCGCGTGCGTTCCGGCGAGGCGACGGTGATGCTGACCGGCGGTTCCGACGTGCCGCAGGCCTATGGCGTCGCCCGCGCCTGGGAAGCGCTGCGCGTGCTCGCCCCCGGCGATGCCGACAGCGCGCCGTTCGCCTGCCGGCCGTTCGCCGCCGACCGCCGCGGTCTGGTGCTCGGCGAGGGCGGCGCGGCGCTGGTCCTTGAAGACTGGGATCATGCGGTCGCCCGCGGCGCCACCATCCACGGCGAACTCGCCGGCTACGGCACGAGCTGCGACCACAGCCATCTGGTCCGCCCGGAAGCCGCCGGCCAGATCCGCGCACTCAACGCAACGCTGGCCGACGCCGGCCTGCGCGCCGACGAGATCGATTACATCAATGCCCACGGCACCGCCACGGCCGAAGGCGACCCGGTTGAAGCCGCTGCCTTGCAAGCCGTGTTCGGCGAGCGCGCCGCAACGCTGCCGGTCAGCGCAACCAAGTCGATGCACGGTCACCTGCTCGGCGCCGCCGGCGCCATCGAAGCCATCGCCACCGTGCTCGCGCTGCGCGACGACGCCTTGCCGCCGACCGCCAACCTGGCCGGCCGGCTCGATCCGGCCTGTACCGGCCTCGGCCACCTGACCGAAGTCCTGCGCGGCAGCCGGCCGCGCGCCGCATTGTCCAATTCATTCGCTTTCGGCGGCAGCAACGCGGTGCTCGCGTTCCGCGCGCCGGCCTGAAACACGTCTCACGGAACCCCTGCCATGTCCGACGCCATCGCCCCGGAAACCATCGAAGCCCTGCTGCCGGAAGTCGCCGAACTGATCGTCGGCGCGCTCAACCTCGACATGGCACCGGCCGAGATCGAACCCGATGCGCCGCTGTTCGGTGAAGGCCTGGGCCTGGATTCGATCGACGTGCTGGAAATCGCACTGGTCGTCTCCAAGCGTTACGGCTTTCAGCTCAAGTCGGACAACGCCGACAACATCCGCATTTTTTCGTCGCTGCGCGCGTTGACCGCGCACATCGCCGCCCAGCGCAGCGCATGACCGACGCGGCGGCCCAGCGACTGCGCGGCCTCGCGGTCGTCGTCCTGTTCGCCGCCTGGGCCGTCGCCGCCCACGTCGGCAGCGCCGGCAACGGCCATCCCGACATCAACGTGACGCTCGGCCTGATGCCGATCGCGCTGGTCGCCGGCCTGCTGTTGCGCCGCCTGCCGCAGCCGCTGCCACCGCTCGGCGCCGCCGCCGGCCTGCTGCTGCTGATCTGGCTGTGGCCGCAGTTGCGCGGCAATGTCGCCACGCTGTACTGGCTGCAGCACCTCGGCACGCACCTGGCGCTCGGCTGGCTGTTCGGCCGCACGCTGTTCGGCCCCGGCGAGGCGCTGGTCACCCAGCTGGCCCGCCGCGTCTTCCGGCACGGCATTTCGGCACGCAAGGTACGCTACACGCGGCAGGTGACGATTGCCTGGACGGCCTTCTTTTTCGGCAATGCGGCGTTGTCGACCGCACTGTTCCTGTTCGCCCCGACCGACATCTGGTCGATCCACGCCAACCTGCTGACCGGCCCGCTGATCGGCCTGATGTTCGTCGGCGAATACCTGTGCCGACGGATCAAGCTGCCGATCGAGGAACGGCCGAGCTTCGCCACGGCGATCCGCGCCTGGCGCGCACCGCAGGACGGAGGCCAGGCATGAGGCTGCCGCTGTTCTCGGTGCATGACCTGGACGCCACCGTCGCCTGGTGCGCCGACGGCCCGGTCGGCGCCCGCCGTTTCATCGCCGAAAGCCGGGCATTGGCCGACCGCTTGCCGCCCGGCAACAGCTTGCTCAACGTCTGCCAGGACCGCTACCGTTTCGCGCTCGGCTTTGCCGCCGGCCTGATGACCGGCAAGGTCAGCCTGCAACCGGCCTCGCAAACGGCCGAAACGCTGGCCCGCATCGCCGAACTGCATCCGGACGCAGTCTGCCTGCGCGACGACGGATTCACCGCCGGCGACATCCCGTGCCTCGATTTTCCCGATCTTGCTGCGGTCGACCCGGCGATTATCGAAAAAATCCCCGATTTCCCGGCCGACCAGCTGGCCGCCATCCTGTTCACCTCCGGTTCGACCGGGCTGCCGCAGCCGCACGCCAAGCGCTGGGGCAAGATCGTCGCCAACGGCCGCGCCGGCGCATTTAGCCTGGGCATGACGCAAGGCTGCCACGGCCTGGTCGGCACCGTGCCGGTGCAGCACAGCTACGGCTTCGAATCGACGCTGCTGCTGGCCCTGCATGGCGCCGCCGGTTTCTGGGCCGGCAAGCCGTTCTACCCGCAGGACATCGTCGCCGCACTGGACGCCGTACCGCGGCCGCGCATGCTGGTGACGACGCCTTTCCACCTGTCCACGCTGCTCGCCGCGCAGGCCGAGACCGGCCTCGAACTGCCGGCCATCGACAGCATCCTGTCGGCCACCGCGCCGCTGTCGGCCGAGCTGGCGGCACGCGCCGAAACGGCAACCGGCGCGCCGGTGCTGGAAATCTACGGGTCGACCGAAACCGGCCAGATCGCCACCCGGCGCACGCTGGACGGCCCGGTCTGGCGGCTGATGCCGGGCATCGCGCTGCACCAGGAAGGCGACACCACCTGGGCCGACGGCGGCCACATCGAAGGCCGTCTGCCGCTCGGCGACCGCGTCGAACTGCGCGCCAACGGCGAATTCGTGCTGCTCGGCCGCCACCAGGACCTGATCAACATCGCCGGCAAGCGCACTTCGCTGGCCTGGCTCAACCATCAGGCCACGGCCATCGCCGGCGTTGTCGACGCGGCGTTCTACCTGCCGGAAGAAGAGAAAACCGACGGCATCACCCGGCTGGCTGCCTTCGTCGTCGCCCCCGGCCTCGACCGTCGCCAGTTGCAGGCGGAACTGCGCCGGCGCATCGACCCGGTGTTCATGCCGCGCCCGCTGGTGCTGCTCGACAAGCTGCCGCGCAACACCACCGGCAAGCTGCCGCGCAACGAACTGCAGGCCCTCTACGCCGACTGGAAACGCCGTGACTGACGCGCCTTTCCGCTGGACCGCAGCGGTCGACCACCCGGCCTTCGCCGGCCATTTTCCGGGCAATCCCATCGTCCCCGGCGTCGTCCTGCTCGACCGCGCGATCCTCTGCGCCGAGGCATCGGCCGGCACGCCGGGCACCCGCTGGCAGATCGGCAACGCCAAGTTCCTCAGCCCGGTCGGCCCCGGCGAAACGCTGGATTTCGTGCTGACGCCGCGCACCGGCGGCGGTTACACCTTCGTCGTCCGCAGCGCCGGCCCGGAAGTCCGCGACGTGGCCAGCGGCAGCCTGAGCCCGGCGCCATGAAGTGCAATCCGGACTGGCTGCGCCAGCAGGAACGCAGCAACCTCGCCATCCTCCGGCTGATGGTCTGGATCTCGCTGACTTTCGGGCGCGCCGTCGGACGCATCGTGCTGCTCGGCATCGCCGGCTACTTCACGCTGTTCGCGCCGGCCGCCCGCCGCGCCAGCCGCGATTACCTGCACCGCGCGCTCGGCCGCTGGGCCGAATGGCACGACGGCTTCCGCCACGTCTTCAGCTTTGCCAGCACCATCCACGACCGCATCTACCTGCTCAACGACCGTTTCGACCTGTTCGACATCGAGGTGCAAGGCGCCGAAGCGCTGCACGCGGCGCTCGAACGCCAGCCCGGCGCGCTGCTGATCGGCGCTCACCTGGGCAGCTTCGAGGCGCTGCGCACGGTCGGCCGCGGCCAGGCCGGGCTCAAGGTGGCGATGCTGATGTACGAGGAAAACGCGCGCAAGATCAACGCCACGCTGGAAGCGATCAACCCGAACGCGACGCAGGACATCCTGCCGCTCGGCCGGCCCGAGTCGATGCTCGCCGCACAGGAAAAGCTGGCGCAGGGCTACCTCGTCGGCATGCTGGCCGACCGCAGCCTGGGCGACGATGCCACGGTCGACGCCGAATTCCTCGGCAAAACCGCGCGCTTCCCGGTCGGCCCCTGGCGCGTTGCCGCGCTGCTGCGCCGGCCGGTGTTCTTCATGACCGCGCTGTATCTCGGCGGCAACCGCTACCGCATCCATTTCGAGCCGCTGGCCGATTTTTCCGCCGTCAGCCGCGTCGACCGCGAGCGGGCGATCGCCGACGCGGTCCATGCCTACGCCGACCGGCTGACCCATTACTGCCGTCTCGCTCCCTACAACTGGTTCAATTTCTTCGATTTCTGGAAAAAACCATGATCCGGCGCCTGTGCTCCTCCGTCTTCCTCGCCGGCGCGCTGCTGCTCGCGCCGTTCGCCGCCCACGCCTTCGAACTCGGCGAATTGATGCGACTGCTCGCCGCGCACCCCGGCGGCAAGGCGCGCTTCGTCGAAACCCGCTACCTGGCGGTGCTCGACAAGCCGCTGGTGGCGCGCGGCGAAATGACCTACACGCCGCCCAACCGGCTGGAAAAGCGCACGCTGGCGCCGAAGGCCGAAACGCTGATCCTCGACCGCGACCTGCTGACGCTCGAACGCGGCCAGCAGAAACTGTCGATCAACCTGGCCAGCCAACCCGAAGCGCTGGCCTTCGTCGACAGCATCCGCGGCACGCTGGCCGGCGACCGCGCCGCGCTGGAACGCAACTATGCGCTGCATCTGTCGGGATCGCAGGACAAGTGGGTGCTCACCCTGCTGCCGCGCGACCAGAAGATCGCCGGCATCGTTCAGCGCATCACCGTGCGCGGCAGCCAGCGTCAGACGCGCAGCATCGAATACCTGCAGGCCGACGGCGACCGCGTCGAACTGGCCATCGAGCCGGTCGGGGAGCGCTGATGCGGCCGGCCCTGCGCGCCCTGCTGATCTGGCTGGCAACGATGGCGGCCGGCCTGCTGCTCGCCTCGCAGGCGCGGTTCACGGCCGACATGAGCTTCTTCCTGCCGGCCCATCCGACGCCCGAACAGCAAGTGCTGGTCGATCAGATCCGCGAGGGCGCGGTGACCCGCCTGCTGATGGCCGGCATTGCCGGCGGCGACGCAGCGCAGCGCGCCGGCCTGTCGCGGGCGCTGCAGACGCGGCTGGCCGCCTTGCCGGATTTCGTGTCGGTGCAGAACGGCACGCAGGAAAGCCTGGACGTCGACCGCGACTTGCTGCTCGCCCATCGCTACGCGTTGAGCCCGGCGGTGAGCGCGGAACGGTTTACGGTCGACGGCCTGAAGGCGGCGATTTCCGACAGCATCGATCTGCTCGCCTCGCCGCTCGGCGACCTGTTCAAGCCCTTCCTGACCCGCGACCCGACCGGCGAACTGCCGGCGCTGCTCGGCCAGCTCAGCCTCGGCGCGCAGCCGGCCAGCAGCCACGGCGTGTGGGCTTCGCGCGACGGCCAGCGGGCCATGCTGCTGGCCCAGACGCGGGCGCTCGGCTCCGACACCGACGGCCAGGCAACGGCACTGGCGCTGATCGAACAAACCTTCGCCGAACTGGCGCCGCAATACGGCAGCGACCTGCGGCTGGCCGTCTCCGGTCCCGGCAAGTTCGCGGTCGACGCGCGTGCCACCATCAAATCCGAAATCCGCCGGCTGACCCTGATCAGTACGCTGGCCATCTTCGCCGTGCTGTTCGCGGTCTACCGCTCGCCGAAGCTGATTTTGCTCAGCCTGCTGCCGATGCTCAGCGGCGTGCTGGCCGGCGTGGTCGCCGTCGCGCTGGTCTATGGCACGGTGTTCGGCATCACCGTCGGCTTCGGCGCGGCGCTGATCGGCGAGGCCGTCGATTACTCGACCTACTACTTCGTGCAATCCGGCCGCCACGGCGTCGACGCCTGGCGCCAGCGTTTCTGGCCGACCATCCGGCTCGGCGTGCTGACCTCGGTGTTCGGCTTCGCCGCGCTGCTCTTCTCCGGCTTCCCCGGACTCGCCCAGCTCGGCCTGTATTCGATTGCCGGCGTCGGCGCCGCGGCACTGGTCGCCCGCTACCTGCTGCCCGATCTGGCCGGCCCGCTGCCGCCGGCCATCGCCGAACGGCGGCTGATCGACCCGGCGCGCATCGAAAACCTGCAGCGCTGGCGCTGGCCGGTCCTCGGCCTGGCGCTGGCGGCTGCGGTCTACCTGGCCAGCGAGTACAAAACGCTGTGGCAGGCCAACCTGTCGGCCCTGAGCACGGTCAGCGAGGCCGATGCACGGCTCGACGGCGAACTGCGCGCCGACCTCGGCGCCGCCGACTCGCGCTATTTCGTCGTCGTTCAGGGCGTCGACCGCGAGCGCGTGCTGCAGGCAGCCGAACGCGCCGCCGGCCGGCTCGACCGGCTGGTCGCCGACGGCACCATCGGCAGCTACGACACGCCGACCCGTTTCCTGCCCAGCCTGGCGACCCAGACGGCCCGCCGCGCCGCATTGCCGGCGCGCGACGAACTGGC
This sequence comes from Azonexus sp. R2A61, assembly GCF_021401135.1. Classification (GTDB taxonomy): domain Bacteria; phylum Pseudomonadota; class Gammaproteobacteria; order Burkholderiales; family Rhodocyclaceae; genus Azonexus. The sequence continues at coordinate 425,034 of NZ_JACBFO010000001.1, read as the reverse complement.
CCACCGGCTGGCAGCGGCCACCGCCGGACTGCCGCTGCCGGCCGACCGGCTGACGGCCTTCCTGGACGACGTCGACGAGGCCCGCCGGGCCGCGCCGATCGACCGCCCGACGCTGCAAGGCAGCCATCTGGCGCTGGCCGTCGACGCACTGATGCTGGAACACGGCCAGGGCTGGAGCGCGCTGCTGCCGCTGCACCCGCCGCCGGGCGACGACCTGGCGATTCCGGTCGCCGCGGTGCGCGCCGCGCTGGCCGGCAGCGATGCGCTGTTCGTCGACATGAAGGGCGAGTTCGACGCGCTCTACGCCGGCTATCTCGACGAAGCCATCGTGCTGTCGCTGCTCGGCATCGCTGCCGTGCTGCTGACGCTGGCCACGACGCTGCGCTCGCCGCGCCGGCTGGTCACCGTCGCGCTGCCGCTGGCGCTCGCCGTACTGTTCGTCGTCGCCGGCCTGCACCTGCTCGGCACGCGGCTGCACCTGCTGCACCTGATCGGCCTGCTGCTGATCGTCGCCGTCGGCTCCAACTACTCGCTGTTCTTCGACCTCGCCGAAGACGGCCGGCCCGATGCCGGCACGCTGAATTCGACCCTGATCGCCACGCTGACCACGGCCATCGGTTTCGGCACGCTCGGCCTGTCGTCGGTGCCGGTGCTCGAGGCGGTCGGCGTCACCGTCGGTCCCGGCGCGCTGATCGTGCTGCTCCTGTCGGCGGTCTTCGTGCCGCGCCGGAAAACATGCCGCTGAACACGGTCGACCGCAGGATCGGCGCAAAAACCCTGCTCGTGCTGCTGCCCGGCGCCTACATGCGCGCCGCCGATTTCGTCGCGCAGGGCTGCTTCGCGGCCGTCGAACGGGCCGGACTGGACCTCGACCTGTGCGCGGTCGACCTCGATCTGGAAGCGATTTCCAGCGGCCGCGCGCTGCCCGCCGTGGCCGGCGAAATCCTCGCCCCGGCGCGCCGCGATTACGCCCGCGTCTGGCTCGGCGGCATCTCGCTTGGCGGCCTGCTCAGCCTGTGCCAGGCGGTGGACCATCCCGCCAGCGTCGACGGCCTGTGCCTGATCGCCCCGTATCCGGGCAGCCGGCTGACCACCAACGCGATCGCCGCGGCCGGCGGACTCGCAGCCTGGCAACCGACCGCAAGCCAACTGGCCGACCCGGAATTCCGCGCCTGGCGCTGGCTCAAGGCACCGCCGCCCGAGCTGCCGGTATTCGTCGGTTATGGCACGGAAGACCGCTTCGCGGCCGGCATGCGCGACCTCGCCGGATGCTTTCCGGAAAAGGCCCGCTGTGCGCTGCCGGGCGGTCACGACTGGCCGGTCTGGCGCCAGTTGTGGGAACATTTCGTCGCCGCCGGCCACTTCCCGACCCGCTCCTGACCATGCCCCGCCCCTGGAAACCGACCCCGACGCTGCACGCGACCTTCGCGCTGCACGGCGCCGCCGCGCTCGGCGTCGCGCTGGCGCCGGCCATCTGGCCATGGGCACTCGGCGCGCTGGCCGGCAACCACGCGCTGCTCACCGCCGCCGGGCTGCTGCCGCGGTCGACGCTGCTCGGTCCCAACCTGACCCGGCTACCGGGCGGCGCCGGCGCCGCCCGGCAGATCGCGCTGACCATCGACGACGGTCCCGATCCCGAGGTCACGCCACGCGTACTCGACCTGCTCGACGCCGCCGGCGTGCAGGCCAGTTTTTTCTGCATCGGCTGGCGGGTGCGCGAAAACCCGGCGCTGTGCCGCGAGATCGTCGCCCGCGGCCATCGCGTCGAGAACCACGGCGACTCGCACTCAAAAACCTTCTCGTTGTTCGGCCCCGGCCGGCTGCGCCGCGACATCGCCGCCGCCCAGGCCACCATCGCCGACGCCTGCGGCCAGGCGCCGCGCTTCTTCCGCGCCACTGCCGGCCTGCGCAATCCCTTTCTCGAACCGGTGCTGGCCGGCCTCGACCTGCATCTGGCGGCCTGGACGCGCCGGCCTTACGACACACGCTGCGCCGACGCTGCCACGGTCCACGCCCGCCTGACGCGAAATCTCGCCGGCGGCGACATCCTGCTGCTGCACGACGGCCACGCCGCCCGCACGGGCGACGGCCAGGCGGTCATCCTCGCCGTGCTGCCGTCACTGCTCGCCACGCTCAACGATCTCCAGTTGCACCCCGTCACCCTGGACGCTGCCTGCCCATGAACCCGAAAAGCTTCTTCAAGGCCATGCTCGACGAGGCCAGCCGGCCTTTCCGCAACGCCGGCCATTTCGCCTACCACTACGCCCGCGGCAAGCTGTCGTCCGACAGCATCTTCCGCGAGATGCTGCGCCGCGGCCTGCTGCCGCCGGCCGGCCGTTACCTCGACCTCGGTTGCGGCCAGGGCAGCCTGTTCGCCTGGCTGCTCGCCGCCGGCAAGCTGCACGCCGCCGGCCAGTGGCCGAAGGACTGGGCGCCGCCGCCGAAGCCGGAACACCTGCGCGGCGTCGAACTGATGCAGCGCGACGTCGACCGTGCCGCCCGCGCCTTCGGCCGCGACCATCCGATCGTCCGCATCGAGCAGGGCGACATGAACCACGTCGATTTCGGCCAGGTCGACGTGGTGACCATTCTCGACGCGCTGCATTACTTCGATTTCGCCCACCAGAAAACGGTACTGCAGCGGATCCGCGCCGCGCTGCCGCCGGGCGGCCTGTTCCTGACCCGCGTCGGCGACGCCTCGGCCGGCCTGCCTTACCACCTGTGCAACTGGGTCGACCACACGGTCACCTTCATCCGCGGCCACCGCCTGCCGCGCCTCTACTGCCGGCCGCTGGCCGAGTGGGTGGCGCTGATCGAAAGCCTGGGCTTCGTCGTCGAGACCGATCCGATGAACGAAGGCAAGCCCTTCGCCAACGTCATGCTGGTCTGCCGCGTGCCGGCCTGAGGACGAGGCGATGCGCCCGATCGTCGTCGGTCTGTTCGGCGCCGTGCTGGCGCTGGCCGGTTGTTCGCTGTTCGAACAGGACAACGAAGGCCCGCAACTGCCGCCCGACATGACCAGCCGCGCCGACGGCAAGACGACGCGTGCCTGGCCGCAGACGCTGGACGAAGGCGAAGTCCGCCGGCGCATCGGCCGCCTGATTCCCAACTACGCGCGCGACCGCGACGGCTGGGCCGGCGACCTGTACACCGCCTTCGCCAGCCTGCAGGTGCCGCACGCCACGCAGACCTATTGCGCGGCCATCGCCATCATCGAACAGGAATCCAGTTTCCAGGCCGACCCGACGGTGCCCGGCCTGGGCAACATCGTGCGCCGCGAGCTGGAAGAACGGGCCGAACGCTACGCCATTCCGTCGCTGGTATTGCGCGCCGCGCTGCAGAAAAGTTCGCCGGACGGCCGCAGTTACGACGAGCGGATCGCCGCCTTGAAGACCGAGACGCAGCTCAACGCGCTGTTCGGCGACATGGCCGGCGAACTGCCCTTCGGCCGCCGCCTGCTGGCCGGCCTCAACCCGGTGAAGACCGGCGGCCCGATGCAGGTCAGCATCGCCTTCGCCGAAAAGCAGGTCAAGGAACGGAAATACCCCTATCCGATCGAACGGACGCTGCGCGACGAAGTGTTTTCGCGGCGCGGCGGCGTCTATTTCGGCAGCGCCATCCTGCTCGACTACGTTCCCGGCTACGACCGCATCCTGTATCGCTTCGCCGACTTCAATGCCGGTCGCTTCAGCAGCCGCAACGCTGCCTTCCAGGCGGCGCTGGCCCACCTCACCGGACAGGCGCTCGACCTCGACGGCGACCTGTTGCGTTACGTCGACGGCGAACCCGGCCCGCAGGCGAGCAGCGTCGAAAACGCGGCCATCGGCCTGAGCCGCGAGCTCGACATGAGCCGGCCGCAGATCCGCCGCGACTTGCTGCTGGAAAAAACCGCCGCCTTCGCCCGCAGCCCGCTCTACGAACGCGTCTTCGCGCTGGCCGAGGCCCGGGCCGGCAAGTCGCTGCCGCGCCAGGCGATGCCCCGCATCGCGCTGAAAAGCCCGAAAATCCAGCGCAAGCTGACCACCGAATGGTTCGCCGGCCGGGTCGAAGGGCGCTACCGGAACTGCCTGGGACGGGGCAGGGGGTTCTGAGCGAACCTTCCGATCACTGCCGAAAGCATTCGATCGCCCGGCAGGCCGACGCACTGCGCCAGTAAATCGCATTCCAGACCAGCGGGTTCAATGCCTTGTCGCGATTGAAGAAAACACCGGCACCGTCGCGCAATGCCCAGCCGTACAACCGGGTATCCCAGAAATTGAGGAACTGGGCAGCCGTCGGCTCGCCCAGGGAAGTGCGGAGATATCGGTGCGCGCGTTGGTGATGCCACCACGGAATGTTGATCGAAACCTGCTGCAGACGCCCGGCTTCAAAGAAAAAGGCAATGAAAAGGGTGGGAACGCCGTTGAACGATTTGGCATCCAGCGCACATCCGCGATCGCCCAGACCCGGGCCGGGATTGTACGAACAGCGGATGGGAATGCCCGGAAATCGCTGCCCGAGGGACTGCTCGGTCCAGGTTTCGGAAAGCTCCTCCAGGCGAAAGGCCACACCCTGCCGCTCCTGGGTGAAGTACAGGCGGTGTTCCTGAAAGGCGTCGCGCTGGCTGAACAGCACGCCCGCCAAAGCAACGGCGATCAGTACGGCAAGAAGGATACGGCGCAAGCTGACGCCTTCGGACGAAGCCCTGGAATCGGATTTTCGGATCATCGCAGTCGTTGCTCCCGTCGACCACGGCTTTCGTTACCAGGAAGTCGATCCGGCAGCACGGATATACAAATGGCATCGAGCTTAACGAGCGTGGGCTATCCTGTCCACCGAATCCGCGCCTTACCATCACGAACACCATGCGCATCCGCACGCTCTCCGAACTCGCCACCTTCGCCATCGACGTGGTACGCGCCTTCCACCGCAACCAGGGTTTGCTGCTGGCCGGGGCGGTGGCCTATTACGCCTTGCTGTCGCTGTTGCCGCTACTGACGCTGTCGGTGATCGGACTGTCGCAACTGGTCGACCGCGAGGTGCTGCTCGGCGTGCTCCAGGCTTACCTGGGCTGGCTGCTGCCGGGTTTGTCGGATGCATTGCTCGGCGACATCGGCAGTTTTCTCGACCATCGGCGCAGCATCGGTTTCGTATTGCTGGCAACGCTCTTCTTCTTCAGTTCGCTGGCCTTCTCGGTACTTGAGAAGGCCATGGCCAGCATTTTCTCGGCGCGGCCGGCGGCGCGCTCGCGGCATTTCCTGGTTGCCTTCCTGCTGCCCTATGGCTGCGTGCTGCTGCTCGGCGGCGCACTGTTCGGACTGACCGTCGTCTCGGTGCTGACGACGATGATGGCCGGCGCTTCGCACCTGCTGTCGCAAGGGATCGGGCTGGTTGCCGCAACGCTGGTGCTGAGCGCCTTCTACCTGCTGATCCCGCCCGGCCGCACGCATCCGGGCCACGCACTGCTTGGCGGGGCGGTCGCCGCGCTGCTCTGGGAGGGCATGCGCCACGCGCTGATCTGGTATTTCGCCAACCTGTCGAAGATCGGCCTGGTCTATGGGTCGCTGAGCGGCGCGGTGATGCTGTTGCTGGTCATGGAACTGGCGGCGACATTGCTGCTGTTCGGCGCCCAGGTGATCGCCGAGTACGAACGCCGCCCGCGCTGAACGGGCGGCGCAAGCGCTCTGCTAGAATCGCGGCATTCCGACCAGACCTGCCACCGTGACGCCGCTGCTGCTTTCCTCCTTCACCGCGACGACCTGCCTGGGCCGGGGCCTTACGGCAACCCGCACGGCCCTGCGCGAACAGCGCAGCGGGCTGGCGCCCTGTGCCTTCGAGACGGTGGATCTGCCGACCTGGATCGGCGAGGTGGCGGCGGTCGACGATCAGCAACTGCCGGCGTCGCTGGCCCGTTACGACTGCCGCAACAACCGCCTGAGCCAACTCGGGCTGGAAACCGACGGGTTCGCCGACGCCGTGCGTGCCGCCGTCGAGCGCTACGGCCGGCAGCGCGTCGGCGTCTTCCTCGGCACCAGCACCGCCGGCATCCTGCAGACCGAGCTGGCCTACCGCCGGCGCGACCCGGCCAGCGGCGCCTTGCCCGACGATTTCATCTACCGCACGACGCACAACTCCTTTTCGCTGGCCGAGTTCGCCCGCGACTACTTCGGCCTCGAAGGCATGGCCATGGCCATCTCGACCGCCTGCTCGTCGAGCGCCAAGGTGTTCGCCGCGGCTGCCCGCCAGCTGGCACTGGGCACCATCGACGCGGCGCTGGTCGGCGGCGTGGACAGCCTGTGCCTGACCACGCTGTACGGCTTCGCTTCGCTGCAGCTGACTTCCAGCGAGCCGTGCCGGCCCTACGACGCGGCGCGTAACGGCATCTCGATCGGCGAGGGCGCGGCTTTTGCGCTGCTCGAGCGGGTCGACCGCGCCAGGGCCGGCGACGTGCTGCTGCTCGGCGCCGGCGAATCGAGCGACGCCTACCACATGTCGTCGCCGCATCCGGAAGGCCGCGGCGCCCGGCAAGCGATGGAAGCGGCGCTGCGCTCGGCCGATCTTGCGGTCGACGCCATCGACTACATCAATCTGCACGGCACCTCGACGCCGGCCAACGATGCCGCCGAGGGCAAGGCCGTCGCTGCGCTGTTCGGCGACCGCGTGCCGTGCAGCTCGACCAAGGGCGCCACCGGCCACACGCTCGGCGCCGCCGGCGCGGTCGAAGCGGTGATCTGCGCGCTGGCGCTGCAGGACGGCTTCCTGCCCGGCAGCCCCGGCACGCGCACGGTCGACCCGCAAATTCCGCTGAATTACCGGGTCGACCGCAAAGACGCCGCACCGCGCATCGCGCTGAGCAATTCCTTCGGCTTCGGCGGCAGCAACTGCAGCCTGATCTTCGGCGTCGCCCCATGAAAGCCTGGCTCGACGGCATCGGCCTGATCGCCCCCGGCCTGCCCGACTGGGCGACGACCGCCGCGGTTTTGCGCGGTGCAACGGCGTTGACCGCAGCCCCATCGGTGCTGCCGGCGCCGGCCATCCTGCCGCCGGCCGAACGCCGGCGCGCCAGTCGCGTCGTCAAGCTGGCGCTCGCTCTCGGCCTCGAAGCCTGCGCCCAGGCCGGCGCCGACCCGGCGACGCTGGCCACGGTGTTTTCCGCCTCCGGCGCCGACGGTCACAACTGCCACGCGCTGTGCGAACAGCTGGCCGGCGACGACCGCCAGATCTCGCCGACCCGTTTCCACAATTCGGTGCATAACGCCGCCGCCGGCTACTGGGGCATCGCCACCGGCGCCACCGCCCCCTGTCAGGTGATCTGCGCCTTCGACGCCAGCTTCGGCGCCGGCCTGCTCGACGCCCTGGCGCAGGTCGCCGTCGACGGCCAGCCGGTACTGCTGATCGCCTACGACAGCGAATACCCCGCCCCGCTGCACGCCAAGCGCGACACGCCGGATTGCGCCGGTGTCGCGCTGCTGCTGTCGCCGGAGAAAAGCGAGCGCTCGCTCGCCTCGCTCACGGTCGACGCCACGCAGGAAGCTGCCGCCCGCTTCGCCGACCCCGCGCTGGAAGCCCTGCGCACGGCGATTCCGGCCCTGCGCGCGCTGCCCCTGCTGCAGGCGATCGCCACCGGCCGGCCAGACCGCGTCGTCGTCGACTACCTGCCGCCGATGCAGCTCGCCGTCACCGTCGGCGCCTGAAACGGCATGATCGACCGCGCCTGGATCGCCGCCCGCATCCCGCACCAGGGCAGCATGTGCCTGCTCGACGGCGTCGTCGACTGGTCGCCCGATCACGTGCTGTGCCGTGCCACCGGTCACACCGACCCGGCCAACCCGCTGCGCGCCGACGGCCGCCTCGGCGCTGCCTGCGGTATCGAATACGCGGCGCAGGCAATGGCCGTGCATGGCGCGCTGCTCGCCGCCGCCGACCAAGCGCCGCGCCAGGGCTACCTGACCAGCGTGCGCAGCGTCGCGCTGCAGGTCGACCGGCTCGACGATCTGCCCGGCGAACTGGCGGTGCGCGCCGAACGACTGTCCGGCGACGGCAACACGCTGCTCTACCAGTTCTCGCTCGAACATGCCGGCCGCCGTCTGCTCGACGGGCGCGCCGCCGTCGTGCTCGACGCCGCCGGCCACCGGCCGGTTTTTTCCGGTCAACCGCCGGTCGACGGTAAAAATCCCGACCCCGGCCTCTGCAAGGAATCTGCATGAAACGCGCCCTGGTCACCGGCGGCAGCGGCGGCATCGGCGCGGCGATCTGTCGCCGCCTGGCCGCCGACGGCCATCACGTCATCGTCCATGCCAACCGCGGCAGCGAGCGCGCCCAGGCGCTGGTCGACGAGATCGTCGCCGGCGGCGGCAGCGCCGAGGCGGTCGCCTTCGACGTCACCGAACGGGCGGCGACCAGCGCCGCGCTCGAGCGCCTGCTCGAAGCCGGCACCATCCAGATTCTGGTCAACAACGCCGGCATCCACGCCGACGCGGTATTTCCCGGCATGAGCGCCGAGCAGTGGCATAGCGTGGTCGACGTGTCACTGAACGGCTTTTTCAATGTCACGCAGCCGTTGACCCTGCCGATGATCCGCACCCGCTGGGGCCGCATCGTCAATATTTCGTCGGTCGCCGCCGTCGCCGGCAACCGCGGTCAGGTGAATTATTCGGCGGCCAAGGGCGCCCTGCACGCGGCAACCAAGTCGCTGGCGCTGGAAGTGGCCAGCCGCGGCATCACGGTCAACGCGGTGGCGCCGGGCATTATCGAAACCGGCATGATCGAAGGCAGCTTCGACGCCGACGCGATCAAGAAGCTGGTGCCGATGCAGCGCGCCGGCAAGCCCGAGGAAGTCGCCGATCTCGTCGCCTTCCTGACTTCCGACCGGGCGGCCTACATCTCCGGACAGATCGTCTCGATCAACGGCGCGATGATCTGAGCCGGCGGTTCAGCCGGCGAACGCTTCCTGCAATTCGTCCTGCCCGCCAGGCCGCACCAGCCGGGCGATTTCCTGCCCGTCGCGCAACAGGATCAGGGTCGGCCACAGCTTGACCTGGTAACTGCGCCCGAGGCGCCGGCCGGAGCCGTCCTCGATCTTGCGATGGACCACCTGCGGCTGGCCGGCCAGCCAGTCGCGGATGCCGTCCTGCGCCGCCTGGCAATGCGGACACCAGGCGACGCCGAATTCGAGCAGCGTCAGGCCGGGCAGGGCATCGATTTCTTCCCGAGTTGCGGGGTCGACCGCATAAGTCGCGATAAAAGCCATCGATGTTTCCTCAGCTCGCGCGGCCGATCAGTTCGCCCAGCTTCTTCAGGCGGGGTGCGACCATCGGCACGGTGAGCATGGTGCTGGCCACGGCCATCAGCAGCAGGGCGGTGAATGCCTCGTTGGTGATGATGTGACGGTCGAGCAGGATGTTGGCGAAGATGATCATGATCAGCGCCTTGGTCTGCAGCAGCCAGCCGATCAGGCCGGCTTCGCCGGGCCCCCAGTTGAGCAGGCGGCCGGCCAACCGCACACCGAGCAGCTTGCCGCCGACCGAGGCAAGCAGCAGCAGGCCGGCGGCCAGGAACACGGCGACGCCGCCGACGCCCCATTCGGTGCGCAGGCCGGTGGACAGGAAGAAGACCGGCATGACGATCATCAGCACGAAATGACGCAGCAGGTCCATGCGTTCCTGGTCAAACCACTCGGCCTCGATCACCGCGCCGGCCAGGAAGGCGCCGACCATGAAATGCAGCCCGGCCCAGTCGGCAGCAAAACCGCACAGGGCCAGCCAGATGAAGATCACGTACCAGCGGTCGCGCTCGGCCAGCCGCACCATCAGCTGGCGGAACAGCCAGCCGACGACGGTGAAGGCGATCAGGAAGACGACCTGCCGGCCGACCCGTTGCCAGTCCATCAGGATCAGCGCCAGTACGCCCCAGATCGCAATGTCGTCGAGGCTGGCGTAGCGCAGGATGCGCTGGCCGACCGGCTGGCGCAGGATGTCCAGCTTTTCCATGAACAGGATCAGGATCGGCAGCGCGGTCACCGCGCAGGCCATGCCGATGCCGAGCACGAATTGCCAGGGCCGGCCGCGTTCGCCGATCCAGCCGTCGAAACCGAGCAGCACGAAGGCGGCCATGCCACCGAACAGCAGCGGCACGCCGAGCGCCAGGCCGGCGGTGATGCCGCTCTCGCGGCGATGGGCCCAGGCCTTTTTCAGATCGAGTTCGATGCCGGCAATCATCACGAAGATCATCACCGCCCACCAGGCGATGCCGTTCAGCGACTGGATCACCGCCGGCGTGAACACGAAGCGGTAGTAGTCCGGAAAAACCTGCCCGAGCAGCCCCGGACCGAGCAGGATGCCGGTCAGGATCTGCACGACGACCAGCGGCGCGTAATAGTCGGTACGCCCGAGCCGCCAGATCAGCCACGGCACGGCAAAGATCAGCAGCATCGCCAGCAGGTAGATTTCCGTGGTGTTCATGACTTGCGTGCGGTGTACTCGCGGAAGATGCGGAAAGTGATGCTGCAATCGACCTCGCCCAGCCCGCTGCGACGCAGCGCGGCGAGGATGTCCTCGGGATCGAGCGCGGCCTCGATGGTGTCGCCGTAGTATTCCCAGAGCCGGCCGACCTGGCGATGACTGCCGGTCAGCCGCGCCAGCACCGGCACAACGCCGCCGATGTAGCCGCGCAGCAGGCTGCGGCCGAGCCGGCTGACCGGCCGGCTGATTTCCATCACGCAGACGCGGCCGCCCGGTCGCAGTACACGCGCGAACTCGGCGAAAGCGCGGTCGATGTCGCCGACGTGGCGCAGCGCATAGCCCATCGAAATGAAGTCGACACTGGCGTCCGGCAGCGGAATTTCCTCGGCGTAGGCAACCAGCGTCTCGACCGGCAGCTTGCGGCCCAGTTCGGCCAGCATGCCGGGCGACGGATCGAGCGCCAGCACACGACCCTCCGGGCCGACCAACGCCTGTGCCTCGACGCTGACCAGGCCGGTGCCGGCGGCCACATCGAGCACCGTCATGCCGGCCTGCAGGCCGCAGCGGCGCAGCACTTCGCGCCGGTACCACGGGCCGCTGCCCAGGCCGGTGAGGAATTCCGCCTGGTCGTAACCGGCTGCCGCCTCGTCGAACAGGGCCCGCGTGACGCTGCGCCGCTCGGCCTCATCGGAAAAATAGTTCTGCAGACGGGCATCCTTCTTCAGTGCGGCGCGGGGCACGGCAACTCTCCTCTCAATGGCGCCGGCGCCGGAACAACAGGGCGGGCAGGCGAACGATGAAACCAATGAACAACCGGGTATGCATCCAGGTCAGCAGGGTATTGTCGCGCAGATAACGGAAATGCGAGACGCCGCCTTCGCCGGCCGAGAAGTAACGCACCGGGGCGTCGATGTTGATCGGCCGCACGCCGGCCCAGCACAGGCGGACGACGGCTTCGGGATCGAAGTCGAAACGGCGCATGAAACGCGTCGACCGCATGATCCGCATCAGCGGGCCGACCGGGTAGACGCGGAAACCGTACAGCGAATCGCCGATGCCTTGCCACAGGGTTTCCAGGTTGGCCCACCAGTTCGACACCTTGCGGCCGTTGACCCGCAATGCCGGCGCATCGGCATCGAAAACCGGCTTGCCGAGCACCATCGCCGCCGGTGCGGCCTGCGAGGCGGCCATGAATGCCGGAATCAGCGCCGCCGGATGCTGGCCGTCGGAATCCATGGTCAGCACGTGGGTGTAGCCCTCGGCCGCGGCCCGCGTCATGCCTTCGAGCACGGCGCCGCCCTTGCCGCGGTTTTCCGGCAGCACGACGATGCGCAGGCCGGCATCGGCGGCGGCCATCCGCTGCAAGGTCGCGGCGCTGCCGTCGGTGCTGCCGTCGACGATCACCCAGACCGGCGTCCATTGCGCCCGCGCCGCCTCGACGGTGGCGACCACGCGCGGGCCGGGGTTGTAGCTGGGGATCAGCACGAGATGGGTGGACGAGGCAGGGTTCATCGGGACGCTCATGCCGGCGTTGCTGCGGTCGACGGGCCGGCGACCGGCAATTCGTGGCGGAAATACTGTTCCAGTTCGGCGGTGAACGCAGTCACGTCGCCCGGTGGCGGAAAACGCCGGCCGAGCCGGATGCGGCAATGCAGCGGCAGCACCGGCCGGCGGAACAGCGGCCAGGCCTTGCCCAGATACGGCGTCGAGAATTCGATCAGCAGGGTCTGCACCGGCGCATTGGCCCGGTTGGCGATCAGGCCGGCGGTCGGCATGCAGCGGTCGATCGGAAAGTGTGTCGTGCGCGTGCCTTCCGGGAAGATCACCAGGTGCGCGCCGCGCCGCAGTTCGTCGCGCGCGTCGAGGATCATCTGCAGCGCCGCGTCGTTGCGGATGTAACGGGCCAGGCGCGCGGCGGCGCCGAACAGGATGTTGTCGAGCAGCGCCGCCTTCATCACGCAGACGGCGTTCGGCAGGCGCGACAGGAGCATCACCGCATCGAGCAGCGACGGATGGTTGGCGGCCAGGATCAGCGGCGCTTCGTCGCGCAGCGCGTCGAGTTCGTCGATCTCGAAGCGGCAGGCGCAGAAGGTTTCGAGAAAACCGAGGTAAAGCCGGAAGCCGCCGCGGATCGCCCGCCGGCCGACGCGCTGGCCGAGCGGTCGCGACAGCAGCGGATTGAGCAGCAGCGCGAACGGCAGCCAGGCCAGGCAGATGACGGCCAGCGCCGACAGGCCGAGCACCATGGCCAGCGCTTCGTACGCGGTCCACAAGGTGCGCTGGCAGAAACCCGGTTCAGTCGTCGACGCGGACATGAGCGGCCAGGGCCTCGATTTCGACCAGCAGGTCGCTGCGGCAGATATCGGCCTGCACGAACACCGCAGCCTCGGCGATTCCCGGGGTATCGGCCAGGGCGGCACGCACCGCGGCGTAGTCGGCGGCATGTCGCAGGTAGACGCGATAGTCGGCGGCCGGCAGGGCGAACGGGCGGGCGGCAAGGCGGTTCGCTTCGTCGATGACCACGGCGATGTTGCGCATCGCCTCACGCGTCTGCTCGGCGGCATCGCCGGCATGCACGGTGCGGTGGCCGACGATGCTGGCGGTCCCCGATACGAACAGCAGTTCCCGTCCATCCGTCCGGGCCAGCGCGCCGCGCGAGAAGGTCGGGCTGCGCGGCCCGTAGTCGGCCGGGTAATGATAGGCGCTGACCTGGCGCGGGTTCTCGATGGCCTGCGCCGGTTGCGCAGCGGCCAGAAAGGCGATCGACAACGGACCGCCGGCCAGGCCGATGGCGCAGGCGGCCGGTGCGCTGCCGTCGGCGGCGTCGCGCCGGCAGGCGGCATAGGCCTCCTGGCGGCCGATGTTGAACTGGCGGTAGCGCTCCAGCCCGTGCGTTTCGCCGTTGATGTCGGCCAGGTAGTTCCAGACCCGCCACAGATGGGGCAGGCCGCAGGCATCGAGCAGGCCGAAGATGCGCCGGTAGGCGGTATCGGTGGCGGCCTGCAGCGGCGGCACGGCGGTGCCGGCGAAATCGGCCTCGTCCAGCGTCAGCACGCCGTACAGCAGATCGCCGTGGCGCCGCCAGACGATGCCGTCGTCGCGCCCGGCGATGCAGTCGCTTTCGACCAGCCAGGCCTCGCGCAGCGTTGCTGCGGTCGACCCGGGCAAAGGCGCAAAAATCGCCTGTTCAGGCCAGTCGACCGCAACCGCCGGCGCGCCGAGCAGAGCCCCGCCCAGCACGCGGCCGGCGTCGGCCGGCGCCAGCGCCGCATCGAGAAAACGGAAATGCAAACTCACCTAGACCGGATCCATCGCCGGATCGTCGACCCGCCGGATGTTGAACCGGCGACGGCGCCAGCCCATGAAGGCGCGCTTCGGCTGGATCAGGTTGGCGAAATAGTAGAGGAACTTGAACATCCAGATCGAACGCCAGATCGGCGTCTTGCCGAAGATGTCGCCGGCCAGCACCGACAGTAGCGCTTCCTTCACCCGGAAGATGTTCTTCGGATACATGAAGAAATCGCGCATGATCGGATTGGTCACCCGGTAGATGAACCACGAGAATTCCTTCGGGCCATGCTTCATCAGCGTATCGAAACGCTTCAGCGCCGCCGGGGCATGCGCCGGATCGCGCAGGCAGGTGTCGATGGCCTCGGCGCCGATCAGGCCGCTGTTCATCGCCAGCAACACACCGGACGAGAACACCGGATCGATGAAGGCATAAGCATCGCCGAGCAGCAGATAGTTGGCGCCGTGGTTGCGGTCCGACACGTAGGAGAAGTTGCCGGTGGCCTCGACCTCGTTGATCAGCTCGCTGTCCTTGAGCCGCTCGGCCAGTGCCGGGCACATCGCGATGCCGTCGCGCAGGAACTGCTCCAGGCTGCGCTCGCCCTTGGTCTTCATGTAGTAGGGCCAGGTCACCATGCCGATGCTGGTCACGTCGTTCATCATCGGGATGAACCAGAACCAGCCGTGCTCGAACCAGAAGATGGTGATGTTGCCTTCCGCCTGGCCGTCGTGCCGGCGGGCGTTGCGGAAATGACCGTAGATCGCCGAACTGTTGTGCTTCGGGTTGCGGTGCTTGATGCGGAAACGGTTGGCCAGGAAAGTATCGCGGCCGGAGGCGTCGACCACGAAACGGGCCTGCCACTCGGTTTCATGACCGTCATCGTGCGCGGCGCGGATCGCCACGCTGTTGTCTGGCAGGAAATCGATGGTCTTCGCCTTGCAGCCTTCGTGAACCTCGACCCCCTTGCGTGCCGCATTGCGGATCAGCACGGTATCGAATTCGTCGCGCTTGACCTGGTAGGCGTAGGGCATGGACTTGTTCCAGGCTTCCGAAAAATGGAAGACCTGCGATGTGTTGTCATGGAACATCGAGACGAACTCGGCACCCCATTTTTCCATGCCGATCGCCTTCACCTCGTCGGCCACGCCGAGCCGCTCGAACAGCGGTAGATTGGCCGGCAACAGCGATTCGCCGATGTGGAAACGCGGATGCCGCGCTTTTTCCAGCATCACCACCTTGTAGCCTTTTTCCGCCAGCAACGGCGCCACCGTCGATCCTGCCGGCCCGCCGCCGATCACCAGAACGTCGCACTGGCGACGCTCGACCGTCTGAGTGAATTGATCCATCCGGTTACCCCGTCCATGCCATCTCTGTCGCGGCACACATTATTGTCTGCACCGGTACGGTGCAACATGGCCCCGCCGGCGACCGGGGATTATACCGCCGCGCGCGCGACCGCCGGCGTGCAACAGGCGGATTCCGCCGCCGCACCCTCGTACACCACGGGAATGATCAGCTTGGCGGCATCGCGCCGGGTCAATTTGACCGGCGACATCGACACGATGTTGTCGATCTGCAGGTCGGTCGACAACTGCGGCTGCAGACCGAGCGGCTGGCGCGGATGCAATGCGAATTCGCGCTTGGCCTTCTCAAGCTGTTCCTTGTTGGCACTGAAATAGCGCGCCGCGGCGATGGTTTCCGGCAGGTGCTTCAACACGTGCCACAAACTCCAGCGGTGCTGCCACAGACGTTTGGCAAAGCGGCGTCGATAGCCCTTGCTGTCGTAGAAGCGCTTGACGTGCCAGTTGTACAGCGCGTCCATCTCTTCGCGGGTGGCAAAGCCTTCCGGCTTGTAGACGAAGTTCAGGCAGTTCATCAGCCGCCAGTCCTCGACGAAATCGCCGTTCGGGTCGTTGACGCATTCGTCCCAGATCGGCGCACCGTGCAGCGGGCTGAACTTGGTCATGTTCATTTCGTCGAGTTCCAGCGACAGGATGAAATCGCTGGTCGTGCGCACCGTTTCCGGCGTCTCGCCGGGCATACCGAAGATGAACAGGCCCTTGGCGCGCAAACCGGCGGCATGGATCGATTTCACCGTATCGCGCACCGCGTCGAGCGTCACGCCGGCCTTGTGGCGATCCATCATCTCCGGGTCGGCCGATTCGATACCCAGCGACACCATCAGCGCACCGGCCTTTTTCAACTTGTGCAGCATCTCGTCCGACGTATGGCCGGCGCGGATCGCGCAGTTGAACTGCATGCCCAGCGGCTTCTCGATCAACAGTTCGCAGAGGTCCAGCACGCGCTGCTTCTTGGCGGTGAACAGGTCGTCGTACATGTTGATGTGCCAGACGCCGAAGTTGTCCCGCAGGTACTTCATGTGATCGTAGATGTACTGCGGCGAATTGGTCTTGTACAGGCGCTCGAACACCGTCCGGTCGCAGAACGAGCAGGTGTAGGGACAGCCGCGCGAGGTGATCATCGTCGCACCGTGCCGCTTTTCGTAAGCGAACAGCGGCAGATGGTAGGCATGCGGAAAACCGGCCAGCTTCTCGTAGGCGGGGAAGGGCAGTTCGTCGAGATCGAGGATGCGGTCGCGCCGCGGGTTGGCGACGATGCGGCCGTCGGCGTCGCGCCAGATCAGGTTGCCGATCCCGGCCAGCGGCTTGCCGTCGGCCAGTTCGAGCATGGCGCCTTCGCCCTCGCCGATCACCAGATAGTCGATTTCCGGAAACTTCTCGAGGATGGGCGCACCGAGCGACGAGACATGCACGTTGCCGAAGACGATCCTGATTTCCGGCCGGCGTTCGCGGATGTAGGCGGCGATCTCGAAGGCATCCATGAAACCCGAGGTGGTCGCCGAAAAACCGACCATTTCCGGATCCGTGGCCAGCACGATCTCGGCGTTCTCGGCCGTCGTCGGCGGTGCGTAGGGGCCGAGGCAATCGTGCAGTTGCACGCTGTGCCCGAACTTTTCCAGCCACGACGCGAGCTGCATGATGCCGATCGGCGGCATGCGGTTGGCCAGCACGGAAAAATCGGGCTGCCCGGGAACGAAGTTGAAGCCGGCCGGATGAACGAGTGTGACGCGCATGGGAAATCCTCGGAGAACGGGCTGGATTCTATTGGAAAAAGACCGTTGCCATCGGTTCCCGCAATTTCAGGCGGCGAAAGTGTCCCAGGCGAAACGCAGGATCAGCGTGCCGACGACGAACAGGAACACACCGCGCACGAAACCGCTGCCGTGCCGCAAGGCCAGCCAGGCGCCGGCAGTCGAACCGGCGATATTGGCAACGGCCATGGCGATACCCAGTCCGAGCAGGACATGACCGGCCGGCAGGAAGAAGAGGAGGGCCGCCAGATTGGTCGCCACGTTGACCACCTTGGCCGCGGCCGATGCGTGCAGGAAATCGAAGCCGAAGAAACGGACGAACAGGAAAATCAGGAAGCTGCCGGTGCCCGGTCCGAAGAAACCGTCGTAGAAACCGATCGCGCCGCCCAGCAGGCAGGCGGCGAAAAAAGCGTTGCGGCCGTCGCGGCTGGGCCGGTGCAGGCTGCCGAAATCCTTGCGCCACAGCGTGTAGACCGCAGCCAGGACGAGCAGGAGCAGGATCAACGGCCGCAGCGCGTCGCGCGGCAGCCAGGCGACCGCCGCGGCACCGGCGTAGGACATGGCGAAGGCAGCAGCCGCCGCCGGCAGCACCGTCGTCCAGGGCATCGCGATGCGCCTTCCGTAACGCCACGCGGCATTGGCCGTGCCGAACACGCTGGCCAGCTTGTTGGTGCCGAACAGGGTGGCCGGCGGCTGGCCGGGAAAGGCGGTGAACAAGGCCGGAATCTGTACCAGACCGCCGCCGCCGACCACCGCATCGACCAGGCCGGCGACGAAAGCCGCGCCGACCAGGGCGAACAGAAGCAGCGGAGCGGCATGCTCGAAGGCTGCACTCATCGGGCTTGCCGTCCGCAACGGACATTACGCTGTCGGTATAATGGCTTGCATCTAAGGGGGAACACGAACATGGATTACCTGAGCCTGGGTCTCGTCGTGGCGGCTGTGCTGCTCGTCGCCTTTCTGGTGCTGCGCCGCCGCGACGCGGCTCCGCTGCCCGAGCCGGCCTATCAGCCGATGCCGGCGGCAGCTCCGCGACCTGCCGCAAAAGCGCAGCAGCAGCTCGATCTCGATCCGCAAACGCGCTTCGTCGACATGCCGAAACGGAAACCTTACCGGCTGCTCAACGACAGCGAGCAGGAACTCTACCACCGGCTGTGCGAAGCGATGCCCAACATGCTGGTCTTCGCCCAGGTCGGCGTCGCCCAGCTGGCGCTGGCCCGCGGTCGCCAGGAAGCCCAGCGGCTGGCACGGATGGCCGGCCGGGGCGTCGATTTCGTCGTCTGCGACACGGAATTCTCGATCATCGCCGCCATCGAACTGGCCTGGCCGACCACCGCCAGCGATACCGCCGAAGATGAAAAGCGCGCAGCATTGCAGAGTCTGGGCGTACCGCTGATCGTCTTCCGCCCGAACAAGCTGCCGGACGCCGACACGATCGGTCGCGAAATTGCCGATGCGATCGTTCGCCGCAACCGGATGGAATCGGAGCGCGGCTGAACCTTCCCCGGTATCGCCCTCACGGCCACGGACGATGGCCGATCACCCCAACGAAAATTTCCCCAATGCCCCAAACCACCATCGCGCTGCATCGCCACCCGGCTCCCCGATCCGCCGGCCATCCCCCGCTGCTTTTCGTCCACGGCGGCTACACGCACGCTGGCGGCTGGCAACTGAACTTCATCCCCTTCCTGAACGGGCTGGGTTACGACTGTTTTGCGGTCGACCTGTCCGGACACGGAAAAAGCGGCGGCCGGGAACAGCTCAATCGCTTCGGCCTGGACGACTATGCCGAAGATCTCGCCTGGGCCGTCGACCAACTGGACGGCGCACCAGTGCTGATCGGTCATTCGATGGGCAGCATGGTGATCGAGCGCTACCTGGCCCGGGCCGATGCCCGCGCCGTCGCCGTTGCACTGCTGGCACCGGTGCCGCCGAGCGGGACTGGCGGTTCGGCCAGCCGCCTGCTGCTGCAGGTTCCCGAGTTCTTCGCGGAATTGCCCAACGCGGTCGGCGGCACGCCCACCGCCAATACCTTGCGGGTGATGGCCCAGGTCTATTTTTCGCCGGATCTGAAAGCCGAGGAAACCGAGCAATATCTGCCGCTGATCGGCCCCGAGTCGGACCTGGCCGTCGCCGAGATGGTCTGCCCGCCGTGGCGCGCGCGCAGCGCCCGGCCGCGGATTCCGGCGCTGGTCATGGGCGGCAGCCGGGATGCGGTGTTTCCCGCGTCGATGCTGCATTTCACCGCCGCCGTCTGGCAAGCGCGCACGGTCGTCATCGAAGGAGCCGGCCACATGCTGATCCTCGACCCGCAATGGCCGGTGGCCGCACAGACATTGGCCGACTGGCTGGACGCACTGCCAGCGGCCTGAACGACGGCCGACCGGCCGCGCTTACTTGCCGATGCAGAAACGGCTGAAGATGACGCCGAGCAGGTCGTCGGCGGTGAATTCGCCGGTGATTTCGCCGAGCGCCTGCTGAGCCAGGCGCAGTTCCTCGGCGAACAGTTCGAGGGCGGGCAGGGCGCCACTGACCACGGCACGCGCGCTGTCGACATGGTCGCGGGCGCTGGCCAGGGCCCGCAGGTGGCGTTCGCGGGCGATGAAGACATCCTCGGCCTGGTGCCAGCCGGCGACGCGCAGCAGTTCGCTGCGCAGCAGGTCGACGCCGCGGTTGGCCTTGGCCGACAGCGAGATGGCAACGCCCTCGGCTTCGTCGTGGCGTTCGGGTTCGCGGCCGGCGAGGTCGATCTTGTTGTAGACGGTGATGCGCTGCAGCCGGGCCGGCATTTTTCCGAGAATCTCGCGGTCGACCGCAGAAATCCCCTGATTTGCGTCGACCAGCAGCAGGACCACGTCGGCCTTCTCGATTTCCTGCCAGCTGCGGGCGATGCCGATCTTCTCGACTTCGTCGTCGGTATCGCGCAGGCCGGCGGTATCGATGATGTGCAGCGGAATGCCCTCGATCTGGATGGTCGAGCGCAGGGCGTCGCGGGTGGTGCCGGCGATCGGCGTGACGATGGCCAGCTCGTCGCCGGCCAGGCGGTTCAGCAGCGACGATTTGCCGACGTTGGGCTGGCCGGCGAGAACGACGTGCAGCCCGGATTGCAGCAGCTTGCCCTGGCCGGCGCGGTCGAAGATCTCGGCCAGTTTCTTCTGTAGCCGGTCGAGTCGGCCGAAGGCGTCGGCAGCCTTGAGGAAATCGATGTCTTCCTCGGGGAAATCGAGGGTCGCCTCGACCAGCATGCGCAGGTTGATCAGTTCCTCGTTGAGTTCGCCGATGGCGCGCGAGAATTCGCCCTGCAGCGAACGTACCGCCGAGCGGGCGGCGCTGGCGGTGGCGGCGTCGATCAGGTCGGCGACGGCCTCGGCCTGGGCCAGGTCCATCTTGCCGTTGAGGAAAGCGCGACGGCTGAATTCGCCGGGTTCGGCGAGCCGCGCGCCGAGGTCCAGGCAGCGGGCCAGCAGCAGTTGCATGACGACCGGGCCGCCGTGGCCCTGCAGTTCAAGCACGTCCTCGCCGGTGAACGAATTCGGGCCGGGGAAAAACAGCAGCAAACCGGTGTCGACCGCAGCACCGTCGGCGGCACGGAAATCGGCCAGGGTCGCGTAGCGCGGCTTTGGCGTCTTGCCGGTCAGCGCAAAAGCAAAGGGCAGCAAATTGCTGCCCGAAACCCGGATCACGCCGACCCCGCCACGGCCGGGAGCCGTGGCGATGGCGGCGATGGTGTCGTTCTTCACACCTCAGGCTTTGGCATCGTTGGCAGCCTTGCCGCCGCTTTCCATCATCCGCGTGATCTGCCATTGCTGGGCGATCGACAGGATGTTGTTGACCACCCAGTAGAGCACTAGGCCGGCCGGGAACCAGAAGAACATCACGCCGAACACCAGTGGCATGATCATCATCACCTTGGCCTGGATCGGATCCGGCGGCGTCGGGTTGAGCTTCATCTGGATGAACATCGAAGCCATCATGATCACCGGCAGGATGTACCAGGGATCGGGCGAAGCCAGATCGGTGATCCAGCCGACCCACGGCGCGTCGCGCATTTCGACGGCGCCGAGCAGCACCCAGTAGAGCGCGATGAAGACCGGAATCTGGATCAGGATCGGCAGGCAGCCGCCGAGCGGGTTGATCTTCTCGCTCTGGTACAGCTTCATCATTTCCTGGTTCAGACGCGGCTTGTCGTCGGCGTAGCGTTCCTTGAGCTGCATCAGGCGCGGCGTGACCAGGCGCATCTTGGCCATCGACTTGTACGACGCGGCCGACAGCGGGAAGAACGCCAGCTTGATCAGCACGGTCAGCACGACAATGGCCCAGCCCCAGTTGCCGACCAGGCCGTGGATTGCCTGCAGCGCCCAGAAGATCGGCGCAGCGATGACGGTCAGCCAGCCGTAATCGACGACCAGCTCGAGACCCGGCGCGACCTGCTTCAGCGCAGCCTGTTCCTGCGGACCGGCAAACAGTTCGACGGTACTTTCCACCTTGGCGCCCGGTGCGATTTCACCGACCGGCACGATCACGCCGGCCTGGAACAGCTTGCTGCCGTCCAGCTTGCGCATGTAGAACTCGCGCTGCTGACCGGCCTGCGGCACCCAGGCGGCGACGAAATAATGCTGAACCATGGCCAGCCAGCCGTTATCGGCCGTCTTGGCGAACTTGGCCTTGTTGTCGGCGATGTCGGAGAAAGCCACCTTCTGGTACTTGTCGGCTTCGGTGTAGACGGCCATACCGGTAAAGGTATGCATCATCGCGGTATCGCCGACCGGCGCCACGTCGTCGCGCTGGATCTGGTAGTAAGCGTGCGGCGCCAGCGGCTTGTCGCTGCCGTTGGCAACATCCCAGATCACATTCACGACATAGCTGCCGCGCTTGAACACCAGCGTCTTGCCGACCTTGATCCCGGTAGGACCTTCGCTTTCGAAGCGGACACGGAGTTCGTCCTGGCCATCGGCCAGCGCATCCGGACCCGGCACGCGCTTGAACACGGTACGGTGATTCGGCAGACCGTCACCGATCAGACCGCTCTGGGCAACATACTGGTGCTTGTTGCCGAACAACACGAAATGCTTGTCCTTGTCGTCGTGCTCGCGATAACCGAGCAGTTCGAGTTCGACCAGATCGCCGCCTTGCGAGGAAACGATGGCCTTGACGCGATCGGTGCTGATCGTGAAGGTTTCGGCGGTAGCAACCGCAGCCGGTGCGCTGGCGGTGACGGCCGAACCGCCAGCCTGCAGGCTGACCGACGGCGTCGGCGTCGCACTACCGGCGGCAGCGCCGGTTTCGACGCTGGCCGCGGCAACCGGCGCCGGCTTGGGATTTTTGTGCTGCTGCCAGTTTTCCCACAGCATGAAGCTGGAGAAGGCGAAGATCATGACGAGAATCAGGCGACGGGTATCCATGGGCGGCCTAAATTGGGTTGCAATATAAAATCAGGGTACCGGATCATACCCGCCCGGCTGCCAGGGATGGCAACGGGCGATACGTTTGGCACCGAGCCAGGCGCCTTTCAGCGCGCCGTGCTTGCCGATCGCTTCGAGCGTGTATTCGGAACAGGTGGGGAAATAGCGGCAACGACGGCCGAACAGCGGACTGATCGCATATTGATAAAAGCGGATCAGCGCGATCAGGGGCCATTTCATCCGTTTTCCTCCTCTTTCCTGCTACGTCGGACCAGACGGTCGAGCAGATCGTTCAGATCCCTGGCCAGCGCCGGTCCGGTCAACGGCGCCTGCTTGGCATGCAAGCGGACGACCAGATCGAAAGCCGGCAATGCCGCGCGGCGAAGCCGGAACTGTTCGCGGACGATGCGCTTGACGCGATTGCGGTCGACCGCATGCTTGAACTGCTTCTTGCCGACCACCAGTCCGATCCGGGCACCGCGTGCGGCATCCTGGCTCGGCTGGTAATGCAGCATCAGCCACTGACCGCGAATGGCCCGCCGAAAACCAAAAACGGATGAAAATTCATCCGTTTTTGTCAGGCGATGGCATCTGGCGAAGCTTGAAACCACCTCGCCGGGCGTCCGGCTAATTAAACGGCCAGACGCTTGCGACCCTTGGCGCGACGAGCAGCGAGAACTGCGCGACCGCCCTTGGTGCGCGAACGGACCAGGAAGCCATGGGTGCGCTTGCGGCGCACGACCGACGGTTGATACGTGCGTTTCATGTCGTAATTCCTTGATGTACTGAGAAAAACGCGTGATTACACCTTGTTTCACCCGGTACTGTCAACCTGAATTATTTACTGACGCTGTGGATAACTTTGTTGATAAGGGATAGAATCGCCCCTTGCCCGGCCGTCTTTCCACAAGATTCCAGGCCAAAATAATCTCATATAATCATGGTGTTATATTTCACCGGCCCCGATCCTCAACGGGGCACCGGGAGGAGTTGTCGTTTCAATGGCCGGTTTTTGGGAATCCTGTCTGCAGCGCTTTGAACAGGAATTGCCTGCGCAACAATTCAATACCTGGATCAGGCCCCTGCGCCTGGAAGGGGAAAGCACGGCGCTCGACGACGGCTTGCGCCTGATCGCGCCGAACAGCTTCATCCTGAAATGGGTCCGCGACCGTTATCTGTCGCGCATCGAAGACTATTCGAAGAACTTTTTCTCGGCACCGGTGAGCATTTCGCTGGTCATCGGCAGTAGCAAGCCGAGCATGATGCCGGCTGCGGTCAACAGCCCGATTGGTGAAAAAACCGCGGCGACGGCACCGGAAAAGCCCGCCGCCAGACCGGCCAGTCAGGAAAAGCCGCGCGGTCGCGGCAACAGCCCCTACGAAAAATCGCGGCTGTTTCCCAATTTCACCTTCGACAATCTGGTCGTCGGCAAGGCCAACGACCTGGCCCGCGCCGCCGCACTGCAGGTCGGCAGCAATCCGGGCGGTGCCTACAATCCGCTGTTCATCTACGGCGGTGCCGGCCTCGGCAAGACTCACCTGATCCACGCCATCGGCAATCACATCATTGCCGACAACCCGGACAAGATCGTTCGTTACGTACACGCCGAGGATTACTACTCCGACGTCGTCCGCGCCTATCAGCAGAAATCCTTCGATGCCTTCAAGCGGGCCTACCGCACACTCGATGTGCTGTTGCTCGACGACGTCCAGTTCTTCAACGGCAAGAACCGCTCGCAGGAAGAGTTCTTTTTCCTGTTCAACGCGCTGATCGAAGCGCGCAAGCAGATCATCATCACCTGCGACACCTATCCGAAGGACATCAACGGTCTCGACGACCGCCTGGTGACGCGTTTCGACTGGGGGCTGACCGTCCAGATCGAGCCGCCCGAACTGGAAATGCGCGTCGCCATCCTGAAGAAGAAAGCCGAAGCCGAAGGCCTGCAGCTCGACGACGAAGTTGCCTTCTTCATTGCCAAGCACCTGCGCTCCAACGTTCGTGAGCTCGAAGGTGCGCTGAAGAAGGTGCTGGCCTATTCGTCCTTCCACGGCCGGGTCATCGCCCTCGATCTGGCCAAGGAAGCGCTGAAGGATGTCATCGGTTCGGTACGCAACGTCGGTATCGACAACATCCAGAAGACCGTTGCCGACTACTACAAGATCAAGGTCGCCGACCTGTTCTCCAAAAAACGTACGCGCAACATCGCCCGGCCGCGCCAAGTTGCCATGTGGCTGTGCCGCGAAGTGACCTCGCACAGTTTTCCGGAAATCGGCGATGCTTTCGGCGGCCGCGATCACACCACCGTGATTCATGCAGTGAAGACGATCGACGCATTACGCGCCAAGGACAACGAGCTCAATCACGATCTACACGTCCTGTTGCAGGTGCTGAAAGGATGAAATTGTCGACAAGTCTGTGGACAAGCTGTCGGTGGATTGTGGATGGTCCGGCAAAACCCGCTTTGTGGGAAAATTGTCCAGATTTCATCCACAGCCAATTCAGAGGCTTTCGCAGAACCTGTTTTTGATTTCAAGTTGATGAAACGAAAAAGAATTTTTTAGTTATCCACAGAACTGTTCCCGATATTGTCTACAAAGGAATTTAATTTATGGTTCTTATTAAAAGCCAAAGAGACACGCTTCTGGCACCGCTGCAGTCCGTGTCGGGTATCGTTGAACGTCGCCACACCCTGCCCATCCTGTCCAATGTATTGCTGGAAAAGAAGGGCGATCGGCTGACCCTGCTGGCCACCGATATCGAAATTCAGATCACCACCAGCACCGATGTCGGCAACGGCGAAGGCGACGGTGCGGTAACGGTCGGTGCCCGCAAGCTTCAGGAAATCCTCCGTTCGCTGCCGGACAGCACCGAGATCACGCTCAACCTGGAAGACAAGCGTCTGCAGGTCAAGGGTGGCAAGAGCCGTTTCAGCCTGCAAACGCTGCCAGCCGACGATTTCCCGCGGATGACGCTGGCCGATGGCGAAACCAAGACCTTCCAGATCACGCAGAAGGACTTCCGCCAGCTGATCGCCAAGACCCAGTATTCGATGGCGGCACAGGACGTTCGTTACTACCTGAATGGCCTGTTGTTGATGGTCGATGGCAAGGAATTGCGTGCCGTGGCCACCGACGGTCACCGTCTGGCCTATGCCAGCGTCGGCATCGAAACTGAACTGCCGCGCCAGGAAATGATCCTGCCGCGCAAGACGGTGCTCGAACTGAACCGTCTGCTGGTCGATACCGACGATGTGCTGAACGTCACGCTGGCGCCCAACCAGGTGCGTTTCGCCTTTGGTTCCATCGTGCTGGTCTCCAAGCTGATCGATGGCAAGTTCCCGGACTACGAACGCGTGATTCCGGCCACGCTGAAGAATCACATGACCGTGGCGCGGCAGACGCTGATGCAGGCCATGCAGCGCGCCGCCATCCTGACCAACGAGAAATTCCGCGGTGTACGCGTCGTGCTCGGTGAGAACAGCCTGAAGCTGATCGCGGCCAACGCCGAACAGGAAGAAGCCCAGGAAGAGATCGAGGTGAATTACACTGGCGATGCCATCGATGTCGGCTTCAACGTCGGTTACCTGCTCGATGTGCTGAACAACGTGCATGCCGACGAAATCCAGTGGAGCTTCAACGACGCCAACTCCAGCGCGCTGGTTACGCTGCCCGGCAACGACCGCTTCAAGTACGTCGTGATGCCGATGCGCATCTGATCCGGGCGTCGTTGACGTCACCCAGGCCAGCCGCCCGGCTGGCCTCATCGTTTCAAGTGGAAGCAGAACAATGAGTGAAGAGAACGTCCCGCAAGGCGCCGCACCGGCTTACGGTGAATCCAGCATCCAGATCCTCGAAGGCCTGGAGGCCGTGCGCAAGCGGCCCGGCATGTACATCGGCGATACGTCCGACGGCACTGGCCTGCATCACCTGGTTTTCGAAGTCGTCGACAACTCGATCGACGAAGCGCTGGCCGGGCATTGCGACGACATCATCGTCACCATCCACACCGACAACTCGATTTCGGTCATCGACAACGGCCGCGGCATCCCGACCGGCGTCAAAATGGACGACAAGCACGAACCCAAGCGCTCGGCCGCCGAAATCGCGCTGACCGAGCTGCACGCCGGCGGCAAGTTCAACCAGAACTCGTACAAGGTTTCCGGCGGTTTGCACGGCGTCGGCGTTTCCTGCGTCAATGCGCTGTCGAAGTTCCTGCGCCTGACCATCCGCCGCGACGGCAAGAAGCATTTCATGGAATTTTGCCGTGGTGTGCCGGTCGACCGCGTGATCGAGACGCGCGACGGCTTTGAAATCTCGCCGCTGAAGGTTCTTGGCGATACCGAAAAGCGCGGCACCGAAGTGCACTTCCTGGCTGACGAGGAAATCTTCGGCCACGTCGAATTTCACTACGAAATCCTGGCCAAGCGCCTGCGCGAGCTGTCTTTCCTGAACAACGGCGTCAGCATCAAGCTGGTCGACCAACGTTCCGGCAAGGAAGAGCTGTTCGCTTTCGCCGGCGGCGTGCAGAGCTTCGTCGAGTACGTCAATCGCACCAAGACCGTGCTGCACCCGAAAATTTTCTACTCGACCGGCGAAGCCAAGGTCGGTGGCGACGGCGTGACGATTGGCGTCGAAGTGGCGATGCAGTGGAACGATTCCTACCAGGAACAGGTGCTCTGCTTTACCAACAACATCCCGCAGTCCGACGGCGGCACCCACCTGACCGGCCTGCGCGCCGCGATGACCCGCGTCATCAACAAATATATCGACGAAAACGAGATTGCCAAGAAGGCCAAGGTCGAGATTGCCGGTGACGACATGCGCGAAGGCCTGGCCTGCGTGTTGTCGGTGAAGATGCCCGATCCCAAGTTCGCCTCGCAGACCAAGATGAAACTGGTCTCCAGCGAAGCACGGCCGGCCGTCGAAGAAGTCGTCGCCCAGAAGCTCGCCGACTTCCTGCTCGAGAATCCGATCGACGCCAAGACCATCTGCGGCAAGATCGTCGAAGCCTCCCGCGCCCGCGAAGCGGCCCGCAAGGCCCGCGAAATGACGCGGCGCAAGGGCGTGCTGGACGGCGTCGGCCTGCCCGGCAAACTGGCCGACTGCCAGGAAAAGGACCCGGCGCTGTGCGAAATCTACATCGTCGAGGGTGACTCCGCCGGCGGTTCCGCCAAGCAGGGCCGCGACCGCAAGTTCCAGGCGATCCTGCCGCTACGCGGCAAGGTCTTGAACGTCGAGAAGGCGCGCTTCGACAAGCTGATCTCGTCCGAACAGATCGTCACGCTGATCACCGCGCTCGGCACCGGCATCGGCAAGGACGACTTCAACGTCGAAAAGCTGCGCTACCACCGCATCATCATCATGACCGACGCGGACGTCGACGGCGCCCACATCCGCACGCTGCTGCTGACGCTGCTTTATCGCCAGATGCCCGAGCTGGTC
This sequence comes from Azonexus sp. R2A61, assembly GCF_021401135.1. Classification (GTDB taxonomy): domain Bacteria; phylum Pseudomonadota; class Gammaproteobacteria; order Burkholderiales; family Rhodocyclaceae; genus Azonexus. The sequence continues at coordinate 397,351 of NZ_JACBFO010000001.1, read as the reverse complement.
GAGCGCGGCTACGTCTATATCGCCCAGCCGCCGCTGTACAAGGTCAAGCACGGCAAGACCGAGCGTTATCTGAAGGATGACCAAGAATACAACCAGTTCCTGCTCAACTCGGCGCTGTCCGAATCCGTGCTGACGCCCCGCGCCGATGCCGAACCGATCACCGGCCCGGCGCTGGAAGCCCTGGCCCGCAACTGGCTGGCCACCGAGGCCGTCATCGAACGCCTGGCGCACCTGATCAATCCGGACGTGCTGCACGCCATCGTTCGCCACAATCTTGCGGTCGACCTGTCCAGCGAGGAAAAAACCCGCGCCAGCGCCGAACTGATCGGCGCCCACGTTCCGGCCGGCACCCAACTGGTACCGAAGTTCGATGACATCCAGGAACGCTGGATCCTGCGTGTCGAACGCATGCACCACGGCAACCTCAAGGTCGGTCTGATCGACGAGGATCTGCTGCTATCCGGCGATTTCCTGCAACTCAAGCGCACTGCCGAAACCCTGGCCGACCTGTTCGGTGCCGGCGCCTACATTGCCCGAGGCGAGAAGAAGCAGCTGATCACCAACTTCGGCGAAGCCATGAAGTGGCTGCTCAACGAAGTCGAACGCGGCATCAGCAAACAGCGCTACAAAGGCCTCGGCGAAATGAACCCCGAGCAGCTGTGGGAAACCACCATGGACCCGACTGTCCGCCGCCTGCTGCGCGTGCAGATCGACGACGCGATTGCCGCCGACGAGATCTTCACCACGCTGATGGGGGAAAACGTGGAACCGCGGCGTGAATTCATTGAAAACAATGCTTTGAATGCGCGGATCGATATTTGAAGAAATTTGTTGGGTGACACAGAAAGTGAAAGCTGTGCCAAGTTAGTGAAAAACTGCTGACATAGATAGTGAAAAGGCTCCGAAAGGAGCCTTTTCATTTTTTGCACCACAAGTGTCGAACATTGCTGCTTTTGGTCTCTCGCTGTGAATTGGGCAGCAATTTCACGCCCAATGACAAATGCAATATTCCTTGCTTTAAGGATCAACATTCCGGAACGATGTGGGAAAATTGGCAAGTTCTGGCAGTACCAGCGCTCAAGTTCGGCGTGACATGGTGCATTCGACGCGACGAACTGGATCACTGGATTGCCGCAAGTATCGAAAATAAAACAAAGCAAGGGGAGCTCTGATGCTGCATCTCCCCACCCTTAATCATTTCATGCAATAAACAGGGAACCGCCGTGTCTCGACTTACTGACCTGCTGGCTCGAACGAAAGCCAAGGACGCACAACTAGGTTCCGACCTGGAACGGGAGTTTAAAGCCCTGTCTTCACGACTGCCTTTCGGCCTTAACTTTGAGCGCCACAGCCCGGAAGCGGTTGAACTGCCGCTACGCCCCATTCGTAAGGGCGACAAGGTTCGCGTGCTACCCGAACGTGGCGTGACCAAGAAGGGCGATCAGCGCCTATGGCAAGTCAAAGCCATTCACAAGGCTAAAAACCTAGCCGATCTGGAACTGCTGGACTCAGCGGAAGTAGAAACGCAATCCGTCGCACTTGATGATCTGGTTGTTGTGGCTGAGTTCCGAGACACTATTTATCCAGGACTAGTCAGTACAGGTAAGGTGGAACAAGGAGGCGACAAGCCATTTCACACGATCATCAATGGCGAGAATTACCACGTGCTGAAGGCGCTGACCTATACGCACCGAGGCAAGGTAGATGCCATCTACATCGACCCGCCTTACAACACGGGTGCAAAGGACTGGAAGTACAACAACGACTACGTTGAGGCCGACGACTTGTATCGGCACAGCAAATGGCTAGCCATGATGGAGCGCCGACTGCTAGTAGCCAAAGAACTACTCAAGCCGTTTGATTCCATCCTTATTTGCTCTATAGACGAAGACGAAGTCCATAGACTGGCGCTCTTATTAGAGCAAATTTTTTCTGGCAGCCGCATTCAAATGATTACTACGGTAATTAACCCAAAAGGTGCCTCGCTTGGCGGAGATTTCTCGAGGGTCGAAGAACATTTATTTGTAATTTATTTCGGTGCACGCGTAGTTGCCGAAGTACGTGACATGCTGGATGAAAGTAAGAATGCAGCAGCAAGCCAGAACGTCAAGTGGTCGAGTTTAATTCGTGGAGGTGCTCAAGGTGTGAGAACAGATAGCCCTGGCGCCTTCTACCCTGTATTCATTGACTGTGAGAGTTCGCGAATTCACTCCTTCGGAGAAGCTTTGCCGTGGGATGAGTCCAAAGAGTCTGTAGTTCCCCCCAAAGGCACAGTCGCGGTTTGGCCTCCGAATCACCCTAGTGGGGTCGAAGGGCGCTGGGGAATCGGGCCAGACAAAGCGAGGGAGCTTCTTTCAAAAGGGGCATTACGACTTGGGAAAATCAACCCAGATATTCGAAAATTTCCTATGTCATACCTGTCGTCTGGGATTATGGGTAAGGTTGAATCTGGCGAAATAGAAACCATCGGCAAAAAACCGGATGGCACCTTGGTTGTTCGCTACCCAGAGAACACAAAGGTTACGCAGCCGAAAACTGTTTGGAAAATGCCTTCTCACAATGCGGGCGAGTACGGCAGCAAACTGTTGGCAGAAATGCTGCCGAAGAGGAAATTCCCATTCCCCAAAGCGTTGTATGCGGTTGAGGACGCACTTAAGTTTTTTCTGTCGAAGAAACCTGAAGCCGTCATTTTGGATTTCTTTGCTGGTTCAGGAACAACGGCACATGCTGTGATGCGTCTGAACCATCAAGATGATGGTAGTCGTCAGTGTATTTCCGTTACAAATAACGAAGTGGCGGCTGAAGAGCAAAAGGTATTACGCGAACGTGGGCTACGTCCTGGTGACGTCGAGTGGGAGAAGTACGGTATCTGCGACTACATTACCAAGCCTAGAGTGGCCGCCGCGATTACAGGAAAAACACCAAATGGTGACCCCATTAACGGGGAATACAAGTTCATTGATGAATTTCCTATAGCCGACGGGTTCGAGGAGAACGCCGAGTTCTTCACGCTGACCTACGAGGCCAGGAGCGCAGTCAATCACAATCTGGCCTATGCTCGAATTGCGCCTTTGTTGTGGCTGCGGGCGGGGGCCCAAGGTCGGCGTATCGACAAACTGCCTGCCGAGGGCTGGGAAGTGGCTGACAACTACGGCTTACTGACCGAAGTAGATCAGGCCACGCCCTTTATTCAAGCCATGAGCAAAGCAGGACTGCGCGTTGCCTACATCGTGACTGACGACGACCGCCGCTTCCAGGCCATTACCAAGCGATTGCCTGATGGTGTGGAGCCCGTGCGTCTGTATGAGTCCTATCTGACCAATTTCAGCTTCACCAATGGGGAGTAAGGCATGAAGTTCACCCTCAAGGACTATCAACGCGACGCAGTGCGCGATGCCTTGTCCAATCTAAGAAAAGCCCGTCGTCTCTGGCAGGGCGAATCCGACAAAACCGCGTTTTCCCTCACCGCCGTTACGGGTGCGGGTAAAACCGTTATGGCGGCTGCCGCATTTGAAGCCTTGTTCCATGGCGATGATGAATTTGACTTTGATGCCGATCCTGGCGCCGTGGTGATCTGGTTCAGCGACGACCCATCTTTGAACGAACAGACCCGTTTTCGCCTGATGGAGGCCAGCGACCGTATCAATCACACCGATATGGTTGTGGTGGAAAACACCTTCAATCGTCCCAGATTCGAGGCCGGAAAAATCTATTTCCTCAACACGCAGAAGCTGGGCAAGAACAGTCTACTGGTGCGAGGCTTCGACCAAGAGGAACTGGAAACAAAAGCAGGCAGCCTACTACCGGACACCCGCCCCGATCTGCGGGCCTACACCATTTGGGACACAATCAAGAACACCATCGAAGACCCGGAGTTGACGCTTTATCTAGTGCTAGACGAAGCGCATCGTGGCATGGGCAATGCAATACCTAATGAAAAAGGGACCATCGTTCAGCGTCTTATCAATGGATCTGGCGGTGTGCCTGGCATCCCCGCAGTTTGGGGAATCTCGGCAACAGTCGAACGTTTCAACAAAGCCATTGAGTTCGCTGGTAAGCATATCAAACTACCCAACGTCGTGGTGGATGCGGCCAAGGTTCAGGAATCGGGCCTCATCAAGGACACGATCTTGCTGGATATTCCAGATGAAGTCGGTGATTTCGATACCGTACTGGTACGGCGTGCGACTGACAAATTAAAGGAATCAAGCACCGCTTGGGCGGAGTACGCCAAGCAGCAAGAAGAGGCGCACGTTGTTGTTCCGCTGATGGTGTTGCAGGTTCCCAATACACCCGACCCGTACGAGATAGGTCGCGCGCTGGATACCATCTTCGAGCGTTATCCCGAGTTGCCCTCCACCAGTGTGGCCCATGTGTTTGGCGAACATACGACACAGCGCTTCGGCAACCGCGACGTGCCTTACATCGAACCCCAACGTGTGCAGGAGTCGACTTGGGTTCGGATTCTAATTGCAAAGGATGCAATTAGCACCGGCTGGGATTGCCCTCGTGCTGAAGTGATGGTGTCCTTCAGAGCTGCCAGCGATCGCACACACATTACCCAGTTGTTGGGGCGCATGGTGCGTTCACCGCTGGCACGCCGTATCCCCGGCAATGATCGATTGAATGCCGTGGATTGCCTATTGCCGAAGTTCAGTCGCAAGACGGTGGAGGAAGTTGTTGATGCTTTGATGACGGGCGACGACTCGGCACCGCCTTCGGGGCGCATTCTCATCGACTATGTTGAGGTGAAACCCAACCCAGAAGCATCGGCAGCAGTTTGGGATGCCTTCGAATCTCTGCCATCACAGACCCGCCCACAGCGTGGTGCGAAGCCGGCCAAACGATTGACTGCGCTGGCGCATGAATTGGCGTCCGACGACATCGTGACCCGCGCAGGCAGGCTGGCTCATGCGGAGATGCACAAAGCGTTAGATGCGTTCCAGGAAAGCCAGAAAGAGAAGATTGAGGCAAAGCGAAAATCGGTGATGACCGTGGATGGCAAAACGGTGATCGCCGACATGAAGGGTAAGGCAAAGAGCTTTGATGAATTCTGGGAAGATGCCGATGTGGCGGTGATTGACGATGCCTTTAGGCGTGCAGCACGCATTTTCAGCCCGGACATTGCTCGCACCTACGTCGAACATCTGGCGAAGAAAGTTGCCAGCGTTGACGACGATCCGGAGGAATTCCTGGAGGCCATCGTGGAGGCCCGTGTCACCGTAGCCGGCCTCGGCCTGGTTACAGAGGTACAGGCTTACTTTGACGCAGAGGCTGACAAGCTGGCCAAGGCGTGGCTGACGACTTATGCCCCACAGATCAAGGTGCTCAGTGACGACCGGAAAGAATCCTATCGGCAAATCATCGAGATGAGCACCGAGCCGCAGAGAGTCGATTTGGCCAAACCCGAATCCCGCTACGAGGCAACCAAAGCACGCGAGAACGACAAGGACATTATCTTCCCGACTTGGAAAAGCCATCTGCTTTGTGACAAGGACGGGAAATATCCGGCTGAGTTTAAGAGTAGCTGGGAGCTCGCAGTTATTGATGCCGAGATGAAGCGCACCGGCTTCCGGTTCTGGTATCGCAACCCGCAACAGCCAGGGCAGTCATCTCTAGGCATCGCCTACGTGGATGATGAGCAATACAAAATCGTTCGCCCCGACTTTATCTTCTTTGCTGAGCAGGACGGCAAGGTAGTGGTGGATTTGGTCGATCCTCATGGCTTGTACTTGGCTGATGCCCTTCCCAAGCTGAAGGGACTGGCAATCTATGCTGAATCCTACGGCAACGCCTACCGGCGTATCGAGTCTATTGCAGAAGCGTGCGGCAAGTTGCGCGTGCTGGATTTGAAACGCTCTGATGTACGCCAAGCTATCAAGGAAGCGACAGGTGCGAAGATGCTTTATGAGGGCACTTGGGCCAGCGACTATGACTGAACGGCAGGAAATCGGCGCACTGTCGTCATTGAATCACCCCGGAAATTGAAGGGGTTCCATTACCTGAGTGAATGGGGCCTTAATCAGGATCAACAAATATTCCCCGGAAGTCAGAGCGTATGCCGTACGGTTGGCGTAAGGGGCATGCGAAGAATTGCCGTGATGCACCCTGGAACAGAAAACCTTGCTCAGCCGCCCCGACGGGCTTCTCGGATTTTTCGGGTTTCTTCCGCCTGAAGTTTCTTCCAGTTCTGACGGAATTTCGTCAGACCGCTGCCGTTGAGGAAGTTGGTGCTGAGGTCTTCCTTGGGAATCGTGGGGTCGACCACGACTTCCTGGGCAAAATCGAACACGGCCAGGATGGCCGATCCGGGGACCAGGGCGCGGATCACGCCGGGGATCTGGGTTGCGGTCGACACTTGTCTGGCGGCAAATTTCTTGGCTTCTTCCGGGCTGGTGGTCCAGCTCAGGCCGTTTTCCTGGAACTTGCTGCCGCTGGAAATTCCCCGATAGATTTCGACACGTTCCGGCAGTGCTGCCAGGTAGGCGTCCCAATCCTTACGGCCGGCGCCGACCTGGAAAAGGGCTTCGCGGTCCGCTGAGCGGAACATCCTGAGCAGCAGGTTTTCGGCCAGCGCAACGCCATCCGGCAGCGATCGCTGACCCGATTGCCAGGCGCTGGCCAGTGCGGCAGCCCAGGCGGCGGCCGAGATTTCGCCGGCCTTGAAGGCCGTCCAGCAATACATCAGGAACTGGAACGCAGCTGTCGGTTCGCCGTCGCGATAGGTTTCGTCGATCTCGGCGACGACGGCGGCGGCGATCAGCGGATCGTCTTCCTGGATGGCCTTTAACGAAGCGACGACGTAGTCGTGCAGATTGCCGTAACGCGCTGCGTTGGCCTGCAGGTAGGTCAGCCATTGATCGGCGTCGATCTTTTCGCTGTCGGTCCTGATGCGTCCCGCGTTTTCCAGGAAGGTGTAGCGGTAGGTGTAGATCATGCGCGTGTCTCGTCAGTCGTCGATGTTGGGGGCGCTGCGCATGATACGCCGGCCGCCGCCGCTGGTTTCACGTGAAACCCGGCGGCGTGCCTGCCGGCGGCGGGTGATCGTTCAGATCCGGAAGATGGCGACGCTGCGTTCGGTATCGGCGGCGAGGGTTTCCAGCTGACGCGCGGTGTCTGCGACGGAGCGGGTGGCCGAGCTGTTTTCTTCCGACATCTGGGCGATGCGTTCGACGTTGATGGCGATGTCGTTGCTCGCCACGCCTTGTTCGCGCAAGGCTTCGGAAATCTCGTTGACCACGGCGACGACCTGTTGCGCCCGCTCGTTGATGCCGAGCATCGATTCGCTGGTGCGGTTGGCCAGCACGACGCCGGTTTCGACCTTGCCGACGACTTGTGCCATGGTGCCGACCGCCGCCTGGGCCGAGGCCTGCAGGTCGCCGATCATGTTGCCGATCTGCGTGGTGGCCTGGGCCGTCCGTTCGGCCAGCTTGCGGACTTCATCGGCAACGACGGCAAAGCCGCGGCCCTGTTCGCCGGCGCGTGCGGCTTCGATGGCGGCGTTGAGGGCGAGCAGGTTGGTCTGTTCGGCGACTTCGCGGATGACTTGGACGATACCGCCGATATTTTGCGAGTTCGCATCCATCGACTGGATGGTGCGCGATGCCTCGGCGACGACCTGCGAGATGTTCTGCATTTCGGCCACCGTTTCCTGGATGACGCGATTGCCGGTGGCCGATTGTTCGCCGGTTTCCTGGGTGATCTGCCGGGCTTCGACGGCACTGTCGCCGACGTGATTGACGGAAACGGTCATCTGTTCGACGGCGGCGGCCATCGAGGCGGCGGATTCCGACTGCAGCGCGATGGCTTTGGCGACTTCGCCCGATGCCGTGGACAGTTGTGCCGAGGCGCCGGAGACGCCGGCCGCGTTTTCCTTCAGATGGGCGACCAGCTGACGCAACTGCTGCCGCATGTCTTCCAGCGATTTGAGCAGAGCGCCCATTTCGTCGTTGCGGCTGGCATCGATGCCTTCGCCGAGGTTGCCGGCGGCGATCGCTGCCGCGGCCTGGCGAGCTTGTGCGATGGGGGCCTCGACCGAACGCCGGACGACGAACATCGATACGCCGATCCCGATGACCAGGGCGATCAGCAGGATGAGCAGATTGGTGGTGCGCAGTTCCTGGTAGTGTCGGATCTCGTCGTCGTAGGTCTGTTTGGCCACGTCGAGCTGCAGGCTGACCAGACGGCTGAAGGAGTCGGAGACCGGATCGATGGCGGGATAGAGGGCTTGTGCCGAGAATGCGGCGATTTCGGCATTGTCGCCGCGCTGCAGCAGCGCGCGCAGTTTGGCGGTGGCTTGATCGGCTTGTTTGATTTGCGGCTCGATTTCCTTGACCAGGGCTTCTTCCTGCGGGACCAGGCGGGTGGCAACGTAAGCTTGCCAGTTGCTGCGGATTTTCTGCTCCGCCTCGTCGAGCGAGGCCAGGCCCTGGGCGGTGGTCAGGCTGCCGTTGCGGACCTTGTGCGTGGTGTCGACGATGTTTACCGCGTAGGCGTCGGCAATCTCCTTGATCTGCTTGAGCGGCACGACGCGGTCGTTGTAAACGGTTTCCAGGCCGCCGACGGCGATACTCATGCCGTAGAGGCCGAGCCCGCCCATCGCCATGGCGACGCAGAGCAGCGATGCGGTGAGCAGGTAAAGCTTGGCGGAAATCTTCATTGCGCAGGACTCCCTGTAAAAGTGATTTCTGGCGGCCGCCGAAAGCCTTCGTCAAGCCAACGGAATGCCCGGGAAATTATATTGCCCGCCGCACGGCAGGGATGAATATTTCGGGAATATGGTCAGAATAGCGGTTCTTCAAACAAGACCCAGGAAACGAGATGCCTGAATTCGTCGATACCTCTGCCGTCGGCAGCTGCATTTTCTGCCGCCTGCTCGCCGGGGAAATTCCCGCCGCCCGCATTTACGAAGATGAGCAGACGCTGGCTTTCCTCGATATCGGGCAGGTGACGCCGGGCCACACGCTGGTCATCGTCAAGCGCCATGCCGAGACCTTGTTCGACCTGACGGCCGACGAGGCGGCCGCGGCAATGCGTACCGCGCACCGCGTCGCACAGGCCATTCAGGCGACTTTCCAGCCGGCCGGCCTGAATCTGCTGCAATGCAATCGCGAGGCGGGCTGGCAGACGGTCGGGCATTTCCACATTCACGTACTGCCGCGCCATGCCGACGATGGTGTCGGCCTGATCTGGCCGCGCCAGGAACCGGGCCGCGATGTGCTGGCCGAGCGCGCAGCCTTGCTGCGCGAGGCGTTGGCCGGCCAGGACTGATCGATGCGGGCGGTGATCCAGCGGGTGCGCCAGGCGTCGGTTGCGGTCGACGGCGAAATCGTCGGAAAAATCGGGCCGGGCTTGCTGGTGCTGGCCGGCTTCGAAGCGGCAGACGACGAGCGCGATCTGGTCTGGACGGTCGGCAAGATTGCCCGTTTGCGCTTGTTTGCCGACCCGTCGGGCGCGATGAACCTCAACGTTCAGGAGATTGCCGGCGAGGTGCTGGCGGTTTCCCAGTTCACGCTGTTCGCCTCGGTCAGGAAAGGCAACCGGCCGTCGTGGAGCCGGGCGGCGCGCGGTGAAGTGTCGGCGCCGCTGTTCGACCGCTTTGTCGCGCTGCTGTCGGCCGAACTGGGACGGCCGGTGCCGAGCGGCGTGTTCGGCGCCGACATGCAGGTGGCGCTGGTCAACGACGGGCCGGTGACGCTGATTGTCGACTCCCGGCAGCCGGCGTGATCAGCAGTCGCAATCCTTCGGGTTGGTGAGCACGGCGGGGTAGCCGGTCGGTTCCTGGGCGTGCTCGTAGATTTCCTTGATCTGGAATTCGAGGTCGGTCAGCGCGCCGTGCTCGTCGGCGTAGATTTCGCGGATGCGCAGGATTTCCGGCAGGGCGCGGTGGAAGGCGGCCATCAGCGCCGGATCGAAGTGCTTGCCGATCTGTTCGTCCATCATTGCCAGCGCCTGTTCGAGCCCGATCGCCGGTTTGTAGGGGCGGACGGAAACCAGCGCGTCGAAGACGTCGGCGATGGCGACGATGCGTCCTTCGAGCGGAATGGCTTCGCCCTTGAGCCCTTGCGGATAGCCGCTGCCATCCCATTTTTCGTGGTGGCTGAGGGCGATGATGCGGGCGGTTTCCAGCAGTTCGTTGTCGTGCTTGCCAATGATTTCGGCGCCCATGATCGGGTGCTGGTACATGACTTTCCACTCTTCCGGCGTGAGCTTGCCCGGTTTGAGCAGGATGGCGTCGGGAATGCCGATCTTGCCGACATCGTGCATCGGCGCGGTATTGAAGATGATGCCGGCGGTTTCGGCGCCCAGGCCGTGCGCTTCGGCGATCAGCCGGGCGTAGTGGCTCATGCGCAGCACGTGGTTGCCGGTTTCGTTGTCCTTGAATTCGGCGGCCCGGCCAAGCCGGCGGATGATCTGCTGGCGTGTCGTCATCAGTTCGTGGGTGCGCTGGCGGACCATGCGCTCGAGTTCGCGCGACTGGTCGTAGAGCGCCAGGTGGGTGCGCACGCGGGCCCGCACGATGGGCGGACTGATCGGCTTCATGATGTAGTCGACGGCGCCGGTGGCCAGGCCGAGTTCCTCGTCGGCGGTGGCGGTCATCGCGGTGACGAAGATGATCGGGATGTGTCGGCGGTCCGGGTTGGCCTTGATGCGGCGGCAGATTTCCAGGCCGGACAGCCCGGGCATCATGATGTCGAGCAGGATCAGATCGGGCGGTTCGTCGGAATAGACGATCTTGAGCGCTTTTTCGCCCGAGATGGCGGCTCGTACGCGGTAGTCGCCACACAGGATTTCACTGAGCAGGTCGATGTTCTCGGGCGTGTCGTCGACAACGAGGATGCTTTGCTTGGGGAGCAGGCTGGTCATGGCGTTTTCGGGCGGGGCGAAAGAGGGGCGAGGATTTCGCGCAGCAGCGCGCTGGCGTCTTCGAAATCGTATTGGTAAATCAGGCGTTCGAGCCGGTCGACCGTAGCGGTCTCCGTCTGCTGCCGCAAGCCGTCGGCGAGCGTGTCGAACTGGCGGACGGCCGAGGCGTCGTCGTTGTCGAGCAGCAGTTGCAGGCGGGCCAGGGCTTCCGGGGTGGCCGGGTTGCCCGGGGCCGGTGGCGGTGCGCGGTCGCTGCCGTCGGCCGCGATCTGCGCGAGCAGTGCGCGGTGTTCCTCGGCCAGTCGGTCGATCCGCGGCTGGATGGCGGCTGCGGTCGACTCCTCGCGCATGGCTTTTTCCAGTTCGCCGGCCAGGGCGGCAAGCCGTTCGGCCCCGATGTTGCCGGCCAGCCCGCGCAGCGTGTGGGCCAGACGGATCAGTTCGTCGCCGGCGCCGGTGGCCAGGGCGCGATCGAGACGCGCCGGCAGGTCGGCCTGGTCGGTGGCGAAACGTTTCAGCAGTTTGGCGTAGAAGTCGGCCTTGCCGCCGACGCGGGCCAGCGCGGCAGTGCGGTTCAGGCGCTCGTTGCGCGGTTCGGGCGTTGGCGGTACCGGCGCTGTCGCCGCGGCTTCGCCCAGCCAGCGCTGCAGCGTGGCGTAGAGCATGCCGACGTCGATCGGTTTGGCGATGTGGTCGTTCATGCCGACGGCCAGGCAGCGGTCGCGGTCGGCGGGCAGCGCGTTGGCGGTCATGGCGACGATCGGCAGGTCGAAGCGTTCGAGTTCGTCGCGGATCTGGCGGGTTGCCTCGTAACCGTCCATCACCGGCATCTGGCAGTCCATCAGTACCAGGTCGAAATTTCCGTTGCGCACCTGGTCGACCGCAAGAGCGCCGTTTTCGGCGGTGGCGACGAGCAGGCCGGTGGCCGACAGCATTTCTTCGGCCAGTTCGCGGTTGACCGCATTGTCCTCGACCAGCAGCACCCGGCGGTTGCCGGCGAACCACGGCCGCGTCGTCTGGTGGCTGGCGCCGACCGGCGCCGGGGCGCGGTGCAGGGCGACCATGATGGCGTCGAACAGCGTGGAAGGCGTCGCCGGTTTGCCGAGGATGGCGTTGACCGGCAGTTCGCCGAGCGCATCGCGCAGTTCTTCGTGGTCGTGCGCGGTGGTCATGATGATTGCCGGCGGCTGGGCGGTTTCCCGCCGGATCGCGGCGAGCAGTTCGACCCCGTCCATCACCGGCATTTTCCAGTCCACCAGCAGCAGTCCGTAGTCTTCGCCGGCCCGTTGGGCGCTGGCGATCTCGACCAGCGCTTCGCTGCCGCTGGCGGCGACCCGGCAATCGATGCCGAGCGTGGCCAGCATATGGGCGAAGACTTCGCGGGCGCCGGTATTGTCATCGACAACCAGGGTACGCAGGCGGTCGGGCAGGCCGAGGCGGCGCGGTGCCTCGGCGTCGCCTTCGGCAACCGGGAAGTCAAGTTCGAAAGTGAAGCGGCTGCCGGCGCCGGGTTCGCTGGTCGCTTCGATGCTGCCGCCGAGCAGGTCGACGATGCGCTTGCAGATCGACAGGCCGAGTCCGGTACCGCCGTATTTGCGGGTGGTCGAACTGTCGGCCTGGGTGAAAGCGGTGAACAGGTTGGCCACCTGTTCGGGGTTCATGCCGATGCCGGTATCGCTGACGACGAAGCGCAAGCGCAGATCGCGTTCGCGGCGTTCGACGAGATCGACGGTGACGGTGATTTCGCCTTGCTCGGTGAATTTGATCGCGTTGCCGACCAGGTTGAGCAGGACCTGGCCGAGGCGCAGGGGGTCGCCGATCAGGCGGTCCGGCACGTCGGCACCCAGGTCGAACAGGAGTTCGAGGCCGCGCTCGCGCGCTTTCTGCGCATTGAGGTCGCCGAGGTGGCGCAGGGTGGCATCGAGACTGAAGGGGGTGCGTTCGAAGCGCATCATGCCGGCTTCGATTTTCGACAGGTCGAGGATGTCGTTGATGATGCCGAGCAGGCCCTTGGCCGCGACATCGACCTTGTTCAGGTAATTGCGCTGCTTGGCCGTCAGCTCGGTCTGCAGCGCCAGATGGTTCATGCCGATGATGGCGTTCATCGGCGTCCGGATTTCGTGGCTCATGTTGGCCAGGAAATCCGATTTGGCGGCGGCTGCCGCCTCGGCGGCGGCGCGGGCCCGGCCGGCATCGCGTTCGGCGTTCTTCTGCGGCGTGATGTCGACGATCACGCCGATCAGCCCGCCCGGCGTGCCGTCGGGGGCGAGGAAGCCGTTCACCGAGTAGAGCGTGTCGCGCAGGCTGCCGTCGGCATTCGGCATCAGCATCTCGCGGACGATGCAGCCGGCTTCGCCGATGATCCTTTCGTCCTCGGCTTGATAGGCTTGGCGCTCGTCGAGCGGCAGGTAGTCGAGGTCGAGCACGCGCTTGCCGACGAAAGCGTTGCGGTCGATGCCGAAGAATTCCTCGTAGGCGCGGTTGCAGCCCAGGAAACGGGTATCGGCACCTTTGTAGAAAATCGGATTGGGCAGGGTGTCGAGCAAGGCGCGCAGCAGGCCTTCGCGTTTTTGCAGGTCTTCCTGGCTCTGGCGCAGGGCTCGCGTGCGCAGGGCAACGGTCTGCTCGAGATCGGCGTTGATGTTCTGCAGTGCCTGCTGCGAAAACTGCAGTTGCTGGCGCATGGCCTCGATGGCTTCGGCCAGGCGGGCGACTTCGTGCCATGGAGCATCGACGATGACCGGTGCGTCGAGTTCGAGCCGGCCGATGCGCTGGCTTTCCTCGCCGAGCGCGGCGAGCGGCCGCCCGAAGCGGCGGGCGATGCGTACCGCGACGGCCGTGCCCAGCCCGAGGGCAAGCAGCAGGATGAGTCCCAGCAGGCCGAGGTCGCCGCCGCGGATCGGGATGTATTCGGCACGCGGGGCGGTCACGCCGACCCACAGATTGCTGCGCTGCGGCTCGATGTGGCGGAACAGGCTGAACCAGATGCCGTCCGGACGATCGTGCAGATGCATGCCGCCGACCGGTGCCGGGTCGTCCCGCCAGCGCTGCAGGGCGGCACCGAGTTCCGGCAGGGCCAGCGCTTCGGGGGTCTTGAGCAGGGCCTTGCGCATCGCTTCCGGATCGGCAAAGCGGGCATCGCGAGGTGGCGCGATCACTCTGCCATCGTCGAGCAGCAAGGCGGCCTGACCCTGTTCGCCAAGCGCCAGCTGGCTGGTGAAGCTGGCCATGTCGCTGAGCCGGACGTCGTGCGCGATGACGTATTTCGAACCATCGGCCGCTTGCCAGCGCATCGATGCGGTGATGCCCGGCTGTCCGGAGGTGAAAAATACGTAGGGTTGTGTCCAGTGGATCTGTTCGTCGCGTTCGAGGGCGATGGCACCCGTGAACCAGGGGCGCTGGCGCGCGTCGTAATCGCGCTCCTGCATTTCCACGCGGTCGATGCGGCGATCGGGGGTCCAGTAAATCCAGTAGGTCTGGCGTCCCCATTCCGCCGGATTGCTGATCCGGTTGACCCAGCCGCCGTTGGCGCCGAGCAGCAGGAAGATCTCGCGTCCCGATTCGTGCGCGAAGATCACCGAATTGATTTCCCGGTTGTTGGCCAGGATGGGGAAGAACAGGTCGTTGAAGCGCAGCAGCTGGCCCTGGTCGAGTTGACCGTTGCGGGCCCAGCTCTGACTGCTGCGCAAGGTGATTTCGACCGAATCGAGCAGTCGACCGTAACGCGATTCGACCTGTTCGGCGGCCAGCTTCAACTGGGATTCGGCCAGGCGTTGAACCGTGGGCAGACCGAGCAACTGGACGAATCCGACCGAAAAGGCGGCCAGGGAAAGCAGGATCAGCAGACCGATGCGCAGCACCAGGCTGTTGGCGAAACTCGGTCTGCGGAATGGAATGCCAGCCAAGAGGGCCTCTTCTCTGCGTACCTGCGGGTTCGTCGGGGTAAAGCTTCCTTATGCTGGAAGCTTGGGCGACTTTATACGAAGCCGGGGCGCCTGTTAAGAAAAGGACGCAGGTTTATGGCCGAACTGACGGTGTAGTCCGGCAGCAAGCGCTGCCGGGCTACACTTTTTGCGCGGCGGCGAATCAGTCCTCGCGGCGCAGTCTGGCCAGCCAGTGCTCCATCAGCTTGCCGGCGGCTTCGCGTCCGCCGAGGCCGAAGGACAGGGCGACGGCGACGGCGATCGAGCCGAGCGTCAGGCCGAAGGCCAGGTTGACGATGTCGTCGGCGATGCCCATGGCACGCAGGCCCATGGCGGTGACCAGGGCCAGGATCGCGTAGCGCGCGATGCGCGCCAGTCCGCGGGTATTTTCACCGCTGGCGCGGTCGACCGCAGCATAGGCGATGTTGGCCAGCCAGAAACCGACGACCAGGATGGTGCTGCCGAGCAGGATGTCGCCGCCGAAGCGGATGAAGGTGGCGACGATGTCGCTGACCTGGCTGAAGCCCAACTGGGCGGCGGCTTCGACACCGGCGAACAGCATTGCGAAGAAGAACGCGACGCGGC
Source organism: Azonexus sp. R2A61 (assembly GCF_021401135.1). Classification (GTDB taxonomy): domain Bacteria; phylum Pseudomonadota; class Gammaproteobacteria; order Burkholderiales; family Rhodocyclaceae; genus Azonexus. The sequence continues at coordinate 381,977 of NZ_JACBFO010000001.1, read as the reverse complement.
CGGCAAACGTCGAGGCGGTACTGTTTCCGAAGGCATGGGCGAGGTTGATGCGTTCGGGCAGTTTGTCGAAGCCGATGGCGGCCAGCAGACTGCTCAGCAGACGCGAGGCGAAGCCGGCGACCAGCCAGGTGACGGTGAGGATCAGCGCTGCGGCGATCAGCTTGGGAACGGCCTGCAGCATCAGCGCCAGCATGTCGGTGGCGGGGCGCGAGATGGCTTCGATGCGCAGCGCATCGAGCGCCGAGATCAGCGACGGCACGAATACGACCAGGAACACCAGCAGGCCGGCGATGCGCGTCAGCGACGTCGAATCGCCGAGACCGGCTTTCTGGCCGAACTGGTCGAGACCGGCGCTGCGCGTCAGGTTGACCGTGATGTTGCGCAGCACCGTGGCGACGATCCAGCCGACGCTGCCGATGATCAGCGCGGCAACGGCGTTGGGCAGCATGTCGAGCACCCGGCCGACCATGGCACGCAGCGGGTCGAGCAGGCCATCGAGATCGAGGGCGCCGAGAATGGCCGGCACGAAGAGCAGCACGATCAGCCAGAACAGGGCTTGCGACAGGTTATCGGCGATCGGCGCCATTTCGGCGTGTTCGGCGAGCTTTTCATCGAGCGTGGTCTTGTCGAGCAGCTTGACGGTCAGCGTCCGCGCGACGCTGGCGAGAACCCAGGCGATCAGACCGAGTACCAGCGCGCTGAGCAGTTTCGGGGCGTAGGTGAAGATTTCCGTGGTGAACGCGGCGAAGGGGCCGGAGACGACGGCCAGGTCGAGCGAGTTGAAGACCGCGATCAGGGTCAGCAGCAGCACGACCCAGAACAGCGCAACGGCGATCAGGCGTTCCAGATCGATGATATTGCCAGTCAATATATTGAAGTGGCGATTCATGCCGACGGCCGCCAGTCCGCGACGGGTGCCGGCCCGCACGGATACGGCGATCAGCCAGCCGATGACGAAGATGCCGAGGGCGCCGAGCAAGTGCGGTATCTGGCCGCCAAGCGCGTTCTGTAGCGATTCCCAGAGCGTATTCATGTCCATTGAGCTTATCCCCCATAGTAATGTTCAACAGGAGGGGGGATAGTCGCACGCGTTCGCAGCGATGTCTCAAATAATATTGAGAAACAATGTAAATGAACGGGGTCGGGTACGGCGGAATCCCGCCAGAGGCCTGCCTTTCAGGGAATGACCTCGATGGCCGGCGGCTGGCCGATGTATTCGAGTCGCTGGTGCAGCGCTGCCGTGACCTGGATGTGCTGCGCGCTGTCGACGCGCAGGACGTAGGGCATTTCCATGCGCCGGGCCATGGCCCGCCAGCCGTCCGGACCGGCGATGAAGATCGGCTTCGAGGTGGCATCGGACAGCGTACCGGCCTTCGGTCCGGCCGGTACCAGCACGGTGACCGCCTGCGTGTGGTCGACCGGCCAGCCGCTGCGCGGATCGATCAGGTGCGAGTAACGCTTGCCGTCGACTTCGAAGTAGCGCTGGTAGTCGCCGGACGTGCCGATCGCTTCGCCATCCTCCAGCGACACGGTGGCCAGCGGGCCGGGCTGGCGCGGGTGCTGGATGCCGACTCGCCATTTCCGGCCTTCCTTGTTGCCGAGCGCCATGACGTTGCCGCCGATGTTGATCAGCGCATCGTGGATGCCTTGCTGGCGCAGGATGGCCGCGGCCCGGTCGAGCGCGACGCCCTTCAGGTAGCCGCCGAAATCCAGGGCCAGTGCCTTGTTGCGGCTGGATACCGTGGTCCCGTCAATGACCAGGTCGGCCACCGACGGATGGGCGGCGACCAAGGCGTCGAGCGTTTTCCGGTCGGGCAGCCGGGCGACGAACTCGTCGGCGTGGAAACCCCACAGTTCGATCAGCTTGCCGATGCCCGGATCGAACAGGTGTTCGCCCTGTGCCGACAGCGCCTGCGCTTCGCGCATGAAGTCGGCCATTTCCGGCGTCACCTGCTGCGGTCGACCGGCGGCGATGGCCGAATTCACCTCGGTCAGTTCGGACGGCTCCCAGGCGTGGTAGGCGCGGTGCATGCGGTCGAATTCGCGCAGCACGGCGGCGATCGCCTTGCGCCCTTGTTCCGGGTCGGCGCTGACGACGATCACTTCGACGCGCGTGCCGAAAACGTACGATTGCTGTTCCTGCAAGGGGGTGCGGCCGCAGGCGGCGAGCAGCAGGGCGGCGGCCAGCGCCAGGCAGGTCTTCAGGACAGCCCGCATGCGTGCTCGATGGCGGTGATCAGGGCACCGGCGGCATCGAAACCCGTCTGCTGCCGGATCTCGACCATGCAGGTCGGGCTGGTGACGTTGATTTCGGTCAGTCGTTCGCCGATCACGTCGATGCCGACCAGCAGCAGGCCGCGCTTGATCAGGATCGGACCGAGCGCTTCGGCGATCTCGCGGTCGCGCGCCGACAGCTCCTGGGCGACGCCGGTCCCGCCGGCCGCCAGGTTGCCGCGCGTCTCGCCGGCCTTCGGGATGCGCGCCAGGCAATAGGGGACCGGCTTGCCGGCGATCAGCAGGATGCGCTTGTCACCCTGGGCGATGGCGGGCAGGTATTGCTGCGCCATGATCGTCCGCTGGCCTTCGCCGGTCAGCGTTTCGAGGATCACGTTGCGGTTCGGGTCGTTGCGATGCACGCGGAAGATGCCGGCGCCGCCCATGCCGTCGAGCGGCTTGAGGATCACATCGCGCTGTTCGTCGATGAAGTGCTGCAGCCTGTCGATATTCCGGCTGACTGCGGTCGACGGGATGAATTGCGGAAATTCCAGGATCGCCAGTTTTTCCGAATGGTCGCGCAGGGCCCGCGGCCGGTTGAACACGCGCACGCCTTCGGCTTCGGCGCGTTCGAGCAGCCAGGTGGCGGCAACGTATTCGCTGTCGAAGGGCGGGTCCTTACGCATCACCACGGCGTCGAAACCGGCCAGGCGCTGCCATTCGCGACCGGTTTCGCGATACCAGTCGTGATCGTCCGGGCGCAGGTGGAGATGGACGACTTCGGCATGCACGCCGCCGGGATGACCGTTTTCCGGCTTACGCCAGGCCAGCGTGCGCGCATCGATGGCGAATACGTCGTGGCCGTGGCTCTGCGCGGCGCGCATCATCGCCACCGACGAATCCTTCCAGGCTTTCAGGCTGTCCAGCGGGTCGAGCACGAAGACCAGGCGCAGCGAACGTTCGCTGCCGCCCAGCAGGTGTCGTTCGAAATGCAGTTGTTGCGCCACGGGGCTCAGGCGACCAGCGCGGCCGGCTGCTCGAGTGCGTCGGCCGTCCTTTCCAGTTCGACGGCAGCGGCCAGGCAGGCCAGGCGGCCGACCACGCCGTAGGCGTAGAAGCGGTTGGGCGGCGAGTCGGGATTGCCGCAGCGGTAGTCGGGCAGGTTGCAGCCGGTTTCGAAGGCGAGCGGCTCGAAGTGCATGCCCGGGGCGTTCAGGTTCTCGTCCTTGCCGCGACCGGTATGCACGCGGTAGAAGCCGCCGACGACGTAGCGGTCGATCATGTAGATCACCGGCTCGGCGACCGCGTCGTTGACCGTCTCGAACGAATGCACGCCTTCCTGGATCAGCACTTCGGACACTTCCAGGCCTTCCTTGACCACGCTCATCTTGTTGCGTTGCTTGCGGTTAAGGGCGATCAGCTCGTCGGCGTCGCGCACCGTCATCACGCCCATGCCGTAGGTGCCGGCGTCGGCCTTGACGACGACGTAGGGCGTTTCGGCGATGCCGTATTCCTTGTACTTCTCGCGCACCAGATCGAGCACTGCGCTGACGTTGGCGACCAGGCATTCCTCGCCCTGGCGTTCGTGGAAGTTGATCGAGCGGCAGACCGAGAAGGCCGGGTTGATGCGCCAGGGATCGATGCCGATGGCCTTGGCGAAATCGTTGGCGACCTGGTCGTAGGCGGCGAAATGGTTGGACTTGCGGCGTACCGCCCAGCCGGCATGCAGCGGCGGCAGCACGTACTGTTCGTCGAGATTGCCGAGGATGTCGGGAATGCCGGCCGACAGGTCGTTGTTGAGCAGGATCGCGCAGGGCTCGAAGCCGTCGACGCCGATCCGGTTGCCCTGGCGGCGCAGTGGTTCGAGCAGCAATTTTTGCCCGTTCGGCAGGTCGACCGCAGTCGGTCCGGCGAGGTCGGGGATCAGCGAGCCGATGCGCACTTCGAGGCCGGTCTGCTTGAGCACGGCGGCGATCTGGGCGACGTTCTGCAGGTAGAACTGGTTGCGCGTGTGGTTCTCGGGGATCAGCAGCAGGCGGCGGGCTTCCGGGCAGAACTTCTCGATCGCGCTCATTGCCGCCTGCACGCAGAGCGGCAGGAAGGCCGGGTTGAGGTTGTTGAAGCCGCCGGGGAACAGGTTGGTATCGACCGGCGCCAGCTTGAAGCCGGCGTTGCGCAGGTCGACCGACGAATAGAAGGGCGGCGTGTGTTCCAGCCACTGGCCGCGCAGCCATTGTTCGATCTGCGGACTGGCGTCGAGGAAACGCTTTTCCAGTTCGAGCAGGGGGCCGGTCAGGGCGGTCTTCAGGTGGGGGACCATTGCTGTCTCTACATCCCGTGGATTTTTATCGTGGGCGCAAATCTTACACCCCGGCGCAGTGCAATGCCGGCTTTCTGCGGTCAACCCCTTGAATAGCGAGTAAAATTCCGCGTTTTGCTTTTGTATCGGATTCGCTGTGCTCGTCGCCGCCAACATCACCATGCAATTCGGGGTCAAACCCCTGTTCGAGAACGTCAACGTCAAGTTCGGCGAGGGCTATCGCTACGGCCTCATCGGCGCCAACGGCGCCGGCAAATCGACCTTCATGAAGATCTTGTGCGGCGCGCTCGAACCGTCGGCCGGCAACGTCTCCAAGGACGTGCATGAACGCATGGCCTACCTGAAGCAGGACCAGTTCGCCTACGAAGACATGCGCGTCCTCGACGTGGTGATGATGGGCCACGAGGAACTGTGGAACGCCATCCAGGAACGCGATGCCATCTACGCCAATCCGGAAGCGAGCGAGGACGACTACATGCGCGCTGCCGAGCTGGAAGGCAAGGTCGGCGAATATGACGGCTACACCGCCGAATCGCGCGCCGGTGAGCTGCTGCTCGGCGTCGGCATCCCGACCGAACAGCACAACGGCCCGATGAGCGAAGTCGCACCCGGCTGGAAGCTGCGTGTGCTGCTCTGCCAGGCCCTGTTCGCCAATCCGGACATCCTGCTGCTCGACGAACCGACCAACAACCTCGACATCAACACCATCCGCTGGCTGGAAGACGTGTTGAACGGTCGTGACTCGACGATGATCATCATCTCCCACGACCGCCACTTCCTGAACCAGGTGTGCACCCACATGGCCGACCTGGACTACGGCAAGATCACCACCTACGCCGGCAACTACGACGACTTCATGGAAGCCGCGCAGCAGGCCCGCGAACGCCAGTCGCAGGCCAACGCCAAGGCCAAGGAACGCATCGCCGAACTGCAGACCTTCGTCCGCCGCTTCTCGGCCAACGCCTCCAAGGCCAAGCAGGCGACCTCCCGCCTGAAGCTGATCGACAAGCTCAAGCCGGAAGACGTCAAGCCGTCGTCGCGCCAGTACCCGTGGATCCGTTTCGACTTCGACGAAAAACAGAAACTGCACCGCCAGGCCGTCGAGATCGAGAACCTGACCTTCGCCTACGAAGGCGGCGAGCGCAAGATCTTCGACAACCTGACGCTGACCATCAACGGCGGCGAGAAGATCGCCGTGATCGGCGAGAACGGCGTCGGCAAGACGACCTTCCTGAAGCTGCTGATGGGTGAGCTGCAACCGCAGTACGGCACGCTGAAGTGGGCCGAGAAGGCCAAGCCCGGCTACTACGCGCAGGATCACAGCGCCGAGTTCGCCAACGGCGAAAGCCTGACCGACTGGATCGCCGGCTACGCCCGCGCCACCATCGAGGACGGCGGCGACCTGGAAACGCTGATCCGCGGCACGCTCGGCCGCCTGCTGTTCTCCGGCGACGAGCAGAAGAAGCCGGTCAACGTGATTTCCGGCGGCGAACAGGGCCGCATGCTGTTCGGCAAGCTGATGCTGCAGAAGCCGAACGTGCTGATCCTCGACGAACCGACCAACCACCTGGATATGGAATCGATCGAAGCGCTCAACGCCGGCCTGGAGAAATTCCCCGGCACGCTGGTTTTCGTCTCGCACGACCGCGAGTTCGTGTCGTCGCTGGCGACGCGCGTTTTCGAAGTGAAGGGCGACGGCCGCATCGTCGATTACCTCGGCGGTTACGAGGACTACCTGGCCAGCCAGGGCGTCCAGTAAACCGGCCAGGCCGGCCCGGCGGTTTTTCTATCCGCCGGGCGGTCGACCGCAGCTGCGGTCGGTATTTGCCGGATTCCGGTTCAGGCGGTTGCCAGGGCCTCGTCGGCCAGGCTTTCGCCGGGGAGCGCACGCTGGGCGCGGCGCGAACCGCGTTGCCGTTGCTGGCTGCGCACCAGCCGGCGGGCTGCCTGGTGCAGCGCGGCGATCAGTGCGTTCTGCGCGGTCCGAGCCTGGATGCGGACGACGACTTCGCCTTCGCCGTCGCGCTTGAGCGTCACCCGGCATTCCTTGTCCACGCCGCCGCGCGGACCATTGACGTCGCGCAGGCTGACACGCGCATGCCGGATGCCGTGGCGCAGGCGGCGCAACACGAAGCGGACGCGCTTTTCGACCTGTTCGCGCCAGCCGGTGGGAGTTTCCAGATCAGAGGTTTGAATTTGAATCTGCACGATTGGACTCCTTTGTCTCCTGTTCAAGGGAAGTTTTACCTTAATCCTCGCGGTCGACCGTGAGAAGCAGGGTTTTTCGTCCCGACTGTTCGATTTATTCGTCCACCCGCTTTCGTTCCAGATGGCGGATCAGCGTTTTTTCCCCTTCCATCAGCAGGAAGACCGCCAGCCCGATGGCGGTGGCCAGCAGCCAGTGGCGGCCCGACAGCGCAGTGGTCGCAAAGGCGGTCTGCAGCGGCGGCAGGTAGACGAAGGCCAGTTGCAGCAACAACAGGATGGCCAAGGCGATCCAGGCTGCGCGGTTGGTGAACACCAGGTCGGGACGAAGGCTGGCGGCGCTCAGGAAACGCGCGTTGAACAGATAGAAGGCCTGGGCGACGACCAGCGTGGTGACGGCGCTGGTGCGTGCCGTATCCAGCGGCAGGCCGTAGGCCAGTTCGGCCTCGAAGACGGCGATGGTGGCGCCGCCGATGAGCAGCGAGACGAACAGCAGGCGCCCCAGGAAGAGGGCGCCGAGCAAGGGTTTTCCGGGCGCGCGCGGCGGTCGCTGCATGATGCCCGGCTCGGCCGGTTCGAAGGCCAGCGCCAGCGCGAGCGTGACGGCGACGACCATGTTCACCCACAGAATCTGTACCGGGGTCAGCGGCAGGGTCAGGCCGAAGAGCACGGCGACCAGCATCACCAGGCCCTGTGCGCCGTTGGTCGGCAGCGTGAACAGGATGGCTTTCTTCAGATTGTCGTAGATCGTCCGGCCTTCCTCGATGGCGTGTTCGATGGTGGTGAAGTTGTCGTCGGCGAGCACGATGTCGGCGGCTTCCTTGGTGGCTTCGGTCCCCTTGATGCCCATTGCCACGCCGATGTCGGCCCGTTTCAGCGCCGGTGCGTCGTTGACGCCGTCACCGGTCATCGCCACGACTTCGCCCGAGGCCTGCAGTGCCATGACCAGGCGCAGCTTATGTTCCGGGCTGGTACGGGCGAAGATGTCGCAGTCGCGGGCCAGCCGGCGCAGCGTATCGTCGTCGGCGGCTTCGATTGCGGGGCCGTCGATGACCTTCAGCGAGGTTGCGTCGCCCAGGCCCATTTCGATGCCGATCGCGCGGGCCGTGATGGCGTGGTCGCCGGTGATCATCTTGACCCGGATTCCCGCCGCGTGACAGGACGCGATGGCGGCGATCGCTTCCGGCCGCGGCGGGTCGATGATGCCGATCAGGCCGAGAAACACCATGTCGTCGAGATCGTCGATGGCCAGCGTGGATTGCCCGTCCGGGGCGCTGCGTGCGGCGGCGGCGAGTACGCGCAGACCCTGGCCGGCGAGGCGCTCGATTTCGCTTTCCCAGAAGTTGCGGTCCAGCATTTCCGGCAACCCGTCGCTGTCCAGTTCACGCCGGCAGCGGTCGAGCAGGCGGTCCGGCGCGCCCTTGAGCAGGATGCGGCGCAGGCCGGTCGGCGTGCTGTTCAGCGTGGCCATGAACTTGTGCTCGGAGGCGAAGGGAATCGCCGCATGCCTGACATGATCGTCGCCGGAAAAACCGGCTTTGCCGGCCAGGGCGCGCAGCGCGCCTTCGGTCGGTTCGCCGGCGATGCGCCATTCGCCGTCTTCGTCCTGGCCGAGTTCGGTGTCGTTGGCGATGGCAACCACTTCGATCAGCGCGTTCAGGTGGGCGTGCTCGGCCAGCTCGACCAGTTCGCCGTCGAGAGTGATGTCGCCGGCCGGCCGGTAGCCGGTGCCGCTGACCGCGTAGCGGCCGCCGCGCGTGACGATTTCGCGGGCGGTCATTTCGTTGCGGGTCAGGGTGCCGGTCTTGTCGGAGCAGATCACGGTGACCGAGCCCAGTGCTTCGACCGCGCTCAGCCGGCGGGTGATCGCGTTGCGCCGGGCCATGCGTTGCACGCCGAGCGCCAGCGTGATGGTCAGGATGGCCGGCAGGCCTTCGGGAATCGCGGCGACGGCAAAGCCGATCGCGGCCAGGAAGAGTTCATCGAGCGGAAAGGCATGCAGGCCCAGGCCGATGCCCAGCATCAGCAATGCCAGGCCGACGATGATCATCGACAGGCCCTTGCCGAAGCGGGCCATCTGCCGTGTGAGCGGCGTTTGCAGGGTTTCGACGTTGGCGATCAAGCGGTTGATGCGGCCGATTTCGGTATCCGTGCCGGTACCGACGACAACGCCGATCGCCCGCCCGGCGGCGACCAGGGTGCCGGAAAAGGCGAGCGGGCTGCGGTCGCCGAGCGGCGCGTCGGCGGCAACCGGTGCCGGCTGTTTGTCGGCCGGTACCGATTCGCCGGTCAGGGCGGATTCCTCGATCCGCAGGCCGGTGGTTTCGATCAGCCGCAGGTCGGCCGGTACCCGGTCACCGGCACGCAGGCGGACGATGTCGCCAGGTACCAGCGTGCCTGCGTCAATGTTGCGCCATTCCCCGTCGCGCAGGGTCTGGGCCTGCACCGACAGCATCCGGCGGATGCCTTCCAGTGCCGCTTCGGCCTTGCCTTCCTGCAGGAAACCGATGATTGCGTTGATCGTGACCACGCCGGCGATGACCGCCGTGTCCACCCAGTGGCCGAGTAGCGCGGTGATCGCCGCCGAGGCGAGCAGGACGTGGATCAGCGTGTCGTGAAACTGCAGCAGGAAACGTTTCAGCGGGCTGTCGCGTGGCGGTGCCGGCAGGCTGTTGGGACCGGCCTGGCGCAGCCGTTGTTCGGCCTGCGCGCTGTCCAGGCCGGCGGGCGAGCTGTTCAGCTGGTCGAGCACGGCGCCGGCTTCGCGGGCGTGCGGCTGGCTGACAGCGAAGGGAAGCGGCGGTTGCGACGGCACGGTTTCCTCCCGTTCGCGGATTTACTGGATGCTGCCTCCGGCGGCCAGTGTGCGGATGACGCGGACGCAATCGATGTCCGATTGCTGGTAGGCGGATTTGACGTATTCGATATAGGCCCGATCTTCCGATCCGCTGGCTTCGCCAAAGGTGGTGACGTAGGTGAAACGCAGGAACAGCCGTTCCGGCTCCGGCTCTTCGATGGAGATGGTCAGGGTTCCGCCGGCGTGCTGTTCGTTGGCCTCGATCTCGAAGCGTACCCATTGCTGGTCGAGCAGGGTGACGCGGTCGACGATGCGGGCGGCGCCAAAATCGAGTTCGCGGCGTATTTGCTGCGGGCTGCGTTCGATGATCCGGCAGGCTTCCAGACCGGGCAGGAAAGGCAGGGGGTTGTCGACGCGAAACAGCAGGCCTTCCCACAGTTGCGCGCGGCTCAGCGAGGCGACCAACGGGTTGCCGGGGTCGTTGATGGCGATCAGGTGCTCGAAGTTCATGGCCCGATGGTAGCATCCGTGCATGCAACTCGAACGTATCCTGCAAATGCACGGCTTCGGCACACGCAAGGGCTGCCGGGCGATGATCCGGGCTGGCCGGGTGGCCGTGGCCGGCGCGGTGGTGGACGATCCTTTTGTCGATCTGGCGACCGATGGGCTGATTTTTGCGGTCGACGGCGTCGACTGGCCATTTCTCGAATTTGCCACGCTGGTGCTGCACAAGCCGGCCGGCTACGAATGCTCGCGCAAGCCGCAGCATCATCCGTCGGTGCTTGAATTGCTGCCGCCCGCCTTGCGCGAGCGGGGCGTGCAGCCGATCGGCCGGCTCGACGAGGACACCACCGGTCTGTTGCTGATCACCGATGACGGCCAGCTCAATCATCAGCTGTCATCCGGCAAGCGCAAGGTGCCGAAGGTGTATCGGGCGACGACCAAGCATGCGGTCGACGCCGCTCAGATCGAACAATTGCTGGCCGGCGTTCTGCTGCACGACGAACCCGAACCGATTGCGGCGGCGGCGGCCGAGGCGATCGGCGAGCGGCTGTTGCGGCTGACCGTGACCGAGGGCAAGTACCATCAGGTCAAGCGCATGGTCGCGGCGGTCGGCAATCGCGTCGAGGCGCTGCATCGCGAGATGGTTGGCGGACTGGCGCTGCCGGCCGATCTGAAAATCGGCGATTGGCGCTGGTTGACCGCAGCCGAGCGCGAAACCCTGGGAGTTTCCCGATGACCCTGACCGAAATGCGCTACATCGTGGCGCTGGCCCGCGAACGCCACTTTGGCCGGGCGGCCGAAGCCTGTCATGTCAGCCAGCCGACCTTGTCCGTTGCGCTGAAGAAGGTCGAGGGACAGATCGGGGCGGCGCTGTTCGAACGGACGGCAAACGACGTGCGGATCACCGCCCTTGGCGAACGCATCGTCGACCAGGCGCGACGGGTTCTGGAAGAAGCCGTCAAGCTGGAGGAAATCGCCGAGGCGACGGGCGACCCGATGAGCGGCCAGTTGCGCGTCGGCATCATCTACACCATCGCGCCCTATCTGCTGCCGCAGCTGATTCCGGCGCTGTCCAGGCAGGCACCGCGGATGCCGCTGTTCCTGAAGGAAGATTTCACGGCCAACCTGATTCCGGCACTCAAGGCCGGTGAGCTGGACGTGATCGTCATCGCCTTGCCGTTTGCCGAGCCCGGGCTGGTGGCGCAGGCGGTGTACGAAGAGCCGTTCCGTGTCGTCGTACCGGCCGCCCATGCGTGGGTCGGGCGCGAGGCCATCGATGCCGACGAACTGGACGGCCAGAACCTGTTATTGCTCGGCCAGGGCAACTGTTTCCGCGATCAGGTGCTCGAATCCTGCCCGCGTCTGACTGCGCCCGATGCGCTGGATCACGCGCTGGAAGGCAGTTCGCTCGAAACCATCCGCTACATGGTGGCGAGCGGTGCCGGCGTCGCGGTGATGCCGAGTTCGGCAGCCGACCCGTTGATCGAAAAGGAGCCGATGGTGCGCGTGTTGCCGTTTGCCGGGACACCGCCGGCGCGAACGGTCGGTCTGGTCTGGCGGGTGACGTATCCGCGACCGCAGGCGATCGATGCCGTTCGGGCGGCGATCCTGTCCTGCCAGTTGCCCGGCGCCTCGCCGCGACGCTGAGGTTTCACGTGAAACGCCTGGCCTGCCTTCTCGTGCTGCCGGCGTTCTGGATGGCGATTTCCGCCCCCGCGGCCGGCGCACCCGACGTGCTGCGGGTCGTCAGCGACGACAACTATCCCCCGTATCTGTTCCGCGATGTCGAAGGGCGAGTCGAAGGCTATCTGGTCGATCTCTGGAAACTCTGGGAGCAGAAAACCGGCACCCGGGTCGAGTTGACCGCAACTGCCTGGTCGGATGCGCAGCAGCGTATCCGGGATGGGCGGGCGGACGTCATCGACATGCTGTTCCGTACGCCGGCGCGCGAGGCCTTGTATGAATTCTCCCGTCCCTATGCCCGACAGCATGTGTCGATCTACAGCCATGCCTCGATCAGCGGGCTGAGCGGCCCGGAGACGCTGAAAGGCTTGCTGGTCGGGGTTCAGGCCGGTGATGCCTGCGTGGAATACCTGAACGGACGCCGGATTACCGCGCTGCAGACCTATCGCGACTATTCGTCGATGATCCGTGCTGCGCAGAACGAGGAAATCAAGGTCTTCTGCCTCGATGAGGAGCCGGCCGCTTTCTACCTTTACCGGCTCGGCGTACAGCAATCGTTTCGTGTCGCATTCCGGGCTTACGAGGGCGAATTCCATCGTGCCGTGCGCAAGGGTGAGGGTGAGCTGCTCGCTTACGTCGAGGCGGGGATGGCCAGGATCACGCCGGCCGAAAGGGCGGAGTTGCACGATAAATGGATGGGGCGGCCGGTCAGTCTGGAGCCCTATCTGCGGTACGTCGGCCTGGTCGTGCTCGGATTGCTCGGCGGTGGCGGTGTGCTCGCGCTGTGGGTTTTCCAGTTGCGACGGCAGGTCAGGCAACGTACGGCCGAGCTCGAAATGCGGCGTGCGCAGCTGGCCACGCTGGTTGGCGCGATCCCCGATCTGGTCTGGCTGAAGGATGTGGATGGCGTATATCTCGCCTGTAATGCCCGTTTCGAGCAATTGTACGGCGCCGGCGAGGCGGAAATCGTTGGGCGGCGCGATGCCGACTTCGTGTCTGCGGCACAGGCCGGGATTTTCCGTGATCACGACCTTCGTGCCGTCGAGGCAGGCGGGCCGGTGATCAACGAGGAGTGGCTGGATTTCGCCGAAACCGGCGAGCATCGGCTTTTCGAAACGGTCAAAACGCCGATGTATGCGGCCGATGGTCAGCTGATCGGCGTGCTTGGCGTGGCGCGCGATATCACTCGGCGGCGGGAGATCGAGCAGGAGCTGCGCCGCTATCGGGACGATCTTGAAACGCAGGTGGCCGAACGTACCCGCCAGCTGGCGGAAGCCCGCGATGCGGCGGAAACGGCCAATCGGGCAAAAAGCGCTTTCCTGGCGAACATGAGCCATGAAATCCGGACACCGATGAATGCCATCATCGGCATGTCGCACGTCTTGCGCCGCAAGCTCGAGGCGCCGGCGCTGATCGACAAGCTGGACAAGATTTCCGGGGCGGCCGACCATCTGCTCGCACTGATCAACGATTTGCTCGATTTTTCGAAGATCGAGGCGGGTCGTTTGCAGCTGGAGTCTGTTGCGGTCGACCCCGCAGCTTTGCTGGAAAACATCCTGAGCATGCTCGGCGATGCGGCAAATGCGAAGGGAGTGCAGCTGGCGGGGCGGATGGGCAGCCTGCCGGCAGGCCTGCTGGGCGATCCGGGGCGCCTGGCGCAATGCCTGCTGAATCTTGCCGGCAATGCGATCAAGTTTACTGAGCGGGGGCGCGTCGATATAGCGATCGAGTGCATCGAGCATCGGGAAGACTTCGCGCTGCTGCGGTTTTCGGTGCGCGATACCGGCATCGGCATGGCGCAGGAGACGCTCGATCAATTGTTCATGCCGTTTCAACAGGCCGAGGTGTCCACTGCGCGACGTTTTGGCGGAACCGGTCTGGGCTTGGCGATCACCCGGCGTCTTGCCCGGATGATGGGCGGCGATGCCGGTGTCGAAAGCAAGCTGGGCGAAGGCAGTCACTTCTGGTTTACCGTCGGCTTGCGTTGCTGCACGGTGCAAGGCGCTGAGGATACTGTGCGGCCAGTGGATCACCTGGTGGCCCCGCTGGCGGCTTTTGCCGGTGCCCGGATACTGCTTGTCGAAGATGAACCGATCAATCGGGAAGTGGCCTGCGAACTATTGGTGGGGGCTGGGCTACAGGTCGAGCAGGCGATCGATGGCGTCGAGGCGGTGGCTTGCGTCGAAAACGCGGAACGACCCTACGCCTTGATCCTGATGGATTTGCAGATGCCGCGCATGACCGGGGTCGAGGCGGCGGAACGTTTGCGCAGCCTGGCGGGTTTTTCGACGCCGATCATCGCGTTTACGGCGAACGCCTTTGCTGAGGACAGAGCCCGTTGCCTGGCAGTCGGCATGGTCGATTTCGTCGCCAAGCCGGTCGATCCGGAAGCCTTGTTCGCCACCTTGGCCCGCTGGCTGGGGCCGCACGGGGGATGATCAGCTTTCGGCCGCTTTTGCCCGGGCGCTGCCCTTCTTGGCAGCCGGTGCCTTTTTTTCGAATTCGAAGCCGACCTTGCCGGCCTGAACGACCAGGTAGGCCGAAAACTTGCGCTTGGTCCGGTTCGAGACGAATTCCTTGAGCAGGTCGGTCTTGCCGGTTTCCAGCATTTTCTGCATCTGGGCAGCGTCGACCGGCTGCTGCAGGATGATCTTGCCGGAACGGAAGTCGCAGGATTTTTCCGGGCCGACCGATTTTTCGCAAACGTAGGCGTTTCCGTTGTCGTAAACCGAGTTGCCGCATTTCGGGCATTTACCCAGGCTGGTCTGGCTGGAGAAATCGACTGGTTCGGCATCGCCGTCGTCGGCCTTGTCCTGACCGAAGTCGAATTCCGGCTGCTTGTCGGCATTCAGCTTGATTGCCGCAGCGAAACTGCGGCCCATCTTGTTGCGGAAGCCGGTCAGCGGGCCGACCTGGCCCTCGGTCAGCAGCGTCTCGATTTCGGCCGGTTCGTACTGGCGGCCGGCGACCATCTTCCACAGTGAATAGTCGCAGTCGCTGCACTGGAATTTCTTGTAGGTTTCGCGGATCAGGCCGCCGCACTTCGGGCAGGGGGCGCTGAGGATGCCGAAGTCGCCGGGAATCGTATCGCTGTCGTAGGTCTTGGCGCGCTCGACGATGTGGCGGGTCATCTCGGCGATCTCGCGCATGAATTCGTCACGCGTGAATTCGCCCTTCTCGATGCGGCCGAGTTTCCATTCCCAGTCGCCGGTCAGTTCCGGCTGCGTCAGTTCCTTGACGCCGAGACCATTCAACAGCGTCATCAGGTTGAAGGCCTTGGCGGTCGGGATCAGTTCGCGACCTTCGCGCAGCATGTACTGTTCGCCGATCAGGTTTTCGATGATCTGGGCGCGCGTCGCCGGCGTGCCGAGGCCGCGGCCGGCCATCGCCGCCTTCAGTTCCTCGTCATCGACCATCTTGCCGGCACCTTCCATGGCCGACAGCAGGGTGGCTTCCGAATAGCGCGGCGGCGGCTTGGTGGCGCTGGCCTTGACCGTGACTTCCTCGGTTTTAACCTTTTCGTCCTTGTCGACCGCAACCAGGTTGCCTTCGTCGCCGGTCTGGCCTTCCTTGCCATGGACAGCCAACCAGCCCG
Source organism: Azonexus sp. R2A61 (assembly GCF_021401135.1). Classification (GTDB taxonomy): domain Bacteria; phylum Pseudomonadota; class Gammaproteobacteria; order Burkholderiales; family Rhodocyclaceae; genus Azonexus. The sequence continues at coordinate 366,659 of NZ_JACBFO010000001.1, read as the reverse complement.
GATTGACCAGAACCTTGCCTTCGGTCTTGAATGGATGGCCTTCGACCCGGGTGATGCGGGTGGTTACCAGGTACTCGGCGGCCGGGAAGAAGACCGACAGGAAGCGGCGGACGACGAAGTCGTAGAGCTTCTGTTCGGCTTCGTTGAGGTTCTTCGGCGCCTGCGGCGTGGGGATGATGGCGAAGTGATCGCTCACCTTGGCGTTGTTGAAGATGCGCTTGTTCGGCAACACCCAGTTGCGCGCCAGGATCTGATGCGCGAACGGCGAATAACGGGCGAGCAGGACCTCGTCGTGACCCTTGCCGGCACCTTCGCCGGTGAGCACGCGCATCGTGTCCTTGACCGTGGCGAGGTAGTCCTCGGGCAGGCAGCGCGAGTCGGTCCGCGGGTAGGTCAGCACCTTGTGCTTTTCGTAGAGTGCCTGGGCCAGGCCGAGCGTGGTCTTGGCCGAGAAGCCGAAACGGCTGTTGGCCTCGCGCTGCAGGCTGGTCAGGTCGAAGAGCAGGGGCGACAGGCGGGTTTCCGGCTTGGCTTCCTCGCTGACGATGCCGGGCTTGCCCGAGGTTGCCGCCTTGATTGCTTCGGCCCGGGCGACTTCCCAGAGGCGGTCGGCGCGGGCGTGCTCGTCGTCCTGCTTGCCTTTGAAGCCTTCATCAAACCATTTGCCGGTATAGCCACCAGCCTTGGCGGCGAATTCGGCCTCGACTTCCCAGTAATCGCGCGGCACGAAGTCGCGAATCTTGCGCTCGCGCTCGACGACGATGGCCAGCGTCGGCGTCTGCACGCGGCCGACCGTGGTCAGGTGGAAACCGCCGGTCTTCGAGTTGAAGGCAGTCATCGCCCGGGTGCCGTTGATGCCGACCAGCCAGTCGGATTCGGAGCGACAGACGGCGGCATCGGCCAGCCCCTGCATTTCGCTGCCCGGGCGCAGGCGCGCGAAGCCGTCGCGGATCGCCTGCGGCGTCATCGACTGCAGCCACAGCCGCTGCACCGGTTTGCCGGCCTTGGCGTGCTGGGCGATGTAATTGAAGATCAGCTCACCCTCGCGCCCCGCGTCACAGGCGTTGATCAGGCCGGTGACATCCTTGCGCTTGATCAGCTTGTTGAGCACGCGCAGTCGCGGCGCGCTCTTCTCGATCGGATTCAGTGCGAAATGCGGCGGGATCACCGGCAGATGGGCGAAGGACCACTTGCCGCGCTTGACCTCGAATTCTTCCGGACAGGCCAGTTCGAGCAAATGGCCGACGGCCGACGAGACGACGTATTCGTCGTTTTCGAAGTATTCGTCGTGCTTGGTGAAACCACCGAGCGCCTTGGCGATGTCGCTGGCGACGGAGGGTTTCTCGGCGATGATCAGTTTTTTGCTCATGGGGTCTGCCTGTCAGGTGCCGGGCATGATATGTGGAGGTCCGGACGCTGGCAAGGGAGAGGGTGCAGTCCGGGTTCAGCCGAGTCGCTGATATCGGTTGCCCGGCAACGGTGCGATCTGTCCTGACAACTCGAGTTCGAGCAGGGCGATCAGCAACTGGTCGGCGGCCTGGCCGGTGCGGGCGACCAGTTCGTCCAGATTGGCCGGGTCGTGGCCGAGGGCGGTGAGCAATGGATGTTCGTCGATGATGGGGCGGGGCGCAGCGGGGCTGGGAGAGGCGATGGAAATCGTCAGTTCCTCGAGCACGTCGGCCGCGGTCTCGACCAGCTTCGCGCCCTGCTTGATCAGGCGATGGCAGCCGCGGGCAACCGGTGAATGTATCGAGCCGGGAATCGCAAATACCTCGCGCCCCTGCTCGGCCGCCAGGCGGGCGGTGATCAGCGAGCCGCTTTCGGTCGCGGCCTCCACGACCAGGACGCCGCGCGACAGGCCGGCGATCAGGCGGTTGCGTTTGGGAAAATTGGCGGCAAGGGCAGGCGTGCCAATCGGAAACTCCGAGACGATGGCGCCGCGTTCGGCGATCTGCAGTGCCAGTTCCCGGTTGCGGGCGGGGTAGATGCGATCGGGGCCGGTGCCGATCACGGCAATGGTGTTTCTGGCGGCGGCCAGCGCGCCGCGATGGGCGGCGGCATCAATGCCCAGTGCCAGGCCGCTGACGACGGTCAGCCCTGTTGCTGCGAGCTTGCGGGCGAAGCTCTCGGCAGTCTGGTTGCCCTGGGGGGTTGCGTTGCGGCTACCGACGATGGCCAGACCCGGCTGCAGCAACAGCGCCGGGTTGCCGCGAACGTAGAGCAAGGGCGGCGGGTCGGCGATTTCCAGCAGCGATGGCGGGTAGTCTGCGTCGGCCAGCGTCAGGATGCGATTGCCGGGCTGTCGGCTCCATTCGATGTTGCGGTCGACCGCGGCTGGATCGGAAAAATCGAAAAGCAGGTCGGCCTTGGCGCCGATCACGCTGCGTACCGCGCTGTAGCCGGCAGAAAAAACGGCTTCCGGTAAACCGAAAGCCGTCAGCAGCTTGCGTTGGGTTTCGCCGCCGATGCCGGCGGGCAGGGTCAGCCGCAGCCAGGCGGCCAGACCCGGATCGCCGTTCATGGATTGCGGGTTGCGTCGCCGACGATGACCGATTTGGACGATTCCATGATCAGTGCGTAGGCGACATGTTCGAAAGTACGGAAGACAAACGCCAGGCCATAGCGCTCCTCCGGAATTTCGGTCTCGACGCGGCGCAGGTTAAGGTCGATGTCCTTCGAGACACGCTTGCGGAAGATGGCCAGCACATGGCCGTTTTCGACCCCTTCGGCGGTGCCGCGGCTGAGTGCGACTACCGAGCCGGCACCGGCTTCATGGGCGCCGCCGTAGATGGACATGATGCGGGCGTCGATCTGCCCGTCGGGCTTGCGTGGCACGTAGGCAACGATGGCCGGCTCCGGTGCCGGCTTGAGCCAGTCGCCCCGGGTGATTTCCTGTTTCGCCTGGGTGACGGTCAGGGTTGCCGGATCGCCGGGAGCGATCAGGCGGGCACTGCCCAGGAAGAAAGCTTCATGCGCGACGATCTTGCCGGTTTCCGGATCCTTCAGCGGTTTGCCGGGACGGAAGACATGCCAGTTCACGACCTGGGTGCCTGAAATACCGGTTGCGAAGATGTTGTCGCCGTTGCCGGAGATCACGCGGTCTTCCTGGGTCGCCACGATGCGCACCGACTGGTCGTCGCCTTCCTCGATGATCAGCGGGTTGGAAATGAAGGGTTCGATCAGGTTGACCGGAATGCTGGAAACGGCGCCGCGGGACACCGATTCATAAATCTTGGGTTGCAGCTTCACGGTACCGCCGCCGACCGGTTTGCCCAGACGCAGTCGGGGATTGCCGCTCGACAGGTCGAGCCAGACCACGTCGCCGGGGTAGATCAGGTGGGGATTCTTGATCTGGTCCTTGTTCAGTTGCCAGATTTCCGGCCAGCGCCAGGGTTTTTTCAGGAATTTTCCGGAAATTGCCCAGAGTGTGTCGCCTTTGACGACCACGTGACGTTCGGGCGGATTGTCCACCAGTTCCAGGGGTTCGGCGGCTGTCGCGCAAACGGCCGTGGCGGCCAGGATGAGCGCGGATATAATGCGGACCATAGATATTCCTCACGTACCGGTGGAACGCGCCGCGGTTTTCATGGTCACATCGGCATCCGCAATGCGCGTTTACATCTCGAAAACTGCTTTAGATTCTGCATGTAATCACTTGCGCAAGCAAGCTTTTATTCCGCTATCACGATGTCCCTGTTACCCATTTTGCGTTTTCCCGACCCGCGTCTGAAGAAAGTTGCCGCTCCGGTGACGAAAATTGACGACGGCATTCGTCGCCTGGCCGCCGACATGGCCGAAACCATGTACGAGGCGCCGGGTATCGGCCTGGCCGCGACCCAGGTCGATGTGCATCGGCGCGTGGTGGTGATCGATGTGTCGGAAGAGAAAAACCAGCTGCGTGTTTTCGTCAATCCGGAAATCGTCGCTTGCGACGGCAGCGCGCTCGGCGAAGAGGGATGCTTGTCGGTTCCCGGCATCTACGACAAGGTCGAGCGGGCCGAGCGTGTTTCGGTGCGCTATCTGGATCTCGACGGCCGGGCGCAGGTGCTCGAGGCCGAAGGCCTGCTGGCGGTCTGCATCCAGCATGAAATCGATCATCTGAACGGCAAGGTGTTTGTCGACCATCTGTCGCAGCTGAAGCAGGGGCGGATCAAGAGCAAGCTGGCGAAGCAGGCGCGCGTTACCGCATGAAGCTGATCTTCGCGGGGACGCCGGCGTTTGCGGCACAGGCGCTGGCGGCGATCGCCGCCGCCGGGCATGAAGTGGCATTGGTGCTGACCCAGCCGGATCGCCCGGCCGGGCGCGGCATGAATCTGCAGCCGTCGGCGGTCAAGCAGGTGGCTTTGGCGCACGGAATCGAGGTGTTTCAGCCGACGACGCTGAAGGATCCCGAGGCGCAGGCCCGTCTGGCTGCGATCGGTGCCGAGGCGATGGTGGTGGCGGCTTACGGTCTGATCCTGCCGCAGGCGGTGCTCGATCTGCCGGCTTTCGGTTGCTTGAACATTCATGCGTCGCTGTTGCCGCGCTGGCGAGGCGCGGCGCCGATCCAGCGGGCCTTGCTGGCCGGCGATGCGCAGACTGGTGTCTGCATCATGCAGATGGAAGCCGGACTGGATACCGGGCCGGTGCTGATGCGCGAGGCTTTTCCGATCGCCGGCGACGACACCACGGCCAGCCTGCACGACAAGCTGGCGGCCTGCGGCGCGCGCTTGATTGTCGATGCGCTGGCCGGGCTTCCGCTGCCGGCCGAGGTGCAGCCCGCCGATGGCGTGACTTACGCGCACAAGATCGAGAAGGCCGAAGCGTTGATCGATTGGTCGAAAAGTGCGGCGGAGATCGATCGGCATATCCGTGCCTTCAATCCTTTTCCCGGGGCTCAGGCGATGTTTGGCGGGCAGACGGTCAAGCTGTGGGCGGCCCGGCCGGTTGCCGACGCTACCTCAGGAGAAATTGGGCAGATTCTTGCGGTCGACCGCAAGGAAATCCTGATTTGCTGCGGCGACGGGGCGCTTGCCGTCAGTGAACTGCAGAAGGCCGGCGGCAAGCGTTTGCCGGTGCAGCAGTTCCTGGCCGGCCATCCGCTGCAGGTCGGCCAGCGTTTCGACGTCTGATCAGACGCCGGGCAGGCCGCGCGTCACCCGGCGGATTTCCCGATGCTGCGGCTGGAACGCCGCGCAGACTTCGGCGAACAGCGCTTCGGCGCGTTGGCTGTTGTCGTCGCTGAAATTGCAGACGTAAACATCCAGGGTGACCGATTGGCGCTCTGGCCAGGTGTGTACCGCCAGGTGCGATTCGGCCAGCACGACGGTACCGGTGACGCCGGCGGCTTGTCCGGCTTCGTCGGTGAAGGCGTGGAACAGCCGACCGACCACGCTCAGGCCGTGGCGGCGGCTGGCATCGACGCAATAGCTTTCCAGGCCGGCGGCGTCGAGCAGGAAGCTGGTCCGGCAACGGCAGTCGTACAGATCGGCGATCAGGTGCAGTCCGTTCATGGCGCTGTTCCACGTGAAACGCGATGACGCACGATGTCGTCGAGCAACCGGCCGAGCCGTAGGCCGGCGCTGACGATCCGTTCTGCTGCGGTCGACTCGGCTCGGCGGCGGAAATCCGCATCGATCAGCAGGCTGACACTTCCTTGCTGCAGCGGATAGGCGCCAGCCAGCAGGGCGTGCGTCTCGTCGCGCCAATGGTCGATGTCGAACGCCGGGCTGGCCGCGGTCTGCGACAGCAGCAGTTGTCCAGCGCGCTTGTTCAGGCGTTTGCCGCGCAGGTCGCTGCGGCCGGGCAGTTCATCCCACCAGGCGTGCAGTTTGACGAAGGGCTTTTTCGGCGACGTGCTGTCCTCGACCAGCACGTCATTGCCACCGGCGTCCTCGGCACGGCCGACATGCATCGGCTGATGCAGGTCGCCGACCAGGTGAACGAGCCAGGGCAGGGCCCAGGCAATTTCGGCCGGATTCCCGGTCGACCGCAGGGTTTCGACGAGCCCGGCCAGCGCCCGGTCGATATTGCCCTTGCCGCGTCGGCCGTCGTCGTGAAAGTCGACGTAGTGCCAGTCGACATGGCGCGCCTGGTCGAACAGGCCGGCCACCGGCAGGGCAGGCGGTTCGCGGCGTTCGTCGTGGAACCGGGTGTCGTGGCGGATGCGGTCGGGCCAGGTCGACGCTTCGGCCAGGATCAGCGCAGTGTCCGCGGCACCGGCGCGGTTGGCCCATTCGGCGTGATCCGGGTGTAGACGCAGGCTGTCGGCGACGAAGGCCCGGGTGGCCGGCGCCATGTACTGCCAGGCGATCACCGCGCTGAGCCGATGGCCGGCCGCATTCCAGGCGAGCGCCGGAAACGCGGAAGTCAGGAAGATGAGTGCGAGCAGCATTCGAAACATGGGCGGCATTATGCCCCGTGCGATAATCCCTTCCCATGTCGCGTCTTCCTTCCAATTCACTCGCCTACGCTTTGCGCGAGGCGGCCCGCATCGATGCTGCCGTGTTCGCCGGCCAGAGTCTGGCCGACGGCTTGTTGAGCCGTGTGGACAGCGGCGCCCGGCCGGCCGTTCAGGATCTGGTCTATGGCAGCCTGCGCGCCTGCGGTCGTGGCGATTTCCTGCTGTCGCGGCTGCTCGAGCGGCCGCTGGCGGTCGACGAGGTGCGCGCCTTGCTTCTGGTCGCGTTGTATCGCCTGGAAACCCGGCCGGATGCCGTGCATACCGTGGTCGACCAGGCGGTGTCGGCGGCCGGCGATATCCTGCGCGGAAAATTCCGCGGCCTGGTCAATGGCGTGCTGCGCAGCTTCCTGCGCCGCCAGGACGAACTGCTGGCCGCGCTGGCCGACGATCCGGTGGCTTCGGCACAGCATCCGGCCTGGTGGCTTTCGCGCTTGCAGGCAGCTTATCCGGCGCAATGGCCGGCCATCGTGGCCGCCGGTAACCAGCCGCCGCCGATGGGGCTGCGGGTTAACCGCCAACGAGTGGCCCGCGATGTTTACGGCGAGCGACTGGCCGCTGCCGGCATCGTTGCCCGCGCCGTAGGTGAGGACGGACTGGCGCTGGGACAGCCGGTACCGGTCGACCGTCTCCCCGGCTTCTTCGCCGGTGACGTGTCGGTGCAGGATCCGGGCGCGCAGCGTGCCGCCGAGTTGCTGGCCCCGGCCGCCGGCAGTCGCGTGCTCGATGCCTGTGCAGCACCCGGCGGCAAGACGGCGCATCTGCTCGAGCGCAACGCGCTCGATCTGCTGGCACTCGATCTGAAACCGGCGCGCTGTCGCCGGATCAGCGATGGTCTGGCTCGTCTGCATCTGACGGCGGAGGTGAAGGCGGCCGATTGCACGCGTCTCGACCACTGGTGGGACGGACGCAGCTTCGACGCGGTGTTGGCCGATGTGCCGTGCACCGCCAGCGGCGTCGTGCGGCGAAATCCGGACGCCAAATGGTTGCGCCGGGAAGCCGATATCGCCTCGTTTGCCGGCGCCCAGCGGCGCATTCTCGACGCCCTGTGGCAGGTCCTGCGGCCGGGCGGTAAACTGCTCTACGCGACCTGTTCGGTATTTCCGGAGGAAAACGGACTGCAGATCGGGCGCTTCCTCGCCGAGCAGTTGCAAGCTCGCCGGCTGCACGAGGAACAGCTGCTGCCCGATGTCGACCACGATGGCTTCTATTACTGTCTCCTCGAAAAGCATGCTTGATCTTCTACGGCGAATGCTGGTGCTGCTGGTTTTCTTGCCGGGCCTGGCGTGGACCGCAGAAATCGAGATTCTCGACCCGCAGCTTCAGGCAGCAGACGACGGCTACGCGCTGTCGGCCGATTTTCGTTTCGAACTCAGTCCGCGCCTCGAAGAAGCGGTCAATCGCGGGGTCACGCTGTACTTCGTGGCCGAATTCGTGCTCGAACGCGAACGCTGGTACTGGCTGGATCAGCAGATCGCTTCGACCAGCCGGACTTACCGGCTTTCCTATCATGCATTGACGCGCCAGTACCGCTTGAGTACCGGCGGTCTGCACCAGTCCTTCGACACGCTGGGCGAAGCCTTGCGCATGCTGTCGCGGTTGCGCGGCTGGCCGGTGATCGACAAGAACGAGCGCGGCCTCATGACCGCCGACGGCTACGACGCCGCCTTGCGGCTGCGCCTGGACATCACCCAGCTGCCGCGCCCATTCCAGATCAGTGCGTTGGGCAGCAAGGAGTGGAACCTGTCGTCCGACTGGAAGCGCTGGCGGGTGAACTTGCCACTGCCGGAGGCCAAGTGAAGCGTTTCGTCGCTGCCGGGGGCGCGCTGGCTGCCACCATCGGGGGCATCCTGTGGTTCCTGCTGTTGATGTCCACGGCTGCGGATACCGTGGTCTTCTCGCGCAATTACCCCTTGCTGATCGTGCTCAACATCGGGCTGGCGATTGCCATGCTGGCATTGGTCGGCTGGCAGTTGCGCTCGCTGTGGCGGGATTACCGGGCCCAGGTCTTCGGTGCCCGGCTCAAGCTGCGCCTGATGCTGATGTTCGGTGTCATCGCCGTACTGCCGGGCGCGCTGGTCTATGGCGTGTCGGTCCAGTTCGTCACCCGATCGATCGAGAGCTGGTTCGACGTGCGGGTCGAAAAGGCGCTGGAGTCGGGCTTGCACCTGGGTCGTTCGGTCCTCGATTCGCTGCAGGAAGACCTGGCGGAAAAGGCCCGCGACATGGCCATCGAACTGTCCGATGTCGGCGATCCCGGACGGCGCTCCGCGCTGTTCCGGCTGCGTGAGGAAAAGGGCGTGCAGAGCGCGGCATTATTCTCGGTCGGTGGCCAGTTGCTGACCAGTGCCACCGGTGACCTTGGCAATCCCCTGCCCGAATTGCCGACCCAGAGCGAATTGCGGCAGGCGAGGGCATCGCTGGGGGTAAACAGCATCGACGGCGATGGCGAGCACCTGACCTTGCGTGTGCTGGTACCGGTCAATTCGCGCCTGTTGTTCGAAGAGCCGCGCATCCTGCTCGTCACCCAGGCGGTGCCCGGCAACCTGGCGGCGGATGCCGATGCGGTGCAGGACGTCTATCGCGACTATCAGGAACTCCAGCTGGCGCGCGACGGACTGACCCGCATTTATGCGCTGACGCTGACGTTGACCGTGCTGGTCGCGCTGTTCGGCGCCTTTGCGCTGGCCTACCTGATGGCCCGTCGGCTGGCGGCGCCGCTCTACATCCTGGCCGAAGGGACGCAGGCTGTTGCGCAGGGCGACTTCTCGCCGCGCCAGGCGGTTTACAGCGGTGACGAACTCGGTGTCCTGACCCAGTCCTTCAACCGGATGACCCGTCAACTCGACGATGCCCGCCGCGAGACCGAGCGGCACCGCAGCGAACTCGAATCGGCGCGTGGTTATCTTGAGTCGATTCTCGCCAACCTGTCGGCCGGGGTGCTGGTCTTCGACCGTCGTTTCGTGTTGCGCACGGTCAACGAAAGCGCGCTGACCATCCTCGATGACGATTTTTCCGGGCTGATCGGCGTCGACCCTGCGGCCTGGCCGCGCCAGCATGCGCTGGGCGAATTCATCCGCGAGCATTTCGCCGCTGCCGACGAAAACGAATGGCAGGCGCAACTCGAACTGGAGCGGGCGAACGGCATGCCGCAGGTCCTGCTGTTGCGCGGATCCCGGTTGCCGGAGGCGAGCGGTGGCGACGTGGTGGTGTTCGACGACGTGACCCGGCTGATCGCCGCCCAGCGCAGCGCAGCCTGGGGCGAGGTGGCGCGCCGGCTGGCGCACGAAATCAAGAACCCGCTGACGCCGATCCAGCTGTCCGCCGAACGGCTGCAGTTCAAGCTGGCCGACAAGCTGGTCAATGGCGATGCCGACATGCTGGCACGCGGCACGCAGACCATCATCAACCAGGTGCAGGCGATGAAGCGCATGGTCGACGATTTCCGCGACTACGCGCGGCTGCCGGTCCCCGAACTGGCGCCGCTCGACCTCAATGCACTGGTCGGCGAAGTCCTCGGCCTGTATGAAAGTTCCACGGCGCGGATCGACTGTCGGCTGGCCGAGCACCTGCCGCCGGTCGTCGGCGACGCGACGCAGTTGCGGCAGATCATCCACAATCTGCTGCGCAACGCCGAAGATGCGCTGGACGGGCGCGACGACGGGCAGATCGAAATCACGACCGAAGCCGGCCGGCGCAACGCGCGGCTGCGCATTGCCGATAATGGCCCGGGTTTCCCGGTCGATCTGCTGCCGCGCATCTTCGAACCTTATGTCACTACCAAGGCCCGGGGAACCGGGCTGGGATTGCCCATCGTCAAAAAGATCGTCGACGAACATCAGGGCAGCATCGAAATCAGCAATGCACCGGAGGGCGGCGCCTGGATCGAGATCCGCCTGCCCCTGGTCAGGGAGGAGGAACCCAGGCATGGCCATCATTCTGGTCGTTGACGACGAAGTCGGCATTCGCGAACTGCTGTCGGAAATCCTGATCGACGAGGGTTACGACGTCCGTCTCGCCGAGCACGCGGCGGCGGCCCGCAAGGTGCGGGCGGAACTGCGCCCCGATCTGGTCCTGCTCGACATCTGGATGCCGGACACCGATGGCATCTCGCTGCTCAAGGAGTGGCACGCCGGCGGCCATCTGACGATGCCGGTGGTGATGATGTCCGGGCACGGCACGATCGACACCGCGGTCGAAGCCACCCGTTTCGGTGCCTTCGATTTCCTCGAGAAGCCGATCGCACTGCAGAAATTGCTGGCAACGGTGCAGAAGGCGCTCAAGCACGACACGCCGCTGCAGCGGCCGCCGCTGACGCTGGAGGCCTTTTCGCGGCTGAACTTCATCAAGGAATTCCGTCGCCGCCTCGAACAGGCAGCGGCCAAGGCGTCGCTGGTCCTGCTCAAGGGAGCGACCGGCGGCATGGCCGAAATCGTCGCCCGGACCTTGCTGCCGCCGCGCGCGCCCTGGCTGGACCTGTCGGTGACCAGCAGCGCGCTGACCCAGGAAGCGCTGGAAAAAATCGGCAACGGCATCCTGTTCGTGCCCGACCTGGCGGCGCTCGGCAAGATGCAGCAAATGAACCTGGCTTTTGCGGTCGACCGCGCCGACAAGCTCAATCTGCAACTGGTGGCGGCCGTCGCCCAGCCTTTGTCGACACTCGCCGAGCAGGGCTGGGACAGCAAGCTGCTGGGCCGGCTGGGGGAAATCTGGGTCGGCATGCCGCCGTTGGCCGCCCATGTCGACGATCTGCCGGAAATCGCCGGCTTGCTGCTCGGCAATTTCGTCGAGCGCGGCGAAGTCCCGGTCCGTCGTTTCTCGACGGCGGCGCTCAACGCGTTGCGTACGCTGCCCTGGAAAAACCACGCCGACAGCGCTTGGAACGTGCTTCACGCGTTGGTGCGCAATCTGGCGCTGACCGCGCTGGACGAGGAGATCGGCGGCGACGACGTGAGCCGCGTGATGCCGGCGGACAGTGAAATGGACGGCGTCGGCCAGTCGCTGCTGCCGCTGTTCGACCAGCCGCTGCGCGAGGCCCGGGATGCGTTCGAGAAGCTCTATTTCGAACATCACCTGCGGCTGGAGTCTGGCAACATGACGCGCCTGGCCGAGCGTTCCGGCCTTGAACGGACGCATCTGTACCGCAAGCTGAAGCAGCTCGACATCAAGATCGGCAAGCGCAACGACGACTGAACGGTCGTCGGGAAGGGGGAGAAATGAAGGTCATCATTCTGGGCGCCGGGCAGGTGGGCGCCAGCGTGGCCGAGGGGCTGGTATCGGAGGAAAACGACATCACCATCGTCGATCAGGACGCGGCGCGGCTGGCCCATCTGCAGGATCGTCTCGATCTGCGCACGGTGGTCGGCGATGCGGCGACCCCGTCGATCCTGCGCCGGGCCGGCGCCGACGATGCCGACATGGTGATTGCGCTGACCCAGAGCGACCAGTCCAACCTGGTGGCCTGCAAGCTGGCGCACGGTGTGTTCAATATCCCGACGCGTATCGCCCGGTTGCGCTCGCGCGATTTTCTCGAAGACGAAAGCCTGCTGTCGCCGGAACAGTTCGCCGTCGATTTCGCGCTGTGCCCCGAGCAGGTGATCACCGATTACATCAGTCGCCTGATCGAGTTCCCGGAGGCCTTGCAGGTCCTCAACTTCGCCCGCGGCCGGGTCAGCCTGGTGGCGGTACGCGCTTACGAGGGCGGCTTGCTGGTCGGTAAGCCGATCCGCGAGATGCGCGATTTCCTGCCGCCGGAAACCGATGCCCGCATTGCCGCGATCTTCCGCGGCAACCAGCCGGTTTTCCCCGATGGCGAGACGGTGGTCGAGGCCGGCGACGAAGTGTTCCTGCTGGCGGCGGCCGAACATATCCGGCCGGTATTGCGGCAGTTGCGGCGGATGATGAACCGCGTCGAACGGATCATGATCGCCGGCGGCGGCAACATCGGCCTGCGCCTGGCCACGGCGCTGGAGAAGCATTACGAGATCAAGCTCATCGAAGGTCGCCGCGAGCGCGCCGAACTGCTCGCCAACGCCCTGAATCAGACGCTGGTCCTGCTCGGCGACGCCACTGACGAGGAACTGCTCGAGCAGGAAAACATCGCCGAAATGGACCTCTTCCTGGCGCTGACCAATGACGATGAAGACAACATCATGGCCGGCAGTCTGGCCAAGCGGCTGGGCTGCAACCGTGTCGTCGCGCTGATCAACCGGCGGGCCTATGCCGAGATGATCGAAGGCGGCCCGATCGACATCGGCATCTCGCCGGCCCAGGTATCGATCGGCACCCTGCTCGCTTATGTCCGTCAGGGCGATGTCACCGAAGTCCATTCGCTGCGGCGCGGTGCCGCCGAAGCGCTGGAAATCGTCGCCCACGGCGACCGCAACACGTCCAAGGTGGTCGGCCGGCGCATCGATGAGGTCGATTGGCCGCACGGCGTCACCGTTGCCGCGCTGGTGCGCAATTTCGACCGGGCGATGGTGGTCGGGCAGACCGATGACTGGACGGCGATCACCCGCTACGGCGAAGTGGTCATTGCCCACCACGACACGGTGATCGAGCCGGAAGACCACGTGATCATCTTCTGTACCCGCAAGAAACTGGTCAAGAAGGTCGAGAAGCTGTTCCAGGTCGGCTTCCATTTCCTTTGAGAAACCGGCGATGACCCGCTTCGCTCCGGTCTACCGCGCGCTCGGCCTGCTTTTGATGCTGTTCGGGCTGACCCTGACGGCGCCCATTCTCGTCTCCCATCTGACCAGCGATGGCGCGGAGTGGGTGTACGACGAAGTGTTCCTGCTGACCGTGCTGAGCGGCACTTTCCTGTGGTACCGCTACCGTCACTGCCGGCGCGAACTGAACGTGCGCGACGGCTTTTTGCTGGTCGTGCTGGTGTGGACCGTACTGCCCGCGTTTTCCGCGCTGCCGTTCATGATCCAGCTCGGCATGACGCATACCGACGCCTATTTCGAGGCGGTATCGGCGTTGACCGCAAGCGGGGCGACGATCATTGCCGGCCTCGATCAACTGCCGAAGTCGATCAACCTGTGGCGTTGCCTGATGCAGTGGATGGGCGGCATGGGGCTGATCGTGCTCGCCGTCGCCATCATGCCGATGCTTGGCATCGGCGGCCGGCAGATGCTGCAGACCGAAGTGCCCGGGCCGATGAAGGACAACCGGCTGACGCCGCGCGTGACGCAGACCGCCAAGGGGTTGTGGCTGATCTACGTGGCGATGACCGGCCTCTGCGCATTGGCCTACCACTGGGCCGGCATGAGCGGGTTCGACGCCGTCTGCCATGCCTTCACCACGGTGTCGCTCGGTGGATTTTCGACGCACGATGCCAGCCTGGGTTACTTCGCTTCGCCGACCATCGAATGGATCTGCTTCGCCTTCATGCTGTTCTCCGGCATCAACTACGCGACGCACTTTCTCGCCCTGACCGGCCGTTCGCTGCTGCCCTACGGCCGCGATCCGGAAGCCGGCTGGTTTGTCGGCATCCTGCTCGTTTCCGGCTTCGTGATCGCCAATTACATCTGGAAGGAAGGCAGTTTCGACGATATGGACACCGCTTTCCGGCACGCGATGTTCAACGTCGTCTCGGTGGCGACGACCACCGGCTACTCGATTTCCGACTATGGCCAGTGGCCGATGTTTGCCGCACTGTGGATGCTTTTCCTGTGCAGTTTCGCAACCAGCGCCGGTTCCACCGGCGGCGGCATCAAGATGATGCGGGCGCTGCTGCTCTACAAGCAGGTTTACCGCGAACTGGTCCGTGCGATGCACCCGTCGGCCGTCTATAACGTCCGTCTGGGCGGTGCCGTGGCGCCGCAATCGGTGCTGTTTGCCGTGCTGGCCTTCGGTTTCGTTTACATGGTTGCCATCGTCAGCATGACGCTGCTGCTGGCCTTCACCGGGCTGGACATCGTCACCGCCTTTTCGGCCGTCGTCGCCAGCATCAACAACACCGGACCGGGGCTGGGGCTGGTCGGGCCGGCATCCAACTACTCGGTGCTCGAGGATTTCCAGACCTGGGTCTGCATCTTTGCCATGCTGCTCGGGCGTCTGGAGATATTCACCTTGCTGGTGGTGCTGACGCCGGCGTTCTGGCGGAAATGACCCGGACTTGACGTGCCGGGTTCGGCGCATGGGGCCGAACCCGTTGTGAAGTGCCAGCGGAAAAACGCCGCAAAACCCTTTCCCAGCCGTGACCTTCCCCGAGGAATCCCGGATAATCTCCCTTTTCCGATTTCTGGCGGAGTTGACCGTGAGCCGACCCAAGAACGATACCTTCCTGCGTGCCCTGCTGAAGGAGCCCACCGATTACACCCCGCTGTGGCTGATGCGTCAGGCCGGTCGTTATCTCCCCGAATACTGCGAAACCCGCAAGCGGGCCGGCAACTTCCTGAACCTGTGCAAGACCCCGTCGCTGGCCTGCGAGGTGACGCTGCAGCCGCTCGCCCGCTACGATCTCGACGCTGCGATCCTGTTTTCCGACATCCTCACCGTGCCCGATGCGATGGGCCTCGGCCTGTATTTCGCCGAAGGCGAGGGACCGAAGTTCGAGCGCCCGCTGCGCGAGGAATGGGCGATCAACAACCTGAGCGCGCCGGATCCCTACGAGCATCTCGGCTACGTCATGGATGCCGTCTCCGAAATCCGTCGCGCACTCGACAACTCGGTGCCGCTGATCGGCTTCTCCGGCAGCCCGTATACGCTTGCCTGCTACATGATCGAAGGACAGGGCTCGTCCGACTTCCGCCACATCAAGGGCATGATGTACAGCCGGCCCGACCTGCTGCACAAGATCCTGGCGGTGACCGCCGATGCGGTGACCAGCTACCTGAACGCACAGATCGACTGCGGCGCCCAGGCGGTGATGATCTTCGATACCTGGGGCGGCTCGCTGTCGGCTGCAGCCTACCAGGAGTTCTCGCTGGCCTACATGCAGCGCATCGTCGCCGGCCTGAAGAAGGAAAAGGACGGTCAGCGCATCCCGAGCATCGTGTTCACCAAGAACGGCGGCCTGTGGCTGGAGAAGATCGCGGCGATCGGCTGCGACGCGGTCGGCCTCGACTGGACGATCGATATCGGCGAAGCCCGGCGCCGGGTCGGCGACCAGGTGACCCTGCAGGGCAACATCGACCCGAACGTGCTGTTCGGTACGCCGGAAACGGTGGCCGCCGAGGCGAAGAAAGTGCTCGACAGTTTCGGTCCAGGCAATACCGGCCATGTGTTCAATCTGGGCCACGGCATCTCGCAGTACACACCGCCGGAAAACGTGTCGGTGCTGGTCGATACCGTCCATGCCCATAGCCGTTTATTACGAAAGTAAGGATGCATTCATGGCTGCGGGGGCTTGACTTATGCACAGAGTCCGGTTTCCCGTTGTCCAGGCGGTGCTGAAATCTGCTTGACAGGGTTTTGATAATTCAAGCTATTGATTTTTAATGGTTTATTTCTTTGCCCAATATTTCGGCAAAGTAACAAAAGCCTTACGAAACGCCCACTTAGCCCAGCTATCCCTGGGCAATCCACAAAGTTATCCACAGCTTCTGTGGACAAGCCCGAGACCCCATGGCCATCCTGCGCGTCGCTCTCGATTTGCCGCTGCACCGGCTGTTCGACTACCGCTCGGACGGGGCGTCGCCGGCCGATGTCGGGCGGCGCGTGCGGGTGCCATTCGGACGGGGCGAGAAGCTCGGCATCGTGGTCGAGGTGGTCGGCCACAGTGACTGGCCGCTCGAGCAACTGAAAGCGGCCGGTCCGCTGCTCGACGATCTGCCGCCGCTGCCGCAGGATTTCTTTGCGCTGGCCGATTTCGCCAGCAGCTACTACCAGGCGCCGCTCGGCGAAGTGTTGTTGTCGGCGCTGCCGGCCGGCCTGAAGCGCCTCGATCCGCCGGATCGACGTGCCGGCCGGGCGAGCAAGGCCAAGGCGGCGGGCGCTTTGCCCGAACTGACGGCGGAGCAGCGGACGGCGATCGACGCACTGGCGGTCGACGGCGGTTTTTCGGCAAATCTTCTATTCGGCGTGACCGGCAGTGGCAAGACCGAGGTTTACCTGCGGCTGGTCGACAAGGCGTTGACCCTGGGCCGCCAGGTACTGCTGCTGGTCCCCGAAATCAATCTGACACCGCAGCTCGAAGCGCGTGTCCGTTCGCGCTTTCCGGCGCGCAACGTGGTCGCGCTGCACAGCGAACTGGCCGAGGCGGCCCGCGAGCGCCACTGGCGGGCCGCCTTCGCCGGTGAGGCGGACATCGTGCTCGGCACGCGGCTGGCGGTGTTTACGCCGATGCCGCGGCTCGGCCTGATCGTCGTCGACGAGGAGCACGATGCGTCGTTCAAGCAGCAGGACGGCATGCGCTATTCGGCACGCGATCTGGCCGTCGTGCGCGCCCGTCAGCGCGGTGTGCCGGTACTGCTCGGCTCGGCGACGCCATCGCTGGAAACCTGGGCCAATGCGCAGGCCGGCCGCTATGCCTTGCAGACCCTGAAGGAGCGTGCCAACCGGGAGGCATCGCTGCCGGCGGTCGACATCCTCGACACGCGCCGGCTGATTTTGCGCGAAGGCGTTGCCGATCCGCTGGTGGTCGCCATCCGCGAGCGGCTGGCGCGCGGCGAACAGAGCCTGGTCTTCCTCAATCGCCGCGGCTATGCGCCGGTACTGGCCTGTCCGGCCTGCGGCTGGGTGTCGCGCTGCCAGCGTTGTGCCGCCAATCTGGTGCTGCACACCGCCGACCGTCGTCTGCGCTGCCATCACTGCGGCTTCGAGCATCGCATACCGCGTGCCTGCCCGACCTGCGGCAATCAGGACATCCATCCCTTCGGCCGCGGTACACAGCGCGTCGAGGAGTGGCTGCAGAAGGAATTCCCGGAGGCGCGCATCCTGCGCGTCGATCGCGATTCGGTGAAGAGCCGCAAGCAGTGGGAAGCCGTGCTGGAGCGCATCCACGGCGGCGAGGCCGACATCCTGATCGGCACGCAGATGCTGGCCAAGGGACACGATTTCCCGAAACTGACGCTGGTCGGCGTACTCGGTGCCGATTCGGCGCTGTTCGCCGCCGACTGGCGCGCGCCGGAGCGCCTGTTCGCCCAGTTGATGCAGGTCGCCGGGCGGGCCGGACGGGCCGAACTGAAGGGCCGGGTGATTGTCCAGACGCAGTATCCGGATCATCCGCTGTTCGCCGCGCTGGTCGCCCAGGATTACCCGGGATTCGCTGCCGTTCAACTGAAGGAGCGGGAGCAGGCGGGCTTTCCGCCATATGCCTTCCAGGCCGTGCTGCGTGCCGAAGCGCCGGCGATGGCCGATGCGATCGCTTTCCTCGAAACCGCCGCGGCGCTGCCGGTGATCGGCGAACACGATGCGGTGATGCTCTATGACCCGGTGCCGATGCGCATGGCCCGGCTGGCCAGCCTGGAGCGCGGTCAACTGCTGGCCGAATCGTTTTCCCGGCCGGCCCTGCAGGCCTTCCTGCCGCGTTGGCGGGAAGCGATCGAGGCACTCAAGGCGCCGGCGAAACTGCGCTGGCACCTGGAAGTCGATCCGCTCGAATTCTGATCCCGGGCACACGGCACGTCCCTTGCAGTGAATCGCTCCCGAACACCGCAAGGAGCGATCATGAAAATCCAGGAATCCCAGGTCAATCTTTCGGCCAGCCACGAGGCAACGCGTACGCGCAGCGTCGAAATCAACACGGAGATGGGCTTTCGCCAGGTCTTCGACAGCTTTGCCGAGGACAGCAACGATCCGGCGGCAAGTCTGCAGGAGCGGGTGCGTCAACTGCTCGAATCGCTGATCGAGAAGATACTGGCGGCAATCGATGGCCGCCCGTGCGAGGAAAAAACTGCCGCCGCCGACCTGCTGACGGCGGATGCCGGCAAAAATGCCGCTTTGCCGGCGTCGACCGCAGGTGGCCGCGAACTGACCTGGCGGACTACCGTTTGCGAGCGGGTCAGCGAATCCGAAAGCACCACGGTCTGCGGCCGGGGCAAGGTCAAGACCAGCGATGGCCGGGAGATTGCCTTCGATTTTGCGGTCGACATGCAGCGCAGCTACGAAAAGGAAAGCTGGCGCGAAAGCAGCGGCAGCGTCGTGTTGCGCGATCCGCTGATGCTGGCCTTCGCCGGCACCGCCTGCGAGCTGACCCAGGAACGGCTGTCCTTCGATCTCGACGCCGACGGCAGCGCCGAGTGGATACCGAAACCCGGCACCAACAGTTGTTTCCTGGTCTGGGATCGCAACGGCAACGGACAGGCCGACGACGGCAGCGAACTGTTCGGCGTCGCCAGCGGCAACGGTTTTGCCGACCTGGCCAAACTCGACGATGACGGCAATGGCTGGATCGACGAGGCCGATGCGGCCTGGGCGCAACTCGGGTTGTGGTCCGGCGACACCTACCAGACTCTGGCCGAGCGCGGTGTCGGCGCTTTGTACACTGCTGCGGTCAACGCACCGTTTTCACTGAAAACCGCCGACAACGAACTGCTCGGCCAGATCCGTGCGGCCGGCGTCTATCTGGCCGAAAGCGGGCAGGCCGGCCTGATGCAGCAGGTTGATCTGGCGGTCTGAGCCTATCGTGCTGGCGGCTTGCCGTGCGGTCTAGCGCTGCCGGCCGCGCAGCAGCAACCAGCCGAAGGCCAGCGCCTGCGCAGCGAGCAAGGTGCAGAAAGCGATCCGGTAGGCCGGGGCCACGCTGTAGCCGCCGGCCTGCAGGACATCGACCAGCCCGCCGATGCCCCATTGCAGGCCGAAGGCGCCAACGAACACGAACAGGTTGAAAGCCGTGTTGGCCCGGCCGGACCATTGCTCCGGAAAGGCCTGGGCGACCAGCGAATAGGCGATGTTGGACAGTGAGAAACAGGCGCCGAGCACCGGCCAGAGCCAGTTGCCGACGTGCGCCGGAAAGGCGCACAGCAGTGCGAAGGCGGCCAGGGCGGTAGCCATTGCGCTGCGATAAATCCGTTCGAGCGGCATGCCGCGGTGAACCAGCCGGGTGGCAAAAAAACCCATGAACAGGAATCCGCCGAGCATGGCTGAGCCGATCCAGGTCAGGCGGGCGGCGATTTCGGCGGCGTCGAGTGCCTCGATGACGCTCATCCAGCGCGATGCCCACAAGCCCTGCACGGCCATGAAGCCGCCGGTGAAAAACAGGCCCATCGGCGCATAGCGCCAGAAATGCGGATGGCGGAGGATGTCGCGTACGCCGCGCAGTTGCTCGCCGAAACCGGCGCGCTCGCCGTGGCTCGGCTTGTCCGGGACGAACCGCCAGAGGGCGACGGCGACGATCAGCGTCAGTGCGGCCAGCGCCAGCATGATCTCGCGCCAGCCGACGATATCCAGCGCCAGCTTCAACGGACCGGCGGCGGCCAGCGCACCCAGGCCGCCGGCGGCCATGATCCAGCCGGTCATCGAGGCCAGCCGCTCCGGCGGGAACCACTGGGCAAAGGCCTTGAACGACGCCATCAGGCAAGCCGATACGCCGAGACCGATCAGCGCCCGGCCGACGGTCAGTTCGCCGAGGCCGCCGGCCAGTCCGTAGAGCGCGGCACCGGCCGCGGCGACGGTCAGCAATCCGGCTTCGACACGGCGCGGGCCGTAACGGTCGAGCAGGATGCCCAGCGGCAACTGGGCAGCGCCGAAGGCGAGGAAATAAGTGCTGGTCAGCAGGCCGAGCGCGTTGTCGTGCAACTGCATTTCACCGGCAATCAGCGGTCCGATCACGGCATTGGCCGTCCGGTACAGATAGGACAAGAAATAGCCGGCAGCGAACGGCAGGAAGAGCCGGAGCCAGAGCGAAGGGGAATTCACGGCGCGCGTTTCACGTGGAACGTCGGGGCGTCGATTCTGCCATCAATCCCACAGCCAGGCGGCACCGCGCACCCCCGAGGAATCCCCATGGACGGGCGGCAGGATTCTGGTGTAGCAGGCATCGGAAAAGACATGCGGCCGGCAGGCTGCCGGCAACTCGTCGTAAAGCCGGCGGATGCGCGACAAACCGCCGCCCAGCACGATCACCTCCGGGTCGAGCAGGTTGATGACGCCGGCCAGCGCACGCGCCAGTCGTGCGATGTAACGGGTCAGGCTGGCGTTGCAGGCCGGGTCACCGGCATCGGCGGCGCTGGCAATGGCGGCGGCATCGAGCGCGGCGCCGCCCTGGCGTCGATGGTCGGCGGCCAGCCCGGGACCGGATAGCCAGGTTTCGACGCAGCCTCGACGGCCGCAGTAGCAGGCGGGCGAGACGGTCTCGTTGCCGGGCAGCGGATTGTGCCCCCACTCGCCGGCAATGGCATTGGCGCCAATCAGCACTTGCCGGTCGATGATGATCCCGCCGCCGACGCCGGTACCAAGGATCACGCCGAACACGCAACGGGCATTGCGACCGGCGCCGTCCACGGCTTCGGATAGCGCGAAGCAGTTGGCGTCGTTGGCCAGCCGGACTTCGCGCTCGAGCAGACGCGTCAGGTCCTGGCGCAGCGGCTGGCCGATCAGGCAGGTCGAGTTGGCGTTCTTGATCCGGCCGTCGGCCAGCGACTCGGCGCCGGGAATTCCGATCCCGAGGCTACCTTGCCGGCCGAGGCCGGCTTCGCAGTCGCGGACCAGTTCGACGATGGTGTTCAGTGTGGCGGGATAGTCGCCCTGCGGTGTGGACACGCGGCGACGAAGCAGCGGCGTACCGTCATCCGCCAGGGCGATGATCTCGATCTTGCTGCCGCCGAGGTCGATCCCCAGACGCATCAGACGCGGCCGGCGACGCCTTTCACGTTGCCCCAGGTGGAGGTCATCGTGCGCAGTACGCTGGCGCCGGATTCGAGCAGCAGCAGGAACAGGTCGCGTTCGGAATACAGGCAGACCGGGGCCTCGATGCCGTATTTGCGGGCCATCGCCGGCGACAGCGCGCCGAAGCGCTCGTAGATCGACTGTTCGCCGCCGGGATAGCTTTCGCCCAGTTCGGAATGCAGGCCGAGAATCGAAATGAACAGCTTGCCGCCGATCTTCATCTGGCTGAGCAACTGGCGTACCGCCTTCTTGCTTTGCGCGTAGGGCTGCGAGCACAGGCCGCGGCGCAGCACGACGATGTCGAACGGGCGGTGGGTCTGGTCGGGTACCTGCGGAAAATCGCAGGGCAGGAAATCGATGTTGCTGCCGAAACCGGTGGCCAGAATCCGGCCTTCGACTTCCTGGCGCCGCTCGGGCTGGTCGCCGACAGTCACTTGCGCACCCAGTTGCGCGAAACGTGCAGCCAACGTACACCGGCCGGCCGGCAGGATCAGCACCGAAACCCGGTGGTCGATACGCTGCCGCTTGACGCATTCTTCCAGCGCCAGCCGCTCCAGTTCGTCGTTTCCAGTCTCCCAGGGAATGGCGTTAGTATCCATGCTCATCCTTGTCTCCCCCCGCGGGCATTGTGCCCCAAGGGCTGACGGGCGACAACCGAACAAGGAAAACAGATGATCGTTCGATTCGAATCGAGTGAAACCGGCGAACTGCTGATGTTTGCCGAAACGGCGCGGACGCTGCTGGAGATTGTCGGCAAAGCGTGTACGGCCCGTGGCGTATTCACGCCGCCCGAAATGCTGCCTGCCGCCGAAAAGCTCAAGGCGGCAATCGCCGAGGCCCGGCGCAATGTCGAGCCGGAAGACGATGACGACGAGAACCGGCCGCCGGTGCCGCCGGTCGGGCTGTCCCAGCGTGCCTGGCCGTTGATGGACATGCTCGAACGCACGGCCCGGGCCGGCGACAAGGCGCATATCGTCTGGGAAGCCGCTGCCGACTTCTGATCGGCGGCGGAGCGAACTGCCGGGCGGAGATCGTTGTCCGGGAAAGGGAAGCGATCGGGAACGGGCGACGGGGGCTGTCAGAACAGCTCGATGTCGTCGCTCTTTTCCTTCATTTCCGCCATGAAGTGATCGATGGCTTCATGGACCGGCATGCCGCGCATCACCGCATCGAACATCGCCACTTCCTCGCGCGTCGAATATTTTGCCTTGATCTTGTCCTGCAGGCCGACCCATTCGGCGGGATTGAACAGGCGACGCGGTTCGGCGACCAGATCGCTGAGGTCGCCCAGGCTGAGGCCGACGTGGGCCAGGCGCTGGACCAGCTTGTCGTAGAACTGGAAGGCGATGATGGCCTGGTGCATGTTGCCGGAAACCTGCTGCGCGGCATCCAGCAGCCGCTGCCGGGCCTGACCGGCCTCGCCTTGCGCCGGCAGGGTTTCGGCGGTTGCCGAGATGTGCTGCATCGTTTCGGCCATGGCGGTGAACGAATGGGTCAGCACCTCGACCGAGGCGTTGCTGTCCTTCATCGCCGCTTCGATCTGCAGTGCGGCCAGTTCGAGCATCAGGACGGTTTCGCGGACCTGGCTCCAGTTCAGGTCGGGCATGTGGGCGGAGGTTCCCCGCGGCAGTCTGGTCTCGTCGTTCATGTTGGCGTTTTCTTGAGTCTGCAAAAAACTATAACGCAATTTCAGGATCCCCGATCGACCACCACGAAATGCTTGCGCACCGGCACCAGTACGGCGAAACAGCCGGTAAACCCGGCCGGAATCACGCCTGCGTCGCCGGGCCCGAATTCGGCGGCATGGCCATCGTGATCGCTGATCCGGAGGCGTCCTTCGATGACGCAGAAGAACTCGTCCTTGCCCGCCGGAAAGGCGATGTTCCAGGCCCCCGTTTCACAGGCCCAGATGCCGGCCGACAGGTCGCCGCGCGGGCTGGTGAAATGTTCCCAGGTGGTGCGTGCCGGATTACCTTCGACCAGGCGGTCGGGACGCGGGCGGTCGAAGGTCGGTGCGATCTGCTGGCGGGAGAAGACGGTCAGTTCGGGCATGGCGGCGGGCGGAAAAGTGCAGTGGCGGATGGGCGCGTATCTTAATTTGCCGCGATAATCCCCGCATGCCGGTTTTCCTGATTTTTTGCCTGTTGCTGGGGTCGACCGCGGCGGCGGCCGAATTTCCGCCACCGCTGCCGTTGATCGCCATCGATGTCGGCCACGGGGCGAAGGACGGCGGCGCGATCAGCGCGCGCGGCCGCGACGAGTTCCTGTTCAACCTCGATTTCGCGCAGCGCCTCGCCGAGCGACTGGAAACGCGCGGCGAACGCGTGCGCCGGGTCAATTTCGATGGCGCCATCGGCAGCCTGACGGCGCGTCCGAAAGCGGCAGCCGGCAGCGATTTCTTCCTCTCCATCCACCACGATTCGATCGACGAACGCTGGTTGCTGCCGTGGCTCTGGGAAGGCGTCGAGCGCACGCATACGGAGGTCAAGCGCGGCTTCGGGCTGTTCGTGTCGGCCAATAATCCGGACCCGGAAACCAGCCTGCGCTGCGCTTCGGCGATGGGCGCCATGCTGCGCCGGGCCGGTTTCACGGCCAGCGACTGGCATGCCCGCAAGCACCGTGCGGCGGATCGCGATAACGGCGTCTGGTATTACGACAACCTGGTCGTGCTGTATCGCACGACGCTGCCGGCGGTGCTGTTCGAAGCCGGGGTGATCAAGCACCGCGACGAGGAACTGGAACTGCGCGACCCGGAACGTCAGGCGCGCATGGCCGATGCGCTGGCCACCGGGCTGGCCGCCTGCCTGTCGGTGCCGCCGCGCGTCGCGGCCGGCGGGTGAGGGGCTAGAGGAAAACCGGCTCGGCGACCAGGTCGACCGCAAAGCGCTCGCGAACCGCTGCCTGCACCGCGGCCATCGTCCGTTCGACATCGACGCCGCAGGCGCCGCCGCGATTGACCAGCACCAGCGCCTGCTTTTCGTACATGCCGACCGGGCCGAGCGATTTGCCTTTCCAGCCGGCCTGTTCGATCAGCCAGCCGGCGGCCAGTTTGACGCGGCCATCGGGTTGCGCGTAGCTGGGCAACGCCGGATAGCGGGCCTTGAGCGCCTCGGCGCGGTTGCGGTCGACCAGCGGATTCTGGAAAAAACTGCCGGCGTTCGGCAGTTGCGCCGGATCGGGCAGCTTGCGTCGACGGACGGCGACGACCGCGTCGGCGATCTGGCGTGGCGTCGGCGCCGCGATGCCGGCGCCGGCGAGTTCCTGCTGCAGGTCGGCGTAGGCGACGTTCGGCTGCCAGGCCCTGGGCAGGCGGAAGACTACCGAGGCGATGGCGACCCGGCCGTCGAGATGCCAGCCCTGTTGCTTGAACAGGCTGTCACGGTAGGAAAAACGGCAATTCTCGCGGTCGACCGCAAAAAACGCCTTTTTTTCGAAATCCCAGGCGTTGACCGCAAATAAACGTTCGCCGACTTCCAGTCCGTAGGCGCCGATGTTCTGCACCGGCGCGGCGCCGACCGTGCCGGGGATCAGTGACAGGTTTTCCAGGCCGGGCCATCCCTGGGCCAGCGTCCATTGCACGAAGTCGTGCCAGTTTTCGCCGGCACCGGCTTCGACATAGACCGCGTCGGCGTCTTCGCGCAGCAGGCGTCTGCCGGGGATGGCCATGTGCAGCACCAGTCGTTCCACGTCGCCGGTCAGCACCAGATTGCTGCCGCCGCCGAGGACGAAGCGTGGTTCGCTGGCCAGCGCCGGATCGGTCAGTTGAACGGCTTCGGTGATGCGCCGGTAGCGCGCCGCCTTGCCGGGCAGGGCGAGGGTGTTGAAGGGGGCGAGGTCGATATCGTGTTGCATGGGGAACCGTTCAGTCGGCCAGCAGCAGCCCGGCCAGGGCTTCGGGCGTTGCTGCCGCACGCCAGCCGGCGCGCATCTCGCTGCGGTTCAGGCTGCCGTAGCCCCAGGTCACGGCAATGAAGGGCAGGCCATTGGCGTCGGCCGATTCGCCGTCCTCGCTGCGGTCGCCGATGTAGATTGCCTGATCGCTCGGAATCCCGCGGTCGGCGAGCAGGCGAGCGATCATCGCCGCCTTGTCGGGCAGGCGCGGGGTGAACAGGTCGAGTGCATAAACCTCGGCGAAATATCCGGCCCAGCCGAGATGCTCGAGGATCAGCCGGGTCGGATGAATGCGCTTGTTGGTGGCGATCGACAGCGTCAGCCCGGCGTCGGCCAGTCCGGCCAGCAACTCGCCGACACCGGCGTAGGCTGCCGTCGCCCGGTAGCCGGTACTGTCGTAGCTGGCCTTGAAGGCTTCGGCCAGGCGTGCGATCTGCGCTGTATCGGTACTGCCCGACAGCAGTTGCAGGGTCTCGGTCAGCGGCGGGCCGATCACGCTGTCGTCGATGGCGCGCACCGCCGCCATGCCGGTCTGTGCGAAGGCGTCGCGGAAGCTGGCGAGAATGGCCGGGGCCGAATCGATCAGGGTGCCGTCGAGGTCGAAGACGATGTGCGGGTAGCGGGGCATGGCGGAAAAGCGGCGGAAGGGATGCGAAGGATAGCGCGTTTGCGCTGTCGGCCGGGTCAGGAAAAGTCGGCCTTGCCGAAGGTGTTGCGCAGGAAGTCGGTGAACGCGCGGACCGTCTGCGAGGTCTGGCGGTGCTGCGGATAGACTGCACTGATGGCCAGCGGCGGCGGCAGGAAGGTGTCGAGCACGGTGTGCAGCCGGTTGTCGCGCAGGGCCCGGCCGACGATGAAGCTGGGCAGGCAGACCACGCCGACGCCGGCGATCGCCGCGGCGCAGGCCAGTTCGCCGTTATTTGCCCGCAAACGGCCGTTGACCGTGAGATTGAAGGGTTTGCCCTGGCGCTTGAAGCGCCATTCGACGTGCGGGCTGTGGCCGTAGAGCAGGCAGTCGTGGTCCTGCAGGTCCTCCGGCGTCTGCGGCGTGCCGCGCCGGGCCAGGTAGTCCGGGCTGGCGCAGACCAGCAACTGGGTCAGGGCGATCTGCCGGGCGACCAGCGAGGAGTCGTCCAGTTCGCCGATGCGTAGCGCCAGGTCGTAGCCTTCGCCGACGATGTCGACGAAGCGGTCGCTCAGGTCCAGTTCGATCCGTACTTCCGGATACAGGCGCATGAACTGCGCGATGGCCGGCCCGAGGTGCAGCGTGCCGAAGGACATCGGCGCCGAAATCCGCAGCGAGCCGCGCGGCGCGGCGTTGCGGTCGGCGACCAACTGTTCGGCCTCGTCTACCGCTTCGAGAATCTTCACGGCCCGCTCGTGGTAGCTGCGGCCGGTGTCGGTGACGCTGAGCTTGCGCGTGGTGCGAACCAGCAGGCGGGCGCCCAGGCGCTTTTCCAGCGCCATGATGCGCCGGCTGATGAACTGTTTGGTAACCCCCAGGCGTTCCGCCGCAGCGGTGAAGCTGCCGGTGTCGGCGGTGACGGCGAACATCCGCATGTCTTCGAGCTGGTTCATTCTGTCAATTCAAAAGAGACAATTAATCGCATGTTAGCGTCTTTTTCGATATATCGGGTGACAGTAAAGTTCGTCCAACGGTTGCCGCGAAACCAACGCAAGCCGGACTGACCACCACCCGATATGCCCCGAAAGGAAATGCCATGAACACCCAAACCCACGCCCTGACCGATGTCGCCGCCGTCGTCGGTCGCCTGCTGCTCGCCGCGATCTTCCTGATCTCCGGTTTCAGCAAGCTGGCCAACCCGGCCGGTACCATCGGCTACATCGCTTCCTCCGGTTTGCCGCTGCCGGAAGTCGCCTACGCCGGTGCCGTTTTCGTCGAAGTGTTCCTCGCCGCCGCGCTGGTCCTCGGCTATCGCACCCGTCTGGTCGCCGCCGGCATCGCCGGTTTCACGCTGGTCACCGCTTTCGCCTTCCACTTCAATCTCGGCGACCAGAACCAGTTCATCCACTTTTTCAAGAACATCGCCATTGCCGGTGGCCTGCTGCAGGTGATCGCTTTGGGCGGCGGCAAGTTCTCGCTCGATGCCCGACGCACCGCTTGACCCTTTCACCGATCGACCGGATGCCGCTCCCCGGCATCCTTCTCTAAAAAGGAGTCCATGATGTCCATCACTACCCTTGAGCGCCGTCCCGCCGACCAACGCGGGGTTGCCGAACACGGCTGGCTGAGTTCCCGCCATACCTTTTCCTTCGCCCATTACGACGATCCCGAGCAGCGCGGCTTTTCCGACCTGCTGGTGATCAACGACGACCGCGTCGCACCGAGCCGCGGTTTCGGCACCCATCCGCACCGCAACATGGAAATCTTTTCCTACGTGCTCGACGGCATGCTCGAACACAAGGACACCGCCGGCAACGCCGGGCGCATCGTGCCCGGCGACGTGCAGATGATCAGCGCCGGCGCCGGCATCGCCCACAGCGAGTTCAACGGTTCGGATCGCGATAGCGTGCACTTCCTGCAGATCTGGCTCTTGCCGGCCGTTTCGGATACTCCGCCGGGCTACCAGCAGCGGCACTTCCCGAGCAGCGAGAAGCGCGGCCGTCTGCGCCCCATCGTGACTCCGGATGGCGCTGACGGCAGCATCCGCATCCGTCAGGATGCCCGTGTCCATGCCGGATTGTTCGACGGCCCGGAAAGCGCCACGCTGACGCTGGTCGGCGACCGCCATGCCTACGTCCATGTCGCGCGCGGCGAGATCACCGTCAATGGTCAGCGCCTGGGTGCCGGCGACGGCCTCAAGCTCAGGCATGTCGATGCCGTCAGCCTGAGCCAGGGGCACGATGCCGAAGTGCTGGTCTTCGACTTGCGGCCGGTGGAGACGGATTTCTACTGAGGAATCCGGAACGCCTGGTGTGACCAGGAAATCCCGATGTCTTTCCGGATAGGGGGCATCGGGATATCGCCGTCGGGAGGAGACGACTGTTGGATCGATTGCGTTTGTTACGCCAGGAACCGGCCCGATCAGCCGCGGTCGGGGTTGGTGAGCGATGCGGCGACTGCCGACGGATCGTTCTCGTCCGGTTCGATACCCCAGTCACCCCAGGTATACCAGTCGTCGCCGAGCATTTCGCAGGGATGCATGGTGCGGCCCGAGCCGTTGCCACATTGCAGATCCCTGGCCGGACAATACTTGTCACAGCCCCAGCAGATGCGCTCGGGATGCTTGGGGTGGAGGGGGAAGCGTTTGGCCAAGGGCGGTGTCGGACTGAACGAAGTCGGGCTTGCGGTGTAGCTTACCCCAGTCGGGCGATGCGCGTTGCCGCCTCGTCGATATGCCGGTCCAGCGCCGCGATGCAGGGCTGGAAACGCGGAGAGAAGGCGGCGGTGTCGCTGAGCCGGGCGAAGAAATTCTCGGCCAGTTGCAGCGCCTGCCGCCAGGTATCGGCATCGACGGCAGCGATCAGCGCCGCCGGCGCCAATGTATCGACGAGCGCGCCGCCAGAACGCGGGGCAAAACCCATGGGCAGCATGTCGTAGGCCGGCGCCAGCTGGTAAGGGCGGCCATGCAGGCTGACGAAGGAGAGGTTGCCGGCGTGCATGTCGGTATTGCCGATCAGCGTGCCGAAGGCCCAGAGCAAGGCGGCACCGCCGACGGCCTCCGTCTCCACTTCTCGGGCGGACGCCAGGCGGGCGACCAGCGATGGCCAGGGCGCGGCGGCATCGCCGACGAATTCGGCGTCGAGCGCGCGCAGCGAAAAGACGCCGACGCGGCCCAATTGCCCGACGCGGTCGAAGCGCGGCACTTCCAGGAAACGCTGGCCGGCGAAATCGAAGACCTCGCTGGCGACACCGAGCACCGCCAGCGCCTGATGCTCGGCCAGCAGCAGGTCGCGCCAGCGTTCGCTGACCGGGTTGTCGTCGGCCGCCGAAAACTTCACCAGCACATGGCCGCGCTCGCTACAGGCACAGAACTTCGGCTGCTCGCCGCCGGCCGACGAGCCGGGCAGTTCGCCAGCACTGGCGGCACGCGCTAGCGCCGGATAGGCCGTCGCCCGCTCGACCGGCTGCGGTGCCGGCATGGCCAGGAAGCGCTCGCGCGCCGCTTCGCCGATCAGCAGGTTGCCAATCGCGTCATGACCCTGCGCCAGCAGCGCGTGCAGGACTTCGGCGTCGCTCCACTGCTCCGGGTTCGCCGGCAGGCCGAGGCCGGCCGCGTGGGCCGCGGCATAGGCGCGGCCGAGATAGCCCTGCGGCCGCATGTCGAACAGCCACCAGGGCAGGCCGTCGCTGTGCAGCGTGACGCCGTCGGCCTGGACCATGACGAAACCCGCCGGCCGCACCGGCACCAGCCGGCCCAGCTCGCGGATCTGCCCTTCGTCGCTGACCCGGAACACCGGCGCGGCGACGGCAGCCCGGCCGGCATCGCGCAGCGCGTACTGAATAGCCGGCCCGGCGCCGATACGCACCACCTCGTCACCCAGCGCCGCCAGCGCCCGCGACACCGTCGGCTGGCTGATCCCCGTCTTTTCAACGAGTTGCCGCGCACTCAAGGGGCCTTGAGCGAGCAGCAGGCGAATGGCGTCGGCGTGGCGCGACATGATTTGAATAGATCAGTGAATAAATAAACGAATAACTATTCTAGACGGCCAATGGCCAGGCGTCACGAAATCCTGGCTGGCAAAGCCATCTCTCTCCAACAAATTGCCTTTGGTGGGATGTTTGGAAAATGCAAAAGGGATATTCTGGCGCGCTGCTGAAGCATGGGCAGGCCAGTCATGCAGCTTTTGAAAGGAGGAAGTGAAATGAGCCAGGAACAGGTACGCGAGCCAGTGCAGGCGGTGATCGGTAGCCGGATTTTTGTCTTACGAGGGCAGCGAGTCATGCTCGATAGCGATCTCGCAGAACTCTATGGCGTCCAGACCAAGGTGTTGGTGCAGGCTGTCAAACGGAACCTGGAGCGCTTCCCCGTGGATTTCATGTTTCAGCTTGAAAAACAGTACCTTGCCGTTTTGAGGTCACAATTTGTGACCTCAAGTTCGACCCATGGCGGTCGCCGGACTGCGCCATATGCCTTTACCGAACAAGGCGTCGCCATGCTCTCGTCGGTACTGAACAGCCCGCGTGCCATTGCAATCAACATCGAGATCATGCGCACCTTCGTGCGCGTCCGCGAGTTGGCCAATACCCAGGGCGAACTGGCCGAGCGCCTCAATGAACTGGAGGAGAAAACCGAAGCCCTGGCCCTCCAGCAGGACAACTTCGCGCACCATACCCGCGCTCAGCTAAAGCAGGTGTTTGAGGCGATTCGCCAGTTGATGACCCCGCCGGAACCTAGCAAGCGTCGCATCGGCTTCGTGCAGCCAGCAGATGAAACCAGAAAGCCGAAAGCTGTCAAAGAAAGGCGTGAATGATCGCCGGCGATCCGTTACGCCGGGAACGATTCCCGCCTCTGGTTGGTTGTTGTTGGCAGACAACCGATCCCTGTATGGATATGCTATAGAGGTTCTATCCAACCCTCCTCGATAAATCGAGCTTGGCTCCTTTTGTCGATTCGCAGCAACAAACCGGACGTTTCTGCTTGTGAATAACTATCATCCATCTACTACATGTCCCATCGCCTCGAATCGTTAAGCAAGTTTCTCAGTCTTGTTCTTCGCCACAGGCCCGAGGAAATCGGCCTGACCCTAGACGAGCACGGTTGGACGGAGATCGATTCCTTGGTTGCTTTGGCCAATTCCAGAGGAACACCTCTGACGCGTGATCTCGTACTGGAGATAGCCGCGACCAGCGACAAGAAGCGATTCACCATCTCTCCAGACGAAAACCGAATTCGAGCCAATCAAGGACATTCAATTGCGGTGAATCTGAACCTAAGCTCACAGGAGCCTCCACACGAACTATTTCATGGCACGGCAACGAGATTTGCGCGGTCCATTCGCGAGAATGGTTTGCTTCCAGGTTCACGACAGCATGTGCACCTATCGCTAAATGCGATAACAGCGAGCGAAGTAGGTGCCCGACACGGCAAGCCGTTGGTGCTGGCTGTTCGGGCATTGGACATGCACCGTGACGGCTTCGAATTCCTACTATCCGACAATGCCGTCTGGCTTACGTCTGCTGTCCCGCCTCGCTATCTTGAGTTCCCAGACCAAACCTGACATTCCGACCATTCTTCTATCTCGACCCTACGCCATGTGGCCATTCAAAAAGAAGCAGACAACCCAACCGGAAGCACTACCTCCTGCTTCCATTTCCTATAGCCAGGTGGATACAACCGAGCGATTCGGTGACAACCTAGGGCTTGCACAGGACGAATGGATTGCCACCATTCCTCTGAACGAAATGACTCAAGATCCGGAGAGCATGGGGCTTCCGTCAGTCGGCGCCAGCGCGGATGAAGTCTTTCGAGTTGCTTCGCGCCTGTCTCAACTACGGGAATCGATTCCAATCCCGACTGATGGCGTTTACTGCGCTGTTTGCCATATTGCCAATATTGATATCGGCAAACTACGAAGTCCTTGCCCCCAATGCGGCAGAGAGTTGTTGAAGTTCGGCTGGGATTGAGCCGCTGGCTATTCGCCGCTGCCTTCGGCCTTCCGCCCCTGAGCTAGCACCTTCCTGAACGGCTGCCCTCTGCAACCTTGAAGGGCTGGGTTGAGTCGATAGTTGCCCCAAGGCAAAAGCAGGAGTTTTCCTGGCCAACTCCCCTGTATTCCCCAGTGGTGTCGCGAATTTGCAGATGCCCTGCCGCCAGACTGCACCTGCTAGTTCGGCATCATTGCTTTCCCCCCCTCCCCCCGGCTACCATTCCCCAGCGTTGTCCGTTTTGGCGCGCCTGACTTGATTGAGGTTTGGATGTTGGAGATTGCCGTCATCCGGTAACCCCGTTCCCTGCAGCCGCAGGGGATTGAGGTTATCGGGATCGAAAGACCGGGTAGACCACCCGCAGGTGGTTTGCCGTTTCTGTTCGTTCAGATGACGCCAATGGGAAGACCAACATGACGATTTCCAAACCGATGGCCGCGCCTTTGTCCGCGCCGGCCGACCCATCCACTTTTTCTGCTGCCGACTGCCGGGAAACCGGTATGCCGCCCGCCGTGCCCTGTGGCCCGGACGAGACCATTGCTCAGGTGACGGCGGTTGATCGTGACCAGTACCTGATCCGCAACGCCGCCGGCGAAGTCCCGGCCCGACTTACCGGCCGGACGGCCTACACCCGTGTTTCCGCTGTCGACCTGCCCTGCGTCGGCGACTGGCTGCGGGTCTGCCTGCACGATGACGGCGCCCACGCCAGCATCCTTGAGGTGCTGCCGCGCCGCGCCTTCCTGCGCCGGAAGCGGCCGGGCAGTGCGGTCGAGTTCCAGATGATCGCCGCCAATATCGACCTCGCCTTCATCGTCCAGTCCTGCCACTTCGATTTCAACGTGCGCCGGCTGGAGCGCTATCTGGTGCTGATCCGCGAAGGCGGGATCGAGCCGGTGCTGTTGCTGACCAAGACCGATCTGGTCAGTCCGGAAACGCTGGCGGAACTGCTCGCGCAGATACGCCAGGCCGGCATCGCTGCCCCCGTCGTCGCGCTGAGCAATGTCAGCGGCGAGGGCATCGCGGCGATCCGCGAGCTGATCCAGCCCGGCCAAACCTGCTGCCTGCTCGGTTCGTCCGGGGTCGGCAAGACGACGCTGGTCAATCGTCTGCTCGGTGACGAGGGTTTGGCGACCGGCGCGGTCAGCCAGTCCGGTGAAGGCCGGCACACGACGACGCGCCGCCAACTGATCCCGTTGCCGGGCGGTGCCAGCCTGATCGACATGCCGGGCATGCGCCAACTGGGCATGCTCGATGTCAGCGAGGGCATCGCTGACAGCTTTGCCGACATCCGGGCGTTGGCGCGTGATTGCCGTTTCGCCGACTGCACCCACGAGTGCGAACCGGGTTGCGCCATCCAGCGCGCCATCGCCGAGGGCGAAGTGGACGCCGAGCATTTCCGCAACTACCAGAAGCTGCTGCGGGAATCGGCGTTACACGAGATGTCCCTGCACGAGAAACGCGACAAGGACAGGGCGTTCGGCAAGCTGGTGCGTGCTGCCGGCAAGGCGAAGGGGCGGCGCCAGAAGGGGTGAAGGCTGATGGATGCTCGGAGGGGCTGCCCTGGAAAACGGCAGCCCTCGCCAACGGGGCCTGGCGACTTGTCTTGCTGGTTCGGTTAAGCCGTCAGCGCCTCGCGTCTTACTTCCGCCACTTCGCCCAAGGGTCGTCATTGCCGGCGGCCGGACTCGGCCGCGGCGACGCCGGGCGGCGACCCCGCTCCGGGCGTTGTGCGCTTTCCCGGTCGTGCTGCTCGGCCTTGCGGGCGCGCTTTTCGCGCAGCCGTTCGGCGTCTTCCAGGCTCAGTACGGCCGGCGGCCCCGGCACCTGGTCGGGCGGGACGATGCGGTCGCGCGGCGGGCGCTCGAACTGCTCGGCCGAGGCGCGCGGCAGGCTCTTGTACTGGTAGAGGTAGAAGGCCTCGACCTTCTCGCGCGCCCAGTCGGTCTTCTTCAGGAACTTGACGCTGGATTCGGTGCTCGGGTTGGTCTTGAAGCAGTTGATGTTGAGGTAGGCGTAGAGGATTTCGAAGCCGTAGTGCTGGGCAAGTTCGCTGACCACCTGCTTCAGGCTGACGCCGTGCAGCGGGTTGTTGCTGTAGTTGATTTCGTCGGTCATGGGGTGTTCCGGCAGTCGATTACAGCAGCGGTGCCAGCCAGCGTTCGGCTTCGCCGAGCGCCATGCCCTTGCGGGCGGCCCAGTCTTCCAGTTGATCGCGGCCGATCTTGGGGATGGCGAAGTACTTGGCGCCGGGATGACCGATGTAGAAGCCGGAGACGGCAGCGGCCGGGGTCATCGCGCAGGATTCGGTCAGCCCCATGCCGATTTCCGGGGCGTCGAGCAGGGCGAACAGCTCGCGCTTGGCGGTGTGGTCGGGGCAGGCCGGGTAGCCGGGGGCGGGGCGGATGCCGGTGTAGGCTTCGGCGATCAGCGCGTCGTTGTCGAGCTTTTCGCCGGCGGCGTAGCCCCAGAACTCGGTGCGCACCTTCATGTGCAGCCATTCGGCGGCGGCTTCGGCGAAGCGATCGGCCAGCGCCTTCAACATGATCGCCGAGTAGTCGTCGTGGGCGGCTTCGAAGGCGGCGACGCGGTCGTCGATGCCGAGGCCGGCGGTGACGGCGAAGGCGCCGGCGTAGTCGTTTTCACCGACGAAATCGGCGAGTGCAGTGTTGAAACGCCCGGCCGGCTGCTTGATCTGCTGGCGCAGGCCGACCCAGCGGGTGGCCTCGACGCTACGCGATTCATCGGTGTACAGCACGATGTCTTCGTTCTCGCCGCGGGCCGGATAGAGGCCGAACACGGCTCTTGCGGTCAACCACCGTTCGGCGACGATTTTCGCCAGCATCGCCTGCGCGTCGTGGAACAGCTGGCGGGCGGTTTCGCCGACGACGTCGTTGGTCAGGATGGCCGGGTAGCGGCCGGCCAGGTCCCAGCTCTGGAAGAAGGGCGACCAGTCGATGTAGGGGACGAGGTCGGCGAGCGGAATCTCCAGCGTCTGGCGACCAAGTTGCGCCGGTTTGACCGGCGCGTGCGCTGCGTTCCACGTGAAACGATTGGTGCGGGCGTCGGCCAGGCTGACCAGCGTGGCGCCCTTGCGGCCGGCGTGTTCGGCGCGCACGGTTTCGTATTCGGCGGCGATTTCGGCGACGTAGCCGGCCTTCTGCTCGGTCGACAGCAGCTTGGTGGCGACGCCGACGGCGCGCGAGGCGTCCGGCACGTAGACCACCGGGCTGTCGGTGTTGGTGGCGATCTTGATCGCGGTGTGGGCGCGGCTGGTCGTCGCGCCGCCGATCAGCAGCGGCTGGTTCATGCCGTGCCGCTTCATCTCGGCGGCGACGTGGGCCATTTCTTCCAGCGACGGGGTGATCAGGCCGGACAGGCCGATGATGTCCACCTTGTGCTCGAGCGCCGCCTTGAGGATGTTGTCGCAGGGCACCATGACGCCGAGGTCGATGACGTCGTAGCCGTTACAGCCGAGCACCACGCCGACGATATTCTTGCCGATGTCGTGTACGTCGCCCTTGACCGTGGCCATCAGGATCTTGCCCTTGGAGCCGAGGCCGGTGCGGGCCTTTTCGGCTTCGATGTAGGGCAGCAGGTGGGCGACCGCCTGTTTCATGACGCGCGCCGACTTGACCACCTGCGGCAGGAACATCTTGCCGGCGCCGAACAGGTCGCCGACGACGTTCATGCCGCTCATCAGCGGGCCTTCGATGACCGCCAGCGGCGGTTTGCCTTCGCTTTCGAGCTTGGCGCGCACTTCCTCTGTGTCGGCGACGACGAAATCGGTGATGCCCTTGATCAGCGCATGTTCCAGGCGCTTCTCGACCGACTGCTCGCGCCAGCTCAGGTCCGGGCCGGCGTCCTTGGCCTTGCCTTCCTTGACCGTCTGCGCGAAATCGACCAGCGCCTCGCCGGCGCCGGGGTTCTTGTTCAAAACCACGTCCTCGACCTTGGCCCGCAGCTCCGGCGCCAGGTCGTCGTACACGCCGAGCATGCCGGCGTTGACGATGCCCATGGTCATGCCGTTCTTGATCGCATGGTAGAGGAAGACGGTGTGGATCGCCTCGCGCACCGGGTCGTTGCCGCGGAAGCTGAACGACACGTTGGAAACGCCGCCGGAAATGTGCGCGTGTGGCAGGTTTCCCTTGATCCAGCGCACCGACTCGATGAAATCGACGGCGTAGTTGTCGTGTTCCGGGATACCGGTGGCGATGGCGAAAATGTTCGGGTCGAAGATGATGTCTTCGGCCGGGAAGCCGATGCCGGTGAGCAGCTCATACGCCTTGCCGCAGATCTCGATCTTGCGGGCGTAAGTGTCAGCCTGGCCCTTTTCGTCGAAGGCCATGACGATGACGGCGGCGCCGTAGCGGCGGGCCAGTTTGGCCTGTTCCAGGAACTTGGCTTCGCCTTCCTTCATCGAGATGGAATTGACGATGCCCTTGCCCTGGATGCACTTGAGGCCGGCTTCGATGACTTCCCACTTCGACGAGTCGATCATGATCGGCACGCGCGAGATGTCCGGTTCCGAGGCGATCAACTTGAGGAACTTGTCCATGGCGGCGAGCGAATCGAGCATCGCCTCGTCCATGTTGATGTCGATGACCTGCGCGCCGTTCTCGACCTGCTGGCGGGCGACAGCCAGCGCGTCGTCGAAGCGTCCCTCCAAAATCATGCGGGCGAAAGCGCGCGAGCCGGTAACGTTGGTGCGTTCGCCGACGTTGACGTAAAGCGACTCGGCGGTGACGTTGAAGGCTTCCAGGCCGGACAGGCGCAGCGCCGGTTCGATTTTTGGCGTTTTACGCGGGTTGACCGCAGCAACGCGGTTGGCAATGGCGCGGATATGGTCAGGCGAGGTGCCGCAGCAGCCGCCGACGATATTGACGATGCCGCGCTCGGCCCAGCCGGCGATCTCGTCGGCCAGCTGTTCCGGGGTTTCGTCGTAGCCGCCGAAGGCATTCGGCAGGCCGGCGTTGGGGTGGGCCGAGACGTAGCAGTCGCAGACGCGCGACAGTTCCTCGACGTACTGGCGCAGCTCGCTGGCGCCGAGCGCGCAGTTGAGGCCGAAGCTCAAGGGCTGGACGTGGCGCAGCGAGTTCCAGAAGGCCTCGGCAGTCTGGCCGGAGAGCGTGCGGCCGGAAGCATCGGTGATCGTGCCGGAGATCATCACCGGCCAGCGGCGGCCGGCGATGTCGAAGTATTTCTCGATGGCGAACAGCGCCGCCTTGGCGTTCAGCGTGTCAAACACGGTTTCGACGAGCAGGATGTCGGCGCCGCCCTCGATCAGGCCGGTGGTGGCCTCGACGTAGTTGGCGACCAGTTCATCGAAGTTCACGTTGCGGTAGCCGGGATCGTTGACGTCCGGCGAGATCGACGCGGTGCGCGAGGTCGGGCCGAGGACGCCGGCGACGAAGCGCGGCTTGGCCGGGTTCTGGGCGGTGAATTCGTCGCACAGGCGGCGGGCCAGTGCGGCGCCTTCGAAGTTCAGTTCGTAGACGATCTCGGTCAGGTTGTAGTCGGCCTGCGAGACGGCGGTCGAGTTGAAGGTGCAGGTTTCCAGGATGTCGGCGCCGGCGGCCAGGTACTCGCGGTGGATGCCGCCGATGATGTCGGGGCGAGTCAGCACCAGCAGGTCGTTGTTGCCCTTGAGGTCGTGCGGGTGATCGGCGAAGCGCTCGCCGCGGTAGTCTTTCTCCTGCAGGCCGTGGCGCTGGATCATCGTGCCCATGGCGCCGTCGAGGACGAGCAGGCGTTGTTCGAGCAGGGTGTGGAGTTCGGCAGTACGGTCGGGCTGGATCATGGCTTACCTCGGCAAAGCAAAGTACCGGTGACGCCGCCAAAAGCGAACGGCGCTGCAAACCGGCGGGAAACAGGGTTTGCGAGCGCCGTTGAACGTTGCCGAGCCTGGCCATTCAGGGAAATGGTCGCAGCGCTCCTCGGCAGGAGGCGAAGTGTAGCGGTTGGTAGGGCGCCTGCCAAGCCAAGTCACTGATTCTTCGCTTATGATGTCCGGCTGATCGTCTTCTCCTCTCCGGGCATGAGCGAAAACCAGAATCCAGAACAACAGGCACGTGACCGCATTGACGGACAACTGAGCGCTGCTGGTTGGGTTGTTCAGGCCAAGAACAAGGTCAACTTTGGCGCAGCCTGCGGGGTGGCGGTACGCGAATGGCAAACCGACGTCGGCCCCGCCGACTACGTGCTCTTCATCGACAAGCAGGCGGTCGGTGTCATCGAAGCCAAGCGTGAGGAGGAAGGTCAGCATCTCACCGTGCACGAAAGCCAGACCGAAGGCTACGCCGCCGCCAAGTTGAAATGGGTCAATAACAAGGCGCCGCTGCCTTTTCTTTACGAAGCCACCGGCGCGATTACCCGCTTTACCGATGCGCGCGACCCCAAACCGCGCTCGCGAGAGGTGTTCAGCTTCCACCGCCCGGAAACCCTACGCGACTGGCTGAATCAGGGCAGCAGCCTGCGCGCCCGCCTCGCCGAATTGCCGCAACTAAATCCGGAAAACAAGCCGGCCAGCGAACTCCATCTGCGCGACTGCCAGGAAACGGCGATTACCAACCTGGAGCAATCCTTCCGCGACGCCCGGCCGCGCGCGCTGATCCAGATGGCCACAGGCGCTGGCAAGACTTACACCGCGATCACCAGCATCTACAGATTGCTCAAGCACGCCGACGCCAAGCGCGTGCTCTTCCTGGTCGACACCAAGAACCTCGGCGAGCAGGCCGAGCAGGAAATGATGGCCTACGTGCCGATCGACGATAACCGCAAATTCACCGAGCTCTACAGCGTCCAGCGGCTCAAAAACAGCTTCGTCGACAAGGGCGCCGACGTCTGCATTTCCACCATCCAGCGCCTCTATTCGCTGCTGCAGGACAAGGAATTGCCGGAGGACGCCGAGGAAACCAACCCGGCCGAGTTGACGCAGCCGAAAGCCCCGCCGCCCGTCGCCTACAACGCCAAAATCCCGCCCGAATTCTTCGATTTCATCTTCATCGACGAATGCCACCGCAGTATCTACAACCTCTGGCAGCAGGTGCTCGACTACTTCGATGCCAGCCTGATCGGCCTCACCGCGACGCCCGACAACCGCACCTACGGCTTTTTCAGGAAGAACGTCGTCAGCGACTACAGCCATGAAAAAGCCGTCGCCGATGGCGTCAACGTCGGCAACGAGATTTACCTCATCGACACCCAGGTCACTCAGCAAGGCGGCGTCATCGCCGCGCAGCAGCAGGTCGAAAAGCGCGAACGCCTGACGCGCAAAAAGCGCTGGGAGCAGCAGGACGAAGACGCCGCCTACACGGCCAAACAGCTCGACCGCGACATCGTCAATCCGGACCAGATCCGCACCGTCATCCGCGCCTTCCGCGACAAGCTGCCGGCCATCTTCCCCGGTCGCGCCGAAGTGCCGAAAACTCTGATCTTCGCCAAGACCGACAGCCACGCCGACGACATCATCAACACCGTGCGCGAGGAATTCGGCGAAGGCAACGCCTTCTGCAAGAAAGTCACCTACCGCGCCGGGCAGGACAAGAAGCTGGCCGACGGCAGCGTGCAGGAAGGCGAAGACCCTAAATCCATCCTCGCCCAGTTTCGCAACGAATACCACCCGCGCATCGCCGTCACCGTCGACATGATCGCTACCGGCACCGATGTGAAGCCGCTCGAATGCCTGCTCTTCATGCGCGACGTCAAAAGCCGCAACTACTTCGAGCAGATGAAAGGCCGGGGAACGCGCACGCTGGACATGGATGCCCTGCAAAAGGTCACCCCCAGCGCCAAAACCGCCAAGACCCACTACGTCATCGTCGACGCCATCGGCGTCACCAAATCGCTGAAAACCGCCAGCCAGCCGCTGATCACCAAGCCCGGCGTGCCGCTGAAAGACCTCGCCATGGGCATCCTGATGGGCGCCACCGACACCGACAGCGTTTCCTCGCTGGCCGGCCGCCTGGCCCGCCTCAACAAGCAGCTCGACGCCGACGACCAGCGCCGCCTGCGCGAAGCGGCCGGCGGCGTCGAATTGAGCCACGTCGTCAGCAAACTCTTCAACGCCATCGACGCCGACCTCATCGAAGCCCGCGCCCTCGATCTGGCGGGCCTGCCCATCGGCAACGACCCCGGCGACACGCTGCGCGACCAAGCCCAGCAACAACTGGTTGGCGAAGCTGCCGCGCTGCTGAATGGCGAATTCATCGAACTGATCGACACCATTCGCCGCGAAAAAGAACAGACCATCGACCACGACACCCTGGATAGCGTCATCTACGCCGGCTGGAGCCAGGACAGTACCGCCCAGGCCGAAGCATTGACCGTTGAGTTCGCCGACTGGCTGGCCGCCAACCGGGATGAAATCGAAGCCCTGACCATCTTCTTCGCCCAACCCTGGCGGCGGCGCGAAGTGACCTTGAAACTGGTGCGCCAGGTGCTCGACAAGCTCAAGGCCGACAAACCGAAACTCGCCCCGCTGCGCGTCTGGCAAGCCTACGGCCAGCTCGACCAGTACAATGGCGCCCCGCCGGAACAGGAACTGACTGCGCTGGTCGCCCTGATTCGCCGCGTCTGCGGCCTGGACGAAAAGATCACCCCGTTCGCTGACACCGTGCGCAAGAACTTCCAGACCTGGATCATGCAGCACCACGCCGGCACCACCGAAAAATTCAACGAAGCACAGATGAACTGGCTACGCATGCTCCGCGACCATATTTGCCACTCTTTTCACGTCGACCGCAGCGATCTGGACTACAGCCCCTTCGACGCCCAGGGCGGGCTGGGGAAAATGTGGCAACTGTTCGGCGAGGGCATGGACCCGTTGCTCGATGAGTTGAATGAGGCGTTGGTGGCGTGATGGGTGTTGGGAAGTTGCCTGCGGGGTGGGCGTTAACAACTCTTGGAGAAGTTGCGGCGTGGGGATCGGGGGGGACGCCTTCGCGCTCACGGCCAGAGTATTTTCGAGGGAATATTCCTTGGATTAAAACCGGGGAGCTTGGTGCCAAATACATTCGGGACGCTGAAGAACGAATTTCAGAAACTGCTATTGCTCAATCAAGCGCCAAAATTTTCCCAAAGGGGGCAGTTGGCATTGCGATGTACGGTGCCACGATAGGCAAGCTATCAATCTGGGGAATTGATGCGGCAACAAACCAAGCCTGTGCAGTTGGGATTGGTGGCGAAGCCTTGAACAACGAGTTTTTGTACTACTTCTTGGCCTCTGAGAAGCGTAGTCTCATCAAGGCAGGGAAAGGTGGTGCCCAGCCAAATATTTCCCAAGGGGTCATCAAGGAGTGGCCGTTAAATCTTCCACCCCTCGCCGAACAACAACGCATCGTCGCCAAAATCGAGGAACTGTTCTCCGAACTCGATCAGGGCGTGGCCAGCCTGAAAACCGCCCGCGAACAGCTCAAGGTCTATCGCCAGTCGCTGCTCAAGAATGCCTTCGAGGGCAAGCTCACCGCCGCCTGGCGCGCCGCCCACGCCGACCAACTTGAAACCGCCACCGCCCTGCAACAACGTATCGCCCGCGAACGCCAGGCCCGCTACCAGCAACAACTCGCCGACTGGAAAACCGCCGGCCAAGCAGGCCCCAAACCCAAACCCCCCAAGCCCCTGCCACCGCTTACTCCCGAAGAACTCGCCGAGTTACCTGAATTGCCGGCGGGGTGGGGGTGGATACGTTTGGGCGCCGCAAACGTAGAGGTTTTTGACGGGCCATTTGGTTCCAACTTGAAAAGCAGTGACTACGTTTCAGATGGCGTGCGTGTCATTCGCTTGGAAAATATCGGTGCGATGGCCTTTATCGAGGACAAACTCTCTTTTGTTACTCCCGAGAAGTATCTGGAGTTGGAAAAGCACACAGTTTTCCCAGGCGATTTGGTTTTCTCGTCGTTTGTTACTGAAAATGTTCGGGTTGCAATGGTTCCGCCAAGTATTGAAAAGGCGGTAAATAAGGCGGATTGCTTCTGTATTCGGCTTTTTGGTGAAACGCTTTTGAACAGTTTTGCGCTGAGTTTCTTGGCGACACGCTCAGTCTATAAGCGTCTTGAAGAGGAAATTCATGGCGTTGGGCGCCCCCGAATCAATACGACACAACTGAAAAATGTGGTGATTCCGGTTTGCTCCACCGATGAGCAGCGCGAATTGATTGCCTTGATTCAGGAAAAACTCTCCGAAGCCGACCAACTCGACCAAACCCTTACCACCGCGCTGCAACAGGCCGACGCGCTGCGCCAATCCATCCTGAAAAAGGCTTTCTGCGGTCAACTGGTCGAACAGGACAAAAACGACGAACCCGCCACCGCCCTGCTCGAACGCATCCGCGCCAGCCGTGGCGCTTCCCCGGCGAAGGGCCGGCAGGCAAAATTGGTCAGCAAGCCGCTGACCAATTGTTGATACAAGCCTTTGTGCAAAACAGGTATTCCGAGATAACGCCATGGATGATCTGATCGATATTTCCGAACTCGCTGGTCTGGCCGAAGCCTACGACCTGGAGTGCAAGGCGGCCCAGGGTCGGGACGGTCGCGGTGAGGTGCCGGA
Organism: Azonexus sp. R2A61; assembly: GCF_021401135.1. GTDB lineage: Bacteria > Pseudomonadota > Gammaproteobacteria > Burkholderiales > Rhodocyclaceae > Azonexus. Next base: position 324,402 of record NZ_JACBFO010000001.1, on the reverse strand, counting down.
GGATTTCTGGAAGAGCTATAGCGCCATGGCCAATGCCGATGGCGGGATCATCCTGCTCGGCGTGCAGGAAAAGCCGCGTGGCGAATTCAAGGCTTTGGGCATTACCGATGTGGAACGCCTGCGCAAGGCGATCTGGGACAACCTGCACAATCGTAAGCAGATCAGCATCAATCTGCTGAGCGAGCAGGCTATCCAGCCGATCAAGGTCGATGGCAAGACGGTGCTGCGTATCGAGGTGCCGCGTGCGCCGCGCCAGGCCAAGCCGGTGCATCTGGGCAGCAACCCGCTGGGCGGCACCTATCTGCGGCGTTACGAAGGCGATTACCCGGCCGACGATGAATCGGTGCGCCGCATGCTGGCCGAGCGGGTCGAGGATTCACGCGATGAGCGGATTCTCAAGGGATTCGATTTCGGCGATCTGGATATGGATACGGTGTCGGCTTACCGGAACCGTTTTTCGGCGGTCAAACCCGGCCATGTCTGGGCGGATTTGCCGGTGCCGGAGTTTCTGGAGCGTATCGGTGCAGTCGGCAAGAACCGAGAGGAGGGTTACTCCGGGATTCGTCTGGCCGGCCTGTTGATGTTCGGGCGCGCCGAGGTCATCCGCGATGCCTTGCCGCATTACATGGTCGATTATCAGGAGCGCCCGGAAGCCAAGGCAGAAAAACGCTGGGTTGACCGGCTGGTGCCGGATGGCAGTTGGTCGGGGAATATCTACGACTTTTTCCGCAAAGTGTATCAAAAGCTGACGGCTGATCTGAAAATCCAGTTCCAGCTCAAGGATGGCCAGCGCATTGAAGACACGCCGGTGCATGAGGCCTTGCGGGAGGCGTTGGTCAATACGCTGATCCATGCCGATTTCTCGGGCCGGGCTTCGGTGCTGGTGGTTAAGCGCCCGGATATGTTCGGATTCCGCAACCCCGGATTGATGCGGATTTCACCTGAAATGGCCATTCAGGGCGGGACTAGCGATTGCCGCAATCGTCGGCTGCAAACCATGTTTCAGTTGGTGGGCTATGGCGATCATGCCGGCTCGGGAATTCCGAAGATTTACAGCAACTGGGCCAATCGGCACTGGCGTCGCCCGGTTCTCTATGAAGTACGCGAGCCGGAACAGACCTTGATGGAATTGCGCATGACCAGCCTGGTTCCGGAGGAGGTAATTGCCGAACTGGAGGCGCATTTGGGTGATCGCTTCCATTCGTTAACGGATACGGAGCGCATGGCGTTGATCATTGCAAGTTCAGAGCGGGTGGTTAGCCATGCGCGTCTGCATGAGGTTTGTACCGATCATCCTGCGGATATTTCCAAAGTGCTGGCAGGTCTGGTGAGAGAGGGACTGTTACTTTCCGATGGCGCAGGGCGAGGAATGGAGTATTTCCTTCCGTGGCAGAAGGCCCGGGAGGATGCCCTTTTCGACCTGCGGGTCGAAATCGCCAATGCAGTAAAGGCTGTTGCCATATCACCGGGGTTGGCTGCGGTGATATCACCGCAGCTGGGGCCTATATCACCGGAGCTTGGCCCGATGCCACCGGAGCTAACGCCTCAGTATCTGGATTGGGAAGACTTGTCACCGGAGTTGCAAATCGAGCTATCGGAGATTGCCGCGCCGATCAGACCCAAGCGTCGGGTTGCGCCAGAGGAGCTTCAAAATGTTGTTTTTGCGCTTTGTACTGGGCGTTTTTTGGGACGCAGGGTGCTGTCTTATCTGTTAGAGCGCGACCCCGATGATTTGCGCAAACGAGTGTTGACCCCGATGGTGCAAGCCAAGCGCTTGATTCCGGCTTTTGCATCGACGAGTAATCCGAAGCAGGCGTATATGTCGGCAGAAGTGGCTGATTCAGGAAAATAGATCGGTGTGCCTTCGTTGATATTCAGGACCGGTAGGTTTCTTGATCGTGTTTTGATTCAGGATGCACGCCGGACCCATTTTGCTGAAAATAAATCCCAATAAATCAGCCAACTGTTCCTTATCTGGACGCCTTAAAACTCTTGATTTTTGCTTGAAAGATTCACCGAAATGAACGCAACCGCATCCATCGTCTCCCGTGTCTGGAGCTTCTGTACCACACTGCGCGACGACGGCGTCGGCTATGGCGATTACCTCGAACAGCTGACTTACCTGATTTTCCTGAAGATGGCCGACGAGTACAGCCGGCCGCCGCATAACCGCAAGATCGGCATCCCCGCAGAGTTTGCCTGGCCGAGCCTGAAGGGCGCGCGCGGGGCGGCGCTGGAGGTGCAGTACGTGACGGTGCTGCGCGAGCTGGGCAACAAGCCGGGCTTGCTCGGGCAGATTTTCACCAAGGCGCAGAACAAGATACAGGACCCGGCCAAGCTGTCGCGGCTGATCGACATGGTCGATGAAACCAATTGGGTGACGCTGGGGGCGGACGTCAAGGGCGACATTTACGAGGGCCTGCTGGAGCGCAACGCCGAGGATACGAAGTCGGGGGCGGGGCAGTATTTCACGCCGCGGCCGTTGATCCGGGCGATGGTCGAGTGCGTGCGGCCGTTGCCGAACAAGACCATTGCCGATCCGGCCTGCGGCACCGGCGGCTTCTTCCTCGCTGCCTACGATTTCCTGGTGGACACCTATCCCGGCATGGACCGCGAGCAGCGCGCTTTCCTCAAGCACGACACTTTCTTCGGCAACGAAATCGTCGCTGGGACGCGCCGGCTGGCGCTGATGAACATGTTCTTGCACAACATCGGCGAGATCGACGGCGACAGCCCGATTTCGCCGAACGACGCGCTGATCGCGCCGCCGCCGGAGAGTTACGACTACGTGCTGGCCAACCCGCCCTTCGGCAAGAAGAGCAGCATGGTGTTCACCAATGAGGACGGCGAGCTGGATCGCGACGATTTGACCTACAACCGCCAGGATTTCTGGGCGACGACCTCGAACAAACAGCTCAATTTCGTGCAGCACATCCGCAGCCTGCTGAAGACGACCGGCCGCGCCGCCGTGGTGGTGCCGGACAATGTGCTTTTTGAAGGCGGTGCCGGCGAGACGGTGCGACGCAAGCTGCTGGAAACGACCGATCTGCACACCATCCTGCGCCTGCCGACGGGCATCTTCTACGCCAACGGCGTCAAGGCCAACGTGCTGTTCTTTGATAACCAGCCGGCGCGCGCCGAGCCGTGGACGAGGGAAGTCTGGGTCTACGATTACCGTACCAACATCCACCACACGCTGAAAAAGAAGCCGCTGCGCTACGAGGATTTGCAGGATTTCGTCGCCTGCTACAGCCCCTTGAACCGTTTCGAGCGCAGTGAAACCTGGCACGAGACGAACAACCCGGAAGGCCGCTGGCGGCGCTTCAGCGTCGAGCAGATTTTTGCCCGCGACAAGACCAGCCTGGATATTTTCTGGTTGAAGGACAAGAGCCTGGCCGACCTCGACAATCTGCCGGAGCCGGACGAACTGGCCGGCGAGATCATCGAGAATCTGGAAGCCGGGCTGGCCAGCTTCAGGAGCGTGGTCAGCGCTTTATCCTGATCCTCGTTCGCTCAGCCGAGCGGCTCGCAACGCATCCAGACGGTGAAGGTGGCGCCCTGGCCCGGCGGGCTGTCGAGCGTGATCCGGCCGTCGTAGCGTTCGACTAGCGACTGGCTGACCCACAGGCCGAGACCGTGGCCGTCGATCTTGTGGGCGGTGAAGAAGGGTTCGAAGATGCTGGTCTGGTTCTCCGGCGGTACGCCGGGCCCGGTATCGCTGACCACCAGTTTCAGGCCGATCGGCATGTCGGCCTCGTCCCAGTCTTCGGTGGACAGAGTCAGTACGCCGCCTTCCGGCATCACCTGGATGGCGTTCACCATCAGGTTGATCAGCACCTGCTGTAACTCGTTCTTGTTGCAATTGACCCGGCGCACCGAATGCAGGCGCTGTTCGATGGCGATGTTTCCCTTCTTCAGCAAGTGGCCGACCAGTAGTAGGCAATCCTGGATCAGTGCCTGCGGCGAGACCGGCTCGATGTAGCCGACGAATTCCTGCGGCCGGGCAAACTGTAGCAGCTTGGCGACGATCAGCCGGATGCGGTGCACCTGGTCGACGATCAGCTGCAATTCGCCCTCGACCGGTCTGGCCTGCTCGCCGAGCAGTTCGCGGGCGAGCTCCAGGTTGCCCTGGATGACGGCGATCGGATTGTTGATCTCGTGGGCGACGCCTGCGGTCAACTGGCCGATGGCGGCCATTTTCTCGTGCATCACCAGCTTGCCCTGGGCGGCGCGCAGGTTGGACAGTGCCTGACGCAGTTCGCCGGTGCGGCGGGCGACCTCGCTGTCGAGCGATTCGCCCCAGCGTTGCAGCGATTGCGCCTGCGCCTGCTGGCGTTCGAGCAGGCGGTCGAAATGGCTGGCCAGGTCGCTGATCTCGTCGTGGCCGCCGACCGGGCCGACGCGTGCGTCGGGGTGGCCGCTCTCGATCGCGGTCATCGTCGCATGCATGCGTTCGATCGGCTTGAACACGCGGCGCGCCAGCAGTACCGCAAAGACCGCGGCAAACAGCATGACCGCGGCGAAGATGCCGATGACGACGACCATCGCGGTTTCCTTGGCGGCGGCGAAAGGCTTGTCGAGGAAGCCGACGTAGAGCATGCCGACGCGCTCGCCGCGGCTGTCGAGCAGCGGTCGGTAACCGGACAGATACCAGTCGCTGACGACGAAGGCGCGGTTGTGCCAGGTCTGGCCCTGGCCGAGCACCGCATCGCGGACTGCCTGCGAAACGCGCGTGCCGATCGCCCGCTTGTCCTCGAACAGGCGGACATTGGTGGCGATGCGCACGTCGCCGAGGAACAGCGTTGCCGTTCCGGAACTGCCGAGCGGCAGGGTGCCGTCGGGATAGACGATCTCGTTGAGCCGGTCGACGAAGGGCAGGTTGCCATTGAGCAGCACGCCGCCGGCCAGTACCGCGACGATGTGACCGTCGGCGTCGAACATCGGGGCCGCGGCATGCACCACCAGACCGCGTTCTTCCACCTGCCGGCTGTCGGGGGCGGCGTTGCGGGTCGGGATCAGCGTGGTGTGGGCGCGGGCGGCGAGCCGCGGGTCGATGGCCCGCAAAAGTTCCGCCGGAAAGACGTCGACCGCACTATTGCCGTCGCCGGCGCGGGCGCCTTCGATCACCGGCCAGTCGGGAAAACAGGTCTTGCGGCCGGCCGGTGCCAGTTGCGGCGTCAGCACGCAGCCGTCGGGCGACAGGATCAGCAGGAAGTCGAGATGCAGGCGTTCGCGCTCGTTGTCGAGCCACAGCGGCAAATGGCCGGAATTGCGCCCGCCGGCGTAATGGCGGGCCAGCCGGGTGGAGGCGGCGAGGCTTTCGAGCGAGCTGCCGATGCCGCTGGAAACGCGTTCGAAATAGCTGTTGGCGACGATCAGGTCGGAGGCGGCCTTGGCGATCAGCAGGCGGTCGACGTAGGCGCTGCCCCACTGCATCAGCAATACCGTCAGCAGCGGCAGCACCAGGCCGGGCGGCAGCAGTGCCAGCAGCAGCAGCCGGCGGCGGATCGAACGCCGCCGCGGTGCGGGTTCGCCCGGTTCGGTGTCGCTCATTCGCAACCCCAGGCCGTGCACTTGCGGTCCAGCGTCTTGCGCGAAATGCCCAGGCGGCGGGCGGCTTCCGATTTGTTGCCCTGGCAGCGTGCCAGGGTGGCCAGGATGTGGCGCTTCTCGACCGCTTCGAGCAGTTCGTCGTTGCCGTCGCCGTTGCTGTCGATGTCGTGTTCGTCGGGTCCGAGGTCGAACCAGCCGAGGATCAGCGAACGTTCGATGAAATTGCGCAGTTCGCGCACGTTGCCCGGCCAGTCGTAGGCCGACATGCGGGCGAGGATGCGCGGACTGAGATCGAGCATCGGCACATTCAGCCGCGCCGACAGCAGGTCGAGGAAATAGCGGCTGAGCAGCGCGATGTCGTCGGTTCGTTCGCGCAGCGGCGGCAGGTAGATTTCCAGCACCTGCAGCCGGTAGTAAAGATCCTGACGGAAGCGCTGCTGGGCGACTTCCTGGCGCAGGTCGCGATTGCTGGCGGCGATCACCCGCACGTCCACGGGGATTTCCTGTTCCGAACCGACAGGCCGGATGCGCCTTTCCTCGAGCACGCGCAGCAGCTTGGCCTGGGCGGCGGGGGGCAGTTCCGAGATTTCGTCGAGGAACAGCGTGCCGCCCTGGGCGTAGTAGAACAGGCCTTCGCGCTTGCCCTGGGCGCCGGTGAAGGCGCCCTTGACGTGGCCGAACAGCTCGGATTCGATCAGTTCGGACGAGATCGCCGCGCAGTTGAGCGGCACGAAAGGTCCTTCGGCTCGTCGGCTCATCTTGTGCAGGGCGCGGGCGGCGACTTCCTTGCCGGTGCCGGATTCACCGGTCAGCAGGACCGTCGCCGAGGAAGGGGCGACCCGCTTGAGGCGGTCGCAGACGCCCTGCATCGCTTCCGACTGGCAGATCACGCCCTCGACGGCGGTGGATTGTTCCTCGACCTCGCGGCGCAGCACGAAATTTTCGCGGCGCAGGCGCGAGCGTTCGAAACAGCGTTCGACCGCGTTGAGCATCTGCGCTACCGAAAACGGTTTGAGCAGGAAATCCGAGGCGCCGCCGCGCAGCGCGTCGATGGCGGTATCGAGATTGGCGTAGGCGGTGATCAGGATCACATCGCCGCCGTAGCCTTCGCTGCGTAGCTCGTGCAGCCATTCCAGGCCGTTGCGTCCGGGCAGCGCGATGTCGAGTACGATCAGGTCGTACAGGCAGTGCGACAGCCGCGGTGCGGCTTCCTCGACGCTGCCGGCGGTGTCGACCTGCCCGTGACGCTGGCTCAGCGCCCGTTGCAGGAAGTTGATCATGCCCGGTTCGTCGTCGACGACCAGGATCGAATATTGTCGTTGGGGGGAGGCGTCGTTGCCGTCCGGGGTGTTGTCATCCATCGTTTGCTCCGCTTCGCCCCGCATCATCGCAAACTCGGCGCGACTTCGGCAAACCGCCGTGCTTCGGTCGGCGGCGCCGGGCTTGGTCATTCTGGCCGGCAAGGTGGGACATTTTGTCCAATGTCGAGGCCGGGCGGGACAAAATGTCCATTTCGACGAAGGGGTTTTATAACCCTTTTTGCTGTGAACCCTTTCGATTCATCAACTTGCCGATTTTGGCACGGTCGTTGCCCTCAGTTTTCGGGCGAGGCGAGCTCGCAGTCCAGGAGGGAAGGAAAAGATGAATATCAATCGACGGCAGTTTTTCAAGATTTCGGCGGCCGGTCTCAGCGGTTCCGGTCTTGCCGTGATGGGCATGGCCCCCACGGCTGCCCAGGCGGAAGTCCGCCAATACAAGCTGTTCCGCGCCACGGAGACGCGCAATAACTGCACCTACTGTTCGGTCGGCTGCGGCATCCTGATGTACAGCCTCGGCGACGGCGCCAAGAACGCGAAGAAAAAGATCTTCCACGTCGAAGGCGATCCGGATCATCCGGTCAGCCGCGGTTCGCTGTGCCCGAAGGGTGCCGGCGTGCTCGACTTCATTCACAGTGCGCAGCGCCTGAAATATCCGGAAGTGCGCGAGGCCGGCACCAATGAATGGAAGCGCATTTCCTGGGACGAAGCGATCGATCGCATCGCCCGCCTGATGAAGGATGACCGCGACGCCAACTTCATCGAGAAGAACGAGAAGGGGCAACTGGTCAATCGCTGGGCGACCACCGGCTTCCTCGGTTCGTCGGCGGCCAGCAACGAAACCGGCATCCTCGACGTCAAGTTCGCCCGCGGTCTCGGCATGGTGCACCTGGAGAACCAGGCGCGCCTCTGCCACGGTCCGTCGGTGGCCGGTCTGGCCCCGTCCTTCGGGCGTGGCGCGATGACCAACAACTGGGTCGATATCAAGAACGCCAACGTGATTCTGGTGATGGGCGGCAACCCGGCTGAAGCCCACCCGGTCGGCTTCAAGTGGGCGGTCGAGGCGAAGATCCGCAACAAGGCCTACATGATGGTGGTCGATCCGCGGTTCAACCGGACTGCCGCCGTCGCCGATTTCTATTCGCCGATCCGCGCCGGCGCCGATGCGGCCTTCCTGCTCGGCGTTGCTCACTACTTGCTGACCAACGACAAGATTCAGCACGAATACGTCAAGGCCTACACCAATGCGCCGCTGATCGTGCGCGAGGACTACAAGTTCGAGGATGGCCTGTTCAGCGGCTACGACGCCGAGAAGCGCAGCTACGATCGCTCGTCCTGGGCCTACGAACTGGGTGCCGACGGCTATGCGCTGCGCGATGAGACGCTGCAGCATCCGCGCTGCGTCTTCAACCTGCTCAAGAAGCACGTCGAGCGCTACACGCCGGAGATGGTCAGCAATATCTGCGGTACGCCCAAGGAAGACTTCCTGCACATCTGCGAAAAACTGGCCGCCACCTGCGTGCCGGACAAGACGACGAGCATCCTCTACGCGCTGGGCTGGACCCACCACGTCGGCGGCTCGCAGATGATCCGTGCCTCGGCCATCGTCCAGTTGCTGCTCGGCAACATCGGCATGCCCGGCGGCGGCATCAACGCGCTGCGCGGCCACTCCAACGTACAGGGCTTCACCGACCTGGGCGTACTGACCACGATGCTGCCCGGCTACCTGACGCTGCCCAACGAAAACCAGCAAAGCCTGCAGACCTATCTTGAACAGCGGACTCCGAAGACCCTGGTCGACAAGCAGGTGAACTTCTGGAAGAACACCTCCAAGTTCATGGTCAGCTTCCTCAAGGGCATGTACGGCGACAAGGCCACCCCGGAAAACAACTTCGGCTACGACTGGCTGCCGAAGTGGGACCGCAGCTACGACGTCATGGCCTTCGTCGAGCAGATGGCTCAGGGCAAGGCCAACGGCTACATCGTTCAGGGCTTCAACGTGATCGCTGCCGCTGCGTCGTCGGGCAAGGTGCGTGACGGTCTGGCCAAGCTCAAGTATCTGGTGGTGATGGACCCGCTGCAGACCGAAACCTCGTCGTTCTGGCAGAGCCACGGCGAGTTCAATGACGTCAATCCGGCGGAAATCCAGACCACCGTGTTCCGCCTGCCGTCGTCCTGCTTTGCCGAGGAAAACGGCTCGATCGCCAACTCCGGCCGCTGGCTGCAATGGCACTGGGCGGCGCAGACGCCGCCGCACGAAGCCTGGCACGACGGCAAGTTCCTCGGCACCTTGCTGATGAAGCTGCGCGAGTTGTACGAAAAGGAAGGCGGCGTCTGTCCCGAACCGCTGATGAACCTGGACTGGCATTACCACGATCCGAAGGATCCGCATCCGGAAGAGGTCGCCAAGCAACTCAACGGCTACGCACTTGCCGACCTGTTCGACGACAAGGGCAACCAGATCGCCAAGAAGGGCGAACTGCTGTCCAGCTTCGCCCACCTGCGCGACGACGGCACGACGACCAGCCTGTGCTGGATCTACACCGGCCAGTGGACGCAGGCCGGCAACATGATGGCGCGCCGCGACAACACCGACACCGGTCTCGGCAACACGCCGGGCTGGGGCTTCGCCTGGCCGGCCAACCGCCGCCTGCTGTACAACCGTGCTTCGGCCGATCCGGCCGGCAAGCCGTGGGATCCGAAGCGCAAGTTCCTGCACTGGGACGGCGTCAAGTGGAGCGGTGCCGATGTGCCCGACTATCCGCCGACGGCGGCACCGGGCAGCGGCGTCAGCCCGTTCATCATGCTGCAGGATGGCGTCGGCCACCTGTTCTCGATGGGCGCGATGACCGACGGTCCGTTCCCCGAGCACTACGAGCCGGAAGAAAGCCCGATCCCGGCCAATCCGCTGCATTCCGGCAGTGGCAAGAGCCCGGTGGCGCGCATCTTCAAGGACGACAAGCCGTCCTTCGGTTCCCGCGAGGAATTCCCCTACGTGGCGACGTCCTACTCGATCACCGAAATGTTCCGTCACTGGACCAAGCATTCGCTGCTCAATGCCGTGGTCCAGCCCGAGCAGTTCGTCGAGATCAGCGAGAAGCTGGCGGCCAGCAAGGGCATCAAGGCCGGCGACCTGATCAAGGTGTCGAGCAAGCGTGGCCACATCCGCGGCAAGGCGGTGGTGACCAAGCGCGTGATGACGCTGCAGGTGGCGGGGCAGGAGGTCGAGCAGGTCGGCATTCCGGTGCACTGGGGCTTCGAAGGCACGACCCGCAAGGGCTTCCTGGCCAACACCCTGAGCCCGCGCGTCGGCGATGCCAACACCCATACGCCGGAATACAAGGCCTTCCTGGTCAACGTTGAAAAGGTCTGAGGAAACCAATATGTCCATGCAATCCCAAGACATCATCCGGCGTTCGGCCACCTCGAGCCTGACGCCGCCGCCGCAGGTCCGCGACCACAAGCTGGAAGTCGCCAAGCTGATCGACGTTTCCATCTGTATCGGCTGCAAGGGCTGCCAGGTGGCCTGTTCGGAATGGAACGATGTGCGTGACGAAGTCGGTCACAACCACGGCATCTACGACAACCCGGTCGACCTCACCGCCAAGAGCTGGACGGTGATGCGCTTCGCCGAGCATCAGGACGAAGGCGGCCGCCTGCAATGGCTGATCCGCAAGGACGGCTGCATGCACTGTGCCGATCCGGGCTGCCTGAAGTCCTGCCCGTCGCCCGGCGCGATCATCCAGTACGCCAACGGTGTTGTCGACTTCCAGTCCGAGCAGTGCATCGGTTGCGGCTATTGCGTCACCGGCTGCCCGTTCAACGTGCCGCGCATCAACAAGGAAGACAACAAGGCCTACAAGTGCACGCTGTGTTCGGATCGCCTGGCCGTCGGCCAGGAGCCGTCCTGCGTCAAGACCTGTCCGACCGGCGCCATCCAGTTCGGCAGCAAGGAAGACATGAAGCTGGTTGCCGAGGACCGGATCAAGGACCTCAAGGAACGCGGTTACGCCAATGCCGGCCTGTACGATCCGCAAGGCGTCGGCGGCACGCACGTGATGTACGTGCTGCACCACGCCGACCGTCCCGAGCTGTACAGCGGCCTGCCCAGCAATCCGTCGATCAGCGCGCTGGTCTCGATCTGGAAGGGCTTCACCAAGCCGCTGGCAACGCTGGCCCTGGCCGGCATCGCCCTGGGCAGCCTGTTCCACTACGTGACCAAGGGCCCGAACGAGGTATCCCGCGAAATCGAAGAAGAGATCGAGCGTGAAGACAAGGAGGAAGTGAAATGATCCGTGATCCCAAGGACCTCAAGCGCTACAACGCGTCCGAGCGGGCCAACCACTGGGTGGTCGGCATTTCCTTCATCCTGCTGGCGCTGTCTGGCCTGGCCTTCTTCCACCCGGCCTTCTTTCCGCTGACGCAGCTGTTCGGCGGCCCGGTGTGGACGCGCATCCTGCATCCCTATATCGGGGTGCTGATGGCGGTGGCTTTCCTGATCATCTTCCTGCGCTTCAAGCATCTGAACAAGATGACGCCGGCCGACAAGGAATGGCTGGCCAAGGCCAAGAACATGGTGGATGGCAACGACCACGACATGCCGGAACAGGGCAAGTACAACGGCGGCCAGAAGGTGATGTTCTGGGCGCTGGCGATCAGCATGCTGCTGATGACGTTGTCCGGCATCGTCATCTGGCGTGCCTGGTTCCACCTGCCGGTGGACATCGTCCGTCTCGGCGCCGTGGTGCATGCGGCGGCCGGCGCGACGATGATCGGCCTGATCATGGTGCACGTCTATGCCGCGATCTGGGTCAAGGGCACCATCCGCGCCATGTGGTACGGCACGGTGACCCGCGCCTGGGCCAAGCAGCACCACCGCGGCTGGTACCGTCAGGTCACCGGCAAGTAAGCGCCGTCCGACCGGTCCGCCGGGCGCCCGTTGCGGTGCCCGGCGATCGACAAGTTTCTGCTTTACCTTGCGTTTTTTGGGGCTCTGCCGGAATTCGTTTCCTGCATCCCCATTTTTTTCCGAAAACGTTACGCACATGAAGCCGCAAATCCGACCTGCCGCTCAAGTCGACCCTGACGACGTCCTGCCGACCACGGTACTGGCCGACGTTCACCGCCTGAGCGGCGAGTTCTGGTCCACCGCCAGCGACGAGCTGATCGAGGAAGTGCCGGTGGCGCTGGTGTACAACGGCATTTCCCACGCCGTGATGCTGGCTTCGCCCTCCGATCTGGAAGATTTTGCGCTGGGTTTCAGCCTGTCCGAGGGCATTCTGGCCCGGCCCGGCGAGTTGTACGACATCGAGGTGAAACCCGGTTGCGACGGTATTTCCATTGAAATGGAGATTGCCAGCGAGCGCTTTGTCGGGCTCAAGGACCGGCGGCGTCAGCTGACCGGGCGCACCGGTTGCGGCCTGTGTGGCGTCGAGAGCCTGGCCGGCGTTACGGCGATGCCGGACAAGACGCTGCACGCCGGCGAGCCGCTGACCGTGGCGGCGATTCACGAAGCGCTGCGCCAGCTGCCGCACTGGCAGGCGATGCGCGAACGGTGTGGATCGGCCCATGCTGCCGCCTGGGCCGATGCCGCCGGCAACATCCGCTGCGTACGCGAGGATGTCGGCCGGCACAACGCCCTCGACAAGCTGGTCGGGGCGCTGGCCCGTTCCGGCGACGCCGGGGACGGCTTCGTGCTGGTGACCAGCCGTGCCTCCTACGAAATGGTGCAGAAAACGGCCAGTGCCGGCCTGCCCGCGCTGGTCGCCGTATCGGCGCCGACGGCGCTGGCGGTTCGCCAGGCGCAGGCCGCCGGCCTTCTGCTGGTCGGCTTCGCCCGGGCGCACGGCATGGTGGTCTATGCCGGTGCCGAGCGTATCGTCGACGCGGGTGGCGTGCTGGCACCGCCGACCTTGATGTGAGAACCTGACATTTTTTCTGGGGCGACATGCTTTTTCCCGAACAAACTTTGCCGCTGTCCGTCGAGCCGTCCACCGTCGTGGCGCCGACTGGCGATCTCTTCCAGCGGCGTGCCGCCCGCCTGCGCCAATTGGCGTCAAGCTCCGGCGCCGCCGAATGGTTGAACTGGCTGGCCGTGCTGGCCGATGCCCAGCATGCGGCAATGGCCGGTCTGGCCGACGCCGGCCTGGCGTTGCCGGCCGATTTCGACTGGCAGTCACCGCTATTCGCCGGCGCCGAATCCGGCTTCGATGCCGCCTGGGCCGATGTCTATGACACGCTGCGACAGGTCGGTCCCGACCTTCCGCCGAGCCGCGATGCCGCCGCCCTTCTGCCCGCTGCCCGTGCGCTGCTAGCAGGCGCGGCGACGACCGGCCAGCGCACGCTGGCCGATGTCGTGGTCGCCGCGGCGCTGCAGGTCGTTCATACCCATGCCGCGGCGCGCCTGATTCTGCCGAAGGGCCATCTGCCGCTGGCCGATCGCCACGCCTGCCCGTGCTGCGGCAGTGCGCCGGTCGGCGCCGTCGTGCTGGCCGAGCAGGGCAAGGGCGGCCTGCGCTATCTCGAATGCTCGTTGTGCGCCACCCGCTGGAACGCCGTGCGCGCCCGCTGCACGCTGTGCGACGATCCCGGCGTGGTCGCCTATTTCGGCATCGAGGATGCTTTCCCGGCGGTTCGCGCCGAGGCCTGCGATCACTGCCACGGCTACATCAAGCTCTACTTCCAGAAGGACGATCGTCAGGTCGAGCCGTTGATCGACGATCTGGCCAGCCTGGCCATCGACGTGCTGGTCGGTGAGCAGGGTTACGCCCGTGGCGCGCCGAATCCCTTCCTGCTGGCCGGCGAGGCGGTTGACGGCTGAGCTTGCCGAAGCGGCGGAAAAATCCGCCGTCCGGCGCTAAGATGGCGGACTTTCCTCCTGCGGAGTCCGCCATGCAGAACGTCCTGATCATCATCCACGCACCGCCCTACGGTAGCGAGCGCTGTCTGTCCGGCCTGCGTCTGGCCACCGCGCTGGCCGGTCGCGACGACCCGCCGGCAGTGAAGGTTTTCCTGATGTCCGACGCCACCGTGCTCGGTTTGCCCAAGCAGGTGGACGGCGCGACCAACGGTCTGCAAGGCATGGTCGAGACGCTGGTCGGTTACGGCGTCGACATCCGACTGTGCCGGACCTGCGCGCTGGCCCGCGGCCTCGGCGAACTGCCGCTGATTCCCGGCCTGAGCATCGGCACGCTGGCCGAACTGGCGCAGGCCACGCTGGACGCCGACAAGGTCGTCACCTTCTGATTTTTTCCGGATTCCTGCGGTCGACCGCAGGAATTGCCGGTTTTTCCCCGGAATGCCCCGATGAGCTTTACCGAACTCGGCCTCGTGCCGGCCCTGTTGCAGACCCTGGCCGAACTCGACCACCGCACGCCGACGCCGGTCCAGCAGCAGGCGATTCCCGCCGTGCTGGCCGGTCGCGACCTGCTGGCCGCGGCGCAGACCGGCACCGGCAAGACGGCCGCCTTTGCGCTGCCGATCCTGCAGATGCTCGCCGCTGCGCCGGAAGCGCTCGATGCCGGCGCGGTGCGCGCGCTGGTGCTGGTGCCGACGCGCGAACTGGCTGAGCAGGTGATGGACAGCTTCCGCCGTTACGGCGCTGGGCTGGCGCCGCAAACCTATGCGGTCTACGGCGGCGTGAACCTGAATCCGCAGATCGACCGTCTGAAGCAGGGCGTCGACATCCTGGTCGCCACGCCGGGCCGTTTGATCGACCTGTTCACCAAGGGCGCCGTGCGTTTTCGCCAGTTGCGCACGCTGGTCCTCGACGAAGCCGACCGCATGCTCGACCTCGGCTTTGCCGGCGATCTCGACATCCTGTTCTCCGCGCTGCCGCGCCAACGCCAGACGCTGCTGTTCTCCGCCACTTTCGCGCCGGCCATCGTCGAACTGGCCGGTCGCCGCCTGAAAAAGCCGCTGCGCATCGAGGCGACGCCGCGCAACACGGCGGCCAAGACGGTCCGCCAGTGGGCGGTGCCGGTGGACAAGAAGCGCAAGACCGACCTTTTCCTGTTCATGCGCCGCGACCGCGACTGGCGCCAGGTGCTGGTCTTCGTCAAGACGAAGAAGGGTTGCGACGAACTGGTCGAGCGCCTGCGCGGCAAGCAGATTCCGGCCGACACGATCCACGGCGACCGGCCGCAGGCCGCCCGCCAGCAGGCGCTCGACGCCTTCAAGGCGGGCACCGTCGAGATGCTGGTGGCGACCGACGTGGCGGCACGCGGCATCGACATCGACGGATTGCCGCAGGTGGTCAATTTCGACCTGCCGCTGCAGCCGGAAGATTATGTGCACCGGATCGGCCGCACCGGCCGGGCCGGCCAGCCTGGCGAGGCGATCTCCTTCGTCGCTGCCGACGAGGCGCCGCAACTGGCGGCCATCGAGGCGTTGTTGAAACAGGCGCTGTCGCGTGACGAGGAACCGGGCTTCGAGCCCAAGCACAACGTGCCGCCGACCTGGGGCGCGCCGGTCGCGCGCAGTGTCTCCTCGGTCAAGCCGGCGAAACCGGCCGGCCGGCGCAGCGCACCGGGCAACTGGGTGGGCTTTGACGAACGTCCGAAAACCGGTGGCGGGCGCGGTCGACCGGGGAATTCGGGGCAAAAGCCCGGGCAAAACAC
Source organism: Azonexus sp. R2A61 (assembly GCF_021401135.1). Lineage (GTDB taxonomy): Bacteria > Pseudomonadota > Gammaproteobacteria > Burkholderiales > Rhodocyclaceae > Azonexus. The sequence goes on along the minus strand of NZ_JACBFO010000001.1, from coordinate 308,915 downwards.
AGGCCAGAAGCCGGGAGCCGGCAGTCGGCCGGTGGCCGGTGTGGCGAAAGCCGGCGCCAAAGGACGGCCGGGCGGCGGCCGGGGGCGCTGAACGCCGTTTTCGCGGGGGGCGACCGCCTTCAACGCATGCGCAGGACGCCGGTCTCATCAAGCCGGCCCCGCGTTGCCATGCATCCCGTCTTCAGCGTACGCGCAGGCCGCTGCCTTCGCGCATCTGCCCGATCACCCGGGCGGCGCCGAAACCGTCGGCGGAAAATGTTGCCAGCACCGTGTCGACCGCAGCCGGCGCACAACTCACCAGCAGGCCGCCGGACGTCTGTGGATCGGTCAGCAGTTTCTGCTGCCATTCGGCAAAGCCGTTCGGCAACTCCACTTCGCTGCCGTAGCTGGCCCAGTTGCGCGTCGACGCGCCGGTGGCGATGCCCTGACGTACCCCGTCCAGCGCCTCGTCGATCAGCGGCAGGTCGGCAAATGCGACGTCGGCGCCCAGCCGCGAGCCGCGGCAGATTTCCAGCAGATGGCCGGCCAGGCCAAAACCGGTGACGTCGGTCATCGCGTGCACGCCGGGCAGTTCGGCGAGCTTCGGGCCGGGCGTGTTGAGCAGGGTCGTCCAGTGCAGCATCTCGGCGTAGCCGGCGGCCGACAGCTTTTCCTGCTTGAGCGCGGCCGACAGCACGCCGACACCGAGCGGCTTGCCAAGGACCAGCATGTCGCCGGCCTGCGCGTTGCAGTTTTTCCTGACCTTGGCCGGCTCGACCAGCCCGAGGGCGACCAGGCCGTAGATCGGCTCGACGACATCGATCGAATGACCACCGGCCACCGGGATGCCGGCCGCCCGGCAGACGCTGGCGCCGCCGTCGATGATCTGGCCGATGACGTCCACCGGCAATTTGGCGAGCGGCATGCCGACCAGTGCCAGCGCCAGAATCGGCTTGCCGCCCATGGCGTAGACGTCGGACAGCGCATTGGTTGCGGCGATACGCCCAAAATCCCGGGGGTCGTCGACGATGGGGGTGAAGAAATCGGTGGTGGCGACCAGCGCCTGCGTGTCGTTCAGGCGATAAACGGCGGCGTCGTCGGACGATTCGATGCCGACCATCAGTTCCGGCGGCACGATGCCGCTGCCGACGTGCTTCAGGATGTCGCCGAGCACGGCCGGGGCGATCTTGCAGCCGCAGCCGCCACCATGGGCGAGCTGGGTCAGGCGCGGAGCGGGGACGGTTTCGGGGGTGTTTTCCATCGGGGTTCCTGACGAATTGCAGGTCGGTCGGGCCGACTTTTGTGCAGCAGACCACTAAAATGTCGGCTTGGCACGGATCAGCGCGAAGGATAAAGGAAAATGAACGGCGAAAGGCTGCCGGCGACCGCCCGGCAGGCAGCCCGCAAGGGCAGCGCGACGCTGGGCGAACTCGGCGAATTCGACACCATCGTCGATGTCCGTTCGCCGGACGAATTCGCCGACGACCACATTCCCGGTGCGATTTCCTGCCCGGTCCTCGATGATGCGCAGCGCGCCGAGGTCGGCACGCTGTACAAGCAGGTATCGCCGTTCGCTGCCAAGAAGCTCGGTGCCGCCTACATCTCGGCCAACATCGCGCGCCATTTGCGCGAACGCTTTCTCGCCAACGACCGGCAATGGCGGCCGCTGATCGTTTGCTGGCGCGGCGGCATGCGCTCGGGGGCGATGAACACCGTGCTGCGTTCGGTCGGCTGGGATGCCTGCCAGCTGGAAGGCGGCTACAAGGCCTACCGGCAACATGTGCTGGATCAATTGGAGACCTTGCCCGGCCGCTTCCGTTACCACGTGATCGCCGGCCCGACCGGTTGCGGCAAGACGCGCATCCTGCAGGCCATCGCCGCCCGTGGCGGCCAGGTGCTCGACCTCGAGGAAATCGCCTGCCACAAGGGCTCGGTGCTGGGTGGCCGGCCGGGCATCGCGCAGCCCGGGCAGAAATGGTTCGAGACTCTGCTGTGGCAGGCCTTGAGCGTTTTCGACCCGGACCGGCCGGTGTTCGTCGAAGCCGAGTCGCGCAAGATCGGCCGGTTGCGTCTGCCGGAGACACTCCACCGGGCGATGCAGCAGGCGGGGCGCAGCGAACTGTGCGTAGCGCTGGGCGACCGGGTGGATTTCCTGCTGCGTGATTACCCGCATTTCCTCGACGACCGGGAAACCCTGCTGCAGCGTCTGGAGAGCCTGCGCGAACTGGTTGGTGGCGAACGCGTCGGCGAATGGCGGGGGTTGATCGAAAACGGCGAATTCGCTGCGTTGACCGCATCGCTGCTCGAACGGCACTACGATCCGCTGTACCGCCGCTCGCTCGCCCGCCATGCCGCGAACGAATCCCGGCCGGTGGTGGCGGGTGTCTTGAGCGATGCGGAAATCGCCCGCGTCGCCGGCGAGATTCTCGATCATGTCTGAAGTCCGGTCGCCCTTGCGCCCGGCGATCACCGGTGTCGTCCTGGCCGGCGGCATGGGCAGCCGGATGGGCGGCGTGGACAAGGGGCTGCAGCCGTTCGCCGGCCGGCCGCTGGTGGCGCACGTGATCGAGCGGCTGGCGCCGCAGGTCGATACGCTGCTGATCAACGCCAACCGTAATCCGGCGGTTTATGCCGCCTTCGGCTATCCGGTCGTGGCCGACGCGATCGCCGGGTTTGCCGGGCCGCTGGCTGGCCTGCACGCGGCGCTGGCGGCGGCCGCGACGCCCTTGGTGGCAACGGCGCCGTGCGATTCGCCGCGGTTGCCGGTCGACCTGGTTTGCCGGCTGCTAGCCGAGTTGACCGCAAACGACGCGCAGATTGCCGTCGCCCGTACCGGCAATCAGCCGCATCCGGTGTTCTGCCTGTGCCGGCGCGAGCTGCTCGACGATCTGACCGCCTATCTGCAGGCCGGCGAGCGCAAGTTCGAGCGCTGGTATCAACCGCTGGCGGCGGTCGATGTCGATTTTTCTGACGTTGCCGACGCCTTCGCCAACATCAACACGATCGAGGAATTGCAGCGGCTGGGCGGTTGACCGCGCGGTTCAGCCTTTCGGCTGGACCCGGCTGGCGGTCTTGACGACCCGACCGTCGTCGCGTCGGACATGCACCGCGAAATAGGCTTCCTCGCCGGGAAAATCGCTGCGCACGTGCCATTCCAGCACGTCGTCGGGGCCGAAGGCGATACGTGTCGCCGGGCGGCCAAGTTGGCGCAGGACTTCGGCCTCGGGCATGCCGCTGGCGATGCGGGCGAGGTTTTCCGCACTCAGCGCCTGGTCGACCGCAGCCACCACCTGGCGGTCGTCGAAGCGGATCATCCAGCAGTCGACGCCGGCCGGCTGGCGCGAGTATTCCCAGGTCGCCGTACCGTCGTCGTTGGCGTGCACAGCGCCGGGTTCGCCCAGGCGCTGGCGGACCTCGGCCTGCGTCGTCACCCCAGGCTGGATCTGCGGCAGGTTCACCGCGTCGCAGGCGGGCAACAGCAGGGCGCTCAGGCCGGAAAACAGGGCGACGATCCAGGCGGGCAGTTTCATGGCGATCCGGGGCAGACGGTGGGGGGAAACGTATAATATCGGTTCATTCAAATGTTCCGATACGCCGATGCAGCATCTCGATCCCCGTGCCGCCCATGCCTTTCTGCAACAGACGCCGGAGGCCGTCCTGGTCGATTGCCGGACCGAGATCGAACACATGTACGTCGGTCATCCGGTCGGCGCCGAACATGTCGCCTGGCAGGAAGCGCCGGACTGGGACATCGACCCGGATTTCGCACTGCGCGTGCAGCGGCTGTGCAAGGGGAGCGTCGAGCGTCCGGTGCTGGTCATCTGCCGCAGCGGCCATCGTTCGCTGTACGCCTGCGAAGCGCTTGAAAAGGCCGGCTTCACGCAAGTGATCAACGTGCTCGAAGGCTTCGAGGGACCGCTCGACGAGGACTTTCACCGCGGAACCCGCGGCGGCTGGCGTTTCCACGGTCTACCCTGGCAGCAGTCGTAATTTGCGGTGTCCCCAGGCGGCCAGCGCGCCCAGGGTGAGCAGGCCGGCCATGCCGAGCGCCAGGTGCAGCGTCGTTCCCCACAGCAGCGGTGCGATCACGGCCGCAGCGAAACCGTTGAAGCCGGACTGGAAAAAGGTCTGGCAGGAGGCGGCCAGGCCGCGCTGCTCGGGGAAGGGATCGAGCGCGAACAAGGTCAGACAGGGCAGCGCCAGCGACATGCCGGTGGTGTATACGAACAGCGGCGCGACGCTCCACGGCAGGCCGGGCGGCAGCGTCAGGTTGATCGCCAGGTTGAGCACGACCGCCGCGGCCATCACCGCGTAGCCCAGTGCCACGGTGCGGCCGAGCGAGATGCGCCCGGCCAGCCGGCCGGATAGCCACGAACCGCAGACCAGTCCGCTCATCGCCGGTCCGAACAGCCAGAGGAAGGCGGTTTCCGGCAATTTCAGATGGCTCATCAGGAAGGTCGGCGCCGACAGTACATAGATGAAGAAGCCGCCGAAGTTGCATGACAGCGCCGCACAGACCAGCAGGAAGCGGGGGGAACTCAGCACCTTCCAGTAAGTGCGCCCGAGATAGGCCGGTTGCAGCGACTGGCGGCGCGCCGGCGGCAGCGTTTCCGGCAGCAGCTTGAAGCAGGTGAACCAGAGGGCTGCGGTCGACAGCGTCAGGAACACGAAAATCGAGCGCCAGCCGAACGCCGACTGCAGCCAGCCGCCGATCACCGGCGCAATGGCCGGGGCCAGCGCGAACATCATCGTGATCTGCGACATCAGGCGCTGGGCCGCCGCGCCGTCGAACAGGTCGCGCACGATGGCCCGGCTGACAACGATGCCGGCACCGGCGGTGACGCCCTGCATGGCCCGCCAGAACCACAGTTGGCCGATGCTGCCGGCCAGCGTGCAGCCGGCGCTGGCCACGCCGAACAGCGCCAGCGCCCAGAGGATCACCCGGCGCCGGCCGAAACGGTCGGCAATGGCACCGTGCCACAGGGTCATCACGGCAAACGAGAACAGATAGGCGGACAGCGTCTGCTGCACATCCAGCGGCGTTGCCTGCAGGCTGCTGCCGATATCGTGGAAGCTGGGCAGGTAGGTGTCGATCGAGAACGGGCCGAGCGCCGACAGGACGGCCAGCAGCAACGCCAGGCCGCGGGTGTTGCGGGAATCAGTCATGGGCCAGTCGCCGATACTGGATAGCTTCGCCGACATGGGCGGCGGCGATGGTCTCGCTGGCAGCCAGGTCGGCGATGGTGCGCGCCACCTTGAGCACGCGGTGCCAGGCGCGGGCCGACAGGCCCAGGCGCTGCGCGGCTGCCTGCAGCAACTGGGCGGCGGCGGGCTCCGGGGCACACAACTGGTCGATTTCGCGGTTGTCCAGGCGGGCGTTGGGGCCGCCCTGCCGGGCGCGCTGTCTGGCCCAGGCGGCGGCCACCCGTTCGCGGACGACGGCCGAGGTTTCGCCGTCCGGCTGTCCGGCCAGCGCGGCGTCGGGCAGCGGCGGCACTTCGATCAGCAGGTCGATGCGGTCGACGAAGGGGCCGGACAGTTTTCCCCGGTAGCGCATCACCTGTTCCGGCGTGCAGCGGCAACGCGCCTGGCCGTGATAACCGCAGGGGCAGGGATTCATTGCGGCGATCAGCTGGAATTCGGCGGGAAACTCGGCCTGACGCGCCGCCCGCGCAATATGCACGCGACCGCTTTCCAGCGGCTCGCGCAGCGTTTCGAGTACCTTGCGGTCGAACTCGGGCAGTTCATCGAGGAACAGGATGCCCTGATGCGCCAGACTGATCTCGCCGGGGCGCGGCGGATTGCCGCCGCCGACCAGCGCCACCGCCGAGGCCGAGTGATGCGGGCTGCGGAACATCCGGCGGCCCCAGCCCGCAGGCCGGAACTGGCCGACCAGCGACAGCACGGCGGCCGATTCGCGCGCTTCGCTTTCGGTCAGCGGCGGCATCAGGCCGGGCAGGCGGCTGGCGAGCATTGACTTGCCGGCACCCGGCGGACCGTACATCAACAGCGAATGGCGCCCGGCCGCGGCGATCTCGAGCGCCCGCTTGGCCTGTGCCTGACCGCGGACGTCGGCCAGGTCGGGAAGAATTTCGCCGTTGCCGATGTCGACCGCAGGCGGCGCGCCGAGCGGGCGTTCGCCGCTCAGGTGGGCGCATACCGCGAGCAGCGAGTCCGCCGCCAGGATGTCGCCGCAACCGGCCAGCGCGGCTTCCGGCGCGCTGGCTTCCGGGAGCACGAAACGCCGCTTGTCGCCGGCCGCCTGCAGCGCCATTGCCAGGGCGCCGCGAATCGGGCGCAGTTCGCCGGACAGCGACAATTCACCGGCAAATTCGTGACCGCGCAGGCCGTCGACGGGAATCTGTCCGCTGGCGGCCAGGATGCCGAGCGCAATCGGCAGGTCGAAGCGCCCGGATTCCTTGGGTAGGTCGGCCGGCGCCAGATTGATGGTGATCCGTTTGCTGGGAAATTCGTAGCCGGAATTGAGAATCGCCGCGCGGACGCGGTCGCGCGCCTCGCGGACCTCGGCGTCGGGCAGGCCGACCAGCGTCAGTCCGGGCAGGCCGTTGGCCAGATGGACTTCGACGGTGACCGGTGGCGCGTGCAGGCCGTCCAGTCCGCGACTGAGCGCGACGGCCAGCGCCATGCCGGGCTACTGCTCGCCCTGGCGGGCTTTTTCGAGTGCTTCGACGCGGGCTTCCAGCGCCTGCAGTTTTTCGCGCGTCCGGGCCAGCAACTGTGCCTGGATGTCGAACTCCTCGCGCGTGACCAGATCGAGCTTGCCGAACAGGCCGCCCAGGGCAGCCTTGGCGTTCTTCTCGATATCCTTGGCCGGGGAATTGGCGAGCAGCGCGCTCATCCGGTTACCGAATTCTTCCAGGGTCTTGGGGTCGAGCATGATCATCCTCCGTGGGCCGAGCAGTGTAGCACAGCGGTATTTCGGGGATTTTGCCTTTTGCCGCTCGCCGCTGGTGCGTAACAGTCTGTGACCGCACTTGTTTGGTGCGCCATGTCGGTGCGCAGTTTTAATTGTTCTCTCTAGTTGCATGAATTTAAAAAGAAATACATGCTGGCACAGCTTCTGCTATGTTGTGCTGCACAAATTCCTTTTATCAACTACTTCCGTACAGGAGAGAACCTTATGAAGAAGTCCCTGATCGCCCTGGCCCTCGTCGGCGCCTTCGCTGCTCCGGCCGCCGTCCAGGTTGCCGTCGCCCAGGAAGCCGAGAGCGCGCATACCTTCACCGCCAACGTCTCGCTGGTGTCGAACTATCGCTTCCGCGGTATCGACCAGACCTTCGGCAAGGCTGCCATTCAAGGTGGTTTCGACTACTCCCACGCCAGCGGCTTCTATGTCGGCAACTGGAACTCCAACGTCAGCGAATACGCCGGCTTCCAGGACGGCAACCTCGAAATGGACGTTTACAGCGGCTATCGCAAGTCCTTCGGCGACTTCGGCATCGACGTCGGCGGCCTGTACTACTACTACCCGGGTTCGAACAACCTGAAGGGGCAGAGCGATGCAGTCGACAACTTCGAACTGTACATCGGTGCTTCCTGGAAGTTCCTGTCGTTCAAGTACTCGCACGCGCTGACCGACTACTTCGACCTGGTCAATTCCAAGCACACCGGTTACTACGACCTGTCGGCCAACTATGACCTCGGTTCCGGCTGGGGCGTCAATGGCCACGTCGGCTATACCGACGTCAACAACTACTCGGCCAACGACTACACCGACTGGAAGCTGGGCGTGACCAAGGACATCGGCGGCTTCGTGTTCGGCCTGTCGTACATCGACACCGATGCCAAGCGTTCGGTCTACACCTTCACCAATGTGAATAGCGGCCATCAGAAGTACGCCGGCAAGGCAACCGCCGTTCTGTCCGTCTCGAAGTCGTTCTAAGACATTCCGATCTTTCCCGCCGGCGACCCGGCCGGCGCCGGCGGGAAATTAAAAGTTTTGAACCATCAAAGGGGAACCTCCCATGAAATTCGTTACCGCCATCATCAAGCCGTTCAAGCTTGACGAAGTGCGTGAAGCGCTGTCCGCCATCGGCGTGCAGGGCATCACGGTTACCGAAGTGAAGGGTTTCGGCCGGCAGAAGGGCCACACCGAGTTGTATCGGGGTGCCGAATATGTCGTCGACTTCCTGCCCAAGGTGAAGATCGAGGCTGCCGTCAAGTCCGAGCAGCTCGACCAGGTCATCGAAGCCATCGAGAAGTCGGCCAGCACCGGCAAGATCGGCGACGGCAAGGTCTTCGTCTTCGACCTCGAACAAGTCATCCGCATTCGCACCGGTGAAACCGGTGGCGACGCCCTGTAAGGAGTTCCGACATGAAACGTGTCCTCGCTATGCTGGCCTTGGTCGGCGCCGTTGCATTCGGCGCATCGGCCTGGGCTGAAGAAAAGGCCGCCGAACCGGCGGCTGCCCCGGCGGCTGTCGCCACCGAAACCGCTTCGGGCGCCGCTGCTGCCGCTCCCGCCGCCGAAGCTGCCGCTGCCCCGGCTGAAGCACCGGCCGAAGCTGCTGCGCCGGCTGCCGAACCGAAGCTCGACACCGGCGATACCGCCTGGATGCTGACTTCCACCATGCTGGTCATCCTGATGACCATCCCCGGTCTGGCCCTGTTCTACGGCGGCCTGGCCCGCAGCAAGAACATGCTGTCGGTGCTCATGCAGGTCTTCGTGATCTTCTCGCTGATCACCGTGCTGTGGTGCATCTACGGCTACAGCCTGGCGTTCTCCGGTGAAGGCAAGTTCTTCGGCGATCTGTCCAAGCTGTTCCTGGCCGGCATCACGCCCGACACCCTGTCCGGCGTCCTGCCCACCATCCCGGAATATGTCTTCCTGATCTTCCAATCCACCTTCGCGGCCATCACCACCGCCCTGATCGTCGGTTCCTTCGCCGAGCGCATCAAGTTCTCCGCGGTGATGCTGTTCTCGGTGATCTGGTTCACCTTCTCCTACGTGCCGATGGCCCACATCGTCTGGGGCGGCGGTCTGCTCGGCGCCGACGGTGCGCTCGACTTCGCCGGCGGTACGGTGGTTCACATCAACGCCGGTATTGCCGGTCTGGTGGGTGCCTACGTGATCGGCAAGCGCATCGGCTTCGGCAAGGAATCGCTGACCCCGCACTCGCTGACGCTGACCATGGTCGGTGCTTCCCTGCTGTGGGTGGGCTGGTTCGGCTTCAACGCCGGTTCCGCTGGCGCCGCCAACGGCATCGCCGGTCTGGCCTTCGTCAATACCGTGCTGGCCACGGGTGCTGCCACCCTCTCCTGGATCACCGGCGAGGCGCTGTTCAAGGGCAAGCCCTCGGTGCTGGGTGCCGTTTCCGGTGCCGTTGCCGGTCTGGTTGCCGTGACCCCGGCGGCCGGTTTCGTCGGCCCGATGGGCTCGATCATCCTCGGCCTGATCGCCGGTCTGGTCTGCCTGTGGGGTGTTTCCGGCCTGAAGCGCATCCTGGGTGCCGATGACGCATTCGACGTGTTCGGTGTGCACGGTGTCGGCGGTATCGTCGGCGCCATCCTGACCGGTGTGTTCGCTGCCCAGAGCCTGGGCGGTACCGGCGGCCTGACCCCGGACACCTTCTCGATGGGTGCCCAGGTCATCATCCAGATCAAGAGCGTGCTCTTCACGATCGTCTGGTCCGGTGTGGTCTCCTTCATCGCCTACAAGATCGTCGATATCGTGATCGGTCTGCGTGTGCCGGAAGACGAGGAGCGCGAAGGTCTCGACCTGACCTCCCACGGCGAAAGCGCCTACCACCACTAAACGGAATCGTAGTCTCTCTCCCTTCGGGCACCTTCGGGTGCCCGCTTTTTTTGGGGCGACGAATTTTCGCGGATGATGCGGTCGACCGCGTTTTTCAGGCAAAAAGGGTGTCGACCGCGGCACGGCGGCAGTCGGCAGAAAAAGAGAGGGGGCGGGTCTTACTTGATCAGCGGCAACAGTGCGCGGAACTCATCGGTGCCGCCGCGTTCGAGCCATTCGAACAGCACCATTTCGCTGCTGACGACCTGGCCACCCGCCGAACGCAGGCGCTCGAAAGCCAGTTGGCGGTTGAGCGGCGTGCGCGAGGATGCCGCATCGGCCACCATGAACACGTCGAAATCCGCGGCCAGCAGGTCGAGCGCGGTCTGCAGCACGCAGACGTGCGTCTCGGCACCGGTCAGCACGATCTGGCGGCGGCCGGCCGCGCGCAGCAGCGCCGGGATTTCCGGTTCGCGCCAGCACGAAAAATGGGTTTTCGGGAAAATCCGGGCGTCGACCGCAGCCGCGCGGATCGCCGGTACGCTGGGCCCGAGGCCGCTGACGTAGTGTTCGGAAACGAAGGCCGGCACGCCGAGCCGGCGCGCACCTTCAAGCAGCCGGACGCTGTTGCGAATGATGTCGTCCCCTTCGAAGATGGCCGGCGCCAGCTTTTCCTGGAGATCGACGACGAGTAGCAGGGAGTCCTTGCGCGAAATCACCATCAGCGGAAAACGATCGTCTTGTTGCCGTGCACCAGTACACGGTCTTCAAGATGGTAGCGCAAACCGCGTGCCAGGACCGTTTTCTCGATGTCCTTGCCGTAGCGCACCATGTCGTCCGGCGAATCCGAATGGTCGATGCGGATCACGTCCTGTTCGACGATCGGTCCCTGATCGAGCTCGCTGGTCACGTAATGGCAGGTTGCGCCGATCAGCTTGACGCCCCGTTCGTAGGCCTGGTGATAAGGCTTGGCGCCGACGAAGCTGGGCAGGAAGCTGTGGTGGATGTTGATGATCTTGCCGGCCAGCGCGTCGCACAGTTCGGGCGACAGGATCTGCATGTAGCGGGCCAGCACCATCGTGTCGCCGCGCACATCCTCGAAGATGCGCTGGATTTCGGCGTAGGCGGCCGCCTTGTTGTCCTTGTTCACCGGCACGTGGATGAACGGAATGCCGTGCCACTCGACGAAACCCTTGAAGGTGTCGTGGTTCGAGATGACGCAGGGAATCTCGATGTCGAGTTCCTTCGACTGCCAGCGCGCCAGCAGGTCGTACAGACAGTGCTCCTGCTTGGAAACCATCACCACGACGCGCTTCTTGACCGCGCTGTCGGCGATCCGCCAGTGCATGCTCAGCGGTTCGGCGACGTCCCGACCGAAACGCTCGCGGAATTCGGCGAGCAGGAAGGGCAGCGAATCGGCCTTGATCTCGATGCGCATGAAGTAGCGACCGGTGACCTCGTCCGCGTGGAAACTCGATTCGAGGATCCAGCCGCCGTGCTCGGCGATGAAGCCGGTGACGCGGGCGATGATGCCGACCTGGTCGGGGCAGGAGGCGGAGAGGGTGTAGAACCGGTCGCGATGCATGGCGGTCAGGCGGCCTTGGCGAAAGCGAGATCAATCTGGGTACGCAGCGCGTCGTAGTCGCGCACCACCGGGAATTGCGGGAATTCGCGGACGACGTTTTCCGGCGGATGGAACAGGATGCCGCCGTGGGCTTCGCCGAGCATCGCCGTGTCGTTGTACGAATCGCCGGCGGCGACGATGGTGAAGTTCAGTTCCTTGAAGCGCTTGACCGCTTCCTGCTTCTGGTTCGGCATGCGCAGGTGGTAATTGACCAGCATGCCGGCGGCGTCGGCTTCCAGCGAATGGCAGAACAGCGTCGGCCAGCCCAGCTGGCGCATCAGCGGATGGGCGAATTCGTAGAAGGTGTCGGACAGGATGATGACCTGGTAATCCTCGCGCAGCTGGTCGAGGAAGGCACGGGCGCCCTGCATCGGGCCCATTTCGGCGATCACCTTCTGGATGTCCGGCAGGCCGAGCTTCTTCTCGCGCAGGATGTTCAGGCGATAGGTCATCAGCGTGTCGTAGTTCGGCTCGTCGCGCGTCGTCCGCTTGAGTTCCGGAATGCCGGTGCGCTCGGCGAATTCGATCCAGATTTCGGGGACGAGCACCCCTTCGAGGTCAAGGCAGACGATTTTCACGGTCAACTCCGGCTAACGGCCAAAAAACGGCGATTTTACCCGATCGTCACCGGGGCTTTCCCGGTTTTTTCCCGTTTCGGCTCAGTCGACCGCAGGTAGCGCGTCGAGTGCCTCGTGCAGTTCCAGCCAGCGCAGTTCGGCCGTATCGATCTGCTCGCCCAGTTCGCCGGCGCGGCGGTGCATTTCTTCGCTTTTCGCGCGGTCGACCGCAGCATAGAAGTCGGGATCGGCGAACTGCGCGTCGAGTGCCGCCTTTTCTTCGTGCCATTTGGCCAGATCACGGTCGATCTTCTCGATTTCCTTGCTCAGCTTGCGGCGCTCGGCGAGCAGCGCCTGCCGGCTGGCCTTGGCGTCGGCGCGCTGTTGCAGGCGCTCGGCCTTGTCGGCGACGGCTTCCGCCTGCGGTGCCTTGGCCGCGTTGCGCTGGGCGGCCAGCCAGTCGGCGTAGTCGTCGAGATCGCCGTCGAAAGGCGTGGCGCGGCCGTTGTCGACGAGCAGCAACTCGTCGGTGCAACTGCGCAGCAGGTGGCGGTCGTGCGAGACGACGACCATGCCGCCCTCGTAATCCTGCATGGCGAAGGCCAGCGCCTCGCGCATTTCGAGGTCGAGGTGGTTGGTCGGTTCGTCGAGCAGCAGCAGATTCGGCCGGGTGCGGATCAGCAGGGCCAGCGCCAGCCGCGATTTCTCGCCGCCAGAGAACGGACCGACCGGGCGCGTCGCCATGTCGCCGCGGAAATCGAAGCCGCCCAGGTAGTCGCGCAGTTCCTGTTCCGGCGTCAGCGGCTCCAGCTTCTGCATGTGCCACAGCGGGGTTTCTTCCTCGCGCAGCTGCTCCAGCTGGTGCTGCGCGAAGTAGCCGATATTGAGCGCCCTGGCTTCCTTGCGTTCGCCGCCTTGTTGCGCGACGGCGCCGGCCAGCAGCTTGATCAGCGTCGACTTGCCGGCGCCGTTGCGGCCGAGCAGGCCGATGCGGCAACCCGGACGCAGCGTCAGCGTCAGGTTTTCCAGAATCTTGCGGTCGACGTAGCCGGCGCCGGCATTTTCGACGACCAGCAGCGGATCGGGCAGGCTGTCCGGCTGGCGGAAGCTGAAATGGAAGGGCGAGTCGACATGCGCCGCGGCGACGATTTCCATCCGTTCGAGCATCTTGACCCGGCTCTGCGCCTGGCGCGCCTTGGTCGCCTTGGCCTTGAAGCGTTCGACGAAACGCGTCAGGTGGGCGATTTCGCGCTGCTGGGCTTCGTAGGCCGATTGCTGGGTGGCCAGCCGCGCCGCCTTGGCGCGTTCGTAATCGGAATAACCGCCGCTGGTCAGGTTCAGCCGTTGCTGGTCGATGGCGATGATCTGGCCGACCACGGCGTCGAGGAAATCGCGGTCGTGCGAAATCAGCAGCAGCGTCGCCGGTGTCGTCTTCAGCCAGCCTTCGAGCCAGAGCACTGCATCGAGGTCGAGGTGGTTGGTCGGTTCGTCGAGCAGCAGCAGGTCGGCGCGGCAGGACAGGGCGCGGGCGAGGTTCAGGCGAACCCGCCAGCCGCCCGAGAAATCGGCCACCGGCCGGGCAAAATCGGCGTCGGAAAAGCCCAACCCGTGCAGCACTTCGGCGGCGCGGGCCTTGGCCGAATAGCCGTCGATGTCGGCGTAGCGGGCGTGCAGCCGGCCGATCGCCTCACCGTCGCCGGCCGCTTCGGCGGCGGCCAGTTCGGCCTCGACGCTGCGCAGTTCGGCGTCGCCGTCGAGCACGAATTCCAGCGCCGGCGTCGGCAATCCCGGCGTTTCCTGCGAAACGCGGGCCAGCCGCCAGTTGGGCGGCATTTCGAGATCGCCGGATTCGGCATGCAGTTCGCCGGCGAGCAGCGCGAACAGGCTGGATTTTCCGCAGCCGTTGGCGCCGACCACGCCGACCTTCCATCCGGCATGAATCTGCAGACTGGCATCGACGACCAGCGGTCGTCCGACACGGGCGAAAGTGAGTTGGCGCAAGGCAATCATGAGGGGGCGAATTATAACGGCGGGCTGCTAGAATTCTCCGCATGATCAAGCAGATTCGCACCGACCAGCTCAAACCGGGGATGTACATCTCCGATCTCAATTGCGGCTGGCTCGATCACCCCTTCCTGACCAACGCCTTCCACGTCCGCGACATGGCGACCGTGGACAAGATCATCAAGCTCGGTATCCGCGAGCTCTACATCGACACCGTCAAGGGCGCCGACCTGTGGGAAGGGCGCGACCAGAGCGAGGTCAATGCCGAACTCGAGCGGCGCCTGCAGGAAATCGCCCAGAAGAAATCCGACCGGCCGATCCAGGTCGAACTCAAGGACGAAGCGGCACGCGCCCGCCGGCTGCAGGGCGAAGCGCACAAGATCGTGCGCAACATGCTCGACGACATCCGGCTCGGCCAGCAGATCGAAGTCGAGCGCGTCGAGCCGCTGGTCGACGGCATGGTCGAATCGATCTTCCGCAACCAGGACGCGCTGCTGCCGCTGGCCCGGTTGAAGAACCACGACGATTACACCTTCCAGCATTCGGTCGGCGTCTGCGCGCTGCTCGTCGCCTTCGGCCGCTCGATGAAACTGGACAAGGCGGTGATCCGCCAGCTGGCGCTCGGCGGTTTGCTGCACGACGTCGGCAAGGCGCGCATTCCCGAGCGCATCCTGAACAAGCCGGCCAAGCTCAACGAGGACGAGTTTACGCACATGAAGCGGCACGTCGACGAAGGCGTACTGCTGTTGCAGGAATCGGGCGGCGTCAGCGAGATCGCGCTGCAGGTCGTCGGCCAGCACCACGAGCGCTTCGACGGCTCCGGCTATCCCGGCGCGCTCGGTGGTGCCGGCATCTCGCTGTACGGCCAGATGGCCTCCATCGTCGATGTTTACGATGCGATCACCTCGGCCCGCGTCTACCACAAGGGCATGCCGCCGACGCAGGCGCTCAAGAAACTGCTCGAATGGAGCAGCCACCACTTCGACCCGCAGCTGGTGCAGGCTTTCGTCCGCTCGCTCGGCATCTACCCGAGCGGTTCGCTGGTCATGCTGGACAGCAAGCGGCTCGGCGTCGTGCTCGAACAGAACGAGGGCAACCTGCTCGAACCGGTGGTCCGGGTTTTCTACCATACCGGGCAGAAGCACTACATTCCGCCGGAAATCATCGATCTGTCGAAATTCCAGCAGGACCGCATCGCCAGTTTTGAAAGTTACGAAAAATGGAACATCGATCCCTATCAGTGGTTGCCGGGCTGATCGCCTGCTGCCTGGCGACGCCGGCCCTGGCCGACGACGCGGCCCGCGAGGCCGACTGGAACGCCCGCCTGGAACGGGCTGGTGCGTTGAAGGCCGAGGCAGTCAAGCGCCAGCAGGCGGCCGACGCGGAATACGAAGCCGAACGCCTGGCCTGCCAGAAGAAATTCCTGGTCAACAGCTGCATCGACAAGGCGCGCGACAAACAGGTCGAGGTGCGCCGCGCGACCCGTGCCCAGGAACTGGAAGGCACCCTGCAGGAGCGCGAGGTGCGGCGCGAGCGTTTCGCTGCCAAGGAAGCGCAGCGGGCGGCCGAGGCGCCGGTGCGCGACGCCGAGCGGGCCACCCGCGTCGACGAGGTCGAAGCCCGCCGCGTGGCCGACGAGGCGCGTCGCGAACAGGCGCGCGAAGACAAGGCGCTGAAGGCCGACGAAGGTGCCAGGGCCAAGGCCGAGCGCGAAGCCGCGCACCGGCGCAAGGTCGAGGCGCACGATGCCGAGCGGGCCAAACGCAAGGCGGAAGCCGACGCCCGCGCCGGCGAAAAACAGCCCTGAGCGCCGTCGACCGCAGCCGGCCCGCCCCGTGATCCGTACCATCCGCATCGGCGAACTGCAGCCCGGCATGTATGTCGTGGACCTGCACAAGCCGTGGCTCGACCACTTGCTGTGGCGTCGCCGCTTCGAAGTGCGCGACGCCGAGCACATCCGTCGCCTGGTGGCGGCCGGCATCGAACAGGTCAGCATCGATACCGATCGTGGCGGCGATCTGCCGCCGCCGCCGTCGCGGCCGCGTTTCGACGACGTCGGCTGGCGGGCGATTGCCGAAAAGCGTGCCAGTGCGGTGCCCAAGGTGTCGCTGGGCGAAGAGCGTCGGCGTTCCGGCAAACTGATCCGCGAAGGCGCCTTGATGCTCGACGAACTGACGCTGGCCGCCCGCGCCGGGCGCAGCGTCGAAGCGGCACGGCTGGAGCCGATCGTCGGCAAGATGATGGAATCGGTGGTGCGCAATCCCGATGCGCTGGTGCCGCTGGCCCGCCTCAAGCAGATGGACCGTTACGCCACCGAACACGCCGTGGCCACCGCCGCGCTGATCATCGCGCTCGGCCGGCAGCAGGGCGTTGCCGCGCCGGAGCTGGAAAAAATGGCGCTCGGCACGATGCTCAAGGACATCGGCCAGGCCGCCATCGACGCTCGGCTGATCGGCAAGCCCGGCCTGCTGTCGCTATCTGAATACGAACTGGTCCAGAGCCACGTCGAAGAAGGGCTGGCCGTGCTCGAAGCCACCTCCAGCCTGCCCGAGACGTCGGTGGCGGTGGTGCTCGAACACCACGAACGCTACAACGGCCTCGGCTACCCCTACCGCATGCGCGGCGACGAAATCTCGCTGGCCGGCCGGCTGGCGGCCATCGTCGACACCTACGACGCGATGACGTCGCAACGTCCCTATCGCGCCGCGCTGTCGCCCACCGAAGCGCTGCGCCAGCTGTACGGCGAAGGCGGCCGGCAGTTCGATCCGGCGCTGGTTGCCGGGCTGATCCGCACGCTGGGCGTCTACCCGGTCGGCACCCTGGTCATGCTGGAAAGCGGCCATCTGGCGGTGGTCGAGGAAATCCACAGCGACCAGCCGCTGGCGCCGGTGGTCAAGGTGATATACCACGGCCGGCGCCGTCAGTACGTGGCGCCGGTGCGCGTCGACCTGGCACGCCGGGTCGGCAATCACTACGGCCGCATCGTCGCCGCCGACAGCTTCGAGCGCTGGGGACTCAATCCGCTGGGTTGGCAACCAGGCTGATCAGCTTGCGGATCGGTGTCGGCACGCCGGCCTCCGCCGCCCGTTCGAGCTCGATCCACTCGCCGCCCGGTTCGGCCAGCCCGGCCTTGCCCTGGCTGGCCACGCGGCACAGCACCGGCTTCAGCGTCAGCCGGAAATGCGTGAAAGCGTGCTTCAAAAACGGCAATTCGCGCCGGTCGACCGCAAGCAAGCCGCGCGCCGCCAGCACCGCCTCCGGCTCGCCTTCCGGCGGTACCAGCAGGCCGCCCCACAGGCCGGCCGGCGGGCGCCGTTCAAGCAGCAGGCGGTTGTCGGCCACAATCAGCACGAAGGTCGATTCGCGCTCCGGCACCGCCGCCCGCGGTTTCGGCGCCGGCAACTCGCGCTGGCGACCATCGCGGCGCGCCACGCAAACGTCGGCGAACGGGCAGGCCGGGCAATGCGGCAGGCCGCGCGTGCACAGCGTGGCGCCCAGGTCCATCAAGCCCTGGGTGTAGGCCGGCATGTCGTCGGCCGCTTCCGGCAGCAGGGTTTCCGCCAGTGCCCAGAGCTTGCGGTCGACCGCCGTCGAACCGGGAAAACCGTCGATGCCGAACACTCGGCACAGCACGCGTTTGACGTTGCCGTCCAGGATCGCCGTGCGCTCGGCGTAGCAGAAGGCGGCCACGGCGGCTGCGGTCGACCGGCCGATGCCGGGCAATTCCGCCAGCCCGGCCGCGGTTTTCGGGAAAAAACCGCCGTGTACCGCAACAACCTGCTGCGCGCAGCGGTGCAAGTTGCGCGCCCGGGCGTAGTAACCCAGACCGGCCCACAGCGCCAGCACCTGTTCGGCTGGTGCAGCGGCCAGTGCCGCCACATCCGGAAAAGCCTCGAGAAAACGCGCGTAATACGGGATCACAGTCGCCACCTGCGTCTGCTGCAGCATGATCTCGGACAACCACACGCGATACGGATCGCGCGTGCGCTGCCATGGCAGATCGTGGCGGCCGGCGGCGCGCTGCCAGCCCACCAGCCGTTCGGCAAAGCTTTGTTCTTGCGGCAAATTTCATCTCGACGTGAAGCACGGGAGACGGGATAATACGGGGTTTTTCCACGTCGACCCCAGCGATGAGCCAACCGACCAGCCAACCGCCAACCGACCCGCGCGCCCTGCGCAACGCCCTGGGCCGCTTCGCCACCGGCATCGCCGTCGTCACCGCCATCGACCCCGACGGCCACCCGATCGGCCTGACCGTCAATTCCTTCTCCGCCGTGTCGCTGCAACCCGCGCTGGTGCTCTGGTGCCTGGACAACCGCTCGGTCAACCTCGAAGCCTTCCGCAAGGCCAGCCACCACGCCATCAACATCCTGGCCGCCGACCAGCAGGACATCTCCAACCGCTTCGCCACCTGGCCGACCGACCGCTTCGCCGGCCTCGACTGGCAGGCCGGCATCGGCGGCGCCCCGGTCATCGCCGGCAGCTGCGCCAGCTTCGAAGTCTTCAACGAAACCGCCCACCCCGGCGGCGACCACACCATCTTCGTCGGCCGCGTCGAACGCTTCAGCGAAAACGCAGACGCCGCCCCCTTGCTCTTCCACGCCGGCCAGTACCGACTGCTGGCCGCCCGTCAGGCTGATTGAAACCCGGCCCGACAGAGCTTAGAATCACGCCTTCACGCCCGAGCGGGCGTCGTATAGTGGCATTACCTGAGCTTCCCAAGCGTGCGATGCGAATCGCAAGGTTTACGAGTCCCCAGTCAGACGCTTAATTCTGACGAATCTTGACTCGCTTTATCCACCCGCCCGGGTGGGTTCCTTGTCGGTGAATGCCGAACAAGTAATTGTGCTGCTATCTATAAGGGCCTGTGATCGTCCGTTGGAGACAACGGAGTAGCAGGGGCAAGAAAATAGACAGCACCGGGGTTTCAGCACCCCGTAGCCTAGGAGCAGTGCGTCACTGGTAACGGTGAGGTGCTAAGCGCTCTGACAATGTAGCCACCTTTAGGGGTACGCCATACCCCGCGAGGGGTTCTGGCGTGATATCGAAAGTTGCATTCGATTGAGGCGCTAGGCTGGGCTGGTTGGCCAACGTAAGTGAATCGCTGCTAAACACCGTCAAGCTTGATGAGCCAAACGCAACTTGTTGTATCGGGCTCTGCCAAAAGGCACGTGATCGGTTGTCCCCCTGCTTGGTGGGGACACGCTGACATGGCATCACCGGTGGAAAAGCGAGGCCTTCCCAGTTCTGTTACTGGTTCGGAACGCAGTAAGCCTGATTAGGCGTTCTTTAACAATTAGGCAATCCATAACACCCTGACTAGTCGTGAGACGGATTGGGAACTTTATTGCTTACGTGTCTGGTAATTGGTCCAGGTGTAGAAAGTTAGTAATGCTTTGATTTTAAATGCCGGCAGCGCTGCCGGTAATGAACTCAAGGTGTGAAAAACCGGAAGCGCATGCGTACCAAGAACTAACCGGATACTCTCTTTTGCACGTCAACGTGCAAAGGAAGGGAACACCGGAAAGAACAAGGCGCCCCGCAAGGGTCGCTTTACCTAAGCAGGTAGAGGAGGATGGAAAAAGCGAATGTCTTCCTGTAATGGGAGGGATAGGGGATGAAACGATTGCCCTGACGTGAAAGCGTGCTGACTTCCATCTGGTGACTCTTCGTGAGAAGGGTCTGTGTAATCGCTAACCCGAGGGGGTTGATGCTACAATCCCCGTCCGGGGAAAAGTTGCGTCTTCCTCCAAAGGTTCAGAGCGGGCGTCGTATAACGGCTATTACCCTTGCTTCCCAAGCAAGAGACGAGGGTTCGACTCCCTTCGCCCGCTCCATACAACCGGAGGTTGATATGGACGCAACGCAGTTAAATTGCGATGTCGCCTCTACGGCTTGGCAGTCTTGGCACGAGATTCAATGGGTCAAGGCTTATCAAGTTGTCGCGAGGTTACAGACACGTATTGCGAAGGCAGCAAAAGCAGGGGAGTGGCGGAAGGTTCGCACCTTGCAGAGACTCCTGACTAAATCCAGCAGCGCGAAAGCGCTGGCAGTTCGGCGAGTTACGGAGAATCAAGGCCGGAAAACTCCAGGTGTGGATAAACAAACCTGGGATACGCCGGAAGCGAAGTGGAAAGCGGTCGTGGATCTTGGCAACAAGAGATACAAGCCGTTACCGCTACGTCGCATCTACATTCCGAAAGCAAACGGTGACAAACGCCCTCTGGGCATACCCACCATGCGCGATCGGGCGATGCAAGCGCTGCAGTTATTGGCGCTGGAGCCTGTCGCTGAAACAACTGGCGATCATCATTCCTACGGATTCCGACGTGAGCGCTCGACGGCAGATGCCATCGAACAAGTGCGAAACGTGCTGGGCCGGAAAGCTTCCCCGAAATGGGTGCTGGAAGGAGACATCAAAGGCTGTTTTGACAACATCAGTCATGACTGG
The DNA here is from genome assembly GCF_021401135.1 of Azonexus sp. R2A61. Taxonomy (GTDB): domain Bacteria; phylum Pseudomonadota; class Gammaproteobacteria; order Burkholderiales; family Rhodocyclaceae; genus Azonexus. The sequence goes on along the minus strand of NZ_JACBFO010000001.1, from coordinate 288,546 downwards.
CTGGTTGCCAATGTCTGCATGGACAAGGGCATCCTTCGGAAATGGCTGAAAGCGGGCTTTATCGAAACGGGAAGGCTATTCCCAACGCAAGCAGGTACGCCACAGGGAGGCATCATTTCCCCGGTTTTGGCGAATTTGGCGCTGGATGGCCTGCAACATGAGCTGACCACACTGTTCAGAACAGTGCGGGATGCGCGTGCGGCAAAGGTCAATCTGGTGCGTTACGCGGACGACTTCATCATCACGGGTAGCTCGAAAGAGTATCTGGAAGAGAAGGTCAAACCCTTGGTGGAGAAATTCCTAGCCACTCGGGGCCTCATCCTCTCGGAGAAGAAAACCAAAATCACACATGTGACGGAGGGGTTCGACTTCTTGGGGTGGAATGTCAGGATGTTCAATCGAATGCTGGTCACTCAGCCGTCGAAAAAGAATATCAAGGCGTTTCTGGGGAAAATCCGCAGCCTGTTGCGGGAAAGAAAGGCTGCCAGACAGATCGAGGTGATCGAAAAGCTGACCCCGGTAATCAGGGGGTGGGCCAACTATCATCGAAGTCAGATGGCATCCCGGACGTTTGCAAAGTGCGACCATCAAATCTGGCAAGCATTGTGGCGCTGGGCGTGCCGTCGTCACCCGAACAAGGGGAAGCGGTGGATCAAACAGCGTTACTTCAAATGCCTCAAGGGGCGTGACTGGCTTTTTGCGGATCAGGACAAGTTACTACCGGTCTTGGCGGGATACCTGAAAAGGCCCCACATCAAGATCATGGGGGAAGCGAATCCATACGATCCAACGTACGACAGCTATTTTTCCAAACGGCTTGCAAAGCGGATGGACAAGACGCTGGAAGGACGACGCAAACTTCGCTGGTTGTGGTGGTGGCAGGAAGGTGACTGCCCCGTCTGCAATCAAAAGATCACGAGAGAAACTGGGTGGCATCTTCACCACATAATCAAACGATCTCAGCGAGGTTCGGACAAGCTGACCAATCTGGTTCTGTTACATCCGAATTGCCACATGCAACACCACGTCTTGGAGAAAACCGGAGTTGCTGCCGGTACCTCAATGTTCAAGTAGGGGTGCTTATGGGTTGCTTGAGCCGTATGCGGGGAAACTTGCACGTACGGTTCTTAGGGGAGGGGGTGGCCGTGAGGCCACCTCCTTACCCGCCTCATGAGGAGGGTTCGATTCCCTTCGCCCGCTCCACAGAATTCAGGCAGGGTCGATCCGCTGCCGAAGTAAAAAAGCCAACCGGTCGGGTTGGCTTTTTTGTTGGGGGGGCGGTGACTATTGATCTGAAACGGAAGCTGTTTGCTTGAGAGAGTGGGCCTTCAACGTTCAACTTCATGGGCCGACGAAGGCCCTGCCCGGAGCGAACCGGCAAGCGCAGTTCGCCGGTGTTCCCTGGACCGAATGGTTGGGTGCGTTCATGCCAATGCGGGCAAGCCAACTTTAGCTTGACCAACCCAAGCGAGATCTTCAGTTAGCTCTCTTCCAAGGTAGCTGGTGTATGCGGCTGGCTGACCCAAAGTCCTGGGCTTGCACAGTGCGAGCGGGCGAAAGCCAAGGGCATCAGCAATTCCGATTTGGAGCTCCCCGCCAATACGCGGAAAGGATTCGTCGTCGATGCAGTCTTGAATGACATAGCGCGGGATTCTGCTCAATGGCCTGCCGGGAACTGACTGACTGGAAAATGCCGATGTTAGGCGTTTGGTGACTCGATCCTGTGCATCTCCGAGGTACAGAAAGTCTCTGTCCCCCATATTGAGGTGTTCGTTGCAGGCCAGCATGCAGGTGCCGCTGTCGATCTTGGGTTTGAAGTGAAATGCAGAAAGCGAACCTGTACTATGGCAGAAACCAAACAGCGCAACCTCGAAAACGGCCATTTCGCCTACGCGGGCCTTGTAGTCATCAAATGTACGACTCAGGTATGCAAACAAAAATTTGGCCACGTCGGCCAGTGAAGGAACGTAGTTGGCTGTAGCTACGAGATTGCCCAGTAGTGGAATAAGCGCGAGGTAGGTGTTCTGCGCCATGAGTGTGCTGCCGGCAAAGCAATAGCCGAACGAGTGCGCATAACTGACATGCGAAAAGAACCCATCCGGCCCCGGTGACCTACAGATGACTGGCAATGCGAAAAGCTTTGAGCCGTCATCGATCAAGACCGATTCTGGTGATGCGCTGATGCGGCTGTCGCCAGCGACCCAGAGCCCCGGACTTTGTTGAACCTCGTGGTTGCACCAAATTGCGATGGCGGTCATAGCGTAGCGTTAAGTACCCAACGTTTGAATTGAGCGGCCTTGCACGGCTTTTCGCGCAAGGTCCGCTCGAATGATGGGTTGGGCAGCATTAGAGGAACTTCACGAGCAAGCCGGCCACGCCGACTACGATTCCAACCACCCACACCCAGAACTTGTTTCGGTCGTACCACTCCTCGACGGTTGATCTCGGCTTCCACATTGCAAGTTCGCACCGGACTCGTTCGTCAATGAACGCGCCGAGCTGGTCAGCTTCTCCATCGGTTGAACGGAGTGGCACCGATTCTGGAAAGCCCTTTCCGAGCAACCGGCGGTCGATCTCTGCCATTTCCCGGAATACCTTTTGAACGGCGGCGTTGAGCAAGCTTTGAACCTCCGGGAGAAGAAGACTTGCATCAATTCTCCGCTCCTTTGCGGATGCAACTGCGAATTCGATTTCTTCGATAGCAAGGGCTTCCAAGAATGGATCAATATATCGGCTCCAGAATATTGTTCGAGGGGAACCCTCGAAGCCGATGCCCTGGTATGAGATTTCCCGAGCGCTAAATTGCTTGACCTTGAATGGAGGGCCAGCAGTCAAAAAGGCCCACGGAGTTACTTGATCTCGGATGATCCGTTCCGTCGCATCTTCGATGCGCTTACGAAATGTCGGATAGAGCGGAGTAGTCACGGCCTATGCTGCCTAACGTGGAAGTGAGCGGACTGCGCGGCTTTTTGCGCAGCTCCGCTCGACTGTAGGGTTGGGCGTGATTGCTAAAATGGCCATTTGTTTCCGGTGAATAAAGTGGCCCACACTCCCGCTGCTGCCAGAGCAACGAGTAGAACTCGCTCGAAAAAACGAAAGACTGCAATCTTCTGAATCTTTCGATTTCGAATATCACGAAGGCCTAGCCACAGACGAAAGAGATAGTCACGGTAGTTGCCACCGGAAATCATGCTGGTTGCAACGCAATATCGAAAAAACGTCTTCATAAGACCGCGAATAGCATTTTCTGTTAAGTCGTTGGGTTCCGCTCCAAATACTAGGATGAAGTTTTCCTCATTCACTTTAGCAAGGTCAGACTTATATGGTGAGAGCAAGACCATCACTTTCCCGGTGATGTCTTGAGAAAAGCAAATGCTTGCCCCCGCCTCCATAGCCTCCTTTGGGTTAGTCAAGTTGTCTGAGGCTATGGTGTGCCAAACACCCAATCGTCTCCAACCAACGGAGATTTGCGCTTGATTTAGCGAGTTGTGCCTGTATACCCAAGGCTTGTTGTAGGCGGGATTTGTCGAGTGATTAGACGATAGGTACAGGGTCCCAAGTTCGTCCGCATCAAAACCACGGCTATCAATCTCTGTGAATACTGACCGAAGACGTTCTTCAAATGACAACCACATTGCGCGACGAAGATAGGCACCGTTTTTGGCCTTTCTCAGCTTTGATGCGGCAACTTTGAGATAAGAGTTCATGACGCCCAACGTTTTAGGTAAGGGGCGCTGCGCGGAGCTTTATCGCGCAGCGTCCAGCGACCGGAGGGAGCGGCTTTGACCGCAATGTTAGATTTCATTTGAGTAGCCATTGCCCGAATGCCATAAGAGCAGCCGCGGTTGCAGCGCCCAGAAACCAGACAAGCATTCGGCCCCAGACGCGGAGTAGAAAATTGAGACCTGCACGGTTGGCGGGGAAATAAAGCAACGGGATTTTGGTTTTTGGCTCGCTAGGGGCAAGGCTCTTAACGTCAATGACGAACAGCAGAACGCTGACAAAGAAAAACAAGATGACGACAGGAAAGAGCTGTTCTTCGGAGCTGCCGCTCAGAAACACGCCAAAACTCCCTAGGGTTTCGAGTAAGGCAATAAACAGGACAAGGGAAAAGCCTGCAATGAAGGCTGATTTTCGCGTGGCAGTCGGGAAGGCGACCATGAGATCTAACGTTGAAAATCACCGGACGCAGGCAAGCGCAGCTTGCCGGAGGTCCGGTGGATTGTGATGTTAGGCATTGGTGTCTGGCGCATAGATATCCAATCCCAATTCAATACCTCTTTCGCCCAAGGCTTGCAATGTCAATGGAGAAATACAAACACCTTCGTTACTTCCTTCCATGAACCAGCCGCAGAAAAGATCAACTCTGTATCTTGAAGTTAAGCTTTGCCAGACATCGAGATTGGATGTGAGCTGGCCCAATATCTCGGCAACTTGGGCATCAAGATTTTCCGGTTCAGTTTCTATTGCGTGTAATCGCCAATGGCCGAATGACGCTATGCGCACTCCTGCTTTTGATGGAAGTTCCTGGCCTTTGCGTTGGGCATGCGTTGGTTGAGCACCCAATAGCAAAGACACCTCTTCCGGGACCAACTCATCCCCAGCGATTCGAAGTGATGCAACGGAACGTGCCAAGTGAGCCATGAATTGCCTAACGTGAAATGGACGGCGTTATCGCCGTATAACCTGTTTTTGCGCCGTATATTCTGGCAAAGACATCAGTCAGGAAGGCTTGCCAATTGAGGCATCTGGCAGGTTCTTGAAAATATCTACGAGAGTAGATCGCAGTCATACGCGGCGCATGTTCAATAACGCGAGAATTCTGCCAGCAACGAAGTTGAATGTCATGCGCCGAGGCGGTTTGCCGATGACAGCTTTGAGGTGCTTTTCCCTTAGTCTGCTCTTGGCAGATAACTGCCAAACCGCGGGCTTCTTTCCCCCTACGCTTTCCCCAACACCGTCAACAACTCATCCATAAACGCCTTTGCCGGCAGCGGCAGGACCTTCTGCCGCAGATGCACGACCGACCAGGTTTGCCGGAGCGGGAAGCCGGCGATGTCGAGGATGCGCAGGCCGTCCTGTTCGGGGTGTTCGCCGAGCACGTGGCGGGAGAGGATGGCCAGGCCCATGCCGGTGGCGACGAGGTCGCGGATGGCTTCGTTGCTGCCCAGCGCCATCTTGATGTTGAGCGACTGGCCGTTCTGGTTCAGGTGGCGGTCGATGGCCTTGCGTGTGCCGGAGCCGGTTTCGCGCAGCAGGAAAGGGTGGTGGGCGATGTCGTCCAGCGTCAGCGGGCCGGCCGGCAGCGGGTAATCGGCGGGGGCGACGACGACCAGCGGGTTGTCGAGGAAGGGGGTGGCGACGACGTCGAGTTCTTCGGGCGGGAAGGACATGATGTACAGGTCGTCTTCGTTGGCGCGCAGGCGTTCGACGATGCGCGCGCGGTTGGCGACTTCGAGTTCGATGTCGATGTCCGGGTAGCGCCGGCAGAAGGTGCCGAGCATGCGCGGCAGGAAGTATTTGGCGGTGGTCACCAGGGCGACGCGCAGGCGGCCCTTTTTCAGCCCTTGCAGGGCGTCGACCGCAGATTCGAAGCGGTTCCAGCTGTCGTCGAGTTCGCGCGCGGTCTGCAGCAGTTCGCGGCCGGCGGCGGTCAGGCGGATGCTGCGGCCGTTCTGCTCGAACAGCGGCAGGCCGACGATGTCGGTGATCTGGCGGATCTGGATGGAGACGGCCGGCTGGGTCAGGTGCAGCGCTTCGGCGGCGCGCGAGAAGTTGCCCAGGCGGGCGACCGTGGCAAAGGTTTCGAGCTGGCGGAAGGTCAGGTGACGGCGTGGCATATAAGTTTTTATAAATGATTTTGTCGAAAAAGTTTAATTGGATTTAATGGTTCCGGGCTGGAATAGTGCGCTCCGTTGTCATTGAGTGGGGCCTGCAATGCCTTTCGAACCCGTGATCCTGTTTTTCCTGCTCGGCCTGCTGGCCGGGGTGATGCGTTCCGATCTGAAGATTCCGGCGGTGCTCTACGAGTCGCTGAGCATCTTCCTGCTGCTGGCGATCGGCCTGAAGGGCGGCGTCGAGCTGGCGCGGCAGTCGTTGTCGGCGCTGGTGCTGCCGGTGCTGGTGGTGGTCGGCGTCGGCGCACTGATCCCGTTGATCGCCTTTCCGGTGCTGCAGCGCCTGGGCCGGCTGTCGCGCGCCGACGCGGCGTCGGTGGCGGCGCATTACGGTTCGGTCAGCGTGGTGACCTTTGCCGTTGCCGGGGCGTATCTGAGCGGCGTCGGTCAGGCCTTCGAGGGCTACATGGTGGTGTTCCTGGTGTTGCTGGAGTTTCCGGCGCTGATGATCGGCGTCTGGCTGGCGCGCCGCGGGGCGAATGCCGGCGGGCAGGGCAAGGTGCTGCACGAGGTGTTTGCCGGCAAGAGCATCGTGCTGTTGCTCGGCGGGCTGGTGATCGGCTGGCTGGCCGGTGCCGACGGGCTGAAGCCGCTGGACCGGGTGTTCTTCGACCTGTTCAAGGGTTTGCTGGCGATCTTCCTGCTCGAAATGGGGCTGGTGGCGGCCAGCCGGCTGGGCGACCTGCGCCGGGCCGGGGCTTTCCTGATCGGCTTTGCGGTGGCCATGCCGCTGTTCGCCGGCGCGCTGGGCGCGCTGACGGCGACGCTGCTCGGCCTGTCGGTCGGCGGTGCCGCGCTGCTCGCCACGCTGTACGCCAGCGCTTCCTACATCGCGGCGCCGGCGGCGATGCGCATCGCCGTGCCGGAGGCCAATCCGGCACTGTCCATCGGCGCCTCGCTGGGGGTGACCTTTCCGTTCAACCTGGTGGTCGGGATTCCGACCTATTACTGGCTGGCCAATCAATTTCAAGGAGTGATCTGATGAGCATGCTGCATACGCGCCGTACCTTGCTGACGGTGATCTGCGAGGCCTCGATCGAGGCCCGGGTGCTGGCCGACGCCCGCCGGCTCGGCGCCCACGGCTCGACCGCCAGCGATGCTCGCGGCTGGGGCCAACACGGCGAACGCGACGGCGGCTGGCCGATGAGCGGCAACGTGCGCATCGACATCCTGTGCGAGGCAGCGGTGGCCGATACGATTGCCGGCCATCTGCAGGAACACTACTTCCGCAGCTACGCGATGATCTGCTACCTGAGCGAGGTGTCGGTGCTGCGCTCGGAGAAGTTCTGAGCCGGCGTGCCGGGCGATTTTTTCTGTCATCGCAGTGTCGACCGTGGCAAGATTGGGGACCGCCGGACGGCGCTTTCGGGCCGTCCTGCCAGAACAACACCAGGAAACCCCAACGAGAGGAGATTGACCATGAAGCGATGGCTTCTTGCCCTGCTGTTCACGATTGCCGGCCCGCTGGCCTGGGCCGGCCCGGACGATGCCTCGCGCTTCGACGACGCGCCGCTGGGCGCCCAGAAGACGGTTTACCAGTTCAATCTGGAACGCCCGGAAGACCTGCTGCAGGGCCTCGGCTACGTCAGCAACCATGTGAACGGCCTGAAGGAATTCGGCGACCTGAAACAGTCGCATATCGTGGTCGTGGCGCACGGCAACGAACTGCACATGCTGTCGCGGCTGAATCGTGCGGCCTACCCGGATGTCTATGAGCGCCTGAAGGCGCTGGCCGCGCAGGGTGTCAGTTTTCGCGTCTGCCGTAATGCGGCGAAATTCCGCGGCTACAAGCCGGAGGATTTCTACGACGTGGTGACCGTGGTGCCGGCCGCGATGACCGAGCTGGCCAAGTGGCAGCACAAGGGTTACGCCTACATCAACGCGGCGACCATCCTGCGCACCAAGCGGGCCGATTTCCTGGAAAAGCACCCGGAAATCATCGAATAATTGCGGTCGACCGCAGAAAAACGCAAAAAAGCCGGGGAATGCCCGGCTTTTTTCTTTCGTGGTGGCGTTTACAGCATCGGCGGCGTGCGCGAGGCGACCATCAGACGGTTCCAGCTGTTGATTTCGGCGATGCCCAGCGTCAGGTTGGCAATCTCCTGCGCGGTGAAATTGGCCTCGACCTGGGCGTAGACCGCATCCGGCACCTCCTGGTCGCGCAGGCTGGTGATGGCCTCGGCCCAGGCCAGCGCGGCGCGTTCCCGCGCACTGTAGATCGGCGCTTCTTTCCAGGTGGCGACCAGTTGCAGCTGGTTCTCGCTGAGGCCGTACTTGCGGCCCAGCGGCACGTGCATGGCGACGCAGAAGGCGCAGCCGTTGATCTGCGAGACGCGCAGCCGCACCAGTTCGAGCAGGCCGAGCTCGAGGCCGCAGCCCTGCACGTAGGTGTGTACGCCGAACATGGCCTTGTAGCCGTCGGGAATCAGTTTGCCGATGTCGAAACGCTGTTCCATGAAACTCTCCTTTTCGATGGGGGCCTGCGAGGCAGGATGGAGGCATGCTAAGCGCTGAGTGGTACGATTCAAATATCCATTTATTGACGATTTGATTGGGCCATTTCGATGAAGCGTGCCGGTGAACTGGAGCTGGCCCTGGCCGAACGGCCGCCGGGCATCTCACTGCAACGCTGGCTGTGCGGCGAACTGCGGGCGGCGATCCTGAGCGGGCGCATCGCGCCCGGCGGTCGACTGCCGTCCACGCGCGATTTCGCCCGGCAACAAGGGGTTTCGCGCGGCACGGTGCTGGCCGCCTACGAACAGTTGATCGCCGAGGGCTATCTGGCCGGTACCACCGGCAGCGGCACCTGCGTGGTGCCGAATCTGCCCGTTGCGCCGCCGCTTGCCGACACAACACCGCCGCCTGCTGCGCCGCCACGTTTGTCGCGCCTGGGCCGGCTGCTGGCCGACAGCCCGTTCGCTTCCCGCGAGGGGCGCACCACGGCGCGGCCGTTCAGTCCCAACCAGCCGGACCTGCAGGCTTTTCCGCGGGCCGTCTGGCATCGCCTGAGCAGCCGTCACAGCCGGACGATCCGCGCCGACGATCTCGGTTATGCCGAGCCGGCCGGCGATCCCTTGCTGCGCCGGGCGATTGCCGAGCATCTGCGCTACGCGCAGCGGATCGCCTGCACGGCCGACAACGTGATGATCGTCGGCAGCGCGCAGCAAGCGCTGGACCTCTGTGCCCGGCTGTTGCTCGATGCCGGCGACGGCGCCCTGGTCGAAGATCCGGGCTACCCGGGGGCGGCTAGGCTGTTCGCGTTGAGCGGTGCGACGGTGCACGGCGTGCCGGTGGACGCTGCCGGCATGCGTACCGATGCGCTGCCGCCCGGCCGGCTGGCTTATGTGACGGCGGCGCACCAGTCGCCGCTCGGCGGGACGATGCCGGTCGATCGCCGGCTGGCGCTGCTCGCCTGGGCCGAGGCGCAGGATGCGCTGATCGTCGAGGACGACTACGACGGCGAATACCGCTTCGACGGGGCGCCGCTGCCGGCGATGAAAAGCCTCGACCGGCACGGTCGCGTGCTCTATCTGGGCACCTTCAGCAAGTTGCTGTTTCCGGCGCTGCGGCTGGCCTACGCGGTGGTGCCGGACTGGCTGGTCGAGCCGTTTGCCGCGGCGCTGTCGCTGACCTGCCGGCATCAGTCGCTGTTCCAGCAGGGCGTGCTTGCCGCCTTCATCGACGAAGGGCATTTCGCACGCCACCTGCGCCAGATGCGTCAGCGCTACGGCGAACGCGCCGCTGCCTTCGAGCAGGCCTGCCGGGCGCAACTGGCCGGCCTGCTGCAGGTGGCGCCGATCACCACCGGGCTGGACGCCACGGCCTTGCTGCCGGCCGCCAGCGACGATCGGGCGGTGGTGGCGGCGCTCGCCCAATGGGGTATCGAAACCCGGCCGATTGCCTTCTACCGTCTGCAGCAGCCGGCACCGCCGGGGCTGGTGATGGGCTTTTCGTCGTTCGGCGAACCGGCCATCCGGCGCGGCATCGCGGCCATGCGGCCGGTGCTGGAAACGCTGCTCGGTTGAGCGGGCGTTGCGCCCCTCAGCTGCCGCTCGTGCCGGCCAGATAGTCCATCAGCTCGCCGGTGGCCGCGGACAGTCCGGCACGGTCGCGATAGCACAGGCACAGCCGCCGTTCGGCCCAGCTTTCGCGCAGCGGAATCGCCCGGTAGTCGTAGCGCCGCCGGTAGCGCCGGGCGACGCTGGCCGGCAGGACGGCGATGCCGATGCCGTGGGCGACCATTTCGCAGACGCCCTCGTAGCTTGGCAGGCGGATGCGTAAGGCCAGCGGATGACCGGCGTTGCGGGCGCGTCCGTCCAGGTGCTCCTGGATCGCGCTGCCGGCCGGAAAACCGACGAAGGTTTCGTGCAGGATGTCGGCAAAAGCCAGCTGGCGGCGGCCGGCCAGCGGATGGCCGGGCTCGGTGAGCACGACCAGCGGGTCGTCGGCGACCGGGATCAGTTGCAGGGTGCCGGCGTCGACCGCATCGGTGACGATGCCGGCTTCGACCAGACCGGCCTCGATCGCCTTGACGATCTCGACGCTGGTCCGTTCCTTGAGATCGACGTTGAGTTGCGGCCGGGCGGCCAGCCAGGGTGCGAGACGGGCGGGCAGGAATTCGGTCAGGGCGGCGGTGTTGGCGTACAGGCTGAGCGTGCCGCGCGCGCCGGCGGCGAAGGCGCGCAGTTCGCCCTGCAAGGCGTCGCGCTGGCGCAGGATCAGCCGCGCATGGTGGGCGAGCGCCGCGCCGGCTTCGGTGAGCGCGATGCCGCGGCTACGCCGTTCCAGCAACTGCACGCCGGCGTCGTCCTCGATGGCGCGCAGCCGCTCGCTGGCCGAGGCCAGCGCCAGATTGGCCCGTTGCGCGCCCTGGGTGATGCTGCCCGCCTCGACGACGGCCAGGAACAATCTGAGATCGGCAAGATCGAGACGCATGCGGCCTCCGCGTTTCCGCCTTCGGCAAAACCGAAGGCTGGCTGGAAAAATCCGCATTGTGCCCGTCGACCGCAGGACGTCCAATAGGCGCCATGAACGACATCCTGAATTCGCTCTCGCTGGGGTTTTTCCTCACCTTCATCGTCGCCGGCCTGGTCAAGGGCGTCACCGGCATGGGCCTGCCGACCGTGGCAATGGGCCTGCTCGGCTTGTTCATGCCGCCGGCCGCCGCCGCCGCGCTGCTGGTCGTGCCATCCTTTGTGACCAACGTCTGGCAACTGTTCGGCGGGCGGGCGCTGGGCGCACTGTTGCGACGCTTTGCCGGTTTGCTGCTCGGTATCGTCGCCGGCACGCTGGCCGGTGCGTCGGCGCTGGCCAGCATCGATGCGCTGTGGTCCGGTTTTGCGCTCGGTGTGGCGCTGATCGTCTATGCCGCCTGGGCGCTGATCGCGCCGCCGTCGTTCGTCTCGCCCCGCACCGAACGCTGGCTGTCGCCGCCGGTCGGCCTGCTGACCGGTCTGGTGGCCGGCGTTACCGGGGTTTTCGTGATGCCGGCGGTGCCCTATCTGCAATCGCTGCAATTGGGGCGCGAGCGGCTGATCCAGGCGCTCGGGCTGTCGTTCACCGTGTCGGCGCTGTCGCTGGCCGGCGGTCTGCTCCTGCACGGCGTGTTTCAGGTCGGTCAACTCGGCCTGTCGGCGCTGGCCATCCTGCCGGCCTTGGCCGGCATGTGGCTGGGCCAGCGAATCCGGGCCCGCATCAGCCTGCGCACCTTCCGCCTGTGTTTCCTGTTGTTCCTGATCGGCCTCGGGCTGGAACTGATGTTGCGGCCGGCGTTCCGGTAATGTGCCCGGGCGCGCCGGCCGGCGTCGTTCCCTGAGCTGCGGCAATTTGCCACATTCCCCTGCCGGCGGTGGTTTCGGACAATGCCGCCACTTTTTTGTCCGAGACCAAAATGCATCAATCCGCTCGCTTAGCTTCGGTGCTTGTCGCGCTGGGCGCAACCGGCGTTCACGCCGAAACCCCGGAACCCGGCAACATTACAAAGACTTTGCCTGAAGTGCTGGTATCGGCTGAAGCAGAACACGGCTACAAGGCCGACAAGGCCACCGTGGCCGGCAAACTCCCTCAATCCAGCCGCGAAATTCCCAATTCGGTTTCGGTGCTGACTCGTGCGCAGATGGATGACCAGAACATGGTGACGACCTGGGATGCCCTGAGCCAGATCACCGGAGTTCAGGCCATTTCGAATGACATCACGCAGGGCCAGTATCATGCGCGCGGCGGGGCGCTGGAAATGCAGAACGATGGTCTGCCGTCGGCCATGCCCTTGTCCGGCTATCAGCAGTTCGATCTGGCCTTGTACGAGCGAATCGAAGTTCAGCGGGGGCCGGCAGGGGTGCTGCAGGGATCGGGATCATTCTCCGGAACGGTCAATTTTGTCCGCAAGCGGCCGAAAAATGTGTTTGCCGCAACGGGGCTGCTGTCGACCGGAACCTGGAACAACAACCGACTGGAAGCCGATATCACTGGACCGCTCAATGCTGCCGGCAGCATGCGGGGCCGCGCAGTGGTGTCCTACATTGACCGCGATTTTGTCTTCAACCGCGTTCATGACCGGAAGTGGCTGGCTTACGGGACCCTCGATTTCGATTTGACCTCGAGAACGCAGGCCAACCTGTTTGCGAGCTACCAGAAAAACGATTCAACGGGTTTTTCTGGTTTGCCGACCTACACCAATGGCAGTTTCCTGTCGGTTCCCCGTTCATTCAATCCCTATCCCGACTGGAACAGGCTGAACTGGGAGACGACCGAGGTCGGTGCAGAACTTCGCCACGCGTTCGACAACGACTGGACGGCAATGCTGAAGATCGGTCGCCGTGACCAGGGCTTTTTCTTCAAGGATGGTTATGCCACCGATGGCGTCAATCCGGCGACGATGACGATCAGCAACTATGCGCGTCGCGAATTCGATTACGACTATTCGAATAACAGTGCCGACCTGTTCGCCAGCGGGCCTTTCGAGGTGCTCGGCCGTCGGCATACGATGCTGGTCGGCGCCAATTACAGCAGTTTCCGGAGCACGGGCCGGGGCGCCAATCCGAATTCGCCGCTAAGCGGCTATCTGAATGTGCCCAACGTGGTCCTGGGCGATCCGCCAGCGGTTGCTGAACCGGACGTCGTCTATCGGACCGGCAGCGACAGCATCACGACGCAGCAAGGGGTTTACGGGAAGCTTACGCTCAATCTGACGGATTCGTTGAAAGCCGTGCTGGGGGGGCGTCTGTCGAATTATCGCTACAAGTCGCGCACCATCGAACCCAACCCGGCTCCTACCGAGTGGAGCCACGGCGCGCGAAGCACGGGTGAGTTCACGCCTTATGCCGGCATCGTCTACGACGTGAACAAGCTGCTGACGTTGTATGCCAGCTATGCCGACATCTTTGTCCCGCAGACCCAGCGTCGGGCGGATCAGACAACGCTCGATCCGCGTGTCGGCAAGCAGTACGAGATCGGCGGCAAGACCGAATTCCTGGACGGCAAGCTGGCGGCGACACTGGCGCTGTTCAAAATCAACGATACCAATCGGGCGTTGTCCGATCTGGCCAATCCGGGTTATTTCACGGCGGCCGGCGAGCTTGAGAGCAAGGGCTGGGAAGTCGAGGTCGTCGGTCGTCCGTTGCGTCGGCTGGAACTGTCTGCCGGTTACACCTACTTGAGCACGAAATGGTTGAACAATGGGGCATCGACGGGGGCACCGGTCAGTTTCTGGTATCCCAAGGATCTGTACAAATTGTGGGCGAAGTACCGCTTGCCGGATGAAATGCTCAAGGGGTTCAGTATCGGGGTTGGCGTGAACGGAGCCAGTCAGTCGGCCAGCGGCACGTCGTCTGCCACGGTCGCTGCCCGTACGCAGAATTCCTACGCTGTCGTCAAACTCCAGATCGGCTACGAAATCTCCCGGAATTACGCGTTGACCCTGGATGTCAACAATGTGCTGGATTCGACCTACTACACGCGGCTGGGCGGTACGAATACCTACAACACCTACGGCGATCCGAGAAACTACGTGCTGACCTTGCGCGCCAGCTTCTGATCGGAGACCGACGATGAACGTGCCGAGCGGATTCTCTCGTCATCTTTGCGCCAATTCCTGGTTTGGCTATCCGCTTTATCCATCTGATGCGACGGCAGGGCGATGCCGAGTCGGTAGGCAGCGATGCGCAGCAACGGCTGGATAAAGACCCGGAAGACGACGATGCGCGTATCTTTCTTGCCCTGTCGTTGCTGGCCAGGCAGCGGCAACCGGAGGCGGAGGACTTGCTGCGACAGATCGACTGGGCGGCTTTGCCTGAACGGAAAGGGCGCGCGCCCCGGATGATGTTTGCCTGGCCCTGAACCGAGCCACTGGTCGGTTTCAGACCAGCAGGCTGCGCTGGTCTAGGAATTTTTCGAGGATTTCCAGCCGCGCCAGCGGATCGTCGAGTTCGAGCAGTTTCTGCTTGGCCAGATTCTGGATCGGCAGCACTTCGGTGATCCGGTAGCCGACCCAGCTGGCGCTGTCGTAACGGTGCGGTTCGGGCATGCGTTCCGGACCGAGGTCGGCGACCACGCGCTGCAGCAGCGGCAGCAGGCGTTCGCGGTTCTGCGGCAGCGGCGCTTCGTTTTCCGGCAGCAGTTCGACGTTGGCTTCGAGCAGTTTTCCCTGGCCGACTTCGTGGTCGAGGATGCGGAAGCGGCGGCTGCCGGAGACCGCGATATGCAGGATGCCGAGCTGTTCCATGTCCCATTTTTCGATGTGCGCCAGCGTGCCGACCAGGTGCGGCAGCGCCGCTTCGCCGACTTCATGGCCCTGGTCGATCAGGCAGATGCCGAACGGGCTGCCGTCCTTCAGGCAGGTGGCGGTCATCTCCAGGTAGCGCTGTTCGAAGACCTTGAGCGGCAGCATGCTGCCCGGGAACAGCACGGTACCGAGCGGGAACAGCGGGATGTCCAGCGTTTCGACGCCGCCGCCGGTGGCGCGCAGGAAGTCGAACCAGGCCATCAGGCGTCGCCCCAGCGTTGCATCAGCGTGTGCGGTACGGCGATCTGGTCGAGGATGCGGGCGACGACGAAATCGACGATGTCGCCGATGTTCTGCGGGTGATGGTAGAAGCCAGGATTGGGCGGCAGGATCACCGCGCCGGCGCGTGCCAGCCGCAGCATGTTTTCCAGGTGGATCACCGAGAACGGCGCTTCGCGCGGCACCAGCACCAGCTTGCGGCCTTCCTTGAGGACGACGTCGGCGGCGCGCTCGATCAGGTTGTCCGACAGGCCCTGGGCGATGGCGGCCAGCGTACCCATCGTGCACGGGCAGACGATCATCGCGTCGGGCGGATTGGAACCGGAGGCGACCGGTGCGAACCATTCCTCGCGGCCGAAAACCTGCAGTTTGTCGGGGTCGACCGCAGGAAAACGCGAAATCAGCGCGGCTTTGGCATCGGCCGGGCGCGACGGCAGGTCGACATCCATTTCCTGCCGGGCGACGATCTGCGCCGCCTGCGAATACAGCAGCTGCACGCGGCAGCCGGCGGCGAGCAGGCTTTCGAGCAGGCGCAGCCCGTAGGGCATGCCGGAGGCGCCGGTCAGGGCAAGGCAGACGGTCTGACTCATGGTTGGGTTTCCGCGGGTGGGGCTTCGCTGAGCAGTTTAGCCGCGATCAGCCCGTTGATGGTGCCGAAGACCAGCGCCGCGCCGGCAAACACCGGGATCAGCAGGAACACGCCGTCGTGTGGGATCAGCCAGAGGCGGGCGAGCAGCAACTGGCCGCCGATATGGGCGAAGGCGGCGAGAATGGACAGGCTGACCGGTCCGAACCAGCGCGCCGGCAGGCGGTGGGCGAGGCCCAGCGTGAGCAGGCTGAGCGTGCTGCCGGTCAGCGACAGGAAGAAGCCGGGCGCCAGGAAATAACCGAGCAGCAGGCTGCCGGCCAGGATGCGCAGGGCGCTGACCCACACCGCTTCGCGCCAGCCGTAACGAACCAGCACGACCAGCGTGACGATGTTGGCCAGCCCGGGCTTGACGCCGGGCAGCGGCGACGGGATCGCCGCGTCGACCAGCGACAGCCCGACGGCGGCGGTGGCCAGCCAGGCGATGCGCCGGTCTTCGGCGGTGATCGTCAGTTCAGTAACTGAGCGAGTCATAGACCTTGGTCCGGCCGGCGATCTGCAGGCTGACGCGGTTGGGGGCGCAGATGGCGATTTCGCCCGGGCGCATCAGCCAGCCCTGCTTGACGCAGTACTGGCGCGGGCCGGGGTCGGAAACCACGCGGGCGCGGCCGGGTTCGACGGCGATCAGCGTGGTGCCGAGCGGGCCGGGCACGGCGAGCTGCTTTTTTGCCTTGAGGTCGATTTCGGCAAAGACGCGGCCTTCCTGGCGGACGATGGCGCGGTCGGCCAGACCGCCCTGCCAGAACATCGGTACCGACAGGCCGACGACGGCGGCGCCGAGCAGCAGGACCAGCCAGTCGCCCGGCCGGATCAGCGCCAGCCAGGGCATCAGCCGCCGGCCAGCGTGCGATGCCGGACCAGCACGCGGGCGCGGCCGGCGAATTCGCGGCCGAGCGCTTCGGCCAGGTAGACCGAGCGATGCTGGCCGCCGGTGCAGCCGATGGCCACCGTCAGGTAGTTGCGGTTGTCGGCGATGTAAGCCGGCAGCCAGTCGCCGACGAAGCGGGCGATGTCGCCGCGCATGCGCTGCACTTCCGCCTGACCTTCAAGGAAGTCGATGACCGGCTGATCGCGCCCGGTGAGCGGCTTCAGCTCGGGGTCGTAATGCGGGTTGGGCAGGCAGCGCACGTCGTAGACCAGGTCGGCGTCGAGCGGCAGGCCGTGCTTGAAGCCGAAGGACTGGAACATCAGCGTCAGGCCCTGGCCGGGTTCGGTTTCGATGAACTGGCGGACCCATTCGCGCAGCGCGTTGGCCTTCAGGCCGCTGGTGTCGATGCGGTGGCCGAGCGACGAAATCGGTTCGAGCAGGCTGCGTTCGAGGCGGATGGCTTCGGCCAGCGTCCGGTTGTCGGCGGCCAGCGGGTGGCGCCGGCGCGACTCCGAGTAGCGGCGGAGCAGGGTGTCCTCGTTCGAATAGAGGAACAGGAAGGCGTGGCGCACGCCATCCTCGGCCAGCATGCGCAGCTTGTCCGGCAACTGGTCGATACCGCCGCCGGAGCGGGCGTCGATGGCGACGGCCAGCTTGCGCACCTGTTCTTCCTTGAGCATGCGGACGAGGACCGTCAGCATCGTGACCGGCAGGTTGTCCACGCAGTAATAGCCGGCGTCTTCGAGCAGGTGGAGGGCGACCGACTTGCCGGAACCGGACAGGCCGCTGATCAGGACGAGTTGCATGGTGGCAGAGCATAATGAAGGGTCTCGCCGACGGCAAGCCACGGCATAATTCAAAAAAAGGAGACTGTCATGCCCCACGCCCATCCTTTGCTGGAATTGCCCTTTCTCGCCGAGTTGACCGCACTGCGCCGCGACATCCACGCGCACCCGGAACTGGCCTTCAACGAGAACCGTACCGCCGACGTCGTCGCCCGCGAGCTGGAACGCTACGGGCTGGAAGTCCATCGTGGGCTGGCCAAAACCGGTGTTGTCGGCGTCCTCAAGGCCGGCAGTTCGACGCGGACGATCGGCCTGCGCGCCGACATGGATGCGCTGCCGCTCGCCGAACTGAACGAATTCCCGCACCACTCGAAGCATCCCGGCAAGATGCACGCCTGCGGCCACGACGGCCACACCGCCATGTTGCTCGGTGCGGCGCGCTATCTGGCCGGCGATCCGGGTTTCGACGGGACTGTCGTGTTCATCTTCCAGCCGGCCGAGGAAGCCGAAGGCGGGGCTCGGGTGATGATCGAGGACGGCCTGTTCGAGCAGTTCCCGGTCGAGGCGGTGTTCGGCCTGCACAACTGGCCGGGCATTCCGGTCGGCGAGATGATGGCGATGCCGGGGCCGGTGATGGCTGGCACCTGCGGCCTGGAAATCGTCGTGCGCGGCCACGGTTGCCACGCGGCGATGCCGCATCAGGGCGTGGACGCCATCGTCACCGCGGCGCAACTGGTGCAGGCGCTGCAGACCGTCGTCAGCCGGACTTTGCATCCCTGCGAGTCGGCGGTGGTCAGCGTCACGCAGATCCATGCCGGCGACGCCTGGAACGTGATTCCCGAGGAGGTCGTGTTGCGCGGCACCATCCGCAGCTTCAAGCCGGACGTCCAGGAAACCGTCGAGCGCGCCATCGAGCGTCTGTGCAGCGGCATTGCCGCGGCCAACGGGGCGCAGATTTCGGTGCGCTTCGATCATCGCTATCCGCCCACGGTCAACAGCCCGGCCGAGGCGAAATTCTGCCAGCAGGTGGCGGCCGAGCTGTTCGGCGCCGACAAGGTGCTGACCGACATCCTGCCGTCGATGGGCGCCGAGGATTTCGCCTACATGCTGCAGGAAAAGCCGGGTTGCTACGTGTGGCTGGGCAACGGCCCGGGTAGCGGCGGCTGCACGCTGCACAACCCGCATTACGACTTCAACGACGAACTGCTGACCTTGGGCGCCAGCTACTGGGTGCACCTGGTGCGCCGCTGGCTGCCCGCCTAACCGGCGCGCGGGGAAAATCGCGTCCTGCTGCGGTCGACCGCAGCAGCGACGGAAAAACCGCCGTTCAGGCAGCCGGTCGGCTGAGCACGGCCAGGTTGGGCCGTTCGGCCGCCGGTTTGCGCAGGCTCAGGTAGCGCAGGCAGCTAACGCGCAGGAAGGAGGCGAAGTTGTCGATTTCGCCCCGGTATTCCAGCAACTCGTCGTACAGCTTGGCGATCAGCTGGTTGGTCGTGTAACCGTCGCCGGCGGCGATGTCGGCGAGGATGTCCCAGAAGTGGTTTTCCAGCCGGATCTTGGTGACGCAGCCGTGGATGCGCAACGACCGCGAGCGCGATTCGTAGAGCATCGGGTCGGCCTTGACGTAAATCTCGCACATGGGACACCTCGCGTTCGGCTCGCTCAGGCTTCGATGCGGCTGCCCAGTACCTTGAGGAACTTGGCCAGCCAGTCCGGGTGCGCCGGCCAGGCCGGCGCGGTGACCAGATTACCGTCTACCGTCGCCTGGTCCACCGGAATTTCGGCATAGCTGCCGCCGGCCGCCGCGACTTCCGGCGCGCAGGCCGGATAGGCGCTGCACGAACGGCCCTGCAGCACGCCGGCGGCAGCCAGCAGCTGGGCGCCGTGGCAGATCGCGGCGACCGGTTTGCCGGCTGTCATGAAATGGCGGACGGCAGCGATCACCGCCGGGTTCAGGCGCAGGTATTCCGGGGCGCGGCCGCCGGGGATGACCAGCGCATCGTAGGCGCTCGGATCGATGTCGGCGAAGCTGGCGTTCAGCGTGAAGTTGTGACCCGGTTTCTCGCTGTAGGTCTGGTCGCCCTCGAAATCGTGGATCGCCGTCTTGACCGATTCGCCGGCCTTTTTGCCGGGGCAGACGGCGTCGACCGCATGACCGACCATCAGCAGTGCCTGGAAAGGCACCATGGTTTCGTAATCCTCGGTGAAATCGCCGGTGATCATCAGGATTTTCTTGGTAGCCATCGTTGTCTCCTCGTGGTGTGGGTGGCGCAACGATTGTGCTCGCCCGGCCGACCGGGCGGGTAGCAATCCCATGCTACGAGGACCGCCGTGCAGCGGGATGGTTCCGGGGGGTGCCCGATGGGCGTGCCGCGGCGGCACGCCCGGGCCGGCTTACAGCCGGAAGCGGCCGACCGATTCGTTGAGGGCGTGCGACACGGCCCCCAGCCGGCTGGCGAATTCGACCACCTGGCTGAGCGCCAGGTCGTTCTGCTCGATCAGCCCGCGCACCTGCTGCACATGCGCGTGGATCGCCTGTTCGTTGTCGCTTTCGACGTCGATCGCGCTGGCGATCTGGCGGACCACGGCATTGACCTCCTGCGAACTGGCGTTCATCCGGTCGAAGGCTTCGCGGGCCTGCCTGGCCAGCGTCACGCTGTCGCCGACCTGGCGCAGGCCGGATTCCATGCCTTCGACGGCGCGTTGCGTGCCGGACTGGATGCTGTCGACCATCGCCGAGATTTCGGCGGTCGATTGCGTCGTCCGTTCGGCCAGCTTGCGCACTTCGTCGGCCACCACGGCGAAGCCGCGGCCCTGCTCGCCGGCGCGCGCCGCCTCGATCGCTGCATTGAGCGCCAGCAGGTTGGTCTGGCTGGCGATGTCGGAAATGACGCCGAGAATCGACGTGATCTGCGCCGACTGGGTGCCCAGTTTTTCGACGTGCAGCGCGGTCGACCGCACCGAATCGGCCATCGCTTCGGCTTCGGTGGCGGCGCGTCCGGCCAGCGTCGCGCCGCTGTTGGCGACCTCGGTCGAGGCGACGACGATCCGTCCGGCCTGATCGACGGCGCTGGTCACCTGGTGCAGGCTGTCGGCCAGGTTCTGCGCATTGCCGACCATCTCGCCGGCGCAAGCCAGCTGCTGGCGGCTGCCGTCGGCAACCTTGCCGGTCGCGGCGGTCACCTGGCTGGCGGCCAGGTCGACATCGCGGGCATGTTCGGCCAGGGTGCCGACCAGTTGGCGCAGCTGTGCCTGCATGTCGGCCAGCGCGGCGATCAGGCTGTTGCGGTCGCCGGCGGCGGTGCGGATCAGCTGGCCGAGATCGCCGGTGGCGACGGCGCGCGCCACCTGACGGGCGTAGGCCGGTTCGCCGCCGAGTTCGCGCCGGACATAGGCCAGCGTCCCGACGACGCTGCCGATGGCGACCGCGATGCCGCACAGGCTGAGCAGGACGATGATGGTCTGATAGCGCTCGACCTGATCGGCGACCGCCTGCCTTTCGTCGCCGGTGCGCTGGTTCAGCCGTTCCAGATCGTCCAGCAGAACCTGCTTGAGCGCGCGCCAGGCCGGCGTTTCCGTGGCATTGATCAGCGCCCGGGCCTGTTCGTGCTGGCTGGCCTTGAGCGCGGCCAGCACCGCCTGCTGGGCGTCGAACTGGCGTCCGACCAGGGTCTCCAGTGCGGCCACGCCGTCGGCGAAGCCGGGCACGATGGCGGCGGTCCTGGCCGCGAGGTCGCGGGCCTTGTTGAAATCCTCGCGGGCCTTGTCGAGGTTCTTGTAGGCCTTGGGGTTGTCCGGATCGAGCGTGATGTTGCGCAGGGCCTGACCCATCTGCAGGCCCTGGGCGTACATCTCGCCATAGGCCTGGCGCAGCGTGCCGACCCCGTCGAGGAAGTGGCCGAAACCGCCCGATGCGGCGCGCAGCCCGGCATAGGCGACAACAATCGCAGCGATGAAGGCGGCCATGATCAGGGTCATGCCGAACAACAGCCGGTTGCGGAAACTCATGGTGATCCCCCTGGTTTATAAGCGCTTAATTCTACGCTGATGCACTTCCGGCTGTCAGCCGGAAATCCCGCGGCGGCGGGCCTTCAGGGGCGTTCGGGAGGGGCGCTCAGTGGTCGTCGTCGTCGGCCCTGGTGGCCGGCGGGGCGAGCGGAATGCGTTCGACGACAACCGTCGGGCTGACCAGCGGCGGTCGGCCGCAACCCAGGCAATAGCCGGAATCCGGATCGGTCATGCAGACGCCGACGCAGGGATAGAGATCGTCCATTTCGTCGTTCATGGCGTGGTTTTTCCGAGGCCGTCGCGACGCCGGGCGACGTGCTGCAGGACGGCCCGACGCGCCGCATCGTCGAGGCGCGACCAGGCGGCGATCTCGTCCAGCGTGCGCAGACAGCCGACGCACCGTTGCGATTCGGGATCGATGCGGCAGATGGCGATGCAGGGCGAGGCGACGGTCATGGCAAGGTCAGATGATGATGTAGCGTTTCTGGCGGTCGCGTGCCTGTTGTACGGCGGCGCTCGCCTCTTCGCGGGAGACGCGGACCAGCGTGGCGATGTGCTGGCGGCGGTCGCGCGACGTCAGTTCCGGAAAACTCAGCGTTTGGACCTGCGGGTCGCTATCCGGTTCCCGGTGCACGATGCCGAGCCGGTCCACGCGCAGGCTGACCGGCGTCAGGCTGAGCGCCCCTTCCGGATGGCGCAGGAAATCGGCCAGCGTGACGACGAGGTTTTCCGGCATCAACGCTTCGGCGTTTTCGCGCAGCCGGCAGTCCAGTTCGGTCAGGTGACGGGTGTGGCGGGTTTCGCGCTCGGGCGCCGGATGCGGCTGGTGCAGCAATTGCGCCTGTTCGACCGACAGGTCGGCACGCAGGTCCTGGCGTTCGCGGCGCAGCGTGTCGACGTGTGCATTGAAGGCCTGCAGCAGGCTTTCCAGCGCGCGTGCCTGCAGCCGCTGGCGGGTCACCTCCAGCCGGCAGCTGGGTTCGATCAGTGTCTGATCGGAAAAGTAGAGGATTTCCTGCGGCACGTCGGCGCGGATGATGTCGCCCTGCTGCGCCATGCCCAACTGCTTCTTCTGCTGCCGACGGGCGGCCAGCATCGCGCAGAAGCAGTCGCTGGCCCAGCATTCCGGCTTTTCCAGAAAATCGCGCACGGCCTGGCTGCGGCCGAGCATTTCGTCGATGTCGGCGGCGGTGGCGAACAGTGCGTGAATCAGCGGATCACGCCCGAAGGCCTGGCGGTTGATCTCGATCGGTCCGGGCAAGGCATCGACCAGCCCGGCGCAGTAGCCCAGCGCGTGACGGACCGCCTCGGCCAGTTGGCGCTCGAGGCGCGGCGCGGCGCGCACCAGCGGATCGACCATGCCGATCACCCGCGCGGTTGCGGCCGCCACCTCGGGATCGGGCTGCGGCGCCGGCTTGAGCAGTTCGGCGATGGCGGAGAGCAGGCTCACCGGGGTTCGCCACGGAAGGAGCGACCGGCCCGGGCGCCGTTCGGTCGGTCGATGGCGCGGGAGATCCAGGCACCGGTGGCCGCCAGCTCAGCCAGATCGACACCGGTCTCGATGTCCAGTCCGTCGAGCAGGAACACCAGGTCCTCGGTGGCCACGTTGCCCGACGCCCCCGGCGCGTACGGACAGCCGCCGAGCCCGGCGACCGAGGCGTCGAAGCAGGCCATGCCGAGTTGCAGCGAAGCCAGCACGTTGGCCACCGCCATGCCGTTGGTGTCGTGGTAATGGCCGGCCAGCCGGTCGATCGGCACGCGTCGGGCGCAGGCCTCGATCATCCGGCTGACCGAGGCCGGGGTGCCGATGCCGATGGTGTCGCCGAGCGAGACTTCGTAGCAGCCCATGTCGTACAGCGTCCCGGCGATTTCTGCCGTCGCTGCCGGGTCGACCGCACCGGTGTAGGGACAGCCGACAACGCAGGAGACATAGCCGCGAACGCGGATTTCCAGCGCGCTGGCCGAGGCCAGCACCGGCTCGAAGCGCTTCAGGCTTTCCCGGATCGAGCAGTTGATGTTCTTTTGCGAAAAGGCCTCCGAGGCGGCGGCGAAGATCGCCACTTCGTCGGCGCCGGCGGCAATCGCGCCGTCGAAGCCCTGCAGATTGGGGGTCAGCGCGGCGTAGGTCGTGCCCGGACGGCGGCGGATGCCGGTCAGCACCGCCGGCGCGTCGGCCATTTGCGGTACCCAGCGCGGCGAAACGAAGGCGGTGGTCTCGATCACCGGCAGACCGGCATCGGCCAGCCGGTCGATCAATTCGATCTTGATTGACGTCGGTACCTCGCGCGGCTCGTTCTGCAAGCCGTCGCGCGGGCCGACTTCGACGATTCTGACGCGCGGGGGAAGTTTCATGACGGATTCGCGCGCACGATCAGAGCTGGCGCTCTTCCTTCAGCCATTTGCTGACCGGCTCGGCACGATAGGCCAGCATGGCCGCCAGCAGGCGTTCGCCATCGGCATCGCTGAGCGCCATCGCGCGGTTCTGCGGGCGCAGGAAGCCTTCGCCGACGGCACGGTCGAACATCGCCAGCAACGGATCGTAGAAACCGCCGACATTGAGCAGGCCGACCGGTTTCTGGTGAAAGCCGAGCTGGCCCCAGGTCAGGATTTCGCAGTATTCCTCGAAGGTGCCGAAGCCGCCGGGCATGGCGATGAAGCCATCGGCCAGCTCGGCCATGCGCGCCTTGCGGGTATGCATCGAATCGACCACTTCGAGGCGGGTCAGCGCCCGATGGTCGACGTGCCGGCCGGCCACTTCCTTGCCCATCAGGGCTTCCGGAATGATGCCGATGACGCTGCCGCCGGCCGCCAGGCAGGCATCGGCCACCGCGCCCATCAGGCCGACGTTGCCGCCGCCGTAAACCAGTTCGATGTTGCGGGCGGCGAGCAGGCGGCCCATTTTTTCGGCTTCGGCGCGGTAGACCGGAGAATTGCCGGCGTTCGAGCCGCAGAAGATGCACAGTCGTTTCATGTCGGTTCCTTGCCGCCGAGCTGCAGGATCACGAACTCGGGCGGGCAGTTGAAGCGGATGGGAAAGGTGCTGGTGCCGATGCCGGCACTGACCCAGGTCGGTGCCGGTGCGTCGGGAATCCAGCCGTAGGCGTGGGCGCGCGGCGAGCGTCCGGGGACGATCAGCGCGCCGAAGAAGGGCAGGCGGACCTGGCCGCCATGCGTGTGGCCGGCGAAGGCGACCAGTGTCGAGGCGGGCAGTTCGGGGGCGTTGGCCGGATCGTGCATCATCACGATACTGGCTGTGCCGGGAGGGACGCTGGTAAAAGCCGTGGCCGGCTGGGCATGCCCGGTCATGTCGTCGCCGATGCCGACCAGCCAGAGCGGTTGCCGGTCGCCGGTGGTGGGCAATGCGACGGCGCTGTTCTCCAGCACCCGGATGCCGGCGTCTTCCAGTGCTTGCCGGACATCGCCGCCGCCGTGCCACCAGTCGTGGTTGCCGAGCGTGGCGAAGACGCCGAGCGGCGCCTGCAGGCGCGCCAGTTCGCCGGCGATGCGTTCGGGGGCCACCGTTTCGCCGCCGGGAATCCCCTGGATGACGAAATCGCCGGGCAGCAGGATCAGGTCGGGGCGGGCGGCGTTGATCCGGTCGACCAGCCGGCGCAGGGCGTCGATGCCGGCGTGCGGGGCGCCGACGTGCAGGTCGCTGGCCATGGCGATGCGCAGCGGCTGGCCGGTCCAGTTCGCCGGGCTGAGCTGCAGGTCGCGCTGTTGCACCCAGCCCGGCTCGAAGCCGATGCTCCAGGCAGCCAGGGCCAGGATGACGAGCAGCAGGACGAGCCGGCGCTTCATGTCAGAAGCCGCCGGTTTCCAGCCAGCGTTCGATCTGCGGCAGGCGGTCGGCGCCGAAGAAGGCTTCGCCGTCGATCGTCACGTAGGGCGCGCCGAAGACACCGCGGGCGATGGCGGCATCGACCGACAGGCGGAGTTTTTCCTTGATCTCCGGTGCGTCGAGGGCGGCGGCGAGCGCATTGCGGTCGACACCGAGATCGCCGGCAATTTCCAGCACCGTCGCGGTCAGCGAAATGTCGCGGTTGTCCACGAACAGCGCGCGGAACGCGGCATGGGCGAAGCGGCGGGCCAGCGCGCAGTCGGCGGCGTGCAGCCAGAGGTAGGCGCGGGCGGCCTGCTGGGTGGGCAGCGGGAAGCGGTCGGGATGGCGGTAGGGGATGCCGAGATAGCGCGCCGAGCGGGCGAAGTCGTGCTTCGAGTATTCGGCCTTGGGCGGGTATTGCAGCGTCAGCGGCTGGCTGCCGCTGGCCTTGAAGACGATGCCGAGCAGGATCGGGTGCCAGCGCACGCGGCGGTCGTGGCGGGCGGCGAGCGCGTCGATGCGCTCGCTCAGCAGGTAGCTGTAGGGGCTGGAGAAATCGAAATAGAAGTCGAGCGGCTCGGCCATGGTGGAAATCCTCCTGCGGTTGCGGTCGACCGGAAAAATGCGGCTTTTTCCGGTCGACCGCAAGTATCGCTCAATCGGCGAGCACGGCGCGGGCGATCACCAGTTTCTGGATTTCCGAGGCGCCTTCGTAGATCTGGCAGACGCGCACGTCGCGGTAGATGCGCTCGACCGGGAAATCGGCGGTGACGCCGTAACCGCCGTGGATCTGGATCGCGTCGGAACAGACCTTCTCGGCCATCTGCGAGGCGAACAGCTTGGCCTGCGAGGCTTCCTTCAGACACGGCCGGCCGGCGTCGCGCAGCGCGGCGGCGTGCCAGACGGCCTGCCGGGCGACGTCGATCTGCGTCGCCATGTCGGCAAGCATGAAGGCGACCGCCTGATGGTCGGCCAGCGGTTTGCCGAAGGAAGTGCGTTCCCGGGCGTAACGGACCGCCGCTTCCAGCGCGGCGCGCGCCATGCCGACCGACTGGGCGGCGATGCCGATGCGGCCGCCTTCGAGGTTGGACAGCGCGATGCGGTAGCCGTCGCCTTCGCCGCCGAGCAGGTTGCCGGCCGGAATGCGGCAGTTGTCGAACAGGATCTGCGCGGTATCGGAGGCATGCTGGCCGATCTTGTCTTCCAGCCGGGCGACGATGTAGCCCGGGGTTGCGGTCGGCACCAGGAAGGTCGAGATGCCTTTCTTGCCGGCCGCCTTGTCGGTGACGGCGAAAACGATGGCGACATCGCCTTCCTTGCCGGTGGTGATGAACTGCTTGACGCCGTTGAGCACCCATTCGTCGCCTTCGCGGCGGGCGCTGGTGGTGATCGCCGCCGCGTCGGAGCCGACGTGCGGTTCGGTCAGGCAGAAGCAGCCGAGCTTTTCGCCGCGGGCCAGCGGCTTCAGCCATTGTTCCTTGAGCGCGTCGCTGCCGTATTTGAGCAGCACCATGCAGGCCAGCGAGTTCTGCACGCTGACGATGGTCGACGTGGCGCCGTCGGCGGCGGCGATTTCTTCCAGTGCCAGCCCGAGTTCGATGTAGCCGAGGCCGGCGCCGTCCCATTCCTCCGGCACCACCAGGCCGAGCACGCCGAGGCCGGCCAGCCCCTGCAGCGCGCTGCGCGGGAAAGTGCTGTGCCTGTCCCATTCCGCCGCGAACGGCGCGATCTGCTCCTGGGCGAAGGCGCGCAGCGCGTCGCGGATCATTTCCTGTTCCTGGGTGAGGATCATCTCGTCTCCTTTTTTCGGGTAGTCAGCCAGACGCCGGCGATGACCAGCAGGCCGCCGCCGAGCACGCTCGGCGCCAGTCGTTCGTCGAGCAGCAGGGCTGCCTGCAGCACGGCGAACACCGGCACCAGATTGATGAAAACCGACGCCTGGCCGGCGCCCAGCGCATGCACGGCGGCGGTGAACCAGGTGTAGGCGATGGCGGTGCCGAACACCGCCAGGAAAACCATGCTCGCCCAGACGCGCCAGGACCAGGCGGCAGGATCGATGTCGCCCTGGATCATGGCGGCCAGCGCGAGCAGCACGGCCCCGCTGAACGACGCGTAGAAGGTCGTCGCCTGCGCCGAGAAGCGGTGCGTCGCCCGCCAGCCGATGAAGGTGTAGGCCGACCACGACAGCACGCAGCCGAGGATCAGCCATTCACCGATGCCGATGGTGCCGCGCAGCAGCGCCAGCGGATCGCCGTTGCCGATCACCGTCAGGCAGCCGGCGGTGGCGATCAGGCAGCCGAGCGCCTTGCGCGGACTCATCGCCTCGCGACCGGTTAGCCAGGCGAGCAGCACGATGACTACCGGGTTGAGGGCGACGACCAGCGCGCCGCGGCCGGCGGCGATGTGCTGCAGGCCAAAGAAGAAGCACAGGCCGTAGAGGAAGATGCCGAAAAAGCCGAGGCCCCACACCAGTCCCCAGTCGCCTCGGGTTTCCGGCCAGGGCAGGCGGCCTTCGCCGAGCATCAGGGCGCCGCCGACGACCAGCCCGGCCAGCACGAACCGCAGCGCGGCGACGGCCAGCGGCGCCGACAGTTCCTGGGCGATGATCCGGCCGGCGATCCAGGTGCCGCCCCACATGGCCATGGCGACCACCAGCTTGAGATAGGTCAGTCGGCGCGACGCGGCCAAGTCAGAACATTTCCACGGCCAGTGCGGTCGCTTCGCCGCCGCCGATGCACAGGCTGGCGACGCCGCGCTTCAAGCCGTGCTTTCTCAGCGCGCCGAGTAGCGTGACGACGATGCGGGTACCGGAAGCGCCGATCGGATGGCCGAGCGCGCAGGCGCCGCCATGCACGTTGACCCGCGCCGGATCGAGCTTGAGATCGTGGATCGCCGCCATCGTCACCACGGCGAAGGCTTCGTTGATTTCGTAGAGATCGACGCTTTCTGCGGTCCACCCGGTTTTTGCGAACAATTTCTCCATCGCGCCGACCGGCGCCGACGGGAAGCGCGCCGGTTCGCCGGCGTGCGTGGTGTGCGCCAGGATGCGGGCGAGCGGCGACAGGCCGAGCTTTTCCGCCTGCGAGGCGCGCATCAGTACCAGCGCCGCGGCGCCGTCGGAGATCGACGACGAATTGGCCGGCGTCACCGTGCCGTCCTTGCGGAAGGCCGGTTTCAAAGTCGGGATTTTTTCGATGTTGACCGCAAAAGGCCCTTCGTCGCGGGCGATCGTCACCTCCCCCTTGCGCCCGGCAACGGTCACCGGCGCGATTTCCCAGGCGAAACTGCCGTCGTTGCTGGCTGTCTGCGCGCGGGTCGTCGAGCGGATGGCGAATTCGTCCTGCGCGGCGCGGGTGAAGCCGTAGGCGTCGGCGCATTCCTCGGCGAAGGTGCCCATCAGCCGGCCGCGGTTTTCCTTCGAATAGGCGTCTTCCAGCCCGTCGAGGAACATGTGGTCGAGCAACTGGCCGTGGCCTAGGCGATAGCCGCCGCGTGCCTTGGGCAGCAGGTAGGGGGCGTTGGTCATCGATTCCATGCCGCCGGTCACGGCGATATTGCAGGAACCTGCGAGCAGGCCGTCGTGACCGAGCATGGTCGCTTTCATCGCCGAACCGCAGACCTTGTGGATCGTCGCACAGCCGGCCGACAGCGGCATGCCGGCCTGCAGCGCCGCCTGACGCGCCGGCGCCTGACCCTGGCCGGCCTGCAGCACGCAGCCCATCAGCACTTCGTCGACCCGCTCGGCGTCGATGCCGGCCCGGGCGACGGCCGCGCGGATCGCTTCGGCGCCGAGGTTGGCGGCGGTCAGGGCGGAAAATCCGCCCTGGAACGCTCCCATGGCAGTACGGGCGGCGGCAACGATGACGATCGGATCGGACATGGCAAGGCTCCTCGAAAGGGTAGGATGAATCAGCAGCCCCGGCATTCGAGCGCGTGTAACGACGCGTCGTAGCGGGAAGTCAGTTCTTCTGGGTGGTCGACGGTGATGCCGAGATCGTGCACCAGGCCGTCCTTCAGGCCGTAAATCCAGCCGTGGATGGTCAGCTTCTGGCCGCGCAGCCAGGCGTCCTTGACCACCGGTGTGTTGCACAGGCTGACCACCTGTTCGAGCACGTTGAGTTCGCACAGGCGGTCGTGACGCTGTTCGGCGGGCAGGCTGTCGACATGCTCGGCATGCTTGGCATGCACCTGCTGCACGTTGTGCAGCCAGAAATCGACCAGGCCGACGCGCGCCTTCTGCAAGGCGGCACCGACGCCGCCGCAGTTGTAGTGGCCGACGACCATGATGTGTTTCACCTTGAGCACGTCGACGGCGTACTGGATCACCGACAGGCAGTTCAGGTCGGTGTGCAGCACGAGGTTGGCGACGTTGCGGTGCACGAAAACCTCGCCCGGCAGCAGGCCGACGATCTGGTTGGCCGGTACCCGCGAGTCGGAGCAGCCGATCCACAGGAATTCGGGGGCTTGCAGCTTGTCCAGACGATCGAAGTAGCCGGGGTCGACCTCGCGCATCTGGCGTGCCCAGGCGCGGTTGAAATCGAACAGGTGGGAGAGGTTTTCGTTGCGGATTTCCTCTTCCGACCAGTTGTCGAGATCGAGCGCCATGAACATGGTGCCTTCGACCGGCGTCTGGTAGTAGTTGGGCGCTTCGCTGAAGCCCAGTTCGCGGTAGAGCTTCACCGCCATGCGCATGTTCGGCAGGGTGTCGAGCAGGATCTTGCGATAGCCGATTTCCTTGGCCGCCTTGATCGCCGCCAGGGCCAGCCGTGCGCCAACGCCGTGGCCGCGTTCCTCGGGGGTGACGTAGAGCCGCTTGAGTTCACAGACGCCGTCGCTGCCGGGCAGCGGGCGGACGCCGACGCATCCCGCCGGTCGACCGGCCACTTCGGCAAAAAAGAGTCGACCCTGCGGCGCGGAGTAGGCACCCGGCAGCGAGGCCATTTCCTGATCGAAGTTCTGGTACGACAGGTCGACGCCGAGCCAGGCCGCGTAGTTGCGAAAATACTGGCGGACCTGTTCGAGGGCCTCGGTATCGGCGGCGGTGAGGGTACGAAGCGAGACGTTCATGTGCTGCAGGCTCCTGGAACGATTCTCCCGTCCGGGGATCGGCGGGGGATGT
The DNA here is from genome assembly GCF_021401135.1 of Azonexus sp. R2A61. GTDB lineage: Bacteria > Pseudomonadota > Gammaproteobacteria > Burkholderiales > Rhodocyclaceae > Azonexus. The sequence continues at coordinate 258,402 of NZ_JACBFO010000001.1, read as the reverse complement.
TATCGGTTTGCCGGGCAAGGCCGACGGCAACTTGCCATTCTACCTTTGCTGCATTGCGGCAAGGCGGGTGAACCGTCAAGGGATGAAGCGGTTGCACCGGGCGCGGATATTTCCAGGGCGGTCTCCTGCGGGACGACTGAACAGCCGGGAATTTTATTGACGTTTACGTAAACGTCAACCTGTCCGGATTTTCGGCTGTCGGCATGGCGGACGGCCAAGTAGAATCGCCCGATGTCCGATTTCCGCTGTCTTCGTCGCGTGCTGCTGGCTGCGCTGTTCGGTCTGCTGACCGGAACGGTGTCGGCGGCCGATCTGCGCATCGGTGTACTGGCCTGGCTCGATGCCAGCGAGGCGGAAATCCAGTGGGCACCTTTCGTCGCGGCCTTGCAGGCGCAACTGCCGCAGCATCGTCTGATCGCCCGGCACATGGACCTCGGCCAGATGTCGGAGGCGATCGGCCGCGGCGAGCTGGACTTCGTGGTCACCAATCCCGGGCATTACGTGGCCCTCGAAGCGCGTCACGGCATTACCCGGATTGCCACCCAGGTATCGGTAAGCGAGCGCAATCCGGCCCATGTCGTCGGTTCCGCCGTCGTGGTGCTGGCCGGGCGGCAGGAACTGCAGACCCTGCAGGATCTGAAGGGACGTTCGCTGGCGGCGGTGTCGCCCGACGCTTTCGGCGGTTATCAGATCGTCTGGGCTGAACTGAAGCGACTCGGCGTCGATCCGGAAGCGGGCGACGTCGAGCCGAAATTCACCGGTTTTCCGATGTTCCGCGTGCTCGAAACGGTCGCCGCCGGCCAGGCCGATGCGGGGGTCGTGCGGGCATGCCTGCTCGAACAACTGGAACGTCAGGGCAGCGTTCCGGCGGGCCGCTTTCGTGTGCTGTCGGCGCAGGCCAGCGCCGACGATTGCCGGATTTCGTCGGCCCGTTACCCCGGCTGGGCGTTTGCTGCGACACGCACGACGCCGCCGGAGCTGTCGCGGGAAGTCCTGTTTGCGCTGCTCAGCCTGCCGCCGGACAGCGACGGCCAGAGCTGGAGCGTGCCGGCCGACTACCATCCGGTGCACCAGATGCTGCGCGAGCTGGAAATCGGCCCCTACGCCTTCCTGCGGGAAACGGCCTGGGAGTCGCTGGCGCGCCGTTACTGGCCCGGGGTCGCCATCCTGTTCGGCTTATTGATCGTCTGGCTGTTATATACGGTCCGCGTCGAGCATCTGGTCCACCGGCGAACCCGCGAACTGTCGTCGGCACTGCAGGAGCGCGAGCGTCTGGAACTGCGCGTGCGTACTCACCAGCAGCAGATGGATCACCTGTCGCGGCTGTCCATTCTCGGCGAACTTGCCGGCACGCTGGCCCACGAGCTGAACCAGCCGTTGGCCGCCATCGGCAATTACGCACGTAGCCTGATCCGGCGTCAGGCGCGTGGCAACCTGTCGCCGGAGGCGGTGCACCAGGCGGCCGAGGAAATCGCTCAGGAATCCGAACGGGCGGCCGGCATTCTGGCCGGTATCCGCTCGTTTGCGCGCAAGCGTGCGCATGTCCGGGAAAGTTGCCAGCCGGTCGCCCTGGTCCGCGAGGCGGTCGCATTGTTCGCCGGCATCCTGCCGCAGGTTCCGGCGCTGCAACTGGACGACCGCCTGCCGGCCGATGCCGGTGCGGTGCGCGTCGATCCCCGGCAGATCCAGCAGGTTCTGCTCAATCTGCTGAAGAATGCCTGTGACGCGCAGCGCGACGCCGGTATCGAGGCGCCGATCGTCATCGCGCTGAGCGCCGTTGACGGCCGTTGCCGGATCGAAGTCATCGATCGCGGTCCGGGGCTCGGGCCCGAACAGCAGGCGCAGTTGTTCGAAGCTTTTTTCACGACCAAGCCGGAAGGCCTGGGGCTTGGGCTGTCGATCTGCAAGACCATTGTCGAGGCGCACGGCGGCACGCTGGAGGCAGTGCCCAATCAACCCGGTCCCGGTCTGAGCTTCCGCTTCTCGCTGTCCTGGCAGGATAATCCGGTCATTTCCCCGGATTCCGCTCCATGATGCAAGCCGCTACCGCCACGCCGGTCATCCATGTCGTCGACGATGAGGCGCCGTTTCGCCGTTCGCTGGTCTTCCTGCTCGAATCGATGGGCTGGCAGGCGGTCGGCCATGCGTCGGCCGAAGCCTTTCTCGAGGCCGCGCCGGAACTGCCGGCCGCCGGTGGTTGCCTGGTGCTGGACATCCGCATGCCGCGCCTTTCCGGACTCGAACTGCAGCGCCGCCTGAAGGCCGCACAATCGCTGTTTCCGGTGCTGTTCATGACCGGCCATGGCGATGTCGACCTGGCGGTGCAGGCGATGAAGGAAGGCGCCGTCGATTTTTTGCAGAAACCGTTCAAGGACCAGCAGATGCTGGATGCCGTTGAGCGTGCGATCCAGCTGAGCTGCGAGCGCCACCAGGCCAGCCGACGCTGCCAGGGGGCCCGCGAACTGCTGGCCCGCCTGTCGCCGCGGGAGAGCGAGGTGGCGAAACAGGTCGCACTCGGGTTGGCCAACAAGGAAGTGGCACGCGATCTGGGGATCAGCGAGAACACCGTCCATGTGCATCGTCAGCACATCATGGAAAAGACCGACACCGGCAGTGCCGCCGAACTGGCTCGCCTGATCCTGCGTGCCGATCCGTCGGGCCTGGATTGACGGCGGTTCAGCGGTGGTCGTGACCGGCGTCGCGGCGGGTCAGGATTTCCCGGCATTGCCGTTCGAACTGATCGAGTTCCGCCAGCATCGCCTCGATGTCCTCGCGCTGTTGCTGCAGGACCTGACGCCGCTTGGCCATCAGGCGCAGGCATTGCTGCAGCTGGGGTGTTTCGTCGGCGGTCGAGCCGTACATGTCGATCAGATCCTTGATCTCGGCCAGCGTCAGCCCCAACCGCTTGCCGCGCAGGGCCATCTTCAAGCGGGCGCGGTCGCGCCGGGCGAAGATGCGTTTTTGCCCCTCGCGCTGCGGCGCCAGGATGCCCTGGTCTTCCCAGAAGCGGATCGTCCGCGGCGTGATGCCGAATTCGCGGGCGAGGTCGGAAATGCCGAAGGTGGCGGCGGGCGGGCTTTGAACGTCGTCTGACATGGGCGCCGAGTTAAGCAGAAGGCCGGGCTTTTTTCAATCTGCGGCCATGTGGTAATTTGGTTCTCGTCCCTTACATCGGAAAATCATGTCCCTGCATTACCCCTTTCCGGAAGTTCCGGCCGCCGGCGAACTGCGCGAAGTCGCGCCGGGCATCTTCTGGCTGCGCATGCCGTTGCCGTTCCAGCTCAACCACATCAACCTCTGGCTGCTGCGCGACGGCAATGGCTGGTGCATCGTCGATACGGGGTTTCCGGACGACGGCGTACGCGAAACCTGGCGCAGCATCCTGCAATCGCTCGACGGGCCGGTGACGCGCCTGGTGGTCACGCACTTCCATCCCGATCACTTGGGGCTGGCCGACTGGCTGCTGGCGGAAACCGGGGCCGCGCTGTGGATGACCTGCGGCGAATTCCTCACCGCGCATGCGGTGTGGAACGAGGTCGGCGGTCACGGTGCCCGCTACATGGTCGAGCAGTTCCGCCAGCATGGCCTGGGCGAGGAACTGCTGGCCAAGTTCGCGACCCGCGGGTCGGGTTACCGACGCAGCGTCCCGGGGTTGCCGACGTACTACCACCGACTCAAGCAGGGCGACCTTCTTGCGGTCGACGGCAAGGTCTGGCGAATATTGATCGGCCATGGCCATTCGCCGGAGCATATGGCGCTTTACTGTGCCGAACAGGGCGTGTTAATTTCTGGCGACATGCTGCTGCCAAAGATTTCGACGAACGTCAGTGTTTTTGCCGCGACGCCGGATGCCGATGCCTTGCGCTGGTATCTCGAGTCGCTCGACGACATGGCTCGCGAAATTCCGGAACAGACGCTGGTGTTACCTTCACACGGCCTGCCCTTTCATGGCGTGCAGGCACGGGTGGGTGCATTGCATGCGCACCACGAAGAACGATTGCATGCGCTGGAGAATAGCTGTGATCAAGCGCCACAGAGCGCGGCCGGGTTGCTCGACGTGTTGTTCGGTCGGGCGCTCGATACACACCAAACCATGTTCGCGATGGGTGAAGCGATTGCTCATCTGAACTATCTGGAACACGCCGGTCGACTGTCGAAAACGGTCGACGGTGACGGCATCATTCGCTATTCGCGGTTGTCGAGCAAACCCGCCGCGCACTGACAGAGAGGGAGTTTCAAAAATGTCGCAGCAAACCGAAGAACCGGGCGTCCATCTGCCCAATCCGGCCGAAATGGCCAAGACCTATGCCGAGGTCGCCCAGCGCGCTTCGCGCATCATCACCCAGTTCATGGAGAAGAAGGCCAAGGACGGCGTCGAGACGCCGTCCGACGAGATGGGGGTGGCCAAGGCCTTCATGGACCTGTCGGCCCGCCTGATGGCCAATCCCTACAAGCTGGCCCAGGCCCAGATGAACATGATGTGGGATTACTTCTCGCTGTGGCAGGGCTCGATGATGAAGATGCTCGGGATGCCCGGCGCCGAGCCGGTCGCCGTGCCGCAGAAGGGCGACAAGCGCTTCAAGGACGAGGATTGGGAGCAGCATTTCCTGTTCGACTTCGTCAAGCAGTCCTACCTGATCGCCGCCCGTCACATCCATGACACGGTTGCCGGGACCGACGGCCTGGACGAGTCGACCCAGCAGAAGGTCAATTTCTTCACGCGTCAGTACATCGATGCGCTGTCGCCGTCGAACTTTGCGCTGACCAACCCGGAAGTCTTCCGCGAGACGGTCAAGAGCCACGGCCAGAACCTGATCAAGGGCTTGAACAACCTGCTCAACGACATGACCGACGATGGTCAGCTGCGTATCCGGATGACCGACACCACGGCCTTCGAGATGGGCAAGAATGTCGCCACGACGCCGGGCAAGGTGGTTTACCAGAACGAACTGTTCCAGCTGATCCAGTACGATCCGACGACGCCGGAACAGTACAAGAAGCCCTTCCTGATCGTGCCGCCGTGGATCAACAAGTATTACATCCTCGATCTGCGCGACAAGAACTCGATGGTCAAGTGGGCGACCGATCAGGGGCACACCACCTTCATCATCTCCTGGGTCAACCCGGACGAGAAGATGGCCGACATCAGCTTCGAGGACTACATGCTCAAGGGCACACTCGAAGCGATCACCCAGGTCTGTACGCAGACCGGCGAGGATTCGGTCAACCTGGCGGCTTACTGCATCGGCGGCACCCTGACCATGTCCACGCTGGCCTACATGGCCGCCAAGAAGGACAAGCGCGTCAATTCGGCAACCTTCTTCACGACCATGCTCGATTTCTCCGATCCGGGCGAACTGTCGGTCTTCCTCGACGAAGGCACGATCGAGGGGCTCGAGAAGAAGATGGAGAAGCGCGGTTTCCTCGAAGGCTCGGAAATGGCCGGCACCTTCAACATGCTGCGCGCCAACGACCTGATCTGGTCCTTCGTGGTCAACAACTACCTGATGGGCAAGGATCCGTTCCCGTTCGACCTGCTCTACTGGAACTCCGACTCGACGCGCATGCCGAAGGCGATGCACAGCTTCTACCTGCGCAACATGTACCTCGAGAACAAGCTGAAGGATCCGGGCGGCGTGACGCTGGGCGGCGTCAAGATCGACATCACCAAGGTCAAGACGCCGTGCTACTTCATCTCGACCATCGAAGACCACATCGCGCCGTGGAAGAGCACCTACATCGGCGCCCGCCTGCCGACCGGCAAGACCAAGTTCGTGCTCGGCGGTTCCGGCCACATCGCCGGTATCGTCAATCCGCCGGCCGCCAACAAGTACGGTTACTGGACCAACGATGCGACCGACGGCAACTTGCCGGAAAGCCCGGATGATTTCCTGGCCGGTGCCACGCAGAACGCCGGTTCCTGGTGGACGCACTGGCACCAGTGGGTGACCGCGTTGCCGGGCGGTTCCGCCAAGGTAGCGGCGCGCAAGCCCGAGGCCGGTGCGCTGAAGGTCATCGAACCGGCGCCGGGTTCGTATGTCAAATTCCGTCTGGATGCCCAGAAGAAGGACTGACCGCAATCCGGGTCGGTGAATACAGGGGGCCGACCGGCCCCCTTTTGCGTTGTGCTTCGTCGGTTTGCGGGCGAAGCGACCATCGGAAATCAGGAGAGAGAACATGCGTCATACGATCATCGCGCTGACCGCCGTCAGTCTGGCCGTCAGCGGTTGCGCGAACATGGACGAAACCCAGCGCGACACCTCGACCGGTGCCGCCATCGGTGCGGTGGCCGGTGCCTTGATCGGCGCCGCCACGTCGAGCCGCTCGGATCGCGGCAAGGGCGTGGCGATCGGTGCGGTGGCCGGCGCGGCGATCGGCGGCGGCGGGACCTATCTGTGGTCCAAGCGCATGCAGGAACAGCGCGCGGCGATGGAGCAGGCGACGCGCGGTTCCGGCATCGAAGTCAGCCAGACGGCCGACAACCAGTTGAAGCTGGACATTCCGAGCGACGTTTCCTTCGATACCGGCCGCTACGACATCAAGCCGGCGATGCGGCCGGTGCTCGACCAGATCGCGACGACGCTGAACCAGCATGCGGTGACGCGGGTGACCGTTGTCGGGCATACCGACAGTACCGGTTCGGATGCGGTCAACAATCCGTTGTCGGTCAATCGCGCCGCGGCGACGCGCGATTACCTGAGTTCGCGCGGTGTGGCGATGAGCCGGATGAGCATCGACGGTCGCGGCTCGCACGAACCGCTGGCCGACAACACGACGGCGGCCGGCCGGGCGAAGAACCGCCGGGTCGAGATCTTCGTCGCCGAGAGTGCGCCGGCCCGCTGAGTCCGGCATTTCTGCCCGGTTTCTGCGGTCGACCGCAGAAACCGGGAAAAATCAGTGGCCGGCCAGCGGCAGCCCGGGCAGGCGCGGACGGAGCTGTGAGAACTCGATGGCGTCGAGCATGTTCTTGACGATCAGGCCCAGTTCCGTGTCGCCGGTGATTTCCAGTTCGCGGTTGAAGAACAGCGTGTCCGGGTCTTCCTGGCGGGTGAGCAGCTGCAGGTAGGCCGACAGGTTGGCGGCAAAGGCCAGGTCCGGTTCGCGCGCCGGCTGGAAGACCGGGCGGAACAAACCGTCGCGATAGGTGTAGTGGGCGATGCCGCCGGTGTCGCGGACGTGCACGCGGAACAGCTTGTCTTCCAGTGCGGTCAACGTGTCTTCCGGCAGCAATTTGAGCTTCAGCACGAGGTTCAGTGCCGCTGCCATGTGCAGCGAGTGCGGCCATTGCGGCAGGCGGCTGCCGATCGTCGCGACGAAGGCGGGCAGGCGGAATTTCGGAATCTGGAAGGCGCTCATGGCGGGCTCCGGTCAGGAAGGAATCAGGTGTTGCGCGATGCCGGCATCGCCATGCCAGTAGCCGTCAACGAGGCCGTTTTTGGCCCAAAGGCTGCGGTCGACCGCAGGAATCCGGCGATTTCTCGCCGCGTCGAAGGCGGCGATGATGTCGGTCATGCCGTCCTGTTGCGGGCTCAGACGCACGGCGTCGATCTCCAGCGCCAGCAGTTCGGGCATCGCATCGAGCAGACAGTAGGTTTGCGCCGACATGGTCTGGATGCCGTTGATGCACAGGAAATCCTGGCCTTCGCGCGTTTTCAGCGTCAGCCCCTCGGGATGGTCGAGGCAACGGAACTGGCAGTCGTCCTTGTTCAGTTCGTAGTGACGCGCGGTGAAACAGCGTGCCGAGAAGGCCAGCGGCAGCTTGCCGAAGGCGAAGACTTCGGTTTCGACGCCGGCCGGCCGGCTGCGGTGCAGCGCTTCGATCAGCGTGCGCGGCGCTTCCAGCGGCGGCACCCAGCGGCGCATGCCGTAGCGGGCGAAGCTAGCCAGCGTCGCCTCGTTGTAGATGTTCAGGTGCGGTCCGGCGACGAAATTCTTGCCGGCGACCAGGTTGACCGCGCCAAGGTCGTTGGCTTCGACCTGGCAGCCGGCATCGTCCACCAGCCGGCGCAATGCCTTCAGGTCGCTTTCCGATTCGAGCAGCGCCTGCGCCGAAACGACGACTTCCTTGCCGGCGTCGCGCAGGTCGCGCGCCAGGCCGATCCAGTCGGTAGTGCGCAGTTGCTGGCGGCGCGAGCAGACGACTTCGCCGACATAAACGGTGTCGATGGCCGGATTCTCGGCGATGCCGGCATAGAATTCGAGCACTTCGGCCTTCGGCCAGAAGAACAGCAGGGGTCCGAGCGACAGTTTCACGGGTTTATCTCCATGGCCGGTTGTAGGCGCCCAGCGTGGCCTGGCTGCCTTCCGAGACCTTGGCCAGCTCGGCCTGCCAGCCCGGTTTGACCTGATAGCGGCCGGCGCCGTCGCGCAAGCTGTCGAGCGCCGCGCGCAGGGTTCGGGTGACCTGCGTGACGTAGGCCGGGCTGCGCTGGCGGCCTTCGATCTTGATCGCCCGGACGCCGATCCGGATGATCTCCGGCAGGATTTCCAGCACGTTCAGGCTGGTCGGTTCCTCGAGCGCGTAATAGGTTTCGCCCTGCACGTCGAAGCGGCCCTTGCACAGCGTCGGATAGCCGGCCGGTTCGTCGTCGGCGAAGCGGTCGATCAGGATGCCGTTGAGCCGCGTTTCCATGGCCCCGGGCTGCTTGTCCCATTTGACGTACTTGGCCGGCGAGCAGGCGCCGACGGTATTCGGCGATTCGCCGCAGGCGTAGGACGACAGCCAGCACCGGCCTTCGTTCATCACGCACAGGCTGCCGAAGCCGAACACCTCGATTTCGACCGTGGTGTTGCGGATCACGTTTTCGACCTGGGCCAGCGTGAGCACCCGCGGCAGTACCGCGCGGCGGATGTCGAATTCGCGCTGGCAGAAATTGATCGCCTCGTAGCTGGTGGCCGAGCCCTGCACCGACAGGTGCAGACGCTGCTGCGGGTGCTTGTTGCGGGCATAGTCGAGCAGCCCGACATCGGCCAGGATGATGGCGTCCACGCCGAGGTCGACGGCGTTGTCGACGGCATGTCGCCAATGGTCGACGCGGCCGGCCTGCGGGAAGGTGTTGATCGCCATCAGCACTTCGCGGCCTTTGCCGTGGGCGTAACGGATGCCTTCGGCCATGGTCTTTGCATCGAAGTTCAGACCGGCGAAATTGCGGGCGTTGGTATCGTTCTTGAAACCGAGGTAGACGGTGTCGGCACCGTTGTCGACGGCCGCCTTGAGGGCCGGCAGGCTGCCGGCCGGGCAGACGAGATCGGGCAGGGAAGACATGATTCGCGTCGAAAAGCTGAATCGGGCAGTATAGCCAGCCGTCGCCGCTTGCCATTGATCCTTGTCAAAGCCGGTTGCCGTGCTAGCATGCGTTCTCCCCGCTTCGCTTCCGGAGTCCGGCATGTCCAGTCAGCGTGTCCTCGTCGTCGATGACGAACCGCTCAACCTGTTGCTGATCGAGAATTTCCTCGAGGAAGAGAACGTCACCCTCGAGACCTACAGCGATCCGCTCGCCGCGTGGGATCGGCTGCAGGACGAAACGGCGGATTTCGCGCTGGTCATCCTTGACCGCCTGATGCCGGGGCTCGATGGCCTCGAACTGCTGCGCCGGATCAAGCGCGAGCAGCGTTTCGCCGAAATCCCGGTGATCATGCAGACTGCGGCTTCCTCGCCCGACCAGGTGCGTGAGGGGCTGGAAGCCGGCGCTTACTACTATCTGACCAAGCCTTATGCGCCCGAGGCGCTGATTTCCATCGTCCGCGGTGCGCTGGCCGACCGCCAGGGCCGGCTGACGCTGCGTTCGCAGGCCTCGCGTTTCGAGGAGGCGCAGCGTCTGCTGACCGCTGCCGAGTACCGTTTCGCCACGCTCGACGATGTCAGCCGCCTGGTTCCGGTGCTGGCCGACCTGTGTCCGGAGCCGGGCCGGGTGGCGCCCGGCTTGTCCGATCTGATGGTCAATGCCGTCGAGCACGGCAATCTCGGCATCACCTACCGCGAAAAGGCCCTGCTCAAGTGGGAGGGCGACTGGGAGGCGGAAATCCGGCGCCGCGCCGAACTGCCGCAGTTCAAGGGGCGCATGGCCTCGGTGCGGGTTGAGCGGCACGGCGACCGGATCGAATTCACGATTGCCGACGAGGGTGCCGGATTTGCGTGGCAGAAGTTCCTGGAATTCGATCCCGAGCGGGCATTCGACCCGAACGGGCGCGGTATCGCCATGGCCAGGATGACCAGCTTCAGCCGTCTCGAATACCGGGGCGCCGGCAACGTCGTCGTGGCGACGGTCGGCGTCGCCGGGTGAGCGGCTCCGCTCAGCGGATCACGATCGACGGCTTGACGCCTAGACTGGCGCGGATGCGCTCGACGACGGTTTCGGCGGCCAGGCGGGTGGGATAGGGTCCGACCTGCAGGCGATGCAGTTCGCCGGCCTTGAGCAGATGCACCGGTTCGTTCAGCCAGTCCAGTTCGCGCGTGATGTGCAGCCGGAAATTGTCGGCGTTGTCGGCATTGGAAAATGCCCCCAACTGCAGGTAGACCCCGGCAGGCAAGGCTTTTTCGACGACCGGCGGCGGTGGCGGGGGGAGCGTCCTGGCCGGGGGCGGCACGGGTTGGGCTGAGGCGATGGCCGTTGCCTCGCCGGGCAGGATCGCCTCGACTTCGACCTGACCGCTGCCGCCCTGGATCAGCCCCAGCTTGTAGGCGGCGGTATAGGACAGGTCGATGATACGGTCGGCGTGGAACGGGCCGCGGTCGATGACGCGGACGACAACGCTGCGCCCGTTCTGCAGATGGGTGACGCGGACATAGGACGGCAGCGCCAGTGTCGGGTGGGCGGCGGTCATCGCGAACATGTCGTAGGGTTCGCCGATTGACGTCTTCTGGCCGTGGAACTTGCGGCCGTACCAGCTGGCGATGCCCCGCGCCTTGTACGGCGAGACGCTGGTGTTCGGCACGTAGCGCTTGCCGAACACTTCGTAGGGGCGCAGCGCCGGTTTGTGCAGTGGCTCCCAGCGCGGTTCGGCGTCCGGCGTCAGTTCGAGGTTTTCCGGAATGTCGTCGGCCGGGCCGTCGTCCTTGTAGTAACCGCCGCCCTTGATCGCCGGCCGGGTTTTTGCCGGTGCCGGCTTGTTGACCGCAACATCGGGTTTTCTGGTCGGAGTGTCGTATTCGGGGGTGGTGCCGCAGGCGGCGAGCAGCAGCAGCGACAGGGCGGGGACGAGACGTTTCATTTCTTGACCAGCATGCGGTGGGTGTGGATGCTCATCAGCACGCCGATGCCGACCATCAGCGTGACCAGCGCCGTGCCGCCGTAGCTGACGAAGGGCAGCGGTACGCCGACCACGGGCAGGATGCCGGAAACCATGCCCATGTTGACGAAGGCGTAGATGAAGAAAACCAGCGTCAGCGCACCGGCCAGCAGACGCGAAAACAGGGTCGGCGCGGCGGCGGCGATGGCTAGCCCGCGCCCGATCAGCAGCGTGAACAGCACCAGCAGGATGCCGTTGCCGAGCAATCCCCATTCTTCCGAAAAGACGGCGAAGATGAAGTCGGTGTGCTTCTCGGGGATGAATTCCAGGTGGGTCTGCGTTCCGTTCAGCCAGCCCTTGCCCAGTCCGCCGCCGGAGCCGATGGCGATCGTCGACTGGATGATGTGATAGCCGGCGCCGAGCGGGTCCGAGGTGGGGTCGAGCAAGGTCAGCACGCGCCGCCGCTGGTAATCGTGCAGCATGGTCCAGGCGAAAGGCAAGGCCGCACCGGCAGCAGCGCCCATGCCGATGATGACCTTCCATGGCAGGCCGGCCAGGAAAATCACGAAAAAGCCGGAGGCGCCGATCAGCAGCGAGGTGCCCAGGTCGGGCTGCTTCAGAACAAGCAGGATGGGGATCATCAGGATCGCCGAGGCGATCAGGAAGTGCCGGGCCTTCAGTGCCGACTCGTATTTATGGAAATACCAGGCCAGCATCAGCGGCATGGCGATCTTCATCAGTTCGGAGGGCTGGATGCGCGTGAAGCCGAGCGACAGCCAGCGGCGCGATCCGTTGACCACGACGCCGAACAGCGCAACGCCGACCAGCAGCACGACGCCGGTCACATACAGCGGCACGGCGAAGCGCATCAGCGTCTGCGGCGGAGTCCGCGCCACGGCAAGCATCACCACGAAGGAGACTGCCATGTTGATGATCTGCTTGTCGAGTTTGTCGAAGCCGTCGCTGGATGTCGCCGAATAGACGGTGAGCAGGCCGATGCCCATCAGCGCCAGGACGATGGCCAGCAAGGGCAGGTCGAGATGGCTGAACAGATTGAGCAGGAGCCGTTTAATGGCCTTCATGACCGTCCTCCTCCTCGATGACTGCGCCGGCGTCGCCTTCCACGTTCTCGGTTTCCGGTGCCGGGCCGCCGGGGACCTTGCCGGTCAGGTAATAATCGAACACCTGACGGGCGATCGGCGCCGCCGACTGGGCCCCGAAGCCACCGTTCTCGACCATCACGGCGAGCACGATCTTCGGCTGATCGACCGGGGCGAAGGCGACATACCAGGAGTGATCGCGAAGTTTTTCCTTGAGCGCGCCGGCGACATATTTCTGGCCGCTTTTCAGACTGAACACCTGGGCCGTGCCGGTCTTGCCGCCGGATTCGTAAGGGGCTCCGGCAAAGGCGCGCGAGCCGGTACCTTCCTTGACGACGCCGGCCATTGCCCGCTTGATGAAGTCCACATGCTCGGGCTTCAGGGCGATCTGGCGGATCGGCTGTGCCTCCACCAGGCGCACTTCACCGGTGGTCGGATTGGTGATCGAATGCACCAGATGCGGCCGGAAGACCCTGCCGTAACTCACCACATTGGACAGCGCGTGGGCCATCTGCAGCGTCGAATAGGCGTTGTAGCCCTGGCCGATGCCGACCGAGATGGTTTCGCCGGAATACCACTTGCGTTGTTCGGGACGCTTGAAACGGCGCTGTTTCCATTCGGGTGACGGCAGGATGCCGGTGGCTTCGCCCGGAATGTCGATCTCGGTCTTGCGACCCAGGCCGAGGTCGCCCATGAAGCGGGCAATGGTATCGATGCCCATGTCGTTGGCCAGCATGTAGTAATAGGTGTTGCAGGAGACGACGATGGATTTGTTCATGTCCACCATGCCGTGGCCACCGACCTTGTCATCCATGAATCGGCGGTTGCCGAAATTGAAGTAGCCGGGATCGGCGATCGTCTGCGCGGCGGTGCGCTTGCCGGTGGTCAGTGCACCGAGCGCCATCAGCGGCTTGAAGGTCGAGCCGGGCGGGTAGGTGCTGTAGATCGCCCGGTTGAGCAGCGGCTTGTCGGCATGGTTGTTCAGTTCGTCCCAGTCGTCGAAACGGATGCCGTCGACGAACAGGTTGGGGTCGAAGGCCGGCGAGGAAACCAGCGCCAAGACCGCGCCGGTATTCGGGTCGATGGCGGTCAGCGATCCGCGGCGGCCGCCGAAAGCCTGTTCGGCGACACGCTGCAGCGTCGCGTCGAGCGTCAGCTGGAGATTGTTGCCGGGCGTCGGTGCGGTCTGCGACAGAATGCGTACGGCGCGGCCGCCGGCATCGACCTCGACCTGCTCGTAACCGGCGGTGCCGTGCAGTTCGTATTCGTAATGCGCTTCCAGGCCGACCTTGCCGATCTGCTCGGTGCCTTTGTAGTTCGCGGCCTGGCCGTCGGTCTCGATGTTTTCCTTGTCCTTGGTGTTGATCCGGCTGATGTAGCCGATGGCATGGGCGGCCAGGGTGTTTTCCGGATATTGCCGGAACAGCCGGGCCTTGATCTCGACACCGGGGAATCGGTAGCGATGGGCCGCGAAACGGGCGACTTCCTCGTCGCTGAGACGGGTGCGGATCGGGATCGATTCGAAGTTCTTCGATTCCTCCAGCAGGCGCTTGAAGCGTCGCCTGTCCTTGAGTTCGATTTCGACGATCTCGGCCAGCCCGTCGATCGTTTCCTCGAGGCCCATCGTCTTGGCGGGCGTGATTTCGAGCGTGAACGCCGAGTAGTTTCGGGCCAGCACGACGCCGTTGCGATCGATGATATTGCCGCGGTTGGGCATGATCGGCACCAGCGAGATGCGATTGCTTTCGGCGCGGGTCGTGTAATAGTCGTATTGCAGGATCTGCAGATAGACGAAACGCGCAAACAGGACGAGGAAGCACAACAGCACCAGCACGCCGGCCAGCAGCGTGCGGTTGCGGAAGCGGTCGATATCCTGTTCGTTCTGGTAGAAATCGCTCATCGGCGGGCGTTCAGAGCGGCCGGTTCTCGTCGCGCTCGACCGGCTGGTATTGCGGCAGGAGCAGCAGGAAGGTGGCCGGAATCCACAGGAAGGCAGCGATGAAGGGGCCGATCAGGAATCCCCAGCCGGGAAAATCGGCGCCGGTCATCAGGCGCATGGTCAGCTGGATGACCTGGCAGCCGATCAGCAGCGGCAGAATCTGCAGTGCCTGCTGGCCGATCGGGAACCACAGGATGCGTCGTGACTGGGCGGCGGCGGCATAGGCGAGCAGGATGTAGGCGAAGCAGTGCTGACCGAGCACCGCGCCGTCGGCGACATCCATCGCCAGACCGAGCACGAAGGCCCAGCCCATGCCGACGCGCCGCGATTCGCGGATGCTCCAGAAGCACAGGACCAGGGCGGCCCAGTCCGGGATGCCGGGCCAGTGGCTGGTCGGCAGGAAGTTCATCAGCAGCGCGACGAACAGGCTCAGGATGATGAACCAGGGCCGGACCGGCAGCAGGATGCGCGAGGAGGAAAAGGTCGGTTGCATTTACTTGGCCGCTTCCCGGCTCGGTGCGCCGGTATTGCTGCGGCGACCGTCGGATTCCGGCGGTCTCGGCAGTTGTTCGGCGCGCGGGGCGAGAATCATCACCTCGCCGAAATTCTCGACCGCGGCGATCGGCTCGCAGCGGATGCGGGCGAAGGAATAGGAGTTCTCGCGTTCGATGCTGACCACCTTGGCCACCGGGAAGCCCGGCAGGTAGAGACCGTCCAGGCCGGAGGTGACGAGCAGGTCGCCTTCCTTGACGTCGGCGTTGGCCGGGATGTAGCGCAGTTCGAGCTGGCCGTTGCCCAGGCCGAAGACGACCGAGCGCTGGCCGCTGCGTACCAGTTGTACCGGCACCGATTGATCCTTGTCGGTGATCAGCGTGATCTCCGCCGAGAACGGGAAGACGCGGGTCACCTGGCCGACGATGCCGCCTTCGTCGATCGCCGGCTGGCCGGCGATGATGCCTGCCTGCTGGCCCTTGTCGATGACGATACGACGGACGAAGGGGTCGCGCGCGGTGTACATGATCTGCGCCACCTGTCCCTTGGCTTTCTGGCGATCGCGCATGTCGAGCAGCTTGCGCAGCCGTTCGTTTTCGCTTTCCAGATGTTCCAGTCGCTGCAGGTTCGGTGCGGTGGTCAACTGCGCCTGCTTGAGCCGGGTGTTGTCGGCTTGCATCTCCTGCAGACCGTGCAGGTAGGCCGCAGCGTAATCGACCAGGCTGCCCGGCGTCTGGGCGACGCGCTGGACCGGGTCGACGAACAGGCTGAGCGTCTGGCGGAACAGGTCGAGGCTGCGGAAGCGCAGGTCGACGACGAACAGCGCCAGCGAAATTGCGACGTAGAAAGTCAGAAGGGCCAGCGGTGCTGGCCCTCGTTTGAAGAACGGTGGCGGAGCGTGGTCGATGCCGGCCATCGCGTCAGTCTGCTGCGGTCAACCGTCAGTCGGAGGCAAAAATGCTGCCGAGCTTGTCCATCTTCTCCAGCGCCATGCCGCAGCCGCGGGCGACGCAGGTCAGCGGTTCGTCGGCGACGATCACCGGCAGGCCGGTTTCTTCCATCAGCAGACGATCGAGGTCGCGCAGCAGCGCGCCGCCGCCGGTCAGCACCATGCCCTTTTCGGCGATGTCGGCACCGAGTTCGGGCGGCGTCTTTTCCAGCGCCGACTTGACGGCGGAAACGATCTGGTTGAGCGGGTCGGTCAGCGCCTCGAGAATCTCGTTCGACGAGATCGTGAACTTGCGCGGGATGCCTTCGGCCTTGTTGATGCCGGAGACTTCCATTTCCATCACTTCGGCGCCCGGGAAGGCGGAACCGATGGTCTTCTTGATGTTTTCGGCGGTGTTCTCGCCGATCATCATGCCGTAGTTGCGGCTGATGTAGTTGATGATCGCCTCGTCGAGCTTGTCGCCGCCGACGCGGACCGAGCCGGCATAGACCATGCCGCCCAGCGAGATGACGCCGACTTCCGTCGTGCCGCCGCCGATGTCGACGACCATCGAGCCGGTTGCGTCGGCTACCGGCAGGCCGGCACCGATGGCCGCGGCCATCGGTTCCTCGATCAGGTAAACCTGACTGGCGCCGGCGCCCAGCGCCGATTCGCGGATGGCGCGGCGTTCGACCTGGGTCGAGCCGGAGGGGACGCAGATGATGATGCGCGGGCTCGGGCTGAACAGCTTGGAGTCGTGCACCTTCTTGATGAACTGCTTGAGCATCTGCTCGGTGACCGTGAAGTCGGCGATCACGCCATCCTTCATCGGCCGGATGACGGTGATGCTGCCCGGTGCCTTGCCGAGCATTTCCTTGGCTTCGCGGCCGACGGCCTGGATGGTTTTCTTGGCGTTGGGGCCGCCTTCGAGGCGGATCGCAACGACCGACGGCTCATCGAGGACGATCGAGCGGCCGCGTACGTAAATCAGCGTGTTGGCCGTGCCGAGGTCGATGGCGAGGTCGTTGGAAAAATACTTGGAGAGGAATCCGAACATCTGCTGTGCTCCGCGCTGGGGGATGCGGTAGATAAAGCTTTTATGATACCTTACAACGCTTTCGATTTTAAGACTTTGTGCGCTGCAAAAAGTCTTTTTCAAGCCCATGTCGCTCACATTAGAACAGGTTCGGCGAATCGCCCATCTGGCCCGCATCGAGGTCAGCGAATCGGAGGCGCAGACCACCCAGGCGCACCTCAACGGTATCTTCCAATTGATCGAGCAGATGCAGGCCGTCGATACGGCCGGCGTCGAGCCGATGGCCCACGCGCAGGACCTCAGCCAGCGCCTGCGCGACGATGTGGTCAGCGAGCCCGATCGGCGTACCGCCTATCAGTCGGTCGCACCCGAGACCGAAGCCGGCCTCTATCTGGTGCCGAAGGTGATCGAATGATCGCCAAGACACTCAAGCAACTGTCGCAGGCCCTGGCGGCCAAGGAAGTTTCCAGCGTCGAGCTGAGCACGCTGTTCCTCGAGCGCATCGAGCGCCTGAATCCCGAAATCAATGCCTTTGTCACGGTCGACCGCGAGAAGACGCTGAAAATGGCCGCCGAGGCCGATGCGCGGATCGCTGCCGGCACGGCCGGCCCGCTGACCGGCGTGCCGATCGCCCAGAAGGACATCTTCTGCGCCGAGGGCTGGACGACGACCTGCGGCTCGAAGATGCTGGCCAATTTCGTGTCGCCCTACGACGCCACGGTGATCGACAAGATGCACCGGCAGGCCGGCCTGGTTTCGCTGGGCAAGACCAACATGGACGAGTTCGCGATGGGCTCGTCGAATGAGACCTCGTACTTCGGTCCGGTCAAGAATCCGTGGGACTTCACCCGCGTGCCGGGCGGTTCGTCGGGCGGTTCGGCGGCCGCGGTGGCGGCGCGCCTGGCGCCGGCGGCAACCGGTACCGACACTGGCGGTTCGATCCGCCAGCCGGCGGCGTTGTGCAACCTGACCGGTCTGAAGCCGACTTACGGCGTGATTTCGCGTTACGGCATGATCGCGTTTGCGTCCTCGCTCGATCAGGCCGGTCCGATGGCCGTTTCGGCCGAAGACTGCGCGCTGCTGCTGAACACCATGGTCGGCTTCGACGAACGCGATTCGACGTCGCTCGACCGGCCGGTCGAAAACTATGCCCGTCTGCTCGATCAGCCGTCGGCCGAGCAGCCGCTGGCCGGTCTGCGCATCGGCCTGCCGAAAGAGTTCTTCGGCGAAGGCTGCGACGCTTCGGTGATGGCCGCGGTGCAGGAAGCGATTGCCGAATATCGCCGTCTGGGCGCGTCGACCGTGGAAGTCTCGCTGCCCAACTCGCATTTGTCGGTGCCGGCGTATTACGTCATCGCGCCGGCGGAGGCCAGCTCCAACCTGTCGCGTTTCGACGGCGTCCGCTACGGCTATCGCGCGCCGGACTACGGCAACCTCGACGACATGTACATGAAGACCCGCGCCCAGGGGTTCGGTGCCGAGGTCAAGCGCCGCATCCTGATCGGTGCCTATGTGCTGTCGCACGGTTACTACGATGCCTATTACCTGCAGGCACAGCGCATCCGTCGCTTGATCGCCAACGATTTCGTCGAGGCCTTCAAGTCCTGCGACGTCATTCTCGGGCCGACGTCGCCGTCGACCGCATTCCGGCTGGGCGAAAAGGCGGCCGATCCGGTGCAGATGTATCTGTCGGACATCTACACCATCGCCGTCAATCTCGCCGGCCTGCCCGGCATGTCGCTGCCTTGCGGCTTTGCCGACGGTCTGCCGGTCGGCATGCAGCTGATCGGCAACTATTTCGACGAAGCGCGTCTGCTCGACGTGGCGCATCGCTACCAGCTGGCGACCGACTGGCATCAGCGCCGGCCGGTCGGCCTGGATTGAGGATGTGGCGGCGCTGGCTGGCATTGGCCGTGATCGGGCTGGCCGCCTGCGCCGAAACCCCGAAAGCACCGGATGCCCCGTCAGCGACCGCGCCGACGGAAGCGCCGACGGCTAAGGAAGAGACGCCGAAATTCAAGAATTCGACCTTGAAATACCTCGCCAACCGCAACCTAAAACCGCAGCCGACGCGGCCGCTCAACGTCAAGTCGCGTTGCAGCAGTCGTGATGCGGTCGGCACGGCAACCCGTCTGAACCTGCTGGTCAAGGAAGCCGAAGTGAAGACTTTCGACGCCCAGATCAATATCAAGGGACACGGCGCCTGCCACTTCAATCTGGCCGATTTCACGCAGGAAGCGAAACTCCCGCAGGCCTTCCTGCGGCACAAGCAGATGCACGACTGCACGGTGCGCATGTGGGAGCAGGGCAAGGAAGTGACGATCGCCTTCAACAGTTGCCAGAAGTCCTGCGAAGGCCAGGCTTTCGATTATCTTTGGCCGGTCATCGTCGATGCGAAGACCGGACGCTGTCATTGAACGGATGAAACCATGAATCAGTGGGAAGTTGTCATCGGCATCGAAACGCACGCACAGCTGGCGACCGTGTCGAAAATCTTTTCCGGCGCCTCGATCGCCTTCGGTGCCGAGCCCAACACGCAGGCTTGCGCGGTCGACCTGGCCCTGCCCGGCGTTTTGCCGGTGTTGAACAGGAAGGCCGTCGAGTGCGCCATCCGCTTCGGCCTGGCGATTGGCGCCCAGGTTGCGCCGAAATCCATTTTCGCGCGCAAGAACTACTTCTACCCCGACTTGCCCAAGGGCTACCAGATCAGCCAGTTCGAGCTGCCGGTCGTGCAGGGCGGTGCGATCACCGTACAGGTCGGCAGCGGCGACAAGGCTTACGAAAAGACCGTCAACCTGACCCGTGCCCATCTGGAAGAAGATGCCGGCAAGTCGCTGCACGAAGACTTCCAGGGCAAGTCGGGCATCGACCTCAACCGGGCCGGCACGCCGCTGCTGGAAATCGTCACCGAGCCGGACATGCGCTCCTCCGACGAGGCGGTGGCCTACGCCCGTGCACTACATGCGCTGGTGCGCTGGATCGGCATCTGCGACGGCAACATGCAGGAAGGCTCCTTCCGCTGCGATGCCAACGTCTCCGTGCGTCGCCCCGGCGCGCCCTTCGGCACCCGGCGCGAGATCAAGAACCTCAACTCCTTCCGTTTCCTCAAGGAAGCCATCGATTTCGAAGTGCAGTGGCAGATCAACGAGATCGAGGAAGGCCGCACCATCCAGCAGGCGACCGTGCTCTTCGATCCGGATACCGGCGAGACGCGGATGATGCGTAGCAAGGAAGATGCGCACGACTACCGCTATTTCCCCGATCCCGATCTGCTGCCGCTGGTCATTTCCGCCGACTGGGTCGAGCGCGTGCGTGGTGAATTGCCGGAACTGCCGGCACAGAAGCGCCAGCGCTTCGTCGAGCAGCTCGGCCTGTCGGCCTACGATGCGACGACGCTGACCGCCAGCCAGGAAATTGCCGATTTTTACGAGTCGACCGTAGCGGTTGCCGGACAGCTTGCCGCCAAGCCCTGCGCCAACTGGGTCATGGTCGATCTTGCCGCCCGCCTGAACAAGGACGGTCTGGACATCGCCCAGTCGCCGGTGTCGCCGCAGCAACTCGGCGGACTGGTGCTACGCATCGTCGACAACACCATCTCCAACAACATCGCCAAGAAAGTCTTCGAGGCCTTGTGGAGCGGTGACGGTGCGACGGCCGACGAGATCATCGAGAAACAGGGGCTGAAGCAGATCACTGACAGCGGCGCCATCGAGTCGCTGGTGGACGAGGTCCTCGCCGCCAATGCGGCGAACGTCGCTGAGTACCGCGCCGGCAAGGAAAAGGCGTTCAACGCGCTGGTCGGTCAGGTGATGAAGGCGGCCAAGGGCAAGGCTAACCCGCAGCAGGTCAACGAACTGCTGAAGAAGAAACTGGCCGGTTGATCAGCGTGCCGGTGGCAACTGGCCGCGCAGGCTGCGCCTGCCGGTCAGTTCGTAGTAGCGCTTGCGGTCCGCGTCGTACTTGGCTCGGATTTGCGCCAGATCCTTTTTCTTCATCTCGATCAGTTCGCTCTGCAACTGGATTTCGTGTGCCGTGGCGCGCAGGTCGCGGTCGAGGTCGCCGGGCATCGGCTTGCGCTTGTAGAACTCGGCTTCGTTGGCCAGCTTGCGGTGCCGTCCCTGCGCGTCGCTCAACTTGGCCTGGGCTGCCCGGATCGAGAAATTGATGTCGTCTTCCGCCTTCTGCTGCGTCAGATCGATGTCGTCCGGCGTTGCGTAGGTGTCGAGCAAGGCCTGGTCAAAGCGGCGCTGCTCGCGTTGTGCGTCTTCCATCTGCTTGCGTTTGCGCGCCTCTTCCGCGGCAGCGGCTTTCTGCTCGGGGGTCTGTTGCGGACCGACGGTCTTGACCAGGTTGCCGGCCCGATCATAGATGCGATGGGCCAGCCCGCGACATTGCGGCGGTAGCGAGTCACCGCACAGGCGACCCTGTCCGGGGGCGTCGCAGCAGAACAGTCCCTCCCCTGCCCAGAGCGGCGAGGTGACGGTCAGTGAGAGAAGGAGCAGAAGTTTCTTAGGCATCGATGCCGTAACGTTCCCGGTAGGCTGCCACAGCGGTCCGATATTCGGCGAAGCTCGGGTTGTTCTGCAAATAGGCCATAAGGTCGCCGAGGCTGGCGACAGCGATGACCGGAATGCCATAGTCGCGCTGTACTTCCTGTACGGCCGACAACTCGCCCTGACCTCGTTCCTGGCGGTCGAGCGCGATCAGGACGCCGGCCGGCGTGGCGCCGGCGGCGCGAATCAATTCGACCGATTCGCGTACCGAGGTGCCGGCGGAAATCACGTCGTCGACAATCAGGACGCGGCCGGTCAGCGGCGCACCGACGATCATCCCGCCTTCGCCATGATCCTTGGCTTCCTTGCGGTTGAACGCGAAAGGATAGTTCGTGCCCTGGGCCGCCAGCGATACGGCGATCGCGGCAACCAGCGGAATGCCCTTGTAGGCCGGACCGAACAGCATGTCGAAGGGGAGGCTGCTGGCGGCTGCCGCTTTGGCGTAGAATCCGGCGAGTCGACCGAGCGAGGCGCCGTCGTTGAACAATCCGGCGTTGAAGAAGTAGGGCGACATCCGCCCTGCCTTGGTCTTGAATTCGCCAAAGCGAAGCACCTTGCAGTCGAGGGCGAATTCGATGAAATCCTGACGAAAATCCATAAAACTCCACAAACGGCGCAGTCACGGCCGACAGATGAAGACAATGTTACGCATCATCTCGCTGAACCTCAACGGCATCCGTTCTGCCTGGAACAAAAATGTCCTGTCCTGGGCTGCTGCCCAACAAGGCGATGTCTTCTGTCTGCAGGAATTGAAGGCGCAGTTGCCCGACCTGTCGGCGGAGATGCTGCAGCCGGACGGCATGCACGCTCATTACCACTGCGCCGAGAAAAAAGGCTATAGCGGTGTCGGACTGTGGTGCCGGACGCCGCCCCAGCGGGTCATCGAAGGCTTCGATGGCGCAGAATTCGACGCCGAGGGGCGCTACCTTCGCGCCGATTTCGGCAATCTTTCGGTGATTTCGCTTTATTTGCCTTCCGGTTCTTCGTCGCCGGAGCGTCAGGAAGCAAAGTTCCGCTTTCTTGAGCTGTTTTTCCCGCAAATGCAGGCCTTGCATGCGGAAGGCCGGGAAATCGTGATCTGCGGCGACTGGAACATCGCCCATCGGGAAATCGATCTGAAAAACTGGAAGTCGAACCAGAAGAATTCCGGGTTTCTGCCCGAGGAGCGGGCCTGGCTGAGCAAGGTCTTCGACGAACTGGGCTGGGTCGACGTCTATCGCCGCCTGCATCCGGAGGCAACCGATGCCTGCTACACCTGGTGGAGCAATCGCGGTCAGGCCTGGGCGAAAAATGTCGGCTGGCGCATCGACTACCAGATCGCCACCCCGGGAATCGCGGCCACGGCCCGGCAGGCTTGCGTTTACAAGGACGAGCGATTTTCCGACCATGCGCCGTTGATCGTCGATTATGACTTCCCGCTTTCCGCCGATGCGATTTGATTTAAGCCGCCGGACGGGCTAACCTGTCCCTTCCGCACAACCCCGTTCAACAAAGAGGTTTCCAAATGTCCGAACAAATGACTGCTGCCAGCAAGGATAAGCTGGTCTCCGACCTGAAGGTCGTCATCGCCGATACCGAAGAACTGCTGCGCGCGACGACCGGCCTGGCCGGCGAGAAGGTTGGCGAATTGCGTGAGCGTCTGGGCGTCCGTCTGCGCGATGCCAAGGAACGCGTGATCGATCTGGAACATGCCGTCATCGACAAGACCAAGGCGGCTGCCCGTGCCACCGACGATTTCGTGCACGATGAGCCGTGGAAGGCCGTTGGCGTTGCCGCCGTGCTGGGCCTGGCCCTGGGCGTGCTGATCGGCCGTCGCTGACCGGATGACCGGGAACACTACCGGCGAGACGGGCCGCGAAGGCCTGTTCGCCGGTCTCCGGAACCTGTTCGCCACGTTGCTCAGCATCGGGCGGACGCGCGCCGAACTGCTGGTGCTCGAGATCGAGGAGGAGAAACTCCGGCTGATCTCGATGTGGAGCAAGGCGATCGGCGCCGCGTTCCTGTTCGCCATCGGCCTGATCATGGCGGTCTTCAGCATCGCGCTGGCCTTCTGGGAGCAGCGGGTGCTGGTTTTCGGCCTGTTCGCGGCCGTCTTCATCGGCACTGCGCTGTTGCTGGTCGCTTCGTTGCGGGCCCAGGCTCGCAAGCCGAGCCGGCTGTTCCGCAGCAGCCTGTCCGAACTCGACGAAGATATTGCGCAATTGCGCGGTCGACCGCAGGAATGAACGAAAAACACCTGCGTCTCGCCGAACGTCGCGGCGCCTTGCTGGTCCGCGTCGGTCAGCAGCGGGCGGACTTCGCCCGGCATGCGGCTTCGCTGGAGTCGGTACTGGCTTACGGCGACGCGGCCCTGCGCGGTGTCGATTGGTTGAAACGGCATCCGCTGGCGGTCGGCGCGGCAGTCGCCGCGAGTTTCGTCGCCCGGCCGAAGCGCGCCCTGCGCTGGTTCCGGCGGAGTTTTTTCCTGTGGCGTGGCTGGCAGGCCATCAAGGCGCGGCTGGGCTGAACCATGGACCGGGGAGACGAGCTTGGTGCGGCCCTGCCGGTCTGGTGGCGGCAGATGCTGATGTCGCAGCGTCGCGAAACGCAGCGCGTGCTGGCCGAACTGATGGCCATGCGCGGGGCGATGCCATTGCTGATGAAAGTGCGCAACGGCGGGCAATGGACGGCGGCCGAACGGACCGAACTGCTGCTGCACATGCGGCGCATGGCGAATCTGTCGCCTTACCTGATTGCCTTGATGTTGCCCGGTTCGGTTTTCCTGCTGCCGGCCTACGCCTGGTGGCTTGACCGCCGCCGTCTCAGTCGCCGCGACTGATCGCCGGCGGTTCTTCATGCCAGGGCGCGACCTTGAGCAGAAGCACCATGCCTGGCAAGGCTAGGCCAAAACATAGCCAGAAGAAGTCAAGCCAGCCCAGTGTCTCGACCAGCCAGCCGGCCGAAGCGTTGATCACCGTGCGCGGTACCGCCATCAAGCTGGTAAACAGCGCCATCTGCGTTGCCGTGTAGGCGGGATGCGTGCTCCGTGCCATGAAGGCGACGAAAGCGGTGGTTCCCAGGCCGACACCGATGGCTTCGCCGCCGATCACGATGGCCAGTGTGGCGAGCCGTGCCGGGCTCGATTCGGCCGGTCCGATCCAGGCCATCCAGACGAAGCCGAGGATACTGATCACCTGAACCACACCGAACAGCCAGAGCGCCCGGTTGATGCCCAGCCGGAGCATCCAGATACCGCCGAGAATGCCCCCGATCACCGCCGGCCAGAGGCCGGCATTCTTGGCGATGATGCCGATCTCCGTCTTGCTGTACCCCATGTCCAGATAGAACGGTGTGGCCAGCGCGGTGCACAGCGAATCGCCCAGCTTGTAAAGGAACAGGAAGGCCAGTACCAGCAGCGCAGACTGCACGCCGTGCCGGCCGAAGAATTCACGGAAGGGTTCGACCACAGCGTCGCGCAGGGTGCGCGGCGAACCGGCGGCGACTGCCGGTTCGCGGACCGACAGCGTCATCAGCAGGCCGGGCAGCATGAAGGCCGCGGTGATCAGGAAGACCTGATCCCAGGGCAGATGATCGGCAAGGATCAGCGACAACGAACCGGGGACCAGGCCGGCGATGCGGTAGGCATTCACGTGGATCGCGTTGCCCAGGCCGAGTTCCTCGTCGGGCAGCACCTCGCGCCGGAAGGCGTCGAGCGCGATGTCCTGGGTTGCCGAAAGGAAGGCCAGCAGTGCGGTCAACCCGACGATCAGCGACAAATCCTCGGCCGGCGAGAGCCGGCCGAGCCAGGCGATGCTCGCCAGCAGGCCGATCTGCGAGACGAGCATCCAGCTGCGTCGACGGCCCAGCCAGGGCAGGATGCCGTAGCGGTCGAGCAGCGGCGCCCAGAGGAATTTCCAGGTGTAGGGAAACTGGATCAGCGCAAAGGCGCCGATTGCGCGCAGCGACAGGCCTTCGGTCTTCAACCAGGCGGGAACCAGGTTGAGCAGCAGGTACAGCGGCAGTCCGGATGCGAAGCCGGTGAAGATGCAGATCAGCATCCGCCGGTTCCACAGAGCAGCGAGCCAGGCGGGCATCAGCGGGCGCGGGTCAGACGGTAGACGGCGAGGCTGCCGAGGAAATTCAGGTCGTGGGCAGCGTCGACCGCAATGCTCTCGCCGGCTTCGTCGAGCACTCGTCGTTCGACCACGGTCAGACCCATCTGCGCGCACAGCGCCTCGAAATCAAGCAGCGTGAAGAAGCGAACGTTCGGCGAGTCGTACCACTGGTAAGGCAGGTCTTCGGAGACCGGCATGCGACCGTCGAGCACCGAACGCAGGTTTTTCCAGTAAGCGAAATTCGGGAAGGAAACGACGGCTTCGCGCCCGACCCGCAGCATTTCGTTGAGGATACCTTCGGTATGGCGCACGGTTTGCAGCGTGCGCGACAGCACGACGTGGTCGAAGGCGTCGTCGGCAAAATCGCGCAGGCCGTCTTCGAGGTTGCTCTGGATCACGTTGATGCCGTTGCGCATCGCGGCCAGCACGTTGGCCGGTTCAATTTCGACCCCCCAACCCTGCACGTTGCGTGCGTCGATCAGTTGGCGCAGCAGGCTGCCGTCACCGCAGCCCAGATCGAGCACGCGATGGCCGGGCGCCACCCAGCCGGCGATGACGGCGAAATCGGGACGTCCCTGAGCATTGGTCATAGGCGGATGTTCCCCAGAAATGCGTCGACCAGGCCGTGGTAATGCGGGTCGGCCATCAGGAAGGAATCGTGGCCGAAATTCAGGTCGATTTCGGCGTACGAGACCCGGCGGCCGTTGGCCAGCAAGGCGGCGACGATTTCCCGCGAACGGGCGGGCGAGAAGCGCCAGTCGGTGGTGAACGAAGCAACGAAGAAGTTTGTTTGCGGGCTGCTGCGTGCCATCGTTCGCACCAGATCACCGTCGTCCAGGCGTGCCGGGTCGAAGTAATCCAGCGCCTTGGTCATCAGCAGGTAGGTGTTGGCATCGAAATGGCCGGCAAACTTGTCGCCTTGGTAGCGCAGGTAGGACTCGACCTCGAACTCGACGTCGTAATCGAAGGCGAAGGAGCCGTGGCGCAGTTCGCGGCCGAATTTCTCGCCCATCTGGTCGTCCGACAGATAGGTGATGTGGCCGAGCATGCGGGCCAGCCTCAGACCGCGCACTGGCCGCGTGCCGTGTTCGTAGTAATGGCCACCATGAAAATCCGGATCGGTCAGGATGGCCTGGCGGGCAACATCGTTGAAGGCGATGTTCTGCGCGGTCAGCTTGGGGGCCGAGGCGATGATCAGGGCGTTACGGATGCGTTGCGGATGGGAAATCGCCCAGCGCAGCGCCTGCATGCCGCCCAGGCTGCCGCCGACGACCGCCGCCCAGGCATCGATGCCGAAATGATCGGCCAGCCTGGCCTGGGCTTCCACCCAGTCGCTGACCGCAACGATCGGGAAATCGGCGCCCCAGGGTTTGCCGGTTGCCGGGTTGATCGACGACGGGCCGGTGGAACCGTGGCAGCCGCCGGGATTGTTCAAGCCGACAATGAAGAATCGATCGGTATCGAGCGGTCGACCGGGACCAATGATGTTGTCCCACCAGCCCAGGTTTTCCGGCTGGTCGGCGTAATGGCCGGCGACATGGTGATGGCCGGACAGTGCGTGGCAGACCAGGATCGCGTTGGATTTGGCAGCATTCAGCGTGCCGTAGGTTTCGACGGCCAGATCATAGGCCGGCAACACGCCGCCGCTGCGCAGATGCAGCGGTTCGCTGAAGTGTATGCGTTGTGCTTCGACGACGCCGACGGACGAGCCGGACATGGTGCTCCCAGAAACAAAAAACCCAGTTGGCCGAAACGCGAACTGGGTGGTCCCCGTTTTAGCTGTATTTGGTAGGCGCCCGCAATCTGAGTTCAAATCGGCGCCGCCGCTTCGTGCGACAGGCTGACGACGATACCCGGCGGCATGTCGAAAGTCAATTGCGCAGCGACGGGGGACTCGCCGCTTTGGTACTATCCCGGAACACCGTAAAACAAAGCTCTGGGTACAGTCCATGCAGGAACAGCGAAAGCATCAGCGGATCCGGTTCGGCACGCCGCCGGAAGCCAAGATCGGTTATTCGGGGGCGGGCGGCAAGGCCTGGATCGAGAATCTGTCGATGTCCGGCATGATGCTGCGTACGGAATTGAAACTCGAGATCGGCCGCAGTGTCGGTTGCGAGTTTTCGCTGTTCGGCGCGCCCCTGATCGACATGCCGGTCACCGTGGTTAGCCGGGTCGGCGACCTTTACGGAACGCGCTTTCAAGCTGGCCTGATCAATCAGGTGCTGATCGAGGACGCGATTGCCGATGCGCTGGCCGCTGGGCGGGCATCCGTGCTGTCGGTGCACGAACTGGCCGGGCGCAAGGTCATGCGTATTGCCGGCGGGCTGAACGGGGCGCTGTGCAACGACTTCATGTATGCGTTGACCCGGGTCGGCGTCGACGAAATCGACCTGGGCGGCGTGACTGCGGTGGAGCAGGCCGGACTGGCACTTTGCCTAGTTGCAACCGAACGTCATGATGCGATAATCGGCCAGCAGTCCGAATGCTTTGCCGGCGCCTGGAAACTGGCCCTGGCAATGCCCGGCAAACTGCTCGAGACCGGTTGATCACCGACAAGGAAAGCATGCAGCGCCGTCTCCCCATCTTCCCCAGCCTGTTGGGTGCTGTCGTACTGAGCCAGGGGGCGCAGGCGGCGGACGAGGACATCTTCTTCAACGAATTGCCGGTGGTGGCGACGGTCAGCCGTCTCCCGCAGCGTCTGGCCGATGCGCCGACGTCGGTAACCGTGATTGATCGCGAAACGCTGCGTGCGATGCCGATTCGCGATCTCAACGACATCCTGCGTCTGGTGCCCGGCTTCCAGACCTATCCGAACACCACGGAAACCGGGCGGGTGGTCTACCACGGCCTGACCGACGAAGAATTCTCGCCGCGCCTGCAGGTGCTGGTTGACGGGCGCTCGATGTATTCGCCGGCATTTCGCGGCGGCGTCAATTGGGCGCTGATACCGGTTGCGCTGGAAGACATCGAACGGATCGAGGTGGTGCGCGGCACGAATGCCGTTTCCTATGGTTCCAATGCCTTCCTGGGGGTGGTCAACATCGTGACCACGGACCCGTCGCTGACCCGCGGGGTTTCGGTCGGCGTTCGTCACGGCAATCAGAATGTCCGCGACCACAGCCTGCGGGTCGGCGGTCGACTCGGCGAGGCCGGCGATTTCAGGCTGACTTACCAGCACCAGAATGACGATGGTCTCAGCAATCACTGGGACTGGGTGGATTCCTACGGCAAACAGCTGGTTGATTTCCGGGGCGATCTGGCGCTGAGCAATATCGACTCGCTGCAGATCAGTCTAGGCCGGGTCGATGCAAGCAACCAGCGTGGGCGGTTGAGCTTCACTGCTGGCCAGTGGATATCGAACCCGAACAATCCCGTACGGGCCTTCGAGCAGACTTCCATGTATGCCCAGTTTCGCTGGCTACGTTCCTTGAGTGGCGGCGGAGAATTCAGCCTGCGTTATGCCTACACGCAGGACGAAGGTGACGAAGGCTTCGACAAGACCAAGGATGGCATGACCTATCGCTACAACCCTTGGGGAACGACAGGTCAGCGTCATGAGGTCGAGTTCCAGCACGTTTTTTCCCTGACGCAGTTCAGTCGTCTTGCCTGGGGGGGAAGCTGGCGCCGGGACCAGGCCAAAGGGGAGACTATTCTGGCCGGACAGGGGTGGGTGGGGCGGAACATCAGTCGCAGCTTCGTCAATCTCGAATGGAAACCCCTGGCTTATACGACCTTCAATTTCGGTCTGGCGGGCGAGTACGACTCCCTGGCTGGCAGCAACCTGTCTCCCAGACTCAGTGCTGCCTACCATCTGAACGAACGCAATACCGTGCGCTTCGGCGCGTCGCGTGCCTACCGGACCGGCAGCATCATCGATTATCGCGGTGAGTGGTGGGATGGGGCGAAGTACCAGTTCGCCGGCAATCCGAACATGCCGTCAGAGCGCATGGACACGCTTGAGCTCGGTTATCTTGGCGACTGGCGGGATTTGCGCATGAGCCTTGATGTTCGGGTGTTTCACGAAAAGATCAGTGGCCGACTGCTGGAAATTGATCGGGACGATCAAAGCAACCTGGTCCCGAACGGCATGTATCCGGTTCAGAACATTGAAATGAAAGGACTGGAGTATCAGTTCAAATGGCAGCCCTGGCAGGCGACGCGACTGATCTTCAATCAGACCTTCATCAACACGCAGGCGCAATATACCGAGGAAGCGCTGGCCAACAGGGTGAGTTCGCTGTGGAACGATCGTCAGGATCTCTATCCTGTTTACCAGGGGGTGCATGATCTGGCGATGCAGGCTGCGCCCAAGCGCTCGACGTCGCTGTTCCTGATGCAGAAACTGCCATTCAACCTGGAGTTCTCGCTTGCCGGTTACTGGCAGACTGCGTCGAAATGGTCAATCAATACCGCCAGCCGCGCTTATCACCGTTACGACGTGCGTCTTGCTTACCCTTTCAGATTGCCGGGCGGACAGCGGGGAGAATTGTCCTGCGTATCGCAATCGATCAACGGGGATCACGCCGAGTACAAGGCTTACGGTCAGCCGCATGACCGCGTGGTCGAGCGCCGTACCTGGCTGGCCCTGCGCTTCGATATCTGAGATCGCCGAGTTTCAGGCCTTGCCGCGCATCACGGCGCCTTCCAGCCAGGCGTCGAAGGGTTCGCGCGGGGCGACGGCCTGGCCCAGTGCATAACCGATGCCGATCTGTTGCAGGGCCAGCAGTTGCGCAGGCTCGTCCACATCTTCGGCAATCGAGCAGATATCCTGCTCGGCGGTGATTTCCAGGATGGCGCGCAGTAGTGCGGTCGACGTCCTGCTGTCGGCAAGATCGCGGGTCAGGCTCTGGCTCAGTTTGACGAAATGCGGTTCGATGTTGCGCAACTGGTTGAAGGACGAAAGTCCGCCGCCGAAGTCGCTCAGGCCGATCTGGCAACCCAGCTGTCTGACCTTGCGCGAGAACTCGATCAACTGACTGGCCTGGTGGGTGCCCAGTTCTTCCGGGAACATCAGCCACAGCCCGTCGCCAGGCAGCGTTTCCTGGGCGAGGCGGCTGGCGATGAAGTCGGCGGTCCTGCCATGCACTGCATTGCGGGACAAGGGAATCAGGCAGGTCATTTGGCGCTGCTGTTGGGTGGCCCGACGTAGCGCCGCAAAAGCGGTTTCCAGGAAATGCCGGTCGAAAGCCTCGGCCATGTCGTAGCGCTCGGCGGCGTCGATCAGGGCACTGAGGGCGATCGGCGGCTGGCCCGGTTCGTTGAGCCGGGCACTCAGTTCGGCAAAATGGCGTTCCGGCTGCTTGGCCTGGAGGGCGCGCAGCGGCAAGGCTTCGACCAGCAATCGCCCGTCGTTCAGCGCACTGGCCAGGCGGCCCGTCCAACTGCCGCGCTCGCGTCGACGTTCTGCCGGCACTTCCGGGCGCAGTTCGCAGACCTGGTTGCGGCCGCCTTCCTTGGCTTGTTGGCAGGCGCTGTCGCTGACCCCGAGGATGCTCTGGATGTCGCGTACGTAGCGGGAAACCGGGGTCAGCCCGATGCTGGCGCCGATCGCAAAAATCTTGTCCTGCCAGACGAAACGGTATTCGGCCGCCAGCGCACACAAATCGCTGGCAACTTGTTGGGCACGTTCGACGGCGCAGTTCTGCAGGATGACGCCGAATTCGTCGCCGCCGAGGCGTCCCAGCGTGTCTTCGGTGCGCAGACGTCCCTGGAACAGCAGGGCGATCTGGCGCAGCAGTTCGTCGCCGGCGAGGTGGCCGCAAGCGTCGTTCACCGGTTTGAAACGGTCGAGATCGATGAACAGCACGCAGAATTCCTCGCCGCCTGCATGCAGGTTTTCCAGGGCACGCTCCAGGCGGAATTCGAATTCGCGGCGGTTGATCAGGCCGGTCAGCGCATCGTGCCGGGCCTGGAAGACCAGTTGGGCGGTCGCTTCCTCGATCCGTGACTGCATCGACCGATGCACCTCCTCGATGTGTTCCGCCATTTCATTGAAACCGTCTTCGAGTACGCGCAGTTCGCCGCTCGATCCGGCGTGGACCCGCGTGTCGAAATGACCGGCCGACATCTGGCGCACTGCCGTCGCCAGGCGTTGCAGCGGGAGCGCCAGGCTGTCGGCCAGCGCGACGGCGAGCAGCGCCATCAGGGCCAGACCGACCAGTACCACGATGCCGCCGCGGACCAGCAACTGCTTCTGGCGCTGTAGCAGTTCCTCCTTGTCGAATTCGACGAAAACCCGTCCGACCGATTCCTGTTCCTCGGTGCGCTGGATGCCGATATCGAACAAGGGATCGATTTCGTTCTGGGAGCGCATGACGGGGGCGCCGTAGGCCATCCAGCCGTCGGTTTCGACGACCAGTGCCGGGCTGGCCAGATTCTCGCGCATGTGTTCGGCGGACAGCGACACGCGGCCGGAAACGGCCAGCGTTCGGCCGCGCGTGTTGACGATCATCGCGGCCTTGACGCCGGGTTCCTGCACGGTGGCCTGTACCAGACCATGCAGCGTATCGGTCTGGCCGGCGATGATGCCGTATTCGCTGATCGGCGCCAGGGCGCGTACCGTTGCCAGGGCCTTGGCCCGCAACTCGGTTTCCAGGGTGCCGATGCCGCTCATCGTGAAATAGATGACCAGCATCAGCGCGATCAGGGCGCTGGGCAGCAGCGTGAGCAGCAACAGGCGCTGGCGCAGTGTCAGGCGATTCATTTTCCTTCTCCATCGTCAGCCAGGGCGCGATACAGGGCGGTTTCGTCCTGGATGCGCAGCCCGAGCGCATCGGCGACGCTGTAGTTGATGCTGATCGTGAATTCTTCCGGCCCGCTGGGGGACGCCAGACGGGTCCCGTTGAGCAGGATCTGGGCCGCCGTTTGACGGCCGATCTGCTCCGGGGTTGCATAGAGTGCAGCCAGGGCACCCGATTTGACGAAAGCGGCCGAAAAGGCAACCAGCGGTTTCTGGTGACGATAGGCAGTGATCAGCAGGGGTTTGATGTTCTCGCGCCGAAACAGCTGGCTGTCGGGCAGGGCGAGCAGCGCGTCAACCCGCGGCAGCAGGGCTTCGAGCGCCGGCAGCAGCATTTCGTTCTGCTCCACGTTCTCGTAGTCCAGGCGCAGGTTGCGCTGGCTCAATGCCTGCCGCAAGTTGCCCGTCTGGCTGCGTGTCTGCTGGGTGACCAGCAGGCCGATGTTGTTGCGTCCGGGTAGCAGCAGGCGCAGGAAGGCAGCTTGCCGCGGGAAGGGCTGGTCGAGATGAATGGCCGATACCGTGCGCGGGCGGTGGGCGGCCCGTTGCAGGGCTTCCTCGTAAGCGGCCCGGGGCAGCAGGGTCGCCAGCAGGGCTTGGGCGGGACGGTACTGCAGGGTTTCGCGCAAGGCTTCGCTGCCGGCGGTGACGATCAGGTCGGCGCTGGGGTCGGGCCGTTGCTCGCCGGCATTGACGATCTGGATGACGCGCCAGTTGGTGCCGCGCAAGGCTTTGCCGAGCGTCAGCGAGAATTCGCGGTAGGCCGGGTTGTCCTCGCTTTGCACGAGCGCAATGGTGCCGGCCCGGAGCGTCGGGGGCAGGCAGCAGAGCGCGATCAGCAGAAAGCGGAGGAAAAACCGGGCCATTCGGCAACTATAGGGCCAGGGCTTATGCCATGGCAATGCGTAGTTGCCGCAACCGGGAAAAACCTAGGTATCCGGGCGGTTTGCCGAAAATCCCCGGTGTTTCTGGGGTTTATGGTCTGGCGCGTCGGCCGCGAACGGTTTCGAGGTAGCCGCAGAGTTGTTCTGTCCCCTCCAGGATGCGCGGCGTGTGCCGTTGCATGATGTCGGGGTTGATGTGGAACAGGTTGTGCCGTTTGACGGCCTGCAACTGCGGCCAGCGCAGCCAGTCGTCCAGCCATTCCGGCTTGGCGTCGCCCATGCCGGTGGCGATGATGGCCTCCGGGTCGGCGGCGACCACTGCTTCGATGCTGACCCGCGGCGCCATCTGGGTGAGGTGGCCGAAGACGTTGTCGCCGCCGCACAGGCGGATCGCGTCGCTGATGATCTGCGGGCCGCCAACGGTGACCAGTGGGGCTTTCCAGACCTGGTAGAAGGTGCGTACCGGCGATTTGCCGGCATTGTCGCGGCGGATTTTTTCCAGACGTTCGCGGAATCGGCCGGCGGCGGCATCGGCGATTTTTTCGCTGCCGGCCAGTCGACCGTAACGTTCGAGTTGCGTGGCGATGTCGCCGATGGTGTTCGGCTGGCTGATGTAGACATTGAGTCCGAGCGCCCGCAGCTTGTCGGCCTGGGCCATGTTGTTGCCGCTTTCCCAGGCGATCACCAGGTCGGGCTTGAGGGCGACGACGGCCTCCAGGTCGATGCGCGAATAACCGCCGACGCGGGGAACTTTCTTCGCCGCCGCCGGGTAGTCGCTGTATTCGACCGCACCGACCAGTCGGTCGCCGGCACCGGCCGCGAACAGCGTTTCGGCGATGTGCGGGGCGAGGGCGACGATGCGTTCGGCCGGTTTTTTCAGGCGGATCTCGCGGCCGGTATCGTCCTTGATCAGCAGTTCGGCGTGCGCGCTGGCGATCGCGATGGCTGCGGTCAACGCGGTGAACAGGGGAATTTTCAGGCGGGGAATGCTCATTCGGGTCTCCAGGTGGCAAGTGCGCCGTCCAGGCGCTGCCAGCCGGCAGCGTCGCCGGGCAGGCCGAAACGCAGCAACGGTTGCTGGTCGAAGCGGCGGGTCAGGATGCCCTGTCTGGCCAGATGTTCGTGCAGCCCGCTCGCATGCGGCGAATTCAGCGTGGCGAACAGCGGCGTCGCCTTGACCTCGCCGAGCCGGGCGAGCGTCGTGCGCAGGCGCTCGCTGTCGGCGCTCAGCCGCTGGCGGGCGGCGGCCTGCCAGGTCCGGTCGGCCAGCGCCAGCCGGGCGGCGGCGCGCGCCGGACCGGAGACGCTCCAGGGGCCGAGCGCTTCGGCTAGCCGCTGGCGCAGGTCGGCAGCGCCGAACAGGAAGCCGACGCGGGCGCCGGCCAGACCGAAGAATTTGCCGAGCGAGCGCAGCACGATCAGGTTCGGCGCATCGGCCGTGCCGGCCAGCGGCGTCAGGCTGTCTTCCGGTGTCGGGTCGATGAAGGCCTCGTCGACGATCAGCCAGCCGCCGCGCTTTTTCAGCTGGGCGGCGGCGTCGACCGCAAGTTCGCGCGGATGGCGGTCGGCGGTCGGGTTGTTCGGATTGCACAGCAGCACGTAGGGCGTGGTTGCGGTCAGCGCGCGGGGCAGCGTCGCGTTCTGCAGGAAACGCACCTTGTGGCCGGCCTGCTGCCAGGCCTGCGGATGTTCGGCGTAGAGCGGCGCGATGCAGGCGACGGCGGCACGCGGCAGCAGGCTCGGCAGGCAATGCAGCGCGGCCTGCGAGCCGGCGGTCGGCAGGCCATCCGGATTGCCATAGTAGTCCGCTGCCGCTGCCTCCAGACCATCGTCGTTTTCCGGCAGACGTTGCCAGGCTTCCGGCGGCAGGGGCGGTACCGGCCAGCCTTGCGGGTTGATGCCGGTGGACAGATCGAGCCAGTCGGCGACCGGAATGCTGTAATGTGCCGCGGCCGCGCGCAGTTTTCCGCCGTGTTCAAGCATGCAGGATTCCCGGAATGAAGAGACAGGCCAGCCACAGCCACAGGCTGTGCCGGATCAGCGCGATCGCCCGCGCCAGGTCGGCGGCCACCGGGGCCGGGCCGCAGCCCAGCGCCGGCCGGATTTCCTCCTGGCCGTGATAGATCGCCGCACCGCCGAGCTGCACGCCCAGGCTGCCGGCGCCGGCAGCCATCACCGGTCCGGCATTCGGGCTTTCCCAGCCCGGCGCCTGGCGGCGCCAGCAGGCCAGCGCATCGCGGGTGCGGCCGAGCAGCGCGTAGGACAGCGCAGTGAGCCGGGCCGGCGCCCAGTTGAGCGCATCGTCGATGCGCGCGGCGCAGCGGCCGTAAAGGTTGTAGCGTTCGGTACGGTAACCCCACATCGCGTCCAGCGTGTTGGCCAGCCGGAACAGCAGCGCGCCGGGACCGCCGAGCAGCGCGAACCAGAACAGCGCGCCGAAGATCGCGTCGTTGCCGTTTTCCAGCACCGATTCCATGCCTGCCCGGGCGACGCCGGATTCGTCGAGCGCCGTCGTGTCGCGCGACACCAGCCAGCCGACCTTCTCGCGCGCTTCCGCCAGCCGGCCGGCGCTCAGCGGCCGGGCGACCGCCTCGGCGTGTTCGGCCAGGCTGCGCGCGCCGAGCGAAAAATAGAGCAGCAGCACGTCGACCGCAAAAGGCGCCAGCGGACGCAGCAGCGCGGCGAGCGCCACCCAGGGCAGCACTGCCAGCGCCCAGCCGAGCAGGCCGGCGGCAATGCGGCGCCGGTTCAGTCGCTTTTCCAGCCCGCCGGCCAGTCGACCGAAGCCGACCAGCGGATGCCAGCGGCGCAGCTCGCCGCACAGCCGGTCGAGCCCGACCGCGGCCAGCGCGGCGAACGGCATTGCCAATGGACCGGCGAGCAGGCCGGAAAGCAGGTTCAGTTCGGCCATCGTCTGGCCAGTGCGATGGCGGCATCGACCGCGGCGCGCGCTTGCGGACTGTTGTGCCAGCAGGTCGAACCGATCAGCCGGGCGATGCGCAGCGTGAGCACCGCCGTTTCCTCGCCGGCCAGCCGCGACAGCGGCGCGCAACCGATTTCCTCGAGCCGGCGGATCACCGTCGGCCCGACGCCGGGCAGCGCCAGCAGCGCGGCGCGCTGATCGTCGGGGAAGACAGCGTTCATGGACGGCGCGCCGCCTGGCCGAGGGCCGACAAGGCTGCGGTCAACCCGGCGTTTTCCGGCAAATCCCGCGTTTCCCACTGCTCGTGGAAGACCAGGTCCTCGACCGCCAGGCGCGGCAGCCAGCCGGCTGTTTCGAGTTCCGGCCGGTCCTTGAACTGGCTGACCCAGCCCAGGCACAGGTAGGCGATCGGCACGATGTGCGGCGGAATGCCGAGCGCGTCCTGCAGCGCCTTCTCGTGGAAGATGCTGACCCAGCCGACGCCCAGCCCTTCGGCGCGGGCCGCCAGCCAGAGGTTCTGCACGGCGCACACGCTGCTGTACAAATCCATGGTCGGCATGTGGGTGCGACCGAGTACCACCGGGCCGCTGCGCGAACGGTCGCAGGTGATGCACAGGTTGACCGGCGCCTCGAGGATGCCCTGCAGTTTCAACTGGCTGTAGATTTCCCGTTTTTCGTCCGGGAACATCGCCGCTGCCTCGCTATTGGCGGCCTGGAATACGTCGTGGATGCGCTGCTTGACGGTCGTCGAGCGGACGACGAGAAAATTCCACGGTTGCATGAAACCGACTGACGGCGCGTGGTGCGCGGCGAGCAGCAGGCGGGCGAGCAGGTCGTCGGGCACCGGGTCGGACAGGAACTGGCCGCGCACGTCGCGCCGGCTGAAGATCGCCTTGTACACCGCGGCGCGCTCGGCGTTGGCAAAGGCATGCGGATTTTCCATGGATTCCCCTTCTGGAAAACGAAGCGCCCGTCCACGGCGCCCGATGATGATCTCCCGGCCGGTCTTCTGACTCGGATTCATCCGCTGCCGCGCCTTCCCGGTCGAAACCAGTGGCCTGATGCGGCGAACGTCCTCCTCACAGCGTTGGGCACGTGGCGGAATTGCACCGCCTTCCCGATTCTCCCGCCGGCGAAGCCGGCAGGCACCCGGAGACACGATCCCGACTTCCGTCGGGAGGCAGCGATGGTGCCATAATTACGGCCTTTTTTCACGGGCCGGGACGATGATACGCAACGCGCTGATGGTGCAAGGCACCACTTCCGACGCCGGCAAATCGACGCTGGTCGCCGCGCTGTGCCGGATTCTCTGGCGTCGCGGCGTACGCGTGGCGCCGTTCAAGCCGCAGAACATGGCGCTCAATTCGGCGGTCACCGTCGACGGCGGCGAGATCGGTCGGGCGCAGGCGCTGCAGGCGCTGGCCTGCGGTCTCGAAGCGCATACCGACTTCAACCCGGTGCTGTTGAAGCCGACCACCGACCGCAAGGCGCAGGTCATCATCCACGGCCAGGTTGCCACCGACCTCGACGCCAAGGCCTACCACGACTACAAGCCGCGGGCGATGGATGCGGTTTTGGCCTCCTGGGGGCGGTTGACCGCAGGATTCGACTGCGTGCTGGTCGAGGGGGCCGGTTCGCCGGCCGAGATCAACCTGCGCGCCCGCGATATCGCCAACATGGGTTTTGCCGAGGCGGTCGATTGCCCGGTGATCCTCGTCGCCGACATCGACCGCGGCGGCGTTTTTGCACATCTGGTCGGCACGCTGGAACTGCTTTCGCCCTCTGAGCAGGCGCGCGTCGTCGGTTTCGTCATCAACCGTTTCCGCGGCGACATCGCCCTGCTCGAACCGGGCCTCGACTGGCTGGAAGAGCGCACCGGCAAGCCGGTGCTGGCCGTGCTGCCCTATCTGCACGGCCTGATGCTCGATGCCGAGGACGCCATCGCGACGGCTGCGGTCGACGGGAAAAAAGCCGCCAAATTGAAAGTCGTCGCGCCGGCCTATCCGCGCACCTCGAACCACAACGACCTTGATCCGTTGCGCCTGCATCCGCAGGTCGATTTCCGCTGGATCGGTCCCGGCGAGCCGCTGCCGCCGGCCGACCTGATCGTCCTGCCCGGCTCGAAAGCGGTACGTGCCGACCTCGACTGGCTGCGTGCCCAGGGCCACGACCGGGCGATTGCCCGTCACCTGCGCTACGGCGGCAAGGTGATCGGCCTGTGCGGCGGCTACCAGATGCTCGGCCGCAGCATTGCCGACCCGCTCGGGCTGGAAGGCCTGCCGGGCACGACGCCGGGCCTCGGCTTTCTGGCGGTCGACACGATGCTGGAGACCGAAAAGCAGTTGCGCAATGTGAGCGGTCACTTGTCCTTCGATGGCGCGCCGGCGATGCACGGCTATGAAATCCACCTCGGCGTGACGGACGGCGACGGCTTGTCCCGCCCGGCGGTGCGTCTGGCCGACGGCCGGCCGGATGGCGCCATTTCGGCCGACGACCAGGTGCTCGGTACCTACTGTCACGGCGTTTTCGATCATCCCGAGGCGTTGACCGCGCTATTGCGCTGGGCCGGCGCCGGCGCGGTGGATACGGTCGATTTCGCGGCGCGGCGCGAGGCCGATCTGGACCGGCTGGCGGCTGCGGTCGACGCGGCTTTCGACTGGAAAAAGCTGGCGGCCGCCTGCCCCGGTCTGCCGGGCGTCGGCGGCGAATCAATCGTCGGCCGGGGTTGAAGTCACCGGCGCCGACTGTAGCGCGCGGCGACCAGCCTCAGCCTTTCAGCGTCAGCGGCAGACCGGCCGCAACCAGCGTCACCCGCTCGCAGACCGCCGCCACACGCTGGTTCAGCCGGCCCTGCTCGTCGGCGAACAGCCGCGACACCGGGTGCATCGGCACGATGCCCCAGCCGACTTCGTTGGACACCAGAATTATCTGCCCCGGCAGCGTCGGCAGCGTGTCGATCAGTGCGGCGGTTTCCGCGGCGAACAACGGGCAGTCGACCGCCTCGCCGGTTTCCGTCTGCGCCGCGGCGCGGCCGGCGAACAGCAGGTTGGACAGCCACAGGGTCAGGCAATCGACCAGCAGGCAGGTGTCCGGCGTCGCCAGTTCGCGCAGTGTCGCCGCCAGATGCAGCGTTTCTTCGGCACAGCCCCAGTCCGCCGGCCGGCGGGCGCGGTGGTGGGCGATGCGGCGCGCCATCTCGCCGTCGCCGGCCTGCGCGGTGGCGACGTAGACGACCTTGCGGCCGGCGGCCGCGGCGAATTCGCCGGCCAGGCTTTCGGCGTGGGCGCTCTTGCCGGAACGGGCGCCGCCGAGGATCAGATGTCTCATGGGCGCATTGTATAATCGGTGCCGTTCGACAAAACGGAACCCGGTGCGAGACAACTCAATTCCGGGGCGGGCCCGCCGCTGTAACCGGGGACGGCCGCTGCACGATGCCACTACGCGGGGAGACAAACCCGCCGGGAAGGCGCAGCGGACCGGACGATCCGGAAGCCAGAAGACCTGTCGCAACGGAAAAAGCTTGAAGCCTGTGGACAGGGCTTCGCGGCTGCGCCCGGCAGGTGCCGCCGCGAGGCCCTTTTGCTTTTGGAGAGTCGGATGCATTCCTTCGCAATTTCGCCCGTTGACCGGGCGCTGGAAAAATCGCTGCAGAACAAGGTCGACCGCAAGACCAAGCCGCTCGGCGCACTCGGCCAGCTGGAGACGCTCGCCGTGCAGATCGGCCTGATCCAGCAGACGCCAACGCCGGCGCTGCAGCAGCCGCAGATGCTGGTGTTCGCCGGCGACCACGGCGCCGCCAAGGCCGGCGTGTCGGCCTATCCGCAGGATGTGACCTGGCAGATGGTCGAGAACTTCCTCGCCGGCGGCGCGGCGATCAACATCTTCGCCCGCCGCAACGGTCTCGGGCTGTCGGTGCTCGATTGCGGCGTGGCGCACGATTTCGGCGGCCCGCGCGACGGGCTGATCGACCTCAAGGTGGCACCCGGCACGGCGAACTACCTGGAAGCCCCGGCGATGACGACGGCGCAGTGTGCGCAGGCCATCGAACAGGGCGCCGGCGTCGTCCTCGGGCTGGCAGCGGCCGGTTGCAATGTCGTGGGATTCGGCGAGATGGGCATCGGCAACACCGCTGCGGCCTCGCTGATAACCCATTGCCTGACCGGCACGCCGCTGGCCGGTTGCGTCGGTCGCGGCACCGGCCTCGACGATGCCGGCCTGGCGCGCAAGCAGGCGTTGCTGGAGACGGCGCTGACCCGCTACCGGGCGGCCGGCGGCGCCGACGAGGCCTTTGCCGTGCTCGCCGAGTTCGGCGGCTTCGAGATCGCCACCATGGTCGGCGCCATGCTGGCGGCGGCGGAGGCGAAGATGGTGTTGCTGATCGACGGTTTCATCGTCGGCGCGGCGGCACTGGTGGCGGCGCGCCTGGAACCGGCCTTGCGCGACTACTGCGTCTTCTGCCACCGTTCGGCCGAGCCGGGCCACGCGGCGCAACTGGCGACGCTCGGCGCCGAGCCGCTGCTCGACCTCGGCCTGCGTCTCGGCGAAGGCACCGGCGCGGCGCTGGCTTATCCGCTGTTGCAGGCCGCCGTCGCCTTCCTCAACGAAATGGCCAGCTTCGAGTCGGCCGGCGTCGCCGACAAGTCCTGATGCTACGTCGCGAATTCCGCGCCTGCCTCGCCGCCATCGGCTTCTTCACGCGCCTGCCGGTGCCTGCCGCGGTCGGTTATTCCGCCGACTTGCTGCAACACGCGACGCGCTGGCTGCCGGCTGTCGGCCTGCTGGTCGGCGGCATTGCCGCGCTGGTCTGCCTGGCCGCGCTGCAGCTTTGGCAGCAACCGGTCGCCGTGCTGCTGGCGATGGTGGCGACGCTGCTCGCCACCGGCGCCTTTCACGAGGACGGCCTGGCGGATACCGCCGACGGCCTCGGCGGCGGCTGGGACAAGGCGAAAATCCTGGCGATCATGAAGGATTCGCGGGTCGGCAGTTACGGCGTCGTCGCGCTGTGGCTGGCCTTGAGCGGCAAATTCGTGCTGCTTTGTGCGGTCGACCGCAGCCTGCTGCCGTGGGCTTTGCTGGCCGGTCATGTGCTGTCGCGTTTCGCGCCGCTCGTGCTGCTGGCGACGATGGATTACGCGCGCACCGACGATCAGGCCGGGCAAACGTCGAAGAGCCGGCCGCTGACGGCCCGCTTGTCGTTCGGCGCGCTGGCTTTCGCCGCGCTGTTTCCGCTGCTCGCCGCTTGGCCGCTGCCCTGGCCGCAGGCGCTGGCGGGCGCCGGGCTGGCGGCGCTGGCGACGCTCTGGCTGATGGCGAAATGCCGCCGTTGGCTGGGCGGCTATACCGGCGATTGCCTGGGCGCCGTGCAGCAGGTCGCCGAAATCGCCTTCTACCTGGGGCTGCTCGCCCATTGGCCGGCATGATCCTGCATCTGATCCGTCATTCCGAACCCGAGGTCGCGCCGGGGCTTTGCTACGGTCGACTCGACCTGCCGGCGAAAAATGTCGCGGCGGCCGCCGAACGCCTGCGCGCCGAACTGCCGCCGGGCCTGCCGGTGTGGAGCAGCCCGCTGCGCCGCTGCCGCGAACTGGCCGGGTTGCTGCATGCGGCGCCGACGGTCGACGACCGGCTGGCCGAGATGGATTTCGGCGCCTGGGAAGGTCGACCGTGGGACGCCATCCCGCGCGTCGAACTCGATGCCTGGGCCGCCGATGTCGCCGGCTATGCGCCGCCCGGCGGCGAATCGGCGCAGGCCGTGCAGCAGCGGATTTTGTCCTTCGTCGCGGCGTTGACCGCAGACGAGGCGGTCATCGTCACCCATGCCGGCGTGATCCGCACGCTGCTCGCCGCGCAGCGCGGCCTGCCGGCGGCACGCTGGTGCGAACTGCAGTTTCCCTACGCCTC
The DNA here is from genome assembly GCF_021401135.1 of Azonexus sp. R2A61. Taxonomy (GTDB): domain Bacteria; phylum Pseudomonadota; class Gammaproteobacteria; order Burkholderiales; family Rhodocyclaceae; genus Azonexus. Next base: position 216,584 of record NZ_JACBFO010000001.1, on the reverse strand, counting down.
GCGCACGGTGCTTGAAATCCGCCGGTAAAATGCCGGCCATGGAAAATTTCAATCCGCTGAACGATGCGATTCCGACCGGGGAAATCCGGCGCGTACTGGTCATCAAACTGCGTCACCACGGCGACGTACTGCTCAGTTCGCCGGTATTTTCGGTGCTCAAGGCAAAGGCGCCGCAGGCCGAGATCGATGCGCTGGTTTATGCCGATACGGCAGACATGCTGACTTTTCATCCGGCAATCGCCCAGGTGCACGGAATCGATCGAAAGTGGCGGCAACTGGGGCCGGTCGGTTTGTTCCGTGAGGAATTCGCGCTGCTCCGCCGCTTGCGCGAGCGGCGCTACGATCTGGTGATTCATCTGACCGAGCATTGGCGTGGGGCATGGTTGTGCCGCCTGCTCGGGCCCCGCTGGTCGCTCGGTCCGGCGATGGGGGGCCGCAACCGTTTCTGGAAGCACAGCTTCACGCACCGGCAGGCCTACACCAAAGGTCTGCCCTTGCGGCACATGGCGGAAACCAATCTGGATGCCTTGCGTCGTCTGGGGATTCAGCCTGCGCCGGATGAACGCGCCCTGATGCTGGAACCGGGCGATGCCGCGCGGGCCAGGGTGGCCGGCCTGCTGGCCGATTTCGGGCTGGCCGGTGGCGATTTCATTCATGTTCATCCGGCCTCTCGCTGGTTTTTCAAATGCTGGCCGGTCGACCGCATGGCCGGCCTGATCGCCCGTCTGCAGGCGGCAGGCCACGCCGTGGTGCTGAGTGCAGCCCCGAGTGCCGATGAAAAAGCCATGCTGCAGGCCATCGAGGCCCGTTTGCCGGCGCCGGTGTTCAGTCTTTCGGGGCAGCTGTCCCTGAAGGAGTTGGCGGCGTTGACTGCGTCCGCCCGCGTGTTTGTCGGCGTCGATTCGGCCCCGATGCACATCGCCGCCGCCGTCGGGACGCCGGTGGTTGCCTTGTTCGGCCCGTCCGGCGATCGTCAGTGGGGCCCCTGGGGGGTACCCAGCCGGGTCGTGGTCAGCGGCCGGCATCCCTGTCGCCCCTGCGGGACTGACGGGTGCGGGGGGGGCAAGGTCAGCGATTGCCTCAGTGTCATCGAGGTTGAAGAAGTCTTTGCGGCGGTCAACGAATTGCTCGACCGATGAAAATTGCCATCGTCCGCCAGCGCTACAACCCCTACGGCGGTGCTGAACGTTTTGTCGAACGGGCGCTTGGCGCGCTGGTCGAGGAGGGCGCCGAAGTCAGTCTGATCACCCGCAGTTGGGCAGGGGCGTCGTCCGGCGGATTCCGGCTGGTCGAATGCGATCCTCCTTATTCCCGCTGGCTGGGCGGGCGTGCCGCGCGCGATCGCAGTTTTGCGATGGCGGCACAACAGGCAATGCGCGATGGGGCTTACGACATCACCCAGGCGCATGAACGGATTCCCGGGTGTACGCTGTTCCGGGCCGGCGATGGCGTGCATGCCGCCTGGCTGCAGCATCGGGCGCGGGCCTTGGGTGCGCTGGGGCGCCTCGGGCAGTCGTTGTCCGGTTTTCATCGCTACGTCCTGGGCGCCGAGCGCGATTTGTTCGCGCATCCGGCCTTGCGTGGCGTGATCTGCAATTCCCGGATGGTTGCCGATGAAATTTCCGATTTTTATGCGGTCGACCGCGACCGTCTTGCGGTGATTTACAACGGCGTCGATACCGCCGTCTTTCATCCCGATCTGGCGGACCGGTACCGCCTTTCGACGCGTGCGGCAGCCGGCATTCCGCCAGAGGTGCCGGTCCTCCTTTATGTCGGCAGCGGCTTCGAACGCAAGGGCGTGCCGGGCTTGCTGGCGGCATTTGCGACCTTGCCCGATTCGGCGACGCGGCTGGTCGTGGTTGGCGCCGACCGCAAGCTCAAGGCAGCCAGAGCCCAGGCTGCTGGGCTCGGTCTGGCCGACCGTGTGCTGTTTACCGGGCCCTTGCAGGACGTTCGGCCCTGGTATGGCGCTGCCGATGCCTTCGTGCTGCCAACCTTGTACGACCCTTGCCCGAATGCCGTGCTGGAAGCCTTGGCCAGCGGTTTGCCGGTGCTGACATCGACGACCTGCGGTGCCAAGGAATGGATCGTCGAGGGGCGCAATGGCTGTGTCGTCGATGCGCTGGATGGCGAGGCGCTGGCCGACGGGCTGCTTCGCTTGCTGCAGCTCGCTGCGCAACCGGCGGCGCGGGCGGCCGCGCGAGGGGTTGCCGAACCGCTGACGCTCGATGCGATGGCGCAGCGTTTGCTCGCACTCTACCGGCGCTGTCGATAAGGTCTGGGCGCCGCCTGGGGCAACGTATAATTCGCAGCTTCACGTTCCATACCCGTTAGCCGATCGATGTCTCCTGAAAGCCGCAAGCTTTACCTCCGGCTGCTTGCCTATGTTCGTCCCTACTGGAAGATGCTTGCGCTCGGCTTGCTGCTGAGTGCCCTGGCGGCCGCCATGGAGCCCTTCCTGCCGGCCATGATGAAGCCGCTGCTCGACAACGGCTTTGCGCCGCGCGGTAGCGGCGATGTCGCCGATAGCCTGTTGCAGCGAGCCCCGTGGGTGGTGCCGCTGATCATTGTCGGGGTCATGACGTTGCGCGGGCTGATTACCTTCAGCGCCGGCTACGCCATGTCCTGGGTCCAGATACGACTGGTCAACGACATGCGGCAGCAGATGTTCGATCACATGCTGCGTCTGCCCATGTCGTTTTTTGATCAGACGCCTTCGGCCCGCACGATCACCCGCTTGACCAACGACGTGAACAGCATTGGCGTCGCTGCGACCACGGTCGGCGTGACGGTCATCCGCGAGTCCTTGTCGATCGTCGGTTTGCTGGCCTGGCTGCTTTACCTGAACTGGCAACTGACGCTGATAACGCTGCTCGTCGCGCCTTTCATTGCCTGGATCACCAAGGTGATCGGGGTCCGTCTGCGCAACATGAGTCGCGCCTCGCAGGAAGGCATGGGGGTGATGACCCAGGCGTTGCAGGAAAGCATCCTGTGCCAGAAAGTGCTCAAGGTGTTTGGCGGCGAACGTCAGGAAAGCCGGCGCTTCGCCAAGGTCAACGACGAAATGCGCGGTTATGCGACGCGTACGGCGGTGGCCGCTGCCGCCGGGTCGCCGATGGTGCATTTCTTTGTGTCGATCTCGTTGGCGATCGTGGTTTACATGGCCTTGCTGCAGTCCGGCCGGGGCGAGACGACGGTGGGGAGTTTCGTGTCCTTCGTGACGGGCATGCTGATGCTGCTCGCACCGCTGCGTGGCCTGTCCGGTGTCAATTTGCCCTTGCAGCGCGGTCTGGCTGCTGCCGAGAGCGTTTTCCTGCTGCTGGATACGCCTGCGGAACCCGAGACGGGTCGCGTCGTGCTGGAGCGTGCCAAGGGGCGCGTCGAATTTCGTGGTGTCCGCTTTTCCTATCCTGAAGCCGAGCGTCCGGCACTGGATGGCATCGATCTGCTGCTCGAGCCGGGACAGACCGTGGCGCTGGTCGGCCCCTCCGGGGGCGGCAAGTCGACGCTGGCGACGTTGTTGCCGCGGTTCCATTCGCCGGAATCGGGTGAGGTCCTGGTGGATGACATCGACCTGCGCGATCTTACGCTGGGCAGCCTGCGTGCGCAGATTGCCATCGTCTCGCAGGAGACCCTGCTGTTCAACGATACCGTGCGGGCCAACATCGCCTATGGCACCGGTTTCGATGCGCCGATGGAGCGTATCGAGGCGGCTGCGCGGGCAGCCAATGCGCTGGAGTTCATCCAGGCATTGCCCGATGGATTCGATACGGTGATCGGCGAGAATGGCGGTCGCCTGTCCGGCGGGCAGCGGCAGCGTCTGGCAATTGCCCGGGCAATCCTGAAGGATGCGCCCATCCTCATTCTCGATGAAGCGACTTCGGCACTCGACAACGAATCCGAGCGTCTGGTGAAGGAGGCGCTGGAGCACTTGATGGCCAAGCGCACGACGCTGGTCATCGCGCACCGCTTGTCGACCATCGAGCGGGCGGACCGGATCGTTGTCCTGGCTCAGGGGCGCAAGCTTGAAGAGGGCAGCCATCAGGCGCTGATGCAGCGTGACGGCATGTACGCCAAGCTGCATCAGGCTCAGTCGGCGGTCGGCGGATGAATACCGGATCGGCGGCGGTACCGCGCCGTATTCTGGCCATCGTGGTCACGCGCATTGGCGACAGCCTGCTGTGCACGCCGGCCCTGCGGGCGCTCAAGGCACGTTGGCCGGAAAGCAGGCTGACGGTGTGGGCCCATCCGAAACGCTGCGATGTGCTGGCCAACCTGCCGTTCGTGGATCGCCTGCAGCCCCTCGGCTTTTCCCGCCGCTGGCGAAGCCGGCTCGGATTGGCCGGCCGTTTCGATCTGGCCCTGGTGTTTTCGGACGATCCGGCACAGATTGCCCTGGCTCGCCGCGTGGCTTCTTCCGTCGTGGCGTTCGCCGGGCGAGCGGCGCCTGCCGAGGGGCTGACACTGGTTCGCCAGCCGGCGGACGAGCACGCGGCGGTGGCCCGGATGTCCCTGTTGTCGCCGCTTGGCATTGTCGCTGACGATCTGCGTCTGGCCTACCGGGTGAGCGAAACGGAGCGTGCCTGGGCCGAAACCTGGCGGCAGGGCAAGGGGGCGCCGCTGGTTGCCCTGCAGTTGCACAGTTTTCCGACCAAGGCACATCGCGACTGGCCCTTCGATCATTTCGTGCGTTTTGTCGAATTGCTCTGTGTCGCCTATCCGGCGGCGGGGTTCGTGGTCACCGGCGACGCGCTGGCGCGCCCCTCGGCGGCCCGGTTGCAGGCGCTTTTTGGCAGTCGTGTCGTCAGCATGGCCGGGGAGCTCGATCTGCGCCGGACCGGGGCACTGCTGTCCTGCGTTGATCTGTATGTCGGGGTCGATACCGGGCCGACGCATCTTGCCGGTGCGCTGGGGGTGCCGATGGTCGCGCTGTACCATGCCGCCTACCCCGGCCGGAATCTGGCGCCACGCCAGCATCCCGCGTGTACCGTCATCGAGCATCCGCAAACCGGTGGTGATGTGCAGGCAGCCGAAATGGCAGACATTCCGCCCGAGCTTGTCTGCTCGGCGGCGACGGCCTTGCTGGAGAGAACATTTTCGTGAGTGCATCGTCCTTGCATATCGTCCATACCGAATCTTCCTGTGGTTGGGGGGGGCAGGAAATCCGCGTGCTGACCGAAGCCCGCGGCATGATTGCCCGCGGTCACCGGGTCACGCTGGTGGCGCCGGCCGAGTCGCGTATCGCCCAGGTGGCGCCCGGCATGGGCATTCCCGTCTGTACCTTGCCGATTGCCCGCAAACGGCTGCCGGCCTTGTGGGCCATGCTGCGCTGGTTGCGCCGGGCCGGCCCCGATATCGATGTCATCAATACGCATAGTTCGACCGATTCCTGGCTGGTCGCAGTGGCTTGCGCCCTGCTGCCGGGGGCGCCGCCGATCGTGCGTACCCGGCATGTCTCGTCGCCGGTTGCCCGCAATGCGCAGACCCGCTGGCTCTATCAGCGGGCGGCCAGTCACGTCGTGGTCACCGGCGAGGCGCTCAGGCGTCAGTTGCAACGTGACAATGGCTTTTCAGCGGCATCGATGACGTCGGTGCCGACCGGTATCGATCTGCAGCGTTTTTCACCGCTGGCCGATGTCGACCGCAAGGAAGCGCACCGCCGGGAACTGGGGCTGCCTGCCGGGCCTTGTCTTGGCATCCTGGCAACCTTGCGCAACTGGAAGGGGCATGTCTATCTGTTCGAGGCCTTTGCCCAGTTGGCCGACGAGTTTCCCGATTGGCAACTGCTGGTGGTGGGGGACGGCCCGCAACGGGACAACCTGGGTAAGTTGGCTGAACGTCTGAAACTGGTACCGCGCATTCATTTCGCCGGTAATCGCGACGATGCGGAGCGCTGGTTCCAGGCGATGGACCTGTTTGCCTTGCCTTCCTATGGCGACGAGGGGGTGCCGCAATCGATCATGCAGGCGATGGCAACCGGCCTGCCGGTGGTCAGTACACCGGTTGGCGCCATTGCTGAAGCCGTTGACGAGGGGAATACCGGCCTGCTGGTCGAGCCACGCAATGCGGTCGCGCTTGCCGCTGCGTTGCGCCGCTTGATGGCTGACCGGACATTGCGCGAACAGTTTGGCGAGGCTGCTCTGGCGCGTGCCCGCGAGCGTTTTGGCCTGGATTTGATGGTTGACCGCATGACGCACATTTTCCGGGCTCACGCCCGAGGTCGCTGAGCATGTGCGGAATTGGCGGATTCTTCTCGCGTCCTGTCGACGGGGCGGCCGCGACCGCTCGGTCGATGCTGAATGCGCTTGCCGCGCGTGGGCCGGATGCCAGCCACGTCTGTTATTTTTCGCCCGCTGGCGAAGTCCAGCCCCAACCGGGGCCGCATGCCCTGCTGCATGCCAGACTGTCGATCATCGATCCGCGGCCGGCCGCCGACCAGCCGATGGCCAGCGATGACGGCCGTTACTGGCTTTGCTATAACGGCGAGGTTTATGGCTGGCAGGACGATGCGCGGCAGTTGATGGCCGAGCGCCCGTTCCGGACGCGCTCCGACACCGAATTCATCCTGCGCGGTGCCGAAGCCTGGGGAATCGCCGGGCTGCTGCCGCGGCTGACCGGCATGTTTGCCTTTGCGCTGGTCGACTGGAAAACGCGCGAACTGCTCCTGGTCCGCGACCGTTTCGGCAAAAAGCCGCTGCTCTGGTGGAGCGACGGCCATTCCCTGGCCTTTTCGTCGATGGTCCGCGGTGTTTTGCCAGCCTTGCCGGCCGCCGCGAGGGCGTTTTCGATGCCGGCGATCGATGCTTATCTGGCCCATCGCTACGTTCCTGCGCCGCTGACCGTCTTTGCCGGCATTCAGCGTTTGCCGGCCGGGCATCTCCTGCGCTGGCCCCTCGACGGTGGTACCCCGCGGGTCGAGCGCTGGTATCCCGGCGAGGACGAAGCAGACACCGGCGACTGGAAGGATGAGCTCGACCGGGCCATCCTGCAGCGTTGCGTTGCCGACCGGCCGGTCGGGTTGTTCTTGTCCGGCGGGATCGACTCCAGCCTGATCGCCTGTCGCCTGGCCGCGCATGATGTGCATTTTGATGCCTTTACGGCGGCATTTCCGGGCTCGTCATTTGATGAGTCGCCTGCCGCCGCCGCCTTGTCCCGACGACTTGGACTGGCCCACCATGCCGTCGAAATTCCGGGTCGCATCCGGGATGACTTTCCGGCCATCGTTGCCTCGCTCGACGAACCCTTTGCCGATCCGTCGGCGATTCCCCTGTGGTATCTGGCGCGAGAAACCACTCGTCATGTCAAGGTGGTGCTCGGCGGTGACGGTGGTGACGAACTGCTGGCCGGTTACAAACGCTATCGAAAGCACTTGCGGTCGGCCTGGCGGAGAAGCTTCCGCCTGCCTTTCCTGAAGCCAGGTCCGGCGCTGCTGCCCGGCAAATACCGGCGCTTGCGCGAAGAAATCGCGTTGCCGTGGTCAACTGCCTACATGCTGCGTTTTTCGGGTTTCTCGCCCGCTCAGCGGAGTTACCTCCAACCCGGGGCAAGCTTGCCCGATGCCTATTGGGCGCCATCGGCATCGGTTGGGGAGTCGGCGCTGGCTTCCTTGCTGGACATCGATATGGCCAACTATCTGCCCGAGTACATCCTGCGCAAGGGGGACCTGACCACGATGGGGCACGGACTGGAACTGCGGGCCCCCCTGCTGGATCATCGTTTTGTCAGATCGCTGACCGCCTTGCCGCCGTCCCGCCGTTTCGCCCGGCCGGCAAAATCCTTGTTTGCCGAAATCCTGCCAGCGGACCTTGCGCAAGACTTGTTCGGTGCCAAGAAGCGCGGCTTCAATCCACCGCTGACCACCTGGCTGCAAGATGATCTGATGGAACGCTACGAAGGTTTGGGAAACCGGTTGCAGACGGTGACCGATGGCGGCATCAGCGGGGCTGCCGTCGATGAACTTTGCGCGACTTATCGCCGGGGAGCGAACGCCCTGGCCGAAAATGTCCTGCAACTTCTGGTACTTGATGAGTCTTTGCATCAACTGGGTAATCTGGCATGAAGATCGCATTCGTCGATGTGACCGTGACCGTCAGCTTTGGCGGTGTTCAGACCGCTGTCTGGGAGCTTGCCAGGCAGTTACATGATGAAGGACACCAGATATCGGTCTTTGGCGGCATCGGAAACATCCGGCCGGATCTGGGCGGACGGACCATCGATGTGCGCACCTTTCCTTTCACGCCGCGGGAAAAGGCGCTGGACCTCGGTTCCCGTTTCCGTCGTTTCTGGGAGCGCTGGACCTTTGCCCGCCATGTCAAACCGGAAATCGTGGCAGGCGATTTCGACTGGGTCATCATCACCAAGCCGTTCGATTTCTTCTGGCCATGGCTGATGCCTGCCGGTTCCCGGACTCGTTTCGCTTTCCGCAGCGGGGGGACCGATTTCATCCTGGGCGACCGTTTTCTCGGGAAAAAGATCAGTGCCTGGTTTGCCAACAGTCATTTCAATGCCTGGCAGATCAAGTCGCGTTACGGGATTTATCCGACGGTGATCTACAACGGGGTCGATCTTGAACGTTTCGGACCGCAGCATCGCAGCGCCGAACTGCGCGCCGAGTTAGGCTTGCAAGACAACGAGGTCGCATGCATTTTCGCCGGTCGCCTGGTGGGCTGGAAAGGTGTTTCGGTGACCCTGAAGGCACTGGCTTCCCCCCTGCTGCGCGACTTGCCGGTGCGTTTCATCCTGATAGGCGACGGGCCGGAAAAGGAAAACCTGCTGAAGCAGGCCGAGTCACTGGGCATCGGCGAGCGCTTGATCCACCGCGCCGGCATGCCACATGACGAATTGCCCCGCTGGTGGGCCAGCGCTGATATCGGTGTTTTTTCGAGCGTGGGTGATGAAGGCTTCAGCAACAGTATCGCCGAGGCCATGGCCAGCGGTTTGCCGGTCATCGCCACCGCCTTCTCGGGCAATCCCGAGACGGTTGGTAACGAGGGAAGTTGCGGGGTGTTGGTGACGCCTGGGGACTCGGCAGAGCTTGCTCAGATACTTCGCAATCTCGTCGAGACTCCGCTTTTTCGACGACAGATGGGTAACAATGCGCGAATGCGGATAACCGGAAAATTCACTTGGAATCGGGTTGTGGAACGATTGCTGACGGGCTTTGATAAATAATTTGCGAGGGGAGAAGCGGTGGATCAAACAGTTGAATTCATTTGCCCGGAATGCCGGAGCAGTCTGGCTGCGCACATTCGGCACAATGCTCGATTCCAATGTTCCTGCGGGGCACAATACGAACATGTTGATGGAATTTACCGGCTGGTGCCGGATGATGCCTATCTGAAGACCTTCAGTTTTCAGTGGAAGAAGTATTACAACCTCTACGACTCTCCCGAGGAAGTGGCGGGGACCGAGCGTACACTTCGCAAACTCCACATTACCCCTGAATTGGTCAAAGGGAAGAGGGTGCTGGATGTCGGTTGCGGTACGGGGCGTTTTAGCCGGATTCTGTCGGATTGGGGGGCAACTGTCGTTGCCGTTGACTTGAGTGAGGCAATCTATGTCGCGCAAAAAAATGCAGGAGCGCGGGAGGGCATCACTTTCGCATTCGCTGATCTGTTCAAGCTGCCCTTTCCGGCAGAGTATTTTGATGTAATTCTGGCCTGGGGAGTCCTGCATCACACGCCGAGCACCGAATCGGCATTCAAGACAGTGGTGCGGCATCTCAAGGCAGGAGGAGTTTTTTCGGTTTACATCTATGGAAAATCCAAAGGCTCCCGGCGGCGAATGCAGAATCTTTATCGGAAATTCACGCCACATTTGCCGATCTCTGTGCTCTATGCTTTTTGCTTACTCGCGGCGCCAATGTACTACCTGTACAAAATTCCGCTTATCGGCCGCTTGCTTCGGGTATTGATCCCCATGAGTCAACAGAAGGACTATCGATTGAGAATCGCGGAAACTTTTGACGAGTTTTCTCCGAAATATGCCTGGCGGCATACGTTTCCAGAAGTCCATCAGTGGTTCGTCGATGTCGGTCTGAAAGACAACGCAATTTATGACCCTCCCATTCTGGCGACGGGGATTAAGCCGTTCGGCGCGGTATGAATTTGAGGCTGCTCTACATTGATCCGCATCCGGTTCCGGACATCTGTCCGGAGTCTATGCAGATTCTGCAAACCGTCGATGCGTTGGCTGCGCGCGGTGCTGAAATAACCCTGGTTACGCCGGAGCCGAATGGGGCTTGCCGACCGGAAGATATTCTTGGACGACCGCTACATCCCAACGTCACTCTGAAGCAGGTCGACGACTGGCGTCGGCGCTGGTGGTATCCGTCACGATCTGGTCGCCGTTTTTATCGTATGGCTGCCGATCTTGTCCGTCGGAGCACAGATATCGATGCTTTGCTGGTACGTAACCTGAAATTGGCCGAAGCGTTATTGCGAATCCATTCTAGACCGCCCCTTGTCTTCGAGACACACGAGGTTTTTGTACGAACTTACGCAGAAGATCATCCACGGCCGACCCGGAAGGAGCAAACAAAAATGGCAACCTTGAGGCAACGGGAAGGTGGAGTCTATCGTGGCGCGGATGGAATCGCGGCCTTGACCGAATGGCTGGTGGACGATTTGCGGGACGAATATGGAGTTGATACACCGGTTGCCGTAGTCCCGGACGGTGTTGACCTGAAGGCGGTTGCTGATCTGGCGATAAAACTTACTTGGAACGATCCGCCGGACCTTCTCTATCTCGGAAGTCTTCATCCGTGGAAAGGCGTCGAGCATTTGATCAAGGCGCTGCCAAAAGTCCAATCGGCCCGTCTAGTAGTCGCAGGCGGGCCATCGAGTCGTGTTGAAGAGTTGCGTCAACTGGCAGGTTTTCATGGTGTTGTGGAACGAGTGGTTTTCTTGGGGGCCGTGGCACCGGCAGAGCGTTTCAACACAATCAACGCTGCCGACCTGTGCCTGTTGCCCCTCAGCGATACATCAATTGGCAGCCGCTATACTTCGCCGCTCAAATTGTTCGAGTATATGGCGCTCGGCAAGCCGGTCGTTGCAGCGGATGTGCCAGCGCTACGTTCGATCATTACATCGCATGAGAATGGTGTATTGGTGCCTGTCAACGACGTCGAGCAGTTGGCAGAGGCGTTGAATGTACTGTTAGCCGATCGAAGTGCGGCACAGAGAATTGGGGATGCCGCGCGCTTGCGCGCTCAGGATTTTTCTTGGGAAAGCCGGGCTGACAAATTGATCGAGTTGGTACTCAGAGTTGGAGCGGGTGAATGTGTGGAATCACGGGTGCGCTGAGCGTACCGGGCTCAATAGCAATTGATATGCCTCGGGCGCTAGAGGCGCTACGCCATCGAGGGCCTGACGCCCAAACCTCCTGGTCGGGGGAAGGGGTTTCCCTCGGGCATACTCGGCTGGCCATTCTGGACCTGGCAGGGGGGGATCAGCCGATGCACAGCCCGTGCGGGCGTTTCACCATTGTGTTTAATGGTGAAATCTACAACTTCTCCGTTCTGCGTGAAGAAATGCGCTTGGCAGGGTGGGTTTTTCGCACTCGTTCTGACACCGAGGTACTGCTAGCACTGTTTGTTCGCCTGGGTTTTGAAAAGTGCCTGGAGAAATTGCGGGGGATGTTTGCTTTCGCGGTCTGGGATGCCCAAAGCCGTGAACTGAGTCTGGCTCGCGACCGTCTCGGTGTGAAGCCGCTGGTTTATGCGGCGTATGCCGGCGGTTTTGGATTTTCCTCTGAAATTGCTGCGTTGCGAGCCCTCGTGCCCGATTTGCGGGTTGAATTGGATCCGGTTGCACTCGATCACTACTTCAGCTTTCTCTACATTCCATCCCCTCAAACAGGCTTCCGGCAAATCCGAAAATTACCGCCGGCTCATGCAATGGTGGTTGGCGAGGAGGGGATCCGCCGGTTGTGGCGTTACTGGCAGGTTGACCCGAACCGACGTTCTTCGCTCTCATACCCTGATGCTTGCGATGCGGTACGAGAAAAGTTGCTGGAAGCAACCCGCTTACGAATGGTCGCGGATGTTCCTCTGGGGGCTTTCCTTTCAGGAGGGGTGGATTCGGCGGTAACGGTAGCGGCGATGTCGCGTCTTTCCGAGCAACCCGTTTTGACTTTCTCCGTCGGCTTTGATGATCAGCGATTGGATGAGCGACCATATGCTCGGCAAGCGGCGGAATATCTTGGAACTCAGCATCGGGAGCTATTGGTGGAAGCTGATGTCGCCGCCGATTTGCCAATGTTGATTCGCCGTTGTGGAGAGCCATTCGGCGACGATTCGCTGCTGCCGACCTATCTTGTTTCAAAGGTTGCCCGGCGAGAAGTCACTGTTGCCCTTACCGGAGATGGTGGCGATGAGGCTTTCGGGGGATATCGACGTCATTCCCAGTTGGCGCGCATGCTCAATATTGAGTCAGCTGGCGTCCTGCCTGCCTGGCGTTGTATGCGTGCCCTGACCTGTCGTGTGGAGGGGCTCCTGCGACCGGATCGTAAGCGTGTGTTTCCCTACACAAGAGAGGATCAGGCGCTTTTTCACCAACCACTACAGCGGCACATTGATCTTGCTTCGTTTTTCGACGCCAAGGAGAAAGAAGCCATTTATACTCCGGCATTTTCCAGTGAGCTTGCGGGCAGTGATTCCGGTCGCTGGTTTGCTGAACGCTTTGCGTTGACTGAAGGTGCCGCGTCGATCAACCGGGTCTTGCTGACAGACAGCTATACGTACTTGCCGGAAGATGTGCTGTTCAAGGTTGATGTCGCCAGTATGGCGGCTTCGCTAGAGTGTCGTTCGCCATTTCTCGATCATGAATTGCTGGAGTTGGCGGCTTCGCTTCCTCCATCGATGAAATTAAAGGGGCGAAACGGCAAACGTATTGTCAGAGAGGGGTTTTCTGACTGGTTGCCTGCTGGCTTCCTTGAGCGTCGAAAGCAAGGTTTCTCTAGCCCGATTGGGCGCTGGCTGCGTACTGATCTAGCTGATTTGGCGCGCGAACGTCTCGTTGTAGAGAAACGTTTGCAAGCATGGTTGGATGATGGGGCCGTCGAACGTTTGGTCAATGATCACGTATCGGGAAAACAGCCCAATGCGAGGCGTGTATGGAACCTGTTGGTTGCTGCCGAATGGGTTGCCTCGGTCAGTAGGTAAGATATTCATACGGTAGTTATCATTGCTAGGTTAAGTATCGCGGCAAGAAAGGGAATCAATGAAAAAGTGGCGTGCTTTCAAGAAAATCTGTCGATATTTCGGATTTGCCGGTTTGCCGGCTGCTTTCAAGCAGCTAACTTCCAGTGATGAAAGTTTGGAGTGTGTGCGTTCGCCGCATATTGGGCATTCTGTTTACTTTCGCTTGAACACCACTGATGTATCAATTTACTGGCAGATTTTTGTTAATCGGGAATACGATTTTCCAGTTGGAGAGCAGCCCGCGCTGATCGTAGATGCTGGCGCCAATGTAGGCTATTCGGCAATCTATTATGCCCGGAGGTTTCCTGATTCGAAAATCATCGCTCTGGAGCCGGAGCCATCAAATTTTCAGGTACTCCTGAAAAATGTTGTTTCATATCCTAATGTGATTCCGCTGCAAAAGGCGCTATGGCATACCGCGGAAAAATTGACCTTCTTTGCTCCCCCTGCAGGTCGAGCAGGCGCCCAGAAGGATGGATTTCATGTGGCGCTTGGGGGGGAACCAAAAAGCTCCACATTCGAAGTTGAATGTACGACGATCCCAGATATCCTCTCCGATTTTTGTGCAAATCGAGTCGATATTCTGAAAATTGATGTCGAGGGTGCGGAAAAGGAAATTTTTGCGCATGCGACTGATTGGATAGCCGACGTTGATGTCATCATTGCCGAGATGCATGATCGTATCATTCCTGGGTGCACTAGATCGTTCTATGCCGCGACAGCGAGTTTCGTCTCCGAATTACACAAGGGCGAAAACATCGTCGTAAGCCGCCATCCTTTCACCGCCTGATCCTCTGCATGTCTGCGCACTTTTCTCCCGCTTATCGGGCAGATATCGACGGCTTGCGAGCTGTTGCTGTAATTGCTGTCGTGCTATTTCACACCAGCACGACCATGCTGCCAGGAGGTTTTGTCGGGGTTGACATTTTTTTCGTCATTTCCGGTTATTTGATTTCAAAAATCATCATCGGGGATTTACTGGTCGGTGATTTTTCATTTGCCGATTTCTATCGGCGGCGAGTCCTTCGAATATTTCCTGCATTAATTGTCGTTCTTTTGACAACCTGGGGAATCGGCTGGATGGTTTTGCTTGCAGATGAATACCGTGAGCTAGGTAAACACATTGCAGCAGGTGCCGGATTTGTTTCGAATTTCGCGTTGTGGCAAGAAAGCGGTTACTTTGATAAAGCTGCCGAAACAAAACCTTTGTTGCATCTGTGGTCACTCGGAATTGAGGAGCAGTTCTATCTGTTGTGGCCTTTGCTTCTGGCTTTTTCTTGGCGCTTCCGTCGCTATTTTTCATGGCTACCTGTAGGGATTTTGCTTGTTTCTTTTTTGGCTAATTTCCTGTTGGTCCAGAAGCATGCAGCTAGTGCGTTCTATTTGCCATTCAGTCGATTCTGGGAATTGATTTTAGGTGCCGGAATTGCTTATTTTGAGCGCTTTGGTCAGGCCCCATTTGTACAGGCGGTGATAAGGTTTTTCCGATTGTCTCCCCGTGTAACTATTGAACGACTGGCCGACATCATTTCATTCGTTGGGTTGCTTTTTGTCCTATTGGCAATCGGTCTTTTCGGAAAAGCCATAGCTTATCCGGGGGCATGGGCATTATTGCCAACAATAGGCGCTGTTTGCTTGATTTCCGCGGGGCCGGAAGGGTGGGTTAATCGAAAGTTGTTAGCGCAGCCCTGGATGGTGCGTGTTGGATTGATTAGTTATCCACTTTATCTGTGGCACTGGCCTGTCCTGACCTATGCACGGATTGTCGAATCTGGAAAACCACCAAGTAAGGTGCGATTGGTTGCAGTATTGTTGTCGGTTTTTCTTGCTTATTTGACCTATCGCTATATCGAAAAACCGGTACGCTTTGGCCGATGGCCACGGCGGACTTTGTCTGCGGGTATTTTAATGGCGTGTCTTTTGGCCGCTGGATTGTTCGTTTATTTTTCGGGTGAGCACACAAGTCGCATTCCGGAGTTTTTGGTTAAGTCAGAAATGACAATTCCATCGCCGCGTAATGATGCAGCTTGCAAAAAAGTTTATCCAGTGTTGGGTTCTTATTGCCTGGAATATCCTAAGGGACATCCGGTAACGACCGCTATCATTGGTGATAGTCATGCCAATCACTTTGTTCCAGGTGTTGGCGAAGCCTTGGGTGGAAAAAATGAAGCAGTGGTGCACCTTGGCGAACCGGGATGCCCCCCTTTGCTTGGTCTTGTGCGAAAGATGCCGGGCATCGCAGAGGATTGCACCGGGATAAACCGTTCGGTAGTTGAGTTTCTTGGGGAGAGCGAAAAAATCCATAGGGTTATCTTGTCGTTCAGAGGCCCTTTGAATGTCACTGGAAAGGGATTTGGCGAAGTTGAGCGGCATGTGACAGTTGGTATTTCCGATTTTTACGATTCAAGTCTGTCGCAGAGTGCGGCTGTTGAGTCGTCGCTCGCGCGGACTATCGAATATCTCCAAAATCGTGGCAAAGAGGTTTGGTTAATCATTCAGGTGCCAGAGTTAGGTTTTCACATCGATGAATGTACCGTGCGACCACTGAGCATCACCCATCAAAAGAAGACTCCTTGTGCTGTACCTGTTCAGCAGGTCGTTGCTCGTCAGGCAGAGTACCGTGGAATTGTTAATAGAATGCAGAGGCGCTTTCCTGGATTGAGAATTTTTGATCCATTTCCCTACCTTTGTGACGATAAGCTGTGCCACGGAATCATTAATGGGAATGTGCTGTATGTCGACGGTGACCACCTGAGCCAGGCAGGTTCCTTATTGTTTGCCGACAAGTTCGGATTCTTCCGCTGATGTATGCGAAGTGACCCAATGAGTATTTTTTTCTTCGGTATTGAACCCCATTCTCCCCATTTGGAAACGCAACTCGAGTTGATGGAGGAGCATTTGGCGGCGGGGGATGAGGTAATTTATTTATCTTGTGATCGAGCATTGAATTATTGCGATGCAAATCCAGAAAATGACTGGCTCTTTTGCGCCGGTTGTGTCGGTAAACGAAAAAAGGCACTTGGAATGTTGTCCCGGCCGGTGAAGATCTTGCCTCTTTCTGAATTGCTGGAAAGAGTAGATCTTGCCGAATTTTCTCCAGAGTATTCGTCAGTTGATGAGTTGCGACAGTTGACCCACGACGGTTTTGATTACGGGGAGGCCGTTGCCTCGTCGTTATTTAGTTATGCAGTCACTTTTTATCCTGATTTGGAAAAATATCGGAGATATATCGATCGTTCGATACGCTCTTCTGTTTCGATCTATTTTGGGTTAACTCGTTTTTTTGCCAAGCATCCGCCACAACTTGCTTATGCTTACAACGGCAGGGGCTCCAGTGGAAGGGGCTTTGTTCGGGCATGTCAGAATCATTCAATTTCATTTTTTACCCATGAGCGTGGCTCTTCGATCGATTCCTATGTGCTCATAAAGAACACAATTATTCACAACGTAGATTACTGCAATCAAGCAGTAATTGATCACTGGCAGAATAATCCCGATGTAGAAGCAAAGGGAAAACTGGCAGCGGAGTTTTATAGCCGCATGCGCAAAGGCCGCTTGACCTACAGTCAGGCCAATTATTTGAAAGACCAGTTGCAAGGCAGGGTGCCTGATATATGGCTTGAGCGCTCACCGCGCTATGTCTTCTTTACGTCCACCGAGACAGAGATGTCGGCGTTGGATGGTTTTTTTAAGAAGCGCATTTATCCCTCATTGGTCGATACCTTGACCCGCATCGTCGCTGATTTGCAGAAAGCCGGTTTTCAGGGGGTTCTCCTGATCAGAATGCATCCCAACAGTTTTGGTGAATACGAGACCTTGAAGCCGCGCCTTGAACCATTGCTGGCGACCGGATTCGTCCATATTGTTCCACCGCGGGAAAGTGCCGATACCTATGCCTTGATGGACTCGGCGGACAAGGTGCTGACAACTTATTCGACCGCCGGGATCGAGGCGGCCTATGCCGGTAAGCCAAGTATTTCGCTCGAGCGCTCTTTCTATGATTTGCTGGGGTCGGTGTATGCACCGGATTCGCATGAAGAGGTAATGGATTTATTGCTTAACCCTTTGCTTCCTAAGGATAAGTTAGGAGCCATCATGTATGGCTACTACACGTTGACCTTTGGCCAGAAATTTCGCTACGTCTCGATGAAAGGGCAGACCAAGTGTTCTTTTCGAGGTAAAAAAGTGCGCTCGCCGAAGTGGGTCGATTGGGCGATCAAGATTCGCAAGAAATTCAAACAGAATTAAAGATTGGGGCAAGACATGAGTACGGTACTTGTAACGGGCGCTGACGGTTTTATCGGCTCCCATTTGACTGAGTATCTGGTGCGCCAAGGGCATCAGGTGAAGGCCTTTGTTCTCTACAATTCTTTCGGTTCCTGGGGGTGGCTGGACCATTGCGCACCAGATGTGCGGGGGAATTTTGAAGTGTTTGCCGGCGATGTCAGGGATCCGCATGGCGTCAGGACGGCAATGCAAGGGTGCGACAACGTTTTGCATCTGGCTGCCTTGATTGCCATTCCTTACTCTTACCATTCGCCAGATACTTATGTCGATGTGAACGTCAAGGGAACGTTGAACATCGTTCAGGCTGCCCGAGACTTGGGCGTGTCCAAGGTGGTTCATACCTCGACCAGTGAAGTGTACGGGACAGCACGTTTTGTTCCGATTACCGAAGAGCACCCACTGCAAGGACAATCGCCCTACTCGGCTTCAAAAATTGGTGCCGATCAGATTGCCTTGTCTTTCCATGCCTCTTTCGGAACACCGGTTGCCGTATTGCGTCCCTTTAATACCTATGGCCCTCGCCAGTCAGCCCGGGCAGTGATCCCGACGGTGATAACCCAGATTGCTGCCGGCAAGAAGCAGATCAAGCTCGGTGCGTTGCACCCGACACGCGATTTCTCATACGTCGGTGACACCGTTCGCGGTTTTGTCGCTGCGATGGAGTCGACCGCAGCAATTGGTACAGTGACCAACGTCGGTAGCGGGTTCGAGATATCGATCGCCGATACGGTTCGCTTGATTGCTGCAGTGATGGGCCAAGAGGTGGAAATCGTCTGTGACGATCAGCGCATTCGCCCGGAAAACAGCGAAGTCGAACGGTTGTTCGCCAGTTATTCCAAAGCCCGGGAAAAACTCTGCTGGGAGCCGGAACTAGGTGGTCTGGACGGTTTCCAGAAAGGCTTGGAGAAGACTGCCGCGTGGTTTTCCGATCCGGCAAACCTGGCGCGTTACAAGATCGATTTGTACAACCTATGAGCCCGTTCGTCGAAAGTGTCGTCGCAGCGGTGCGCGGCGTGGTCGGCCAGGGGCCGGTCGCGTTGCACGAACCCGCGTTTCAGGGCAACGAGTGGGCGTATGTCAAGGAGTGTCTGGATACCGGCTGGGTTTCTTCGGTCGGAAAGTTTGTCGACCGCTTTGAACATGACCTCGCCAGCTACACCGGCGCCGGTTATGCCGTTGCTGTAGTCAATGGCACTGCAGCACTTCAGGTTGCCTTGACCGTCAGCGGTGTCCGTGCAGGAGATGAAGTCCTGGTTCCCGCGATGAGTTTTGTGGCAACAGCCAATGCCGTCTGGCACGCCGGTGCGCAACCTCATTTCGTCGATAGTGATGAAAATACGCTCGGCATGTCCATGCCGGCACTTGAAGCGCATTTGGACGAGGTTGTCGAAATGCGTGAGGGCAAGGCTTTTAATCGGCATACTGGTCGCCGTCTGGCGGCTGTTGTTCCGATGCATACTTTCGGCCATCCGGTCGATCTGTCATCGCTGGCCGCCATTGCCGACCGTTATGGATTGGCTGTCGTGGAGGATGCAGCCGAATCTTTGGGAAGCTATTTTGATGGTCGTCATACGGGCACCTTCGGTCGTTGCGGGGTGTTGAGCTTTAATGGCAACAAGATCATCACCACTGGCGGTGGTGGCGCCATCCTGACCGATGACGCTGAGCTTGCGCGTCGTGCAAAGCACTTGACGACAACGGCAAAAGCGCCGCATCGCTGGTCTTTTTCCCATGATGAAATTGCCTTCAACTATCGCTTACCGAATTTGAACGCAGCACTTGGATGCGCGCAGCTTGAGCAGGTGGGCGCCTTTCTGGCGGGAAAGCGTCGTCTGGCCGAGCGTTACGAAACGGCTTTTGCCGATTTGTCCGGGGTCACCTTCGTCAAGGAGCGGGCAGGCACGCAGGCAAATTATTGGCTGCAGACCTTGCTGCTGGACGTCGACCACGCCGTTTATCGAGACGATCTGCTTGCGGCGCTGAATGACGCGGGGTTCATGAGTCGCCCCGTTTGGGATTTGCTATCCGGGCTTCCGCCTTATCGCGAATCGCCTGCTGCGGCCTTGTCGGTTGCTCAATCATTGGCTGAGCGCATCGTCAATATTCCTAGCAGTCCCGGGTTGGCTGATGGCTGAAACCATCATTCTGGTCGGTGCTGGCGGGCATGCGCGTGCTTGTATTGATGTCATCGAACAGGGTGGGCAATACGCTATCCGGGGTTTGGTGGACAACTCGCCAACGCTGCGTGGCGAGCGGATATTTGGCTATCCCGTGCTCGGCAGCGATGCCGATTTGCCGTCATTGCTGGCTGATTGCCGCAGGGTGCTGATCTGCGTCGGACAAATCGAAACGCCGACAATCAGACGTCGACTATTCGAGTACTTGTGCGAGCAAGGTGCTGAGTTGCCTTGCATCGTTTCCCCATATGCCGCGCTGTCACCCCACGCGACGTTGTCGCAGGGGGTGATGGTCGGGCATGGCGCGATCGTGCATGCGGGGGCGTCGGTGGGGGGGAACACGATCATCAACAGCCGGGCTTTGGTGGAGCATGATGCAACCATCGGCGCTCACTGCCACGTGGCGACAGGTGCATTGATCAATGGCAATGTGGTGGTTGAGGACGAATGTTTTATTGGTAGTGGCGCAATCCTGCGAGAGGGAATCCGGATCGGTGCGGGTAGCTTCATCGCAGCCGGGAGTCTCGTTGTCAGGGATTGTCTGCCTGGTACAAAGATCAGGAGAGCAGCATGAGATCGACCTACATCATTGCCGAGGCTGGCGTAAACCATAATGGCGATTTAGCGCTGGCGCTCAGAATGATTGAGGCAGCTGCTCAGGCGGGGGCTGATGCGGTGAAATTTCAGACTTTCGATGCAACTCGTCTGGTTAGCCGCTATGCGCCAAAGGCCAATTACCAGTTGGCAACGACCGATGTCGAAGAGACGCAGTTGGAGATGCTCAAGAAGCTTCAGCTGAATGAAGCAGAGCATCAGCAACTGGTCGAGCACTGCAAGGCATGCGGGATAGCCTTTCTTTCGTCGCCGTTTGACGAGCAAAGCCTGGAGTATCTGCTGGGGCTCGATATGCCACTGATCAAGGTGCCATCCGGCGAAATCACCAATCGGGCTTTCCTGCATAAAATCGGATGCTCGGGTAAGCCGGTTGTTCTGTCGACCGGAATGGCAACTTTGGGAGAGGTTGAGGCAGCGCTTTCGGTTCTGCTGGAGGCTGGAATGTCGAGAGAGCATGTGACGATCCTGCATTGCAATACCGAATATCCAACGCCTGTTTCTGACGTCAATCTGCGTGCGATGAATACGCTGGCGACCGTATTTGATGTTGCTGTTGGCTATTCCGATCATACCGAAGGCATTGAGGTGTCGATAGCTGCCGTTGCCCGTGGAGCCAGGATTATCGAAAAACACTTCACCCTTGATCGCACTTTGCCTGGTCCGGATCATCAGGCGAGTCTGTTGCCAGACGAACTGGCATCGATGGTTCGCGCAATCAGAAATATCGAGTTTGCGCTTGGCTCTCCGGTCAAGCAGCCCTCCGAGAGTGAGAGAAAGAATGCGCCGATCGCCCGCAAATCGCTGGTGGCGGTTGCACCGATTGCAAAAGGAGAGATTTATACACGAGACAATCTCTGTGCGAAACGACCGGGTACCGGGATTAGTCCAATGCGCCTTGAAGAGGTGTTGGGAAGGCCAGCGCCGCGGAGTTTTGCGGCTGACGAGTTGATCGAGCTGTGACGGTGTCGCGTCGTATCTGTGTGGTAACCGGAACACGAGCCGAGTATGGCTTGCTGCGTTGCCTGTTGGCTGATCTCTCGGCGCAGCCCGGTGTGACATTGCAGATCATCGCGGCGGCAATGCATCTGGCGCCGGAATTCGGGCTGACTTGCCAGGAAATCGAAGCAGATGGGTATGTACTCGATCGAAAGATAGAAATGCTGCTGGCGTCGGATAGCGGTATCGGTATGGCCAAGAGCACGGGGGTTGGCATGCTCGGGTTTGCCGATGCCTTTGGCGCACTTCAACCTGATCTTGTTGTACTGCTCGGCGACCGGTTTGAAGTACTGGCTGCTGCATCGACAGCTCTTTTGATGAGGTTGCCGATCGCACACATACACGGCGGAGAATTGACCGAGGGCGCAGTCGATGATGCCATTCGGCATGCGGTCAGCAAGATGGCCGCAGTACATTTTGTTGCTGCCGAACCATATAGAAATCGTCTGATACAAATGGGGGAAATGCCGGAGCGAGTCCACTGCGTCGGAGGACTGGGGGTTGATGCCATTTTGCGAACTCCGTTGCTTGAACGTGAGGCGTTGGAGGCCAGTCTGGGTTTCTCGTTTGGGAAGCGCAATCTGCTCGTGACTTTTCATCCGGCAACGGCGGAAGATGGGGATCCACTGAACCAATGCGAACAGCTTTTGGCTGCCATGGATAGCGTCCCTGACTGCCATTTCATCGTCACTCTGCCGAACGCGGACGCTGGCGGCCGGGCGATTGCCGAGCGCTTACTTGCCTATGGCCGGGAAAACCCGATGCGAGTTGGCGTATTTGCCTCGCTGGGCGCGAAACGCTATTTGTCGTGCCTGGCTTTGGTGGATGGCGTGATTGGAAATTCTTCCAGCGGGCTTCTGGAGGCGCCAACTTTCGGTATTGGTACTGTAAATATCGGTAACCGTCAAAAAGGGCGCTTGAAAGCCTCCAGCGTGATCGATTGCGCGCCTGAGCAGCATGCGATTGAAGCTGCGATTGCGAAAATCCTTTCGGAAAGCTTCCGCAACGGATTGACAGAGATTTACAATCCTTACGGCGATGGCGGAGCAGCAAGACGTATCGCCGAAATTTTGGTTTCTGTCCCGCTTGAGGCATTGCGCGGTAAGACTTTCTGTGATTCGCCCCTTTTTTAGAAAATGTTATGGAACATTGGGAAAGTCTTCTCATTGCCCCGGACACTTGCATTGCTGACGCTATTCGGGTGATTGATGCGGGTTCGGCGAGAATTACCTTGGTTGTTGATGATAAACGTCGCTTGCTGGGTACCGTAACCGATGGAGATGTACGTCGTGCTCTGATTCGTCAAGTTACTTTGGATAAACCAGTCTCTCTGATCATGAATCCTAATCCCAAAACCTTGCGACGTGAAATGGATAGGGAGCAAGTACTGGCCTTGTTTCGTGACAACGATCTTCTTCAGGCTCCAGTCGTCGATGAATCTGGCTACCTGCTTGGGGTTGAATCTTACCGAGATCTGTTGAAAGTCCCCTTGCGTGAAAATTGGGTTTTCCTGATGGCTGGAGGATTTGGCAAGCGTTTACGACCGCTTACCGATGATTGTCCAAAGCCGATGTTATCCCTGGGAGGAAAACCGATTTTGGAGTCAATTATTGATCGCTTCGTTGCTGCGGGCTTTTATAAATTTTATATTTCAGTCCATTATCTTGCAAATCGGGTAAAGGAGCATTTCGGAGATGGGAGTCGGTTTGGTGTAAACATTCGCTACATCGAGGAAGATGAGCCTTTGGGAACAGGGGGGGCATTAGCGCTTCTGCCGGAGGTTGGCGATCTGCCTATTGTCATGATGAATGGTGACATCTTGACGCATTTGGATTTCAGGAGCCTTTTGGCTCTCCATCTCGAACGACAAAGTGACATGACTGTTTGTGTTCGTGAATATGACTACCAGGTTCCGTTTGGCGTCATGCAGATGCAGGGGGACGAAGTCGTGGATATCGTAGAAAAGCCGGTTCATTCTTTTTTCGTCAATGCTGGCATATACGTTCTGTCTCCCGATGCTGTCGCTAGTGTCGAACAAGGGCACCCATGCGACATGCCGGATTTGATTCGTTCGCGAATTGCACAGCGAAAGAGAGTTGGTATTTTCCCCGTGCATGAATATTGGCTTGATATCGGTCGTTTGGATGACTTTGAACGAGCCCAAAATGAATTTTTTTTGAAGCACTGACCCATGGACATTATCCGTTACCCCCAGCCCATCGACTTTTCGTCTTTTACTAAAGACGCTTGTTCGGCTCAGCCACTTTATGGCCTGCCGGAAGAGGTCAAATTCTGCAAGAGCTGCGTTATTTCCAACCAGAGACCGAATTCTGCCGTTGAATACAAGCACACTAAAGAATCAAAAAAGAAAACGATCAATTTTGATGACAAAGGTGTTTGCGATGCCTGCAATTTTGCTGAGCGCAAAAAGAAGGTCATTGATTGGGCCGCACGAGAAAAGCAACTGCGAGAGCTTTGCGATAAACATCGCAAGAATGATGGAAGCTATGACTGCATCGTCCCGGGCTCGGGTGGTAAAGACAGTTTCTATGCTTCGCATATATTGAAGACAAAGTACGGCATGCATCCGTTGACCGTAACTTGGGCACCCCATGTTTACACCGAATGGGGGTGGAAAAATTTTCAGTCATGGATTCATGCCGGCCATGATAATTACTTGATGACTCCGAATGGAAGAGTCCATCGCTTACTGACACGTCTCTCGACCGAGTTGTTGTTTCATCCGTTTCAGGCATTCATGTTTGGACAGAAGTCACTGGCGCCTAAAATGGCTCTGTTATTCAATATTCCCTTGGTGTTTTATGGGGAAAATGAGGCCGAATACGGAAATCCGATTGGTGATACGGACAGTGCGCAGCGTGATTGGGCCTACTTTAGTGCAGAAGATCAGTCGAAGATTTTCCTCGGTGGGGTTTCTGTCAGTGATTTGAAATCACAGTTTGGGGTTGATCAAAATGATCTGCAGCCTTATTTGCCCGCAGACCCGGATCAATTGGCGTCAAAGAATGTTGAAGTTCATTATCTTGGCTATTATCTTAAGTGGCATCCGCAGAGTTGCTATTACTATGCGGTTGAGCATGGCGGGTTTCAGGCTTCGCCTGAGAGGACTCCTGGGACCTATAGCAAGTACAATAGCATTGATGATCGAATTGATGATTTTCACTACTACACGACAGGCATCAAGTTTGGAATAGGGCGTGCCAGTTATGACGCGGCTCAGGAAATTCGTTCTGGAGATATAAACCGGGATGAAGGGTTAGCCCTGGTTAAACGTTTTGATCACGAGTTTCCAGAACGCTTTGCTGATGAAATTTTTCGCTATCTGAGTATTCCATCCACAGAGTTTCCGGAAGCCAGTCGTATGTTTGAGCAGCCAACGATGGACCGCGAATACTTTCGTCGTTTGACCGATCATTTCCGTTCTCCACACCTCTGGTATTACGAAAATGGCGAATGGAATTTACGTCATGCGGCTTGGAAACCTTGATAGCCGCAGATCATGAAAAAAGTTCGGTTGATTGCCCGTCTTGATATTAAGGGTCCGAATCTGATTAAAGGTATTCACCTTGAAGGGCTTCGGGTAATCGGGTCTCCGCAGGAATATGCACTTCGTTACTACCATCAGGGTGCAGACGAACTCATTTATATGGATTCGGTGGCAAGTTTATATGGGCGAAATAATCTCTCCGACATTGTGCAAAGTGCTGCTCGGAACGTATTTGTGCCGATGACAGTTGGTGGTGGAGTTCGCTCGGTGGAAGATGCGAGTCACTTACTGCGGTGTGGCGCCGATAAAGTCGCAGTCAATACGGCTGCTGTTGCGCACCCGACTCTCGTAACCGATATTGCCCGGCGTTTTGGTAGCCAATGTATGGTTCTATCAATCGAGGCCAAGCAGGTCCAACCCGGACGTTGGGAAGCCTATACTGATAACGGTCGAGAGCGAACAGGGCTGAATGTAGTGGATTGGGCGAAGAAAGGGGTTGCTCTGGGGGCAGGGGAAATTCTGCTGACTTCTGTTGATCGAGAAGGGACGCGCAAGGGGTTTGATCTTGACCTCCTGGCAGCGGTTTCGTCGGAGGTGAGTGTTCCCGTTATCGCAAGTGGGGGAATGGGAAAGCCTGAAGATGTGCTTGGCGCGGTCCACACTGGATCAGTTGACGCAATCGCGATGGCTGACATTCTTCACTACGGGCGGGCTACCTTGGACGATGTGCGCCAGGTGGCCAGAAAAGCAGGTATAGAGGTCCGGCGCTATGCGGTGTGATGTCGCGGTGATCGATTACGGCATTGGCAATCTCTTCAGCGTGCAGCGAGCCCTGGAGCATTGCGGTGCAAATGTGCTGTTGACCTGTGATCCCGAGTTGATCAAGGCCGCACCCCGTGTGCTGCTCCCGGGGGTCGGCGCTTTTGCTGATGGCATGGCCGAGTTACGCCAGCGAGGATTGGATGTTGTCGTTCGTGATGTTGCGCTGATGGGGACCCCTTTACTGGGAATCTGCCTTGGTATGCAACTATTGCTCGATGAGAGTGAAGAGTTTGGTGTCACTGCTGGCTTGGGATTGATTCCAGGACGGGTCCGCGCTATTCCGCCAATAACCACAAGCGGTGTGGCACAAAAGATTCCCCATATTGGCTGGAGCGAGTTGCTACCGGCAACTAACGATACGAGTTGGCATGGGACTCCGTTGGCCGATCTTGGTGTTGGGGCAGCCATGTATTTTGTTCATTCCTTCATGGCACAACCCGCTCACACGAGCCATCGGATTGCTGACTGTCTGTATGGTGGCCATCGGGTTTCTGCAGTGATTGGTCGGGATAATGTATTAGGTTGCCAGTTCCATCCCGAAAAAAGCGGGGAATTGGGACTGAATGTACTTCGCCGATTTCTTTCCTGAGTTTGTCTTGTGAGGATACTGGGACTGGTGCCGGCTCGGGGGGGGTCAAAGCGTCTTCCTGGCAAGAACGTTCGACTCCTCGGCGGAAAACCGCTTATCGCTTGGACACTGGACACGGCACATCGGAGCGATTGCTTGGTTGATGTTGTTGTGTCTACGGACGATCCAGCAATCGCTGCTGCGGCGGCTTCCTTTGGTGCGACAGTACCTGGGTTGCGTCCTCATTTTTTGGCAACCGACGAAGCAGGATCGGCCGACGTGGCGATCCACGCACTGGATGTTTGGGAGTCTGCACAAGGAGCCGTTGACGGCGTGATGCTGTTGCAACCTACTTCGCCTTTTCGCAGCATTGAAACGATTCAACGTGCAGTTGCCACCTTTGGTGACCAGGGATTTCATCCTCTCGTGGGAGTAAGTCCGGCGGAGTCGCATCCTGCCTGGTGTTTCAGCGTTGCCGAACAGGGATCCCTTCAGCCATTCCTCGCGATGGGAAATACGTTCGCAAGATCACAGGAGTTACCTGCGGCTTATGCGGTCAACGGCGCCATGTATTTGATTTCACCAAAGGATTTGCGCCGTGAAAGAAGTTTTCTGCCTGCAGGGGCTAAGGCATTGATTATGGATAATCCGGCAGAAACGCTGGATATTGATACCGCTTGGGACTGGATGATCGCCGAAGCTATCGTTGAACACCAGTTGTATCCTTCAGTCTTGCTTTGAATACTTCCAGAGTTTTCTGGGCGCATATTTTTGCCCAAGACGATAGGATGCCCAACTGCTCAGATGGTTTTCATCGCGATAGAGCGCCAGGTCATTTTCGGCTGCCATGCACCATTCGGTATTACAGAGCACGGCTACAGGATCCCAAATTGCAACGTTTGGGAAATCGTGTAGGGCTTGCATCACTAGCTGTCGATAGTCATTCTGTCTGCGTTGCGTTTCTTCTCTGGACACCGCACAAGGCGAGAGTGCGGATTGCTGCAAGGAGAAAGGCCTGGTCTGGCAGGCTTCAGGCAGAAATCCCAAATTAGGGACATCAAAAACAAACACCACCTGTTTGCCAGCCGCCTCCAGTTTTTTCAGGGTCAATTTCAGGGCTGTGCTGAAGATTTTCTTCCGATCTTCCTCAAGAGGAACTGCGCTAAGCGTGTAGCGGGCATCGTTCCAACGAGCTTCCCAAAAATTCGCCAAAACGATGGTGTGAATGTTCGGCTGTTCGACGACATACTTGAGAACGTCTTCCATTTCGGCACAATCCGAGGCTCCTGTTAGTCCCCAGAATGGCAAACATGGATAGGAATAGTAAACAAGGTTGTCTTTGGGGTAACCGTAGCGAGCTAGCCCGGGGAACAGATGTTCGGCGTGGCTATCGCCTATCAGTGCCACAGTCTGTGGCCGATTACCCGCCTCGCTCTGTCGACAGCGAACGAAACCATTGTGCCTTAGTGCCTTTGCCTCCAGTTCGGCCGGTGAGCAAGGAGGGTAATGGGTGCTCAATTCCCTGAAGAAGCTATCCTGATCCTCAATATGGGGCACTGCGAGTAGCTCGGCGTTGCGCCAGGGGATTCCTTGCCCTCTTTTGATGTATTCCGCAGCGATGGCAACTGCTAGCAACGTCACCACTAGCAGAATCGTCACTATCCGGCGCTTGTGGAAACGAAGGTGTTTTTCAATGCCGATGTAGCTCAACCAAGCTAGTGCGATACTCAGTATGACTGCCCCTAAACGAACTTCGTGGCTTGGGTTTCCGTGCTCCACAATTCTTCCGAAGGCTAGTAACGGCCAATGCCACAGGTACAGTGGATAGCTGATCAGACCTACAGCAACGAGCGGCCTGCAACCAAGAATTGCGTGGTTGAATCGCGTATTCTCACCTGCCCGAATGAGAAGAAATGCACCAACTACCGGAAGTAGTGCATACATTCCAGGGAATGCTTTGTTTTTATCGACGAACAGTAGCGCTGCCAGTAGAAGAAGTGCGCCTGACCAGGCGCAGAGTTCATCAAACCAGTTCTTGCGCGGCGACGGTGTTTGCCTATCGATCCAGGCTAGAAGCGCTCCTGCCCATAGTTCCCAGAAGCGTGTGTGGGGGCTGTAGAAGACACTGTCAGGTTGGATGTTTATCAGAGCGGCGTTTAACCCGAACGATACCGCCAGTAAAAGAGTAATCAACCATACGAGATTAATTTTGAACCGACTGGCAACGATTAACAACACTGGCCAAATAAGGTAAAACTGCTCTTCCACGCCGAGCGACCAGAGGTGAAGCAAGGGCTTGAGTTCAGCAGCGGTGTCGAAATAGCCCGCTTCCTTCTTCATCATAATGCCGCGCGCGAAAAATGCGCTGCAACAAGCGAGATAAACGATTATCTCAAGTCTTTACCAGCGCAAAACAAAATACAGCAAGGATAAAATGCGCCGTCAACGTCGTTTTCAGAAAGGCCACCTTCGAGGTGGCCTTTGCATTTCCGAGCGCTAACCTACCGCCCGTGGTGAGATCCACAACACCTCGGTACGGAGGCGTTTGCTGCCGGCGGCTCGATGCGGCCGCTCGACGCGCTTCCAGTCGTGCAGTACCTGGTCGTAAAGGTCAGACGGATACCCCGCCAGCACAACCAATCCCTGAACTGAGCGTAGCTGCTCCAGAAGAGCAATGTGCTCGACCTCGGTCAACTCGCATCTGTACCCCGACTTCGAGCGTGTCGAAGGCATGTAGGGTGGATCGACGAAGAACAGGGTGTCGGGCGTGTCCTGCGCCCGAATCACGGCTGCCGCGGGCTGACAGTCGATGGTTACACCCCGTAGCCGCCGGTTGATCGTCGCCAGGCTGCGCGGATAACTCGCCCACTCATGAGCCTTGCTACGCGTTCCGGTGCGGTGCCGCGCATCGGCGAACGTCGTTGTCCGGGAATTGAACAGCGCTTGGTGGTGGAAAGCAAGGTAGGCCCGTGTGATCGCCCGCTGCGCTCGAATCACCGAGTCCGAGCTGGCTTTGAATGCCTGTTCGAACTCGCGTCGAGCGTAGGGGGTGCGACGCAAACGGCGCAGCAGCGCCTGGCATTGAACAGGATCTTGAACAACGCGAAAGATCCCGACAATCTCTTCGTCCAGGTCGTTGTAGACCTCGATCTGACTGCGCGGCTTGCGCAACATCACGCTGGCCGCGCCACCGAACGGTTCCACATACACCCGGTGCGGCGGCAAATGGGAAATCACCCAGGGGGCGATCATCCACTTGCCGCCGAAGTAGCGAAGCAATGCCCGGGTCGGCGTATCGGCCGACGTCGGGCAAATGGTTGTCATCGATTTTTTAGAGAGCGAGGCCATTGAGGTTTCTCCTTGATGGGAGGCTCGGTGGCCTTCAGAACATTGAACGTGCCGCATCGCGGACACTTGATTTCGAGACGATTGTAGTCCGCCTCAGCCAGTTTCTTATTGCAGTTTTTGCATCTGATTTCTTCCATGAATACGCCTGAAGGATGTAGCCTTCGGCCCGCTGTGTGCACAGCACGGTGCCTCGGCCAAATGCAGGCTCGTCTGCAGGAGGTGGCTACCCGGCGTGCTGCAACACGCCGGGTGGTCGCACCGTCTTTTTTCATATTTCAATAACTTCGATGGGTAGATCTGGCGCAGGCCCCTCGACGACACCAGATCTAAAAAACACGCGGTCGCCAACGGTGCCTGTGCCACGCACCTGAAGTTGATCACCGGTCGGCAGCTCGATCGTTACGCCGTACAGGCCAGCGTCAACGATGATGCCTATCTGTAGCGGATCCCCAGCCGTGAGATCCCTCAGCCGTCGCCAAATATTTGTGGTGATCATGAAGACTCCACAGTTAGCTGTTGCCGAACGGCGCGTCCAGTGGAAATTCGGTTAGCGCGGACGACCCCGCGACGCACACGGCCGGCATCGATGAACTCGATAAACCGACCGATATCAACGAGACCCACCGAATCCATAATTTGCATTGATATCGCCACTTCGGTGCCGTTACCACTCGCCCCGAGAATCGACTCACCACGCTGACGTGCGGCGACCCCATGAGTAATAAGTGGATGAACAACAGGTTGAGCAGGTTTATCCCCGGCAGATCCTGCAATTGTGACGAGACCGCTAACGCCAGCCAGTGTGCCGGATACGACCACGCGGTTGTAATCTGGCCGAATCACTGGGCGCAGATCGATCGATTCACACGCTGCCGATGGAATGACGAGATCTGGGGTTACATCTGCATCCATCCAGCGCCACGGCTTAACGGGATACCGCGGCAAGAACCGCAACGTACGGGCGCGCAAATCGCATTGCACGATCGCCCCGACCGCTTCAGCGACGTGGCCAGCAACATCGAGCGGTGTGCCATACAGGCTCAATATCCCCGCTGGGACCACCCAGTCATCAATTCCCCAGTCAATTTCGTATCCCGTAAATTCCAGGGCAGCACCCACTAGCTGCTGCGCGGTCATCGCGGTTGAATTTCGCCATGCACGAGCCGGTGCAATATCACTTGAGAGCTCAACCGCCAATGAGCGCCCGCCAATAGAAATATCGTGCCGCCCAAATTGACGCGCCTCGCTCGGAGGATCGACCAGGAATCTAAATTCTGCGCCGTTGATCCATGCAATCACCTCGACCAGCGACGAGTCAGGCATCAACATGTCACGCTGCCGATGATTCACACGACCGGTAAAACTGGCAAGGCCGCCGGCCTCGATCGAAATTGCCAGGTCGCTTACATGTATCAGCGTCATGTCATCGGCTCTCACCATCGTGACATCGTTTTGCACGATATAAACCCTCCGAATCGGAATGATGATTTGTTCGCCGGGATCCGGTTGCGGATCGCCACCGGGTACGACGACGCCCCAGCCAGGCGCCATCGCCCGCGAGTATTTGAACCAGGGAATGACGATCCGGCGATCTCGAGCGACGGCAGCACCCCACGGCGACGTATGGCTGGAATCGACGGCGGCTGATCGATAAACCTGCTGTCCCGCATCGTCCAGGATTGGCGCGCGGCGAAGGCCGACGACGAAGTCGACTTGCCGGAACGGTATGCGCAGATCCTGCGTATCTGGATGGAGCAGCGGCGGCGCGCTGGATTCGCCGGCGGGGAAGACACCGACAATGTTGTCGCCGCCCGGCGGCGCATCGTCATCGGCCGGGAAAATCGCTAAAAACCCACCACCGATCACTGTGATGCCGATGTTGCCAGGATCGGCCGGCGGGTCGAAGATTTCGCGCCAGGCTGGCGTGATGTTGCCAAGGTAGCGGCCGGAGAGCAGCCGGTCGACCGGCATTGATCCCGGCCAGCGGATGCTGCCGGCAGCAGACAGATGCGCCTGGTAGCGCCGCCACGCAATGCCTTGGCCCGATGTGTCGGCAGGCACTGAGCGATTCCAGATTGCCGACGTCGCCGGCGACAGCGCGCGGTCGTAGGCATCCCAGGCTATTGCTTGAGGCTGTGCATCGCGACCGAGTGCAGCGGGCCACACTGCATCGGCCTGCATACCGACCGGCTGGCTATCTGGCCAGGCGACAGACGACTGATGATCTGCGGGGTGCACGGCCGGTATTTTTATGTCTGATGCGATGTCGACCGCAGTTGCCGCTGCCCAAGCGGTAGTCACTGATGAGACGAGCAGGCGCCTGATCGGCGCCTCGTCTGCGGGGAAAATACCGATGAGGTTCGTCGGATCCGGCGGCGTGTAGTCGCTGGCCGGAAAGATGCCGAGGATGTTATTGCCGGGCGGCGGGGTATAGGCCATCAGCTGATGATGACCGGCGTCAGGTGATCAATGATCAGCCCGTTTTTCCCAGGCTTGTGCGCAGTCCAGAAATGCTCGCCAGGGTCCTGCACCGGCAGCGAGAAGCTACCATCGATGTCCGTCACGGATTCGGAGACGAGTCTGCCGGACGCGAGATGATAGGCGCGGACAGTGCAGATCACGGGGTTTTCGGCGGCATCCTTGACGTGTCCGGACAGCGAGCGCGGACCGTAGTCGCTGAAGCGTTCGGACGAAAAAGTGGTTGTCGGGGTTTCCGGGTCGGTGCGCGCCACCAGCGTGACCCGAATTTCGTCGACCCAGAAGCTGGGGTTGACTGAGCCCGCAATCGATGGCGCTTTGCCGAAATACAGGTATCCGTCACCATCAATTTCAACCGTTCCGATGTCGACCAGCAGGCGCCGAACGCCGCCTTCGAACAGCGCCAGCCAGCGACCTTTCCGGACCAGGTGCATTGCAGCTCGATAGCCGGGTGCCGACGCCCATGTGTAATCAACGCCGGCAACCGTTACACGCGTTTGTCCTGAGTTATTGTTGCTGCGAACAGCCAGTCCGACGACGCCGACCTCGTCAACGATCGAGAATGCCCATCCGTCGTATAGCGCCACCACAGACGCCGTTCGCCATTCGAAAGAAAAATCGGCTGTACCCAAGATGAAATCAGAACTTGGCCCGATTCTGAACGGCAAATTCAGCAGGGCGGCACCCAGACCGAAAGTCTTATAGGTCTCGTTTGTCGAAATTTCTCCGCCAAGACTTATGACATGATGACCTTTTTCATCTTTCATCAGGCCATCGGCTGTCGGCTCGCAGTGGGAGTGGAAAATCACGCTTTCCCGGTATGGATCAGCGGATGATAGCGCCGCAAATCTGACCAGCGATGCGCTTTGCTCTAAAGCTCTCCGACTACCCGATGTATGCCGGAAAGGACCGATATATCCGTAAAAGCTGGTGCTCGAGTTGCCCGTTGCCGCCAAATTCCCGATTGATAATATCGCACCGCTTGCTGTTGACCAGGCACTAAATCCATGAGCCTCATCAATGAGCATCACCCCATTCATCTCGACAGACAGGCGATCTGTCGTAATCCGCAAAATTATTTTATTCCAGCGATCGATCAGCTCGTCTGGATCAATCAGTGCGGAATAACTCTGCGGAGTTTGACCTGATCCCCCTGGCTGGAAATCGACGACCAGAGACATCGTGAATGGGTTGATGAAGCACCGCAGTCTAGACGTCAGAGAAAATAGATAACGGGCACCAGCGCTGCCAAATCCCGTCGGGAAAAAGACAAGCTCGTATGCTTGATCTATGTACGAAAACGAAAATCCAGATGGATATGCCGATTGAGCGGCGGCTGGATTACCAAAATACAAGGCCCCACGCCCGAATGGCTGCTCAACATTCGATATCGATACCCCGCCCTGCAGCACCATCGAATTGCCGCGCTCGACAGCAACAGCGGTCGCACCATGAACTCCCTCGAAATAACACAGGCTCTGGACCAGTGCCCATTCCGGATCGTAAGCCACCGGCACACTCACAGCACTACCCTCCTGATTTTCATTTCTTCGACCACGCCGGCGCGATCATCGAGCACCACCGCGTAAGCCTGGCCGGCGTAGTCGACCGAGATCGAGCAGCGGCCAAGACCATTGCTGACCCCCTCACCGATCACTGCCCCGGTATCCATGCGATGCAGTCGCACCCGGCGCATTGCTGGATTGCCCTGGGTATCGACCACGTTGATCATGACGGTGCTCATTCGACGTCCGCATCGCCGCGGTACTGCAGCGAAAATTCATCGCCCTCGATCGATGCGCCAGGCACTGCAGTGCGGGCGATCCAGGCTGGCGGCGCGGCCGAGACGGTTTCGAACATCAGTTGATTGCCGGCAGCCCAGCCGGCGCCGAAGCCGGCGGAGCGGATCGTGAAGTACGGTAGGCCGGTCAGCCCGTTGCTGGGCTGGCAGTCGGCGGTCGTGGTGCCGGTGCCGATAACGCCCAGGCTTTCGCCGATCACCTGGTAGTTCGTCTGGGAGGTGAAATTCAGGCGCCAGCGCTCCGTCACTGCTCCGTTGTTCAGAACCTCGATCGGGTAATCGATGATGTTGTATTCCGCAGTCGCCTGCGCGCCGGTGGTCTCGTCCCAATCGGCGAATACCTGACGGTCGCGCACGTTCGTGACGCGGGCCACGACATCACCGTATTCGAGCGCGGTCGACAGGTACGATCCCGCTTGCGGGTAGTCGCGCGTCAGCGGCGGGTCGAAGCTCACTTCGCCGCTGATCTGAGCATCGGAGATCAGCACCATGTCGCTGATGCGGTGCATGGCCTGCAGTGGCTGTGTGTAGCTCGACAAAATCGCCCCGGTCACGATGTTGACCGTACCCGCATCGAGATCGGCATCGATCAGTGCATCCGGCAGACGCGTGCCCGTCGCGTCCTCGACCCAGAGTTCGGTCAGCGCATCACGGCCAACGTTGTAATCGGTGCCGAGCGTGACCGGATTCGGGAGTGCAGACGTCTGCGTATTGTGGAGCACGCCCAGGTCGCCAACTCGCACGACCGGGACCTTGCCATCGCTGGGCAGGCGCACGGCATCGAGGCCGATCAGGTCGGCATTGAGCGGGATCGATGTCAGGATCACGGCGTTGTACCGGATGCTACCCGGCACGACGAGCGTCGGCCGCCAGATCTGTCCGGCGACGACATTTTCTTCGTCGAACCACCAGGCGCTTTCGTTGCCGGCCGCGGTGACCAGTTCGCCGAAGCGGATCCGGAAAATCCCGGTTTCCGGGTCGATGTAGCCTTGCACCTTGGTCCCGCTTACCTCGCCGGCCGTGTTGGCTTGCCCGGTAATCAGGTCGCCATTGATGCTGGTCGCCTGGACATAGAACGACCCAGGCCGCAGCGGAGCGCCGGCGGTGCGCAGGTTGATTTCGGCCAGCGATGCCTCTCCGTAAGCCGCAAGGCAGGCCTGGACGACCAGCGCCGGTGTGGCACCGGATGGCCACCACGACAGCGCCAGAGCACCGGTTGCGTAGTCGATGGTGCCTGCGGTTGTGCCGACACCGGTGAGCGCCGAAACGCTGGCGTACAGTGTGCCTGATCGGTCGATGTACGTCGCGCCGCCAAGCACAAAGAGCAGCGAATCCGGCACGACGTTGTCGCCGACCGTTGTCAGCAGCGGCAATCGCAGCGGGGAATCGGAAAATTCTACGGCCTGTGTGACCGATTCGGCCGATGCTGCAACACCGGCAACCCTAGCGCCGAAACTCGCAGTACCGCTGGCCAGCGAGGCGCTGACGTCGCTGGCCAGCCAGGCGCCAAGACCTACGCCGATACCATTGCTTGGATTTGCCGTAGCATAGGTCAGCGCACCGGTATTGAGCAGCGCCGGCCAATAGGCTTGCCCATCGACGATCA
The DNA here is from genome assembly GCF_021401135.1 of Azonexus sp. R2A61. Taxonomy (GTDB): domain Bacteria; phylum Pseudomonadota; class Gammaproteobacteria; order Burkholderiales; family Rhodocyclaceae; genus Azonexus. The sequence goes on along the minus strand of NZ_JACBFO010000001.1, from coordinate 181,177 downwards.
CGCTGTCCGTGATCGTGATCGTTCCGGCACCGTAGTTGATCGACCCGATGACCTGGTCGGTCGGGATCTTCGTGCCGGTCAGCGTGCCGACCTGACCGAGCAGCTGCCCCCCAACAACGATCAGCTGGCCGGCGCCGGAATCCTTGACCAGCGCAGACTTGCCGGATGTGCCGAAAGGCAATGATCCGTAGAGGGTTCCCGGCTCGATAGCAGCGCCGAAAGCCATTGTCAGTGCAGCCGGAACGGTGACCGTGCGCATGATCTGCTGTCCTGGCGTGGTCGGCACCATCTTGTTGTGCGTGATCCGCACCGACGATAGTGCATCTGGCAAGCGCGTGGTGTAGCGCAGCACCAGGTCGCCGCTGGTGTAGTCGATGCTGCCTGTAATTCCGCCGCCGGAAATTGCGCCATTGCTATCGTCGACCGCACTGTAATCGACACCGCCTGACGTGTAATCGATAGCCAGCGAGCCCGGCGCGGCCGGGATGTTCGTCAGCGCGATGTGCTGCTCGACTACGCCGACATCGCTGCTGCCGCCGGCGCGGATGACGTAATGCGTGGGGCTTGCCCAGGACTGCAGCAGCGAGCTGCCGACATCCGGGAGCGCACCGAGGGTGATCGTTGCGGTGCCGCTGGCGTAATCGATGACGCCGGATCCGTAAGCCGCATCGTCGCCGGCGACGACACCCTGCCCGTCGTCGCGCAAGGTGTACCAGCGGCCCTGCGCGCGGAACGATAGCGAAAACGAGCCGGCTGCCGGCAGCGGATGCATTGTCAGCACATAGACCAGCCCGCGATTGGCCAGGCCGATAACGGTTTCGCGGGTGTGCGCGACCTGTGTCGCCCGCACGGCCGGGATATAGGCCAGTTGCCAGCTGGCGGCACCGGACGTGCCACCGGTGCGGGTAATCACGCCGGTATCGTAATCGATCGTGCCGGCGAACTGCGCATCGGAAAACTCACCGGCACCGTCGTCGGTGACTGACAGTGCACCGGCGATCAGGACTGCGCTGCCCGGTTGGATCGCGCGCAGTGTGCGCCGGCTGCTGCCGGCCGCCCAGCCACCGGATGCCACCAGCGTTTCGGTGCGGGTGCTCGATGCGATCGCCAGCAGGGCGCCCGTACTATCGAGCGAGGCATTGGCGATCGGCGTTTCGCGCGTGGCAGTCGGCACGATCTGGCTGTAGATGCTGTCGATGCGCACTGACAGATCGCCCGCCGATGCCGCGGCGGTCAGCGGGCGGATCCCGTAATACCGGGCGGCATCGACCAGCGAGGTTGCGCGCAGCTTCGTCGGGCGCGCTACGGTCGACAATTGGGTGGGGTTCTCGACCCCGTTGAATTCGTAGCGCAGCGCGGCACCGGTGCCGATGGTGATTACCCGGCGCTCGAAATCGACCAGCGTGCTGCCGATCATCTCGGTAAACGTCTGCACGCTGTGCTCAACGGTCTGAACGCGGAAATACTGCTGCGCGGTCACCACGCCAGCGACTTCGGCCGACAGGCAAAACACGTCGCCGACCTCGGGAAGTTTTGTCTCAACGCGCTGATAGCACACGATGGACTGCTGGCCGACCAGTTGGCGGCCCATCAAGACCATCCGGCTTTCCGGTCCGGCAGTCACATAGGATTCGATGCGGTCGCGCGCGGCGCTGCGCGTGTCATCCTCGGCTGTTGCCGAAAACAGCAGGACATGCACTTTTTCGTTGACCGGCGGCTTGGAGATGATGAGGTGAGCGCCGCCATAGGTATCGAGGTTGGCGGTTTTGACTGCAGCGAAGATCTTGCGCAAATTGACCCGACCCTTCGTCACGTCCATGCGGGACAGTTTCGGGAAAATGTTGCCGGCTTGACCATCGACGATTTCGCGCGAGGTGCGACGGCCGCCGCCATCGGTTGTATCGGTCATGCGCTCGGATTCGAGCAGCTTGATGTCGGAGACAAGGATTGCCATGAGTCAGATCTCGATCAGTCGGAGGGTGATTAAGTAGTAGTCGCCGGCATCCCCGGCGACCGCGTCCGATACAAAAACGACAGGCTCTGCAGTGATTGGCGAACCTTCATCGCGGCGGAACATGACCGAGTAGCTCGTCGATCGCAGCATCAATGTCATGGTCAATTCCGCGATGCCAGCCCACGACTGCAGCTGCAGCAGTGTGGCTCGCGGCATCCATGCCGATGCATCATCAAATGGGCGCAGCGTTATCGGGCGACCCGTCTGCCGTTCGAACTCATCGATGAGCAACGCCCCATCGGCCGAGTACGTGATTGATTGCTCTATCGGCGACCAATCGAATTCGTCGGACCAATACAAATCCCCATCAAGCGGCAGGGTTGTGCCGTTTGCAGTCAACGAGATCATCCGATACTCCGTCGCGAGGCCTGCTCAAGCAGATTGATCAGCCCATCTGCTGCAGCTTGGTCATTAGCAAACACCGTTGATTTCTTCCCGCCACTACCAAGCAGATCGATCTGCACACGTCGCGTCGGCTGGGCATTCGCGGCCGCCCCTGCATCGCGCAGCAACCGCTGCTGGTCTTCCCAGGACGTAACGCGTTTGGTGGCGCTGGCTTGGGCAACCAGGTCAGCGGCGGAGGTACCGAGATCTACCGACTTCCCGGTCCTCAGTTCCTCGCGTCCGGCCGCCAGCGCTTTCTCGACGGCGTCGCCGATCGCTCTCGACGTTTGAGCAGCCATATCCTGGTAATTCTGAAATCCGCTGCTGAGGTACTGCAGCTCATTGCGCTTGTAATACTCGTCGTAATACTTCACAGCTGCGGCGACCTCATCAACTGATGCACCGCGCTTGTACAGCTCTGCACGGGGATCTGCCTGCACCCCGATCATCGGCGTGCGTGTTTCCATCGCGCCCTGGGCACTCGACGCAGCCCGCGCCGCCTGCTCAACACCCCGCAACGAGTCGGCCAGGCCGTCGTACTGACCCGCCGCCTGCATCGCAGCACCGCCAGAAAACGACGTTGCCTGGGCGAGATCGCGCAAGCGCTTTGCGGTTTCGCCAGCAATCTGCGCTTCGACCTGTTTTACCCGGGCGCCGGCCTCGGAAGCCTTCAGCTCGGCCTCCTTCGCTGCGGACAGTTGCCCCTTTGCTGCCAGCGCTTCGCGCTCGGCTTTCACGGCCGCGAGGGTTGCGTCTGCCTCGGCGCGCTTCGCCGCGGCTGTCAGCTCGGCGAGCTTGATCTCCAGGCGTTTCATTTCGATCAATGCGCGCGCGGCACCGAGCTCGTCTCCCTTGGCTTTGGCAACCTCAAGTGCGGTACGTTTTTGCTCGATCGCGAGCCGGATGCTTGCCTGGTCAAGCGACATTTGCGCCTGACGTGCCTGGCTCCATTGCGACAACGATCCGCGCAGTGCTTCGTACGCCGCAGCTTCGACTTTCGCGGCGCTCGCCGCGTACTGGGCACGCTCGGCCTGCGCAGTCGCTTCCTGGGATTCGACCCGGCGCGCATCCGCTGTCTTGATCAGCCCGTCGATCACCTTTTGCTGCTGCTCGGTCGCACCGCCGGCCGCTGCTGCCTCGGCCTGCAGCGCGGCGACATGCCCGTCGGCCATCGCCAGTTCTTCGCGCCGGCGCTCTGCCAGTGCAGCCAGCGCGTCGGCGTCGGCCAGCGCCGCCGCCGCTTTTGCACGTCGCTGATCCGCTTCGCCACCCATCGCCGCAGCGGCGGCCGTCGATGCCTCGCCGCTTGCCTTGGTCGCCTCGACCAGCTTCTGCGCCTGTTTGGTCGCGGCATCGCCGGAATCTTTGACGGTGTTGTAGGCGACGTTGAGACGGGTCCAGTCGCTGGCCGCCGTCGTTGTCGTCTCGCTCTGCTGCCGCGCTGAGTCCAGCATCTTCTTGCCGGTTTCATCGAGCCCGGCCGCGACCAGCGTGTTGTGCTGCGCAATGCGCACGGTACGTTGACGCACTTCCTCTTCGATCTCGGCAAAGGCCTTCTTTGCATTCTCGGAAAAGCCGTTTACGCCGATATCGCCGTTGGCCAGCGCAGCAGTCAGCACGCCGATGTTCTTACCCATCGCAACAATGCCGGTCGATACGCCGAACACGACGGCTTCCATGCCCTCCAGCGCAGTCTTCAGCACGTCGACGACGCCGGCATCACCGATCTGCTCATAGGCATCCTGCACCGCTGCCTTGAAGTGTTGCCACTCCTGCGACAGCGTCTCGGTCGAAGCTTCCTTGTAGAGCTTGTTCAGGCCGGCAGCCAGCGCGGGGAACAATTCATCGGCTGTCATCTGGCCAGTCTCGACCAACTTGATCAACTGTGCGGTCGTGATGCCGAGGCCGTCAGCCGTAGCGTTGAGCGCGCCGGGCAGCCGTTCTCCGAGCTGGCCCCGCAGTTCCTCCATCGCCACGACACCCTTATTGGCCATCTGTTGCAATGCGAGCAATGCCCCCTCGGTATCCGCCGACGATTTCCCAGCGAGCGACATCGCCCGGGTGACAGATTCAAAAATCTGCCGGGTCTTCTCGCCCTCAGAGGCCGTACCCTTGGTCGCTGCCATCAGGCTGGCGTAGGACTTCGCAGTGGACAACTGCTCGACGCCGAGTCGCACGGCCACGCCCCGCGCGTAGTCCATCTCGGCTGCGCTCCGCTCGACCGACCCGGTCACCGCCCGGAAGCTGCGTTCGATGTTCTCAAGTTCGGCATTGACCGTTACGAACTGGCGAGCCAGCTCGAGGCCGCCGAAGGCCAGACCGAGCTTACCCAGCAGCGCGGAAGCATTGCCCGCGCGCTTGCCGACGTCGTCCAGCGCCTCGCCGCCGCCGGCGGCTTCCTGCTTCAGCGCATGCAGTCGCTGCTGCGCGGCACCAAAGGCGCGGTCGAATTCAGCGCCCGTCAGGTCGGCGCGCTTGGCCAGCGCCAGCAGCGCCTGGTTGATCTCCAGAATCTCGGCATCAATCTGGTCTGCCGAGCGGATGTTCAGCGTATTGAACGCACGGTTCAGCCGTGTCGTCGATGCACCGGCAACCTGCGCCGCGCGGTCGACCTGCGCGAGTTCCTGGGCCCACCATTCGGCGTATTCGGCCGACTTCTGGGTCTGGATGTTGGCCTGGCGCTGCCGGTCGAGATCCAGCGCGGCATCGAGATCGGCCTGCGCTTGCTCGACCTTGTCCAGGGAGTCAGCCCACCAGCCGGCATACTCGGCCGACTTCTGGTATTCGATCGCCGCCTGGCGCTGCGCCTCGAACTTGGTGTCCGCGGCCAGTTGTGCGGCCGCCTTGGCAGCACGCTCGGTCTCATTCGCAAGATAGCGCTGCCACTCGGCTTCTTCCTGGGCAGCCTGTGCGACGGACTGGCTGCGCTGGATCAGTTCTGCCTTCTTGTCGGCCAGGTTCGCCGTCGAGATGCCGGCGTCGGCGAAACGCAGGTTCAGGTCGACGACCGTCGTCTGTGCCTGCTGCAGCGCGCCGGCGGCCTGTTGCGCCTGGCGCTCGACCGCGGCGAGATCCTTCTCCAGTTTGCGGATCATCGGCGCATCGGCGCCGGCAGCGTAGGCCTCGCCCAGGGTCTCGCGCAGGGCCCGCACCTTGGCTTGCGACGACTGCACCGCGGCGTCGAAACGCTCGACCGACGCTACCGCCGTATCGAGGATCTTGACCTTGGCTGCATCCTCGGCCAGTGCCGCCAGATCACTGGCCGTATCGGCAGCAGCCTTGCGTGCGCCAGTCGCATCGCCATCGATGCGTAGGCCAACCGCGACAACCTTGTTCGACATGCTCTCTCGCTCGGAAAAAAGCCCGCTGCGGTCGACGCGGCGGGCGGGTGGAAAATGCCGCGTGTCAGTACTTCAAAACAAAGGGCGAGGCGTACCCGTCGGTGACTTCGAGGTTGCCAGTCAGCGCCACGCTGGCCAGCTTGCCGCTGAGCCAGTCTTGCGCCGTATTGCTGCTGACCACGGCGCGCGGCGCGAAGAGGGTCATGTCGCGGCGATCGAGCAGGTTGATGCCGTCGAGCTTGTAGCGCATCACATGAGCGTAGCGTTGGGCGCCCTCGATCTTCGTTCCCTCGAACGCCAGCGTGCTGGCGCTGATCTTGACGCTGCCGGCGGCGATGGCGCCACCCGCAGGCACATAGATCATGCCCAGGCGTTCGTTGATCTCGTACTTGTCATCGGAGTAGGTCGTCGTACCAGTCGCATCCTTGACCACGACGGTATTCAGATCGAGGTTCTCGCCGCCGGGAATCTCGACCCAGGCACCAGGAACGACCGTGACCGGCAGGTTGGCCAGCGCCGCCGATGCGTCATTAACGTCACTGGCCACACCGGAGAGCATCGCGGCGAAGATATCGCCGGACAGTTCGTCGAAGGTGATCGAGAAGTCCACCGGTTTCGCGACGAAGTAGGTGTTCTTCGCCTGGCCGAAGGACTCCCGGCTCTTGCTGATCTTTTGCAGCTTGTCCGAGGGCGTCGTGATCTCGAACTTGTCGACCTCGTAGCGCTGATATGCGCCATAAAGGCCGGTGACCGGATCGTATGCCTGGGCGTACAGGGTGCCCGCGAAGAGCAGGCCGGATGCGATGTCGTTTTGCGCCATGATTGGCTCCTTAACGATTGCGCAAGGGCGCGTTCGACGGCCCCTGCTTGATGGAAAAATGAGTGTTGCTGGTGAAGGCCAGCGGGTAATAGCCGAAACCGTTGCCGGACCAGCGCTCGGGCGGCGTGGCGACGATCATCGGTTCGGTACTGCCGAGCGGTGTGTAGCCGTGCAGCGCATGCAGGATCGACGGGATGTAGCGACCGGCGACCTGGTTGAGCGGCGAGGCCTCTCGCTGCCGGGTACTGACGGCGGATACCGCGACCAGGATCAACCAGCGGTGCCGGATGAGCCCGCGCTTCTCGCTTGCCTCCGGTACTGCGAACCAGCGGTACAGCACATAGACGCCGGGGACCACCTGCTTTTCCTCGGTCACCGACTCCATGTCGTCGCGGGTGCCGACGAAGCGCGCCCAGCGATCCGGCCCTTCCTGCGTCGCCGCCTTCAGCCGGGCAACGATGTCCAGCTCGGCTTCGCAGAAGTTCCAGTTGCGCCAGGCGTCGAGCGGCATGCTCACGCAAACCCCCGCAGATCGTCGTCCGTAATACCCCGGCGGAAGCTGCTGACGGTCTGCACCTCGTCGCCGGACTGCGCGTCGGCGGTCAGCGGCTGGCCGGGCGAACCGCCCCACGGGCAAGCCAGTTGCGCCTTGCCGTTGGCGATTGCATCCAGTTCCTTGACCGCTGCCTGGTAGCGGCGATAGACCTCGGCTTCCGGGGCCAGATCGTCGTACAGGTAGTAGCGCGCGAGATCGCATGTCAAGCGAGTCAGCACCGGCGGCGGCACGTACTCCTGCGCGCCGCCGGCGACGAACTTGACACACCCGGTCAGCGGCAGCCGATACACCTGGCCGACGTAGCCATCGACGAACGACTGCGCATCCGCCAGCTTGACCTCAACGAACGGAATATCGATCACAGATGGCGGAATGTTCTCGTCGTCGGTGAGCTGGATCAGCTCCAGCTCACCGAACCGCTTGACCATGTCGTCGACGGTTGCGTAGTTCATCGTTACGGATGCACGTGCGTCAGGATCTCGACCTCGAACAGGTCGCCTGCACCGCTGGCGGCGGTCAGCGCACGGCCGCAGTGGTCCGTTGCGCTGCCGGTGACCGCCCGGCCGGAGCCATCGGCCGCCGGCTTGACGTAGGCGCCAGCCGAGATCGCGGCCGATGCCTCGGCGATGGCCGAGTAGCCGGTAATGACCGGTATCGCCTGGCCGGCATCGCCAGCCATCTCGGACACGCCCTGGGCATCTGCCGTACCGCCGGCCGCCGCCGAGGCGTGCGCGCCGTTGTAAGCGACGAATCTGGCGGCGAGCACCGCAGCAGTCAGCACGCGGGTCGTCGAATGAACTTTTTCGTATTGCATGATCAACCTTCCTTCTTCTTGGTGGCCGCTGCCTGGCGCTTGGGAGCGGCCGCACCCTTGAGATCAGCACCGCCAACGCCTCCCGCCGCGCCTGCGCTGCCCGTCGTATCCGTCTTGTCGCTTTCGCCGCCCGGCGGCGTCTCGGCATCAGACACCTTGATCGACTCGGCGGCGGCTTGTACCGCCTGCCGCGCGGCCGTGAAGGCTTTGCCGGCAACCGCGGCAGCCTTGGCCGAATCCTTCTCGGCATTGGCCGACTCGGCAACGTCCTCGATCGCGCGCAGCTTCTTCAGCTCGCGGATGTCGTGTTCGTTGAGGTTCTCCGGCAGCGGGTCGCCGGCCGGGATTTCGACGCGCTCGCCGTCGATCATCGTGATGATCTTGACGCGCGCGATCAGCAGTTGCTTGCTCATGTCCGCTCCTTAAGCCGGGTTCTGGAACAGGAAAGCGGCATCGTCGTATGCGATGTTCGCGCGACGCTCGAAGGTGCCGCCGTAGATCCAGCTCTTGAGCCCGTTCTCGTAGTAAGGCGTCTCGGCGAACGGGTGGCCCTCGATCACGTTGGTGAAACCGAACGCAGGTTGAGCCAGGCTGATATTCGCACCGCCTGCCCCGATCTGCGGCACGTAGGCGAGGATCGCGTTGTTGCCCCAGACATCCTGGCCGACATCGTTGTCATCGACCCACACAGCGTCGCCGATCAGGATTTCGGACACGTTGAAGATGGTCTTCAGCTGCTCGACGGTCGCCGGGCCCATCTGGCTGGACGGCAGGTAGCTGCGCACTTCCTGGTTGGTTTTCACGGCCTTGAGCACCGGCGCCGACAGCGTCAACTGATTGGGACGCACGCCAGTACGGCCACGGATCACTTCGGCGGCGGCCAGCACATCGGTCACCGGCGTGCCAGTGGCAGCGCTCCACTTGGTACCGGCGGCCAGCGCCAGCGCGTGGCCGGCGGCGTAGTTGTCCGAGTTGGTCGCCATGCCAGCGCATTCCAGCTCGTAGTCCAGGGCAAGGATGTCGCTGGTGGTGGTCATCGCGATGCGCGACACGTCCAGGTAATTGCCCACCTGCAGGCGGCGCGATTCGTCGGCTTCGCGCAACAGCTCGCGCGGCATCGGCACTTCGACCGAATACTGGTCGACGGTGTACACCTTGCCCTCGTACTTGATATTGACGCGCTTGGTGGCGGCGCCCGGCGCGCGGCGCAGGCTGTAGCGCTTCAGGCGTTCCTTGCCGAGCTTGGCGAGCACGACGGACGACAGCGCGTGCGGCAGGCGCGGAAACAGTTTTTCCGCAATGAAGGTGCCCTGGCCCATGCCCAGCAGGAGGTTGGTCAGGATCGGGTGCTGCTTCAGGCGGATTTCAGCGGGAGACATCATGGTCGTGATTCCTTTCGATCAGGCAGTGAAATTGACGACCTTGCCCAGCGCCTCGGCATACGAGACGTTGTGCTTGCCGGCGTAGTCGCGGGCGGCCTTGTCCAGCTCCGCATCGCTCATATCCTTGACCAGTTTGCCGCCTTGACCCGGGGCGAACTCGCCGAACTGGACGGCGCTGGCGGCGTCGGAAATCAGGCCCTTGACGACGTCGACCGGAGACACCCTGGTCGTGGTGTCGCCCTCGGCGAACTCGACCGCTTGCGATTCGCCGAGCAGATCGAGCACAGCCACGGCCGCAGCCTTCTTTGTCGGCTTCAGCTTGGCGTCCTTGACGGCCGCTTCACAGAATTCGACGTGGGCAGCGTGGCGCTGCTCGCGCTGCTGCTCGGCAAACTGCGCCAGTTGCTCCTTTGCGCGCTTCGATTCGGCCTCGGCATCCGCTTGGGCCTTTTTCGCCGCCGCGGCCGCCGCTTCGGCTTCCTCGAGGCGCTTCTGAGTTGCTTCATCCATCGTTTTCTCCTGGGATGGGTGTTTACCGGCGGTGGATTCCTCGGAGAAGCTGATGACGCCGGCGTCGTCAGCCTCGGAAAACTCGATGTCCTTCAGCCCGGCCACAGCCGGCGGCTGCGCGCCGAGAAAGCCGACATGGCGCAAGTACCACTTGCCCGGCGTCGGGTTATTCGGGTGAGTCGGGTGATAGAAGCTGGCGCTGCGCTTGGGAAAGCGCTCGTCGCGGACCATATCGGCGAATGCCGGCTCGACCGCTCGCGAATCCATCGTCAGCACCTTGCCGTCAGCGCTCGGCTTGCTGCCGGTGCGCGCGACCCAGCCATAAGCGGGCAGGTTCGCAGCCGGGTGACCTACGACCAGAGGCGCCTCGCGCACGGCGGGGTCATACGATGCGGCGATCGCATCGATATCCGCGTCGGAAAAGTCGTAGGTCGTCCCGTTATCAGCGGTACGGCGGCCGGCACGGAAGATCTCGATGCCCGGCGGAAGGGATGTGTTTTTCGTTGCCATGCCCGCATTGTTCGCGGGCGCGCGACGTCACACTGAGTAAAACGTTTTGGTTTTTTTGGGTTGGCAGCGCGGATTATTTTGTCGTGATGCAATCATGTCCGCTCCACTTAACCAGGAGCAAACCATGCTAGACGACACAAAATCCCTCATCGCAGCAATCCGCACGGCGCTACCGGCGCATTACCCTGGACTGGCCGATATCATTCAGCGCCGGCTGGACGAGGGTCTGCCAGACGAAGACCGGGAAGCGCTGACCGCGGAACTGGACCGCCTGATCAGTTAACCGGCTTTCCGCCGCCCGGCAAGCAGGCGGGCGGCGGCGCTCGCGATCCAGTCCATCCCGATGTCGAGCACGATCGTCGCGAGGACGAACAGGCCCATCCCCCCGGCGCCGGCCAGGAACGAAAACAGGCAGCAGTCGAAACAGTCGCTCATGCGTCGGCCGATGTCTCGACGTCTTCGATGGTCGCGGCGGCGAGGAAGGTTTCGCACTCGGCGAGCGTCGGCGCCTGCAGCTCTGGCCACCTGGTGGCGTAGTCAGCGACGACGAAGTCGTGCAGATCGCGGGCATGACGGAAACGCGTCAGCCGCTCCGCATACGGATCGGACGACTGGATGATCGTCCACGCCAGCGTCGCCGGCGTGACGATCTCCCCATCATCGTCGCGAGTCGAGTCGTCGCAGGCGTCGAAGACCTGGGCGCCACCAGTATCGCTATCCAGCGCCCGGCTGATACGGCTGGCGATGTCACGCAGGCTTGCGGGGATCGTGATCTTCAGCATTTCAGCCTCCGTAGGTGATGAGCATCTTTAGCGCTGCAAAGCGTTCAATGGCTTTGCGGTCGGCATCAGACATGACCTGCGGAGCGATGCACACCAGATCAATAATGTCGTTCCAGAATTCGCTAGTGTTACCGCGCTGGCCGATAGCGGTCGGTTGCGCACCGGCAGTTGGGGCGCTCATCGCACCTGAGTTGTGCAGTGCGCCTTTCGAGAACAATCGACCGGTGACGCCATCCCAATCCGCGGACAGCAGCAACATGTCACCCTGAGTAACCGATCCGCTCGGAAGCACTCCGTAAACGCCGCTGCCCCCGTGATTGATCGCAGCAAAGACACCCGATGACGTAACCCCTAGCGACCGCGACGAGTCACCAATCAGTCGTCGATTTGCCCCTTGAACCCCAGCACGGGCGCTTGCAATCATCGTGTAGGGCTGGGCGAGATTCGCGCCGATGACGCTACCGGGCGCAGCTAGGGAGTCGCCTCCGTCGAACGACAGGACATAAGTCCATTCCAAGACTTCGCGCACCGACACGTTGTCAAAGCTGCCGCTGAGTGTCGATGCGGCCATCAACCTAATGTGTGTATTCCCAACCGTCGGCTTGATGGATTCGGTGTAAGTACCCGGTGATGTTCTCGCAGATCCGATACCGGTTGATGTTCCACCAGAAAAAGCGACAGAGAGCGACCCGGAAATGCTATCTGCGGTTATTGATACTTGATAGTCTTTGCCCGCCTCAATGGCCACAGGCTGAGATACTTGATAAGCAGTTGCAACGCTAGTCGCTACCAGCTTTCCGCCAGAAATTGACCATCCGGCACCAAGATACCAAGTGCTTGAATCTGAGAAGCTGCTATTGGAGACCAGTTCCGGCCCGAGCTTTTTGGGCACTCGGGTAACTGTTGGCTTCGCTCCGGCAGTCGCTTGTCGCAAGTGCATACCTTTGAGTTCCCGCGTAACGACATTTGTTACCGTCGCAACCGTGTTCGCTACCATGTTCTGCATGCTGTCGCGGCCAAAGCTGCCGGCATAGCCAATGAACTTGTAGTGACCGCTTGACGTCAGTATTGGCCCGAAATCATCACCCAGGCGGAGCCGCACAGAGCCAGCGCTGATACTCAGGTCAAACTCGCATTCATAAAAAGCGCCAAGCGGCAGGGTATCTGATGGACTTATGAATCCCTTCGTTAAATATTGAACATCGTCAGTCACCCAGCTTTGCGTTGGAACATTATTGACGTTTACGCCGCGCTCACCCGCATAGCTCTTGTCGAGCAGCATCCCCATTGAGCCGCTCGGATAGCTCGGCGACGCAGCTACCGTGTCCTGATACCCGAGCGTGTCGGCATTCAGGACACGCTTGACCGATACGGTTACAACCGCACCCGCTGAAGCTCCCGCCGTTGACCCTTCCTGAAGGACTAGCTGCGAGCTGCTAGAAGTTGGAGTCAGAAGAAATTGCTTTGATTGGCCAGCCCCCAACGATGCTATCGATCCAGCAGCCTGCCCGACTGCAAAAATCGCGTTAAGCACGCCTGAGATCACTGTCACATCGACGAGGTAAGTGCCTCCGTAATAATCGGTCGATGTAGTGTAATTCCCGAACATCTTCTGATATTGGGCCACCGATGGGCATGTATTTGGGTTGCCGAACGACCATAGCTCAGGCCCAAGCTGCAACTCTTCGGCGAAATACAGCGCAGCGTTATTGCGCCGCGCGGCAGCAATCGCAGCCGACCGATACCGCTTGTACAACGACGCAACGACGTCCGGCGCGCGCTGCCGAAAAATCCGAGAGCGCTCAAGAGTTCGCTGACGCATATCAGGGCTTGTTGAAGTAGCTGACCTGCACGTTACATGCAGCGCTGGTCGCAATCAGCTTGACGCTGGCCAGTGGCGTGTCGACCGCAAAGATCACACCATCGTCGATTCGGGTGCCGACGGTCGCGGTCGGATTTGTCGCCCCGTCAAGCGTGATCCGGACAGTGCCACCGTCGGCCTGCACGAACGCGGCCACGGAATTTGCCGGCACGGTCAGCGTTGACACGGCGCCAGTCATGACCGCGAGCGTTTCGCGGCCGAGGCAAGTTCGGGTGCTGCCCTGGACGGTCAGCGCTGCGCGCAGCGTCGCCAAGATCGACGACAGCCAGCCGAACAAGCCAGCGCCGCCGGCAGACTGCGCAACGCCGGTTGCGCCGGTGCCAACCGTGGCAGCGGCGAGATCGACGGGCACAGCGGCGGCGCGAAGCTGGGCGTCGGTCAGCGGCCCGGACACCGGGATCGGCGATCCGACGTCGTTCGCAATTTCGACTGACGACCCAAGACTGACATTGATGCCCTCCATGCCGGAAACCTGCACCAGCAGCTTGCCGTCTTCGGTAGCGCGCAACGGGATCGCATTGCCGGCCGAATCGACCAGGGCAAACATAAGGGGAGCGGACATATCAACCTCCAGTGGGAATGAGGCGGATTGTTCGCGGGCGCGCGATGGCGCACCAAATAAAACGTTTTAGTTTTTCGGGCGGGAAAGCCGGGGAATCTTTGGCCTATGGATTGGCCGGGAACCGTGCACAAAGGTGCACAAATCGATTTGTGCACTCGCCGTCGATAACTCGGCCGTCCCGGTGCCGTCGGGCGGCTTATTCGCCGAAATCGATCTTGCCCTGACGACGCTGTATATCGGCCGTGCGTTGCTCGTCCAGGATCTGCGCAATGCGCATGTCGGTCAGGTTGTATTCGCGGGCGAGCTGATGCATGTTGCGGCCGTTGAATCTGGCGTAAATCTCCTGGTCGCGTGCGCCGTTGCGATACCAGACACCTTTCGGCAAGTAGAACCCGCCGCCGCCGCACTGCATCGATACGCGCTCGATCTGGCCGAGGACGATCCTTGCAAGGCGCGCATGCCCCAGCGCAGCGACGGCGTCGGCGTCCTCGACCAGGTGCAGATACATCTGCTCGGCCATTTCGACCAGCGTCGGATGCATCTTGTCGGGCAGCAGCGCCTGCAGGTGCTGCATCACCTCGGCATCGAACAAATCAGCCATCGTGCCCACCGATCTTGTCGCCGTCGTCGTCGCCGCGCGCCAGCCAGCGCTTCATGCGCTCGATCGCGTTGGCTTCCTGCGGCCAGGTCAGAAACTGCAGGTCGTCGGCGCCGTAGCTCGTTTTAATCCAGGCGCGCAGCCCGCGCATGCTGCGGTCGACGATCATGCCGGCGTCGGCCAGCTGCTGCCAGCACGACCACATCTTCTTCTGTATTGCCGTGAGCTGGCGGCGTTTTCCGGCAGGCGCCGCGATATGCAGCCTGTCGAACTCGGCGAGCACGGCCTTGGCCTTGCCAAGCGCGCGGATCTCGGTCGAGCTGGCCACGCCGGCGGTGCGCTGCAGGATCTGCCGATAGGCTTCCTCCGACAGCGTGGCCTTGGCCTTGTGCCGGCGTGCGCGGATCTGTGTGAGCAGGCGGTTCAGTGCTTCCATGCTTGCTCCCTCAGACGATCGGCACGCTGATGCCGGTGCGCTCATGGATGCGGTAGCGGATCACCTCGGCCGCTTCATGCACCAGGTACTCGGTACCGTCGCGCATCTTGATCGCGGTGGCGTTCAGCCCGGCATACAGCTCGGCGATCGCACGCTCGTCGATGATGAGCATCTCGCCACCGGGGAAGGCACTGAGCGCGATGGCGTCGACGACGGCGGCGCGGCGACGACCTTCGGCCAGCGCCCCGGAAAACCCGCTGGGGTAACTGGCAAAGCGTTGCGCGGCATTCACCAGGGCAGCCACCGCGCCCTCGATGCCGGGGTATTCCCCCATCGCCACCTGTGCGCCAGTGGTGATGTCGGAGACATCCCAGTAGCCGCGCACCTCACGGAACGTTGTCAGTGACCGATGGATCACAAGACCAAACGCGGTCACATACCCACGCACCGGCTCCAGCTCGCCCTGCAGACGCGGGTTTTTAGCAGAGTGAAAGATGATTTCCTTACGCATGGTCTGCGCCCTCATCGACTTGCGCGGCCGGGTTGTACCAGCGGTTGTTCGGTGCGCCTTTACGCGGGTATTTGTGAAAGACAGCGGTCGTCTCGCCATCCTTGATCACCTTGAATGAGATATCGCCCTTTGTCGCAAGCGCCAGCGCTTCGCATGCGGCCAGGGCTGATTTCAAACGGCTGGGGTGAACCATCGGGATCAAATTCGCCCAGGCGCCGCTGCTGTTGACCTTGATACACGTCGCCATCACTCAGCCCCCCGGGGAGCTGGCGCCGGAGCGGAAACGACCTGCTCACCGCCCAGCGCATCGATCAAACACGGAATGAAGCGGCTCAGCTCGCCTGTCATGATCGCGAAGTCGGCCGCGAACTGGTCGTCGGCCGTCTCCGCGTTCTGGCTGGCTTCTTCCTTCAGCAGGTCGAGGAAGGACAGTCGCTTGATCACCATCTTCTCGGTAAGGACGAAGGAGATGCGCTCGTCCCAGGTCAGCGCCAGATGCGTCGGCAGCTTGCCGGCAGCGAGGTGCAACTTGATCTCGTCGCCGACCTCGTCGCCGAGCGGATGCCGCTTGAACGCTACCGCGGCCTTTTCCTCGGCGACCGATTTCAGCTCGCAGTCGCGGTCGACCGTAAAACCGGTTGGTGCATCTCGGCCGGCCAGCCAGTCGGCCATTGCCGATTGCGGCGACAGCTGCGTGTGCAGCGGTGCGAGCGGGAACAGGTCAAGACTGCGACGCAGTAGCTCGACCACCGTGTCGGCCTTGGCCGGCAGCCCAGCGTCAATCACGCACCATCCGTTTTTCGGATCGATCCAGGCATACGTTGACCGGCGGGTCGTGAAAGCCGTCGGTAGCAGATCGTTGGTCACCTGTTCCCGTAGCTCGGCCAACGCCTTCCTGCCCAGCGGGTAACCCTGCAGCTCCGCTTGCTTCTCGGCGCGCGCAGCAACATCGGCCAGGACGACCTCAGTCGGCAGCAGCCGCTTCTCGGTCTGCATCCGCAACAGCCAGTGGCCGTTTTGCGCATACACAAGGTCACCATCGGCGCGCGGTGCGATCCAGCCACACGAAATCGCGGTGGTCCCGGTTACCGGCTGGAACGGGATGCGCTGCAGCTGCTCGACCAGCTTTTCAAGCGTCATCGCCCAAGGCGAGACGAGGCGGTAGATTTGCATGTTCTTGAACCACATGATCAACGCTCCAGCATGAGAGGGGCAGCACCGGCGCCGACACCCTTGTTCAACTGCGCATTGCGACCAGCGGCCGCGCCCTGGGCAAGTGCCATCTCATCCTTGTGGCCGAGCTGCCGCCCCTTGTTCCGATCCACGGATTCGAGCTTCCCGAGGTTCTGGAACTTGGTATCGACGTAGGCTTTAATCGCCTCCTCGAAGCCGTCCGGCTGCGTCAGCGGTACGACGGTGCGCAGCGCCGTGCGGACCCAGCCCTCGCAGAACAGGTCGGCGCGGCGCACCTTGTTCGCCTTCTTGAAGCGCTTGAGGTTCTCGGCCATGAATTCCTGGCGAGCCTTCTTGGCTTGGCGGAACAACACCTCGAACGAATACGCCGCGACCTCGTTCGCCGGCGGCAAGCCAATGAACGACCACAGGCCGTGATCCCATTTCTCGCGAAAGATCAGATGGCAGCCGAACACGTCGGCAATCCGGCCAGCCAAGGCACTTTCCCAGTTCGCCGGCCGCGAAATCGCACCGGACTTGACCTGGGCTTCCTTGACGCCGATCGCGAGCATCTCGGCATGGCTGACCTGGTAGGCCTCCATCAACTTTGTCGCCTGGCGCAACGCAGTCTCGGCTTCGTTGCCGGTCGCCGACTTGGCCAGCGCCATGCACTTGCGGATCTTCTCCAGGATGTTGTCGCGGTCCGACGTCATCACGAACCTCCCTTCGTCGTGTCGACCACTTCCCAGCGCGCCCCGGTCTTTTCATCGACAGCGGGTTTCGGGGCGGCGACCGCATAGCCGTAAAACACACCGGCGGCAGCCGGGATCAGCAGAAAGACCACGCTGGCGATGACGATCTGCCAGATCGGCAGATGGCCCACCGAAAAAGCCCAGGCATGCACTGCAAGCACCGCGAGCAGCGGCAGCGCTTCAACCTTCATCCAGCGCTTCATTTCGCCACCTCCGCGAGCTCGGCCTCGAACGGCTGCACCACGAAGTCCTCACCCTGGCTGATCGAGATGCCGGGCACGGTGGCTACCGCTTCGGGTTCGTTCAGGATGGCTTCCTTGTTGACCTCGTCCTTCGTCCGGATGAAGCGCTTCAGGCCGAGACGGCGCAGCGCATCAAGCACAGCGTCTGAGCCGGTGATGCGCACGCTGCGCGGACGCAGGCGCCAGACCAGTTCACCGGTCGTCAGCTGCGCGGTCTTGACCTTGCCGCCCTGCGTCAGCGATTCGCGGTTGGCCTCCGCCCAGGTATGGACGCCCGTGGTCAACGCCTGCAGTTGCAGACGCAGCGGATCGGCGGCAGTTTCATGGCGTTCCTTGACGGCCGCCAGTTCGTCGTTCATGTCTGCCTCGAGGCGGGCCAGGTCGCGGTTGATGCGGCCGATCTGTGCAATGGCTTCGGCTGCGGATTCCCGGGATTGCGGCACGTTGACCGCAACAGCCGGAGTTTTGAGTCGGGTTTTTTTGGCCATGTTGGCTCCTAGATTCGGTAGTAACGGTAGTTGCCGGGCGTGCCGACGCGTTTGGCTTCTTTTGCCTTGACCAGCCGGGTCAGCGACCCCGAAAGGCTGGTGTTGGCGTAGTCGATATCGCCGAGCAGTTCGCGTATCTCCGCTTTGCTGAGTGCGGCATCCTCACCAACCGGCAGGCGCTTGCGCAGTGCATCGAGCAGGCCTGTGTGCGATGAGCGAGGCTGTGGTGCTTCGGGTTCCGGTTTCCCGGCCAGACCGTAGCGGCGGCGCTCATGGTGTTGCTCGTCGCGCGCCCGGTTGTCGGCGGCGGCCTGAAGTTGAGAGAGCAGACTCATGCGTCGTCTCCCATCGTCTTCGCGTGCAGCTCGATGACCGACTTTTCCAGCCGGCGCGGGATACGCTGCTGCAGCCGTACCTCGCCGTCCTCGAGCGCGACCTCCGGCCCCAGCGCTTCGACGATCCGCGCCGCCGGCGTCCATTCCAAACGCAGTTCGCGGATCAGTCCCCGCGCTCGGGTAGCGTCGATCAGGACTTCGTCGGATGCCATCAAGCGGCGATGCAGGCGTTCGACGTCGGCTGCACGCCGTACGGTGACCTGATCCTTGCTGATCTGCAGCGCCGGGGTCTTGGCGCCGAGGGCCAACGCCAGATGCCCACGTGTGAAGCCGGCCGCGATCAACTCGTTGAGCAGCGTCCAGGTGTCGGCAGCGGGAATCAGTGCATGGTCTGCCGCCGCTTCCGCCGTTACGGCCATGATCAGCCGTTCGGTACGAGCCAGGATGTTGCGGCGCTTGCCGCTGCGGATCTCGACCAGGATGGTCTCGGCGATATCGGTGGCGTCGGCCACCGCCCGCCGGCCGACACCGAGGCGCGACAGCCGGTTGAGATGGCGGCGCGCGCGGCTGGCCGGCACGATGCCGTTCCAGTCGCCGTTCTTGCGTGCCTCGATCCGGCCGCGCTCATAGTCGGCATTGGCCTTCCGACACAGGTCGCAGCGACAGCCGGCGATGTAGCGCATGCGGTTGCCGTGCGGCTTGTCAGCCGCCAACTGCGACGCCGGCTTCAGGCCCCGTTCGGCGGGTGTCAGTGCGTGTTGGCGCATACGTCCTCCCATTCGATTCGCACTCCCCAGCGCTCGACGAACCAGGTGTGTATCGTCAGCACGCCGTCGTGGTGCTGACGCAGCCAGAGCGCGTCGCGGAAAAGCGTCGTCAGGTAGGGACTGGCGGCGACCTGGACGACGATGCGGTCGACGCCGGCGTCGTTGCGCCAGCCGCGGAAGCCGATCACATAGACGCCGTGCTGGAGCAGGTAGATCACGGCCTTGAGCAGGCCGGTGATCGTGCGGATGGCCTGGCTGATTGCCAGCTCACGGGTGGATTTGTCAGGGCGGGCGGCGATCACGGCTCACCTCGCACACGTTGCCCACCTTGCGGACGATAGGCGCCGGCACGGCGCAGGCGGGATATCAAAAGCGAGGCGCTGCGATTGGCCGATGTGCCGGTCTGATTTACCTCGATGATGCCCTGTAGAAAGCAACGGTCGCGGCGCTTCCTAACCAGAATCAACGTCGGGTTGCGGCGGCGGAGAAAAGCGCCTTGGCGCAGCAGGGTGGTCTTGGTTTTTGTCATGATCAGCACCCCCGGATGACTTGCGCGTCGACCTTCGGCCAGCCTGCGCCAGCCGCGGCGTTCATGGCACGGGTGAGCAGGTTGTTGACGGCCAGGGGATAGCAGAGGCTTATCGCATCGGATGCCTTGCCGCCCCTCGGAATCCGGATCAGGCGCTCGCGCAGGGCGTCGTAGGCATCGGGCGCCAGGCAGTCGTCGACCTTGGCATTCACGCGCTCGAACTTGTGCTTGATGTACGACTCGAGGTCGTTGTCGAGGGGCATCAGCTCGATCGTCTCGCAGCGCTGGACCACTTCGCGCACCTCGGGCGACTTGTCCGAGAGCAGGTTGAGCAGCTCGGGCTGGCCGATCAGGCAGATGCCGAGCAGCCGGCTCAAGCCCTGGCGCAGCTCGAGGAAGCGCTTCAGGTGCTTGAGGGTCGCCTTCGGCATGCAGTGCGCCTCCTCGATCATGATCAGGTGGCTGTAGCCGGCCGCACGGCTGGACTTGAGCAGATTTTCGAGCTGCGCGAAGCGGGCGTCGGGCGAACTCTTGATGGTTTCGCCAGGCGCCAGAGTGCGGATGCAAGCCTCGGCGATCGCCGCGCTCTTGAGCGTCCGCCCCTTGTTGTCGTCGGCTTCCATCGCCAGCACGTAGGGCCGGACGATGACGACCTGGCGACCTTCGGCGAGGATGCGCTCCTCGAGCTCGCAAGCGAGCGTCGACTTGCCGGCGCCGGACTCGCCGACAATGGCGACGAAGCCGTGATTGAGTGCGGCGTCGAGCAAGGCGGCGCGCACGTAGCGGGTGTTGGGGCAGCCGAAAACGTCGTCGCGGGTGCGTACGTCATCGACAAACGGGGATCGTGTCAGGTTGAACTGCGTCTTTGCCTGCGGGTTCAGGGCTTCATACCGTAGTAACATGTTTTCCTCCTGTTCAGATTCATGGCTTGGGTTTGCTTCGGGAGAGGCCTCGGCGTGTTGCTGCACGTCCGGGGCCTTTTGCTGCGGGGTAAAAAGGTTTTCCAGGGCACCGCGGTCGACGCCGCGCTCGACCAGGAAATCGGTGATGCGCTTGGGAGCATCTGCATCGCGGACGGGCAGCGCGCCTTCGGCGAGCAGCCGATGCAGGGCACCGCGGGAGAGCCGGGCGCCGGCGCCGAGGGCGGATTGCGAAATCCGGGCGGACTGGAGCAGGTCGCGGAGCATCATTCACCCCCCACGACACGCAGGCCGGCACGGACCGTGAGGCGCTGCTGCACGGCGTCAAGTTCGGATTCCGGCACGCCGTCCGGGTACCAATGCGCGACCAGGCGATTCTTGTCGGCGTCCATCTTCACGCCGCGCCGCGCCAGCTCGGCCGCGGCTTCGAAGCCGGACAAGGTGCGCTCCGGGGCGGCCGTGGCCCGCGTGGCGATGTCGAGCTCGGTACCGCGGCGCGGCAGCACGGTCGGCAGATCGGTTTCGCTGATCCGCAACATCGGGTCGATGCGGCCGCCGAAGGGCAGCGACTTGGATTTCTTGGCGGCTTCCACCTCGGCATCGGTCTCGACACCGTACATGGTGCGCTCGACCTCGCGGCGGTTCACGTCGGCCACGGTGTCGATCGCCTTGGTCCAATCCTGGCCGATCACGTTGGCCGAGACGGAGAAGCCGGACTCGTTCTTTTCGACCAGCGGTGCGGCGTACAGCACCTCATTGCCGTCGGCGTCATGGTCGACCACATACACGGTGTCGTCGCGGTACGGGTTGTAGGTGATCTTGAGCTTTTCGCCGACGACGACGCCCGGCACGCTGGAGACATCCCACTTGCGATCTTGACCGCCGAATTTCACGCGCAGCCAGTCGTCGACCGTGCGCAGCTCGGGCTCATGCGTCAGCAGCAGGCGGCACATTTCCGGCGACGGCGCGATGCGCAGCTGCT
The DNA here is from genome assembly GCF_021401135.1 of Azonexus sp. R2A61. Lineage (GTDB taxonomy): Bacteria > Pseudomonadota > Gammaproteobacteria > Burkholderiales > Rhodocyclaceae > Azonexus. The sequence goes on along the minus strand of NZ_JACBFO010000001.1, from coordinate 159,887 downwards.
CGGCAGTAATGGTCAGCCATTGATCCTGGCGGGTTCGACCGTGCCGGCTGTGAACCTTGGTCGCGTTGTACCAGCGTGCCCACTGCTGTGCGCGCTCGTTCAACTGCTCCAGGTCGTGCACCGGGCTGAACCGCAAGCCGGCCTCGAAGCTGCGCTCGATGATGTTGCGGGCGCATTCGACCTGGCCGGTGGCGCGGGCGTTGCCGGAGGCGTGCACCAGTACCTTGACTTGCAGCCGGCGCATCAGGTTGGCGATGGTGCCGCTGGTCGGTGCGCTGCCCGGGTCCATCATCAGGTGATACGGCACACCGTGGATCGGGTCCGCCGGGCGCTGGCAGATCGCCTGGATGAACGACTCGGCCAGGTTGACGCTGGATTCCGCGCCATTCACGTAGTTCACCATGATCGCACCGCTGTTGTGGTCGGTGGTCTCATAGGACCAGACGCGGTCGTTCTCGATGCGCTTGAGGTTGGCCGGCTTGTTCTTGTAGAAGCGGTTGTACTCCATCACCTGCAGGCCGCTTTCCTGCTCGTTGCGCGCCTTGAGGTAATAGAGCACGCACAGGCTGGCGTCGATCTGCCAGGCCCAGTTGGGATGCGGGCTGGATAGCTCGACCGCCGGCGCCGGACGCAGCAGCTGGTCGGGGTGCAAGCGGTAGGTACGCAGCGCGCGGATGATGGTGCTGGTCGAGAGCTGGAAAAGCTCACCGGTGTCCGAATCGACGCGCTCGCAGCGGATTTCCTTGTTTGCCCGCATCATGTCGACAGCGTCTTCGACCGACTGCAGCCGCTTGGTGGCGGACTTGCGCAGCGAGGCCATCAGCGCCGCACTGATCAGCACGGCCTCTTCGCGGGTTACAGCAGTGGTACCGGCATCGGACCGGCGCTTTCGTTCAGGTGTCACGGCTACCTCTTTCAGGAGTCGCATCAGGGTGGCTTTGGACAGGGCGAGTTCTGCGCAGGCGGCGTCGTAGATCGCGCCCTTCTTTCCGTGCCCGGCCGCTGCCGCTGCTGCGGCAATTTCGACCAGGCGTTGTGTCAGTGCTGCGCTGCGGGCCATGTCAGCCTCCAGTTTTTCCGAACGACGGATCGGCGACCCAGTCGGGGATCAGTGCCGGGGCGATGTCGGGTATGCCGAAACGGTCGCGCAGCGCCTGCAGGTCGGCCTGCAGTTGGCCGAGCATGCCGGCCAGAAATGCAACATCCTGATCCCCGCCAAACTCGACGTAATGCTGATCAATAGCTTCAATTCCGGCGCTGAACTTGCCGATGAGTGCCCCGCGCACGTCGTTCATGTTGCGCACGACTTCTTCGCGGATTGCGGCAAGTCGGTCATCCGGTGGTGCGGCCTTGAGCAGCGCCGCGCGATCCAGTTCTTCGCTCTTGTGCGCGAGCAGTTTTTCTTTGGCGCCGACTTCACCGCGCAGATCGCGCACCGCAGCCCGCAGTTCCTTGACCGACATACTGGCGACGTCGTCCAGCTTCAATTCGCCGGTTTCGCCGGTCAGCGCCAATTCTTCAAGCTGATCGTCATCGAGCACGATCAGTTCGAGCAGCTTGGTCTGGCTCTCAACGGTCTTGAGCAAATGCGCCGTTGACGGCGCATTTGAAATCTTTCTGGCGACCTGCATGTACTTCTGCGCGACACGCGGCTCGAACCGCAGCACTTCAAGGCGTGCGGCAAACTCCCCGTGCTGACAAGCCTCTTTCAGCACAAGCAGGCCGAGGCCGACCTGCAGCATGGCCTCGGCCGTGCGGCGCATGTTGACCGCGATGTCGCGCTGTATCAGGTCCGGGTCCGTGCAGTCGCTCGGCAACTGATAGCCGACCTGGGTAGCAATGGCGCGGACCCGGGATGCATGCTGCAGACGCTGATCGGTATCTGCATGCGCAGTGTCGCGCATGACATCCATCGCATTGGTGATGCGCTCTTGATCGAGCGTTTGCTGCGCCACGGCGGCGGGCTGATTAGGCTTGCGGCCTCGGCGTGCGCCTGCGGTTTCTTTTTCTTCGGACACGATCTCTCCTGATTAATCCGGGTTGCGGTTGAAACGGTTCTTGGCTTCCTGCAGGCGCTTTTCGGCGGCGTCGATTGCCGTCCAGACCTTGATGGCCTGCTGCGGCAGGCGCGGCGTGAGTCGCCAGGCGCCGGTGGTTTCGTCGCGGTCGGCCAGGCCGGCCAGCTGCAGGTTGTAAAGGTCACGGGTCATGACTGCCGGCGAGCAGCCAACCTGCCGCGCCAGGACGGCGGGCGTCATGCCATTCACGACATCGCCGAACAGCACCAGGATCAGCTTGATGATTCGCTGCTGGCCGTCGTTCGTGTAATCGGTGGTGCGGTCACTCATGTGGTGATCTCCTTGGTTCAAATTGAACTTGCACTCGGGTACTTGCCAGGCCACAGCAAATCGATCGGTTTCCCAACCACTTTTGCGATTGCCGAGGCAACCCGCTTGGAGCGCGTGTCGCCGCGCATCACCCCGCTGACGCAGGCGCGAGAAACCTTCAGCTCACGTGCTAATGCCGCCGGGGTTTTCCCGGCGATGCGCATTTCGGCTTTGATCTTTTCGTGGTGCATTTTTTTCTGTAGGCTTAGGTCAAGTTGAGCTAACAAATTAAGTTAATTTGTCATCTTGACCCATTTTAGTTTCAACTTGAACCACACGCAAGCATAAAGATTCAAAATGACCCGAAAATCTGAAAAATCGATTGAGCCGACATTGCACCGGCTCATGCTGGCCTACGGCGCAGACTCGCTGGATGCGTTGGCAACGTCATCGGGTCATCCCATTGGCACGCTCCGGACATGGCATAAACGCGGGGCGGTCCCACCTGGTGAGTGCGTCCGTGTCGCCCATGAAACGGGCGTTTCGCTCGACTGGCTGATGCTGGGAAGATACGCAGACGTCCATCCTTCACCCGTTTTTTTTGGCCCGGATGGTTCACTTGTAAACCTGCCTGATCAAATTGAGCCAGCACGTCGATCCGACGTGGTCAACTTGAAAAAATACGATGCGGTGGGATCATGCGGCTGTGGCTCCTGGCTGGAGCATGCAACAGTGATCGAGACGGTGCCGTTTGCGAGAGCCGGGCTGGTTCGGGAAGGGTTGTCGCCAGATCACACGGTGATCATCGGCACCAGGGGTGACAGCATGGCGCCATTGATTCGGCCGGGTGCTGAAGTGCTGGTCGACTGCAGTAAGCGCGACCCGCGAACCGGCGGTGTTTTTGCATTCACCTGGCAGGGGGAGTTGATGATCAAGTATCTGCAGCTGACCGACCAAGGCTTGCGGATGTCGTCGGAAAATTCGGAGCGGTTTTCACCCCGACTGTTTAGTCCGTTCGAGACTGAGCAGATCGTGGTCGAAGGCCGTGTTTACGTTCAAATCACCCGTTTGTGAGGGTCGTATGAAAACAGCCATTTTTTGTGGACTGCTGCTGCTCGCCGGTAGTGCCGGCGCTCAAACCTACAAGTGCTCGATCGGTGGGACGACCGTGATTCAGGATCGGCCGTGCCCTGGCTCTGTGAAACGCTCGGACGACATGCCATCACCGTCTAAATCCGTCGTAAGTGCATCGGTCGATGGCACATCGCGAGCCGATAAACTGGAGCGCGACAAGCAGTATATTAATGAGCGCATCGCGAGTCGAAATTACGAGCGTGAGAAGTCGTCCGCGTCGGCCCGCATCGCGGTGTGCGATGCTGAAGCCCATGATATCGGTGATCAGATTTCCCGGACCGCCGCAAATTCGCCAACGGGGGCGCCGGTCAACATGGCGTCGGCGGCAGCACTGCAGCTCGACCAGCAGCGGCGCCAAACCGAGATCGCTGCGCTCCAGTCGCAACAAACCGCGAAGCTGGCCCAATGCGCGCAGTACCGGCGGGAATTCGCGGACAAGTTCAAAAATTGACCGATCAAATTAACTGATCGACACGCCCGGTAAAAACCAAAACGTTTTACTGGGTGTGACATCGCGCGCACGCGCAATCTGCCGGCATTGCTTGCCGGAGATTGATCGCGATGAGAATGCGCATCCCCATTGCTTTGCTGGCCGCCTCCCTCTCTTTGGGAGGCGGTCTGGCATTGAAAGAAGGTTTTACCCCGACCGCCATCCGCCCCGTGCCGGGCGATGTGCCGACCTACGGTTTCGGCAGCACCGTTCGCGCCGACGGCAAACCGGTGCAGATGAGCGACAAGATCACGCCGCCGGCTGCGCTGCAACTGATGGTCCGCGATGTATCGGTCAAGGAGAGCGTGCTCCGCGGTTGCATTGACGCGCCGCTGCACCAGTACGAATACGACGCCTACGTCTCACTGGCCTACAACGTAGGCGCAGAGGCAGTCTGCAGTTCTTCGATTCCTCGCAAGCTGGCGGCCGCCGATTACGTCGGTGCGTGTCGAACAATCCTTGATTTCGATGGCTTCCGCGATCGGAGCAAGCCTAAAGTCAAAAACCCGAAGACCGGGAAAATGGAATACCCCCTGGTGAAGCTGCGTGGCTTGACCATTCGGCGCAATGAGGAATATCGCCTGTGCATGGGGGAGATCGCTCAATGACCGATCTCAAGACCCCGTGGTGGATGCCTGTCGTCGGCGTCCTGCTTTTTGCATCAGCCTTCGCCGCACTCGGCTGGGTCGTGCGTGGCGCCGTCGCCGATAAGGAGATGGCGACCGCAGAAAAGGGCTGGGAAAAGGCTGAAAGATCGCGCGCCGAGGCGCTCGCAACAACCCTGACGACCGCGCAAAACCGCGGTGACCAGTTGGCCCTGCAGGTCAATGACCTGAGCAACACCTTATCCCTTTTTGCCGAGGAGAAAAACCGTGAAATCGCTCGTCTTGCGACTGGCCGGCGTTGTCTTGACGCTGGTCTTGTGCGCGTGCTCAACCGCTCCCCTGACGGCCAATCCGCAGGGGCTGTATCCGAAACCGCCGGCCAGCCTGTACGCACCGATGCAACCGCTGCCGCCGATCCCGATGACGGGGCGTTCGCAAGCGACGCCGACGTCGCCGGTTGGGTCAACACCTGCCGAACCCGCTACGACGCCTGCCGGGGCCGACTCGACGCCATTCGGCAGTTCTACGACGGGGAGCAAGCTCATGCCCGATGACATGGACCGCGCCCAGGAGCGTGAACAGGAGATGCGCCAGGACGCGCTGGCCGAACAGTCTCGCCGCACGCAGATGATGCAGGCAGGTGATAGCGCCGAATTCTGCGTGCTGTGCGAGACCGAGATCCCGCAGGGCCGGCGCATGGCTGTACCTGGCGTGCAAACCTGTATCGAGTGCCAGACCGATCTCGAAAAGGCGGTGGCGTGATGGAACTGGTCATCGGATTCTGGGATTTCGTATCGATGGGTGTGACCCTTCTGCTCGCCTTCCTGGGCGCAGCTGGTGGCGTTGCGCGCTACACGCTGACGCAGCTCAACAAGCGTCAGGACGAGCGGTTCGAGGCGCAAGAGAAGGCGCGCAAGGACGAACTGCGCCGCATCGACGAGCAACTGGTTCAACTGAACGAGAAGATCACCGGCCAGGAAAACGCGCGGGAAACCGGCAAGAAGCACTGGGATGACCGGTTCGGCGAGATCGACAAACAAATTGCGAGTCACCGCGACCGCATCGGCCGGCTGGAAGCAACGGCCGAAAACGCGCCATCGCATGAACATCTGGCCGACCTGCATGAGCGGATGAACGACATCGCCGAGGACGTTTCATCGCTTTCCGGCGAATTCAAGGGCGCGAAGCGAACGCTGGAATTGATCCATTCGTTCCTGCTGACCGGAGGAAAAGCACCATGAGTTTCAAGGACTATCTGCGACGCGATGTGCGCCTGGTCACCCTGCGCATCCTTTCCGAAATGCCCGAGTATCGGGCGAATTCGAGCGTGATCACCAACGTGCTCGACCAGTTCGGCCACGCCGCCACCCGCGACCAGGTGAAGACCGAACTGCGCTGGCTCGAAGAGCAAGGCCTGATCCAGCTATCCGAGGTTGGCAGCGTGTTGGTGGCCACGCTTCTCGAGCGCGGCCAGGATGTTGCACGCGGCCGGGCGACGGTCGACGGCGTGGCGAAGCCGGGGGCTTGAGATGGGGCGCAAGTCGAGCATCGACAAGCTGCCGGCCGATGTGCGCGCGCACATCGAGAAGCGCCTGCGCGAGAACCGGCTGACGCTGGATGAGCTGTTTGCCGACGTGCGCGAGGCTTTCCCTGACCTGAGCGAAGCGCCGTCTCGGTCGTCGCTCGGCCGGTACCGCCTTGGCTTCGAAGAGATCATGCAGACGCAGCGCGCCATGTCGACCGCCGCCTCGGCGCTGGTCGCCGAGTTGGGCGAGGACTTCGACGACAAGAGCGGGGCGCTGCTGACGCAGGCTGTGACGACGCTAGCGACGAAGGCTTCGTTCAAGCAGCTCGACAAGGAAGATCTCGACATCGGCGACGTGCTCGACCTGGCACGAGCGGCCAAGGCCGCGCAGGAGTCGCGCAGCCTGAACCTGAAGGAGCGCCAGGCGGTGGCGAAGATGGCGCGGGAGAAGCTGCTCGAGGAGCAGGAGTCGAACCTGCAGAAGGAAGCCAAAGCGATGGGCATGGATGAAGGTGAGGTGGACTTCTGGCGCCGCCGCGTGCTGGGCATCCGCAAATGATCAAGGAATTGAAACCCAGGGCGGATACCGTCCGCGTTGTTGAATGGGACGAGCTACCCGAGTCGGTGAAGCAAATTCCGGCCGATTTCAATCCGCTCGAAGACGGCGTTTTGATGAAGCATCAGGGGGAATGGTGCGCAATTGAAGCTGCGTTGAAGGTGTGCCCGAAAGGACGCCGAACCGGCATCACATTTTCCGAGGCGCTTGATGACACGCTGATCGCGGCGAGCCGTAAAGAAGCCGGCGGCGACAATATTTACTACATCCCCGATGCAAAGGAAAAGGGCCTGGAATTCATCGGCTATTGCGCGCACTTCGCACGCGTGATCGCCGAAGCCCAATCGATGGGCATTTCCAAAATCGAGCAATTTCTATTCGAAGACCAGCAGGATGACGGATCAACGCAGATGATTTCTGCGTATCGAATTCGCTTTTCGTCCGGGTTTTCAATTGTCGCTCTGTCGTCCCGGCCCGCGTCGATTCGCGGCCTGCAGGGGATTGTTGTCATCGACGAGGCGGCATTCCACGCAAACGTCCAGGCGGTGCTCGATGCGGCCACGGCACTGCTGATCTGGGGCGGCAAGATTCGTGTCATTTCGTCGCACAACGGCAAGGGAAATCCGTTCAATCAGCTCTGTCTGGATATTGCCAATGGCCGCTACGGTAGCGATGCGGTCGTCTATACCGCGACCTTCGACGACGCGGTGCGAAATGGATTGTTTGAACGGGTCTGCCTGATGCGTGGTTGGACTGCGACCGGGGAAGCGAAAAAATCTTGGTATTCCAAGATTCGAAATGCCTACGGTCCACGCAAATCCGCGATGCGAGAGGAACTGGATGCCATTCCGCGGGATGGAAATGGCAAGTCTATCCCTGGAGTCTGGATTGATCGCGCGATGAAGTCGGAAAAGCCGATTCTCCGGCTACGTCTCGACGATGATTTCGTTCGGCAATCCGAGCACAAACGAGACGATTTCGCCAAGGGTTGGATCAAGGCGCAACTCGAACCACTTGCCGATCTGCTCGATCCGCGCCTGCAAACGGTTTTCGGGATGGACTTCGCGCGCCACCGTAATTTTACGATCGTCACCCCCTTGCAGGTCACTCAATCGCTTGGGCGCGTAGCGCCCTTTGTCCTGGAACTACAGAACGTTCCATCGCGGCAACAAGAGCAAATTCTGTGGGCCTTCATTGGCCTGCTGCCGATGTTCAGGGGCGGCAGCATGGACGCGACTGGCCCGGGTTTGACGTTGGCCGAATATACGGCGGACAAGTTTGGCCATGACGTGATCCATCAGATCACGCTCAACGTGAAATGGTACGCAGAGTTCATGCCGAAGATGGTTCAGCGCTTCGAGGATGACGATTACGACCTGCCACGGGATGTAAACGTCGAGGAAGACCTGCGGGCAGTTGAAAACATCGACGGCATTCCGCGCGTCCCAGAGGTCAACTCCCGTGACTTGAAAGAGCCCGAGTTGTTCCGTCACGGCGACTTCGCCATATCCCTTGTCTTGGCCGAGCACGCGGCCATGAACATGACGGCGCCGATCGAGTACGAAAGCGGCGGGGCCCGCGAAATCATCACCGAAATGGAAGGGTTCATGAATGGCTACTGAAAAGCCCATCGTTGAACTGGAGACCGAATCTGCCAGCCGGCTGATCGATCCGTTCGAGTCCAACTACCTGGGCGTGCTTCGCACGAACGACCCGCTGCTGCTTGAGAAAGGCCAGAACCTTGAGCTTTATCGCGACCTGAAGCGCGATCCGAAGGTGCATTCCTGTCTGCAAAAGCTGATTGGAGCCATCGTCGGTCGCCCGTGGGCGGTCGAACCGGTCAACGAGAAGGATGCAGCCGACGGCGAAAAGCTGACCGACATACTGCAGCAGATCAATTTCGATCAGCTCTGCCGGGATCTTCTCGACGCGATCATCATGGGGTTCTCGGTCGTCGAAATCGTATGGGGCGTCACAGATGGTTGGATCATCGTCATGCGAGCACCGAAGCGCCGTCAACGTCGTTTCATTTACGTTCAGGACGAAAACGATAAGGCTCCACGCTTGAAGCTTCTGACGACCGATAGCATGGTCACCGGCATCGACCTGCCGGATCGAAAATTCATCGTGCATCGGGTGAATCCTGAGGACGATAACCCCTACGGTACGGGCATCGGCCTGCAGGTGTACTGGCTGGTGTTCTTCAAGCGCAAGGGCATCGTGTCCTGGGCCAAACTGTGTGACCGTTTTGGCTCGCCGACGCCCTGGGGGAAACATCCCCGCAATGCCGGCCCGAAGGAAAAGGCAACACTGTCCGATGCGCTACGTGCTTTTTCCAGCGACGGCTACCTGATGACGCCGGAAGGCAACATGATCGAACTGCTGGAAAGCAAGCTCTCCGGCAACATCACGACGCAGGAGCAACTGGTCGCCGCGATGGACGACGCGATCGCCGAGGTCATCATCGGCCAGGAGCCGCGGGCCAATGCTGGCGGCGCGGTGGCATCGGCGAGCAAGGAGCGCAGCGCCGTTCGGCTCGACATTGCCCAGGCGCACTCCGATCTGCTGTCCGAAACGCTCAACCGCACACTGATCGCCTGGCTGTGCGAGGTCAACGGCCTGGCACCGTGTGTTGTCTACCGCCAGATCAAGGAAGAAGAGGACAAGAAGGCCGAATCCGAGACCGACAAGAACGTCTCGGAAATGGGCTTCGAACTCTCGGAAGAAGCTGTTCGGACGAAGTACGGCGAGGGCTGGAGCAAGAAGAAGGAAACCCCGCCGCCGGCGCCGACCGTTCCGCCGCAAAAACCTGTGGTCGACAACAAGAATCCGGCCGACCCGGAGAATCCTGTCCGCGATGACAAGGCGACGATGGACTTCGCCGAGGCTGGCGACGGCAGCGACGGTCAGCGCGCCATCGACGCTGCGATCAAGTCGCTCGACCCGGCCAAGCTGCAGGCGGTGATGGAGTCGCTGGCCGAACCGCTGCTGCAGGCGATCGACAACGCAAACTCGTTCGAGGAAGCACTGGCGGCAATCGAGTCGGCGTTCCCGAAGGTTGATCCGGCCGAACTGCAGGCGTTGCTGGCCAACGCCATGTTCGGCGCCGAGGAATACGGTCGGGTGACCGAATGAGCAGCAAGCGCGCCATCCGCCGGCGTTCATGCGACGGGAAAATCCGCCACGCGGATCAGCGTGAGGCACTGGATCACATTGCCGGCCTGAACCGTCGCAAGGGGTTTCAGGGATCGATGAACGCGTACCGCTGCGACTTCTGTGGCGGCTGGCATGTTGGCCACCGGCCGAGGGTAAAGCGTCATGATCGCCGCCCGTCTTGATCTGGCGCCGCGCGATGCGGTCGACTACCTGGCACAGAAAATCGCCGTCCCGGCCTGGGACTACACCGACATCTGGCGCGAGCAGAACGCGCACGCATTCACGGTGGCCAAGTCGACCAGCCAGGATCTCCTGCAGGCGATTTTCGGCGAAGTGAAGAAAGCCGCCGGCGACGATGGCAACACCTTCGAGACCTTCAAGAAACGTCTGCGGCCGCGCCTCGAAGAGATGGGCTGGTGGGGCCGCAAGGAAGTGCTCGATATCGACACAGGCGAGATCGAGGAGGTCCAGCTCGGCAGCGTGCGCCGGCTGCGCACGATCTACCAGGCGAACGTGCAGAGCGCCTACATGGCCGGCCGAAACAAGCGCCAGGTGGCGAATGCCGCAGCCCGGCCGTACTGGCGCTACATCGCGATCATGGACGGCCGCACCCGGCCGGCGCATGCCGCGCTGAATGGCAAGGTGTGGCGCTGGGACGATCCGATCTGGAAGGTGATCTATCCGCCGAACGGCTGGGGCTGCCGATGCCGTGTCGTGGCGCTGACCGAAGCTGAATTCCTGGCGCTCGGCCAGCCGCTGGAGAGCGGCGCCGACATGATCGTCGAGCAGGATGTCCCGATCGGCCGCGATGGCGACCTGGTCAATCTCAAGGGCGTTCGCTACCGCGACGAGACCGGCAAGGAGCGGATGTTCTTCCCCGATCCGGGCTGGGACTACAACGCCGGCGAGGAATGGGCACAGTTCGATCGCAAGGCCAACGTGCCGGACTGCGACTGGGGCGGTGTCGCCGACTTCGCCGAAGACAACAAGAAAACCTGCCTGGCCGGCATTCCCGGACAGAAGACATGGAAGGATCTCGGCCGCCCGGCAATCGCCGACGTGCCGGCCGAACACCGCCTACCGACGCCGGCGCTGCTCGACCGCGCGCCGGACCGCGTCACAGCGCAGGCTGTGCTGGCCGACACGCTTGGCGTGTCCAAGGCCAAGCCGCTGCGCCTGGTCGAAACGCCGGTCGGCGAGGTGGCGCTGCGCTATGAGTGGCTCGCTCACATCGTCGAGAAAGACCGCGACGCCCGCGAGCGCTGGGCCAACTTCATCCTGCCGACGCTGGAGTCGCCCTATGAGGTGTGGCTGCACGAATACGCCGACGGCTTCCGACATCGCTACATCGGCGTCTTCGAGGAAATCGGCATGCTCCTGATCGCCCGCCTCAACCAGGACGGCTCGCTGCTCTGGAACGCACTGCGCGCCAAGGAGCCGTATCTGAATCAGCGGCGTGCAGGGCTGCTGCTGTATGGGAAATGAAAAGGGCCGGTCGGTTTCCCGATCGGCCCTTGGACGGTTCAGTGTGGTCAATACCAAGCCTGCCTTGGCATCCCACCCTTTCAGCCGGCTATCGGGGGCAGTCCCAGCCGGTTTCGCGCATCCATGAACGCAGTATAGACCATCGGAGGTTGATGATGTTGGAGTTCCTGAAGTGGTTGGTGGCCAGCAAAGAGATGGCCGAGCTTGAACGCTGGCGCATCGAGTGGAATGAACACCGGCGCTGGCTCGCTGAGTTCCCGCTGGTCGGCATGGCGCTGGACAACATGCGCGCCGAAGTTGAAGGAAATCCGAAGGAATTCATTTCTGACCTTCGGGACAAGATGCGTGTAACACTTGATCCGTGCGGAGGCGAGCAACAAATAGCTAGATACGTGAGCTTTATTCGCAAGGGATTGCACAACTGATGGCGCCGCCCAACTAGGAATAGACGTTGATGGCAACAACAATCACCCCAAAAGTAGGTGCTGATAAGTTCCGCCAGCTCGCTGCGAATCTGGAAAAGCCGGCCTCACTGTTTATCGAGGTTGCGGGCATGCTCGAAAGCGAAACCGAGGAAAACTTCGCATCTCAAGGCCGCCCCGACTGGATTCCCCTGGCCGATTCGACAAAGCGATCACGGCTCAAGCGCAACAACGGCAGCTCGCTGCTGCAAATACTCCAGGACCGTGGAATTCTCGGGGCCAGCGTGGCGGGCGACAGTGGCGACGACTGGGCCATGATCAGCGCCGGCGGCGCCGCGTCTGACTACGCCTTGATTCAGCAAGTCGGCGGTACCATCGAGCGGGCGCCGTATTCGACGAAGACCCGCCTGCGAACCGATGCAAAGGGTAACCTGCTGCGCCAGCCAAAGGACAAGCGGCTCGCCGTCTTCGCCAGCGACTCACACAAGCGCGTCCGTGAGTCCTGGTCGGAGGTCGGCCCCTACTCGGTAGATATCCCGGCCCGTCCGTACCTGCCGTTTTACGGCTCCGTCGAAGATGCCACTCTTCAGCCGCAGGCCGAAGTCAAACTGATCGCCATCGCGATCCGGTTCCTGGAAGCACCGTTCGCCTGAGAAAAACGCGCGGCGCCGTTTTTTCCCCTGATAAACGTATTTACAGTGCCGCCGCCGATAAATCCCGGTACCGTTCGCTATATCCCGGAATTATCTCGCCGCTGCCCCGGTGAATATCTCGTCTCTTCTTATCATCAACAAGTTTCCAGCGAAACCCGCACCCCAGACAGTCTGGCGGGCAAGTGCCTTGTATTCGGAGGCTTGCAAAACAAACCAACCGATTAGCATGCAAGCCAGCAAAACTAAAATCAGGGTTGGAAAGATTCTTTTTATTCGTCTCGCATAAAATTCGCGAAGGCTGAAACTCTCATTCTCCAACCCCCGGATGATGATGCCGCTGATCAGGTAGCCGGATATCACAAAAAATATATCGACCCCGATAAAACCGCCGGGTAGTGCAGATGGAAATGCGTGAAATATGACAACGGATAAAACGGCGACAGCCCGCAGCCCGTCAATATCGCAACGGTAAGCCAGATGTGGGTTTTGTGTGCTCAAAGTCTTGGCAAACAGAAATCACGCCGCCATGGTCTTCAGCATATCGGCCATCCGATGGGCGTACGCATGTTGGCTGTGTGCTCTGGCTTGCGCAGCATGCCCGATAGCTTGGCAAGCTGATCGATCTCTCAACAGTTCGCCGATGAGTGCTCCAACATCGCTTAGTTTCCGGTAGGTGATGACTTCATCATTTTCCTTAAACAGCGATGGGATTTCCCGTTTCCAGTCGACGATCTGCAGGGCGCCGCATCCGGCGGCTTCGAAAAGCCTCGGATTAAGGCCGTGATCGTAGCTTTCGAACCAGGTATGCAAATTGAGCACGATCGCCGCGCTGTTGAACATCTGAGCCATTTTGTCCGGGGTGAAAAAACCTTCGGTTAGTTTCGCGTGCAGCGGGGAGTCCGCTGGAAGCTTCTTGCGCCATGGGCCGAATATCCGGAGATCAAAACGGTCGACCAGTTGCAGCATCATCTGCTCGCGCAGGGGGCTCCAGTCGCCGGCGAAGCAGACGTCGCACGCGTAGGCCGGCACCGGGGCGACGGTGCGGTGAATCTCGGGAACGCATGCGGTCGGCAGGAAGTGGGCGTTGTGGACGCCAGCGGCGCGATAGGCTTCGGTAGAGCCGGCCGAATTGGAGAACAGGAAGTCGTAAAACGGTGCTTTTTTCAACGATCGATTGAACTGGAAGGGATCGTTGATCCACCAGCAGGCGGTCGGAATGCCCAGTTTGCGCAAATGTTCCAGCGTTTGTGGCGACAGATCGAAGCCAAAGAGGGTGATGAATGCATCGGGGCGCACTGATTCGGCTAGCCGTCGAATTCGGGCATTGACCGTTGGTTTTTCTTCCTGTGCGCTACGTGACAGAAGTACGCGTTCGCGCAGTTTGTCATGCCATTGACTGCAAAAATCCGCGACGATGACTTCGTGGCCCAGCTGTCGAAACGCGTCAGCACAGTATTGCCCCATCGGCACGGTTTTCAGGTGGCCCGGGATGGCTAGCAGGACTTTCATCGTACTTTTTGTTTCGTTGTGATCTGGAATGACATCAATGAGCCGCTTCCCAGTTGGCGCCAATGCCGACCTCGACGACCAGCGGCACCTTCAGCTCGGCAACCTGGGTCATCAAGCGCGGCAGTTCGGCGCGGATGCGGGAGAGTTCATCGTCCGGCACTTCCAGCACCAGTTCGTCGTGAACCTGCAGCACGAGGCGGGATTTTAACCCGGAAGCGTCCAGCCAGCCCTGGACGGCGATCATCGCCAGCTTGATCAGGTCGGCGGCGGTACCCTGCATCGGCGCATTGATCGCCGCGCGCTCTGCCGCCTGGCGGCGGTTGCCGTTGCTCGAACGGATTTCCGGCAACCACAGCCGTCGACCGTAGACCGTCTCGACATAGCCGTGCTCGCGCACCGTCGCCCGCGCTTCTTCCATGTAGCGGGCGACGCCGGGGTAACGGGCGAAGTAGCGGTCGATGTAGGTCTGCGCCGCGCTGCGCTCCAGGCCGAGCTGGCGGGCCAGGCCGAAGGCGCTCATGCCGTAGATCAGGCCGAAGTTGATGCTCTTGGCGACGCGGCGCTGGTCCGGGCCGACTTCCAGCGGCGTGACGCCGAAGATCTCGGCGGCAGTGGCGCGGTGCACGTCCTCGCCGTGGGCGAAGGCGTCGAGCAGGCGGGTGTCGCCGGACAGATGCGCCATGATGCGCAGCTCGATCTGCGAATAGTCGGCCGAGACGATGCTGCTTCCTTCGGGGGCGATGAAGGCGGTGCGGATCTTGCGCCCTTCGTCGGTGCGCACCGGGATGTTCTGCAGGTTGGGTTCGCTGGAAGCCAGCCGGCCGGTGACCACCGAAGCTTGCGAGAAATGCGTATGCACACGGCCGGTGTCCGGGTTGATCATGCGCGGCAGCTTGTCGGTGTAGGTGCCCTTGAGTTTCGACAGCGAGCGGTGTTCGAGCAGGAGCTTGGGCAGCGGGTAGTCGAGCGCCAGTTCGGAGAGCACTTCCTCGTCGGTCGAGGCGCCGCCGGAGGCGGTTTTCTTCTTCACCGGCAGACCGAGCTTGCCGAACAGGATTTCGCCGAGCTGCTTGGGCGAAGCGAGGTTGAACGGCTGGCCGGCGAGCTCAAAGGCCTGCGCTTCCAGCGCCATGATCTTCTGGCCGATCTCGTGGCTCTGGCGGGCCAGCGTGTCGCCGTCGATCAGGATGCCGGTGCGCTCCATCTGCCAGATGACCTG
This sequence comes from Azonexus sp. R2A61, assembly GCF_021401135.1. GTDB lineage: Bacteria > Pseudomonadota > Gammaproteobacteria > Burkholderiales > Rhodocyclaceae > Azonexus. The sequence continues at coordinate 144,806 of NZ_JACBFO010000001.1, read as the reverse complement.
CCGGGCGGGCAGTTCGATCACGTGGTAGATGTGGGAGAGGCCCGGCTCCTTGGCGAATTGCGGGTGCAGCACGTCATGGACGCGCAGCGTGACGTCGGCGTCCTCGGCGGCGTAGGTGGCGGCGCGCTCGATGTCGACCTGGTCGAAACCGATCTGCTTGGCACCCTTGCCGCACAGGTCCTCGTAGGCAATCGTTTCGAGGCCGAGGTGGCGGCTGCACAACTGGCCGAGGTCGTGGCCCTTGTCGGACTCGATGACGTAGCTCTGCAGCATGGTGTCGTGGGCGACGCCGGCGAGTGAGATGTGGTGGTTGGCGAAGACGTGCTGGTCGTACTTGGCGTTCTGCAGCACTTTCTTGCACGCGGCGTTTTCCAGCCAGGGTTTCAGCCGGGCCAGCACCTCGTCGCGCGGCAACTGCTCGGCGACGCCGGGGCCGTTGTGGGCGAGCGGGATGTAGCAGGCCTCGCCGGGGGTTACCGACAGCGAGATGCCGACGATGCGCGCGGCGAAGCTGTCGAGGCTGGTGGTTTCGGTGTCGAGTGCGGTCAACGGTGCAGTTTCGATCTTTTTCAGCCAGGCGTCGAAAGCCTCCCAGGAGAACACCGTCTCGTAGCGGACTTCGCTGGGTGCGGCGGGTGGCGTGGCGCTATCCGTCGGGGCGGCAGTATCGCTGGCGCCCGGTGCGTCGAGCTCACGCGTCCAGGTGCGGAAGTTGTAGCGCGTGTACAGCTCGCGCAGCGTGTCGCGGTCACGCGCTGTTGCGGTCAACGCCGTCGGCGCCGGCAAATCCGGCAGGTCGCAGACGACGGTGACGAGCTTCTTGCCGAGCGGCAGGAAGTCGAGGTGGTCGCGCAGGTTCTGGCCGACCACGCCGTTGATCTTGTCGGCGTTGGCGACGATTTCGTCGAGCGAGCCGTATTGCGTCAGCCATTTGACGGCGGTTTTCGGTCCGCATTTGGCGACGCCGGGGACGCCGTCGACGGTATCACCGACCAGCGCCAGGTAATCGACGATCTTTTCCGGCGGCACGCCGAACTTGGCTTCGACGCCGGCCGCGTCGAGCATTTCCTCGCTCATCGTGTTGTACCAGCGGACATGCGGGCCGACCAGCTGGGTCAGGTCCTTGTCGCCGGTGGAAATCAGCGTGTCGATGCCGTCGACCGCAGCCTTGGTCGCCAGCGTGCCGATCACGTCGTCGGCCTCGACGCCGTCGACGCACAGCACCGGCCAGCCGGCGGCGGCGATGGCGGCGTGGATCGGCTCGATCTGGGCGCGCAGGTCGTCGGGCATCGGCGGGCGGTGCGCCTTGTACTCGGGATACCAGTCGTCGCGGAAGGTCTTGCCCTTGGCGTCGAAGACGACGGCCTTGTAGTCCGCCTTGTGGTCGCTTTCCAGACGACGTAGCATGTTCAAAACCCCGTACAGCGCGCCAGTTGGCTCGCCGGCCGGATTCCGCAGGTCGGGCAGGGCGTGATAGGCGCGGTACAGATAGGACGAACCGTCCACCAACAACAAGAGAGGCATAACAGGATGACGGAGAGCGAAAAGCTGGTGATGAGCATCGAGACCGAGGCCATGCAGAAAAATTCGGCGGCCCGCGAGTCCTGGCGGATTTTCGGCATTATGTCAGAGTTCGTCGAGGCGACCGACCGCCTGTCGGCGATCAAGCCGGCGGTGACTGTTTTCGGCTCGGCCCGGATCAAGGAGGGGACGCCGTATTACGAATTGACCGAAAAGACGGCACGCCTGTTGTCCGATTCCGGGTTTTCGGTGATTTCCGGCGGTGGACCGGGGATCATGGAAGCCGCCAACAAGGGGGCTTTCTTCGGCAAGTCGCCGTCGGTCGGCCTGAACATCCAGTTGCCGCACGAGCAACAGAGCAATCCCTACCAGGACATCTCGCAGACCTTTCGCCACTTCTTCGCGCGCAAGTACATGTTTGTCCGCTTCGCCAGCGCCTACGTCGTCATGCCCGGCGGTTTCGGCACGCTCGACGAGCTGATGGAAGCGCTGACCCTGATCCAGACCGGCAAGGCACGGAAGATTCCGCTGATCCTCGTCTGCTCCGATTTCTGGAAAGGGCTGATCGACTGGTTCCGCGACACCCTGGTGCGCGAAGGCATGATCGATGCGGCCGATGTCGACCTGATTCAGGTCATCGATGAACCGGAGAAGGTCGTCGAGGCGATTTTCAAGCATTACGAGTCGCGGCCGTTCGGGCCCTTGCCCAACGAGCGGGAGTTGATGCTCAACCTGTAATAAAATGACCCATTCGTCACGAGGAATCATCATGCGCCGCTTCATCCCCTTCCTGCTGTTCGCCGCTTCGTTCGCCTGGGCGCAGCAGCAGCCGGCCGATCTGCAGCCGCTGCCGGCCGTGCCGCCGCCGCCGCCCGGCATGGAGGCCTTCGACGAAGCGCTCGAACCGCAGGTGACCATCGTCAAAAAAGAGACCGAGACGCGCGAGGAGTTTCGCATCAACGGCAAGCTCTACATGGTCAAGGTCACGCCCAAGGTCGGTCCGGCCTACTATCTGGTCGACCGGGCCGGCGATGGCAATTTCGTGCCGACCGAAGTCGGTCCGAATCCGGTGCGGCCGCCGATGTGGATCATCCACGCCTGGTAAGTCTTGTCCGTTTACACCACGGTCGAACGGGATGAACTCGCCGCCTGGCTTCGACCCCTGTCCTGCGGCGACCTGATCGACCATGCCGGTATCGCTGCCGGCATGCAGAATTCCAATTACTTCGTCACCACGACGCAGGGGCGCTACGTGCTGACGCTGTTCGAGACGCTGCCGACGGCCGATCTCGATTTCTACCTGCAATTGCAAGGCTGGCTGGCCGGCCGCGGACTGCCCTGTCCCGATCCGCTGAGCGCTGGCGACGGGCGCCGCTGGCGGCCGCTGTGCGGCAAACCGGCGGCCCTGCTGAGCTGCCTGCAAGGGGTTTCGGTGGAGCGCCCCGGGCCGGCGCACTGCATTGCGGTCGGTGCGGCGCTCGCCCGGCTGCACAAAGCGGCGGCCGGGCTGGCCGGGGCGCCGGCGAATCCCTGTGGGGCCGCCTGGCGTCGGGCGACCGGCGACGCCTTGCTGCCCTTGCTGACGCCGGACGATGCGGTGCTGCTCGCCGACGAATTGGCCTATCAGGTGGCACAGGACTGGTCGGCGCTACCGTCCGGCGTGATCCACGCCGATCTGTTTCGCGACAACGTGTTGTGGGACGAGCGCGGTCGACTGTCCGGTCTGCTCGATTTCTACTTTGCCGGCGTCGATGCCTGGATCTACGACCTGGCGGTGGTAGCCAACGACTGGAGTGCGGATCAGGAAGGGCTGGCGGCGCTGGTCGCCGGTTACGAATCGGTCCGGCCGTTGTTGCCGGCCGAACGCGCTGCCTGGCTGGCCGTCCGCCGGGCGGCCGCGCTGCGTTTCTGGCTGCTGCGCCTGGACGCGGTTTACCGGCCGCGTGCCGGAAGCGTGGTAACGGTGAAGAATCCGGATGCGTTTCGACGTCTGTTGATGCAATTCCGCCTTGCCCCGATGCCGCTCCCCGGCTAGCATCCGCGCATGGATGAAACCCCGAGCTTTCCGATGGCGCCGGCGGCTTTTTCCGGCCGCAGCCGGGAAGTCGATCCGGGGGCCGTGTTCGACTGGCTGACCCAGGGCTGGACGATGTTTCTGGTCAACCCCGGCATCTGGCTGGGCTGTGGCGTATTGCTGCTGGTCATGCTGATGGCCATTTCCATCGTGCCGGTCTTCGGCCAGATTGCCGCCCATTTGCTGGTGCCGTTGTTCGGTGCCGGCATGCTGCAGCTGTGCCGGCGGATCTCCGATGGTCAGGAGCCGCAGATCGGCGACCTGTTCGCCGGCTTCCGGCATAACGCCGGCCAACTGGTGATGGTCGGTGTGTTCTTCGCGCTGGGTATCTTCGGCATCGCGCTGGTGGCCTTCGCCCTGACCAGCGGCGGCATCCTCGGCGGCGCGGTCACCGGGCGGGTTGCCGGTTTCGGCATCGCGCTCGGCGGCATCATGCTGGCCGGCCTGATGGTACTGGTGCTGTCGGTGCCGGTGATCATGGCCGTGTGGTTTGCGCCGGCACTGGTCTTTTTCCACGGCATGCAGCCGCTGGCGGCAATGCGCGCCAGCTTTGCGGCCGGTCTGCGCAACTGGCTGGTGATGACCATTTTCGGCGTGTTCCTGATGGTTGCCGCCTTTTTCGCGATGCTGCCGCTCGGCCTGGGCATGATGCTGCTGCTGCCGGTGGCGTCGGCTGCGGTCTACGCGTCGTATCGCGACATTTTCCCGGAGGCCTGAACGGTGCGTGCGCAGACTCTGCCGGCCGCCGCCGGCTGGCGCTGGCTGGTCGATGGCTTTGCCATCTACCGCCGCAATCCGCCGGTGATGTCGGCACTGGTCATCAGTTACTGGTTGATCGTCCTGTTCCTCAACCTGTTGCCGGTGGTCGGTGCGCTGGCGGCATCGGCGATCATTCCCGGCCTGTCGGTCGGCCTGATGCAGGCATCGCGCCACCTTGAGCGCGGTCAGCCGGTCAACCTGACCATCCTGTTCGCTGCCTTCCGCGAGAACGCCCGCACGCTGCTGTTGCTGGGCGCGCTCTATCTGCTGGTCACGCTGGGCGTGCTCGGTCTGTCGGCGCTGGCCGACGGCGGTGCCCTGCTGCAATACATGCTGGCTGGCAACCGTACCGAAAGGGCGGCGGTCGAGGATGTCGATTTCACGCTGTCGGCGGCGTTGGTGGCGATCCTGATGGTGCCGGTCCTGATGGCCTGGTGGTTCGCACCGGTGCTTGCTGCCTGGCATCGGCTGACGCTCGGCAGGTCGCTGTTCTTCAGTCTGGTTGCCTGCACGATGAACTGGCGTCCTTTCCTGGTTTACAGCCTGGGTGTGCTGGCGATCGGTGTGTTCGTTCCCGGTCTGCTGGTCGGCATGCTGCTGGTGGCGGTACCCGGTCTGCAGGAGTTCGCCGCGGTCATCGTCACCATGGCCATGGCCTTGCTGATTGCACCGACCGTGTTTGCCAGTTTCTACGTTGGTTATCGCGACATCTTCGGGATTTCCGAACTTGCCTGAGCGGGCATCCGGCGCGGCCGGTCCGCTCGGCCTGTTCGGCGGGACTTTTGACCCGGTGCACTACGGTCATTTGCGGCTTGCCGAAGAAGCGATCGCTCACCTTGGTCTGACTGGCGTGCGCTGGATTCCGGCCGGCCATCCGCCGCATCGGGGGACGCCGCAAGTCACGGCGGAACAGCGTCTGGCGATGGTCCTGCGGTCGACGGCGGAAAATCCCCGTTTTTCGGTCGACCCCGCCGAGGTCGAGGCGAGCGCGCCGAGCTATACGGTGCATACGCTGACACGGCTGCGCAGCGAGTTGGGGGCGCAACGTCCGCTGGTGCTGTTGGTCGGGGCCGATGCCTTTGCCGGTCTCGCCAGCTGGCATCGCTGGCGCGACCTGTTTGCGCTGGCCCATATCGCGGTGTCGCATCGTCCCGGATTTCCGGTCGAAACGGCCAGCCTGCCGCACGAACTGGCAACCGAATTCGGCGATCGCCGGACGACCGACACGGCCGTGCTGGCCGCTGCCCCGGCCGGACAGATCGTCACGTTCGCGATGACCCAACTGGCGATCTCGGCGACGCAGATCCGCAAGCTGCTGGCCAACGGCCTGTCGGCCCGTTATTTGCTGCCGGATGCCGTTCTCGACTATATTCAAGACCATTCCCTTTACAGAAATTCCTGATGGACCTACGCAAGCTGCAGAAAATCGTCGTCAACGCCCTCGAAGACATCAAGGGCAAGGACATCGAAGTGATCAACACGACCAAGCTGACCTCGATGTTCGATCGGGTGGTCATCGCCACCGGCGATTCCAACCGCCAGGTCAAGGCGCTCGCCAACAACGTCATCGTCAAGGTCAAGGAGGCCGGCGGCGAGATTGTCTCGACCGAGGGCGAGGAGGCCGGCGAATGGGTGCTGGTGGATATCGGCGACATCGTCGTCCATGTCATGCAGCCCGCCGTGCGTGCCTACTACAATCTCGAGGAGCTCTGGCAGGTGACGCCGGCTCAGCGTCGCAAGGCGGCGGAGCAGGCAGCCGGCGAATGAAGCTGGCCGTCCTCGCCGTCGGGCACCGGCAACCGGGCTGGGTCGACGAGGGCTGTGCCGAATACCTCAAGCGCATGCCGCGCGAAGCTGCGGCCAGCGTCGTCGAGATCAAGCCCGAGCCGCGCGGCTCGAAAACCCGCGAACAGTTGCTGGCTGCGGAGCGCGGGCGCATCGAGGATGCGCTGCCTGACAGCTGCCGGCTGGTCGTGCTCGACGAGAAGGGCGAGGATCTGACCACGCTGAAGCTGGCGAAACGTCTCGAAGCCTGGATGCAGGACGGGCGCGATGTCGCGCTGCTGATCGGCGGTGCCGACGGGATCGACGAGACGCTCAAGCAACGTGCCGCCGAGAAGATCCGCTTGTCCAGCCTGACCCTGCCGCACGGCATGGCCAGGCTGCTGTTGTGCGAGCAACTGTACCGCGCGGTCAGCGTGTTGAAGAACCACCCTTACCACCGGGAAGGATGATGCGCCTCTACCTCGCTTCGCGTAGCCCGCGTCGCCGCGAACTGTTGCACCAGATGGGCATCGAGTTCGATACCGTGGTGTTCCGCGACGGCATGCGCGTCGATCCGGAAGTCGACGAAACGCCGCTGCCCGGCGAAGACCCGGTCGCCTACGTCGAACGGGTGGCGCGTGCCAAGGCGGAGCATGGCCTGCGTATCGTCCGCGAACGGCATTTGCTGCCGCAACCCGTGCTGTCGGCCGATACCACGCTCGAGTTCGCCGGCGAGATCATCGGCAAGCCGGACGATGCGGCGCATGCGACGGCCATCCTGCGCCGCCTTTCCGGTCAGACGCATCGTGTGCTGACCGGTGTTGCGGTGCACTACCTTGGCCGCACGGAGTTCGTGCTGTCGGTCAGCGAGGTCCGTTTCCGCGTCATCGACGATGATGAGATCCGGCACTACGTGCTGACCGGCGAGCCGATGGACAAGGCCGGCGCCTATGGCATCCAGGGGCGTGCCGGGCTGTTCGTCGAACATCTGTCGGGCAGCTATACCGGCGTGATGGGTTTGCCGGTGTGCGAAACCGGCGAATTGCTCAAGCGTTTCGGTTTGCGGCCACTGTAAGCGGTTTCCGGCCAGCGTATTCCAGCACGGCTGCCGCCGCTCGTGCGGCGCCGTCGGCGCAGGGCGGCGGGCGTCGGGTCTGGGCCAGCAAGCACGCCAGGTCGCCGGTGAAATTTCCCCCCAGCATGCGGTCGACCGCGACTTCGCGGCAATTTCCGTTGCGTTGCAGCCAGTCGATCAGGCAGGCTTGCTCCGGCCAGTCCTCGCGCCGCTGGTAAAGCACCGGCACGCCGTTGCAGGCGGCTTCGGTGAAGGTGCCGTAGCCGGGCTTGGTGATCACGGCATCGACCGAACACAGCAGGTCGGTAAACGACAGGCCGAGGTTTTCACTGTCCAGCGCGTCCGGATGAGTGCAGCGCCAGGCGGCCGGGACCAGCCAGCGCCAGCCGCTGTCCCGTGGCCAGGCTTCGATCGGCAAGCGATGGGCGATGCCGCCGAGCGCGACGAGGGCGGTGCGTCGGCCATCGGCGGAGGCCAGCGTGCGGCGTTGTCCCAGCGTCGCGATCACGCCGATGTCGCGTTGCCGGGGCAGGTCAGGCATGGGCATGGCCGGTGTCGTGCGCAGAAAGACGTCGGCCTCGGCGTAGGCGGCGAGCAACTGGCGGTGAATGCCGGTGGCCCAGGGTTCGTCGCCGAAAACATGCAGGAACAGATCGGCCCAGTTCAGCGAACACAGTGCCAGGGCTGGGATGCCGGCGACCCGCGCCCCGGCCAGCGGCAACGGTGAGACGTTGCTGAGCACGAGGTCGGGGGCCAGCCCGGCGAGCAGCGCCGCTTCGCCGGCGATCCGCGCGGGCCAGTCGGCATGGGCGCTACGGTAGGCGGCGGCACTGGCCGGTAGATCGATGCGGGTGGCGTCTAGCATCGCAAAGCCGAAGTCGCTGGCCTCCGGCAGGTGCGCGAAAGCCGGCGCGATGCGTTCGTGCAGGCGGCTGGCCGGCAGTCCGCTTCTTACGGTCAACCGCAGGTCCGGGACGATTTTCGCCAGGGCGTTGAGGACCGGCGCGGTGATCGCCAGGTGGCCGAAGCCGTGTGCGGAAATGTCGACGAACAGATGCATCCGCGGCCCGACCCGACGGTCAGCCGGCGATGGCTGGCGTATCGCTCAGCGTATGCACGCGGTTCCGGCCGTGGTGCTTGGCCTGGTAGAGCGCGGCGTCGGCCCGTTCGACGATGCGTTCGTAATCCGGGTGTCCGTCGCTGGCGGCGACGCCGATGCTGACCGTGACGCGCAGGCGGCGGTCGTTGGCCAGCAGCAGTTCGGCTTCCTCGACGCGCTTGCGCAGTTTCTCGGCGGCCTTCATCGCCAGTACCTGGTCGACTTCGGCGAGCACGATCAGGAATTCCTCGCCGCCGTAGCGGAAGACGAAATCGCCGGCGCGGGCATTGTTGAGCAGGTGCATGGCGATCTGCTGCAGGACCTGGTCGCCGATTTCGTGACCGTATTCGTCGTTGATCCGCTTGAAATGATCGACATCGATCATCAGTATGGCGAAGCCGATGTGCCGGCGGCGGCAGAGTTCGATCTCGCGTTTCAGGATCGAGGCCAGGAAACGCCGGTTGAGCAACTGGGTCAGCGTGTCGCGGCCGACCTCGAGATCGGCCAGCCGGTCGAACATTTCGGTGAGCAGGAACTTGATCCGTTCGGCTTCCTGCATCATCCGGCGCAACAGGCTGCGGCTGAGGTCGCCGCTGGCTTCGGCGAGTTGCGGCAGCAGGTCGAGATCGATGCGTTCGACGGCCTCGGTCAGGGTCTGCAGTTCCAGGCGCTCGTTGAACATCAGGCTGGCCTTGTGGTTGAGCCACAGGCCAAAGGATGAGGCATGCAGTTCCGGCAGGTTGCTCAGATCGTTCTCGGTGGTCAGCGCGCGGAAGACGCGGTTTTCCCACTCGAGCAGCGCACCGAGCTGGCGTTCGCGCTCGGTGGCGATGTTCTGGCCGGCGGCGAACAGGCGGAAGGCTTCGTCGGTGCGCACGCTGCGTTCATGCGAACGGACGAAGGCTGCGCTCATTTCCTCGAAGGCGATGTCGGTCAGCCGGTCCACGAGCAGGATCGCCTCGACCAGCGCTTCGCGCGCCAGTTCGGTGTCGACCAGACGATTCTGGATTTCACGTTTGAGCAGGCGCATGCCGCGGGCGACCAGATTGACCGGGATGTCGGCGCGGGCGTGCACGTCGCCGACGTGGCGCTGCATCGCGATGGCGGCCTCGAAGGCTGGTGCCGTCTCGCAGCAGAACAGCGTTTCCAGCCAGCGCATCATGCCCGGCTTGAGTCGCGACTGGACGGTCTGGGGCGCCAGGAAAGCGGTCGCTTCGTGATCGGCGAGCATCGCGGCGTAGAAGAGTTCGGCCAGTTCGGCCTTGTCGCGCCCGATGATCAGGCTGATCGCCTGGCGGGCAGCCGGCGAGCTGCGCATGACTTCGGTACTGAGGGTTTTCGGCATGATCGGGTCCCGGCGGGCAGGAAGCGGGAAGTCTAACCGATGCTCCTGCTCCGCACGATACGGGGGAACCCTTGCCGGTGTTCAGCGGTTGGTGAAATCCGGCTTGCGCTTCTCCAGGAAGGCCTGCATGCCTTCTCGCTGGTCGGCCAGGCCGAAGCTGGCATGGAAGGCACGGCGTTCGAACAGCAGGCCTTCGGCCAGCGAGGATTCGAAGGCGCGATTGACCGATTCCTTGATCATCATCAGCACCGGCAGCGAATGAGCAGCGATGGTTCCGGCCACCTTGAGCGTTTCCGCGAGCAGTTGGTCGGCCGGGAAAACGCGGGCGACCAGGCCGGCCCGTTCGGCTTCTGCGGCATCCATCAGGCGGCCGGTCAGGCACATGTCCATCGCCTTGGCCTTGCCGATCGCGCGCGGCAGGCGTTGCGTGCCGCCGGCGCCGGGCAAGGTGCCGATCTTGACCTCGGGCTGGCCGAAGCGGGCATTGTCGGCAGCGAAGATCATGTCGCACATCATGGCGAACTCGCAGCCGCCGCCCAGCGCATAGCCCGCAACGGCCGCGATCACCGGTTTGCGGGCAGTGCGGATGCGTTCCCAGTAGCGGGTGATGAAATCGCCGAGGTAGGCGTCCATGTAATCGAAATCCTTCATCGCCCCGATGTCGGCGCCGGCGGCAAAGGCCTTGTCGTTGCCGGTGAGCACGATGCAGGCGATGTTTTCGTCTGCCTCGAAGCGGTCGACCGCAGCGGCAATGCCGCGAACCACGGCTTCGTTCAGCGCGTTCATCGCTTCCGGGCGGTTGATGCGGATCAGGCCCACCTTGTCGTGGATCTCGTGCAGGACGACTTCGCTCATCGTTGTGTTCCCCTTGTTGTCGGCAGGCGGGCATCTTAGCAGGCGGGCGACATTAGGGTTTGCCCGGCTGGCATCGGGACGGGCCGGCGCTAAGCTGGTTGCCATCCCTTTCGACGAGTATTGCGATGCGCTATCCGACCGACCAAGACCCCCTGTGGCGACCCGATCCGCAGATCGCGGACGCGACGGCGATGGGCCGCCTGATGCGGGCCTGCGGCCGCGACGACTACGCCGGGCTGTGGCGCTGGTCGGTCGATGCGCCGGATGCGTTCTGGGAGACGATCTGGGATTTCTGCGGCACGATCGGTGAAAAAGGCTCGGAAATCCTGGTCGACCGCGACAGGATGCCCGGTGCGCGCTGGTTCCCGCAGGCCCGTGTGAATTACGCGGAAAATCTCCTGAGGCGGCGCGATGATGGCGAGGCGCTGGTTTTCTGGGGCGAAGACAAGGTCCGCCGGCGTCTGAGCTGGGGCGAGCTGTCCCATGAAGTCGCGCGCTGTCAGCAGCAACTGATTGCCGCCGGCGTCGGCCCCGGCGATCGTGTTGCCGGCTATCTGCCCAACCTGCCCGAAACCCTGATCGCCATGCTGGCGACGACGGCGCTCGGCGCGGTCTGGTCATCCGCGTCGCCGGATTTCGGCGTCCAGGGCGTGCTTGACCGCTTCGGCCAGATCGCCCCGAAGGTGCTGTTCTGCGTCGATGGCTACTGGTACAACGGCAAGCCGGTCGATTGCATGGCGAAGAACGCCGAGATCGTCGCGCGACTGCCGAGTCTGACGTGTACGGTGCTCGTTCCCTATCTCGACCCGCGGGCCGACGCGGCGTCGATCGCCGGCGCCCTGTCGTGGTCGGCGCTGCCTGCGGTCGACGTCGATGCAACGGCGGATTTCCGGCGCGTGCCTTTCGCGCATCCGCTGTTCATCATGTTCTCCTCGGGAACGACCGGCGTGCCCAAGTGCATCGTGCACTGTCACGGCGGCGTCATCCTGCAACATCTCAAGGAACACCAGTTGCATGCCGACGTGCGTCCCGGCGACCGTCTGTTCTATTTCACGACCTGCGGCTGGATGATGTGGAACTGGCTGGTTTCCGGCCTGGCCTCGGGGGCGACCTTGCTGCTTTACGACGGCTCGCCGTTTGCCGGCGGCGGCAACATCCTGTTCGACTTTGCTGCCGCCGAGCGGATGACGCATTTCGGCACCTCGGCCAAGTTCATCGATGCCGCGGCCAAGCTCGGCCTGACACCGGGCCGGACGCACGATCTGGGTGCCTTGCGGGTGATGTTTTCGACCGGTAGCCCGTTGTCGCCGGAGGGGTTCGAATGGGTCTATCGCGAAATCAAGCGCGACCTGCTGCTGGCCTCGATCTCGGGCGGTACCGACATCGTCTCCTGTTTCGTCCTCGGCAATCCGCTGCTGCCGGTGTATCGCGGCGAAATCCAGTGTCGCGCGCTGGGCATGGCTGTGGACGTGTTCGACGACGCCGGCCGACCGATACGCTCGCAGAAGGGCGAACTCGTCTGTACCCGGCCTTTTCCGGCGATGCCGGTCGGTTTCTGGAACGACCCGGACGGCAGCAAGTACCGGGCGGCCTACTTCGAGCGTTTCCCCGGTGTCTGGTGTCACGGCGATTATTCCGAACTGACCGGGCACGACGGCGTGATCATCTACGGTCGCTCGGATGCGACGCTCAATCCCGGCGGCGTTCGCATCGGTACCGCGGAAATCTATCGGCAGGTCGAAAGTCTGCCGGAAATCGTCGAATCGCTGGTGATCGGCCAGGACTGGCCGCCGGGGCGCGGTGACGATGTCCGGGTGGTGTTGTTCGTCAAACTGGCGGACGGGGAAAATCTCGATCCGGCGCTGGTCGACCGCATCAAGCGCCGGATCCGCGACAACACCACGCCGCGGCATGTGCCGGCCAGGGTCGTTCAGGTGCGCGACATTCCACGCACCAAGTCGGGCAAGATCGTCGAACTTGCCGTGCGCAACGTCGTGCACGGGCAGCCGGTCTGCAATATCGAAGCACTGGCCAATCCGGAAGCGCTCGACGAATTCCGCCAACGCCCCGAACTGGCAGACTGAGCGTCAGCCGCGGTCGGCAGCGGAGCGGGCGGCTTGATGACGCAGCGAGAAACGCTGCGGCAAGGCCGGGCGCGGCAGGCGGAACGGCAGACGCCAGCGGGCCGAAGGCGCCTCGATCCAGTGATGGAACAGCGAACCGGCCCAGACGCAGGTCACCCAGGTGGCGATCAGCGTGACCAGGACCGACATGCCTCCCTCGCTGCCGCCCATCGAGAACAATCCGTTGAGCAGCAACAGCACCGGGAAATGGACCAGGAACACCGAGTAGGAAATGCGCCCCAGCCAGGCCAGCAGCGGATTGTCCGGCCAGCGTTCGAGCAGGCCGCTGCGCCGGCTGAAGCCGAGCAGCAGGGCGACGACCAGCGCCAGTGCGATGCGCAGCCGGAAATCCTCGACCAGTGCCGCGACACCGACCGTGGCGATGACCCCGAGCCAGATGTGCAGTCGGCCGCGGGTCGAGGCCCACCAGGCGGCAGCACCGAGGCCGTAGGCACCGAAAAAGTAGATCGCCCAGTTGTCCAGTTCGGCATGGCGGTTGAACCAGAACAGCGACAGCAGGGCCATGCCGAGCACGCCGGCCAGCACGCCGAGCGGCCGTCGGCCGGCCCACAGCAGCAGCGCGAACAATGCGAACAGCTGGAAATCGATGGCCACGTACCAGACCCCGGCCGACAGCGAATCGGCGCCGAGCACGCCATGCAGCAGCAGCGCGTGGGCCAGCCACTGGCCGAAGCTGGCTCGCTCGGGCACGGCCGGATCGCTCATCCACTGATCGGCGATTGCCGAGGCGATGACGGCGAAGGTGATGGCAACCAGAAAGGGCAGGACCAGCCGCAGATAACGGCGGCCGATCAGCGGCAGCGGGTTGTCGGCCAGCGCCCGGCCATCCGGCGACAGGCTGCGGGCAGCCAGGAAACCGCCGATGACCAGGAATACCTGGACCGCGATGCGCCCGTATTCGGCAAACCAGCCGCTCAGTTCGGGAAAGTGCAGTGCGCCGGCAGCGGCCAGCGGACCGTAGATGGCGATGTGATGAAGCATCACGAGCTGCGATGCGACGGCCTTCAGGGCATCGATCAGCGGCATGCGTGACGGGGCGGTTTTCATGACGGTTATTTTACAAGGGATTGCTGCATTGCACAAAACGCGCCGCGTTCAGAACAGCCGCGCGACAAAGGCGCCGGTATGCGAAGCGGGGCAGTCGATCCAGACGCGATGGCCGCTGCCGGGTGCCACGGTCAACGGCTCGCCGGCGGCATTTTCCATGCGCGTGATGCTTAACGTCCGGTTGCCGTTCCGGTGGACAAGCTCGATGCGATCGCCGGAAAAAAAACGGTTCTTGACCTCGATCTGCATCAGCCCGCGCGCCGCGTCGAAGGCGACGGCATCGCCGACGTACTGGCTCTTGTCCGACTCGGAATGGCCGCGCAGGTAGTTCTGGTAGTCGGCGTCATGGTGGCGCTGGTAGAAGCCGTCGGTGTAGCCGCGGTTGGCCAGGTTCTCCAGGGTGCCGAGCAGGCTCGGGTCGAACGGCCGGCCGGCGACGGCGTCGTCGATCGCCTGGCGGTAGGCCTGGCAGGTGCGGGCGACGTAGTAGGGGCTCTTGGTGCGGCCCTCGATCTTCAGCGAATCGATACCGATCTCGGTCAGCCGATGGACGTGCTCGATGGCGCGCAGGTCCTTCGAGTTCATGATGTAGGTGCCGTGCTCGTCTTCCTCGATCGGCATCAATTCGCCGGGGCGCTGGCGTTCCTCGAGCAGGATTTCCTGGTCGGCGTGGCTGTAGAAATTGACGGGTTGGCCGGCCGGCAAGGGCGCGCCGTCAGAGGTCGATACCTTGTAGTCCCAGCGGCAGGAATTGGTGCAGGTGCCCTGGTTCGGATCGCGGTGGTTGAAGTAGCCGGAGAGCAGGCAGCGGCCGGAATAGGCGATGCACAGCGCGCCGTGCACGAAGACCTCGAGCTCGATGTCCGGGCATTGCTGGCGGATTTCGGCGACTTCGTCGAGCGACAGCTCGCGCGACAGGATGATGCGGTCGACGCCCATCTTTTGCCAGAAACGGACCGCCGCCCAGTTCACCGTATTGGCCTGCACCGACAGATGGATCACCAGATCCGGCCACTGCGTGCGCACCATGTCGATCAGGCCGGGGTCGGACATGATCAGTGCGTCCGGCTTGAGCGCGATCACCGGCGCCATGTCGGCGAGATAGGTGGCGAGCTTGGCGTTGTGCGGAATGATGTTGCTGACGACGAAGAACTGCTTGCCTAGGGCGTGCGCCTCGGCGATGCCGGCGCCGAGTTTCTCCAGCGTGCCGAACTCGTTGTTGCGCACGCGCAGGCTGTAGCGCGGCTGGCCGGCGTAGATCGCGTCGGCGCCGAAGGCGAAGGCGGTCCGCATCATGTCGAGCGAGCCGGCCGGGGCGAGGAGTTCTGGCGCCTTGCGCATAGTAAAATCTTGAAAAACCGGGGATTCTATCGCTTATGACTGAAGAAATACTGATCAACTTCACGCCGCAGGAGACGCGCGTTGCCGTGATGCAACAGGGGGTGGCGCAGGAGCTGCACATCGAGCGGACGGCCAGCCGCGGTCTGGTCGGCAACGTCTATCTCGGCCGCATCGTGCGCATTCTGCCCGGCATGCAGTCGGCCTTCGTCGATGTCGGCCTGGAACGCACGGCTTTCCTGCATGTCGCCGACATCTGGTTGCCGCGCGACAGCCATCCTGAGCAACGCAACACCGAGCCGCGGCCGATCGAGCGCATCCTGCACGAAGGCCAGAGCATCGTCGTGCAGGTGGTCAAGGATCCGATCGGCACCAAGGGTGCCCGGCTGTCCACGCAGATTTCGATCGCCGGACGGATGCTGGTCTATCTGCCGCAGGAAAAGCATATCGGCATTTCGCAGCGTATCGAGTCGGAAGCCGAGCGCGAGATGCTGCGCGAGAAGATCACGCGGCTGGTGCCGGAAGACGAGAAGGGCGGTTTCATCGTCCGCACCATGGCCGAGAACGCCAGCGACGACGAATTCGCCGCCGATATTGCCTACCTGCGCAAGGTCTGGTCGGACATCCGCGACAAGGCCAGGGTCAGCGCACCGCCCTGCCTGCTCTATCAGGAACTGTCGCTCGGTCTGCGCGTGCTGCGCGACTTCGTCAATCCGGAAAGCACGCGCATCGTCATCGACTCGCGCGAGAACTTCCAGAAGCTGCTGGCGTTTGCCCAGGAGTTCACGCCGGCCGTGGTGCCGCTGCTCGAGCACTACACCGGTCAGCGCACGCTGTTCGACCTGCACGGCGTCGAGGAGGAAATCCAGAAGGCGCTGGCCCGTCGCGTCGATCTCAAATCCGGTGGCTACCTGATCATCGACCAGACCGAGGCAATGACGACGATCGACGTCAATACCGGCGGTTTCGTCGGCGTGCGCAATTTCGACGACACCATCTTCAAGACCAATCTGGAAGCGGCAGTCACCATCGCCCGCCAGCTGCGCTTGCGGAACCTTGGCGGCATCATCATTGTCGATTTCATCGACATGGAGAACGAGGAGCACAAGAAGGCGGTGCTGGAAGAGTTCAACAAGGCGTTGGCGCGCGACCATACGCGACTGACGGTCAACGGCTTCACGCAACTGGGCCTGGTCGAGATGACCCGCAAGCGCACCCGGGAATCGCTGGCCCATGTGCTGTGCGAAACCTGCCCGACCTGCGGCGGGCGCGGCGAGGTCAAGACGGCGCGGACGGTCGCTTACGAAATCCTGCGCGAACTGCTGCGCGAAGCCCGGCAGTTCAATGCCCGCGAGTACCGCATCCTGGCCGGCCCGGCCGTCGTCGACCTGTTTCTGGACGAGGAATCGCAGTCGCTGGCGATGCTCTCCGACTTCATCGGCAAGGCCGTATCCCTGCAATCCGAAGCGAGTTATTCCCCCGAGCAGTACGACATCGTTTTGATGTGACACGACAACGACAAAGGAGACTCCGATGAACGATCGATCCGAATTCGACAGCCTGTTGCCCGGACGTGCCGTAGACCGGCGCAGTTTTCTGGTCGGCAGCCTGGGCGCCGGCTTCGCGCTGGCCACCTTGCCGGTCGCCGCACAGACGGCGATCCATACCGACGCTGTCGGCCTGCACGAAGGTGAAGTCAGGGTACCGGTTGCCGATGGCGAGATGGTCGCCTATCGGGCGGTACCGGCCAACGTCGAGAAGCCACCTGTCGTGCTGCTGATTTCGGAAATCTTCGGTGTTCATGAATACATCCGCGATACCGCCCGGCGCCTGGCCAAGCTGGGCTATTTCGTCGTTGCGCCGGAACTGTTCGCCCGGCAGGGCAATCCGCGCGAAATCCAGAGCGTGGCCGAGATCATCGAGAAGATCAGCGGGCGGACGCCGGACGCCCAGGTGATGCAGGATCTCGATGCCAGCGTGGTCTGGGCGGCGGCTCACGGGGGCGACACGACGCGCCTGGCGATGACCGGGTTTTGCTGGGGCGGGCGCATCACCTGGCTCTATGCCGCCCACAATCCCTCGCTGAAGGCCGGTGTCGCCTGGTATGGCCGGCTGGTTGGTCCGACCAACGAATTCACGCCTCGTCATCCCGCGGATATCGTCGGCGACCTGAAGGCGCCGGTACTTGGTCTGTATGGCGGCCTGGATACCGGTATCCCGCTGGATAGCATCGAAGCGATGGAGGCCTCGCTGAAACAGGGTGGCCATGCGGCGCAGGCATCGGAAATCGTGCTGTACGACAACGCACCGCATGCCTTCCATGCCGATTACCGGGCCAGCTATCGCAAGGAAGATGCCGAAGACGGCTGGAAGCGGATGCTTGCCTGGTTTCGTCGGAATGGCGTCTGAACAAGGCCGGAAGGGCGGCGCGAGGCGGCCAAACGTGCTACCCTTCGCGCCTTGTTCCGGGACCGCTTCACCATGACTGCCATCGAAACCCAGACCGAAAAGACGACCGACGTCCGTGCATTGCTCAAGGCGCTGCAGGAACGTTATGCCGTCTTCCGTGATTTCAGCCCGCTTGCCATCGGTATCGACAAGCAGTTGTTCGCCGCCATGCCGGAGATCAGCAAAAAGTCGCTGCGCGTTGCCATGCGCAATCACACAATGGCTACCCGCTATCTCAAGGAAATGGAAAAAGGCACGCAGCGCCTGAATCTGGACGGTACGCCGGCCGGCGAAGTGACCGATGAGAACCGCCTGCATGCCAGCGAATTGCTCAAGGAACGCTTCAAGAAGCAGGCCGAACAGCGCAAGGCGAACGAGGCGGTGGCCCGTGCCGAGGAGCGCAAGCAGCAGAAGCTGCTGGAACTGACCCAGAAATTCGGCCGCAAGTAACGGTCGACCGCAGGAAAGACGATGAAGGCCCGTCTCCGGACGGGCCTTTTTTATGCCGACTGCGACTGAGCGAGCCGAAAAATGAAAAGGCCCGTGTCGAAACACGGGCCTTGGGCATTCTGGTGGGTCGTGAGTGATTCGAACACTCGACCTACGGATTAAGAGTCCGCTGCTCTACCAACTGAGCTAACGACCCAGAATTTTTCTGGTGGGTCGGGCGAGATTCGAACTCGCGACCAACGGATTAAAAGTCCGCTGCTCTACCGACTGAGCTACCGACCCGCCCCACGGGAAACCGAAATTCTAGAGACTAGGCGGGCTCTCGTCAACACCCTGCGTGAAATTGTGAAGAATCGTGCGCGGCCGAACCGGCGACATCGGGCGTCGCTAGAATTTCCCCGGCCCCGTCAGGTGGGTTCGTTTCGAGGAGAAGAGCATGACCGAACAGGATATTTCGCGTTATCAGGACGTCGTTGTCGCTACCGTCAGTGACATCGGCCTGAAGTTGCTGGCAGCGATCGCTTTCTGGGTGATCGGGCGGTGGTTGATCGGTATTGCGCTGGGCATGATCCGGCGCGCATTGGAGCGGCAGAAGGTCGATCCGACCGTGCTGCGCTACGTTGGCTCGGTGGTGTCGGTGACGTTGAACGTATTCCTGGTGGTCGGCATCCTCGGCTACTTCGGCGTGCAGACGACGACGTTCGCCGCACTGGTGGCCGGCGCCGGTATCGCCATCGGCGCGGCCTGGGCCGGCTTGCTGGCCAATTTTGCCGCAGGAGCTTTCCTGATCGTGCTGCGGCCGTTCAAGGTCGGCGATTTTGTGACGGTAGCCGGCATCACCGGGACGGTGACCGAAATCGGTCTGTTCGCCACAACGTTGAATACGCCGGACAACGTGTCGACAGTGGTCGGTAACAACAAGATATTTGGTGACAACATCCAGAACTTTGCGGTCAACCCCTTCCGGCGGGTCGATTTGAAATGTCAGTTGTCCGGTGCGGCCGACCATCGGGCGGCGATCGACTTGCTGCGGGAGAAGATTGCCGCACTGCCGAATGTGCTCGCCGAGCCGGCGGTCGATGTCGATATTCTGGAATTCAATCTGGTGGGGCCGGTGTTGGCCGTGCGCCCCTACTGTCATAACGATCATTACTGGCAGGTTTATTTCGATACCAACCGGGTGCTGCGGGAAGCGTTGGCCGAAGCCGGTTTCCCGGCGCCGATGCCGGCCCAGAACGTGCTCGTCACGCAGGGCGGCTGAGTCAGAAGCGTAACGCGGCGGTCAGGGATTCGACCTCGGCCGCCGACTCGGCGAGGATGGTGCTGAGCATGTCGTTGTCGACCAGGGCGTCGATGACCGGAGCGACTGCGGCATGCTCGCTGCTGACGTCGTAGAGCGGCGACGGTACGGGCGCCAGGTCGTTGGCCAGCAGCAGCGTGTCGCCGAGCGATAGCGGCGGCAGGGCCAGCATGCCTTCCCACAGCGATTCGATGGCGTCGACGATGCTGTCGGGAATCGCCAGGCGTTGCAGCAGCAAGCGGCCGATTTCCGGCTCCGCCTGTTCGACCCAGTCGGCGGGGTCGCCATCGAGCAGGCCGGGAAAGTCGTTGGCTCGCGATATCAGGTAAAAGCCGCCCAGTTCGTGGACGATGCCGGCGAACAGGGCGCTTTCGGGATCCTGTCGGGTGACCCGGCGGGCAATCACGTGCGCCAGTGCGGCAACATGCGCCGTGTGTTCCCATAGCGTCTGACTGGCGTGACGGAGGATGGGGCTGCTCGGATTGCCGGCCAGTTGCCGGGTGGCGACGGCCATCGCCAGCGTGCGGGCGGTTCGCAGGCCGATCCGCGACAGGGCGTCGCGCAGGCTCGTGATTGCCTTGCCGCTGCGGCCGTAGCTGGCGCTGTTGGCGACGGCGACGACGCGAGCGGCGATCAGGGGGTCGCTGCCGATCAGATGCGCTGCGTGGTCGAGATGGCAGTCCGGGTCTTCCAGGGCCCGGACGATACGCAGGGGCAGGTCCAGCCCGGTGGGCATGACGATTTCCCCGTGTCCGGCCTGCTCGACGATTCGCTGAAGGGCTTCGCGACGTTCCATCGCGACATCTTACTCCGGCACCGGCGTCTCTGCTGCGGTCAACCCAGGCGGCGGCAGATTTCCGTGGTTAGCGCCGACTGGTTCATGCTGTAGAAGTGCAGCCCCGGGGCGCCGCCCTTGAGCAGGCGCTCGCACAACTCGGTGACCAGGTCGAGGCCGAAAGCACGGATCGAGTCGCTGTCGTCGCCGAAGCTCTCGAACTTCTTGCGCATCCAGCGCGGCAGGTCGGCGCCGCAGGCGTCCGAGAAGCGGGCCAGCTTGGTGAAGCCGACGATGGGCATGATGCCGGGCACGATGGGGATGTCGACGCCGAGCGCGCGTGCTTCGTCGACGAAATGGAAGTAGGCGTCGGCGTTGTAGAAATACTGCGTGATCGCCGAGTTGGCGCCGGCCTTGACCTTGCGCGCAAAGGCGTCGAGGTCGTCCTTCGGGCTGCGTGCCTGCGGGTGCCATTCCGGGTAGGCGGCGACTTCGAGGCTGAAATGATTGCCGGTTTCGGCGCGGATGAATTCGACCAGTTCGTTGGCGTAGCGGAATTCGCCGGCCTCGGCCATGCCCGACGGCAGGTCGCCGCGCAGGGCGACGATGCGGCGGACGCCGGTCGCTTTGAACTCGGCCAGGATTTCACGGATAGATTCGCGCGTCGAGCCGATGCACGACAGGTGCGGCGCGGCGTCGAAGCCTTCACTGGCGATTTCGCGGACGATGGCGAAAGTGCGCTCGCGGGTCGAGCCGCCGGCGCCGTAGGTGACCGAGAAGAACTCGGGTTTCAGTTTGGCCAGTTCAGCCCGGGTGGCACGCAGCTTTTCCACGCCTTCGGGCGTCTGCGGCGGGAAGAATTCGATCGAGATATTGGTGTTCATTTTTTCAGCCAGATAAAGAATTCGCGGTTGCCGTCGCCGCCGGTGATGGGACTGTCGAGCCAGGCTTTGGCGGTCAACCCGAGTTTTTTGGCAATTTCCAGGAAGCGTCCTTCGACCTCGCGGTACAGCGACGGGTCGCGCACGATGCCGCCCTTGCCGATGTTGTGCGGGCCGACCTCGAACTGCGGCTTGATGAGCAGCAGCAGGTCGCCGTCGGCGGCGAGCAGCGCCGGCAGTTGCGGCAGCACCAGGGTCATCGAGATGAAGGAAACGTCGCCGACGATCAGGTCAAAACCGCCGGTCGGCATGGCGTCGCCGAGATCGGCGGTGGTCAGCGCGCGGCAGTTGATACCTTCGAGTGCGGTGACGCGTCCATCGTTTTTTAGCTTGCCGTGCAGTTGACCGTGACCGACATCGACGCCGACCACTTGCGCGGCGCCGGCCTGCAGCAGGCAGTCGGTGAAGCCGCCGGTGGATTGCCCGACATCGAGGCAGATCCTGCCGGTGACAGCCAGACCGGTGTGCGCCAGGGCGCCGGCTAGCTTGAGGCCGCCGCGCGAGACGTAGCGGTCGCTTTCGTCTTCGACAACGGCGAGGACGGCGTCAGCCGGTAGTTCCAGCGACGGTTTGGCGATTGCCTTGCCGTCGACGAGTACCCGGCCTTCGCCGATCAGCCGCTGCGCCTGCGTGCGCGACGCCGCCAGTCCGCGCTGGACCAGCAGTGCGTCGGCGCGTAGCAGGCCGTGACGGTCGACCGGTGTCTTGACCGGTTTTTCGTCACGATGCCGACCGCCCTGGCGGGCATGGAAGGAGTTCATGCTCATCGGGGCGGCCGGTGGCGGCAGCTGCGGACGATCAGTAGCGGTAGTGGTCGGCCTTGTACGGGCCTTCCACCGGCACGCCGATGTAGTCGGCCTGTTGCTGCGTCAGCGTCGACAGTTGCACGTTGAGCGTCTTCAACTGCAGGCGGGCGACCTTTTCGTCGAGGTGCTTGGGCAGCGTGTAGACACCCACCGGGTAGTCGGCGGTCTTGGTGAACAGCTCGATCTGGGCGATGGTCTGGTTGGCGAACGACGAGGACATCACGTAGGACGGATGGCCGGTGCCGCAACCAAGGTTCACCAGGCGACCCTTGGCGAGCAGGATGATGCGCTTGCCGTCCGGGAAGATGACGTGATCGACCTGCGGCTTGATCTCTTCCCACTGGTACTTTTCCAGCGAGGCGACATCGATTTCGTTGTCGAAGTGGCCGATGTTGCAGACGATGGCGTTGTTCTTCATCTTGACCATGTGGTCGTGCTGGATGACGTGGAAGTTGCCGGTCGTGGTGACGAAGATGTCGGCCTTGTCGGCGGCGTATTCCATGGTGACCACGCGGTAGCCTTCCATGGCAGCCTGCAGCGCGCAGATCGGGTCGATTTCGGTGACCCAGACTTGCGCCGACAGGGCGCGCATGGCTTGCGCCGAACCCTTGCCTACGTCGCCGTAGCCGCAGATCACGGCGATCTTGCCGGCGACCATGACGTCGGTGGCGCGCTTGATGCCGTCGACCAGCGATTCGCGGCAGCCGTAGAGGTTGTCGAACTTGGACTTGGTGACCGAGTCGTTGACGTTGATGGCCGGGAACTTGAGGTCGCCACGCTGGTGCATCTGGTACAGGCGATGGACGCCGGTGGTGGTTTCTTCGGTGACGCCCTTGATCTGCGCCAGGCGAACGGAATACCAGGTCGGATCGACGGCCAGCTTGGCCTTGATCGCGGCGAAGAGGATGGTTTCTTCTTCCGAACCCGGCTTGGCCAGCACCGAGATGTCTTTCTCGGCCTTGGCGCCGAGGTGCAGCAGCAGGGTTGCGTCGCCGCCGTCGTCGAGGATCATGTTCGAGTAACCGCCGTCGGTCCATTCGAAGATGCGGTGGGTGTAGTCCCAGTAATCGGTCAGGGTTTCGCCCTTGACGGCAAAGACCGGGATGCCGGCGGCGGCAATCGCGGCGGCGGCGTGGTCCTGGGTCGAGAAGATGTTGCACGAGGCCCAGCGGACTTCGGCGCCGAGCGCGGTCAGCGTCTCGATCAGCACGGCGGTCTGGATGGTCATGTGCAGCGAACCGGTGATGCGCGCGCCCTTGAGCGGCTGGGTCTTCGCGAATTCTTCGCGAATGGCCATCAGGCCCGGCATTTCGCCTTCGGCGATGCGGATTTCCTTGCGACCCCAGTCGGCAAGGTTGATGTCGGCAATGACGTAGTCTTGGGTATTGGCCACAGTAAGCTCCTGAATAACTGTGACGGGGAGGGGCGGTGTTCAACTCACCGAACCCCCTGCGCCCGGCAGGGTTGGACAGTGAGCGCAGTTTTGAACCGAGCCTGAGAGATAGGGTCTCTTGCAGCGCTCCTCGGAAGCCGGAGATTATAGCGTCGACTGGCGAAACTGTTTCATCGCGTACCAGCACTGCTGCGGCGGGCGATGACGACTGCTGCGATGTCCCCCAGCTGGCTGAAAACCAGTGCTCTGGCGTCGTCAATATCGTCGGCGTTGCGAATGTGGAAAAGCTCGCGACTGCCATCGGCGTAGCGTACCGCGGCAACGTACTCTGCTCGCGGTTCGGCGGTTTTCCGCTTGCCTTTGTCTCCTCGGCGTTTCCCAGTCATGGCTGGACACCTCGTTGTTAGAACGATGGCATTATATTTATCTGTAAACTATTTGTAACTTACTGATTTGTAAAATTCAGCAGCGTGATCGCCACGCTGTTGTCGCTCCAAAGAAAAAGGACGCCGTAGCGTCCTTTTGACTTGCTGCGGTTGATGCCGGGCCGATCAGAGGCCGGCATCCCCCCTGAGTAGGGCGGCGCGATCCGTCGCTTCCCAGCTGAACTCCGGCTCGTCGCGGCCGAAGTGGCCGTAGGCGGCGGTCTTCTGGTAGATCGGGCGGAGCAGGTCGAGCATGTTGACGATGCCCTTCGGGCGCAGGTCGAAGTGCTTGCGGATCAGCGCGGTCAGGGTTTCGTTGCTGACCTTGCCGGTGCCGAAGGTTTCGACCATCACCGAGGTCGGCTCAGCGACGCCGATGGCGTAGGAGACCTGCACCAGGCACTTGGAAGCCAGGCCGGCGGCGACGATGTTCTTGGCGACGTAGCGGCCGGCGTAGGCGGCGGAGCGGTCGACCTTGGACGGATCCTTGCCGGAGAAGGCGCCGCCGCCGTGCGGTGCGGCACCGCCGTAGGTGTCGACGATGATCTTGCGGCCGGTCAGGCCGCAGTCGCCCTGCGGGCCGCCGACGACGAAGCGGCCGGTCGGGTTGACCAGGAACTTGATGTCGCCCTTGATCAATTCCTTCGGCAGCACCGGCTTGATGATCTGCTCGATGGTCGATTCGCGCAGGTCTTCCAGGCTGATGTCCGGCGAGTGCTGCGTGGACAGCACGACGGTGTCGATGCAGTAGGGCTTGCCGTCGACGTACTTGATGGTCACTTGCGACTTGGCGTCCGGGCGCGCCCAGGCCAGGCGACCGTCCTTGCGCAGCAGGGCCTGGCGTTCGACCAGACGATGCGACAGGTAGATCGGCAGCGGCATCAGCGACGGGGTTTCGTCGCAGGCGTAGCCGAACATCAGGCCCTGGTCGCCGGCACCCTGGTTGAGGTTGTCGTCGTAGGCCTTGTCCACGCCCTGGGCGATGTCCGGGCTCTGCTTGTCGTAGGCGACGAGCACGGCGCAGCCCTTGTAGTCGATGCCGTAGTCGGTGTTGTCGTAGCCGATGCGCTTGATGGTATCGCGCGCGACCTGGATGTAATCGACGTTGGCGTTGGTGGTGATCTCGCCGGCCAGCACCACCAGACCGGTGTTGCACAGCGTTTCGGCGGCGACGCGGGAATGTTTGTCCTGGGCGAGGATGGCGTCGAGGATGGCGTCGGAAATCTGGTCGGCAACCTTGTCGGGGTGGCCTTCGGAAACCGATTCCGAGGTGAAGAAGAATTCGCTCATGGCGTGCTCCAGTGGTCCTTTGGTCCCGCGTTACCGGCTTCGGACCACGAGCAGGCGACGCTTTAGCGGTATTTGTCATCGCCCCGCAAGTTGTCTGTTTAACTCGGCGAACCCATAATATTATTCTTTTTTCTCCGGGCTTCAACCCCGGGTGAGACATGGTTTTCCTTTTCCGGATACTCGGCCGCCTGCCGTTGCCTGTACTGCATGTTCTGGGCGCTGTTCTTGGCAAGTTGGTCTACTGGCTGTCGCCGACTTATCGTCGGCACCTCGCCGAGAATGTTGCGCAAGCCGGTTTGCCGTCTTCGCTGCATGGCGCCATCGCGGCCGAAACCGGCAAGCAGATGATCGAACTGTCGCGCATCTGGATGCGCTCGCTGGATGAAGCCAGCGCGCTCGTGCGCGAAGTCGTCGGCTGGGAACATGTCGAAGCGGCTCGCAGCCGTGGGCAGGGCATCGTGTTCCTGACGCCGCACCTGGGCTGTTTCGAAATCACCGCCCAGTATCTGTCCACTTTCGGTGACATCACCGTGCTTTACCGCCCACCGAAATCCGAGGCGGCCCAGCGACTGATCCTGATGGGGCGCCAGCGCGACAATCTGCATCTGGCGCCGGCGGATCTGTCGGGGGTCCGTTCACTGATCAAGGCGCTGAGAAAAGGGCAAATGGTCGGGTTGCTGCCGGATCAGGCGCCGAAAACCGGAGAAGGCGTCTGGTTGCGTTTCTTCGATCGTGAGGCCTACACCATGACCCTGGCGGCCAGGCTGACCGAAACCGACGCGGCAACACTGCTGACCTGGGGCGAGCGTCTGCCTGGCGGTCGCGGTTACCGCATCCATTTCCTGCCGCCCGGTGAGCCCTTGTCCGGGAATACCATCGATCGAGCGCAGCAGATCAACTGGCAGGTCGAGCGCCTGATCCGCAGTTGTCCGAGTCAGTACCTCTGGGGCTACAACCGTTACAAGCGACCGGCCGGTGCCGAGGCGCCGGATCGGCGCGGGGGGGCGGCTTGAAACATCTGCTGTCCCATCTGGCCGTCGCCTTCCTGTGGTTGCTGCACTGGTTGCCGATCGGAGCGTTGCGCGCCTGCGGACGAGGCCTGGGGCGTTTCTTCTATGCCGTGGGTCGGGAGCGTCGCAAGGTCACGCTGACCAATCTGGCCTTGTGTTTTCCCGACATGCCGTCTGTCGAGCGGGAACAGTTGGCGCGCCGGCACGTGATCGCCTTTGCCTGTGCGGCGCTCGATCGCGTGCTGTTGTGGTGGGCGCCGAAATCGCGTCTGGAGCGCCTGATCCGGGTAACTGGCCGTGAATATCTGTTCCCTGCCGACGGCCGGCCGGTGGTTGTTCTGTCGCCGCATTTCGTCGGGCTCGATGCGGCGGCAACGCGTATCTCGATGTTCGGTGTCGGTTGCAGCGTCTACTCGCGTCAGAAAAATCCGGTATTCGACCGTTTGATGTTCGAGGGGCGCCGCCGTTTCAGCGAAACCATCTTGTTTTCCCGTCAGGACGGTCTGCGCAAGATCGTCAAGACGATGAAGGAGGGCCACCCGTTCTATTATCTGCCGGACATGGATTTCGGGCCCAAGGAATCGATCTTCGTGCCGTTCTTCGGGGTGTCGGCCGCAACGATTCCGGCTTTGTCCCGGCTGGTGCGTTTGACCAATGCGCATGTCGTGCCGTGTATCGCGCACCTGCTCGATGATGGTTATGAAATTGAAATTCAGCCGCCATGGGATAATTTTCCCGGCGAGAGCGTCGAGGCCGATACCGCCGCGATGAACCGATATATCGAAAGCCAGGTGCTGCGCATGCCGGAGCAGTATTTCTGGTTGCACAAGCGCTTCAAGACCCGGCCACCCGGAGAGCAGAGGTTCTACTGAAATGAGCAGCCTGAATATCGAGATTCGCCCCGTCACGCCGCCCGATGTGCCGGCCATTTCAACCCTGGCCCGGGAAATCTGGCAGGCCAGCTACCCTGGCATCATCACCCAGGAGCAGATCGACTTCATGCTCGAGCAGCGCTATGGGCACGAGCGTCTGTACGATGATCTTGAGGACCTGCACAAATGGCTCGATCAGGCCTTTTTCGAAGGCCGCCGCATCGGATTTGCGTTCAGCGAAATTCGCAAGGGCGAATTCAAGCTGGACAAGCTCTACATCCATCCCGATGTGCAGCGCCAGGGCGTCGGCGGGCGGCTGATCGCCCATGTCGCCGAGCGGGCGAAAAAGCAGGGTTATCCTTGCGTCGTCCTGCAGGTCAACAAGCGCAACGCCAAGGCGATCAACTCTTACATGAAATACGGATTCACCGTTCGCGAGGCAACGGTCGAGGATATCGGCGGGGGTTACGTGATGGATGATTTCGTGATGGAGAAAAAGCTTTAGAAATTTGAGATAAGCAATTGTCTCTGCTATGATTTTTAACATTCAACCGCGGAGCATTTCGTGAAGCTCAAGTTTTCCAAGATGCACGGTCTGGGCAACGATTTCGTTGTGCTGGACGGCGTGCGCCAGCCCCTGGCGCTGAAGCCCGAACAGGTCCGCTATCTCGCTGACCGTCATTTCGGCGTCGGTTGCGACCAGTTGTTGCTGGTCGAGAAGCCGGGACGCGACGACGTCGATTTCCGCTATCGCATCTTCAATGCCGACGGCGGTGAAGTTGAGCAGTGTGGCAACGGCGCTCGCTGTTTCGTGCGTTTCGTGCACGAGCAGGGGCTGACCGACAAGCGCGAAATCCGCGTCGAGACGATGAAGGGCGTGATTTCGCCGCGTCTTGAAGGCGACGGCAATGTCACGGTCGACATGGGTATTCCGCGGTTTTTGCCGGCCGAGATTCCTTTCCTGCACGATGACGACACCATCGTCTACAACCTTGATGTCGCCGACGAAACGCTGGAAATCAGTGTCGTCTCGATGGGCAATCCGCATGCCGTGCAGGTGGTCGGCAGCGTCGATACGGCTGCCGTCGGCGAGCACGGGCCGCTGATCGAATCGCACCCGCGTTTTCCGCAACGGGTCAACGCCGGTTTCATGCAGATCGTCGACAAGCACGCGATCAAGCTACGCGTCTACGAGCGCGGGGCCGGCGAAACGCTGGCCTGCGGCACCGGTGCCTGTGCGGCGGCGGTGGCCGGTATCCGGCGCGGTCTGCTCGAATCGCCGGTACGCGTGACGACGCGTGGCGGCGACCTCAATATTGCCTGGGGCGGCGAAGGGCGTCCGGTCCTGATGACCGGCCCGGCTGTCACCGTCTTCTCCGGAGAAATCGAATTATGAGCGCCATGTTTCCCGACGAAATCGCCGACTACTTGAAGAACAACCCGGGTTTCTTCGAGAAATACGCCGATCTGATGGCGCAGATTTTCGTGCCGCATCCGCATGGCGGTCGCGCGGTATCGCTGGCCGAGCGTCAGATGCTGACGCTGCGCGAGAAGAATCGCGCCAGCGAGGCCAAGCTGGCCGAACTGATCGCTTTCGGCGAGGAAAACGACCAGATTTCCGAGAAGGTGCATCGGCTGGCGGTTGGCCTGGTGGCGGCCGAAACCTTTCAGGCGGTGATCCACCTGCTCAACTTCCACCTGCGCGACGATTTCTCCGTGCCGCACGTGGCGCTGCGTCTGTGGGACAAGCCGGCAGGCATCGAGGATTTGCCCGAGTTCGCGGCGGTCAGCGAGGAACTGCAGGTATTCGCCGAGACGCTTTCCCGGCCGTATTGCGGGTCGACCGCAGGATTCGGTACCGCATCGTGGTTCGGCGAAGCGGCACCGCATATCCGTTCGCAGGCGCTGATCGCGCTGCGCAACGGTGGCGGAACGATCGGCATGGTGGCACTGGGCAGCGAGGAAGCGCAGCGTTTCTATGCCGACATGGGGACGCTCTACCTCGAACGCATCGGCGAAATGGTTTCCGCTGCGCTGGCCCGGGTGACCAAGAGCGCGCTGTGACGCCTGCGGCCGCCGTCGATGCCTGGCTCGCGGAACTCGCCGAGCAGCGTCGATTGTCGCCGCACACGGTGGCCAACTACCGGCGCGATCTGGCCAAGCTGCTTGCCCTGAACGGCGATGACCGTCTCGACCGGCTCGATGTTCATCGGGTACGGCGCTTCGTTGCGCAAATGCACGGTGGCGGTCTGTCCGGGCGCTCGCTGGCCCGCCTGCTGTCGGCCTGGCGCGGTTTCTTCGCCTGGCTGGGCGGACGCGGCCTGATCCAGGCCAATCCGTGCGAAGGGCTACGCGCGCCGAAATCACCAAAACGTCTGCCGAAAGCCCTGTCGGTCGACGAGGCGGCGCGCCTGCTCGAACCGGATAGCGATGAGGATCCGCGTCTGGAAGCCCGCGATGCGGCGATGTTCGAACTGATCTATTCGTCCGGCCTGCGGCTGGCCGAGTTGATCGGCCTGGATCGTGACGCATTCGACAGCATGCTGCATGAAGGTGAAGTCCGGGTGCTTGGCAAGCGGGCCAAGGCACGGCTGGTGCCGGTCGGCCGGCAGGCGCGGCTGGCGCTGGCGCGCTGGTCGCAGTGGCGCGATGAACTGGCGCAGCCGGGCGAACCGGCACTGTTCGTCGGCCCGCGCGGACGACGCATCTCGGCGCGCATGGTCCAGTTGCGGCTGGCCCGCCGTGCCGTGCGTCTCGGCCTGCCTGGTCATGTCCATCCGCACATGTTGCGCCATTCGTTCGCGTCGCATGTATTGCAGTCTTCCGGCGACCTGCGCGCGGTGCAGGAGATGCTCGGCCACGCCAGCATCGCTTCGACGCAGGTGTATACCCACCTCGACTTTCAGCATCTGGCCAGCGTTTACGACAAGGCGCATCCGCGCGCCAAGCGCTGAGCCGCGGCGAAAAAGCCCGATTCCTGCGGTCGACCGCAGGAAAAGGGGAAAAACGAAAACAACCGGAAAATCAAGCGGTAATTGACCATTCGCCGGTCGACCCGGCATAATGCGCGTCTTTCGTTATTTCGCCGCAATCCGGAGTCATCCATGGCCATCAACCGCAATCGCCGCAACATCCTGGAACGCCGCTGCGTTTCGAAGACCGTCAAGCGCCTGTTCAAGGGCGACGGCAAGACCGCGTTCAAGACCCTGTACGCCGTCGAATGCCATCAGCGCAACCGCAAGCCGCTGGGCAACTGAGCAACACCCCGCATTCCGGGCCCCGGCTGTCGCAAGATCGCCGGGGCTCTTGCTTTCTACGGACCGAAAACGCATGGCCCAACTGATCCTGATGCCCGGCAAGGAACGGTCGGCAATGAAACAGCGCCACCCGTGGTTGTTCGCGGGTTCGGTCGGCCGCCTGGAAGGGCGTGCGCGGCCGGGCGACACTGTCGAAGTGCTGGCCGATAACCTGCGTCCCCTCGGTCGCGCCGCGTACAGCCCGCAATCGCAGATCCGCGCACGTTTCTGGACCTTCGATCCGGACGAGTCGGTCGACGACGCCTTCTTCAAGCGCCGCATTGCGACCGCCGTTGCCCGCCGCGCCGCGCTGCCGGAGTTGCGCGGCCAGGACGGCGTACGGCTGATCCATGCCGAATCGGATGGCTTGC
The DNA here is from genome assembly GCF_021401135.1 of Azonexus sp. R2A61. GTDB lineage: Bacteria > Pseudomonadota > Gammaproteobacteria > Burkholderiales > Rhodocyclaceae > Azonexus. Next base: position 114,408 of record NZ_JACBFO010000001.1, on the reverse strand, counting down.
CCGGCGTCATCGCCGACCGCTATGGCGACACCATCGTCGTCCAGCTGACTTCGGCCGGTGCCGACAAATGGCGCAAGGCGATCGTTGCCGGACTGCTCAAGGCGACCGGCTGCAGCCGCATTTACGAGCGCTCCGATTCCGAAGTGCGTGCCCTCGAAGGGCTGGAACCAACGACCGGCTGGCTGCATGGCGAGCCGTCGGTCGACGCCCTGTCGATTGAAGAAAACGGCGTGCGTCTTGCGGTCGACATCGCCGGCGGGCACAAAACCGGTTTCTACCTCGACCAGCGTGAGAATCGTCGTCTGCTCGGCGAACTGGCGGCCGGCAAGGAGATTCTCAACTGCTTCTGCTACACCGGCGGTTTTTCGCTGCAGGCGCTGGCCGGCGGTGCCGCCCGCGTGCTGTCGATCGATTCGTCCGGCCCGGCGCTGGCCCAGGCCCGCGCCAACCTGGCGCTCAATCCGCAACTGCCGGCCGAACGTGCCGAATGGCTGGAGGCCGATGTCTTTCAGGCGCTGCGCGACTTCCGCAAGGCGGGGCGGACTTTCGACCTGATCGTCCTCGATCCGCCCAAGTTCGCGCCGTCGGCTGCCCATGCCGAGCGCGCGGCGCGCGCCTACAAGGACATTAACGTCCTCGGCTGCCGACTGTTGCGGCCGGGCGGCCTGCTGATGACCTATTCCTGTTCCGGCGGCATCGGTCTGGAGCTGTTTCAGAAAATCGTCGCCGGTGCTGCCCACGATGCCGGGCGCGAAGCGCGCATCGTCCGTCGTCTGGCCGGTGCGGCCGATCATCCGGTGGCGCTGAATTTCCCTGAAGGCGAATACCTGAAGGGATTGCTGGTGCAGGTGGATTGATGCGTCAGCGGCTCTGGCATGCGTTGCTGTTCGCGTTCCTGCTGGTGTTTGTCCAGCAGGTGGTGGCGACGCATGCCATTTCGCACGTCAAGGTCGATGCCAGCAAACACCTGAACGACGGCGGCGATGAGCCGAATTGCCCCGAGTGTCTGGCCCTCGGCGGTCTCGGGTTTTCCGGCCCGCCGGCTTTCCTGCCCGAGTTTTCCGCAGCGGATGCGGTCGACCGCATCGTTCTCTCCGCCACGCCGTGGCTGGCCCTGCGCCGTGCCGCCGCGCACGCCATCCGCGCCCCGCCGTTCTCCGCTTAAAAGCCTCGTTCTGCTGTTGCCGTTCCCCGGGCGGGATCGGCTTCGTCATGCTTTTTCCGGAGAAACTCCATGCTTCGTACCTCCCTTTACGGGCTGGCGGCCGCCGGGCTGCTCGCCAACCTGCCGGCTCATGCCGCCGGCGACGCCGAATTGCAGGCGCTGCGCGCCGAACTGGCCGAGATGCGTTCGGCTTACGAAAAACGTATCGCTTCGCTTGAAAATCGTCTGAAGACCGCCGAATCGAAGGCGGAAAGTGCCGAAAAAGTGGCGTCGACCGCCAGTGCCGCTGCTGCTGAACCCAGTCCGCAGCGCGAACGCAACAAGCCCCTGGCCAATGCTTTCAATCCGCAGATCTCGGTCATTCTGGATGGGGTCTACTATCGCGACAACCGCCAGGGCGGCGCCGGCGAACTGCTGGAGCACATGGATGGCATCAGCCATTCGCACGGCGAGGAAGGTCACGATCACGGCATCGAGCGCGGCTTCAACCTGCGCGAAACCGAAATCGTCTTCTCGTCGGCGGTCAGCCCGTATTTCGACGCCAATGTGAAGATGACGGTGAGCAGCGGCGGTGACGTCGAACTGGAAGAAGCCTACTTCGATACGCGTGGTTTGCCTGCCGGGCTCAAGTTCCGCGGTGGCAAGTTCTTTTCCGGTATCGGTTACCAGAACGCCAAGCATCCGCATCAGTGGGATTTCGTCGACCAGAACCTGGCCTATCGCGCGCTGCTCGGTGAGCATGGCTTGAACGACACCGGTGTGCGCGCCGAATGGGTGCCGGATACCGGCAACTGGTACACCTTGCTCGGCGTCGAAGCGCTGCAAGGCAAGGATCATCCGTTCTCGGGTAGCGGTCTGGCGACGCCGACTGAGCGTGCCGACGGTGCTGCGCTGGCGGCGACGACCGGCGGCGCGATGGACAATTCGCTGGCCGGTCCTCGCCTGCTCACGACCTACGCCAAGTTCGCGCCCGATCTCGGCGACCGCCATGCGGTGCAGTTCGGTGTCTGGGGCGGCTGGTCGAGGCAGCACCAGGAGGTGCACGACCATACCGCGGAAAATCCGGCCAGTCTGGTCAATGGCCTGCAGGGCCAGGCCTGGCTGTGGGGCACCGACTGGGTTTACAAGTACGATGCCGGCCGCGTCGGCGGTCAGGGCAATCTGACGCTGGTCGCCGAGTACCTGCGGCTGACCAAGGATCTGAACGTGGCGTTCCACGAGAACGATGCGCTGCTCGGCGAACGTCGGAAGATGGTTCAGGACGGCTTCTACGCGCAGGCCACCTACGGTTTCCTGCCGTTCTGGAAGGCCGGCCTGCGTTACGATGTAACCGGCTGGACCAACCACGTCGACGGTCCGGCCGGACGTCTGCGCGACATGGATGCATCGAGTCGCTGGACTGCCGCGCTGACGCGCGACCTGACCGAGTATTCGCGTTTCCGCCTGCAATTTTCGCGGGCCCGTCTGGCAGTCGACGGGGTGCGTGAAAACGTGAATGAACTCTATCTGCAGTATCAGCACAGCCTGGGCACCCACGGTGCCCATTGGTTCTGAGGAGACGGACGATGAAGAAAATCCTGTTCAGCCTGATCTGCCTGTTTGCCGCGCATGCCGCGCAGGCACTGGAGGTTGTGGCAACGACGGCGAGCATGGGCATGCTGGCGCGCGAAGTGGGCGGTGCGCAGGTGCGTGTTGTCGAACTGATCGCGCCGGATCGCGATGCGCATACCGTGCAGGCGCGTCCATCGATGATGCGTGCCTTGCGTGATGCCGATCTGCTCGTGGCGGTCGGCGCCGATCTGGAAATCGGCTGGTTGCCGCCGGCCGTCAGCGGCGCGGCGAACGCCAGGATTCAGCCGGGCAAGCCCGGCTGGTTCGAAGCCGCCCTGCAGGTCTCGCTGCTCGACGTCGGCCAGGCCGCCGACCGCGCGCTGGGCGATGTGCATCCGGCCGGCAACCCGCATTTCCAGCTCGATCCGCAACGTATGGCTCTGGTCGGCAAGGCCTTGGGCGAGCGCATGGCGCAGCTCGATCCAGCCGGTGCCGCGGGCTATCGCCAGCGGGCGGCGGCGTTCGCGGCCGCCGTCGAACAACGCGTTTCCGGTTGGCGTCAGCGGGCAGCCGGAACGCCGGGGGCCCTGCTGCATCACCGCGACGGCAATTACCTGCTGGCCTTTGTCGGGCGTCCGGTGCTCGGCTACATTGAACCGATCCCTGGCGTACCGCCGACGGCATCGCATCTGGCCCAACTGGTCGAACGGCTGAAGGGCGTTCAGGGGGTGATCCTCCGTACCGCCTACCAGCCGGCAGCGGGCGCCGAGCGTTTGTCGGCCGCGCTGGGTTGGCCGATTCGCGTGCTGTCGCTGGAACCGGCGGCAGGCGGCGGCGCGGCGGCCTATTTCGCGCTGATCGACGCCTGGGTTGGCGCGTTGTCGATCAAGTGAGCCCGGAAACCTTACTGCACATCGACGCCCTGCTGGCCGGTTACGACCGGCCGGTCGGGCGGCCGCTGAGCCTGACGCTGGCACGTGGCGAGATCGTCGGCCTGTGGGGCGCGAACGGTGCCGGGAAATCGACCTTGCTCAAGGCCCTGGTCGGCGAGGCAAGCATCCATGCCGGCAGTTTCATGCTGGCACCTGCCCGGCGCGTCGCCTATCTCGCCCAGCGTCAGACGCGGCCGCTCGAAGTGCCGCTGACCGGTAGTGAAATGTTGCGTTTTCTCGGCGTCGACCGCAGCAGCCCGCCAGCCGGCCTGGCCGAATGCCTGCCGCGCCGCATCGATACCATGTCCGGCGGGCAGTATCAGTTGCTCAGCCTGTGGGCGACGCTGGCTGGCGAGGCGGATGTGGTGCTGCTCGACGAGCCGACCAATCATCTCGATCCCGGTCATCTGGTGCTGGCGGCGGAGGAAATCCTGCAGCGCCGCGCCGCCATCGGTTGTCTGGTCGTCAGTCACGACCGCGATTTCCTGAATCGTCTCGGCGCCCGTATTGTCGATGTGGACGGAGGCTCGACCCGTGGATGAATTGTTCCTGCGCCCGTTTCTGACCGGCCTCTGTCTTGCGCTGTTCCTGCCCTGGCTGGGTAATCTGCTGCGCCTGCGTGACGAGTGGTTCGCCACGCTCGGACTGGCTCACCTGTCTGCAGCCGGGGCGATGCTGGCTCAGGCGCTGGGGATTTCCATCCTGGTCGGTTCGCCGCTCGGGGCCCTGTGCGGCGCGCTGGCCAAGCTGGCGGCCGGCGCCCGCAGCAATGCCGCTTACGGCGTCATGATGCTGGCCGGCTGGTCGGCCACCTTGCTGGTGGCGGCCAACGGCGGTGCTGGCGAGGCACTCGGTCATGCCCTGATTGACGGACAACTATACTTTTCCGGTCCGGCCGAAGCGCTGATCGCCTGCCTGTTGCTGGTCGGCGGGGTCGTGCTGCTGCCGCTGCTGACGCCACGCCTGATCGCTGCCGTGCTGTTTCCGGCCAACGAAAAGGTTAACCGCCTGCCGGCCTGGCGCTGGCACCTGGGCTTTGAGTGTCTGGTCGTCATCGCGGTGGCCATTGCGACGGCGAGCATTGGCCTGATGGCCTGTTTTGCCCTGTTGTTCGTGCCGGCCTGGGTGTCTTTCGGGCGTGCCGTCAGCTGGCGGCAGGGCGTCTTGTTGTCGATCGTCCTTGGTCTGGGCTGCTACGTTGCGGCGTTCTTTACGGCGCTGCGTTTCGATCAGCCGTTCGGGCCGGTCCTGGTCGGGCTGCTGGTGATGGCCTGTCTGGGACTGCGGGCAGGGCTGAGCCGGCGCCACGGATGAATAGCCCGGCCGGGCGGCGGGCGTTGCCATGGCTGGCGCCACATGCTACAACGCTAAGTCAGCACGCGGAGCGCTCATGGTTTTTTCCTTTTTCAAAAAGCCCCCTCAAAAGATGCCGGAACGGTCGGCGGCTCGTCCGCGCGCGCCGTTGCCCGACGTGAAGCTGCCCGAGCGTCCGGCCGACGCGCCCGTCCGCATCGAGCCGTTGCCGGATCTCGAATTCAGCCTGGAAACATTGCCGCCGAAAATGCCGGTTGGCCAACCGCTGGCCAGCTCCGCCGGGCCGGAAAAAGGGGCCGATCGAGGGCCGGAGACGCTGCCGGGGATCGATCCGGAATTCGGCGTCGATGATTTCGACGACGAATTCACCGAATCCAGCGTCATGGCGATCAATGTCGAGCATGACATCGATCCGCTGCAAGCCGATGTCGAGCAGGTGGTGGTGTTGTTCGCCAACGGTCAGGATGCGGCAGCCCGCAGCCTGCTCGAAGGTTTCATCCGCGCGTATCCGGGGAGCGAGGGAAAGCGCTTGTGGTTGTTGCTGCTCGATCTGTTGCAGATACTCGGGGAACGGGCGGAATTCGACCGCTGCTGCGTCGAGTTTGCCGAGCGTTGCGAGACCTCCCCGCCCTCCTGGCGCGAACATGGCTTCAAGGTACGCAGTACGGCGACCGGGGGCGTGCTTGCCCTGCAAGGCGTGCTGACCGGCGACGATCTGCGACCGATCGAGCAATTGAAGCGCCTGCTCGGTCAGTCGGGCGAATTGCTGCTCGATTGCAGCAAGCTCGTCGGTTGCGACGACATCGTTGCCGGAGTGCTGGCCGAGTGCCTGATTGCGGTACGCCGTGCCGGCAAGCCGTTGCGACTGGTTGGCGCGGAATCCTTGCAGCAACGTCTGGACGAGCGCCTGAAACCGGGCAATCCGGAACACGAGGCGAGCTGGCGCCTGCTGCTCGAACTCTTGCAAAGGCAGGCGCCGCAGGCGCATTTCGAGGAGCGTGCGGTCGACTATGCGGTGACCTTCGAATTGTCCCCGCCATCCTGGGAAACCCTGCCGAAATCGGTCAGCCAGCCCGGTGCGACCTCGCCGCTCGACGATGCCTGCTACCTCAGCGGCGAGCTGAAGAACCAGCGTTTCGAGGATTTGTCCAAATACCTGGCGAGCCACGAAGTGGCGATACTCGATTTTTCCGGGGTGCTGCGCCTCGATTTCTTCTCCGCCGGCCAGCTGGTCAACCGGCTGGTGCCGTTCAAGGCGGCCGGCAAGGATATCGTGATCCGCAGTCCGAACCATCTCGTCGCCGAGTTGATGGCCGTCGTCGGCCTCAACAAGCAGGCGCGCATCATCGTTCCCAAGTCTTAAATCAGGAAAAAACCATGGAGCAATATCACGGCACGACGATCCTGTCGGTGCGCCGGGGCACTTCCGTCGCCATGGGCGGCGACGGCCAGGTGACGCTGGGCAACATCGTCATCAAGGGCACCGCCAAGAAGGTCCGCCGCCTCTACCAGGGGCGCATTCTCGCTGGATTCGCCGGCGGCACCGCCGATGCCTTCACGCTGTTCGAGCGTTTCGAGGCCAAGCTGGAGAAGCATCAGGGCAATCTGGTGCGTTCCGCCGTCGAGCTGGCCAAGGAATGGCGTACCGACCGCGCCCTGCGCCGGCTGGAGGCGATGCTCTCGGTCGCCGACCGCGAATCCTCGCTGGTCATCACCGGCAACGGCGACGTGCTTGAGCCGGAATACGGCATCGTCGCCATCGGTTCCGGCGGCGCCTACGCGCAGAGCGCGGCGCGGGCGCTGGTCGAGAACACCGAACTGAGCCCGCTGGACATCGTCACCAAGTCGCTGGAGATTGCCGGCGACCTGTGCATCTACACCAATCGCAATTTCACGCTGGAGACGCTGGAATGAGTGGCGCCACGATGACCCCGAAGGAGATCGTCTCCGAACTCGACAAGCACATCGTCGGCCAGAACGCGGCCAAGAAGGCGGTGGCCATCGCCCTGCGCAACCGCTGGCGGCGCGCCCAGGTGGCCGAGCCGCTACGCCAGGAAATCACGCCGAAGAACATCCTGATGATCGGCCCGACCGGCGTCGGCAAGACCGAGATCGCCCGCCGTCTGGCGCGCCTGGCCGATGCGCCCTTCATCAAGGTCGAGGCGACCAAGTTCACCGAGGTCGGCTACGTCGGCCGCGATGTCGAGACGATCATCCGCGACCTGGTCGAGATGGCGATCAAGGGGCACCGCGAGCGGGCGATGAAGGCCAACCGCGCGCGTGCCGAGGACGCTGCCGAGGAACGCATCCTCGATGCGCTGCTGCCGCCGGCGCGCAGCCCGGGATTTTTTGCCGAAAATTCGGAGTCGACCGCAGCAGATGGCCCGACCCGCCAGAAATTCCGCAAGAAGCTGCGCGAGGGCGAGCTCGACGACAAGGAAATCGACATCGAGGTCGCCGCGCCGAGCATGCAGGCCGAGATTTTCGCGCCGCCGGGCATGGAGGAACTGACCCAGCAGATCCAGGGGATGTTCCAGAACATGGGCGGTGGCAAGAAGAAGTCGCGCAAGCTGAAGATCAAGGAAGCGCTGAAACTGCTCACCGACGAAGAAGCCGCGCGCCTGGTCAACGACGAGGAAATCAAGCTCGATGCCGTCAAGGCGGTCGAGCAGCACGGCATCGTCTTCATCGACGAAATCGACAAGGTGGCCAGCCGTTCCGACGTACAGGGTGCCGACGTTTCCCGCCAGGGGGTGCAGCGCGACCTGCTGCCGCTGGTCGAGGGCACCACGGTGTCGACCAAGTACGGCATGATCAAGACCGATCACATCCTGTTCATCGCCTCCGGCGCCTTCCACCTGTCGAAGCCATCCGACCTGATTCCCGAGTTGCAGGGGCGCTTTCCCATCCGCGTTGAGCTGGACTCGCTGTCGGTCGCCGATTTCGAATGCATCCTGACCCAGACCGACGCCTGCCTGACCAAGCAGTACCAGGCGCTGCTGGCGACCGAAGGCGTGAGCGTCGATTTCGCCGCCGACGGCATCCGGCGCATGGCCGAGATCGCCTTCCAGGTGAACGAGAAGACCGAGAACATCGGCGCCCGTCGCCTGCATACGGTGATGGAGAAGCTGCTGGAAGAGGTTTCCTTCGAGGCCGGCAAGGTCGGGCTGGAAAACATCGCGGTCGATGCAGCCTACGTCAATGACAAGCTCGGCGAAGTGGCGGCCGACGAGGACCTGTCGCGCTACGTCCTCTAAGGACTATCCCCGATTGGCGGGCGGCGATGCTGCCCGCACAATCCGCATTTCCATCTCTTGCTGAGGCTGAACCGTGGACGAAAGCAGCCTGACCTTCCGCCTGCTGGCCATTCTTTTCCCGATCTTCGGTATCGTCGCTGCCGGCTTCTTCTATGGCCGCAAGCACAAGCCGGAAATGGCAGTGGCCAACCGGCTGAACATGGATGTCTTCGTGCCGGCGCTGGTCTTCGCGGCGATGGCCGGCAAGTCCTTCGATCTTGCCGCCTATGCACCGCTGGCGCTCGGCGGTTTCACCGTGCTCGCCGTCTGCGGCCTGCTCGCCTGGCCGATCGCCCGGCTCTGCGGCGTGCAGGCGAAGACGCTGGTGCCGCCGATGCTGTTCAACAATTCCGGCAACATCGGCCTGCCGCTGGCGGTGCTGGCCTGGGGCGAGGCGGCGCTGCCGGCGGCGGTGATCCTGTTCATGGTCGAGAACACGCTGCATTTTTCCTTCGGCGCCAAGTTGCTCGACCCGAAGACGCGCATCCTGATGCTCTGGCGCATTCCGGTGGTTTTTGCCGCCATCGCCGGGTTGACCGTGGCCGTGCTGAAGATTCCGGTGTGGCAGCCGCTGGTCATCGCGATCAAGATGCTCGGCGACGTTTCGGTGCCGCTGCTGCTGTTCTCGCTCGGCGTGCGCATGACCGACGTCTCCTTCGGCGAGTGGAAGCTGTCGGTTGGCAGCGCCTTACTCCGGCCGCTCGCCGGCATGGCCATCGCCTACGGGGTGATCCAGCTGTTCGGGCTGGAAGGCCGCGATGCGGCGATGCTGGTGGTGTTCGGCGCGCTGCCGCCGGCGGTACTCAACTTCCTCTTCGCCGAGCGCTACCAGCAGGAACCGCAGCGGGTGGCGTCGATCGTGCTGGTCGGCAACCTGGCGGCGCTGATTTTCCTGCCGCTGGCCTTGGTGCTGGTGCTCTGATTTTTGCGTGAATCTTGCGGTCGACCGCAAGATTCGGCAAAAAATCAGCCACCGAAGCGATCCATCTGTCGCCGGTCGCGCTTGGTCGGACGGCCGTGGATCTCGGCGGCGGGTTCCTGGGTGAATTTGCGCCGCAACTGTTCGGCTTCGCGGGCGGCGACGCTCTCAGGGGTTTCCTCGTAGAGCAGGCGAGCTGCGGGGGCCGGGCCGCGCTTGTCCGACAGGCCGAGAATGGTCACCTGCCAGCGGGTTTCGCTGTTGCTGATGTCGAGCCGGTCGCCGATCTTCACGTCACGCGCCGGCTTGGTCGGCGCCCCGTTCAACTTGACCTTGCCGCCGCCGACCGCATCGGTGGCCAGGCTGCGCGTCTTGAAGAAACGCGCGGCCCACAGCCACTTGTCGATGCGGATGCCGCTCACTGCGGCAGGACGGATTCGCCGGCGTAGAGCTGTGCGACGGTCTCGCGCTGGCGGATGACGTGCACCTGATCGCCGTCGACCATCACTTCGATGGCGCGCGGTCGCGTGTTGTAGTTCGAGGCCATGGCCATGCCGTAGGCGCCGGCCGACATCACCGCCAGCAGGTCGCCCGGCTGCAGGTTGAGCGGCCGCGCCTGACCGAGGAAGTCACCGGTTTCGCAGACCGGGCCGACGACGTCGTAGTCACGCGTCGCGCCGGCGCGCGGCACGACCGGGTTAATGTCGTGCCAGGCTTCGTAGAGCGCCGGGCGCATCAGGTCGTTCATCGCCGCGTCGATGATCGCGAAGTTCTTGGCCTCGCCTTCCTTGAGGAATTCGACGCGGGTGAGCAGCAGGCCGGCGTTGCCAACCAGGCGGCGGCCCGGTTCGAGCACGACCTTGAGGCCGCGGCCCCGCAGCTTGTCGAGCAGCGGATTCAGGTAGGAAGCGACGGTCGGCTGCACTTCATCGGCGCGGTACTGGATGCCGAGGCCGCCGCCGAGGTCGATGTGATGCACGGCGATGCCTTCGGCAGCAAGCTGGTCGATCAGCGCCAGGATGCGGTCGAGCGCTTCGGCAAACGGCGACGGATCGAGCAGTTGCGAACCGATGTGGCAGTCGATGCCGGTGACGGCGATGTTCGGCAGCGCGGCGGCGCGACGGTAGAGCGCCAGTGCGTCGTCGTAGGCGACGCCGAACTTGGCTTCCTTGAGGCCGGTCGAGATGTAGGGATGGGTCTTAGGATCGACGTTCGGATTGACGCGCAGGCTGACCGGCGCCGTCTTGCCGAGCTGGCCGGCGACCTCGTTGAGGCGCTCGATTTCCGGGATCGATTCGATGTTGAAGCAGAAAATGCCGACTTCCAGCGCCAGCTTCATTTCCGCCGCCGTCTTGCCGACGCCGGAGAAGACGACCTTCTGCGGATCGGCACCGGCCGCCAGCACGCGCTGCAGTTCGCCGCCGGAGACGATGTCGAAACCGGCGCCGAGGCGGGCGAACAGGTTGAGGATGGCGAGGTTGGAGTTGGCCTTGACGGCGTAGCAGACCAGCGCGCCGGCACCGGCCGGATGGGCGCTGAGGACGTCGTGGAACTCCTTGAGCGACTCGCTCAGCGCGGCGCGCGAATAGACGTAGGCGGGCGTGCCGAACTGTTCGGCGATGGTCGGCAGGTCAACGGATTCGGCGTGCAGGACGCCGTTATTGAGGGCAAAGTGGGTCATCGATTGGTCGTGCGGTGGGCCGTGCTAACATCCTTCGTCGCCGTCGGGCTTCCCGAGTTCGGCGGCAATTCGAGCGGCCCCTTGATGCCGCATGCGGCAACGCAGAGAACGATCACAACGGCGGCGATTCTGGTCATGACGAGGACGCTGGCGGTAAAGCGAAAGATGGTAGCACAAGCATGAACGACACCGAATTCAACGCGTTGGCGGATGCTACGTTGGTCCGCATCGAGGCCGCTTTGGAGGGCTGCGATGCCGATCTCGATTTCGAACTGGCGGCGGGCGGCATCCTGGAGATTGAATTTGCCGATGGCAGCAAGATCATCGTCAATCGCCATGGGGTGGCCCGGGAAATCTGGGTCGCCGCCAAGGCTGGCGGCTTCCACTTTCGCCACGACGGCAGCGCCTGGCGCGATACCCGCGATGCTGTCGAGCTTTTCGAGCGACTATCGTCGCTGGTCGGTCAGCAGGCAGGCCAGCCTGTAAGGCTGACCTGATCAGCGAGGAATTTGCGGAAACTGGTCCAGTACGGAGTTGCCAGAACTGGCCGACGGCCTGTTTTCCTGTGCAGGCGCTTCATCCGGCGGATTCTGCGGCAGGTTTTCCTGATAGATCAGGCCGCCGGGTTTGCCGTCGGCTTCCGGGGTCATGCTGAGCCCTTGCGGTTGCTGGGGTGTTTGTTGCGGCACGTTGCGCAGTGCCTCGGCCATGTAGCCAACCCAGATAGGCAGGGCCGCCGTGCCGCCGGTCTCCCTTGATCCAAGGTTCTTCGGTTGATCGAAGCCGACCCAGGCACAGCCAACGGCGGTCATCTGATAGCCGCAGAACCACGCGTCGACATAATCGTTGGTCGTGCCGGTCTTGCCGGCAAGATCCCTGCGTTTGAGCTGGGCCGAGGCGCGTGCTGCAGTTCCGTAGATGGTCACGTCGCGCATCATCATGTCCATCATGTAAGCGTTGCGCGGGTCGATGGCACGGTTTGCCTCATCGGTATTGGCGGCGGGGGGCGTGCCGACGGCGATAACATTGTTCTTTTCGTCGCGAATTTCCCGAACGATATAGGGGGAAACCCGATAGCCGCCGTTGGCAAAAACGGCGTAGGCGGAAACCATCTGCCATGGCGTGACCGAGCCGGCGCCAAGCGCCATTGTCAGATACGGCGGGTGCCGTTGGGCGTCGAAGCCGAAGCGGGTGATGTAATCCTGAGCGTAGAGGGTTCCGATCGATTGCAGCAAGCGGATCGAAACCATGTTTTTTGATTTCGCCAGTGCCGTACGCAACGGCATCGGACCATCGTACTTGCCATCGTAGTTTTTCGGCTGCCAGCTCTGTGAGCCGGTTTCGCTGGCGGAAATGACGATCGGCGAATCCTCCACGATGCTGTTCGGCGTAAATCCTTTCTCAAGCGCTGCCGAATAGACGAAAGGTTTGAAACTGGATCCGGGTTGTCGCCACGCTTGTGTGACGTGGTTGAACTTGTTCCTGTTGAAGTCGAAACCGCCAACCAGAGAGCGGATCGCGCCGTCGGCCGGATCCAGGGCGACAAACGCCGATTCCACTTCGGGCAATTGGCTGATCTGCCACTTGCCGTTGCCGTCCTTGATCACGCGGATGATCGCCCCGCGTCGAATGCGCTTGTTCGGCGGTGCGCGATCATCCAGCATGCTTGCCGCGAATTTCAGGTTGTCACCGGTGAGCTCGATGTTTTCACCGCCCTTGCGATAAGCCGATACGTGTTTGGTATCGGATGTCAGCACCAGCGCTGGCATCAAGTCGCCGGCATCGGGAACGTCCTGGAGCGCGACATCAATGCTTTCATCCTGATCGGATTTGAAAGCCTTCATGTCGATGTAGGATTCCGCGCCGCGGTAGCCGTGGCGCCGGTCATAATCCAGGACACCCTTGCGCAGGGCACGGTAGGCGGCTTCCTGTTCTCCCTTGATGAGCGTGGTGTAGACCTTGAGGCCCCGCGAGTAAACACTGTCCGGAAATTGCTCGGCTGCGATCTGACGGGCCATTTCTGCCGCATATTCAGCGTCGACCCCATAACCAGAGAGCTCCCGTTTGATGACCAGTGGCTCCTTCAAGGCAGCGTCGCGCTGTTTTGCGTCGATGTAGCCCAGTTCGTTCATGCGGCGCAGGACGTATTCCTGGCGGATTTTGGCGCGGCGAGGATTGGCGATCGGATTGTAGGCAGAGGGGGCCTTGGGAAGACCTGCCAGCATTGCGGCTTCGGCGATGGTGATGTCTTTCAGGGGCTTGCCGAAGTAGATTTGGGCCGCGGCAGCGAAGCCGTAGGCGCGCTGACCGAGGAATATCTGGTTTATGTACAACTCGAAAATCTGGTCCTTGCTCAAGTTGTGTTCGATCTTGATCGACAGCAAGGCTTCGTAGAGTTTGCGCGTGTAGGTTTTTTCGCTGGTCAGAAAGAAATTGCGAGCGACCTGTTGCGTGATGGTGGACGCCCCCTGACGTTTGCCGCCGCTGAGGAGGTTGGCTCCCGCAGCACGAAGGATGCCGGTGTAATCGATGCCGCCGTGTTGGTAGAAACGATCATCTTCGGCCGAGAGGATGGCATTTTTCATTACATCCGGGACATCCTGAATCGATACCACTGCGCGTCGCTCTTCGCCAAACTCACCGATCAGGTATCCGTCAGCTGTGTAGATCCTCAGGGGAATCTTTGGGCGATAATCGGTCAGTACCTCCAGAGAGGGAAGGTTGGGGTAGGCGAGCGCCACGATGATCAGCGCCAGTGCGACGCCAATCAAAAGAAGCCCGGCTAGTGCGGTAAGTGGGTATAGAATAATGCGAATGGCAAGTTTGGGTGCGGGCAAGATTCATGTTCCGTGAGGCGTTGCGGCGGATTATACGCTGCAGCCGGAACGGGGCGTGAAAGTGCTTTACACTGTCATGTGTTATTGCTAGCATCTGAAGTGAATTATTGGTTATTCGCCTAAACTCGTATTCCATAAGGACTTTTTGGGGGTGTGGTGGGCTTCGATATCTCCGCGTTGTTAAATCCCAAAGCGCGGCCGCTGCTCGGTCTGGACATCAGTTCTTCTGCTGTCAAGCTCGTAGAGTTGTCGTCAAACGGGAAGGATGGCTATCGCGTTGAGCGCTATACCATCGAAGTGTTGCCCAAGGACGCTGTGTCCGATGGCAATATTGCCAATCTTGATGCCGTTGTCGATTCTGTCAGGCGGGCCTGGCGCAGACTAGGAACCTCGACGAAGAACGTCGCGATGGCGCTGCCAGGGTCGGCAGTAATCACAAAAAAAATCATCGTAGCCGCTGGTTTGAGGGAAGAGGAGCTTGAGGTTCAGGTTGAAACCGAAGCCAATCAGTACATCCCTTTTTCAATTGACGAAGTCAACCTGGACTATCAGGTTCTTGGTCCGGCGCCATCCTTGCCGGAAGAAGTTGAAGTGCTTATTGCAGCATCGAAAAAGGAGCGGGTGGAAGATCGGGTTGCCGTTGCGGATGCCGCGGGTCTGAAAGCTGCTGTGATTGATGTTGAGAGTTTTGCGACGCTGGCTGCGTTTGAATTAATTGAGCGACAGTTGCCGGAAGGCGGGAAAAATCAAGTTGTAGCCTTGGTCGATGCTGGGGCCAATGTGATGAACCTTACCGTCATGCGAAATGGCCAGCAGGTGTATGCCCGCGAGCAAGCCTTTGGTGGTGGCCAATTAACGCAAGATATTGCCCGTCACTACGGCATGAGTCTTGAAGAGGCCGAGGCGGCAAAGCGGGCTGCCAATCTGCCCGAGGGCTATGAGGCGGAATTGCTAAATCCCTTCATGGAAAATCTTGCTCTGGAAGTATCTAGAGCCTTGCAGTTCTTTTTTACCTCAACGCAGTTCAATCAGATCGACCATATTGTACTGGCCGGGGGGTGTGCACTGATTCCTGGTATTGACGAGGTTGTTGCTACGCGTACACAAGTCAATACCTTGATTGCCAACCCCTTTGCCAACATGGTTCTTTCAGATCGGGTTCGAGCAAGAAATTTGCTCGCCGATGCCTCGTCCCTGATGGTGGCGTGCGGTTTGGCTTTGCGGAGGTTTGATCCAGCATGATTCGAATCAACCTACTGCCACATCGGGAAGAGGCTAGAAAAGCCCGCCGCGAACAATTTTATGTGCTGGCTGGACTGATTTGCATCTTGGGTGTCTTGGTGGTTTATGCGATCTACACCTTTATCGATGCCGCTATCCAGTCCCAAGAAGATCGTAACGCTTTCCTCAAGCAGGAAATCGCTGTTCTTGACAAGGAGCTTGATCAGATCAAACGACTGAAAGAACAGACGAAAGCACTTTTGGCGCGTAAGCAGGTGATCGAAGATCTTCAAAGAGATCGGGGGGAGACGGTCTATTTGTTGAGCGAATTAGTCAAGCAGGTTCCCGATGGTGTTTATCTGAAATCGTTGAAACAGGATGGTTTGAGAATCAACATTGTTGGATACGCACAATCGAATGCCCGTATTTCGGCGCTGATGAGAAACATCGAAGGTTCTCCGTGGCTTGAGTCGCCTCGGTTGATTGAATCGAAGGCGGTTGTTTTGAATGGGCGTCGAGCAAACGAGTTTGGCATGGAGTTTTCGCTAACCCGCATTAATGAAGGGGATGGGAAGTGAAAGCCAAGACTGTATCGCTGCCGGATGTTGATTTTCAGAAGCTTTTGGACGATTTTCGCTATCTAAACCCTAACGATCCAGGAGCTTGGCCTCCGGGGCCGAAGATAGCCGTTTTGCTTGGTTTCTTTTTTGTGCTTTTAGTGGCGGGTTGGTGGTTTGTTCTGAATGACCAACTAGCGATACTCGAAGCTAAGGAACAAGAAGAGGTCGCGCTCAAACAGCAATATCTGGATAAGAAAGCTCAAGCCGTTAATCTTGATCTCTATACGCAGCAGTTAGCGGAAATTGATCGTTCTTTTGGCGCGTTGCTTAAACAATTGCCGAACAAATCAGAGGTTGAGGCTCTGCTGATAGAAGTAAATCAGGCTGGTCTTGGCAGGGGGCTGCAGTTCGAGTTGTTCCGACCCGGTGGGGAACAGATCAGGGATTTTTATGCGGAGTTGCCGGTAACCGTAAAAATCAATGGAAACTACCATGATTTTGGGGCTTTTGCTGCGGATATCGCGAAACTCCCGAGAATTGTCACGTTGAACAATGTGGGCTTGTCACCTACCAAGGAAGGCGGACTGGTGCTGGATGCAACTATCAAGACCTTCAGGTATTTGGACGAGAATGAGATGGCTGAGCAAAAACGAGCGGCGCAGGGGGGTAAAAAGTGAAGCCCTGGGTAGTAATCGGTGTCATGTTGCTCCTTGCGGGATGTTCGGCGGGTGATCATGCGGAGCTGCGCCAATGGATGGAGGAAAACTCCAAGGATTTGCGAGGAAGAGTGCCTCCGCTGCCAGAAATCAAGCCTTATGAAGCCGTGCCTTACGAAGTTGAAGCCATGGTCGATCCGTTCAGGGCAAGCAAGTTGGAACCGGATTCGAAATTCAGAAAAGATGGAAGAGGCGGTGGCGCTTTTCAGCCGGATTTTGAAGCCAGAGAATTGAGAAATAGTGTTTTGGAAAAATATCCGCTTGAGTCACTGAAAATGATCGGGCAGATGGTTATAAACAAGCGCCCTATCGCCGTAATTCAATATGAAGAAAATAAGGTGAAGCAGGTGCGGGTTGGTGAGTACATAGGTCTGGATTTTGGAATGGTTACTGAGATTTCCGAAAGCGAAGTGAAGATAAGGGAATTGATTCAGGACTCGGCGGGTGATTGGAGTGAGCGTCAAAGCTCGCTTTATCTTCAAAGCAGCGAGGGGAGCAGCAAATGAGGATGCTTAACGTACTAGGTTTTTCTTTCGCGGTGATTGTTACCGCTGGGTTGATGAAGCCCGACCTCGTTTCTGCCGCCGAGGCGACAAATGTCATTGAGGCAATCAATGTTGCTCAGCAGGGTAATGAAGTCGCACTGAAACTCGATTTGAAATCACCACTGGTGCAACCACCTGCAGGATTTTCGGTTTCTCAACCGGCGAAAATAGCATTCGATTTTCCTGCCACATCCAACGGTCTTGGCAGGACAACGGAGGTGTTGAACCAAGGAGACCTGCGGAGTGTGAACATCGTTCAGGTATCTGACCGTACTAGAGTTGTTTTGAATCTTGTAAGAAATTTGAACTATAAGACGAGAATCGATGGAAATTCTCTCTACATCATCCTCACTCCCGTGCAACGTTTGGCCGATACCTCTGCCGAGCGTTCGGTCCGTTTTGCGGAGGAAAGCCTGATTGGCAGTAAGCACGCAATGCGCGATGTCGTGTTTCGTCGGGGTAAGGACGGCGAGGGGCGAGTTGTCGTTGATTTAAGTGATTCAGGAACGGGCATTGACATCCGTCAGCAAGGCTCCAGCCTGATCGTGGATTTCGCAAAGACATCCGTGCCTGAACACTTGCGTCGTAAGCTTGATGTTACAGACTTTGCAACCCCGGTGACATCGGTCGAAACTCGTTCGATGGGCGATAACGTACGAATGATTATCTCGCCAAAGGGATTGTGGGAGCATAACGCGTACCAAAGCGACAACCAATTTGTCGTAGAAGTCAAAAAAGTCGTGGAAGATCCCAATAAGCTGGTTCAAGGAACAAAAGTCGGTTATCAAGGGCCAAGAGTCAGCATCAATTACCAGAATGGTGATGTGAGAGCGCTATTGCGCTTGATGGCGGAGGAACTCGGCCTCAATGCGGTAATCAGCGAAACGGTTACCGGTACGACAACGCTTGTTCTCAAGGACGTACCTGCTGACCAGGTGATCGACATCATCTTTCAGCAGAAGGGTTTGGACATGCGAAAAAAGGGCAATATTCTGATGATTGCTCCACGAGATGAAATAGCAACGCGAGAAAAATTGGATTTCGAAGCTAGGCAGCAGATAAGTGAATTGGAGCCTCTGGTGACGGAGCAGTTTTTGCTCAATTATCAGAAATCCGGAGATATTCAAAAACTGCTGATGGGGGTGCCTCCTGGAATGACGCTTACTCCTCAGTTGATGGCGAGTCTTAATTCCGCTCAAGGCAGCAGCATGTCAAGTCAGCGTATCCTGAGTAAGCGAGGGAGTGCTGTTGCTGATCCTCAATCAAATATATTATTTGTCAGTGATATACCCTCAAAGTTGGAAGAAATCCGTACCTTTATCAAAACGATTGATATCGGGGCACGTCAGGTTTTGATTGAGGCTCGTGTGGTTGAGGCTCAGGATAGCTTTAATCGCGCCCTAGGGGCGAAAATCGGTCTAATTAACTCGAAACCGGTGGAGCTGGGAGCCTCGGGGGCCTACCTTGCCGGTGGGAAAATGACCCCGGCAGTTACCAGTGGTACGACGACTACACCGGCAACTTTGGTTCAGAACCCTATGTTTGGTGTCAATTTACCAACACCATCGACCGGCGGTACTCTTGCTTTGTCTCTTTTCAATGCATCAATTACAAGAATTCTCAATCTTGAGCTTGCAGCTCTGGAAACCGATGGGCTTGGGAAAATTGTCTCAAGCCCACGCGTAATCACAGCGAATAATGTCGAGGCAACAATCGAGGATGGTACAGAAATTCCTTATGTGACTATCCAGAGTAGCGGGGGGACTTCAACGGCAACAGTCAGCTTCAAGCCTGCCAAACTTTCTCTGAAGGTGACACCCCAAATAACGCCTGAGGGAACGGTCCGCATGAATCTTGTTGTTAAAAAAGAGGAGGCCGATTGGACCAAGGCCGTAGTCTTGAGTGGATATGCCAATCCTCCAATTAAGAGCTCTGTTGTTGATACGAATGTCGTAGTAGATAACGGCGGAACGGTCGTGATCGGTGGCGTATTTATCACCGATACACAGAGCTCGGTGGAAAAGGTCCCTTTGCTTGGAGATATCCCGGGGCTCGGTTGGTTGTTCAAGTATAAGAATGACAAGGGAACTAGGCGAGAACTCCTTGTGTTCATCACCCCGAGAATCGTTTCAGACAAGATGAGCCTTAACTGATCAGTGTTGTGGCTACAAAAAAGGCCCTAAGGGGCCTTTTTTTGTGCCTCAAGCGACCTCGGATAGAATCCGTAACGTGAACAAACAAACAAACATCTATCTGGTCGGGCTCATGGGGGCCGGGAAAACAACTGTCGGTCGCCAGTTGGCGAAACGCCTTGGACGTCAGTTCCTTGATTCCGATCATGAAATTGTCGAACGAACAGGCGTACCAATTCCCACAATTTTTGAGATTGAGGGTGAGGACGGTTTCCGCAAGCGTGAGGCACAAACCATCGCAGAATTGTCTCTGTTGGACGGCGTGGTGCTGGCAACCGGGGGCGGTGCGGTGCTAAGTGCGGAAACGCGAGAGTGCATGAAGCAGACCGGTTGGGTCGTATACCTGAATGTGCCACCGGTACTTCTTTTTCAGCGGACCAAGAATGATCGTAATCGTCCCTTGCTTCAGGTCGAGAATCCATTGTCAAAGCTTGAGGAGCTCTACGCAGCAAGAGATCCTTTATATCGAGATGCGGCTCATCTCGTAGTTGACGGGTCGCGATTGGTGGCCTCGGGGATCGTCCAGTATCTTCAAAAGGAATTTGAACGAAAATGCCTGAATTCGTGAATAGAATTTTGAGCGTGCAGTTGGGGGCTCGCTCGTATGAAATCCATATTGGGGATGTTCTCGACAGAGCTGACTTGCTTATCCCTTACCTGAAAGGGGGGCGAACAGTAGTAGTGACCAATAGCACGGTAGCTCCTTTGTATTTGGCAAAATTAAGCGAAGCGTTGGCAAGCAAGGGAGTCGTTGTATTGCCGATCGTGCTGCCGGATGGTGAGGCTTATAAAAATTGGGAAACTTTGAATAGCGTATTTGACGGCTTGTTGCAGTCGCACTGCGAGAGAAGTACGACGTTGATAGCTTTAGGGGGAGGGGTAATCGGTGACATGGGGGGGTTTGCAGCGGCTTGTTACCAGCGGGGTATGCCATTCATCCAAATTCCCACAACTTTGTTGTCCCAAGTTGATTCATCGGTGGGCGGAAAAACGGCGATCAATCATCCGTTAGGGAAAAATATGATCGGAGCGTTCTACCAGCCGAAAATCGTGCTGGCTGACGTGTCTACCCTGGATACCCTGCCCGATCGTGAGTTGAGGGCCGGGCTGGCGGAGGTGATCAAGTATGGATTGATCCGCGATAGCGCGTTTTTTTGCTGGCTTGAAGAAAATATTCAACGCTTGCTTGTGCGAGATAAATCTGCGCTGATAGAGGCTGTTACTCGCTCATGTGCACACAAAGCCGAGGTGGTTGAAGCGGATGAGACCGAAAGAGGTGAGCGGGCACTCCTCAACCTCGGCCATACTTTCGGGCATGCCATTGAAGCAGGCTTGGGATATGGAACGTGGTTGCATGGTGAGGCTGTTGCTGCGGGCACGTTAATTGCTGCGGAATTGTCCGTTATGTTGGGTTGGCTGGATCGAGCAGCGTTTCTTCGGGTGGAAGCCTTGTACATGAAAGCTGGCTTGCCGGTCAGATCGCCAACTCTTGGTGGAGTCGATGCATACATGGAACTCATGAGTCACGACAAGAAGGTCCAGGACGGGAAACTCCGATTGGTTTTGTTGAAGGCAATCGGTCAGGCGGTGTTGACCGATGAAGTAGCAGGAACCCAGATCGGTGCGGCTATACAGGCAAGATGCACCTGACTGGTGATGTCGGGGTGATGCGATCTGGGTGAAGGTCTAGTGGCACCTTGAATCGATTGGGGCTTGTCAGTAAAATTTATGGTTGCCTCTAATTTTTGTGCCGGCTGAGCGAGTTTTGCCAGCCCAACTCATTGGCCGATGAACAGGCCAAGCTAATCTTGAAGGAACGCGTGTGATGGAATCAGCTGTACCTGAGCGCCAGGGGTTGTATGACCCCGCTAATGAACACGATGCCTGTGGTGTCGGCTTCGTAGCCCACGTCAAGGGGCAGAAGAGCCATGGCATCGTTGAACAGGGCTTGTTGATCCTCAAGAATATCGATCACCGCGGTGCCGTGGGGGCAGACCCACTGCAGGGAGATGGAGCGGGCATTCTGATTCAGATTCCGGATCAGCTTTATCGTGAGGAAATGGCCAGACAAGGCGTCGATTTGCCGCCGATTGGCGAATACGGTGTTGGCATGGTGTTTCTGCCTCAAGAGGCGGCGTCGCGTCATGCGTGCATGGAGGAAATCGAGCGTTCGGTTGAGGCCGAGGGGCAGCGCTTGCTGGGATGGCGCGATGTTCCGGTGAATCCCGATATGCCGATGTCGCCAGTGGTCAGGGCTACCGAGCCCGTGATCCGCCAGGTTTTCGTTGGCCGGGGGCCGGATGTTTTCGTGACTGATGCCTTGGAGCGCAAGCTCTATATCATCCGCCGCCGGGCTGCGAATGCTATCAAGTCGTTGAAACTCAAGCACGGTCAGGAATTTTATGTTCCTTCCTTTTCTGCCCGGACAGTTAACTACAAGGGCCTGCTTTTGGCGGATCAGGTCGGCGTTTATTACCGCGATCTTCAGGATAAGCGCACGATTTCCGCGTTGGCGCTTGTGCACCAGCGTTTCTCGACCAATACTTTCCCGACATGGGATCTTGCGCATCCGTTCCGCTATATTGCCCACAACGGTGAAATCAACACCGTGCGTGGCAACGTCAACTGGTTCAAGGCTCGCGAACAGGCAATCTCGTCGCCGATTCTCGGAAATGATCTGAACAAGGTCTGGCCTTTACATTATCCGGGTCAATCCGATTCGGCGGCTTTTGACAATGCGTTGGAACTGCTGGTCATGGGTGGCGGCTACTCGTTGGCCCAGGCCGTCATGCTGATGATCCCGGAAGCTTGGGAGAAGCATGCGCTGATGGATGAGAATCGCCGCGCATTCTACGAATATCATGCGGCCATGATGGAGCCGTGGGATGGTCCGGCTGCCGTTGCCTTTACCGACGGGCGCCAGATTGGCGCTACTCTGGACCGCAATGGCTTGCGGCCGGCGCGCTATCTGGTAACCGACGATGACATGGTGGTCATGGCCTCCGAGTCGGGGGTTTTGCCGATTCCTGAGAAGAAGATCGTCAAAAAGTGGCGTTTGCAGCCGGGCAAGATGTTCCTGATCGACATGGAGCAGGGACGCATCATTGATGACAAGGAACTGAAGGATTCGCTGGCAAACGCCAAGCCTTACCGCGAATGGATCGAGAAAATCCGTATCAAGCTCGACGAAGTTCCGTCTGGTGAAGAACAGTGCATTGCTTCGCAGGCCTCAATGCTGGATCGTCAGCAGGCTTTCGGTTTTACCCAGGAAGACATCAAGGTCATCCTGGAGCCGATGATCGCAAATGGTGAGGAAGCGACCGGCTCGATGGGTACCGATTCGGCTTTGCCTGTCTTGTCCAGCAAGAACAAGACGCTCTATACCTATTTCAAGCAGTTGTTCGCACAGGTCACCAATCCACCGATTGACCCGATTCGTGAAGAACTTGTGATGTCGCTGGTCTCGTTCATCGGTCCCAAGCCGAATCTCCTGAACACCAGCGATATCAATCCGCCGATTCGCCTGGAGGTTTCCCAGCCGGTACTGACGTGTGCCGAAATCGAGAAGCTGCGTAACATCGAGAAGTACACTTCTGGCAAGTTCCGCTCGTTTGAGTTGGATATCTGCTATCCGGTTGCCTGGGGTAAAAAGGGCATTGAGGCCCGCCTGGCATCCCTGGCAGCTGACGCTGAGGATGCAGTCCGCTCCGGCGCCAATATCCTGATCGTCTCCGATCGCAAGGTCGATGCCGAGCATGTGGCGATTCCGGCGCTGCTGGCATCGTCTGCGATTCATCAGCATCTGGTCAGGAAGGGCTTGCGTACTTCGACCGGTCTTGTCGTTGAAACCGGTTCGGCGCGTGAAGTCCATCACTTTGCCTTGCTCGGTGGTTTTGGTGCCGAAGCAGTGCATCCCTATCTGGCGCTCGAAACGATTGAAAGTCTGGCCAAGGGTGACGCCGAGAAATCCGAGAAATACACCAAGAATTTCATCAAGGCGATCGGTAAGGGCTTGTGCAAGGTCATGTCGAAAATGGGTATTTCGACCTACATGTCCTACACCGGGGCCCAGATTTTCGAGGCAATCGGCCTGAAGAAAGACTTTGTCGAGAAGTATTTCACCGGCACCCCCTCCAATGTCGAGGGGCTGGGTGTGTTCGAGGTGGCAGAGGAAGCCATTCGCCTGCACCAGCAAGCTTTCTCCGCGGATCCCGTGCTGGCGAACATGCTTGATGCCGGGGGTGAATACGCATTCCGTATCCGTGGCGAAGAGCATATGTGGACGCCGGATTCGATCGCCAAGCTGCAGCATGCCACACGTTCGAACAAGTACGACACCTACAAGGAATACGCCAAGCTGATCAACGACCAATCCAGGCGTCACCTGACGCTGCGCGGGTTGTTCGAATTCCGCATGGCGGGTGCCGCAGTGCCGCTGGATGAAGTCGAGTCGGCCAAGGAGATCGTCAAGCGTTTTGCCACTGGCGCCATGTCGCTCGGCTCGATCTCGACCGAGGCGCATACGACGCTGGCGATCGCAATGAATCGTATCGGCGGCAAATCGAACACCGGCGAGGGTGGCGAAGACGCCAAGCGTTTCCAGCCGTTGAAGGCTGGTCAGAAGTTGTCGGAAGTGATCGGTGCATCCCGGATCGAACGCGATTACGAGTTCAAGGAGGGCGACTCGCTGCGTTCCGCGATCAAGCAGGTTGCCTCCGGCCGTTTCGGCGTCACCACGGAATATCTGGTCAATGCAGACCAGATCCAGATCAAGATGGCGCAAGGCGCAAAGCCAGGCGAAGGTGGTCAACTGCCGGGTACCAAGGTGTCCGAGTACATCGGTAAGCTGCGCCACTCGGTGCCGGGCGTAACCCTGATCTCGCCGCCGCCGCACCACGACATCTACTCGATTGAGGATCTGGCACAGCTGATTCACGATCTGAAGAATGCCAATTCGCAAGCTTCGATCTCGGTCAAGCTGGTTTCCGAAGTCGGCGTCGGTACGGTCGCTGCGGGTGTTGCCAAGGCCAAGGCCGATCACATCGTGATCGCCGGTTTCGATGGCGGTACCGGCGCCTCGCCGGTGTCGTCGATCAAGCACGCCGGTACGCCGTGGGAGCTTGGCCTGTCGGAAACCCAGCAGACGCTGGTGCTCAATCGTCTGCGTTCGCGCATTCGCCTGCAGGTTGATGGTCAGATGAAGACCGGTCGCGATGTCGTCATCGGTGCCTTGCTCGGTGCCGATGAGTTCGGATTTGCGACGGCGCCGCTGGTTGTCGAAGGCTGCATCATGATGCGCAAGTGCCATCTGAATACCTGCCCGGTCGGTGTTGCCACCCAGGATCCCGAATTGCGCAAGCGTTTCTCCGGTCAACCCGAGCATGTCGTGAATTATTTCTTCTTCGTTGCCGAAGAAGTTCGCGAACTGATGGCGCAACTGGGCATCCGCAAATTTGACGACCTGATCGGTCGTGTCGACCTGCTCGACATGCGGGCTGGTATCGAACACTGGAAGGCCAAGGGCCTCGACTTCTCGAAGATCTTCCATCAGCCGGCCGTGCCAGCCGATGTGTCGCGTTTCCATACCGATCGTCAGGACCACGGTCTGGAGAAGGCCCTTGATCACAAACTGATCGAAGCGGCTCGTCCGGCACTGGAAAAGGGGCAGAAGGTTCAGGTCGAGACGAAGATCATCAACGTCAATCGCACCTGTGGAACGATGTTGTCCGGTGAGGTTGCCCGCCGCTACGGCCAGGCCGGTCTGCCGGACGACACCATCCATGTCAAACTCACCGGTACCGCCGGCCAGGCTTTCGGCGCTTTCCTGGCGCGCGGCATCACGCTCGAACTGACTGGTGAAGGCAACGACTACGTCGGCAAGGGCCTGTCGGGTGGGCGGATCATCATCAAGCCGTCGCCTGATTTCCGCGGCGACACCCAGCACAACATCATCGCCGGCAACACCGTCATGTACGGAGCGACCGAAGGTGAGTCCTTCTTCGCCGGTGTTGGCGGTGAGCGCTTCTGTGTGCGCAATTCGGGCGGCACCGCAGTGGTCGAAGGTGTTGGCGACCATGGTTGCGAATACATGACGGGAGGTACCGTTGTGGTTCTCGGTATGACTGGCCGCAACTTCGCGGCGGGCATGTCGGGCGGCATTTCCTATGTCCTGGATGAAGATGGCAGCTTCAAGAATCGCTGCAACCTGGCCCAGGTCGCCCTGGAAAAAGTCCTGCCGGCCGCGCGTCAGCCGTCTGGCGAGCCGATGCACCGTGACATGCCGGACGAAGTCCTGCTCAAGGATCTGGTCACCCGTCACGCCGAATACACCGGCAGCGCCATCGCCAGGACAATTCTGGCCGACTGGGATGTCTGGCGCGACAAGTTCGTCAAAGTCTATCCGCACGAGTACAAGCGGGCGCTCACCGAGTTGGCCGCTGCCGCACAGAAGGAGGCCGCATAATGGGCAAGCCGACGGGTTTCATGGAATTCGATCGCCTCGAAGAGGCGTACGAACCGGTCGAAAAGCGTCTGACGCATTACAAGGAATTCGTTCAGACCCTTGCCGATGATGCTGCCAAGATTCAGGGTGCGCGTTGCATGGACTGCGGTATCCCGTTCTGCAACAACGGTTGCCCGGTGAATAACATCATTCCGGACTGGAACGATCTGGTTTACAAGGGCAACTGGAAGCAGGCGCTCGACGTTCTCCACTCGACCAACAATTTCCCGGATTTCACCGGTCGCATCTGTCCGGCGCCCTGCGAGGCCGCCTGTACCCTGGGCATCAATGCTGCGCCGGTAGGCATCAAGTCGATCGAGCATTTCATCATCGACAAGGGCTGGGAAATGGGCTGGGTCGTTCCGCAGCCGCCGAAGGCCAAAACGGGCAAGAAGGTTGCCATCGTCGGTTCCGGCCCGGCCGGCATGGCCGCTGCCCAGCAACTGGCACGTGTCGGTCACGACGTGACGGTGTTCGAAAAGTCCAGCCGTATCGGTGGTCTGCTCGGCTTCGGCATTCCCGACTTCAAGCTCAACAAGTCGGTGATCGATCGTCGTGTCGCGCAGATGGAAGCCGAAGGTGTGGTCTTCAAGACCAAAGTCATCGTCGGCGACAAGAACATCCCGGCCGGCATCAACAACGATGCCGCCGAAACGGTTTCTGCCGAACAGCTGAAGAAGGATTTCGACGCCGTGATCCTCGCTGCCGGTTCGGAAGTGCCGCGCGATCTGCCGGTTCCCGGTCGTCAGTTCAAGGGTGTCTACGCTGCCCTCGAATTCCTGATTCCGCAAAACAAGGAAGTCCAGCAGGGCATCAAGAATCCGATCAGCGTCAAGGGCAAGCACGTCATCGTCATCGGTGGCGGCGATACCGGCTCCGATTGCGTCGGTACCAGCTATCGCCACGGCGCTGCCTCGGTGACGCAGTTTGAACTGATGCCGGCGCCGCCGGAGCAGGAAGACAAGCCGCTGACCTGGCCGTACTGGCCGCTGAAGATGCGGACCTCGTCGTCGCACAAGGAAGGTGGCACCGTCCGCGAGTTTGCCGTGGCGACCAAGGCGTTCATCGAGGATGGTCAGGGCAACGTCAAGGCGCTCAAGGCCGTGCGTGTCGAATGGGTGGGCGGCAAGATGAACGAAGTCGCCGGTTCGGAATTCGAACTGCCGTGCGACGCCGCCTTTCTGGCGATGGGTTTCGTCAATCCGGTCGGCAGCCTGCTCGATGCGTTCGGTATCGAAAAGGATGCGCGCAACAACGCCAAGGCGACGACGGACGGTGACGGCTGCTATCGCACCAGTGTCGATGGCGTGTTTGCGGCTGGCGACGTCCGTCGCGGCCAGTCGCTCGTCGTCTGGGCGATCCGTGAGGGTCGTCAGGCGGCTCGCGAGGTCGATGCCTATCTGATGGGAACGACCACCCTGCCGCGCTGAGGGGGGTAAAAACCCTGAAAAACCCCGCCGGTTTCGACCCGCGGGGTTTTTGTTTGTGCAAAAATGCGGAATCGCTCAAGGGGGAGTAGAAAATGTCGGCAGACCTGCAACAGGCTTTTCAGGTGACCGCGCCAAGCGGCGCGCTCGATGGCCACATGCTGATGATTCTGGCGATCATGGTCCTGGCCGGTGTTCTCGGGGGCGCCGCGAATTATTTTCTGGCCGATCGCCAGGGAGAGCCCCGGCGGGGCGACTGGATCAAGTATCCCGTTTTTGGTGTGGTTGCCGCGTTGACCGTACCGTTGTTCCTGAACATGATTTCCAGCACCCTGCTCGAGGGCGCACGGACCAAGCCGGTCGACTTCTACGTGTTTGCCGGCTTTTGCCTGATCTATGTCGTTGCCTCGCGTCGTCTGTTTGAAAACCTGGCGCAGAAGCTGATGGGGCAGATCGAACTGGTGCGTCGCGATGTCGGGCATCTCAAGCAAAAACGCGACGAGGCGCCGGCCGTGGCGCCGGTGCCGGCCGAGGTCAAGGCACCGGAACCCGATCCGCGCGAAGTCCTGTCGTACAACGATGTCGAAATCCTGCGCGCGCTGGCCGAAGAAAAATTCGTCTACGGCAACCTGGCGGCCGTCTGCGAGCGGACCGGGCTGCCACGCGATTTCGTCAGTCAGCGGTTGACCGTGATGAAGACCCTGGGTGTCATCGAAACCCGCATCAATGAAAAGAACGTCCTGCACTGGTTCGTTTCGACGCGCGGCAAGGCCGTGCTCGATGAAATCATCGGCGCCCAGTCCGACAAGAAACTTGCCTGACCATCCGCCAGCCGGTCGGCTGGCCCTTTCTTTCCCGATTTCATGAACATCGTCATTCTCGCTGCCGGCCAGGGCAAGCGCATGCATTCCCAATTGCCGAAAGTGCTTCACCCGATCGGCGGCAAGGCACTGGCCAGCCACGTCATCGATACCGCGCGCAGCCTGTCGCCGGAACGCCTGATCCTCGTCTATGGTCATGGTGGAACGATCGTGCGGTCGACCCTGGCGGCGGACGATATTTGCTGGGCCGAACAGGCGCAGCAACTGGGGACCGGACATGCCGTCGCGCAGGCCCTGCCGCAGCTCTCGTCGGCCGCGCAGACGCTGGTGCTGTACGGCGACGTCCCGTTGATCAGCGCTGCGACGTTGGGGCGCCTGCTGCAGGCGGCGGGGCAAGGCGTGGCCGTGTTGACGGTCGATCTGGCGGATCCGACCGGTTACGGCCGGATCGTTCGCGATGCGGCCGGCAACGTGCTGCGCATCGTCGAGCAGAAGGATGCCGATGCCGCCGAGAAAGCCATCCGTGAGATCAACACCGGCATCATGGTGCTGCCGACCGATCGCCTGGCCGGCTGGCTGTCGGCCTTGAAGAACGACAATGCCCAGGGCGAATACTATCTGACCGATCTGGTCGCCCTTGCGGTCGACGCCGGAATATCGGTAAAAACCGCCCAGCCGGCCGCCGAATGGGAAGTGCTTGGCGTCAACAGCAAGCTGCAACTGGCGGAACTGGAACGCCGCCACCAGCGCAATCAGGCGGAGCGTCTGATGGTCGACGGGGTGCGCTTGGTCGATCCGGCGCGGATCGATATCCGGGGGCAATTGACCCACGGTCGCGATGTGGCGATCGACGTCGGTTGCGTGTTCGAAGGCCGTGTCGAACTGGGTGATGCCGTCGAAGTTGGCCCTTACTGCGTGCTGAAGAACGTCAAAGTCGGTCCCGGAACGCGAATCGCCGCCTTTTGCCATTTCGAGGATGCGACGATCGGTCCGGACGGCGTGCTCGGTCCCTACGCGCGTTTGCGCCCGGGCGCGGAACTGGGACCCGAGGTGCATATCGGCAACTTCGTCGAGGTCAAGAAAAGTCGCATCGGGGCGCAATCCAAGGCCAATCACCTGGCCTACATCGGCGATGCGGAGATCGGCCAGCGGGTCAATATCGGTGCCGGCACGATCACCTGCAACTACGATGGCGTCAACAAGCACAAGACGATCATCGAGGACGACGCGTTCATCGGTTCGGATACGCAGTTGGTGGCGCCGGTTACCGTGGGGCGCGGGGCGACGCTCGGTGCCGGTACCACGCTGACCAAAAATGCGCCGCCGGACACGTTGACCGTATCCCGGGCCAAGCAGATGTCGCTGACCGGTTGGCAGCGCCCGATCAAGGAGAAGAAATAATGGATGGCTGGTTCGTCGCCTTCGCAATCGGTAGTTCGCTGCTGCTAGCCGGCGCTGCAGCACTGTTGCTGGTCGGCTACATCAATACCTTGCCGGCGGCGCTGGCCTCCGGTTGGCGCGCCGCGTTGCCGGTCGCCGTGGTGCCGGTGCTCGGGCCGCTGTGGTTTGCCTGGACGCGCGGCGACGACTTCCGGCTGGCCCGTTATCAGTTGATGGGTGCGTTGTTGCTCGGTGCGCTGGCCGCTGCGCTGATCCTGAGTTTCGGACCGTATTTCGCCGAGCGCCTGGTGGCTGAAATGATCGAGGCTGCCAAGATGCGCTAGCCCGGACCGCTTTCGTTCAACGAGAAGACAGGGAGAGCACGATGTCCAGCTACAGAAGCGAATCACGACGCAGCGTTGCGCTGGTCGGTCATGGCGCCGCAGGCAAGACCTCTCTGGTCGAAGCTTTGCTGGTTGCCACCGGAAGCATCCCGACGGCCGGGAGCGTCGCCAAGGGCAATACCGTCTGCGATTTCGATCCGTTGGAAAAGGAAAGCGGCCATTCGCTGAATTCGGCCATCGTCCGGATGGCGCATCAGGACGTTCGGATTCATGCGGTCGACACCCCGGGCTATCCAGATTTCGCCGGCCCGGCCATCGCTGCGCTGGCCGGTGTCGATACCGCGCTGATCGTCATCAACGCCCAGACCGGCGTCGAGCTGATGACTGAGCGCATGATGCGCCATGCTGCCGAGCGCAAGCTGTGCCGGATGATCGTCATCAACAAGATCGACGCCGACAACCTCGACCTGCCCGGCCTGGTGGCCGACATCCGCGAGCGTTTCGGCAAGCAGTGCATGCTCCTCGACCTGCCGGCGCACGGCGCCGCCGACGTTGTCGAAGTGCTCGAGCACGACAGCGGCGATGCCGACTTCGAATCGGTCGCCGCCGCCCATCGTGCGCTGATCGACCAGATCGTCGAGGAGGACGAGGATCTCCTCGCGCAATACCTGGAAGACGGGGCCGATCCGAG
The DNA here is from genome assembly GCF_021401135.1 of Azonexus sp. R2A61. GTDB lineage: Bacteria > Pseudomonadota > Gammaproteobacteria > Burkholderiales > Rhodocyclaceae > Azonexus. Next base: position 84,314 of record NZ_JACBFO010000001.1, on the reverse strand, counting down.
TGGCGAGGCGCTGCACGCGCCCTTCGAGAAGGCGCTGCGCGAAGGCCACCTGATTCCCATCCTGCTCACCTCGGCCAAGACCGGCGCCGGTATCCGGGAACTGCTCCACGTGCTGGCGACGCTGGCCCCGAACCCGGCCGAGGGCAATCCGCCGCCCTTCTACAAGGGTGAGCCGGGGGGCACGACGCAGTCCTTCCACGCTGAGCCGGACGCCGGCAAGCACGTGCTGGCGCATGTCTTCAAGGTGGTGGTCGATCCCTACCTGGGCAAGATCGGCATCTTCCGCGTGCATCAGGGCACGGTGAAAAAGGACATGCAGCTCTTCGTCGGCGACGGCAAACGCCCGTTCAAGGTCGCCCATCTCTACCAGTTGCAGGGCAAGGACACCGTGGAAGTCGACGAGCTGGTGCCGGGCGACATCGGCGCCGTGGCCAAGGTCGAGGAAATCGAGTTCGACTGCGTCCTGCACGATTCCCATGACGAGGACCACATCCATCTGCTGCCGCTCGAATTCCCGCGGCCGATGGCCGGGCTGGCGGTGGAAACGAAGAAGAAGGGCGACGAGCAGCGCCTGTTCGATGTGCTGGCCAAGCTGGCCATGGAAGACCCGACCTTCGTCGTCGAGCGTCATCCGAGCAGCAACGAGACGGTCATCCGCGGGCTTGGCGAAATCCACCTGAAGGCCAAGCTGGCGCGCATGGCCGGCCAGTACAAGCTGGAAGTCGACACCAAGCCGCCGCGCATTCCCTACCGCGAAACCATCACCGGCGGCGCCGAAGCCATGTACCGGCACAAGAAGCAGTCGGGCGGCGCCGGCCAGTTCGGCGAGGTGCATCTGCGCATCGAGCCGCGCGAGCGCGGCGAAGGCTTCGAGTTCGTCGATGCGGTGAAGGGCGGCGTCATACCCGGCGTCTTCATGGCCGCCGTCGAAAAGGGCATTCGTCAGGGCCTGGAAGGCGGCGTCGTCGCCGGCTACCCGGTGGAAGACCTGCGCGTCACTGTCTTCGACGGCAAGACGCACGCCGTCGACGGCAAGGAAGTGGCCTTCACCGTCGCCGGCCGCAAGGCGGTGATCGAGGCCATCCGCAACGCCAAGCCGATCGTGCTGGAACCCATCGTCAGCATCGAGATCGTCGTGCCGGAAACGGCCATCGGTGATCTCACCGGCGACCTCGCCGGCCGCCGCGGCCACATCACCGGCACCGACGGGCGCGGCCACGGCTTTGCCGCGATCACCGGCGAAGTGCCGCTGGCCGAACTGAACGACTACCAGTCGCGCCTGAAGTCGCTGACCGGTGGCCAGGGCAGCTACACCATCGAGTTCGCCCGTTACGCCGCGGTGCCGCCGAACATCCAGCAGCAACTGGCGAGCCGCTTCCGGCTGCACGACGAGGACGAATGAGAAAATTGCGTTTTGCTGCGGTCGACCGCAGCAGAACGCAAAAAACGCCCGGCCGGAGGATGTGAACGGCGTTGCGGCTCAGGCCTTCTCCGGCCATTCGACGTTGGCCAGGAACAGATAGCCGGCACCATAAACCGTCTTGATCATGCCGGGGCTGTCGGCATCGGGTTCAAGCTTGCGGCGCAGCCGCGAGATGCGGACGTCGATCGCCCGGTCGCTCGGGCTGACGTCGCGCGATCCCATCAACTTGTCCCGCGGCAGGATGCGATTCGGCTGATGGACGAAGGTTTTGAGCAATTCGGCTTCGGCCGTGCTCAGCACCTGTTCGCGACCGTCCGGCGCGCTCAGCGTGTTGTTGCCGAGATTGAAACGCCAGCCGCCGAAGCAGGCGACGCGTTCGCCCTCGGCGTCCTCGCCGCCAAGACGGCGACGCAGAATGCTGCGCACGCGGGCGACCAGTTCGCGCGGTTCGAAGGGTTTCAGCACATAGTCGTCGGCCCCCAGTTCGAGCCCCATCACGCGATCGCTGACGTGGGCGCGGCCGGTCAGGATCATGATCCCGCAGGCGCTTTGTGCGCGGATGCGCTGCATCGCTTCGAGCCCGTCCATGTCCGGCAGTCCCAGATCGACAATGCACAGATCGGGGGAGAGGCTGCGCAGTCGGCGCAAAAGGTCGCCGGCGCTGCGGAACCAGACGGTGCGGAAGGCGAAGTCGCCGAGTACCTGTTCGATGATGCGGGCAATGTCCGGGTCGTCTTCGACGATGGCGATCAGACGTTCGCTGTCCTTCATGACTTCTCCTGGCGGCTGTCGGCCAGTGCCCTGGCCAGCGCGTGGCGGTCGAAAGGTTTGGCCAGGACATCGGGGCCGGCGTTGGCGCCGTCGGCATAGCCACTCATCAGCACGACGCGGATGTCCGGCCGGCGCGCCCGCAGGATGCCGGCAAGCTGGCGGCCGTTGAGCGTGCCGGGCATCACCATGTCGGTCAGCACAAGGGCGATGTCGGCGACCTGGTCGACCAGCGCCAGTGCCTGGTCGGCGCTGTCGGCCTCGATGACCGGGTGGCCGAGGTCGATCAGTTGCTGGCGGACGATCCGGCGTACCGCCGGGTCGTCCTCGACCAGCAGTATCAGGTCGTTGTCGTTGCCCGGCAGCGGTTCGCCGGCATCGTCGTCGGCGAGTGTTTCCGGATGGGTGTGCGGCAGCGCCAGCAGCACGCAGGTTCCCTGGCCGGGTTGGCTGCGCAATACCAGGCCGCCGCCCGACTGGCGTGCGAAGCCGTAGGCCATCGCCAGTCCGAGGCCGCTGCCGAGGCCGAGGCGTTTGGTGGTGAAGAAGGGTTCGCAGGCGCGCGCCAGCGTGTCGTTGTCCATGCCGCTGCCGTTGTCGGCGATTTCGATCAGCGCATAGCGTCCGGGCGACAGCTCGAAGGCGTCGGCATCGCTGCCCAGTTCGACGCTGCGCGCAGCGATGTGCAAGCGGCCGCCATCCGGCATCGCGTCGCGCGCATTGAGCGCGAAGTTGAGCAGCGCGCTTTCCAGTTGCGCCGGATCGGCCAGGGCGTGGATCGCCTCGCCGCCGCAGTCGGTGGACAGGGCGATCGACTCCGGCAGCGAGCGGCGCAACAGGCGGGCCAGGTCGCCCAGCATTTCGCCGATGTCGATGGCTTGCGGTGCCAGTGGCTGCTGCCGCGAAAAGGTCAGCAGCCGCTTGATCAGTTGCGCCCCCCGCCGTGCCGATTGCAGTGCCGGCTCGGCGAACTCGTGCACCGCCGGATCGTTCGGCCGATGGTCCTGCAAGGCAGCCAGGTTGCCGATGATGACGGTCAGCAGGTTGTTGAAGTCGTGGGCCAGACCGCCGGTCAACTGCCCGATCGCTTCCATTTTCTGCGCCTGCAGCAAGGCGGCCTGCATCCGCTTCTGTTCGGTGATGTCGTGCGAGAAGACGAAAATTCCCGGAATGCTGCCGTCGACCGCAACTTCCGGCACCAGCGTGCTGCTCGCGTAGGCCAGCCGTCCCTGGCGCTGCATCTGGTACTCGTAGGTCATCCGGTGGCCGCTCAGTGCCTTCTGTACCGAATCGCGTACCTGGGCATAAACCTGGGGACCGACCACGTCGAGCATCGCCCGGCCGGTCACCGAGCCGTCCGGCAGTCCGTACCAGTCGGCGTAGCCCTTGTTGGCATAGCGATAGATTTCGTTGCGGTCGATGTAGCCGATCAGGATCGGAATGGTGTCGTTGATCAGCCGCAGGCGCGCTTCGCTGCGGCCCAGCGCCGCAGCGATGCTTTCCTTTTCCTGGTTGGCCCGACGAAGGTTGGCGTTGGCATTTTCCAGTTGCGCGGTGCGCCGGCGCACCCGTTCCTCCAGCTGGAAGTTCTGGTGTTCGCTGAGGTGTTCGAGATAGCGCTGTTCGGTGACATCCGAATAGAGATTGACGAAGCCACCGTCGGGCAGAGGCTCGCCGCGTACCAGCAGGACCTTGCCGTTGGGACGTTGCCGCTCGTGCGTCTGCAGGGCGAGTTCGCGGCCGACGGCCAGGCGCTCCGCGACCTGGGTTTCGGGGTCGCCCGGACCGAATTCGCCGCGCTGCGCATCGTGTCGCAGGAAACTCTCGAAGGTGGTTCCGGCCCGGGCCAGCGACACCGGCAAATCGAGCAGGGCCAGGAATGGACGGTTGCAGGCAATCAGGCGAAGATCGCCATCGAATACCGCAATGCCCTGATCGAGCAGGTCGAGCCCGGCCTGCAACAGATTGTCCGGCAGCGAGAGCGGGGGTGAGGCGAGAGAACCTTGCATCGGGCAATTTTAGGCCAGCCGCACCGGGCCTGCCCAGGGTGCAATCATTCGTTACATTTGGCCAATAGTTGCGCAAGCATCTTTTGCGATGCTGCGAAGCTCAAAAAAAGAAACTTGCCCCCAGAGAAGCCGTTCAACGGCAGGCATGTGAGGAGATGACACCTTGGTTAACCCGTATTCCGTCGGGCTGGACCGCAATCCGGCCAACTACGTTCCGCTGTCCCCGCTCAGTTTCATCGAGCGTTCCGCCTTCATCTACCCGAAACGGGTTTCGGTGATCCAGGGCAGCCGCCAATACACCTGGAAGGAAAGCTACCAGCGCTGCCGCCAGCTGGCTTCCGCGCTGCAGCGCCGCGGCATCGTCAAGGGCGATACCGTTGCGGCAATGCTGCCCAATACCGCGCCGATGTTCGAGTGCCATTTCGGGGTGCCGATGCTCGGTGCCGTGCTCAACACTCTGAACACCCGGCTCGACGCCGAAGCCATCGCCTTCATGCTGAGGCACGGCGGGGCCAAGGTGCTGATCACCGATCCCGAGTTTTCGCCGACGATCAAGGCGGCGCTGGCCATGCTCGAAGGTCCGAAGCCGCTGGTCATCGACACGCTGGATCCCGAATTTTCCGATGGCGAAGCCTTGGGGGAAAAGGACTACGAAGCTTTCCTCGCCGAAGGCGATCCCGAGTTCGCCTGGTCGCTGCCGGACGATGAATGGGATGCCATCGCCCTCAATTACACCTCCGGCACCACCGGTAATCCGAAGGGCGTCGTCTATCACCATCGCGGTGCCTACCTGAACTCTGCCTCGAACATCATTTCCTGGGGCATGCCGCCGCATTCGGTTTACTTGTGGACCTTGCCGATGTTCCATTGCAACGGCTGGTGCTTCCCCTGGACGCTGGCGGCCAATGCCGGGACCAGTGTTTGTCTGCGCAAGGTCGACCCGGCAATCATCTTCGGCCTGATCAAGGAACACAAGGTCAGCCACTTGTGCGGTGCCCCGATTGTTTACGGCATGCTGATCAACGCGCCGGAGCCTCTCAAACAGGGCATCGAGCATCAGGTCAACGGCCTGATCGCCGGTGCGGCGCCGCCGGCCGCCATCATCGAAGGGGCCGAGAAGCTGGGCTTCAACATCACCCACGTCTATGGCCTGACCGAAACCTACGGTCCGGCCGCGGTGTGTGCCAAGCATCCCGAATGGGACAAGCTGCCGATCGACCTGCGCGCTGCCCGTAACGGCCGTCAGGGCGTGCGCTATCACATGCAGGAAGCGATCACCGTGCTCGACCCGGTGAGCATGCAACCGGTGCCCTGGGACGGCGAGACCATGGGCGAAATCATGTTCCGCGGCAATCTCGTCATGAAGGGCTACCTGAAAAACGACAAGGCGACGCAGGAAGCCTTTGCCGGCGGCTGGTTCCATACCGGCGATCTGGCAGTCGTGCATAGCGACGGCTACGTCAAGATCAAGGACCGTTCGAAAGACATCATCATTTCCGGCGGCGAAAACATTTCGTCGCTCGAAGTCGAGGATGTGCTTTACCGCCATCCGGCGGTGATCGCTGCCGCTGTCGTCGCCAAACCCGACGAAAAATGGGGCGAGGTGCCGGCCGCCTTCATCGAACTGAAGGACGGCGTCAATTGCAGCGAAGCCGATATCATCGAGCATTGCCGTGCGCATCTGGCGCGCTTCAAGGTGCCCAAGCAGGTCGTTTTCGGAACGCTGCCGAAGACCTCCACCGGCAAGATCCAGAAATACGTGTTGCGTCAGCATGCCCAGTCGGCACTGGCGATCGAGTAAACGACAGAGAAAGGGAATCCTGGCATGAGTCAATACAACGCCCCGCTGCGCGACATGCAGTTCATCCTCAATGACGTGGTCGGCCTGGCCGATGTCTGCGCCCTGCCGGGCAATGAGGAAATGTCGGTCGAACTGGTCGAATCCATCCTCGAAGAAGCCGGCAAGTTCGCGACCGGCGTGCTCGATCCGATCAACCGCAATGGCGACAACCAGGGCGCCGTGGTCAAGGACGGCGTGGTCACCACCTCGCCCGGTTTTCAGGAGGCCTACAAGCTGTTCTGCGAAACCGGCTGGAACGCCATGCCTTTCTCGCCGGATTTCGGCGGTCAGGGCTTGCCGGCGGTGGTCACCATGGCAGTCAACGAAATGTGGAAATCGGCCAACATGGCCTTCGCGCTGTGCCCGATGCTGACCTCGGGCGCCGTCGAAGCGATTGCCCACCACGCTTCCGACGAACTGAAGCAGAAGTACCTGCCGAAGATGGTCGAGGGGACGTGGACCGGCACGATGAACCTGACCGAGCCGAACGCCGGCTCCGATCTGGCGGCGATCGCTAGCAAGGCGACGCGCGCTGCCGACGGCACCTTCCGTGTCACCGGTACCAAGATCTTCATCACCTGGGGCGAGCACGACGTCGCCGAGAACATCATTCATCTGGTGCTGGCCCGTCTGCCGGATGCGCCGCCGGGGCTGAAGGGCATCTCGCTGTTCCTGGTGCCGAAGTTCCTGGTCAACGACGACGGTTCGCTGGGCGCGCGCAACGACCTGATCTGTTCGTCGCTCGAACACAAGCTCGGCATTCACGGCAGCCCGACCGCGGTGATGTCCTACGGCGACAAGGAAGGCGCCGTCGGCTATCTGATCGGTGAAGAGAACAAGGGCATCGGTTACATGTTCACGATGATGAACCACGCCCGCGTAAACGTCGGCCTGGAAGGCGTCGGCATCGCCGAGCGCGCCTACCAGCATGCGCTGTGGTACGCCAAGGAACGCATCCAGGGCGCCATCATCGGTGACAAGTCCGGCGACAAGAAACCGATCCTGCACCATCCGGACGTGCGCCGTCTGCTGATGGACGTCAAGTCGCGTACTGAAGCGATGCGCACGCTGGCCTATTACGCCGCCGTGCAGATCGACAAGGCGCACGCCGGCGATGCCGCCGCGCAATCGCGCATCGACCTGCTGACGCCGGTGGTCAAGGGCTGGAGCACCGAACAGGGGGTCGAACTCAGCTCGAATGCGCTGCAGGTGTTCGGCGGCGTCGGCTTCGTCGAGGAAACCGGTGCGGCGCAGTACTACCGCGATTCGCGCATCACCACCATCTACGAAGGCACGACGGCGATCCAGGCCAACGATCTGGTCGGTCGCAAGCTGGCCCGCGAGAAAGTGCCGGGGGCGGCGATGAAGGCCATGCTCGCCGACATCGAAGCGACGCTCGGCGAACTGGCCGGCGACGCCTCGCTGGCGAATATTGCGGTCAACCTGAAAAACGGCGTGAATTCGCTGTCGACCGCAAGCGACTGGATTCTCGCCAACTATGGCGAGCAGCCGCAGGCCGTGCATGCCGGCTCGGTGCCTTTCCTGAAACTGACCGGCATCGTCGTCGGCGGCTGGCTGATGGCCCGTTCGGCGCTGATCGCCGCCCAGCGCATCGCCGCCGGCGATAGCGATCCGTTCTACCGTGCCAAGCTGGCCACTGCCGAATATTTCGCCACCCACCAGTTGCCGTTCGCCGCCGCTTATGCGGCGGAAACCACCGGTGGTGCCGCGGCGACGCTGGCGCTCGACGAATCCCTGTTCTGAGGCAAACCACCATGCGTACCGACCGCGATGCGATGGAATACGACGTGGTGATCGTCGGTGGCGGCCCATCCGGGCTGACCACTGCGATCAAGCTCAAGCAGTTGGCCGAGGCGGCCGGCCGCGAGCTTTCTGTCTGCCTGCTCGAAAAGGGCTCGGAAATCGGCGCCCACATCCTGTCCGGCGCGGTCATCGAACCGCGCGCGCTGGCCGAGCTCTTCCCCGACTGGCAGGAGCGCGGTGCGCCGCTCAACACGCCGGCCGGCGAAGATCGCTTCCTGCTGCTCACCGAAGGCGGGGCGTTCAAGCTGCCGACGCCGCCGCAGATGGCCAATCACGGCAACTACATCGTCAGCCTCGGCAACCTGTGCCGCTGGCTGGCCGAGCAGGCAGAAGCCCTGGGCGTCGAGATTTATCCGGGTTTTGCCGCTGCTGAAGTGCTCTATCACGAGGATGGCTCGGTGAAGGGTGTGGCGACCGGTGACATGGGCGTCGGCAAGGATGGCGAACAGACCGGCAACTACCAGCCGGGGATGGAACTGCATGCCCGGCAGACCGTTTTCGCCGAAGGTTGCCGCGGGTCCTTGACCAAGGAATTGTTCGCTCGCTTCAAGCTGCGCGATGGCGCCGATCCGCAAACCTACGGCATCGGCATCAAGGAATTGTGGGAAATCGACCCGGCCAAGCATCAGCCTGGTTTGATCGTGCATACCACCGGCTGGCCGCTTTCCTCCGATACCTATGGTGGTTCTTTCCTGTATCACCTGGAAAACAATCTGGTGGCAGTCGGTTTTGTCATCGGTCTCGATTACAAGAATCCCTGGCTGTCGCCGTTCGAGGAATTCCAGCGCTACAAGACGCATCCGGCGATCCGTGGCTACTTCGATGGTGCCCGACGGATTTCCTATGGTGCGCGTGCCTTGTCGGAGGGCGGCTTCCAGTCGGTGCCGAAGCTTTCTTTTCCGGGCGGCGTGCTGGTCGGCGATACCGCCGGTTTCCTCAACGTGCCGAAGATCAAGGGCACGCACATGGCCATGGAGTCTGGCTTGGTGGCCGCGCAGGCGGTTTTCGAACATCTGGGCAAGGAGAGCGCCGGTACCGAAGTGGGTGCTTACGGCGAGCGTGTCCGCCAGAGCTGGTTGTGGGACGAGCTGTACCGTGTGCGCAACATTCGTCCGGCTTTCAAGTGGGGCTTGTGGGGCGCGTTGGCCTACGGTGCGATCGACACCTATCTGTTCGGCGGCAAGGCGCCGTGGACGCTGCGTCACCACGACGACCACTCGCAACTGGCCGACCAGCGCAGCTATCCGAAGATCGACTATCCGAAACCGGATGGCAAGCTGACTTTCGACCGCCTTTCGTCGGTCTTCCTGTCGTCGACCAACCACGAGGAAAATCAACCCTGCCACTTGCGCTTGCGCAATCCGGCCGTGGCGATCGACGTGAATTACGTGAAGTTCGGTTCGCCCGAAACCCGTTATTGCCCGGCCGGCGTGTACGAGATTCTCGGTGAGGCAGAGGGGGCGCCGCGCCTGCAGATCAATGCCCAGAACTGCCTGCACTGCAAGACCTGCGACATCAAGGACCCGACGCAGAATATCGATTGGCAGGTACCGGAAGGCGGTGGCGGGCCGAATTACCCGAACATGTGATCACTCTGCGGAAGAGACCAGGGAGAACAGCAATCCGGCAGTCTCTTTCCCTTCGCGGGGCCGTATGGCCCCGTTTTTTTTACCTTCATTTTATGTAATGGGCGTATCGGTCCGCGGTAATATATGGCTTTGGTAATAGATTGCTTGTTGCGATGCGCATGTTGAATCCCTCCGGTGCGGTCCGCGTCCCTGGTTTGCTGGGCAAGCTTGGCGCGATGACTTCGATCCGGGATACCGAACTGCTTGAACAGAGTCTGTTGCGTACGCTCGGGCCTTTGCTCGGGGTACTCGATACCTCGCTGTATCGGCTGGACGATGGCCTGTTGCTGGTCCGGGTCATTCATTACCACCGTTCCAAGGTTGTCGAGGCCGATGGTGTGGCGCGGATGGTTGAACGGATCGAGGAAATTTCGTTGTCCACCGAGGTTGACCCCGACGTCATCGTGTTGACCGAAAACGTCCGCTTGCTCGGCAAGCCTTGTACACGGACGATCGACAACGAGTTCCTGATCGCCTACCCGCTGCTGGGCGGGGACGACCTGCGCGGATACTTCGTGTTCCGCCGCGACCGCGAAGTCTCGCCGAGCGAGGACGCGATGATTCGCGGCGTGCTCGAAGTCTTCACCAATTACTATTCCCTGCTCGATGTCAGTCAGCGCGACCGGCTGACCGGCCTGCTCAACCGCCAGGCGCTGGAGAACAACTTCGAGCGCATCTGGTCGGCGATGGCTCGCCCCGATGCCTATCAGGAGCGGGAGGCCGGGCGACGCAGTCAGCTACCGTCGAAGTTCTGGCTGGCGGTGATCGACATCGATCACTTCAAACGCATCAACGACACGTTCGGCCACATGGTCGGCGACGAAGTGCTGTTGCTGGTCTCGCGCCTGATGCAGGCGACCTTTCGGTCGACCGATCTGCTTTATCGCTACGGTGGCGAGGAGTTCGTTGCGATCATTTCGGCAGAAAACGAATCGATCGCCCGCAATGTCTTCGAGCGCGTCAGGCTGGCCATCGAGGCGCACATTTTCCCGCGAGTCGAGAAGTTGACCGTCAGCGCCGGTTACGCCGAGGTCGATCCATCGATCCTGCCGGTCGAGGTGCTCAGCCGTGCCGACCGTAGCCTTTACCAGGCCAAGCAGGATGGCCGCAACCGGGTGTACGACTTCCACGAACTGGTGGAAAGCGGCGTTTTCCCGAATCCCAGTTACGGCGAAGCCGAATTGTTCTGACGCGTAACCGGCAGCTCGATGCGGAAGCAGCTGCCCTCGCCGGGCGTGCTGCTTACGTCGAGCGATCCGCCGTGTTTCTTGACCACGATGTCGTAGGAAATCGACAGGCCCAGCCCGGTGCCTTTGCCGACCGGCTTGGTGGTGAAGAAAGGATCGAAGATGCGGCGACGGGTTTCCTCGCTCATGCCGGTGCCGGTGTCTTCGATCTCGAACCAGACACGATCGCGGTCGACGCCCGAACGGACGAAAATCCTGCCGCGTTCCGGAATCGCCTGTGCCGCGTTCACCAGCAGGTTCATGAATACCTGGTTGATCTGCGCCGGATAGCAATCGACTTCCGGCAAGGGAGCGAGCGCGAGGGTCACATCGGCCTTGTACTTGATTTCGTTGCGGACGACATTGAGCGTGCTTTCCAGCGCCGCATTGAGGTCCGCCCGCTGGCGCTCGGCCTGATCGACCCGGGAAAAGTCCTTGAGGTCCTGGATGATGCGGGTTACCCGGTTCAGGCCGTCCTGTGATTCGGCGAGCAGGGCCGGCAGGTCCTGGCGCAGGAAGTCCAGATCGGCCGCCTTGCGGGCTTGTTCTAGGCATGCCGTGTCGCCCTGCTCGTAGGCGTCGATCAGCGTCAGCAACTGTCCGGCATAGGTCTTCAGCATGCCGAGGTTGGAATTGACGAAGCCGACCGGGTTGTTGATTTCGTGAGCCACGCCGGCCGCGAGCTGGCCGATCGCGGCCATTTTTTCGGACTGCAGCAACTGCTGTTGCGTATCTTCGACGCGGCGCAACAATTGCGTCAGTTCGGCCTGTTCGCGGGCCAGTTTCCGGTTGGCCTCGGCCAGTTCGGCGGTACGGGTGGCCACCTGGGTTTCGAGCTGTGCCTGATGGTCGAGTAGTGCCTGCTGCGCCCGGTGCCGGGCGGTCACGTTCTGCAGGGTTTCGATGGCGCCGATGATGCGTCCGTTGGCGTCGCGCAAAGGGGCTGCGGTGAAGTACAGCCACATGCCGTCGTCGCCCAGCTCGGGAAAGAAATCCTCCGCTTCGTAGGCATCGGGAATGGTGTCGGAGCGGCGATGGTTATCCTGGTAGTAGGTGCTGAAATGTACGCTCAGGCTGCCGTCCACGATCAGATCCGCCATGATCGGCCGGGCGGACGGGTAAAAGGCTCGCCATTGTTCGTTGGTGCCGATCATCCGTTCGGCGGGCAGGCCGCTGATTGTCGCGCAGGCCCGGTTCCAGTGCGTGATGCGGTGGTTTTCGTCGATCACCAGCGTGGGCACCGGATCGCCATCGATGATCTGCGACAGGAAGCGCTGCAGGTGACGGCGGGCTTCCGTCGCTCGCCGATGTTCCGATTCGAGCAGCTTCCGGTTGCTTTCCTGAAGGGCGAGCGTGCGTTCGGCAACGCGGGATTCGAGCTCCCGGTTGAGGGCGCTCAACGCGTCGTTGCGCTGGCTGATGATGCGATACAGCGAACCCATCGCCTCAAGCAGGCTGGCCGTGGCCGGATCGGCACGCAGTTTTTCCTCTTCGGCCCAGGCCTCGCCCGCCGTGGCGCCGGCCCGCATGCGGGCGATCTGCCGACCCATCGACTTGTCCATGCCGAGAATGTGCTGGGCCAGCCAACTGGTCAGGAAATTGAGCAGGTATTCCAGCTCACCGCTGTTGGCCGGCGCATGACGCATCTCGCCGACCTTGTCGGCAAATTCCCGATGCACCGCGGCGTGTCTGGCGCAGAAAGCCGGATCGCAACCGGCGGCGGCCATCAGCGCTTCCTCGTTGGCGAAATGTTCCGCGGCATAGGCGATCAGACGATCGAGCACGCGGGCGATGTCGGTCGCGTCGGCCTGGCTGGAGATCAGCGCCGGCAGTTCGTTGATCAGCCTGACCAGTTCCCGGTGCTCGGCATCGACGTCACGTTCACCGGTTTCGTAGCGTTCGTCCCAGACGAAGGCGTCCATGGCCGATCCGTTCAATCGTCCTTGAGCAGATCGGGATCGAGTACCACCGAACCGTCCGGCCCCCAGTCGACGTGCGTGATGCCCGGTTCGATCCGTTCCAGGCGTTCGGCTTCGAGCTCTTCGGCCGATTTGTCGCCCATTTCCAGACGGACGAGGTCGGCCAACTGGCGATTCTCCCGTTGCAGGTTGCGGTGTGCCAGCGCCTGGCCGATCGCCGACAGCAACTCGTAATCGTTCCACGGCTTGGCGATGAAGCGCTCGATCCCGACTTCGTTGACCGCCCGCAGCAGGGCGTTCAGGTCGGCATAGCCGGACAGGATCAGGCGCGCCGCATCGGGCTGGATGGCCTTGGCGGCCTTGAGGAATTCGACGCCATCCATCTCCGGCATGCGGTAGTCGCTGATGAACAGGTCGAAATCGTCCTGGTGCGCGAAGGCGAGGGCTTCGTGTGCCGACGTGGTGGTCACCACTTCCAGCGGGAAGTGCTGGTTGCCGTAGCTGCAGGGCGCGTGGCGCAGCAGGCGCTGCAATGATTTGAGGATGGAGGCTTCGTCATCGACGATCAGGATGCGGCTCATTTTCCCTCCTGGCGGATGTAGACCGTAAGATTGTGTTGTTCGACCTGTTCGAGCCGGATCAGCTGTCCGATGATGTCGGCGTTGAGCGTGCTGCCGGTGGCCAGCAGAAGGTAGCCGTCGCGATGCAGCAGATCGCGGCTGACCAGCATGCCCGGTTTCAGGTGCATGGTGCGCAGCGGCAGTTCGACCGGTTCGTTGCGCAGGGTTTCGGAAATCATCGTGACGAAGGCGTCGACCGCAGCAGGGTCGTAGCGCTTGCCGCGGTTCTCGATCAGGAAATCGAGCGCTTCCTGGGCCTTCAGCGGCCGCTGGACCAGCGTGCCGACCTGCAGCGCATCGTAGTCGTTGACCACGGCGAGCAGGCGGGCGCCGAGCGGGATGGCGATGCCGGCCAGGCGGTCCGGATAGCCGTTGCCGTCGTAGCACTCGTGGTGGTGCCGGACGAGCAGTGCCGCGTCCTTGAAGCGGTCGATGCCGATCAGCAGGTTCTGGCCGACCAGCGGATGTTTCATTACCCGGGCGCGTTGTTCGCCGGTCAGCGTGTTGTAGGGTTTGCCGAGCAGTTCGTCGGGCAGGCCGAGTTTGCCGATATCGTGCAGCAGTCCGGCCAGCATCAGGTTTTGTCCATCGGCTTCGCTCAGTCCCATGCGTTGCCCGAGCTGCCGGGCGAGTTCGGCGACGCGCCGGCCGTGGCCGGCCAGTGGCTTGCCGGCCGGGCCGCTGCGCAGTTCGATCAGGCCGGCGAATACCTGGACGCTGGTCAGGAAGGACTTCTTCAGTTCTCCATGTGCCTGTTCGACGAAGGCGAGCGCCTGACGCAATTCGGCGGTGCGCTCGGCGACCTTGTGTTCGAGGCCGGCGTTGAGCGTCTTCAGTTCCTCGTTCTGGGCCTGGGTCAATGCGGTCAGCCGACGGTTTTCGCTTTCCAGTCGCTGACGGTCGAGCGCTTCGCGGACGACCGTCAGCACTTCGTTGTCGTTCCAGGGCTTGGCGATGTAGCGATAGATTTCGCCTTCGTTGATCGCGGCGACCGTGGAGGTGATGTCGGCATAGCCGGTCAACAGGATGCGCATGACCGCGGGGCGTCGCTCGCGGACCTGCTTCAGAAAGGTCGCGCCATCCATCTCCGGCATGCGCATGTCGGAGATCACCAGATCGATGCTTTCCCGGTCGAGCAGCTCCAGCCCGGCAGTCCCGCTTTCGGCGGTGAAGATGCGATAGCCGTGGGGGCGGAACAGGCGGCGCAGGGCCGAGAGGATGTTCGCTTCGTCGTCGACCAGCAGCAGGCCCGGGGCCTCGGTCGTCTCGCTCATGATGCGCTCTCCTGTGCTGCATCCGGTGGTGGGTGTATGGGCAGGATAACCCTGAACGTTGTGCCGCGGCCAGGTTCGCTATCCACCTCGATACGACCGTGATGGCGCTGCACGATGCTGTACGAAACGGACAGCCCGAGGCCGGTTCCCTTGCCGACCGGCTTGGTCGTGAAGAAGGGCTCGAAGATGCGGCGCAGGTTTTCCCGGGCGATGCCGCTGCCGGTGTCGGAAATCTCTATGCTGACCCGCTCGCCGTCGAGGCGCCGGGTGCGGATGGTGATCGTGCCTTTGTCCTCGATCGCGTGGCCGGCGTTTACCAGCAGGTTCATGAACACCTGGTTGAGTTGCGAGATCAGGCAGAAAACCGCCGGCAGGTCGCCGTACTCCTTGACGATCCGGCATTTGTACTTGAGTTCGTTCCAGACGATGTTCAGTGTCGAGTCGATGCCCTGATGCAGGTCGGCCTCCTGCCATTCCTGCTCGCCGACGCGTGAGAAGGTCTTCAGGTCCTGAACGATCTTGCCCACCCGGCTCAGGCCGTCCTTGGATTCGGCCAGTAGCTTGAAGATGTCGTCGCGGACGAACTCGAAATCGCGCTCCTCGCGCATCTGGGCCAGCGAGGTGCGCTGGGAAAATGCTTCGCCCTGGGCGTCGACCGCAGCCTGATAGGCATCGATCAGGGCCATCAGGTCGTGCAGGTAGCTGTCCAGCGTGCCCAGATTGGAATGCACGAAACCGATCGGATTGTTCAGCTCGTGGGCGATGCCGGCGGCCAGCTGGCCGATCGAGGCCATCTTCTCGGATTGCAGCAACTGGTTGTTGGCTTCTTCCAGCCGCCGGTTCAGCTGCCGCTGCTCGTCCAGCGTGTCGGCCAGTTGCAGCTGTTGCTTCTTGCGGTCGCTGATGTCGGTCAGCACGCCGTCGAAGTACATCGGCAGGCCCAGCCCGTCGCGGGTGATCTTGGTCCGGTCGACAACCCAGATGACCCGGTTTTCAGCCGTCAGCAGACGGTATTCCCGTTCCACTTCGTCCTTGCCCTCGGCCGTTTGCTGCAGCACTTCGTCGGCGATGCGCTGCAGGTCGTCGGGGTGCACGATGCTGGCAAACCCCGGTGCGCCGGCCAGCAGTTGTGCCGGCGTGTAGCCCCATTGCCGGACGTTGTCCGAGACGAAGGCCACCGGCCAGCCGTTGCCGGCCAGCCAGCGGAAGCAGACGACCGGGCTGGCATTGACGACCTGCATGGCCAGCCGCAGCGCGTTGTCGGCCCGCTGTCGCCGGACGATGCGCCAGGTTTCGTTGGCGATCAGTTGCAGTGTCTCGACGTCGTAGCCGTTGTAGGCGTCGTCCTTGTTGCCGAGACCGGCCACCATGCGCACGACGCCGTTGTCGAGTACCGGTACGCAGAGCAGGCGGGAGAGCGGGGAATGTCCTTCGGGCAAGCCGTGCGCCGTCGGTTCGTGCGGGTAATCGTTGACCACGATCGGCCGCTGTTCGCGCACCGCATTGGCCCAGATGCCGGCCTCGGCCAGCAGATAGTGACTGGCGGCGCTGGCCTGGCAGTATTTCTCCAGCGTGTTGCGCGACCAGGCGACCAACTCGATGTCGCGGGCATCGTCGTCGATCAGGTGCATGAAGCCGATCCGGCTGTCGGTCAGGTGCTCGGCCCGTTCGAGGGCATACTGCATCAAGCCTTTTTCATCGATGTGCTCGCCCTGGTGGGGCAGTTCGAGCAGCAGCGCCGAACGGTCCACCTGGCGGGCGAATTGCTTTTCGGTCTGTGTTTGTTGCGTGATGTCCTGAATCACCACCGCCAGATAGTCGACATCGCCGCCCGGCTTGCGCACTGCGCGGGCCGTCAGACTGACCAGCAGGATATTGCCGTCGGCCCGCCAGAAGCGCTTTTCCAGCGTGTATTCATCGCGTTCGCCACGCAGCACCGCGTCGAACAGAGCCTGATTGACGCGCCGGTCGTCGGGATGGGTCAGTTCGTTCCAGGCCCGGCCGATCAACTGTTCCCGGGGATAGCCCAGCATCCTGGCGAGTGCCGGATTGACCTCGATCCAGCGCTGCTGGGCGGAGGACTGGGCCATGCCGACCGGTGCGGAGTCGAAGATGGCCCGGAAGCGCGAACGTTCCTGGCGCAAGCGCCAGGCGATACGGGCACCGAAGGCCAGCACGGCGACGCAGGTCAGGACCAGAATCGCGTCGGCCTGGGGCATCAGGGCTTTTCCCCATCGTCGCGACGATCGATCAGCTGTGCCTTGATCAGGCGAAAGGCTTCGCGGATCTGCTCGCGCAGCAGATCGTCGTCCCAGGGCTTGGTCAGGAACTTGTAGATGGCGCCGTGATTGATCGCATTGGTGACCGAGTCGAGGTCGGTGTAGCCGGTCAGCACGATGCGGATCGTATCCGGATACAGCTGGCGGACGCGCGACAGGAACTCGGTACCCGACATTTCCGGCATGCGCTGGTCCGAGATGATGACCTGTACGGCGTGCTGCGCCAGTTGTTCGAAAGCGGCGCTCGGCGTCGTCGCCGTGAATATCCGGTAGCCTTCCCGGCGCAGCAGCCGGGACAACGCATTCAGCACATTGGGTTCGTCATCGACCAGCAGCAGCGTCGGCGTCTGTTGTTGGACCGTTTCGACCAGCTTGAGTGTCGGCCGGCCGGCCAGCAACTGTTCGAAGGCTTCGGGGGCCAGCGGTCGGCTGAACAGGAAGCCTTGAATCGCGTCGCAGCGTCGCCCGCGCAGGAAATTGGCCTGGGCTTCGGTTTCGACGCCTTCGGCGAGGACAGCCAGATTCAGGCTGCGCGCCATCACGATGGCCGACGTGGCGATCGCCGCGTTGACCGGGTTTTCGATGATGTCGCGGACGAAACTCTGGTCGATCTTGATCTTGTCGAAGGGAAATCGCGAAACGTAGGAGAGCGATGAATAGCCAGTACCGAAATCGTCGAGCGACAGCTTGATGCCGAGTTTCTTCAGCGTCCGGCAGGTGGCGATGGCCGTATCGAGATCTTCGATGAAGGCATTTTCGGTGATTTCCAGTTCCAGTGCCGCCGGCGGCAGGCCGGTTTCCTCGAGAATCCGGCTCACGGTATCGGGCAGGTCGGCCTGGCGGAATTGACGTGTGGACAGGTTGACCGCAACCCGCAGGTTGGTAATCAGGCCGAGGTCCAGCCAGCGCTTGGTCTGGCGGCAGGCGCTGGCGAGCACCCATTTGCCCAGTGCAACGATCTGTCCGTTGTCCTCGGCCAGCGGAATGAATTCGGCCGGGGAAATTTGCCCGAACTCCGGATGCTGCCAGCGCAACAGCGCTTCCATGCCGATCAGCCGGCCGCTGTCCAGGCTCACCTGGGGTTGATAAGCCAGGCTCAGTTCGCCGCGATCCACGGCGTGTTGCAAGGCGGCCTCCAGCGCCATCCGGCGGGCGGCATCGGCATCCATTTCCGGTGAGTAGAAACGGAAGGTGTTGCGCCCCGCCTGTTTGGCCCGGGCCAGTGCCGTATCCGCCGTCCGCAGCAGCGTCGCGGCATCGTTGCCGTCGCGCGGTGCCAGGCTGACGCCGATGCTGGCGGTCAGTACGACGGCCTGGCCTTCGATCTCGAAAGGTTCGGCGAGCGCGTCAAGGAGATGCTGGACCAGGGCGATGGCGTCGCGCTCATGGCTGAGGTTGGCCATGATGAAGCCGAATTCGTTGCCGCCACGACGTCCCATCGTATCGCCGTCGCGGATCTGCCCCTGCAAGCGGCTGGCGACTTCGCCGAGCAGCCGATCGCCGACCGGCGGTCCCAGCGTTTCGTTGATGCTCCGGAAACGGTTGATGTCGAGCAGGATGACTGCCGTCTGACGTTCGAAACGGTGGGCGTTGATCAGGGCCTGGCTCAGGCGGTCGGCAAGCAGGTTGCGATTGGGCAGGCCGGTCAGGTGGTCGTGGCTGGACAGGTACTGGATGCGTTCCAGGGCAGCCTTGCGTTCCGACAGGTCGCTGTAGATGCCGACGTAGTGGGTGAGCCGGCCGAGCGAGTCGCGGACGGCCGAAATGTTCAGCCATTCGCTGATCAATTCGCCGTCCTTGCGGCGGTTGGTGATTTCCCCCTGCCAGTTGCCGTGGCGGGCCAGCGTTTGCCAGATGTCCCGGTAGAACTCGTCGGCGTGCAGGCCGGAACGCAGGCAGTCCATTTCCCGGCCGACGATTTCGCTGGTCGGGTAACCGGTGCTGCGTACGAAGGCTTCATTCACCATCAAAACCCGCCCCTGAGGATCGGTGATGCACACGCCATCGCTGATCCCGGTAAACACGGCGGACGACAGGCGCTCCTCGATTTCGGCCTGCTTGCGCAGACTGATGTCGGTGATCGTGCCGAGGATGCGTTTGCCGTCGTGATCGTCGGGCACGATCTTGCCCCGGCCTTCCAGCCAGATCCAGCGTCCGTCGGCATGCTGCATGCGGAACTCGCAGACGGCAGCCCTGCCGGCATCGGGCAGGGCCTGGGCAAACAGTTGCTGGAGTATCTGCTGGTCCTCCGGGTGAACAAGCCGCAGGCTATCGTCGAAATTTTCCGGGACTTGCGGTAGACCGAGGATTTTCAGGAATTCCTGATCCCAGTGAATACAGCCGTTGTCCGGGCGATATTCCCAGGTCCCCTGACCGGCGGCCGTCAGGGCCATCTGGAGGCTGGTGGAAAGCCGGGAATTTTCGCGGACACGGTTTTCGACTTCGCGCTCCAGTTCGGCGTTCTGGGCGGCCAGCCGGTCGCGTGCAAACTTCAGCGCCAGCTGGTTCTGAACCCGCACCCGGAACAGATTGGCCTTGATCGGCTTGGTGATGTAGTCCACGGCCCCTTCGTGCAGGCCGGCGAACTGGTCGTCCGGGGAGTCCAGCGCACTGACGAAGATCACCGGAATGTCGCGGGTCCCCGGCGAAGCGCGCAGTTGTTCGAAAACGGCGTGGCCGTCCATGCCGGGCATCATGATGTCGAGCAGGATCAGGTCGGGCTGCGTTTCGGCAGCGATGCTCAGGGCGGATGGGCCATTGGCAGCGGTCAGAACGTCGACCTCGAGGTCTTCCAGCATGGCGCTGGCGACGGCCAGGTTCGCCGGTTGGTCATCGACGGCGAGAACCAGGGGGCGAGGGCGTTTGGTGGGGGCGGGGGCCGGCATCGGGTTGATCTCGTCGCTCAGCTTGCGTGTTTCCGGGTGTGCTCGACGATGGCGCCGGCGATCCGGTCGAGCGGCATGATTTCATCGATTGCGCCGAGTTTGATGGCTTCTGCCGGCATGCCGAAGACGACGCAGCTGGCTTCGTCCTGGGCGATGGTGCGGGCGCCGGCATCGCGCATTTCGCGGATACCCCGGGCGCCGTCATCGCCCATGCCGGTCATGATGATGCCCAGCGCGTTGTTGCCGGCATGTCGGGCGACCGAGCGGAACAGGACGTCTACCGAAGGCTTGTGTCGATTGACCAGCGGGCCGTCCATCACCTCCACCAGGTATTGGCCGCCGCTGCGTTTGACCGCCATGTGCCGGCCGCCCGGGGCGATCAGCGCGCGGCCGGGAACGATGCGATCGCCGTCGCGCGCCTCGCGGACCTCGATGTCGCACAGGCCGTTGAGTCGTTCGGCGAACAGTGCGGTGAACTTTTCCGGCATGTGCTGGACGATGACGATGCCTAGCGTGGTCCCCGGCAGCCGGGTCAGGATGTGTTCCAGCGCCTGGGTGCCGCCGGTCGAGGTGCCGATGGCGATCAACTGATCGGTGGTCCGGCCCAGAGAATTCGACTTCGCTGCGGGCGGGACGTCGTTTGGCATTTTTACCCGCGGGCCGGCGTTGACCGCAGCAGTGCCGCGCGGCAGCGCGCGCAGGTTGGCCTTGGCCGCGCTACGTACGGCCTGCACGATGTCGGTCGACGCGTCTTCGAGAAATGACTTCAGACCGGCCTTGGGTTTGTTGATGATCGTTACCGCACCGGCCGATAGCGCGTCGAAAGTGACCTGGGCGCCGCTCTCGGCGAGCGAGGAGCAGATGATCACCGGTGTCGGACGTTCGGTCATGATCTTGCGCAGGAAGGAGATGCCATCGACACGCGGCATCTCGATGTCCACGATCAACACGTCCGGCCAGGCCTGGCGCAGCTTGTCGATGGCGAACAGCGGGTCGGCTGCCGTGGCGATCACCTCGATGTCCGGTTCGCGGGCGAGGCGCTGGCTGATGACCTGGCGGACCAGCGCCGAGTCGTCGACGATCATGACCTTGATTTTCCCGGGTATTGCCATGATGTTCAGTCTTTGCGATAGATGGTCGGCCTGACCTGCCGCAGTCCCGAAGCGATGCCGTTCAATGTTTCCGAATGGCCGATGATGAAGTGACCGCCCGGCAACAGCTTCGGTAACAGATTTTCGACCACCTTGCGCTTGGTGTCGATATCGAAATAGATCATCACGTTGCGCAGGAAGATGACTTCGAATTGCCCGATGTCGTCGGCGACCGGCAAGGTCAGGTTGATCTGGCGGAAGGCGACCCGCTCGCGCAACGACTGCTGGACCAGGAAGGTGCCGGTCTGCGCCCGCACCCCTTTCAGGCAGTACTTGCGCAGGAATTCAGGCGGGATGCCGTCGATGCGTTCGAGCGGATAGTGGCCGGCCCTGGCCTTGTCGAGCACCTGGGTCGAAATGTCGGAGCCGACGATTTCCCAGGGAACGCCGGGCAGATGTTCGGCGAGCAGCATGGCCAGCGTGTAGGCTTCTTCGCCGCTGGAGCTGGCCGCGCTCCAGACGCGGAAGCGGCCGGTACGCCGATGCTGCGGCAGGATTTCGTCGCACAGGAAGCGGAAGTGCTGCGCTTCGCGGAAGAAATAGGTCTCGTTGGTGGTCAGCAGGTCGACCATCGTCTGCAGTTCTTGCGGATGCTGTCCGCCGGCGAGCATCCGGTAATACTGGGAAAAGTTTTCCAGACCGTGCACCCGCAGGCGCTTCTGCAGACGGCCGACGAGCAGGACTTTCTTGGCGTCGGATAGGCTGATGCCGGCGATCTTGTGGATCAGCCGCTGGAACATGCTGAATTCCTGGTCGGTAATCGCGGACTGGTTCATCAGAAAAGTTCGATCTTTCTATCGCCGACAGTGTTCGGCTGCGCGCGCTGGGCCGCCTGGTAGGCTCGCATCTCGCGCTCCAGGAACTCGCGGTTGACCAGGCTGGCGGTGACCCGCTTGCAGTAGGCGTCGCCGGTCGCCGGGACGAACAGCACCTTGCGCGACCATGGGCCGAGGCAATCGGCGGCGATCAGCGGAATCTGCTCGCGGGCCAGCCATTCCTTGGCGAAATCGGTGTTGCGCGCGCCGACCGTCAGCATGCCGCTGCCGCCGGCATCGATGACTGCCCCGCCACCGAAGATCTTGGCGCGCATCCGGTGTTTGGCACCGCCCCGCTGCAACATCGCGTTGAGCAGGGCTTCCATGCAGGCATCGCCGGCCAGCAGGATGTCTTCGTCGGCATGGGGGCTCTGCTTCATCTGCGGCAGCATGAAATGATTCATGCCGGCCAGCGGCAGGGCAGCGTCGTACAGGCAGAGCGAGATGCACGAACCCAGCAGCGTCGAGATCGGCCGCTCGCTCTGCACCGACCATTCGCCGGGGCCGATGCTGAAAGCCAGACGCTCGATCTCCCGGGCCGGGAGGGTCGCATAGTCAGGCATCGCCGGGCGGTTGATCGGCGAACGAAGGCTCCGGGGTGTCGGCGACTTGGGAGAGAAGGGCGATTTCCTCGATGGACAGGACGCGGACGACATCGAGGATGATGACGAACTTGCCGCCCACCTTGCCCATGCCGGAAATGAAATCGGTGCGGATGCGGGCGCCGAAAGCCGGGGCCGGCTCGATGTCGGCAGCGGCAATCTCGAGGACCTCGGAGACGGCGTCGACCATCACGCCGATGTCGTGGTGCGTGCCGTCCTGTTCAAGTTCGACGATGACGATGCAGGTCCGCCGGGCGACTTCGGTAGCCTTGCCGCCGAAGCGACAGGACAGGTCGATGACCGGTACGACCGCACCGCGCAGGTTGATGACGCCGCGGATGAAGGGCGGCATCATCGGAATTTCGGTGAGCGTCCCGAACTCGATGATTTCCTTGACGTTGAGGATGGCGACGGCAAACATCTCGCCGCCGAGCAGGAAGGTCAGGTACTGCTGCGGTGCATCGCCGCCCGCGACGGCGGCCGGCGCTTTGCGGGCTGCTTCGACTTGTCCCATGGTGATCGGCTCCGGTCGGTCAGAATTTCTCGAAGTCGGATTCGTCGAGCAGCGAAGCGGTCGACCGTGCATAGGCGGCGGGGCGCGGGGCGGGCTGGCTGCGTGCCGGTGCGTTCCGGGCCGGTGCCTGGGCGAAGTGCGGGACTGCTGCGGTCGACGTCGTTTCGACCGAGAAAAAGCCCATCAGTTGCTGCAGTTGATGCGCCTGTCCGCCGAGTTCCTCGGCCGTGGCAGCCAGCTCTTCCGACGCCGAAGCGTTCTGCTGGGTGGCCTTGTTCAGTTGCCCCATGGCATTGTTGATCTGCGACACGCCGGTCGATTGCTCTTCCGAGGCGGAGGCGATTTCCTGGACCAGGTCGGAGGTCTTCTGGATCGACGGGACCATTTCCTCGAGCAGGTGGCCGGCACGTTCGGCGGCCTTGACCGAGGAGTCGGCAAGTTCGCCGATTTCCTGGGCGGCCACCTGGGAGCGCTCGGCCAGCTTGCGGACCTCGGCGGCGACGACGGCGAAGCCCTTGCCGTGTTCGCCGGCACGGGCCGCTTCGATGGCGGCATTCAGCGCCAGCAGGTTGGTCTGGTAGGCGATGTCGTCGATGATGCCGATCTTGTCGGCGATGGACTTCATCGCGTCGACCGTCTTGCCGACCGCCTCGCCGCCTTCGCCGGCTTCCTTGGCGGCCTTGGTGGCCATGTTGTCGGTGACCTTGGCGTTCTCGGTGTTCTGGCTGACCGAAGCGGTCATCTGTTCGAGACTGGCGGTGGTTTCCTCGACCGAGGCGGCCTGTTCCGACGAGGCCTGGCTCAGCGACTGGGCGGTGGCGGAGACCTGGGCCGACGCATTGGACAGCGCGTCGGCGGCGATGATGATCTGGCCGACGGTGTCGGAAAGCTTGGCGATGGTGTTGTTGATCGCCAGCTTGAGGACGTCGAAATCGCCGTTGTAGGCCTGGGTGATGGTTTGGGTCATGTCGCCCTGCTCCATCGCGCCCATGACGCGCTGCACGTCCTGGATCGGCGACACGACGGCGTCGAGGGTGGCGTTGACGCCTTCGACGATCTTGCGGAAATCGCCCTGGTGCTGGGTGGCGTCGGCCCGGGTGTCGAGTTTGCCGGCGACGGCGGCGGCAGACAGGGCGTTGGCATCGGCGACCAGCTTGTTGACCGCGTCGATGCAGGTATTGAGGTTGTTCTTGATGGCGTTGAAATCACCGTTGTAGGTATCGGTGATCCGTGACGGGATGTCGCCCTGGGCAATGCGGTCGACGTAGTTGGCGGCAACGTTGAGCGGTCCGATGACGGCATCGAGCGTTGCGTTGACGCCTTCGACGATCTTGCGGAAATCGCCCTGGTGACGTTCGGCATCGGCACGCGTCGACAATTTGCCGTCGACGGCCGCCTTGGCCAGGGTGTCGGCGTCGACGATCATCGCCTGAACGGCGGACTGGACGGCGGCCACGGCGCGGACCACCTGGCCGACTTCGTCCCGGGCATCCGACTGCAGCGAGAACTTGAAATCACCGACCGCCATTTTGCCGGCCGCATCGACCACTTCGGACACCGGGCGGGTGATCGCCCGCGTCACGATGAAGCCGATCAGGGTCGCCAGCAGCGTGGCGATGATGCCCAGCGCAATGATCTGGGTCCGCGCTGCAGCGACGGTTTCTTGTGCCTGTCTGCCTTGGGCGTTGACCTGTTCCGTTTCGTGCGCGATCAGCTTGGCGATCGCTTCCATGTAAGTGTTCTGCGTCCGGCGCATGTCGCCGAACAGCAGTTGGGAGGCTTCGTCGCGTTTGCCGGCCTTGGCCAGCTCGAAGAAGCGCAGCAGGTGCGTCCGGTATTCGACCCGGCTTTGTGCCATCGTGCTGAACAGCTCGCGCG
The DNA here is from genome assembly GCF_021401135.1 of Azonexus sp. R2A61. GTDB lineage: Bacteria > Pseudomonadota > Gammaproteobacteria > Burkholderiales > Rhodocyclaceae > Azonexus. The sequence continues at coordinate 59,659 of NZ_JACBFO010000001.1, read as the reverse complement.
CTTTGGGTTCATCGAGCGCCTTGTCGAGATAGTCCATGGCCTTGGTGATTTTGGCCGACGCGCCGTCGGGGCCGGTGATCCGTTCCGTTTCGGCCTTGACGGTTGCCTCGCTGGGATCGAGCAGCATGTTGCGGGTGGCTCGTGCCGCGATGTTCAGGTTTTCGATGATGCTGTTGGCCTGGACCGTTCCCGGGAAACGGACATTGACCAGCGTGTCGATGCCGTCGTTGAGTTGCTGCAGACGGGAAAGGCTGATCACCGAGATGGCGACCAGGAACAGGATCGCGATGGCGAAACCTGCGCCGATCTTGCTGCCGATTTTCAGGTTCTTGAGCATGTGGGATTCCCCTTTGAGGCGATGCGTGGATTCATAAACTGGTGTTGCCGAGCTGGAGGCGTCGGGCTTGCTGTAGCTGGTTTCCGCTGGCGATGTTGCGCTGGATCAGTGTGGGAACGTCGAGGATCAGCGCGACTTCGCCGCTGCCCAGGATGGTCGAGCCGCCGATGCCGCGCAGGTGCCGGAAAATGCTCGACAGCGGTTTGATCACGGTCTGGAACTCGCCCATCAACTGATCGACGACGATGCCGGCCTTCTGGCCTGCGTACTGGACGACGACGACGTTTTCCCGTGCCGGCCGCCGACCGGCAATGTCGAACATGTCGCGCAGCCGAACGAAGGGCAGGACTTCGCCGCGCAGGTTCAGGTAGTCGCGGTCGGCGCCCCCTTCGCGCAGTTCGATGCATTCGATGACCATGTCGAGCGGAATGACGTAGGAGGACTTGCCGACACTGACCAGAAATCCGTCGATGATCGCCAGGGTCAGCGGCAGGCGGATGGTGAAGGTCGTTCCCTTGCCCTCCTCGCTGCTGACGTCGCAGTTGCCGCGCAGGTTCTGGATGTTCTTGCGGACGACATCCATGCCGACGCCGCGCCCCGAAAGATTGGTGACTTGCTCGGCCGTCGAGAAGCCGGGTTCCCAGATCAGGTTGATGATTTCCTGGTCGCTGAGATTCTGGCCGGCAGGCACCAGTCCCTTGTCGATCGCCTTGTGCAGGATCTTGTCGCGCGGCAGGCCGCCGCCGTCGTCGCCGACTTCGATGACGATGCTACCCGAGTCGTGGAAGGCGTTCAGCACCACCGTGCCGCGGCGTGGCTTGCCGCGCGATTCGCGGAGATCGCCGGCTTCGATGCCGTGGTCGATCGAATTGCGGACGAGGTGCATCAGCGGGTCGCCGATTTTTTCGACGACCGATTTGTCGAGTTCGGTCTCGCCACCGGATATCTGCAGATCGATTTCCTTGCCCAGCTCGCGCGAGACGTCGCGGACTACACGGTTGAAGCGGTTGAAGGTTTCGCCGATCTGCACCATGCGCAGTTGCAGCGCCGAGTCGCGGATGTCCTCGACCAGCCGCGACAGGATCGAGGTCGATTCGACCAGTTCCCCCTGGCCGCTGCGCTGCGCCAGCAGGTTGGTCGAGGCGCCGGCGATGACCAGTTCGCCGACCAGGTCGATCAGCTGGTCCAGCTTGTCGGCCTGAACGCGGATCAGGCGCGCCTCGACGGCCTTCTTCTCGTTGACCTGGGTCTGCTTGGTGACTGCCGCGTCGATGACTTCCTTCTGGATCACCTTGTTTTCGACCAGGATTTCTCCCAGCGGTTTCGGCGGATCGCCCAGGCTGGGCAGCGAAGCGTCCGGGGCGGGCGCATGTTGCAGCTTCAGTCCTGCTTCCAGTTCGGCTTCGGTGATGGCGCCGCAGCGGACCAGGATTTCGCCGAGGCGCATGTCGTCCTCGGGTAGTTCGCGAATCAGTTTGACGTATTCGGCGAACTTGCTGTTCGGCGGCAGGATGCGCAGATCGCAGTCGTCGCTGCAGAAATCGAAGACGCGTTCGATATCCGCCTTGCCGGCACGCGTCTGCAGCCGGATTTCGAAGCCGAGGTAACAGGCTTCGGGATCCATCTCTGCGGCATCGGGCATGCCGTCGGCCAGCGTTTCGATGGCGACGATCTCGCCGAGCGAGCCCAGGAAACGGATGAAGGACAGCGGATCCATGCCGCCGCGCAGCATGTGCGGGCCGAAACGGACGGAAATGTGCCAGCTATCGGTGTTCACCACGCCGCCGCCGGAGGCTTCGACCTCGGATTCGGCTTCGACGATGCCGGTCGGCGCGGTCGGCAGATAGGCTGCCAGTTCGCCGATCAGGCGCTCGCCGGCCGCGAGCACGAACGGCTCCGGTTCCGTTGCGCCACTCTCGAGAACATCCATCAACTGCGCGAGATGGTCGCAGGCACGCAGCAATACGCCGGTCAACTCGGCCGAAACCCCGATTTCTGCGTTGCGCAGCCGGTCGAGCACATTCTCGACCTTGTGCATGAAGCTTTCGATGAAGTGGCACTCGATGACGCCCGAGGCGCCCTTGATCGTATGCGCAGCGCGGAAGATGCCGTTGATGTTGTCGTGATCTTCCGGGTTCTGTTCGAGCTGGAGCAAGCCGCTTTCCAGCGCCTGCAATTGCTCCCTGCCTTCCTGGATGAAGACGCTGGTCAGTTCATCCATGATCAGCCCTGCTCGTGTGCCGTGATGACGACCGGGTCGCCGAACTGGCTGGCGAGGTTGCAGAAATCCATGGTTTCGCGAACCGCCGGACTGTGGGCGACGATCTGCAGGGCTTTGCCCAGCCGGCTTGCTTCACGTTTGGCCAGGATCAGCAATTGCAGGCCGGCCGTGTCGATTTCGCCGACCTGGGAGAGGTCGAGTTCAAGTCCGGGAAATTGGCTTAAGGCATCGATCAGTTGCTGCTTCTGGGCCAGCGCCTGATAGATGGTCATGTTCTCGGTGATGGAGAGTCGGCCTGCCATGTCGCGGTCGTCAGAAAAGTTCGATGTTGCTGCGCGGCGCGGTGCTTGCCGTCGTGCGGTTGCCGGGCTGGGAGGCCTTCTGGTGGTCGCTGCGCTGGGTGTCCATGACGTAGCTGCTGAACATCTGTTCCAGATGCTCGGCCAGCGGCGTGAAGCGGAAATCTGCCTGTTCCGAGGACTTGATGCGTTCGGCGAGCAGCTCGGCGTGCGCGTTCAGTTTGCTCAGGGCGGCGATCACCTGCTCGATCTGCTGGCGGGTAATGTCCTGGAACTGAATGCTGGCCTGGATATCCATGAACATCCGGGTCAGTTCGGCGCTCGAGTCGCGAGCGGTGGCGATGACGCGGGTGTCGTGTTCGAGCAGCGTCTGGTAGCCCTGACCGAGGCGCGTCAGCTGATCGGAAAATGCCACCAGTGCAGCGCGCTCGGCCTCGACGTTGCTGACGTCCAGTTTGTCCTGGAACTGCTGGCGGATCGAGCTGGCGACCCGGTTGATGCCGTCGTTGATCTTGTTGACCGCAGTGTCGGTCTCGCCGGACAGTTTGCGCACCTCGTCGGCAACCACGGCGAATCCACGGCCTGCCTCGCCGGCACGTGCCGCCTCGATGGCGGCATTCAGCGCCAGCAGGTTGGTCTGCGCGGAAATGTCGCGGATCAGCTGGACCAGGCTGCCCAGATCCTGGGCCTGCTTGACGACCTGTTCGATGCGGCTCTGGTCCTGGCTGGCCTCATCGATCCGCCGCCGGATGTAGTCGTCCATCCTGGCGATCAGTTCGCGGTTGCCGGCGATGTCGTGCTCCGAACTGGCGACGATCGCGGTGGCATCCTCGGCGATGCGGGAAACGAAGCTGTCCAGCCGGTTGACCACGGCATCGATTGCCAGCAGGCGTTCGGTGATGTCGTAGGCGGCCTTTTCGGTCGTCGAAATCACCGAATGCAGCTGGTTGCTCAGGACCGTGTTGAAGTGCCTGACCTGAACGAGTTCTCCGGCGACTTCCTCGCCGATGTTTTCAACGTTGCTGACCTGCGAAGCGACCAGGGCCTGCTGCGTCGTCATGCCGTACATGATGTCTTTGAAGAAGGCCAGCGAAGCGGTACGTTGCCCGAGGTAGGCCAGGAAGATGATCAGTACGGTTCCAATCGCGTCGCCCAGCGGTTGCGGCACACCGAGCTGCCTCAGCAGGCTGTCGTGGAACCAGTCGTTCAGCAGATAGACGACCGTGAAGGCCACTACGGCGACCGTAGCGGTGACCAGGGTCGTTCGTCGCAACATCTGGGCAGGGGTCATAGGCACTCCGGGGAATTAGCGCAGGACCAGCTTGATCGTGTTCAGCAGGTCGTCCGCCGTGGCTGGCTTGACGATCCAGCCGGAGGCGCCGGCTGCCTTGGCTTCGACTTTTCGCGATTGCTGGGATTCGGTGGTCAGGAACAGAATGGGAATGAATTTGTATGCCGGCAGCTTCCGGACTTCCTTGATCAACTCGATGCCGTTCATGCCCGGCATGTTCAGGTCGGTGATCAGCAGATCGACCTTGACGCCCGCCTGAAACTTGCGGAGCGCTTCTTCCGCATTGCTTGCCTTTTCGGTGGCATAACCCGCTTTGGCCAGAATATTGGAGATGCTGAGCAGGATGGTGGCCGAATCGTCGACCAGGAAGATGGTTTTCATGATGGCTGTTCGCTGGGGATTTGTGATTTAGTCCCGAAACTATATTACAAACATTGCAAAAAAGTTGATTGGCGGCCTGAACTGGCAAAAGTGTCAGGTTTTTGGTCGGGGCTGCGTTGTTATGCCGGATGGCTTTTGTTCATCATGGCATAACTGATTGCAAATTTCTTGTCGACCAGCGGCGCTGCTCATGCACATCGATCGCTGATGCCATCGGCGAGTTCCTCCGGCTTGCGGTCGACGCGCTAAAATTGCATTTTTTGCCCCCGCCGGGGCGCGAAGTTGCCCGGTGTCGATGATCGATATCGGCCTTTTCTCAGGAAAGAACATGCTGCAAAAGAAAACGGATTTCCCGGGTGTCGCCGGCCCTGTCGTGGTGATCGTGATGGATGGTTACGGATTGCCGAAGACCGATGTCGGCAGCGCCATCGCGGCGGCTAGGAAGCCGACGCTGGATCGCCTGTTTGCCAGCTACCCGAATATCCGCTTGCGTGCCCACGGGACCGCGGTCGGCATGCCGTCCGATGACGACATGGGCAATTCCGAGGTCGGCCACAATGCGATCGGCGCCGGCCAGGTCTATGCGCAGGGGGCCGCACTGGTCGCCAATGCGATTGCCGAAGGCGCCATCTGGAACGGTCAGGCGTGGCGGGAGATCGTCGCCGGCGCCAAGGCCGGGCGCGGCGTCGTGCATTTCATCGGCCTGTTCTCGGACGGCAACGTACATAGCCACATCGACCATCTCAGGGCGATGGTCGAGCGGGCCAAGGCTGATGGCGTGCGGACGGTGCGCATCCATGCCTTGCTCGACGGCCGCGACGTGCCGGAAACCAGCGCCCTCGACTACGTCGTGCCTTTCGAGGCCTTCCTCGCCGGCATCAGCGACGCCGGCTTCGACGCCCGCATCGCTTCCGGCGGCGGTCGCCAGTACATCACCATGGACCGCTACGACGCCAACTGGGCGATGGTCGAGAAAGGCTGGCGCACGCACGTGCTCGGCGAAGGCCGCCAGTTTGCGAATGCGACTGCTGCGGTCAACGGCCTGCGCGAGCAAAATCCCGGGACCATCGACCAGGACCTGCCGGAGTTTGTCATTGCCGATGCCGGCAAGCCGATCGGCACGATCGAGGACGGCGATTCGGTGGTTTTCTTCAACTTCCGCGGCGACCGCGCGATCGAGATCACCCGCGCCTTCGTCGAGGCCGATTTCGACAAGTTCGACCGCGTCCGTTACCCGCAGGTGACCTACGCCGGCATGCTCCAGTACGACGGCGACCTGCAGTTGCCGAAGCGCTTCCTGGTGGCGCCGCCGGCGATCAAGGACACGTCCGGCGAATGGTTCAGCAAGGCCGGGATCACGCAGTTCGCCTGTTCCGAAACGCAGAAGTTCGGTCACGTGACCTACTTCTGGAACGGCAACCGTTCCGGCAAATTCGACGGCGAGACCTATGCCGAGGTGCCGAGCGACGTCGTGCCTTTCGAGCAGCGGCCGTGGATGAAGGCGGCCGAAATCGCCGATGCGATGATCGCGGCGATCCAGTCCGGCCAGTACCGGGTGCTGCGCTGCAACTTCGCCAACGGCGACATGGTCGGCCACACCGGCAACTTCGACGCGGCGCGCATCGCCATCGAGGCAGTCGACCTGTCGCTCGGTCGTCTGCTCAAGGCGGTCGACGCGGCGGGCGGGGTGGCGTTGATCACCGCCGACCACGGCAATGCCGACGAGATGTTCGAACTCGACAAAAAGACCAAGCAGCCGGCGCAGAACGCCGACGGCTCGTTCAAGGCGAAGACGGCGCATACCTTGAATCCGGTGCCGTTGATCCTCTACGACAACGCGAGCGACGGCCGGCTAGGGCTGAAGCAGCGCGAAACCGCCGGCCTGTCGAACATTGCGGCGACCGTTGCCGGCCTGCTCGGCTATGACAAGCATCCGGCCTGGGACGACAGTCTGCTGGAAATCCGTCGCTGAGTTTGCCGCTCAGCGCGCCGAGGGCGATTCGGCACGGGGCAGCGTGAGCAGGAAAACAACGCCATCGTCGGTATTGCGGGCGACGATGGTGCCGCTCATTTTGGCCATGTAGGTCCGGGCGACGAACAAGCCCTGGCCGCGGTTGCCCTCCGCCGCGGATTCCGGCTGGTCCGAAACGCCGTATTCGAAGATTTGTTCGAGCCTGTCGTCGGCAATGCGCGGCCCGCGATTGGCCACGGCGACATGGGCCAGACGCTCATCGGCGGAGAGGCTCAAGGTGATTGGCGTATCGGCCGGACGGTAACGTTCGGCATTGCGCAACAGGTGGGAAAAAACGTCTTCCAGTGCAAATTCATCGGCGCGCACGAAAAGCGGCGCGTCGATGCCGACGCACCGTACATCGGCAATTCCGGCATGTTCGGCGACGGTTTTCAGAAAAATCGCCAGGTCGACCGCAGCACTGTCCAACTGGCTGCCGGCAAACGCTTCGCTCGGGCTGGCACTGCCATAAAGCACGCGGATTGCTTGCTGCATCCGGCTGATGTAACGATGGCTCGGGTCGTCGGCGTTACCGTGCAGGGCGAGCAGGCTCTGCAGCGGCGAGACGATTTCGTGACCGACCGCGTGCCACATGTCCTTCTCCTGCGCAGCCCGGATGTGCTCGCGGTCGGCATCTTCGCGTACCCGGTGCAATAGTTCGTCGAGACCGCCGGCCAGCAGGCCGAGTTCGTCACGGCCGCGCAGGTCGGCCAGTTCGTAGCGTTCCAGTCCGCCGTCGGTGTGTACCGACTGCGACAGGCCGCGGGTCCGGCGGGTCAATCGGGCAATCCGCCGGATCAGGCCGGTTTCGATGACCAGCCAGGCGACTGCGATGGCTCCGAGCATCGCCCCGATGAACCACGACAGTCGGGTGGCGACTGCGGCCAGGCGCTGGTTTACGCTGCGCGCGTCGCCGTTGAGTTGCAGGCGGTAGTTGCCGAGTGGCGTGGCGATTTCATCCGTCAGTTCGACCAGCGGGGTATCCAGCGAGTCGACCGGCAGATGGCGGATCAGTCGGGCAAGCAGCGGCGACGAGGGGGCTTCGTCGTCAGCGCGACCGAGCAACTGGGCGACCGGTGTTTCCTGGCCGTTATCGATGCGCTGGATGCTCAGCGTTTCGCCGGCCGCGAGTAGCCCGGCAAGCGCGTCGAGCGCAAACGAAGGCTGGCTGCCCGGATGCGCATTCGAAAAGATTGCAGCGCCGTCGCCGGGCGGCAGAAGTTCGATGCGGACCTTGTATTGATCGAGATCGCGTGGCGGCCAGACCGGCTGGCGGCTGCCCAGGATCGCCGTGCGCAGCGTTTCGACTGGCAGGCGCAGCGAAAAGAACGACTTTTTCCGACAATTTTCGCTGTCGACCGCAGCCTTTTCCAGGCATTGGCCGTTTTGCCAGATCCAGCCACGGAATTCGCGCAGCGGGCGGGCGCCGGTGTAATCGCGGCCGGTCAGTTCGCGATAGCCGGTAAACCGGCCCCGGATGCCTTCGCCGGCGCCGGTCGCGTTGCCAACGAGCGTTTCGAACGGGGCGATCCAATGCCAGCGCAGCTCTCCCAGACTGACTTCGACGCGCAGGCGGTGCGCGCCATCGAGAAACTCGTCGCCAATCCGATGAGCACTCAGCGGGCCACTGGCGAAAGTGCCGGCGATATAGAGATAACCGCCCGCCCAGGGATTGTTGCCGATGGCAATGCACAGGCTGCCATGATCGGGAAACTGGGTCAGGCAGTTGGCCATTTCGATGGCGTTTCTGGCCTTGTTCTGGTCGTCGAAATCGATTGCCGAGAAGGGCAGCAGCAACGGTCGGCCCTCCGCCGCCGAGGCGGCGTCCCAGCGCGGATTGAGCAAGGCCAGCTGGCCTGCCGGATGAAGCAGCCGGGCGACGATCTGTTCCTTGGTTTTGAGCAGACCACTACGGTAATTGTCGTTGCTGCGCTGTTTTTCCTCTTGCAGGACGGTGACCGTCATCATCAGCACGACCACGGCGAGGAAGAGGAAGGAGGTGCGCAGCAGGATGCGCAGCCGGAAGGATGCCAGCCAGGCGAGCGGGCGATTCATGGCTGGGCAACGCGAGCGCAGGCGCGAGTGAGGAAAAAGGCCATCCGTTATCGACTTCCTTCCGACCAGCGGAAGCCGCGCATCGGCACGTTCTCGATGCGGTCGAAGCGCTCGTCCAACTCGCGGAAAGCCTCGCGGATGGTGCTGATGTGCTTGCGGATGTTGTCGCGGTTGCGGCCGCTCTTCACCACCGCAAACAGTTCGTCGTAGGACACCACCTCGCCGCGCCGCTGGTACAGCGTGGCCAGGATGCGCTGGGCGGTGAGCGGCAGGTTCACGCGCTGGCCGCGCCACAGCGGCGTGCTCTGGCGCAGCGGGTCGAGAGCCAGCTCGTCCGGCGCTGTCGTCTCCGCCACGGGGGCCGCGCGGTCGCGCGAGGCGCGCAGGATTTCCAGGAAGGTCTCGATGAAATCGGCTTCCTCGAAAGTGGTCTTTTGCAGGTAATCCCAGGCGTCCAGCGCCTTCATGATGCTGCGGTAGATCGCCGCCGGCATGGCCGAGACGACCAGCACCGGCGTGCCGCGCCCGGTCTTGTTGATGGCGTTGATGACCGCCACTCCGGCATGGCGTTCGCGCCCGAGTTCGATATCCAGCGTCACCAGCGCGTAATCCTCGCGGGCGATGGCCGCCTCCGCGTCGTCGCGGTTGAACCACTGCTCGACCACCACATCCGGGCGGGCGGCGAGTATCCAGTCCTTCAACTGTGTGCTGGTGGGGATGTCGTCCTCGATGACGGCGACCTTGATCATGGCATGCTCCCTGGCTGAGGCGCGCAGTATCGCCGGTTTTGCGGTGGACTGCATGACGCCGGGCGTGAGTGTTTACTCACGCAGCCGAGAGGCGATGCGGCAATTTCCGCTGGTCGCGGGAAATCTTGCGGTCGACGGGAAAAATGTCAGATTTTTCCGTCGACCGCAGGGCGTCGGCAACTGGAGTCAAATGGCAGGGGGATCCGACTGCGGGGCCATTTCCTGGCGGACGACCTCGACCAGGCTGTTGAGGTCGCCGCCCTTCATGCCGATTTCGCCGAGGACGGCGTCGAGGATGGGCTGCTGGGCGCGGTAGGTGAGCGCCGCAGCCACCGCCTGTTCGGCGAGGTTGCCGCCGACCGCCGCGCCCGTGCCGCCGGCAGCGCCGCTGCCGCCGCGGTTGAGGCCGTCGACCTGGACGATCTTGATGCCGTCGATCTTCTCCATCGGCTTGACCGAGGCTTCGATGATGCCGGGCAGCACGTCGAGCAGCTTCATCTTGATCTGCATGGCGATCTGCTCGGCAGCGAGGGTGTTCAGGGCGGCGTTGCGCAATTCGATCCCGCTGGCGTCCACCTGGTATTGCACCTGCTGCGCTTCGGCCTTGATCTTGATGGCTTGCGCCTGGTTTTCGGCGGCATCCTTTTCTGCCTCGGCCGAAACACGGACGCCGATGGCCTGCTGCTGTGCCTCGCGTTCGGCCTCGACTAGGGCGATCTGCTTCTCGCGCTCGGCAACGGCCACTTCGCGTGCGGTCTTCACCTGTTCCTCGGCACGGGCGGCGAGGGCGCGGGCCTCGTTGGCCTGCTTCTCGGCCTCGGACTGCGCCTTGGATTTCTCGGCGATGGAGATCAGCTTGTCCTGGTCAGCCAGGGTGGTGCGCTTTTCCTGGTCGATCTTGGCTACCTGCACCTCGCGGTCGGCCTCGATCTGGCGCTGGCGGATGGCGCGGTTCTTTTCCACCTCGGCTTCCTGCACCTGCCGTTCGGCGTCGATCTTGGCCTGCTGCGCCTCGCGTTCGCGCTGGGCGGTGATGCTCGCCACCTCGGCGGTCTGCTGCGCCTGGCGGGTGGCCACTTCCTGCTGCTGCTGCAGGGTGGCGAAGGTCTGGTCCTTCTCGATGGTCAGCTTGAGCTGGGTCGCCTCGAAATTCTTCTGGGCGATGGCCACGGCGGTGTCCTGCTCGATTTCATTACGCTCCCTGGCGCGCTGTTGCGTCTGCTGCGTCAGCTTGGTCAGGCCTTCGGCATCGAAGGCGTTCTGCGCGTTGAAGAAGCTGATCGGCGTCTGGTCGAGGCGGGTCAGGCTGACCGACTCCAGTTCCAGGCCGTTCTTCAGCAGGTCTTCCGAGACGGCGTTCTGCACCGCCTGGATGAAGTCGGCGCGCTTGTCGAGCAACTGGTGCATGCTCATCGACACTGCCGCCGCGCGCAGGGCATCGACGAACTTGTCTTCGACCAGTTCCTTCAGCGAATCCGGGTGCATGGTGCGCTGGCCGAGGGTCTGCGCCGCGTTGGCGACGCCCTCGACGCTGGGAATGACGCGCACGAAGAAGGCGGCGACGGCATCGACGCGCAGGCGGTCGAGGGTGATCAGGCTGTCGGCGCCGGCGCGCGACACCTCCAGCTTGAGCGTGTTCATGTTGATGTTCACGCATTCATGGAAGACCGGCAGCACGATGGCGCCGCCGTCCATCACCACCTTCTGGCCGCCGAGGCCGGTGCGCACGAAGGCCAGTTCCTTCGACGAGCGCCGGTACAGGCGGGAAAAGATCAGGCCGATGACAAACAGGCCGATCAGCGCAATGCCGGCCAGCAGGCCGATGTCGAACAGTTGTTCCATGATGTTGTGGTTCTCCCTGAGGATGGTTAGAGCAAGTCGGGACGCGGATTGGGAATGGCGTGAAAACGGGCGCCGGAGATCTGGCTGACGAGGAGGACGGCGTCGCCGGCGGCGAACTCGCTGCCGGCACTGTCCGGTTCGACATGTACGTAAAAGGTCTGCCCGGCTTCGTTGCGGGTACGTGCCTGCGCCGGATAGCCGGCGCGGGCGGTGCCGTTGACCACCACGGCAATGCGCCCGATCAGGCTGGACAGCGGCACCGCGCTGGTTTCATCGCCGGGCACGATGCGGGCGATGGCCAGCGCGCTCAGGCGCACCACAGGCAAGGCGCCGAGGAAGGCCAGCGGCGCGCTGAGCAGTGGCGTCGGGTAGAAGCCGAGAAAACGATGAACGATGCCGTTGCAGGCCAGGCCGATGACGGCGAAAGCAGTCAGGAACAGGGTCAGCAGCACGAGCAGGGGTACCCTGCCGACGTGCAACCAGCCCAGCCAGCTTTCCGAAATGCCATCGACGTGCACCGGCAATTCGGGCAGGTGATGGTCCAGCCAGGCCGAGAAGCTGACGCCGGCAACGAGTCCGGCGCCCTCGATGACGGCGATGGCCAGCATGATCACCACGGCGACGGCGAAGGGCCAGGATTCCGGGGCGAGAAAGAGTTCCACCGTCGTCGCCTCAGTTGTTTTGGCTGCGGTTAGCCTTCAATGCGGCCAGGCGTTCGGCGATGCGGTTGTTGCGCTGCATCTCCGCCAGTTCGCGCAGCTTGGCGGTTTCCCCGGCGCTGTCGCCGACCAGGCCGCCGGCGCCGGTCTGCCGGGCAATGACCCGGGCGAAGCTGGCTTCCGCCTCGTCGATGCGGCTTTGCCGGCTGCCCGACGGGCTGCTGCCAGGATTGGCGGTGCTGTTTTCCTGCGTGCGCTGAAAGTCGAGCAGGGTCTGCGCCAGTTCGCGCTTTTTGGCTTGCAGGGCGACCAGGTAGCTTTCGTACTCGCGCGCCTGTTCGTTCTGTTCGTCGAGCGATTTTTGCAGTACCGGCAGCAGGTCCTCGATGTCGGCCTGGCGGGCGATGGCCGCGCCGGCCAGATCGTCGCGGTTTTCGCCGAGGGCGAAATCGACCTGCTCGGCCAGCGTCTCGTGCTCGGCGTTGAGGCGGGCGACGCGGGACAGGACCAGGTGCTTGGCCGCCTCGCATTTGCCGAGGTCGGCACGGACTTCGTCGGCGACCTGATCGATTTCCCGGATGGCCTGGGTCATCACCGCTTCCGGGGCGAGGTTTTCGGCCTTGTCGAGTAGCGCGTGGGTGCCGCCGACGATGATGCGCGCAACGCGCGAAGCAACGGTTTCAGCCATGGTTCGTTTCCTTCCCTTTTCTGGTTGAAATGATCTGTGCCAGTTCGATGATGTCCGGCAGGTGCTTTTCATAGACCCCGTCGCCATAGGTGGCCGGGGTCGAGGTGATGCCGCCCTTGAGCAGGGCGCTGATGAAACGGAAACAGCGCAGGGCGATGAGGGCTTCGCAACTGGCTGCCGCGTTGTCGTCCTGCGCCGGTCGCCCGGCGACGAGCAGGGCCATGATGCCGGGCACATGCTCGATGACGGCGGCGAGCAGATCGGAATGCTGCTGCCGCTTGCGCTCGATGCTGGCCATGTCGTCGCCGAAAGCCTGCACCAGTTGCCGCATCCATTGCGCGCACAGCTCCGGGTCCTGTTGTCCGGCCTGCTCTTCACGCGCCCGTTGCAGCAGGGCGCGCAGCTTTTCGCTGGGGGTGCGGGCGCTGCTGTCCGGCTGCGCCAGCAGCCACTGGAAATCTTCGTCCGGAATACGGATCGACAGGCTCTGCATCTGTGCCATGGCTGTCCTCCTGAATGCTGTAAGCAATCGTATGCGATTGCGTACAAATGCTAGGCGGGTTGTTTTGTTATGTCAACGGACTAATGCCGTGGGCAAACCGAAGTCAATTTCAGGAAAAACAGAAGGTCGACCGCAGGATTTTCATTTCCCGCCGTCGTCGCTCGTGAACATTTCCTCACACGCCGTCGGCATGGCTTCCCTTGTCATACCGAAGTCGCCCCGCGGCGGCATGGCTTCCTCCTGTCATGTCGCCGGAAGATGCGTTCCATGCAAGGCCGGTAGCGACAACGATCTTCACGCTGCCGGCAAAGGGGAGTCTTCCCCGGCGTGAAGATCGCTCTTGAGGAGGAACATCATGAAAGAACGTTTTCTGGAAATGCTCGGCAAACTGCGCAGTTCGGTGGGCAAGGCCGGCAGTTCCGCCGGCAATCTGGCCGGTCACGGCGCACAAGCCGCCGGGCAACTGGGCCGCGGCGTCTATCGGGCCCGCGTCGGCATCATCGCGCTGTCCATCGCCGCCATCGGCGGCTATGCGCTGACCAAGAATCCGCCGATGCAGAGCGTGACGCGCGGCGAAGCCGGCGTGCGTATCAACCAGCTGACCGGCGACGCCACCGAGGTGCGCGAGGGCGCCGTGCTGGTCATTCCCGGCCTGCATGAAATGCGTCGCTTCTCGCTGCGCGACCAGATCTATCGTCCGAGCGAAGGCGCCAGCGCCGAGGGCGAAGCGCCGTTCCAGACGGTGGAAGGCCTGTCCATCGGTGTCGATGTCACCATCCGTTATGCGCTCGATCCGGCCCGCCTGGCGGCCGTCGCCCGCAACCTGCCGGACGACATCGCCGGCCAGGTGGTCGAGCCGGCGGCGCAGGGCGTGCTCTACAAGACACTGGCGCGCTACACGGTGCGCGAAATCTTCTCGACCAAGCGTCAGGAGATCAAGGAAACCGTCGAGGGCGAGCTGAGCGAAATGCTCGGCAAGGATGGCATCAAGCTGCAGGCGGTGATGATCGGCAAGGTTGAACTGCCGGCCGAGTACCGCAGCGGCATGGATCGCTTGCTCGCCGAGGAACTGGCCAGCGAGAAGATGCGCTATACGCTGGAGCTGAAGGAAAAGCAGGTCAAGCAGACCGACCTGGAAGCAGAAGCCGACAAGGTGCGCCGTGAAAGGGCCGCCGAAGCTGCCGGTCAGGAGCAGATCATCGCCGCCAAGGCGCAGGCCGAGGCGATGAAGCACATCCTGCCGTTCAAGCAGAAGCAGATCGAGCAGCGCGGCCTGGAAGCCGAGGCCGAGAAAATTTCCCGCATCAAGGCTGCCGAAGCCAATTCGCAGGCCCGCCAGATCGAGGCGCAGGGCGAAGCCGAATCGCGGCGCAAGCTGGCCGACGCCGAAGCCTACCGCCAGGAGCGTCTGGGCAAGATCGCCAGCGAACAACTGGCGCGTGACGGCGCCCTCATCCAGAAGAACCCGCTGCTCATCCAGAAGACCATGGCCGACAAGCTGTCCGACAAGATTTCCGTGATCATCGCGCCGCCGCCGGCCGATGGCAGCTTCATCGGCAACACCCTGCTCGGCAAGCCGGCTGCGCAGCCGCAGGACATGGGTTACGAACAAGCTCCGCAGGAAGGTCAATAATCATGCTCGCCATCGCTCTCACCGTCATCGCCATCGTCACCCAGGACCAGTCGGCACTGCGCGCCGCGCCGAAGGATTCAGCCGCCCAGCAGGCCGTGCTCTGGCAGGGCGACAGCCTGGAAATCCGCGGCGAGAAAGGCGATTTCCTGCAAGTTTATGACCACCGCCGCGAACGCGCCGGCTACATCAAGGCCAGCCAGGTGCGCGTGCAGTCGCTGAAGGCCGAAGACGCGCCGGAGTTGCTGTCGGTCGTGCGCTTCCTCAAGGACACGCCGGGATCGGAGGCGCTGGGCATCAGTTATGCCGCCGCCTACCTGCGCGCTGCGCCGGCCGGCAGCATCGACGGCGAGGTGTTCGACGCGCTCGGCAACATGAGCGACCGCCTGGCCCGCCGTGCCACCGCCGGCCGTAGCGGCAAGGCCGGCGAAACGCTGGCGGCGCATCTGGAAGTCGCCGCCGCCTATGGCATGAACCTGGTCAGCTACGAGCGCGACGGCCAGGTGCAGTTGTGCAGCAACGGCGACGCCCAGCGCCGCGTCCTCGCGCTGCCGTCGACCGACATCCAGAAGGCGCTGGCGGCGCTGTCGCTGACCCGCCACGAATGCGTGCCGCCGACACTGACGCCGCCGGAACGCTTCGTCTACGACAACTGGCGTGCCGAAGTGCTGGAGCGCGTGGCGCTGGGCAAGTTGCCGGAAGTGCTGAAGAACCGCCTGCACCTGCGCAAGGCCGGCGTCTGGTCCAGCCTCGCCTACCAGCGCGCCCGCCGTCCCGAAGTGGGCGCTAACGCCGCCCGCGATGCCGCCGCCCGCGCCATCGACGAACTGGCGGCGATCAACCAGAGCGAGCTGATGGAAACCGACGCTGCCGTGTATAGCGACGCCGCCATCCGTGTCGGCGCTTCGCGCTGGGCCGCCGAGCCGGGGATACCGCAGGCGCCGACCAAGGTCGCCGCCGGCCTCGGTGTGAAAGTCACCGCCGGCCAGCCGGGTGAAAGCTGCGTGCATCTGGTCGATGCGACGCACGACGAGAAGAAGCCGCTGCTCACCCGCTGCACCTGGGGCATCGTCTGGCCGGCCTCGGCCGCCGTGGCGCCGCAGGCCGATGCGCTGGCGCTGGCCGTGCAGCCGCTCGATACCTGGCGCGAGATGTGGGTGTTCCGCAAGGGCGCCGACGGCTGGACGGTCGATGTGGTGCCGCCGGCTTTCGACAACCCCAACCTCGGCTACGTCGAATTCGCCGGCTGGGTGCCGGGCGGCCAGCAGATGCTGGCGGCGCGCGAAGTGCGCAACGGCGACCGCTACCGCACCACCTTCGAAACGGTCAGCCTGAAGACGCTGGTCACCGACAAGCAGGCCGACAAACCGGGCAGCCTGACGCCCTTCTACCGCTGGCAAAGTCCGCTGTGGAAGGCGTCGACCGTATCAGTCCGGTAAGCTGTTGCTGATTCAGGCTTGGGGAACGTGTTTTTTCCGGTAAGCCGCCGGCGACAGCCCGGTCCACTCGATGAACGCCCGGTAAAAGGCAGAGGTATCGGCATAACCGAGATCGTTGGCAACCCGTGCGATGCTGTCGCCGGTTTTGTCCAGCTGGGCCAATGCCATGTCCCGACGCAATGCATCCTTGATCGCGCGGAAACTGGAGCCCTCGTCTTCAAGGCGCCGGTGCAGTGTGCGGGCAGAGAGATGCAGCTTCCCGGCAACATCTTCCAGCGTCAGCGGATGCGGTAATGCCGCCCGCAACAGGTCGCGGACGCGGGTGACCATCTCGCGGTCGCGCCGGTAGAGCGTGGTGATCTTGCCCGGCGCGCCGTCGAGGAAGGTGCTCAGCGCGGCCTCGTCGCGGCGCACCGGCAGGTCGAGCAGGTTGGCGTTGAAGGCGGCGACCAGCGTGCCGGTGCCGCCGGGCACGGTCGGTGCGAAACGCGAATCCTCGGTGAAGATCAGCGCGTAGTCGGCGAAATGCGCCGGCTTGCGGTAGGGAAAGATGACGCTGTCGAGGGCCAGGCCGCGCCCGGCCAGCCAGCAGGCGAGGCCGTGCAGCAGGCGCAGCAGCCATTCGAAGGCGAACACCCGGCCGGGGTCGTCGGGCTGCTCGGCGAGGCGCCGGGTTTCGGCGATCGCCAGTTCGGCGTTGCCGCGGCTGCGGCGGACGCTCACCGCCAAGTCGGGCAGGACCAGGCGCAGGAAGCGGCTGGCCCGTTGCAGCGCCTCGGCCAGCGTCGGTGCGCTGAGGCAGCCGCGGCAGAGGAACTCGAAACTGCCGACGCGCATCGGCTGGGCAAACAGCGCGAAACCCTCGTCGTCGAGTTCGCGGTTGAGCAGGTTGTACAGGGCGGCATAGCTGGCCACCGGAATCCGGCTGGCGGTGTCTGCAATATCGATGCCGTTGGCAGCGAGCAGCGGGTGTACATCGATTTTCCGGCGGGCGACGCCGGCCAGCATGCCGGTGACAAAACCCATTGCAACAGTGGCTTGCGTGCGCTGTGTCGCTTTCAGGTTGTTGCGTTGCAGCATTTTTGGGCTTTCCGGGGTGTCGACCGTGATAGCTTAGCACCTTGGCGGAATTTGCACGATTGTCGTCAGTCACGACAATGGCCGGGTGGCGAAAGCGGCCTACCATGAGCGCCTTCCCGTCATTTCCAGCGAGGCCGATGTCATGACCGATCTTTCCGTCGCCAAGAAACTCGTTCCCTACAAGCCGAAGAACAAGGTCCGTTTCGTCACTGCCGCCTCGCTCTTCGACGGCCATGACGCATCGATCAACATCATGCGCCGCATCCTGCAGTCGACCGGTTCCGAAGTCATCCACCTCGGCCACAACCGCTCGGTGCAGGAGATCGTCAATGCCGCGCTGCAGGAAGACGCGCAGGGCATCTGCATCACCAGCTACCAGGGCGGTCACGTCGAGTTCTTCAAGTACATGATCGACCTGCTCAAGGCCAACGGCGGCGAGCACATCAAGGTCTTCGGCGGCGGTGGCGGCGTCATCGTGCCGGCCGAGATCAAGGAACTGCACGCCTACGGCGTGACCCGCATCTACGCGCCGGAAGACGGCGTGCAGATGGGTCTGCAGGGGATGATCAACGAAGTCGTCGAACAATCCGACTACGATGTCGCCGAGCAGGGCGTGCCGGGCGCCGAGCAGGTGCTGGCCGGCCTGCGCGCCGGTGACCGCCGCCTGCTGGCGCGGGTCATCACGCTGCTCGAAAACGGCTCGGCGCCGCAACTCAAGGAGCCGCTGCTCAAGGCCGCCGCCGAACTGAGCACGCCGGTGCTCGGCATCACCGGCACCGGCGGCGCCGGCAAGTCCTCGCTGACCGACGAACTGGTCCGCCGCTTCCGCCTCGACCAGGGCGACAGCGTGAACATCGGCATCGTCTCCATCGACCCGTCGCGCAAGCGCACTGGCGGCGCATTGCTCGGCGACCGCATCCGCATGAACGCCATCGAGCATCCGGCCATCTTCATGCGCTCGCTGGCCACCCGCGATACCGGTAGCGAAATTTCCGTGGCGCTGCCCGAGGTCATCGCCGCCTGCAAGCTGGCCGGCTTCGACCTGGTCGTCGTCGAAACTTCCGGCATCGGTCAGGGCAACGCCGCCATCGTGCCCTTCGTCGATCTGTCGCTGTACGTGATGACGCCGGAGTTCGGCGCTGCCTCGCAACTCGAGAAGATCGACATGCTCGACTTCGCCGACTTCGTGGCGATCAACAAGTTCGACCGCAAGGGCGCCGAGGATGCGCTGCGCGACGTGCGCAAGCAGTACCAGCGCAACCGCGAAGCCTTCACGACGCCGACCGAGGAAATGCCGGTGTTCGGCACCATGGCCGCGCGCTTCAACGACGATGGCGTCACCGCGCTCTACCAGGCGCTGGTTCCGGCGCTGACCGACAAGGGCCTGCAGCTGAAGCCGGGTGCGCTGCCTTTGGTCAGCGTCCGCCAGTCGTCGGCCAGCCGCGCCATCGTGCCGACCGCCCGCGTCCGTTATCTGGCCGAGATCGCCGACGCGGTGCGCGGCTACCACAAGCATGTCGACGAGCAGGTGACGATCGCCCGCGAGCGCCAGTCGCTGCGCATCGCCCAGGGCATTTTTGCCGCCTGCGACAAGTCGACCGTCGAATTCTCCGAACTGCAGGCGCTCAAGGACAGCCAGCAGGACGGCAAGGCGAAGAAGCTGCTCGACATGTGGCCGCAGACCGTTGAGGCCTATAGCGGCGACGAATACGTGGTCAAGATCCGCGACAAGGAAATCCGCACCAAGCTGACCTCCGAATCGCTGTCCGGCACTAAGATCCGCAAGGTCATCCTGCCCAAGTACACCGACGACGGCGAGATCCTGCGCTTCCTGATGAAGGAGAACGTCCCCGGTTCCTTCCCCTATACCGCCGGCGTCTTCGCCTTCAAGCGCGAGGGCGAGGACCCGACCCGGATGTTCGCCGGCGAAGGCGACGCCTTCCGCACCAACCGCCGCTTCAAGAAGGTCTCCGAAGGCATGCCGGCGCACCGGCTGTCGACCGCCTTCGACTCGGTGACGCTGTACGGCTGCGACCCCGACGAGCGTCCGGACATCTACGGCAAGATCGGCAACTCCGGTGTGTCGATCGCCACCCTCGACGACATGAAGGTGCTCTACGACGGCTTCGACCTGGTCTGCCCGACGACCTCGGTGTCGATGACGATCAACGGCCCGGCACCGATCATCCTGGCCTGCTTCTTCAACACTGCCATCGACCAGCAGCTGGCCAAGTTTGAAAAAGAGAATGGCCGTCAGCCGACCGAGGACGAAGCCGAGAAGATCCGCGAATGGGTGCTCAAGACCGTGCGCGGCACCGTCCAGGCCGACATCCTCAAGGAAGACCAGGGCCAGAACACCTGCATCTTCTCGACCGAATTCGCGCTGAAGATGATGGGCGACATCCAGGAATTCTTCGTCCATAACCAGGTGCAGAACTTCTACTCGGTGTCGATCTCCGGCTATCACATCGCCGAAGCCGGCGCCAACCCGATCAGCCAGCTGGCCTTCACGCTCTCGAACGGCTTCACCTACGTTGAAAGCTACCTGGCGCGCGGCATGCACATCGATGATTTCGCGCCCAACCTGAGCTTCTTCTTCTCCAACGGCATGGACCCGGAATATTCGGTGATCGGCCGCGTCGCCCGTCGCATCTGGGCGGTGGCGATGAAGAACAAGTACGGCGCCAACGAACGCAGCCAGAAGCTGAAATACCATATTCAGACTTCCGGCCGTTCGCTGCACGCGCAGGAAATGGACTTCAACGATATCCGCACGACGCTGCAGGCGCTGATCGCCATCTACGACAACTGCAACTCGCTGCACACCAATGCCTACGACGAGGCGATCACGACGCCGACGGAAGAGTCGGTGCGCCGCGCCATGGCCATCCAGCTGATCATCAACCGCGAATGGGGCGTGTCGAAGAACGAAAACCCGAACCAGGGCGCCTTCGTCATCGACGAGCTGACCGACCTGGTCGAGGAGGCCGTGTTGAAGGAATTCGAAGCCATCGCCTCGCGCGGCGGCGTGCTCGGCGCCATGGAAACCGGCTACCAGCGCGGCAAGATCCAGGAAGAGTCGATGTACTACGAGCACAAGAAGCACGACGGCTCCTACCCGATCATCGGCGTCAATACCTTCCTCAACCCGAAGGGCATGGCGCAGCAGGAAATCGAGCTGGCCCGTTCGACCGACGAGGAAAAGCAGTCGCAGATCGCCCGCCTGCGCGATTTTCACGCCAGGAACGCGTCGACCGCGCCAATCATGCTCGACAAACTGAAGCAGGCCGTGATCGAGGATGGCAATGTCTTCGCGGTACTGGTCGAAGCGGTTCGCCACTGTTCGCTCGGCCAGATCAGCTCGGCGCTTTACGACGTTGGCGGCCAGTACCGGCGCAGCATGTAAGAACCCAGACGGGTGGAGGCAGATAAAGGCGGGGCCATGACCCCGCCGTTTTTTTGTCCGGAAACAGGAAATTGACCGGTGTGACTATGACTTTCGTGATAGTTTTCTGCCCCTTGGTCATTTCCTGTTTCCGGGTCATCTGCAGTGCCGCTTGTCGCCGACGAAAAAACCGTTCCACGAATCCACCTGATCGGTACGCTGGTCATTGTCTTTCTGCTGACCCTGGCCCTCGGACTCTTCTTCTCCTGGCAGCATGTGCGTGAGGAACGGGCTTCGCTGTTGCGCATCGAGCAACTGGCCAAGGAGCAGGTGCAGGATCGGCTGCGGGCCGAGATGGACAGCGTGGTGGATTATCTGGAATTCACCCGGCAACGTACCGAGGCGGTGCTCCGGCAAAGCCTGATGGCCCAGGTCGATGTGGCCCACCAGATCGCGAGCAGCCTGCATGCCAGCGAATCCGCGCGCAAGTCGCCGGCGGAAGTGCGACGTCTGATCGTCGAGACCTTGCGCGCCTTGCGTTTCTTCGACGGTCGCGGTTACTACTTCATCGACGACATGCAGGGCCGCTTCGTCCTGTTGCCGACCAGTCCCGAGCTTGAAGGTCAGCTTAAACCGGACAATCAGGACGATACCGGTCACCGGATCATGCGCGGTCTGATCGACGCCGCCCGTCAGCCGGTCGGCGAAGGCTTTTCCCGCTATCGCTGGTATTTGCCGGGGGAGGACAAGGCAATGGCCGACAAGCTGGCCTATGTTCGCCACTTTGCCCCTTACGACTGGTTGATCGGCAGTGGCGATTATCTGCAGCACTGGGAGGCCAGAATGCAGTCCGAAGCGCTCGAGCGACTGCGGACGCTGCATTTCGGCAAGAGCGGTTATGTCGCCGTGGTCGATGGCAACGATACCTTGCTGTTGTCGCCGTCCCGCCCGGAATTCGAGCGCCTGCCGATCGACCGCTTGCCCGAGGATGCACGCGAGACGGTCCGCCGCCTGCTGGCTGCGGCCGACGATCGCGGGGTGTTCCTGTCCTATCGGTGGCAGCATCCGAAGAGCGATGCCGTCGTGGCGAAGACGGCGATGGTCAGGAAAATCCAGCCCTGGGGATGGACCCTGATCGTGACGGCCTATGACGACGATCTGCTGACCGTGGTGGGCGAAGCGCTGGAACGGCATTTCCGGATCGGTTTCGAAGGCATCGGCGGCTTGTCTGCCGCGTTGCTCGGGGCCCTGGCGTTCGGGGTGGCGGCTTCCTGGCTCTTCTCGCGCTGGATGCGCCGCCTGATCCTGCGCTACCACGCGGGTCAGCAGGCCCAGCAGCAGGCGTTGAAGCAAAGCGAGGACAAGCTGAACAGCATCCTCGACAGCGTTGAAGCCTGCATTTTCATCAAGGGGCGGGACTACGCGTATCTTTATGCCAACGAGCGGGTTTGCCAGCTCTTCCAGCGATCACGGGAGGACATCGTCGGGCAGACCGATGCGGCCTTCTTCGATTCCGGCAGTGTCGAAGTGCTGCGCGGCAATGATCGCCGGGTGATCGAGCAGGGCGAACGCGTGGTCGAGGAGGAGGTGAATACCCTGGCCGACGGCAGTGTCACCCGTGCCTATCTGTCGATCAAGATTCCGTTGCGCGACGCGCAGGGGACGGTCTATGCGCTGTGCGGCATTTCGACCGACATCACCGAGCGCAAACAGGTCGAAGCCGAACTGGCCGGTTATCGCAGCGATCTCGAAGCACTGGTCGCTTCGAGAACCGCCGAGCTGGCCGACGCCAAAGAGGCGGCCGAAGCGGCCAGCCGGGCGAAGAGTTCGTTCCTGGCCAACATGAGTCACGAAATCCGTACGCCGATGAACGCCATCATCGGCTTCACGCATTTATTGCGGCGGGACGCGGTCGACCCCAAGATCAGCGAGCGCCTGGATAAAGTGGCCGATTCGGCGCAGCACCTGCTTGCCGTCATCAATGACATCCTGGATCTGTCGAAAATCGAAGCCGGGCGCCTGACGCTCGACGAACAGGTCTTTTCCTGCCGCGGGATCGTTGGCAAGGTACTTGACATGCTGGGCGAGCGGGCCCAGGGCAAGGGGCTTTCATTGCAGGCGCAGGTGGCGGATGACGTGCCCGACCTGCTGTGGGGCGACCCGGTGCGCATCGAGCAGGCGCTGCTCAACTACGTCGGTAACGCGATCAAGTTTTCGGAACGCGGCAGTATCGACGTCAAGCTTTTGCTGCAAGGGCGGGAAGGTCAGTCGGTCAGCCTGCGCATCGAGGTGGCCGATACCGGCATCGGCATGACGCCGGCGCAGCAGCGGCACTTGTTCGAGGCCTTCGTCCAGGCCGACGATTCGACCACGCGCAAGTATGGCGGAACCGGTCTCGGGCTGGCGATCAATCGCCATCTGGCGCGCTTGATGGGGGGCGAAGTCGGTGTCAGCAGCCGCTCGGGCGAAGGCAGTTGTTTCTGGATGACGCTGACCCTGACGCAGGTGCCCGAGGTCGTTCTGCCTTCGGTGACGGGCACGGATGAACCGATCGAGCAGCGTATCGCGGCCCGTCATGGCGGGCGTCGCATCCTGCTCGTCGAGGACGATCCGATCAACCGCGAAGTCGCCGGCGAACTGCTGGCACTGGCAGGATTGGAGGTCGATGCGGTGGAGAACGGTCGGCTGGCCGTCGAACGCTTTTCCGGGGGCGGCTATGCGGCGATCGTCATGGACCTGCAGATGCCGGAGCTGGGCGGCATCGAGGCAACCCGTGCCATCCGCGCCCAGCCGGGCGGCCGCGAGGTGCCGATTTTGGCGATGACGGCCAGTGCTTTCGACGAGGACCGGGAAGCCTGCATGCAGGCCGGCATGAACGACCACATCGGCAAACCGGTCGATCCCGATCGGCTATATGCGGTGTTGTCTGCCTGGCTGGACCGTTATTCCGGGCCAGCGTGATGACGGTCGGGGCAGGCTTTCATCCTGCCCCGGCGCGTCGCTCAGATGCGGTACTGGGCAACAACCTGCTGCATCGCATTGGCCAGTTTGGCCAGTTCGTCGGCATTGGCCGAGGTCGAATGCGCGGCAGCACTGTTCTCTTCCGACATCTGGGCGATCTTTTCGACCTCCTGGGCCAGCGTGGTGCTGGCTGCGCTTTGCTCCCGGATGGCCTCGGAAATGTCGCCGACCATCTCGACCGCCTGTTCCGAGCTGTTGCCGATATCGATGATCGAGGCGTTGGCACGTTGCGCCAGCGACACGCCGTGCTCGACCCGGGTGACCATGGCCTGGATCGATGCAACTGCACTCTGGGCACCGTTCTGCATTTCGCTGATGGTGGCGGCGATTTCCTGCGTCGATTGCGTGGTGCGTTCGGCCAGCTTGCGGACTTCGTCGGCGACCACCGCGAAACCCCGTCCCTGCTCGCCGGCGCGGGCTGCTTCAATGGCGGCGTTGAGCGCCAGCAGATTGGTCTGATCGGCAACGTCCTTGATGACCGAAACCACCGAGTTCACCCGTTCGCTGTTTTGCTCGAGGCGGGAAATCTGGGCGGCAGCCTCGCGTACCGTGGTGGCGATGCTGTCGATGCCGCTGACCGCTTCGCCGATCACCATCGTGCCCTCCTGAGCCATGCGGCCGGAGCTGCGTGACAACTCGTCGGCTTCACCGGCGCGGTCGGCCACGTGATTGATGCTGACCGTCATTTCTTCCATGGTGGCGGCCATGCTCGAGGCCGATTCGCTCTGGTGCGACGAGGCAATCGACATTTGTTCCGAGGCGGTGGACACCCGACCGGCCGATTCGGTGACGGCATGCGCCTTGTCGGCCACTTCGCGCAGGCTGCCCTGGAGTCGGTCGAGCAGGCGGTTGAAGGCCTGGCTGGCGGTTGCCACTTCGTCGTTGCCGTCGACCGGGATGCGCGTGGTGAAGTCGAGATTCCGTTCGATGCGGGTGAACTCGTTGGTCATCGCGTTCAGGGAGCCGGCGACATGGCGGAAGGTGAGCAAGCCCAGCACGGCGGCCACGGCACCGACGGCGAGGGCGACGATCAGCATCTGGATGCGGGCACTGTGGTAAGTAGCCTGGGCGTCGGCCGCATTTTTGGCGGCGGCATCGCTGTTGAGCTTGATGTGAGCTTCGAATTGTTTGGCAAGACTTTCGGCCTGCTTGATGATCGGGCCGATGATCAGCTCGCGAGCTTCGTCCTTGCGGTTGCCCGCCGACAGGGCGATCACTCGCTCCATTTCCGCATAATAGGCATTCAATCCTTGCTGATCAGCGTCGAGCATCCGGCGATCCTCGTCGTCGCTGAGCAGCGCCTTGTAGTCATCGAGCGCAGTCTGGATGGCGGCCCGATAGTTGGCGAGTTGTTGTTCGTGCTCGCGCATTTTGGCTGGGTCCGTGGTCAGAATATGATTCAGTACCCGGGTGCGTAGACGGAGAAAGCTGCGGCTGGCTTCTTCCAGCTTCAGGATGCTGGGGATCGAGTTTTCGTTGGTGTTGACGACGCCTTCCTGAATCCTCGCCATCTGGGTTGCGGCGACGGCGGCTATGACGATCAGGCCGGCGATCGCGATGGCGATCAGCAACAGCAGGCGTTTGGCGATGTTCATGGTCTCTCCTCTCCGTTCTTCTGCGATGAAAGTTTTATGGCAAATGATGATCCCAGTATAGGTATTGTTTGCCAATAAAATTAAGCCAGTCTTAATGTAGATGGTATTTTAGTAAAAAAACAAAATTTGGCAAATATATCTAAATCGGAAAGGAGCCCGAATGAACTACCTTGATACCCTGGCCGATCATCTCGAACGAAACCGGCTCAGTCGGCGCGATGTGCTCTGGCTGTTCGGCGCAGCGACACTGAGCGGTTGCGCGGCATCGCCGGTCGGCAGCGGTTCGATCCTGGTCGGCATGAGCGAGGAAGAGGAAAAGCGCGTCGACCAGAAAGTCGCGCCGCAACAGTTTTCCCAGGACCTCGGGCCGATCCAGGACGATGCCGTGAACCGCTACCTGGCCTCCGTCGGTCAGCGCCTGGATGGCACCGTCCATCGGCCGCAGATGCCGTATTCGTACCGCGTGCTCAATGCCAACTACGTCAATGCCTACACCTTCCCGGGCGGGGCGATGGGCGTCACCCGCGGCATCATGGTCGATCTGCAGAACGAAGCCGAACTGGCCGGGCTGCTTGGCCACGAACTGGGTCACGTCAACGCGCGGCATGCGGCGCAGCGCCAGGGACAGGCGATGGTCGCCCAGGTGGCGGTGGCCGGTGCCAGTATCGTCGCTTCGGCCACCGAGTGGGGCGGACTGGTGTCGATCGGCAGCCAGCTCGGCGCCAGTGCGCTGCTCTCGAGTTATTCGCGCGACAACGAGCGCGAGGCCGATGCGTTGGGGCAGGAGTACATGGTGCGGGCGGGTTACCCGGCCAGCGGCATGGTTGGTCTGCAGCAGTTGCTGGTGGATCAGCAGAAGGAATCGCCCAGCATGCTGCAAACCATGTTTTCGACGCACCCGATGAGTCGCGAGCGGCGCGATACCGCGCAGCGTCTGGCGCAGGAAAAGTATGCGGCGAGCAATGCGCGCGACGCCGGGCGCGAGCGTTTCATGGACAGCACCGCCAGCCTGCGCCGCATCAAGCCGACGATCGCCGCCTGCCAGAACGGCGAGGTGGCGATGGCGGCCAAGCAGTATCCCAAGGCCGAGGAACAGTTCAAGAGCGCACTGAACAAGACGCCGCGCGACTATGCGGCCAATTTGCTGATGGCGCAGTGCCTGGACGCGCAAGGCAAGGGGCGGCAGGCGCTGGGTTATGCCGAATCGGCCAAAAAAATCTATCCGCAGGAAGCCCAGGCGCACAAGCTGGCCGGCGTGCTGGCACTGGGGCTCAAGGATCCGGGTACCGCTTACGCCAGCCTGGACAGCTACGACCGGCTGTTGCCCGGCGATGCCGGTGTGACCTTCCTCAAGGGCGTATCGCTCGAAGGCATGGGCAAACGTCAGGAAGCCGCCCAGCAATATGCCGCTTACCTGCGCAACAACCGCCAGGGCAAGGCGGCGGAGTATTCCTACAGCCGGCTGCGCGGCTGGGGCTACGTCAAGTAAGCGATTTCTGCGGTCAACCCGGCGTTGACCGCAGAAATCCGTGGCCAGCCGGATCTGGCTGCGAACGGGTCTGTTTTTTGCTGAGCCGCCGGGATGCCTTGGCGGCGTCGTTGATCCATGGCCGGCCCGCCTTGTGGCATGGCCGACCGCGACCGATGTCGCCTATCCGACAGACCCGATCCTTCCTGGGGGCGACATGAGTTTTGACCTTTCCCGAAGCGGCCTGGCGCCGTTGATGTCCAGTCCTGCGCTGACCCTGCTGGCGCTGGCCGCCGGTGCCGCCCGCGACGGCAGCGGGCTGGACGACGATACCCGGCAGGCGATGCGTCTGCAGGTCGATGCCGGCGTGCTGGGCGACTTCATCCCGGCCGACGGCTGGCCGCAACTGGCGGCGGGCTTGATGGGAGAAAAGCCGTCCGCGATGTTCGAAATCCTGCGGGCTTGTGGTGCGCTGGCCCGCCTGCTGCCGGAAGTCGACGCCTTGTTCGGCCAGGCGCAGATCGCGCCGGACAACGAGATGATCGATATCGGCGAGCACCAGTGTCGGGTCCTCGACCTGCTCGCCGCGCAGGGTGCGCCGCTGGCGGTACGGGTGGCCGGTCTGCTCTACAACCTGGGCAAGGCCGATTCGCCGCCGCAGCACCTGCCGGCGCATTACCAGCATGTCGAACGCTGTCTGCCGCGCATCGAGGCGATTGTCCGCCGCTTTCGCCTGTCGCCGGAAATCCGCGAACTGGCGATGCTGACCGCCATGGAACTGGAACGGGTGCATCGTGCGGCACCGATGCGCGCTGCGTCGATCGTCGCCTTGCTGGAGCGGGTCGATGCCTTCGGCTGCGAGGCACGCTATCGCCAGTTGCTGGTGCTGTGTACCAGCGATTACCGCGCTTATCCCGGCAACGCCGACCGTGTTTATGCCAAGTTCTGGCTGCTGGAGCGCGCCCGCATGGCCTGTCTGGCCTTGGCCGCGACGACATGCGCCGAGAGCGGACAGGACAACCACGCCGATGCCGCGGTTACCCGCCGCGAAGCGCGTGCGGTGGCGGTGGCCGCCGCCCTGCGTTCCGAGCGCTGGGCGGATGCGGTCGACTGAGTCGGGCCGCCGATTTTCCCGGGGCAGGGGCTTGCCGATTCGGGCCAAGCTCGCCGATGATAGGCGGGTTTAACGAACCGGATGATTGCGATGCGCCTCCTCATTCTTGCTGCGTCAGCGCTGTTTTCCCTGTCGGCCCTGGCTGCCGAACCCGCCCTGCGCCCATCGGCGCGCCTGTTGTTCAAGCAGCCGGAACTGCTCACGACCGGTACCTGCGTGCGCTATCAGGAAGGCGGCGCCGGCTGGATTGCTACCGAACCGATATTTTTCCTGCAGGGCACGGTGGTGAGCAGCAATGTGTCCACGCGCCGTCTCGGACAGTGCCCGGTCGTTCCCGGCAAGAGCCTGTTGCAGTATGACCGTGCCGAATTCATCCGCCACGTCCAGGCCTCGCCCTGCGTTTCGCCCGGCGTGGCCGAGCGCGACGAGCAGATCGGCATGGTGCGCATCCGCGTCGAGGACTGGGAAACCCCGTATGAGCGCAAGGCCGAGAACGCGGGGCGTCTGTGGCGTGGCAACTTCCTCGAGCGCAAGCTGGAGAAGGGGATGGAAATCGATCTCGAGGCCGACCTGCTGGGTGCCTGCTCCCGCTGAGCGTTGATTCCCGACGGGCGGCTCGGGCATGATCCGGGGCAGGGAGGATCGCCATGATGTCGAAGATCGACGAACTGCTGGCCCGCATCGAGACGCTGCAAAACGAGCTGGACGAGGAATACCGCCGTGCCCGGGATGAATGGGCGCGGCGCAAGGCCGAGCTGGCCGGTGAGTTCGCCCGCCAGCAGCGCCGCTACAAGACCGGTCTGCTGCGCTTCCTGGCTCGCTCGCGGCTGCTGGTCGTGCTCACCGCGCCGGTGATTTATGCCGGCTGGGTTCCCTTCCTGCTGATGGACCTGTTCGTCACCGCATATCAGGCGATCTGCTTCCCGATTTACCGGATTCCCAAGGTGCGGCGGGCCGACTATCTGGTCTTCGACCGTGGCGACCTGCCGTATCTGAACCTGATCGAGAAGTTCAACTGCTTCTACTGTTCCTACGGCAACGGTGTCGCTGCCTATGCCCGCGAGGTTGCGGCGCGGACCGAGCAGTACTGGTGCCCGATCAAGCATGCCCGACGCATCCGCGCGGCGCATGAGCACTATCCGAAGTTCTTCGATTACGGCGATGCCGAAGCGTTTCAGCAGGGGCTGGAGCGCTTGCGCCGGCAGTACGACGAACGCGATGGTGACTGACTAGCTCGCCGCCCGTTCCCGGTGACGGGTACTTTTCATCGCGTACATGCGCTGATCGGCCAGTTCGAGCAGGGCGTCGACGTCATCGCTTTCTTCCGGAAAGCAGGCGCTGCCGATGCTGGCGCGCAGCGGCAAGCTCTGGCCCTCGAAGACGAAGGGCAGGGAAATTTCGCTGTGCAGGCGGTGGACCGCAGCCTCCAGGCTGTGCGGCAAGGCATCGACCGGATTCAGCAGGATGGCGAATTCGTCGCCGCCGAAGCGGGCCACGGTGTCGGTGCCGCGCGCCGAGCGTGCCAGCCGTCGGGCGAACTCGCAGAGCACGGCATCGCCGGTGCGGTGGCCCAGACCGTCGTTGATCTGCTTCAGACCGTCCATGTCGATCATCAGGACGCCGGCTCGGGCTTGTTCGCGCGTCAGGCGGGCCATGATGTTGCGTAGCCGGTCGATGAACAGCGAGCGATTGGCCAGCCCGGTCAAGGCGTCGTGGGTGGCCCGGTGGAACAGGTCGTCCCGGCCGAGTCGGGTGGCAAAGTGCATGGCCGCGCCGATCAGTTCGGACAGCAATCCGAGCAGCCGCTCGTCGCCCTGGCCGAATTTGGCCGGTTCGGCGGACATCGCCTTGAGCACGCCCACGGTATGGTCGCGGTAACGCAGCGGAATGACGATCATCGAGCGCAGGCCGACCTGCCGGCAGGCATCGCGGTCGACGCGCGCATCGTCCTCGGCGTCGTCGCAGCGGATGCTTTCGCCAACGGCCACACAGCGACCGGAGAGGCTGCTGGCGCGCTTCAGGCGCAGGCCGAGGTGCGGGTTGGCGATCCCGGAGACGGCCCGGTAGACCATGTCGTCGCCTTCGGCCAGTTCGATGGCGACGCCGTCGGCGCCGATCAGCGCCAATGTGCGCTCGACGACCTGCGACATCACTTCGCCGAGATCGAGGCCGAGTTTGACGATGTCGGTCTGGATGCTGATGACGTCCAGCAGTTGTTTTTGGGAGGGCATGTCGGAGGAAGTTGCGCCTGGTCGAGAGGGCAAAATCCTACCAATAATGGGGTTATATCGAAAGTAATAGATTGTTAACGCGGAGGGCGCGGGGCAGTCGCGCCGCCAGGCCGCGTCGTCGCGGGTTTTCCACTGACGCGCGGCCTCTGGCGAGATGGGATCAGCGCTTGCCGAACAGCCCCTTGACGGCTTCCTGCAGGTCGGCCGGCAGCACGACGAGCTTGGCGTTGTCCTTCTCGCCCAGTCGTTCCATCGCGCCAATGTATTTTTCGCCGAGCAGGTAGGCCATCGGTGCGCTGTGCTCGCCGATCGCACTGGTCACCCGGCGGATCGCCTCGGCCGAGGCTTCGGCCAGCATGACCTGGGCGTCGGCGTCGCGGCGGGCCGATTCGAGACGGGCTTCGGCTTCCAGAATGGCCGATTGCTTGGCGCCTTCGGCCTTGGTCACGGCCGCCTTGCGTTCGCGTTCGGCGGCCGCCTGCATTTCCATCGCCTTCTGCATCGATTGCGACGGCTTGATGTCCTGGATTTCCACCGACTTGACGGTGAGGCCCCAGTCGATGGCTTCGTCGGAAATGCTCTCGCGCAGTCGGGCCTTGATCTTGTCGCGCGACGACAGTGCCTCGTCGAGTTCCATTTCGCCGACGATCGAGCGCAGTGTGGTCATGATCAGGTTGCGGATCGCCTCGGCGAAGTCGGTCACGCCGTACACTGCCTTGACCGGGTCGGTGACCTTGACGAAGGCGATGGCGTTGGTCAGGATCACCGCGTTGTCGCGGGTGATGACTTCCTGTTCCTGGACGTCGAGGATGATGTCCTTGGTGACCAGCTGGTAGGCGACGCGGTCGATGTAGGGAATGACGATGTTGAGACCGGGCTTCAGCGTGCCGTGGTATTTGCCGAGGCGCTCGACGATCCATTCCTCGCCCTGCGGCACGATGCGCACGCCCTTGGCGATGGTGACGCCGACGAAGACGAGTAGTGCGACGGCAACGACGAATCCTGCTTCCATGCTGTTCTCCTGAACGATTAGTTTTTCTCGACCTTGAGGAAACTGCCTTCGACGGCAGTCACGCGTACCCGTTCGCCGGCGGCGATTTCCTGATCGGCCAGACAGGTCCATTCCTCGGCGCCGAGCAGCGGGCGCTGAAAGCGCACCTTGCCCTTGGCGAACGGGGCAATGGCGCCGACCGTCAGCCCGATTTCGCCGATCGCCTCGCCATCGGCAGTGCCGCTGCGGGTCTTCTGGAAGCTGGCCTTGAACACGCGAAACCACAGCGCGACCATGGCCAGCGAAGCGACGATCCACAGCCCCATTTGTGCGGTCAACGACAGCGCCGGGGCAAAAAGCAACAACAATCCGACGAGCAGCGCGCCCAGTCCGAACCAGATGATGTAGAAGGCCGGTACGGCCAGTTCGGCGAGCGTCAGCGCGATGCCGCCGACGATCCAGTGCCACCATTCGGGATGCATGATTTCCTCCTGATCCGCCGAGTATAGGCGATTTGCGGTTTTTACGGATTTCTCGCCGTCGACCGCAAACCTTAGAATGCAGCGATGCAAACCGCCCTGTTACTGCTGCCCGATTTCGCGCTGATCCTGGTCGGCGCCGCCATCCGTCGCTGGATGCATCTGGGCGACCATTTCTGGTCCGGCGTCGAGAAACTGGTCTACTTCATCCTGTTCCCGGCGCTGCTGATCAACGCCATCGTGCGTACCCGGCTCGATCTGGCGGCGGCGTTGCCGCTGCTTGCCACCGGTTTTGCGACGATGGGCGTCGGCATGCTGCTCGGTCTGCTGCCGAAACTGTTCCTGAAAATGCCGGCGCTGACCTATGCCTCGATGTTCCAGTGCGCCTACCGGTTCAATTCCTACATCGCGCTGGCCGTGGCCGGCATGCTGTTCGGCTCGCCGGGCATCGCCACCATGGGGCTGATGGTCGGTGCCGCCGTGCCGCTGGCCAACCTGGTCTCGGTGTGGATGCTGGCGCGTCATGGGCAGTCCGGTCTGTGGCGGGAGATCGCCCGCAACCCGTTGATCTGGGGAACGGCGACCGGTTTCGTGCTGAACCTTGCCGGCTTCGTGCCACCGGTGCCCTTGCAGGCCTTTCTCGGCCGACTGGCCGATGCCTCGATCGCCCTCGGCCTGATTGCCGTCGGTGCCGCACTGCGCCTCGACGGTACGCGCGGCGTCGGTTTCTTTTCCGGCTGGCTGCTTGCCGTCAAACTGGCGGCCCTGCCGCTGGCCGCGATCTTCATCGGCCGTGCGCTCGGCCTGGAAGGGCTCAATTTCCAGATCATCGTGCTGTTCGCGGCCTTGCCGACGGCATCGTCGGCCTACATTCTGGCGATGCGCATGGGGGGCGACGGGAAGAGCGTCGCCTGGCTGATTTCGGCAACGACGCTGGGGTCGATGCTCAGTTTGCCGATGTGGGCAGCCTGGCTGGCCGCCCACTGATCACTTCTTTGCGGTCGACCGCCGGGTCTTGGGCTTTTCCGGCGCCGGGGCGCTGTCCTGGCTGACCGCCCGGGCGGCGGCTTCGGCGCTTTCCTGCAGATGTTCGCGCATCTGTTGCATCATCTGCCACGGCCATAGCGCGGCCTCGGAGAGGCTTTGGCCGGCATCCGCGGCGGCCGGCGGTGCTTCGTCGCTGGCTGTTTCGCCGAACTTGCGCGCCGCGTCGCTCGCCATCTGGCCCATGGCCTGTACCGTGCTGACCGTCGTGCGCTGCATTTCGAGTCCCTGGATGGTCATCTGCAGCATCGACAGATTCATGCGCAGCCAGCCTTCGACGGCCTTCATGTCCTTGATGCGCTTGTCCAGTTCGTCGATATCGAAGGTCGGGGCAACCATGCCGGGGAGCGAGAACCCCATGTTGCCCCACAGGTTGCGCATGAAGTTGAGCGGATCGTTGATTTGTTCGTTGCTCATGTCTCTCTCCCTCCTGATCAGGATGATTCCATCTTAAACCACATTCCCCGGGCGAAATGATAAATTAGCGCCCGCAATGACAAAGGGGAATTTCATGCTCAAGTTGCTGGTGGTCGAGGACCACGCGCTGGTCAGGGAGGGGCTGGTCCGTCTGTTGGCTCAACTGGAAGAGGAGACCGAGGTCTTCGAGAGCGCCGATTTCGAATCGGCATTGACCATACTCGACAACGATGGCGATTTCGACCTGGTGCTGCTCGATCTGGCGCTGCCCGGCATCGACGGATTCGCCGGGCTGGACATCCTGCGTCGCCGCTATCCGGCAATGCCGGTCGCCGTCGTGTCGGCTTTCGACGATACGCCGACGGTCAACCGGGTACTCAATCTCGGCGCTTCGGGTTTCATTCCCAAGGCGCTGTCCGGCGAAGGCCTGCTGTCGGCGGTCCGCGACGTCCTGGCCGGCAGCATTTATCGCCCCTGTGGACAGCCGATCGCCCGCCTCGACGATGCGCCGCCGGTGCCACCGTCGCAGGTCAGCGTTCGGCCGGAGGAGATCGGCCTGACCGAGCGCCAGGCGCAGGTGCTGTGTCTGATGGTGCGCGGCCTGTCCAATCGCGATATCGCCGAGCAACTCGAGCTGTCGGAAGGTACCGTCAAGATCCATGCAACGGCGGTGTTCAAGGCGCTCGGGGTCAACAGCCGGACCCAGGCGCTGGTCGCTGCCGCCCGCTACGGCCTGGATTTCGGCAACGTCTTCTGATCAGCCTGCCCGCAACAGGGCGCGCAGTCGTGCCGGTTTGACCGGTAGTGACAGAGCCTGCGCCCTGGGCGGTAGAAGCGGCGCCTCGCCTGCCACCAGAACGATCAGCCGCATTGCCGGTGCCAGGTCGGGGATGTGCCCGGCGTCGCAGATGATCACCGTGTCGCCGCGCAGACGCTGGGCGGATTCGATGCCGCCGCTGCTTACCTCGTAATTCCAGCCTTCCAGCAATGGCCGGCAGGTGGCCAGTTCCGGGGTGTCGCCGATCAGGTGGACGCGGCCGACAGTCGACGGACGGACGATTGCGTCCCGTTCGGCTTGCGGGACCACCAGACCGAACGTCGTTCCTTCACCGATGCGCGATTTGAGCAGGATTTCGACCGACAGCGCACGTGCCAGGCGATCGACGATGGATAGCCCGAGGCCGAGGCCGCTACCTTGCTCCCGGGCGCTGTTCGAGACCTGGTAGAACTCCGCGAAGATCGATGCCTGATGCTCGCGGGCGATGCCGATACCGCTGTCGCGGACCTCCAGCCGAACCTGTCTGCCGTGTCGGCGGGCTCCGACGATCACGCGGCCGCCCGGTGGCGTGTAGCGGATTGCATTGGCGATCAGGTTGCCCAGCATGCGTTCGAGCAGCATCGGGTCGCTGCGCAAGATGTGGCGGGTCGGATGAAAGCGCAGGTTGATGTTGCGGTCGGCAGCCGAACGCCGGAAAGCGGCCTCCAGGCGTTCATAAAGATTGGCCAGCGGGAAGGGGTGGATATCCGCCTTGATCCCGTTGATGTCCAGCCGCGAGATGTCGAGCAGCGCGTCGAGCATCTCGCCGAGCAGACCGGTAGACACCGCGATCTGTTCGGCCAGGCGCGGCAGGTCGTCGAGGTTGCCGACGCCGGCGCGGCGGCGCAGGTCGGTCGAAAACAGGGCCAGCGCATGCATCGGCTGGCGCAAGTCGTGGCTGGCTGCCGCCAGGAAGCGGCTTTTCGCTGCGTTGGCCAGTTCCGCCGATTCCTTCTGTTCGGCGAGTTCGGCCGTTGCTTCCTGGACCTTGGCTTCAAGGCGGTCATGGGAATGGGCCAGCGCATCGGTGACTTCGGCCAGCTCGCGCACCTGTCGCCGAACCAGCACGCCGCCGGTGAGCAACACCGCGCTGAGCAGGATGCCGAGCGTGCCCAGTTCCTTCAGGCGGCTCCACCAGTTGCTCAGGACAGTGTTCTGGGGCATGGCAGCGATCAGGCGGAGGTCGGGAAAACCCGGCACGGGCGATACCGAGACCAGCTTGTCGTGCAGGCGCAGCAAGCCGGTTTCCGGCAACTGGATTTCGGTCGCTGCGCTGCCGAACAGCACCTCGCCGACCGGTCGGCCGAGAATGGTCGATTGCTGGCTCAGGTCGGCCGGCCGGCAGGAGGCGATGATGCTGCCGCTGACGTTGGTCAGCATGGCGTCGAATTCGTCGGCCAGCCGGTTGGCCCAGCAGAAATCCTGCATGTAGCCGGTCTCGATTGCGGCAAAGGCGATCCCCGCGAACTGCCGCTCGCCATCCTCGATCCGGTGGGCGATGCCGTAGGTGTAGCGACCGGAATTCGGGCCGATGTAGGGACCGTAAGTGATCGACGGCTTGCCGCCGGCGAGTTCCCGGAAGAACGGGTACTGTGCGATGTTGATGCGTGGCGGCGGAAAATAGGTGGAAATGAAACGCTGCTCGCCGATCCGGTCGAAGACGATCAGGTCGCGCATCTGCGGCATCGCCCGCGAGTGGCGCTGGGCGATGTAGTCCCAGCCGAGGGCGGGTTCCCAGCGTGGCCAGTTGGTCCGGTTGGTAGACAGGTCGGTGGCGATCTCCCTGACCAGCACGTCGACCGCCTCGAAGGCGCGGGCCGTGTGTTCGGCCAGCATCACGGTGAACTGCTGAAGCCGTTTTTCGCCCAGTTGCAGATCGCGTTGCCGCGATAATGCGAGATCGATCAGGAACACCGTGAGCACGGCGAGCGTGCTGGACAGGGCGACGATCAGCGCGAGGGTTTCCGGCCGGCGATGGCGCATTGCCGCTCAGGTCCGATAACAGTAGAGCGGACGTGGCGGTTGGCAGGGCACGTCGATGACGAAACTCGGTTCGATGTCGGGTACGCGGAAACTGTTGCTGACGAACAGGCTGCCCGGCGGCATTTCCCGTTGTGCCTTTTCCCATAGCCGGGCCATGGGCGCCGGTGACAGGAAGGCATAGACGATGTCGTGTCCGGTCAGCGAGGTTTGCCACAGGTCGCCCCAACGCCAGTCGAGGTTGGGCCGGCCGAGGCTCAGCAGCCGCCCGCCGAGCCAGGTCAGCGGGGCGTTTTCGACCCCGGTGAAGCGGCGTTCCGGCCACCGGTCGGCCAACGGTACCAGTGTGCTGCCCAAGCCGGCACCCAGGTCGAGGAAACTGCCGGCTTCCTGCGTTTCGATCAGTCGGTCGAGCGCGTCTACGGTCTGCGGGTTCGACAGGTAGAGCGGCACCTGTCCCGACAGCGCACCGCGATAGACGAGCAGCAGCAGGATGAAGCCGAGCAGGAACCAGCCGGGATCGATCGCCAGTTGCTGGGTCGCCCAGACCAGCGGCATGAAGCCGCCGTGAATCAGGCGCCACCACCAGGGCTGACGGCTCAGCGTGGCTATCGCCAGCGCCACGGCGCCGATGGTCAGGCTGGTCTGCAGCCAGGGCATGGCCTGTGCCTGCCAGCCGTAGTAGGGCCAGGCAAGGGAGAGAACGAGAATGACGGCGGCGCCCTGCAGGGCAAGCTGCCGGATCGGGGTCGCGGACATGACGGGATTATGCCACCAAGCTCTGTGGGCTTATTCCGCATTGCAAATTTTCGCGTTGTCTGCGGTCGACCGCGGATTGCGCAGGAATTCCGGCGCCGGCGGGGCCGGGCCGGCTTCCGGGCGCCAGACGACGATTGACGTGTGCCGGATGCATGCGCAGAATCGGGGCTTGCCCTGCACCCCGAACCTTCACAGGAGAAACCCGATGCACGCCAAGCTGTCCGTTGTCGCCCTGTCCGTCGCCGCCGCCTTCACGCTTGCCGCCTGCGGCGAGAAGGAAGCCCCGCCTGTCGCGGCCCCTGCCGCACCGGCTGCCAAGCCGGAAGTCGTCGTCAAGCTTGGTCATGTCGCACCGATGACCGGCCCGCAGGCCCATCTCGGCAAGGACAACGAGAACGGCGCCGTGCTGGCGATCGAGGAACTCAATGCCCAGGGGCTCGAAATCGACGGCGCCAAGGTCAAGTTCGAACTGCTGGCCGAAGACGATCAGGCCGATCCGAAGCAGGGCACCATCGTTGCCCAGAAGCTGGTCGATGCGAAGGTGAACGGCGTTGTCGGCCACCTCAATTCGGGCACCACGATCCCGGCTTCCAAGCTGTATTTTGACGCCGGCATCCCTCAGGTTTCGGGGTCGGCGACCAATCCGAAATACACCCAGCAGGGGTTCAACACGGCTTTCCGCGTGATGGCCAACGACGTCCAGCAGGGCAAGATTCTCGGCGAATTCGCCGCCAAGGAAGGGGTCAAGGCAGTGGCCATCGTCGATGACCGTACGGCCTACGGCCAGGGGCTGGCCGACGAGTTCCGCAAGGCCGCCGAGGCGAATGGCATCAAGGTTGTCGCCAACGAGTACACCAACGACAAGGCGACCGATTTCAAGGCCATCCTGACCAAGATCAAGTCGAAGAAGCCGGACCTCGTTTTCTACGGCGGCATGGACGCCCAGGGCGGACCGATGGTCAAGCAGATGGGCGAACTCGGCATCAAGGCGAAGTTCCTCGGTGGCGATGGCGTGTGCACGCCGGAATTCACCAAGCTCGGCGGCGCCGCCAGCGAAGGCCAGTATTGCTCGCTGCCGGGCATGCCGCTGGAAAAGCTGGCCAAGGGGCCGGCATTCAAGCAGAAGTACAACGGCAAGTTCAACGCCGAAATCCAGCTTTATGCGCCTTACGT
This sequence comes from Azonexus sp. R2A61, assembly GCF_021401135.1. Classification (GTDB taxonomy): domain Bacteria; phylum Pseudomonadota; class Gammaproteobacteria; order Burkholderiales; family Rhodocyclaceae; genus Azonexus. The sequence goes on along the minus strand of NZ_JACBFO010000001.1, from coordinate 22,001 downwards.
TTACGACGCGGTGATGGTCATCGCCGATGCGATGAAGCGCGCCGGTTCGGTCGAGCCGGCCAAGTATCTGCCCGAAATCGGCAAGACCGATCTGGACGGCGTGACCGCCAGAATCCAGTTCGACGAGTTCGGCGATCTCAAGGGCGGCGCGATTTCGATCTACCAGTACCAGGGCGGCACGCTGTCCTATGTCGAGACGCTGGGCGGTGCGCCGCTTGAAACGGCCAAGCTCGCCGTGGCCGACGAAGTGAAGGCGGCGGCCGGCGAAGTCAAGGAAGCGGCCAAGTCGGTGGCCGGTGCGGCCGTCGCGGCCGGTCACGAGGTCAAGGATGCCGCCAAGGCGGCCGCCGGCGAGGCGGTCAAGGCCGGTTCCGAAGCGGTCAAGGCCGGTTCCGAAGCGGTCAAGGCAGGCGCCGAGGCCGTCAAGGAAACCGCCGACAAGGCGAAGGCAGCAGTCGAGAAGAAGTAAGGCGCTTGGATCGCCGCCCCGGAACGGCACCGCAAGGTGCCGTTTTCGTGTGCTGCGGTCGACGGAAAAAACATGGATATTTTCCTGCAGCAGATCATCAACGGACTCGTCCAGGGCAGCATCTACGCGTTGGTCGCACTCGGCTACACGATGGTCTACGGGATCATGGGGCTGATCAATTTTGCGCACGGCGAAGTGGTGATGATCGGCACACTGGTCAGCATCACCGTTGTCGGCCTGCTGATCGGCGCCGGCATGCCGGCCGGCCTGGCTGGGCTGTGCGGCCTGGTGGTTGCCGTGCTGGTCTGCATGGGGCTGGGCTGGAGCCTTGAGCGCGTGGCGTATCGGCCCTTGCGTGGCGCGCCGCGGCTGACGCCGCTGATCACCGCGATCGGCATGTCGATCGTGCTGCAGAACCTGGCGATGATCCTCTGGGGACGCAACTACCTGACCTTCCCGCCGCTGCTGCCGAAAGTCAGTTTCGAACTGGCCGGCACGCATTTCACGCTGGTGCAGGTGGCCATCGTGGCGATTTCGGCGGCAACGATGGGCGGCCTGCTGTTGCTGATCTACCGCACCAAACTCGGCATGGCCATGCGGGCGACCGCGCAGAATCCTGCCGTCGCCAGCTTGATGGGAATCAACGCCAACCGGGTGATCGCCGCGGCCTTCGTGATCGGTTCGGCGCTGGGCGCGCTGGCCGGCGTGATGGTCGGCAGTTACTACGAGATCGCCCATTACCAGATGGGCTTCATGCTCGGCCTGAAGGCCTTCACCGCTGCCGTGCTCGGCGGCATCGGCAACCTTGCCGGGGCGATGCTCGGCGGCGTGCTGCTCGGCATCATCGAAGCGCTCGGCGCCGGTTACATCGGCGATCTGACCGGCGGTTTCCTCGGCAGCCATTACCAGGACATCTTCGCCTTCGTCGTGCTGATCGGCGTATTGATGTTTAAACCTTCCGGCCTGTTCGGCGAGAAAGCCGGAGACCGCGCATGAAAAACTGGCTTTCCCCGCGGTCGACCGCAGGCCTCGCGCTGATCGCCGTGGCGCTGATTGCGCTGCCCTTCGTCGCCGGCATGGGTGGGCAGGCGTGGATCCGCATCGTCAATTTCGCGATTCTCTACATCTTCCTGGCGCTCGGTCTGAACATCGTCGTCGGTTTTGCCGGCCTGCTCGATCTGGGCTACATCGCCTTCTATGCGGTCGGCGCCTATACCTGGGCGCTGCTGGCGAGTCCTCACTTCGGGCTGCACTGGCCGGTCTGGGCGATCCTGCCGATCGGCGCACTGGTCGCCTGCCTGTTCGGCGTGCTGCTCGGTTCGCCGACGCTGAAGCTGCGCGGCGACTATCTGGCCATCGTCACGCTCGGCTTTGGCGAAATCGTGCGCATCTTCATGAACAACCTCAACGCGCCGATCAACATCACCAACGGGCCGCAAGGCATCACGCTGATCGATCCGGTGAGCATCGCCGGGCTGAAGTTTGCCGGCAGCACGCCGTTCCTCGGGCTGACGCTGACCGGCGCGCACAAGTATTACTTCCTGCTGGTGGCGCTCGCCATCCTGGTCGTCGTCATCAACCTGCGCCTGCAGCATTCGCGCATCGGCCGCGCCTGGCAGGCGATTCGCGAGGACGAGGTGGCGGCCAAGGCGGTCGGCATCAACACGCGCAACATCAAGCTGCTCGCCTTCGCCATGGGCGCCTCGTTCGGCGGCATCGCCGGCGGCGTCTTCGCGGCGATGCAGGGCTTCGTGTCGCCGGAGTCCTTTTCGCTGATCGAATCGATCATGGTGCTGGCGATGGTCGTGCTCGGCGGCATGGGGCACATCCCCGGCGTCATCCTCGGCGCGATCCTGCTGTCGGTGTTGCCCGAAGTGCTGCGTTACAGCGTGACGCCGGTGCAGATGGCGCTGTTCGGCAAGACGCTGGTTGATCCGGAAAGCCTGCGCATGCTGATCTTCGGCCTGGCCCTAGTGCTGGTCATGCGCTTCAAGCCGAACGGGCTATGGCCGGCGCCGGAAAGCCGGCGCCCGGCGGAGGCGACGCGATGAGCGAAGTGCTGCTCGAGGCACGGGCCGTGGCCAAGCACTTCGGCGGCGTCAAGGCGCTGCGCGAAGTGTCGCTGAGCATCCGGCGCGGCGAGATCTACGGCTTGATCGGCCCGAACGGCGCCGGCAAGACCACTTTCTTCAACTGCATGACCGGGCTCTACGTGCCGGACGGCGGCGGCTTCGACTTCGCCGGCGCGCCGCTGCTCGCCGATGCGCCGCAGCAGGCGGCCGCGCGCGGCATCGCCCGGACCTTCCAGAACATCCGCCTGTTCGGCAACATGACGGCGCTGGAGAACGTCATGGTCGGCCGCCATGTGCGGACCCGCGCCGGCGTTTTCGGCGCCATGCTGCGTACCGCGGCGACGCGAGCCGAGGAAGCGGCGATCCGCAGCCGGGCGATGGAACTGCTGCATTACGTCGATATCGCCGAGCGTGCCGACGATCTGGCCAGGAACCTGTCCTACGGCGATCAGCGCCGGCTGGAGATCGCCCGCGCGCTGGCCACCGAGCCGCAGCTGCTGTGCCTCGACGAACCGGCGGCCGGCATGAACGCCACCGAAACCGGCGAGCTGCGCGAACTGATCGAAGGCATCCGCGGCGACGGCACGACGGTGCTGCTGATCGAACACGACGTCAAACTGGTGATGGGCCTGTGCGACCGCGTTGCGGTGCTCGACTACGGCGCGCTGGTGATCGAGGATGTACCGGCCGTCGTGCAAAAAGACCAACGCGTGATCGAAGCGTATCTGGGGGGCTGATGCTCGAAGTGACCGGACTCCACGTCGCCTACGGCGGCATCCAGGCGGTGCGCAGCATCACCTTTCACGTCAACGAGGGCGAAACCGTTGCGCTGATCGGTGCCAACGGTGCCGGCAAGACGACCACGCTGAAGGCGATTGCCCGGCTGGTCGATGCCGCCGGCGGCGACGTGCATTTCCGCGGCGAAAAGATCGTCCATGCCGCGCCGCACGACATCGTCCGCAAGGGCATCGCGCTGGTGCCGGAGGGGCGCGGCGTCTTTCCGCGCCTGACGGTGGCCGAAAACCTGCGGATCGGCGCCTTCATCCGCAATGATGCGGTCGACATCGAAAAGGACCTGGAAACCATCTACGGCTATTTTCCGCGTCTGCGCGAGCGCGAGGACCAACTGGCCGGCACGCTGTCCGGCGGCGAACAGCAGATGCTGGCGATCGGCCGCGCGCTGATGAGCCGGCCGAAAATGCTGCTGCTCGACGAGCCGTCGATGGGGCTGGCGCCGATCATGGTGCACAAGATTTTCGAGGTGATCCGCGCGGTCGCGGCCGCCGGCATGACCGTCCTGCTGATCGAGCAGAATGCCCGGCTGGCGCTCGAATCCAGCCAGCGCGCCTACGTCATGGAAAGCGGCGAAATCACGTTGAACGGCGCGTCGACCGCGCTGTTGCACGACCCGAAGGTGCGTGCCGCCTATCTCGGCGAATAAGGCCGCATTGCTGCGGTCGACGGAGGTGGCGGCGAAAAATCCACCGCGCCGTTTCAGCGTCCGCTGAACAGCCGGATGCCGAAGCCGACCAGTACCAGCCCGGCCAGTTTTTCCAGCGCGCGTGAAATCCCCGGGCTGGCGCGCAGGCGGTCGGCCAGCCGGCGGGCCAGCGCAATGGCGGTGACGCAGTAGAGCAGCGTCAGCAAGGCGATCGTCCCGGCCATGAAGGCGAAAGTCGCCAGGCCGCGGTGCTGCGCCGGATCGACGAAAAGCGGGAAGAAGGCCATGTAGAACATGATCGCCTTCGGGTTGAGCAGCGTGATCAGCATCGCCTGGCGCAAATAATGGCCGGGACGGATGTTGACCGCCGGTGCGCTGCCCGGTCGGGCGAACAGCAGGCGCAGGCCCAGCCAGGCCAGATACCCGGCGCCCAGCCACTGCATCGCCGAAAACAGCGCCGGATTGGCGCGCAGCATGGCGGCGACGCCGGCCACCGCCAGCCACATCAGTACCTGATCGCCAAGGATGACGCCGCAGGCGGCGGCCAGCCCGCCGCGCACGCCGCCTTTGGCCGTCGAGGTCAGCAGCGCCAGGTTGCCGGGGCCGGGAATCGCCAGGAAAATCAGCACGGCGAGCACGAAGGCGCCGTAATCGGCGACACCGAACATGTCAGCTGGCCGAGAAGGTGAAGGCGTCGGCGAAGAATTCCTCTTCCGGCAGCCCTTGCGCGATGAAATCGCGCTTGGCCGCGTCGATCATGCCGGGCGAACCGCAGGCATAGACCTGGAAGCCGGCGAGGTCGGCGTGATCGGCCAGCACGGCCTGATGGACGAAACCGGTGCGGCCGGCCCACGCATCGGCGGCTGCCGGTTCGGCGAGTACCGGCGTGTAGTGCAGATTGGCATGCGCAGCGGCCCAGCCGGCGGGCAGGGCGTCCTGATACAGGTCTGCCCGGGCGCGGGCGCCCCAGTAGATGTGGAATTCGCGCGTGTTGCCTTCGCCGATGGCCTGCTCGACGATGCCCTTGATCGGCGCAAAGCCGGTGCCGCCGGCGAGCAGGATCACCGGTTTGCGGCTGTCGTCGCGCAGGTAGAAGCCGCCGTGCGGGCCTTCGAAACGCAGGATGTCGCGGGCCTTCATGGTGGTGAATACCTGCTCGGTGAACAGGCCGCCCGGCACGTGGCGGATGTGCAGTTCGAGCATGCCGTCGGCGCGCGGCGCATTGGCCAGCGAGAAGCTGCGCCGCTTGCCGTCCTTGAGCAGGATGTCGATGTACTGGCCGGCCCGGAATTCGAGTTTCTCGCTGGCCGGCAGGCGCAGGTGGATTTCGATCACGTCCGGCGCCAGCCGCTCGAACTTTTCGATCCGGCCAGGCAGCGTCTTGACCGGGAAATCGCCGGCGACGCCGAGCTGCTTGCACTCGACGATCAGATCGGAAGTCGCCTTGGCGCAACAGTAGAGAATCAGTCCGGCGGCCTTTTCTTCCGGCTTCAAGCCCTGGAATTCGATGCGGCCCATGTCGACACTGCCGGCCAGCAACTGCCCTTTGCAGGCGCCGCAGGCGCCGTCGCGGCAGCCGTGCGGCAAGGTCAGGCCCTGGCGCAAAGCGGCGTCGAGCAGGCTTTCATCGGGCTCGGCCGCGAACTGGCGGCCGCTCGGCTGGACAGTGACTTGGTAGCTCATGGTTCCCCTTGATCGTCGGCTACAATGCCGGCGTGCAAAACATCCTGATTGTCGGCAGCGGGGACGTTGCCCGCCGCATCCTGCGTCTGCTCGCTTCCTCCGTCGCGCCGCGCGCCCGGGTTTACGCCGTGCTGCGTAATCCGGAGAAGGCCGCCGCCTGGCGCGACGCCGGTGCCCGGCCGCTGATCGCCGATCTCGACGATCCCCGCAGCCTGCATCGCCTGGCCGGCCTGGCCGACCTTGTCCTGCACCTGGCGCCACCGCCCGCCGATGGCCTGCGCGACACCCGGACACGCCACCTGCTGGCCGCATTGAGTGCGAGCAAAAGATCGGGCGGAAGTCTACCACGCCACCTGGTTTACGTAAGCACGACAGGGGTTTACGGCGATTGTGCCGGGGCCGCGATCGACGAAACGCGGCGGCTGGCGGCGAGTAATCCGCGCGCCGCGCGCCGGGTCGATGCCGAACGCGTGCTGTGCGACTGGGGGCGGCGCACTGGCGTGACCGTCTCCATCCTGCGTGCGCCGGGCATTTACGCCGCCGGGCGCCTGCCGGTCGAGCGGCTGCAAAAAGGCCTGCCGGCGCTGGTCGACCGCGACGATGTGTTCAGCAACCACATCCACGCCGACGATCTGGCGGCCGCCTGTCTCGCCGCGCTGCGGCGCGGGGCCGCCAATCGCGTGTACAACGTGGTCGACGACGGCGAACTGAAGATGGCCGATTACTTCGACAAGGTGGCCGACGCCTTCGGCCTGCCGCGACCGCCGCGTCTGGCGCGGGGCGAACTGGCCGGTGTGCTGTCGCCGGTACAGTTGTCGTTCATGCGAGAATCCCGGCGGATCGGCAATCGCCGTCTCAAACAAGAACTAAAGTTGCGTCTTGCCTATCCGACTGTCGATGCCGGGCTGGCGGATGCCATCAGGAGAAACGCATGCTCGTCGTGAAAACCCTGCATCTGTGGATGGTCATTTCCTGGTTCGCCGGCCTGTTTTACCTGCCGCGCATCTACGTCAACCTGGCGATGGTCGCACCGGACAGCCTGGCCGAACGCGATCGTCTGTTGCTGATGGCGCGCAAGCTGTACAAGTTCATGTCGCCGCTCGGCGTGCTGGCAGTGGCTTTCGGCCTGTGGTTGTGGCTAGGCTACGGTTTTTCGGGCGGCTGGCTGCATGCCAAGATCGTGCTGGTGCTCGGCCTGTTCGCCTATCACGGTTATTGCGGTCGACTGCTGCGCGACTTCGAAAACGGGCGCAATACCAAGTCGCACGTCTGGTTCCGCGTGTTCAACGAAATTCCCGTTGTGGCGCTGCTGGTCGTGCTTTTCCTCGTCGTGCTGAAACCCTTCTGAAATGAACAAATATTTCGCGATCTGCCCGCGTGGGCTGGAAGAACTACTGATCGAGGAGTTGCGCTCGGTCGGCGCCGAAGAGTTGCGGTCGACCCATGGCGGCGTGCATTTTTCCGGCGACTGGGCGGTGTGCTACCGCGCCAACCTGGAATCCCGGCTGGCGACGCGCATCCTCTGGCACATCGTCACCGGGCCCTACGCCAAGGAAGACGACATCTATCGGTTGGCCGTGCGTCAGCTGTGGCCCAACCATTTCGCCGTGTCGCGGACGATGCGCGTGGTGACGACGGCGATCAAGTGCCCGCTCAAGTCGCTCGACTACGTCACGCTGCGCGTCAAGGACGCCGTCTGCGACCGCTTCCGCGAAGACCTCGGCGAGCGGCCGGACATCGATACGCGCCATCCGGACGTCAGCGTCCACGTTTTCCTGACCGAGAACCAATGCACGCTGTATCTCGATACTTCGGGTCAACCGCTGTGGCAGCGCGGTTTCCGCAAGGCCACGGTGGACGCGCCGCTGAAGGAGAACCTGGCGGCCGGCATCCTCAAGCTGTCCGGCTGGCAGCCGGGCGAGCCGCTGGTCGATCCGATGTGCGGCAGCGGCACCTTCCTGCTCGAAGCCGTGCAGGTGGCGCTGGATCGCGCGCCGGGTCTGGATCGCGCCTTCGCCTTCGAACTGCTGAAACGCTTTGACGCGCCGCTGTGGGCATCGATCCGCGCAGCCGCCGAGGCCCGTGTCAAGCCGGCTGGGCCGCTGGCGATCCATGGCTGGGACATCGACGACAAGGCCGTCCGCGCCACCCGCCGCAACCTGCAGGAAGCCGGTTTTGGCGACTGTGTTCGGGTCGACCGCGGCGATCTGCTGGAAATCGAACCGCCGGCCGGCGACCCCGGCGTGCTGCTGACCAATCCGCCCTACGGCGAGCGCATCGGCGAACAGGACGAACTGGCCGCCTTCTACCCGCAGCTCGGCAGCGCGCTGAAGCAGCGCTGGGCCGGTTGGAACTGTCATTTCTTCACCGCCGATCTGCGGCTGCCCAAACTGGTCGGGCTCAAGCCGGCGCGCAAGACGCCGTTGTTCAACGGGCCGCTCGAATGCCGACTGTTCGGGATACGTATGGTGGCCGGCAGCAATCGCAAGGGGGCGAATGCTGCAATGCAACAAGCATGATTTCTTGATCCCGGTCAGCAAAGGCTGTTAACGTACGTGTCAGTATTCGTCGCCCGACGAACATAAATAACAGAGGAGACCCCATGTCGTTTGCCGCCCAGTACCAGCAGAAACGCCTGTCCGCCGCCGATGCCGTGCGTGTCGTTCGCGATGGCGACACCATCGTCGTGCCGACCGCCGTCGGTGAGCCGCCGGCCCTGCTGAGTGCCTTGTCCGATGCCCGCCGCGATTTTCGCGACGTTCAGGTGTCGCAGATTCTGCCGGTGCGCAAGTACGGGTATTTCGATCCGGAAACCGCCGAACATGTCCGGCATACCGCCTACTTTTTCAGCGGTGCGACACGCCAGGGCGGCAGCGAAGGCTGGATCGATTTCGTGCCGGCCTACTTCTCTGAACTGCCGTCGCTGATCCGGCGCGCGCAGACCCCGTCCGATGTCGTCTTCGCATTGGCTTCGCCGATGGACGAGCACGGCTATTTCTCGCTGGCACTGGCCGCCGACTACACGATGGCGGCGATCGAGCGGGCGCGGGCGGTGGTCCTCGAGGTCAATCCCAACGTGCCGTTCGCCTTCGGCGCCTGTCATGTGCATGTGTCGCAGGTCACCGCCTTGTGCGAGAGCGACGATGCGATCATGGAAGTCGGCTTGCCGAAGATCGGCCCGGTCCAGGAAGCGATCGGCAAGTACGTTGCCGAGATGATCCCGGACGGCGCGACGCTGCAGATCGGTTATGGCGGCATTCCTGACGCGGTGGTCATGCAACTGACCGACAAGCGCGATCTCGGCATCCATACCGAAATGATCGGCGACGGCATCCTGACGCTGATCGAGGCCGGGGTCATCACCAACCGTCGCAAGAACCTGCACCCGGGCAAGATGCTGGCGACCTTCGCGCTCGGCTCGAACAAGCTGTATCGCTTCATGAACCGCAACCTGGCGCTCGAGATGCATCCGGTCGATTACACCAACGACCCCTACATCGCCGGCCGCAATGACAACCTGCACGCGATCAATGCAACGATGCAGATCGATTTCCTCGGTCAGTGCGGCTCCGAGAGCCTCGGCTTCAAACCCTACTCCGGTACCGGCGGCCAGGCCGATTTCGTGCGTGCGGCGAATCGCTCGAACGGTGGCAAATCCTTTATCGTGCTGCCGTCGACCGCCAAGGACGACACCATTTCGCGGATCGTGCCGACGCTGTCGCCGGGGACCCACGTGACGACCAGCAAGAACGATATCAACTATGTGGTCACCGAATACGGCGTTGCCCAGTTGCGCGGCAAGACGGCCAAGCAGCGTTGCGCTGCGTTGATCGCCATCGCCCATCCGGATTTCCGTAGCGGCCTGCGTGACGCGGCACGGCAGATGCACCTGCTGTAAGGCGTTACAAACTGTAGCAATTTTCCGCTGCCGACGCGTCGACGGCTGGTCTATCTTTCGGTCAACAAGCCTGTGAACCTGAAAATGAAGATCAGCCGTTTCCTCATCGCCGTGATTGCCGTCTGCCTGGCCGGCAGCGCCTGGGCACATCCGCCCCGGGCCAGAGTCGGTGTTGGTGTCGTGATCGGTGCGCCCGTCGTGTATAGCCCCTGGTGGTATCCGCCGCCGTGGTACTACTATCCGCCGACCCCGGTGATCGTCACGCCACCGCCGCCGCCACCCGTTTACATCGAGCAGTCGGTGGCGCCAGCCGAACCGGCGGCCGGCGATTACTGGTATTACTGTACCGAGGCTTCGGCCTATTACCCCAATGTCAAGGAATGCCCGGGCGGCTGGCAGCGCGTGCTGCCGCGCGCCCAGTGAGAGGACTGCCATGCCCGTCATTTCCCGTAAACTCGCCGTCGTGCCGCTGCTGTTGTTGCTGGGTGCCTGTACGACGATTCCTACCGGGCCATCGGTGATGGTGTTGCCGGGTACCGGCCGCAGCATCGAGAGTTTTCGTGCCGACGATGTGTGGTGCCGAGACGATGCCATGCGGATGATCGGCGGCAAGTCGGCGACGCAGGCGCGTCAGGAGTCGGCGCTGACCAGTGCTGCGGTTGGTACTGCCGTTGGCGCACTGGCCGGGGCGGCGATCGGTGGCGATAGTCGGGGTGCGGGGGTGGGGGCCGGTGTCGGTCTGCTGGCCGGCACGGCGGCCGGTGCGGATGCCTCGCGCAGTTCAGGCATCGGCACGCAGCGCCAGTATGACAATGCCTATATCCAGTGCATGTATGCCAAGGGTCATCGCGTGCCGGTGGCCGGCAACATGACCTATTCGCGTCCGGTGTCCGCCGACGAGGCGAAAATTCCGGCGCCGCCCAGCGGCAAACCGCCGGCCCCGCCGCCGGGTGTTCGTTGATGTGAAAATCCCCGGTCAGGCCGGGGATTTTTTCGTGCGCAGCGCGGTTGACCGCAGCAATCAGGAAACGCCGGCCGAGTGCGCCTGCTGGTCGGCCCAGTAGGACGAACGCACCATCGGCGCACAGGCCGCGCCGGAGAATCCCATCTTTTTCGCTTCTTCTTCGTACATCTTGAACACGTCCGGGTGAACGTAGCGCGTCACCGGCAGGTGGTGGCCGGACGGCGCCAGGTACTGGCCGATGGTCAGCATCTCGACGTCGTGGGCGCGCAGGTCGCGCATGACTTCGAGGATTTCCTCGTCGGTTTCGCCGAGACCGACCATCAGGCCGGACTTGGTCGAGACGTTTGGATAGCGCGCCTTGAACTGCTTGAGGAATTCCAGGGAGTGCTTGTAGTCGGCACCGGGACGGGCCTGCTTGTAGAGGCGCGGCACGGTTTCCATGTTGTGGTTCAACACGTCGGGCAGGGCGCCGCCGAGGACCTCGAGGGCGACGTCCATGCGGCCGCGGAAGTCGGGGACCAGGGTTTCGACGGTGGTCGTCGGCGACAGCTGGCGGACGTTGCTGATCACGTCGACGAAGTGCTGGGCGCCGCCATCGCGCAGGTCGTCACGGTCGACGCTGGTAATCACGACATAACGCAGCTTCAGCGCGGCGACCGATTCGGCCAGTTCGCGCGGCTCGTCCGGGTTGGGCGGCAAGGGCTGGCCGTGGCCAACGTCGCAGAACGGGCAGCGGCGCGTGCAGATGTCGCCGAGGATCATGAAGGTGGCGGTGCCGCGGCCGAAGCATTCGCCGATGTTGGGGCAGGTGGCTTCCTCGCAGACGGTGTGCAGCTTCTTCTCGCGCAGCATGGACTTGATCTCGCCGAAGCGGCCGGCGCTATTGCCGGCCTTGACGCGGATCCAATCGGGCTTCCTGAGCGGCTCGGCGACCGGGACGATTTTGATCGGGATGCGCGCAGTCTTCAGTTCGCCCTTTTGCTTGACGCCTTTTTGCTTGGTTTCAGCCATGGTGTTTGTCCAGTTGCTGCAGCAGTTGCTGCGAGAGTTGCTCGCCGGCCTCGTGAGCGGTGAGCGGAATGCCCAGGTCTTTGGTCTGGATGACCTGCAGGCCGGGATAGCCGCAGGGGTTGATCGTTTCGAACGGCGACAGGTCCATGTCCACATTCAGCGAGACGCCGTGGTAGGAGCAGCCGTTGCGGATGCGCAGGCCGAGCGCTGCCACTTTGGCCGGGCCGACATAGACGCCGGGGGCGCCGTCGCGGCGTTCGGCGGCGACGCCGTGAGCGGTGAGCAGGTCGATGACCGCCTGCTCGATCGCGCTGACCAGTTCGCGGACCTTGATCTTCAGCCGTGACAGGTCAAGCAGCAGGTAGATCACCACCTGGCCGGGGCCGTGGTAGGTGACCTGGCCGCCGCGGTCGATCTGCACCAGCGGGATGCCGACGTCGCGCAGGATGTGTTCCGGCTTGCCGGCCTGGCCGAGCGTGTACACCGGCGGATGTTCGACGATCCACAACTCGTCCGGCGTCTCGGCCGTCCGCGTCGCGGTGAAATCCTGCATGGCCTGGAAGGTCGGCACGTAGTCGACGCGGCCCAGGCGTTTGACGACGATGCTCACCTCAGAGCACGACCTTGACCAGCGGGTGCGACGTCAGCTCCATGTACAGCGCGTCGAGCTGCGGTTTCGAGGTGGCGACCACGGTGCAGGTCAGGCTCAGGTAGTTGCCGCCGGAACTGGCGCGCATTTCCATCGTCGCGCCGTCGAAATCGGGGGCGTGCCGGGTGACGATGGTGAGTACCGCCTGGGCGAGTTCGTCGTGCGCCTTGCCCATGATCTTCAGGGGAAAGTCGCAGGGAAATTCGAGGAGGGTGTCCTTGTACGAAGCCATCTCAGCCTTTGCGCATTACCGTGTTCTTGAAATCCTGATACCACTGCCACATCCGTTCGCCGATCGGGCCGGGGCGGCCATCGCCGACGGGTTCGCCGTCGAGCGTGGTGATCGCCAGCACTTCCTTGGTCGACGAGGTCATCCAGACCTCGTCGGCGGCGCGAAGTTCCGTTTCGGCAATTTCGCGGATTTCGAGCGGTTGACCGTAGGTATGGGCGAGCTCGATGACCAGGTCGTAGGTGATGCCCGGCAGCATCAGTCGCGTCTTCGGCGGCGCGAGCAGCAGTCCGCCGCGAACGACGAAGATGTTGGATGCTGCGCCTTCCTTCAGATAGCCGTCGCGGATCAGCAATGCCTCGGCGCAACCCTGCTCGACCGCTTGTTGGCGGGCCAGGACGTTGGCCAGCAACGAGATCACCTTGAGGTCGCAGCGCGCCCAGCGCTGGTCGGCGACGCTGATCGCGGCGACGCCCCGTGCCCGCTGTTCGGCCGATGGCGTGATCAGCGGGCCGGCGAAGCCAAAAACCGTGGGTGGGATGCTGGCCAGCGGGAAGGGCTGATCGCGCTTGTCGTCCGCGCCGCGCGTGATCTGCAGGTAGATCGACTGATCGTCCCATGGCGCTGCTGCGATCAACCGGGAAATCACCCGTTTCCAGTCGTCGACCGCAAGCGGATTGGGCAAGGCGACTCCGTCGAGCGTGGCCTGCAGGCGCCCGAGGTGTTCGTCAATGCGGAACGGACGCCGCGAATAGACCGGGATCACTTCGTAGACGCCGTCGCCGAACAGGAAGCCGCGATCGAGCGGCGACACGCCGGCCTCCGCCAGCGGCAGGAAACTGCCGTTGAGATAGACCGGGTCGGCGACGTAGGGCGTCATGGCAGGATCAGGCGAACCACAGGCGAATGGTGTCGAGGATGCGGACGAATATGTTGCCGAGTTCGACTTTTTCAAGGGCGATGACTGGGTATTCGGCGAACGGCTTGCCGTCGACTGCCAGCTTCAGCGTACCCAGTTTCTGGCCGGCCTCGATCGGTGCGATCAGCCGCGGTTCGGCGACAAATTCCTTGCTGACCTTGTCGGCATAGCCTTTCGGCAGCGCGATCGCCAGGTCGTCGGCAAAGCCGGCCTTGGCGGTCGATTGACTGCCCTTCCAGACGCGAACGTCGGCCAGTGCCTGACTGGCCGGCTGGATCATCACCGAGTCGAAGCTGAGGAAGCCCCAGTTCAGCAGTTTGTGCGATTCGCTGGCGCGTGCGCTATCGGAAGCCGTGCCGAGCACCACCGACAGCAGCCGGCGCTGCTCGCGTTTGGCCGACGAGATGAGGCAGTAGCCGGCGGCTTCGGTATGGCCGGTCTTGACGCCGTCGACCGTCGGGTCGATGAACAGCAGGCGGTTGCGGTTGGGCTGGGTGATCCCGTTGTAGGTGTATTCCTTCATCGAGTAATACTTCCGGTATTCCTCGGGGAAGTCATGGATCAGCGCGGCGGCGAGTTTCGCCAGGTCGCGGGCGGTGGTGTAGTGCTCGGGATCGGGCAGGCCGGTCGAGTTGCGGAAACTGGAGGCGCTCATGCCCAGTCGCTGGGCTTCGCGGTTCATCAGTTGGGCGAAGTTTTCCTCGCTGCCGGCGATCGCTTCGGCGAGCACGACACAGGCGTCGTTGCCGGACTGGACGATCATGCCCTTGATCAGCTCTTCGACCGGGACCTGGGTGTCCACCTTGACGAACATCTTCGAGCCGCCGGTGCGCCAGGCCTTTTCGGAAACCGGCAGCGGCTGGTCGAGGTTCAGCGTCTTCTTGTGCAATGCCGAGAACGTCAGGTAGGCGGTCATCAGCTTGGTCAGCGAGGCCGGTTCAAGGCGCTCGTCGGGTTTTTCTGCGGTCAACGTCTGGCCGGAACTCATTTCCAGCAGTAGCCAGGATTTGGCGGCCAGGGCCGGGGGGACCGGCTGGGTCTGGCCGACGGCAGGGACGGAAACGGCGGACAGCAGCGCGACAAGCGCCAGAACAAAGGGACGGAAGGACATCGTATCGGGACTCGGTAAAGCGTTGGGGCCCGAAATTATACTCCCTGGGTCCGGCCGGCCTCCCGGCACAGCAGTTCGACCGCCGGATGGCGGATCCGCCGTTCGTTGGAAATGGCGTGAATCTGTTCGCTGACGCCGTCCATCGGACCGAGTAGTTCGGCATCGTACTGGGCGGCTATTTGTTCGGCCAGGATCAGCGGTGCCGGAAAAATGCCCAGGCCGCCACGGCCAAAAGTGGTGAGCAGTGCGCTGTCCTCGAATTCGCCGACGATCTTGGGATGCAGCCGCTGTTCTTCCAGCCAGCGGTCGATGCGCCCGCGCAGGGCATGATGCCGGGTCGGCAGTAGCAACGGTGCGTCGGTCAGGCTGCCCGGAAAACCGGGGCGGTAACGTTCGGCCAGTGCCGGGCAGGCGTAGAGCCCGGTGGCAAAATCCCCAAGGCGGGTGCTGAAGACCTTCAGATTGCCGCCGAGCGGCGCGGCACGGTCGGTCAGGACGACATCGAGACGGTGCAGCGCCAGGTCGGCGAGCAGGTCGTCGTATTCATCCTCGTCGCAGACCAGGCGGATGTCGCCGGGCAGTTCGGTGACCCGGTTGAGCAGTCGGTAGGCGAGCAGTTTCGGAATGCCGTCGGTAATTCCTGCGCGCAGGCGCAGCGTGCTGTCGGAATCGCCATGTTCCAGCGCCTCGACCAGCGACTCGCCGAGCTGGAATATCTGGTCGGCGTAACCGAGCGCGGTCCGGCCGGCCTCGCTGAGCACCAGGCCGCGGCCCTGGGCGTTGAATAACGCACGGCCCAGCTGCTTTTCCAGCAGCGACAGTTGACCGCTGATCGTCTGTACGGCGACGCCCAGCCTTTCTGCGGCACGCGTGATGCTGCCTTCCTTGGCAACGACCCAGAAATAGTGAAGATGCTTATAGTTGAGCATGTTTCAATGCGAGAAAATCGAATGGTCTTTCAATTGTGCTCCGGTTTTTTCTGTTGGTCCATGCGGTAATATTCAGCCTTGTCTCATTTTGCATCCGGAGTCCAACATGAAACGCATCGTGCTTTTCCTCGTGACCAACCTGGCGGTCATGCTGGTATTGAGCGTGGTGACCAGCCTGCTCGGGGTCAATCGCTTCCTTACCGCCAACGGCCTCAATCTCGGCATGCTGCTGGCGTTTGCGGCAGTCATTGGTTTCGGGGGCGCCTTTATCTCCCTGCTGATGTCGAAGACGATGGCCAAGTGGAGTACCGGTGCCCGCGTCATCGAGCATCCGGCGACCTCCACCGAATTGTGGCTGGTCGATACCGTGGCCAGGCTGGCCGGCCGAGCCAATCTGCCGATGCCGGAAGTGGCGATCTACGATGGCGAGCCGAATGCCTTTGCCACTGGGGCTACCAAAAACGCCTCGCTGGTTGCGGTATCGACCGGTCTGCTGCAAAGCATGACCCGCGAAGAGGCAGAGGCCGTGCTGGCGCATGAAGTGGCGCATATCGCCAACGGCGACATGGTGACGCTGACGCTGATCCAGGGCGTGGTCAACACCTTCGTCATCTTCATCTCCCGCGTGGTCGGCTATCTGGTCGATTCCTTCCTGCGCCGCAATGATTCCGAGAGCAGCGGCCCGGGGATCGGTTACATGGTGACCAGTCTGATCTGCGAAGTGGTATTCGGCATCCTGGCCAGCATGGTCGTCGCCTGGTTCTCGCGGCAGCGCGAATTCCGTGCCGATGCCGGTGCTGCGCAACTGATGGGCTCGGCGGTGCCGATGCAGAACGCGTTGCGTCGTTTGGGCAATCTGCATACCGAACCGCTACCGCAGAATATGGCGGCTTCGGGCATCGCGGGCGGCAAGGGCGGCTTGATGGCCCTGTTTTCGACTCACCCGCCGCTGGAAGAGCGGATTGCCGCGCTGGCCGGGCGCTGATCCGTCGGTAATAGGGCAAGGGGGCCGAAAGGCCCCTTTTTTCATGGTTTCAGCGGTCGACCGCAGCCAGTGCCTGTTCGATCAGATCCAGTTGCCGGGCAATGTCGAGCGCGGCCTGATCCTGGACGCTTTCGCTGACGTCGCTGAGTTGTAGCGCGAAATTGTGCAGCTGACGTGCCAGATGATAGATGCCCCACATGTCGATCTGTTCGGCCTGCTGCATCAGTTCGACACTTTCCTGTTCCAGGGCGACGACGTCCAGCGGCAACACGTCCAGCGCTTCGCGCATGTGGGCAAGGCGCTCCTCGGCATCCTGCACGAACAGCCGGTCGAGAACGTCCGAGCGTTCGCCGGGTTTGCTCGAGGGTTGGAGCGCCTCGTTCAGCCGTTGCGCGAAATGGCGGGCGCGTATCAGCAGCTTGGGATTCTCCAGTCCGCCCTCGTCGAGGAGCGCCTCGCAGGTCGCACTCAGTGCGGCGACCAGGCGGGAACCCGGCGGGTTATGCTCGAGATGATCGGCAACCGTGGCCAGGGTTTCGCACAACAGCAGACAGTCGGCTTCGCCGCTTTCGATGGCGATCGGAAACAGCCCGAAGATCGCCGGGCGAATCGCGGTCGGACCGTCGCTAGCGCGTGCCGACCAGCGCTCGGCGAGCGTCGTGCAAGCGGCTTGCCAGCGTTTGTTGAGCTCGGGAGAGAAGCGTACCGGCTGGGATTTGCCCACCCAGGGCAGGATGGACGCCATGGCGTCCAGTGTCGGCGCGAGGGCAGCTCGGGTTTCCTCGATATCCTTGTCGGGAAAATCTGCCATCGCGCACCTCCTCGTGATTGGTTTATCCCGCCAGTTTAGCGAAAGCGTCGACGACTTCGGCGGGGGCTTGTACCAGTTCGATGAGCACGCCTTCGCCGCCAATCGGGAATTCCTCGTTGCCCTTCGGGTGCAGGAAGCAGATGTCGAAGCCGGCCGCACCCTTGCGGATGCCGCCGGGGGCGAAACGGACGCCGTTGGCGGTCAGCCATTCGACGGCTTTCGGCAGGTCATCGATCCAGAGTCCGACGTGGTTCAACGGGGTCGCGTGCACGGCCGGCTTCTTTTCCGGGTCGAGCGGCTGCATCAGGTCGACCTCGACCTTGAACGGACCCTGGCCCATCGCGCAGATATCTTCGTCGACGTTTTCGCGTTCGGACACGAAGGTGCCGGTGACTTCAAGTCCCAGCTTGTCGACCCACAGGGTTTTGAGTTTTTCCTTGGAAGGGCCGCCGATGGCGATCTGCTGGATGCCGAGAACCTTGAATGGACGCGTCATGATGGATTTCCTGTCGGTTTATGAAATGGGTAATCCATAATTATAGGGATTTTCTCCGGTAGGCCAGCAGTAAAAGCGCGATGCCGGCGAGGACCATCGGCAGTGATAGCCACTGGCCCATGCTGACCGCGTAGGACTGGCCGAAGATGCCGTGGTCGGGTTCGCGGAAGAATTCGGTGATGAAGCGGAAGCAGCCGTAGCCGATCAGAAATGCGCCGGATGCGGCCCCCGTCGGTCGTGGTCTTGCGGTCCACAGCCAAAGGATGGCAAAAAGGGCCAGTCCCTCAAGGCCGACGTGGTAGAGCTGCGACGGATGGCGCGGATCGTTGGTGCCGGATTGCGGAAAGATCATTGCCCAGGGGAGCGACGGATCGGCGATGCGGCCCCATAGTTCACCGTTGATGAAGTTGCCGATACGTCCGGCGGCCAGGCCTAACGGCACCAGCGGGGCAATGAAGTCGGTCACGGTCAACCAGCGCAGGCCAGCTTTTTTTGCCCACAACGTCATGGCGACCAGGACGCCGAGAAAGCCGCCATGGAAACTCATGCCGCCTTTCCAGACGGCAACGATTTCCAGTGGATGGGCAAAGTAATACCCGGGTTCGTAGAACAGCACCTGCCCAAGCCGGCCGCCGATGATCACGCCGAGCACGCCGTAGAACAACAGATCGTCGAGTTGCTCGTTGCTCATCGGGCCGCTCCGCTGACGGATGCGTAACCGGCCGAGCAGGACGAACTGGAGGAAGGCGACAAGGTACATCAGGCCGTACCAGCGGACGGCGAGTGGGCCGAGCGAAAAGGCAACCGGGTCGAACTGCGGGTGGAGAAGCATCGTCTTGGGGATTGGGCTAGAATTGGTCGATTATAGTTCGCGCGCCGTTGCCTGCCTGTGACAGCGGTTGACGCGGTCCACGACACGGAGAGTCAGATGCCCCAGTACCGTTCCCGCACTTCCACCCATGGCCGCAATATGGCCGGCGCGCGTTCCCTGTGGCGCGCGACCGGCATGAAAGATGGCGACTTCGGCAAGCCGATCATCGCGGTGGTCAATTCGTTCACGCAGTTCGTGCCCGGTCACGTGCACCTGAAAGACCTCGGCCAGATGGTCGCGCGCGAGATTGAGGCGGCCGGCGGTGTTGCCAAGGAGTTCAACACCATCGCCATCGATGACGGCATTGCCATGGGGCACAACGGCATGCTTTATTCGCTGCCGTCGCGCGACCTGATCGCCGATTCGGTTGAGTACATGGTCAATGCGCATTGCGCCGACGCGATGGTCTGTATTTCCAATTGCGACAAGATCACCCCGGGGATGCTGATGGCCGCGATGCGTCTGAACATCCCGGTCGTCTTCGTTTCCGGTGGCCCGATGGAGGCCGGCAAGGTGAAGCTCGAAGGCCAGGTCGTGCATCTCGACCTGGTCGATGCCATGGTCAAGGCGGCCGATGCCAGTGTGTCACAGGCCGACCTCGACGAAATCGAGCGTTCCGCCTGTCCGACCTGCGGCTCGTGTTCGGGCATGTTTACCGCCAACTCGATGAATTGCCTGACCGAGGCGCTCGGTCTCAGCCTGCCCGGCAACGGCACCGTCGTTGCCACCCACGCCGATCGCAAGCAATTGTTCCTGCGCGCCGGTCGCCTGGCTGTCGAGTTGTGCAAGCGTTATTACGAGCAGGACGACGCCTCGATCCTGCCGCGCTCGATCGCCACCAAGGCGGCGTTCGAAAACGCGATGACCCTCGATGTCGCGATGGGCGGTTCGACCAATACCGTCCTACACATCCTGGCGGCGGCTCAGGAGGCCGGTGTCGATTTCACGATGGCCGACATCGACCGCATCTCGCGTGCCGTACCCTGTCTGTGCAAGGTGGCGCCGATGACCGACAAGTATCACATCGAAGACGTCCATCGTGCCGGCGGGATCATGGGGATTCTTGGCGAGCTCGATCGGGCCGGTCTGCTGCGTCGTGATGTTCCAACCGTGCATGCGCGCACTTTGGGCGAGGCGATCGATCGTTGGGACGTGGTCCGGGAGCACGATGTCAAGGTGCACGAATTCTACAAGGCGGCGCCGGGTGGTGTGCCGACGCAGGTTGCCTTCTCCCAGGAGCGCCGTTTCCACGAACTGGATCTCGACCGGACCAAGGGCTGTATCCGCAACCGGGCCAACGCCTACTCGCAGGATGGTGGTCTGGCAGTGTTGCGCGGCAATATCGCGGTGGATGGTTGCATCGTCAAGACGGCCGGGGTGGATGAGTCGATCTGGACCTTTACCGGGCGGGCGCGCGTGTTCGAAAGTCAGGATGCTGCGGTCGACGCGATCCTTGGCGGGAAAATCGTGGCCGGCGACGTGGTGGTGATCCGTTACGAAGGCCCGAAGGGGGGGCCGGGGATGCAGGAGATGCTGTATCCCACCTCCTATCTGAAGTCGATGGGGTTAGGCAAGGCGTGCGCGCTGCTGACCGACGGTCGTTTCTCGGGCGGTACCTCGGGCTTGTCGATCGGTCATGCGTCGCCAGAAGCGGCCGATGGCGGGGCGATCGGCCTGGTCGAAGAGGGGGACGTGATCGAAATCGATATTCCGAATCGCCGGATTCAATTGAAGGTAACCGATGAGGAGTTGGCGGTTCGTCGGGCCAACATGAATGCCAAGGGCGAGGCTGCCTGGAAGCCGGTGGACCGGCAGCGTCAGGTTTCCGCCGCGCTGCAGGCCTATGCGCTGATGGCAACTTCGGCCGACAAGGGGGCGGTGCGCGACGTTTCGCAAATTCGTCGTCGCGACTGAGTCAGGTCAACCGAAAGCCCTTTGGGCCGTTAAGGACATCGTGCCCTGGGTGTTTTTGGTGAATGCCGTACGGATGATCTGTCCAAATGGTTTGCCTGTGCCGGTAAAGGGCTTTATCATCCGACGCTGATTTTCGACCAACCCAATAACGGAGCGAGATTATGAAAGCTGTTTACGTTGCCATGATGGCTGCCGCCGGTGTTGTTATGGCCGGCCAGGCTCACGCTGATGAAGCGCTGGCCAAGGCCAAGAACTGCATGTCCTGCCATGCTATCGACAAGAAGCTGGTCGGCCCGGCCTACAAGGAAGTTGCCGCCAAGTACAAGGGTGACAAGGGGGCCGTGGCTACGCTGGCAGCCAAGGTCAAGTCCGGTGGCAAGGGTGTTTGGGGTGCCATCCCGATGCCGCCGAACAACGTTACCGACGAAGAAGCCAAGAAGCTGGTCACCTGGGTTCTCTCGCTCAAGTAACAGGTTTCTCTGTGTTGCCCGAAAAGCCGATCGAAAGGTCGGCTTTTTTGTTGTTTCTGTGTTGACAGGTGGTCGTGGGGTCAGGATAATCCCGGTTTCTCCCGGAGGGGTACCCAAGCGGTCAACGGGAACAGACTGTAAATCTGTCGGCTCTGCCTTCGAAGGTTCGAATCCTTCCCCCTCCACCAGATTGATGCTGTAGCGGCTAGTGCTGCGGGCAGGGGTTAAGCGGGTGTAGCTCAATGGTAGAGCTGAAGCCTTCCAAGCTTAAGACGAGGGTTCGATTCCCTTCACCCGCTCCACGATGCGGTACGGCTGGAGTTTTAAGGTAGGCCCATGTGGCTCAGTGGTAGAGCACTCCCTTGGTAAGGGAGAGGTCGGCAGTTCGATCCTGCCCATGGGCACCACCGATTAGCTTGCTTCTGGATTTTTTGCTTATTTGATTATTTGAGGAACTGGAATGGCTAAGGAAAAATTCGAGCGTACGAAGCCGCACGTGAACGTGGGTACGATTGGTCACGTTGACCACGGCAAGACGACGCTGACGGCGGCGATCACGACGGTGTTGTCGGCGAAGTTCGGTGGTGCGGCGAAGAAGTATGATGAAATCGATGCGGCGCCGGAAGAAAAGGCCCGTGGTATCACCATCAATACCGCTCACGTTGAATACGAAACTGCAAACCGTCACTACGCCCACGTTGATTGCCCGGGCCACGCTGACTACGTGAAGAACATGATTACCGGTGCTGCCCAGATGGACGGCGCGATCCTGGTCTGTTCCGCTGCTGACGGCCCGATGCCGCAGACCCGCGAGCACATCCTGCTGGCGCGTCAGGTCGGCGTGCCGTACGTTCTGGTGTTCATGAACAAGTGCGACATGGTTGACGACGCCGAGCTGCTGGAACTGGTCGAAATGGAGCTGCGCGAGCTGCTGTCCAAGTACGACTTTCCGGGCGACGACACCCCGATCATCCACGGTTCTGCACTGAAGGCCCTGGAGGGCGATCAGTCCGAAATCGGCGAGCCGGCGATCTTCCGTCTGGCTGACGCGCTGGACTCCTACATCCCGACCCCGGAGC
>NZ_JACBFO010000013.1 GCF_021401135.1 Azonexus sp. R2A61 | reverse complement strand
CCTGACCTTCCGCTACCGTCACGTCATTCACCGTCACCGTCGGACGGTCGTCATCCGGCGGCGGACCACCCGTGCCATCGTCACGGATCGTCCCCTGACCCGTATCACCCGTCGTTACGCCAAACGTGGGGCTGGTCGCGCTCAGCGTGAAGGTTTCACGGCCTTCATAGACATTGTCCTGGATCGACGGAATCGTCACCGTCACCCCGGTGGCGTTCGCCGGCACCGTGTAGCTGCCGTTCGCATTCGCCGTCAGCACATTCCCGAAACTGTCGCGAACCACCATCGTCCCGATGTCGTTCGCTTCGATCGGATTCGCACCACTCGGCGTCACCGTGAAATTCAGCTCCACCGGATTCACCGACGTCGTGCTGAACGTCACGTTGAACACCAGATCCTGACCTTCCGCCACGTCAGCATCGCCAATCCGCACCACGATGCCATCGTTGTCCAGGATCGTGCCGATCCCCGCCACCGGCGTCGTGTTTTGCGCCGTTCCCGCCGTC
>NZ_JACBFO010000012.1 GCF_021401135.1 Azonexus sp. R2A61 | reverse complement strand
CTAAGGAAAAATTCGAGCGTACGAAGCCGCACGTGAACGTGGGTACGATTGGTCACGTTGACCACGGCAAGACGACGCTGACGGCGGCGATCACGACGGTGTTGTCGGCGAAGTTCGGTGGCGCGGCGAAGAAGTATGACGAAATCGATGCGGCGCCGGAAGAAAAGGCCCGCGGTATCACCATCAATACCGCTCACGTTGAATACGAAACTGCAAACCGTCACTACGCCCACGTTGATTGCCCGGGCCACGCTGACTACGTGAAGAACATGATTACCGGTGCTGCACAGATGGACGGCGCGATCCTGGTCTGTTCCGCTGCTGACGGCCCGATGCCGCAGACCCGCGAGCACATTCTGCTGGCGCGTCAGGTCGGCGTGCCGTACGTTCTGGTGTTCATGAACAAGTGCGACATGGTTGACGACGCCGAGCTGCTGGAACTGGTCGAAATGGAACTGCGCGAGCTGCTGTCCAAGTACGACTTCCCGGGCGATGACACCCCGATCATCCACGGTTCTGCACTGAAGGCCCTGGAGGGCGATCAGTCCGAAATCGGCGAGCCGGCGATCTTCCGTCTGGCTGACGCGCTGGACTCCTACATCCCGACCCCGGAGC
>NZ_JACBFO010000011.1 GCF_021401135.1 Azonexus sp. R2A61 | reverse complement strand
GCGGGACGGACGTTGGTGTTGGGACGATTGTTGACGACGGCACGTCGGTGCCGCCGCCGGTGACGCCGCCGACGACGCCGCCGACGCCGCCGGTGGACGACCGTCCGACGGTGACGGATGTATCGGATCCGAGGGAAACGGAAGGCAACAACCTGGACTTCGTGGTGACGCTGAGCAACAAGAGCGAATTCCCGACGACGGTGACGTTGAACCTTGGGAACACGGCGGACCCGACGGATCGTGATGCGACGTTGGGGACGGACACGGGAACGCCGGTGGAGGTCTCGTTCGACGGCGTGAATTTCGTGCCGGTGACGATCGGTGCCGACGGCAGCTTCAGCGTGAATGTTCCGGCGAATGCGACGACCTTCACGGTGCGAGTGCCGACGATCGACGACACGAGCCTGGAAGGTCCCGAGACAGTACAACTGACGGCGGGAACGGCGCAAAACACGACGCCGGTGGCGGGGATCGGCACGATCCTGGACAACGATGGCATCGTGGTGCGGATTGGCGATGCTGACGTGGCGGAAGGTCAGGATCTGGTGTTCGATGTGACGTTCAGCACGACGTCGGCAAATCCGGTGGAGTTGAATTTCACGGTGACGCCGAGTGGTGCGAATCCGATCGA
>NZ_JACBFO010000010.1 GCF_021401135.1 Azonexus sp. R2A61 | reverse complement strand
GACACCCCGATCATCCACGGTTCTGCACTGAAGGCCCTGGAGGGCGATCAGTCCGAAATCGGCGAGCCGGCGATCTTCCGTCTGGCTGACGCGCTGGACTCCTACATCCCGACCCCGGAGCGCGCTGTCGATATGCCGTTCCTGATGCCGGTTGAAGACGTGTTCTCGATCTCTGGTCGTGGTACCGTGGTGACGGGTCGTGTTGAGCGCGGCATCGTCAAGGTTGGCGAAGAAATCGAAATCGTCGGTATCCGTCCGACCCAGAAGACCACCTGTACCGGCGTGGAAATGTTCCGCAAGCTGCTGGATCAAGGTCAGGCTGGCGACAACATCGGCGCCCTGCTGCGCGGTACCAAGCGTGAAGACGTCGAGCGCGGCCAAGTGCTGTGCAAGCCGGGTTCGATCACGCCGCATACCCACTTCACGGGCGAAGTGTATGTCCTGTCGAAGGATGAAGGCGGTCGTCATACCCCGTTCTTCAACAACTACCGTCCGCAGTTCTACTTCCGTACGACCGACGTGACCGGCGCGATCTCGCTGCCGGAAGGTACGGAAATGGTCATGCCGGGCGACAATATCTCGATGACGGTCAAGCTGATTGCGCCGATCGCCATGGAAGAAGGTCTGCGTTTCGCCATCCGTGAAGGCGGTCGTACCGTCGGCGCCGGCGTCGTCGCCAAGATCATCGAGTAATT